>NZ_CP013950.1:1642500-2072500 GCF_001553895.1 Bacillus sp. SDLI1 | reverse complement strand
TTATCTAGTTTTGAGAGAACACTCTCAATGGTTTGGTGGCGATAGCGAAGAGGTCACACCCGTTCCCATGCCGAACACGGAAGTTAAGCTCTTCAGCGCCGATGGTAGTCGGGGGTTTCCCCCTGTGAGAGTAGGACGCCGCCAAGCGATCTTGACCCAGTTCATCATGAACTGGGTTTTTTATATGAAAGATGTGTATATATAAAGCTAATGCCTTTCCAAGGCATTAGCTTTTTTGTTTATATTGATTTTGTTTTGCTGGTGTGATTTTGAAGACTGTGTGATTTTATTGTCTCGAGCATTCTTAAACTGAATACAATCAGCAGCATAAGAAGCATCAGTGCGGTAAACAGCCAGAATGCGGTTTGGGCGGGATATTCATCTAAGCTCCAGCCGACAGCGATCGGAAGCAGTGAACCTCCTAATCCATTTGAAGCGAGCAGAATACTGGTGGTCGTTTCTGTCTTTCCGGGGTAAAAATGATTGGTGATGATCAGGGCAATTGCAAACATGCCGGCCATGAACAATCCTAAGAAGAAACAAAGGGCAAAACCAAACCATACGTTTTTACTTAAAGCTAGTACAGCAAGTGCAGCCAGACCGCCAATACTTATGATCCGGAGATAACGGTGATAGGTCAGCTTTTCAGATACCGGGCCTGTTAATAACCTGCCGATAATCATGCCGCTCCAATACACTGTTACTGTTATCGTTGCCAAGGAGCTGGGGATATCCCATTTTTCAGCGAAGATGGAGGGGATAAAATGCACAATTGAAACTTCACTGCCGCCGTAAAAGAAGAAATAAGCAGCCGCCAGCGCAATAAACAGCAGTCCGTGTGACCGATACCCGGGGCTTTTCTTTTTAGTATCATCAGAAGAGACCTCTTTGCGTATGAGAAGCTCATCAATGCTGCCGAAACTCATTTGCTTCCATGCGATTAAAAGTGCAAAACTGGATAACCCTAATACTAAGAAAGCAATTGTCCACATGTGATTGTTGATAAGAAAGCCTGAGAGCAGAGGCATGAACAGCGCCCCTAATCCGTAAGCCACTTCCATCTTGCTCATGGCCACGGCTTGTCTTTCTTTTATAGCTGTGAGGATGATTGTGCCTACGCAGGATTCCACCAATCCTGCGCCAAGTCCTGCGAGGCTGACGAGAAGAAAGAGCAGCGGCCAGGGCGGCAGGAAGGTGATGAAAATTTCACAGCTGATGAGCGCCAGCCCAACGATAACGGCGTTTTTGCGTCCGAGTTTTTTCACCATGTAAGGCATTCCGATAACACCTATGAGGAAGCCCATGAACTGAGAAAATACTAATACTCCGCCATTACTGTAGCTTTGTGAATAATGTGTGAGTAACTCAGGCAGTACGGCTCCAAGAATGACAAGTGTAAAAGCAATCGATCCATAAGAGAAACAGCTTATCCACAGCAGACGAGTTTTCATCATTTTATCTCCTTATTGGTAAAATAATTTTTCTCTCTACATGTATGACATGTTGTTTTTACAAAAAATCCAAGTATTGTTACTATATCACATAACCTTTTCACGTACATCCCTTATGGTAACGTTAACAAATTGTTAACATTTTTTACAAGAAAGATCGTTGACATTATTTTCAATAATTAATACGATAAAAAGCGAGTTTCTAATAATTTCATAGGGGTGGTATTTGTGGGAACGAAGGAAATCACGAATCCAGACAGCTTGTATTACAGTGTTGACGATGTAGTCATGGAGCGCGGAGAAGGGATTTACCTGTACGACCAAGAGGGAAATGAGTATATTGATTGCGCCTCTGCCACGTTTAACTTGAATTTAGGATACGGTAACAAAGAGGTCATTGATACGGTTAAAGATCAAGCCGACAAGCTGATCCATGTGACATCGTCCTTTCAAACAGATGCCGTAAATAAACTAGCAGAAAAACTAGTAGAAATCGCCCCCGATAATCTCACAAAAGTACACCCTAAAGTCAGCAGCGGTTCCGGAGCAAATGAAGGAGCTATTAAAATGGCTCAGTATTACTCCGGAAAAACCGATGTCATCTCCTTATTTCGAAGCCACCTCGGACAAACGTATATGACTTCCGCTTTGTCCGGCAACTCATTCAGAAAAGAACCTTTCCCGCCGCAAATTTCTTTTGGCTTACAAGTTCCAGATCCCTATTGCAGCCGCTGTTTTTATAATCAGAAACCGGATTCGTGCGGTATGCTGTGCGTAGAAAGAATTAACGATTTTATTGAGTATGCGAGCAATGGAAAAATTGCCGCCATGATTATTGAGCCGATATCCGGAAATGGCGGAAACGTCGTCCCGCCTAAAGAGTATTTTAAACAGCTGAGGAAGCTTTGTGATGAACATGAAATCGCCCTGATCTTTGATGAAATTCAGACCGGGTTCGGACGGACGGGCAAAATGTTTGCCGCGGACCATTTCGATGTGAAACCTAATATGATGACGGTAGCAAAAGGTCTCGGAGGCACAGGCTTCCAAGTCGCCGCCACTCTGACGGAGGACAAGTACACCGGGCTTCCGGGGTATACGCACTCCTTCACGTACGGGTCAAATGTGATGGCCGCCGCTGCCGCTTGTAAAACCATAGATATCATGCAGCGTCCGGGATTTTTGGAGAACGTAACGACAGTCGGTCATTATATTATGGATTGCTTAGAAACGATGAAAGAGGATTTTGCTTTTATTTCTGAGGTAAGAGGCGTCGGTCTGATGATCGGTGTGGAAATTGTCAAAGAGAACAATGAACCGGATGTGGAATTGACCAATTATATTGCCAAACGGGCGATGGATTACGGGCTGATTCTCCGGACATCCCGTTACGGATTCGGAAATGTATTTAAAATCCGTCCGCCTTTAACCATTACACTTAGTGAAGCTGAGGTGCTCTGCTACAGACTTCGCAAGCTATTGGAGGAAATCAAGTGAGAGACTATATCATTGAGCTTGGACAATTTGTTTATCAAAAGGTGAAAAATCAAAAGGGCACACTGAAAAACCGGCTTGTTAACGGATATTCACCTGGTGGCGACGCGCAATTTAATATAGACGCCGCTGCTGAGGAGGCGGTGCTGGATTATATCCAAGAAAAGGGCCATCCGGTTGCCTTTTACACGGAGGATGGGGGTCTGAAGCTGATTGGAGAAGATCCGCAATATATTTTAATTGTAGATCCGATAGACGGAACACGTCCGGCCGCCGCGGGGCTTGAAATGTCATGTATTTCGATTGCGCTTGCTTCATATAAGCCAAACGCAAAGATTAAGGATATCGAATTTGCTTTTTTGCTTGAATTGAAATCGGGCGCTTATATGTACGGTGATATTTACAGCGATGCCATTCAGTTTAAGGGGTATCAGGGAGAATTGCCGAATTTGAGCGGAGTGCAGGATATTAAGAATATGTTTTGGAGCCTTGAGTTTAACGGGCATCCGGCGCAGCTGATGACGGACGCATACGGTCATTTGATTGACCGGTCAGCCAATAACGGCGGAGTCTTTGTTTTCAACAGCGCTTCTTATTCGATTTCACGAATTATTACGGGGCAGATGGATGCTTATGTGGATATAGGCAATCGTCTGCTGAAAGATGATCCGGAACTGCTTTCAGATTTTCAGCAGGTCGGGAACGGACAGGTGCTGCACTTATTTCCTTATGATATTGCCGCAAGCGTCTTTTTGGCAAAGAAAGCGGGAGTGGTCATTACAGATGCGTACGGCCGGTCTTTGGACGAAACACTTCTGACAGATTTAAGTTATCAGAATCAGCAATCGTGTATTGCGGCATCAACGAAGGAGCTTCATCAAACATTATTAGACCAAATCCGCTGGGGCAGAAAGGAAGAGAGATATGAAAGCGTTGGTCTGGACTCCTAATGATAAGCTTGAATATCAAGAGGTGGACGAGCCTCAAATTCGAAAATCCAATGATGTGAAGGTGAAAATTTTCGGCACCGGAATCTGCGGCACGGACTTAAATGTGCTGAAGGGAAAAATGAATGCGACCCATCATATGATTATGGGGCATGAATCAGTGGGAGCGGTCACGGAAGTTGGACCGGACGTGACAAATGTAAAAGTCGGAGACCGCGTCGTGATAGATCCTACGCAATTTTGCGGGAAATGCCATTATTGCCGGAGAGGGCTGACGTGTTATTGCGAAACCTTTGAGGATTGGCAGCTCGGAATCGGGGCGCACGGGACGTTTGCGGAATATTACGTGGGGGAAGACAGGTTCATGTACAAAATTCCGGATTCAATGGAATGGGAGCGGGCCACATTGGTTGAACCTCTCTCCTGTGTGCTGAATGTTGTGGATAAGGCTTCGATTCAGCCGGAGGACTCGGTTTTGGTTTTGGGGTCCGGACCGATCGGACTGCTTGTGCAAATGATGGTAAAAAAACTGGCGCGATTGACGGTTGCGACTGAAATAGGCAGTTTCCGGAGTGAGGCGGCAAGCCGGATATCGGATTATGTCTACCATCCTGAAGCATTGACTGTAGATGAAGTGAAACGGATTAATCAAGGAAGAAAATTTGATGTGATATTTGACGCGATCGGCAACCAGCTTGATTGGGCTTATCCTTTTATTGAAAAGGGAGGCAGAATTGTGCCGATGGGCTTTGATGATACGTATGAGATGACGGTCAGGCCGTACCAGCTGCTGTCAAACGGCGTGACGATTGTGGGCACAGGTGAAGCCCGGCAGATCATGGAAGCCGCGTTAGCATGCGCCTCCGATCTCCCCCAGCTCTATGACTTCATTACTGAAAAGACAGAACTGAAGAATTATGAAGAAGCCATTGATCATCTCATGGGCATCGACCCGGTGACAAAAGAAAGAAAGGATATCAGTGCAATAAAAACCATTCTTGTGTCTGATCCGGAACTTTTATAAAAGCGGAAGCGGCTCCAGTGAGAGCCGTTTTCTTTTCTGATTTACCCGGTCTTGTGCATTCTCTTAACATTTAATATGATACTCTTTGTTAACCATTCCTTTCCTCAACGACATATAAGGTAACGGGACAGATCTTTTTTGCTTCCGTGTCTGAGCTGATGAATGCGATCGTTTATGATGAAGGTGTGAAGCGGATTGCCATTGATTTGACTGATGCTCACGTGTGGGATGATTCTGGAGCGGCGGCTCTTGAGAAAATTGTCGGCAAATGTAAAGAATATGGGATTGAAGCTGAATTAAAGGGATTAAATCAGAAAAGCCGAGATTTAATGAAACAAATGGCATAGAATTTGTGAAGTCCGGATGAATATATCCGGGCTTTTTTTCGGTTAAATTCGCCGGTGTGCATTGTTATAATGAATGAGACTTGAAAACCGTATATAGGGGACTTGCATATGATGTGGCTTCAGAAGTTGAACCAAGTGTTGGGGAGAATCATGCCGCTGTTGACTCCGTCAAGTGTGGCGGCAGGTGTGCTGTTATCTCAGCATATCAGCTGGATGGCCGGGGCTGTGCCGTGGATTTTTGCATTTATTACATTTACGGGCAGTCTGAGTGCCAATTTTCAATCGCTGAAGCGCAGTATTGAGCAGCCGCTCCCGATGATTATGGCATTGTTTGTTCTGCATATTTTCATGCCTGTTTTTGCATGGGGAAGCGGCCATCTGATATTCAGCGGTGACCCTTTAACCGTGACGGGGCTGATTATGGGTGTGGTAATCCCGACCGGAATTACGAGTTTGATTTGGGCTGCGATGTATAAGGGAAATGTCGGATTGACGCTGTCTATTATCCTTGTTGATACCGTGCTGTCTCCTTTTATCGTACCGTTAAGCCTTTCTGTCCTGGCCGGGGCAAATGTTCAGATGGATGTATGGGGAATGATGAAAGGGCTGGCGGAAATGGTGGTGATCCCGTCTATCGCGGGGATGATGGTCAACCAGTTTTCTCCGCCGCTAAGGACTCAGGCGATAAGCCGGACGCTGTCTCCATTTTCAAAAATCTGTCTGATGATTGTCATCGCCATTAACAGTTCGGAAATCGCGCCGTATATCACGCACGTGGATATCAAGTTTGCGGGCATCGCGGCTATGGTATTTTTTATTGCCATGACGGGTTATGCCGTGGCTTGGCTGATCGGAAGGCTGATGAAGCGGAGCCGGGATGAAATTGTGTCTCTGATTTATACGGGAGGCATGCGTAATATCAGTGCGGGAGCAGTTCTTGCCGTTTCTTTTTTTCCGTCCCAAGTGGCGGTTCCGGTCGTCATCGGGATGCTTTTTCAGCAAATCCTTGCCGCTTTGTTCGGCTATTTGCTGAGACGTTTTGAACTTAAACCGGTCGTGATGAAGTATGAAAAAAACCGCTCAGCCACGTGAGCGGTTTTTTCCGTATAGCCAGCTTAGAGCTGAATTGAATTGTCTTTTGAACGCTTCTTGATGGTGCACGGCGCCCTCTTCGATCGTGAAAGAGAGCTGCGTTTGAGAAAAGCCTTTTTGTCTCAGGCTTTCATGCACGTCTCGATTTTTTTGGATCATGGTGTTTTGAATGTTGTTTTTATGCTCTGCTTCACGGCTCCCGACAGACATGTAGATACGCTGCCGTGCCGGCTGCAAAGACGCGGAGCGGACAAAGTCAGCCGATTTTTCATACCAAAAGGACCCGGAAATACAGCCGATTCTGCCGAATGTCTCAGGCTTCAGTACCATCGCATATATCGAAAACAGTCCTCCTAATGATGCGCCGATCAGTCCTCTTGTATCCGGATCGGCAGACATGGGATGCATACTTTCAACCGTTGGAATGATGACGTTTGTCAGCTCCTCAAGAAAGAGGCTCCCTTTGCCGCCGAAATCAGGAAACGCAGGACTCAGGGAAGGCACAGGCCATGGCGTGTACTCATCGAGCCTGTTATCCGGTTTGATGCCGGCGAGAATCAATTCAGGGAGTTTTCCGTTTGCGAATCGGAGTTCAAGCTTCTCCATCTGCTCTAAAAACAAATCGCCCCCATCAAGCACGTAGGCACAGGGTAAAGCCCTCGTTTGAACCGGAGCGGAGGGAGGAAGGTACACCGTGCATTCCTTTCCGTTTATCCGGTGTTTTGTAAGTGTGCCTCTCAAGCGTCCAACTCCTTTTTTTGCTTAAACAGAAGAAGAAAGAAATAAGGAACGCCGAGAATCGCAAGAATAATGCCCGCCGGAACCTCTGAAGGCTGAAAGAATAATTTGCCCGCAAAATCAGCGGATATGACGAGCAGCATACCGACCAGTCCGCTGACAGGTAATGAATATCTGTGTTCAATGCCGGCAAGCCTGCGGGAAATATGAGGCGCGATCAGTCCGACAAATGCCATGCTGCCCGCTGCGGTTACACATGCGCTGATCAAAGCGATGCAGGCAACGAGTAAAATGGTTTTTTCTTTATTGGTTGAGACTCCGAGGCTTTTCACCGTGTCCTCATCGAAACGAATGGTATCCAGCAATGACGTTTTCGCCATCAGCAGAGGAATGAACACGATCAGCCACGGCAGTATTGCGGTAATGGTCATCCAGTTTGCCGACCAGATGCTGCCATTCTTCCAGACCATCGCCATCTCATAATCCTGCGGGTCCATTTTTAATGAAAGAAATAAAGACAGCGCGCTGAATCCGGAATTCATGGCGATGCCCACAAGAATAATTCTTCCGGATTCTAAATGCCCCCGGTGCCAGGCGAAAATATAAATCAGCACGGCCGCCATCAATCCGCCGATGAGCCCAAAGACAGGCATGCCCATTGCGGAGGCAAGCGCCGTCGCTTCAGATTGACCCTGAAACAGAAGCATAAACATGACGATTCCCGCACCGGCTCCGGCATTGATGCCCAAAATGCCGGGATCGGCAAGCCCGTTCTTGGTAACGGCCTGAATAACGGCTCCGGCTACCCCCAATCCGAGTCCGACGGCAGCCGCCATGACAATACGCGGCAGCCTCAGCTGAAACAGCAAAATGTCATATTGAGGATTCGGATGGATGCGGAAAAGCGCACTGAGCAGTTCACCCGGTTTTGCTGAAAAAGACCCGCTGGTCATGCTGAAATAACTTACGAGCAGGATGAGAGCAATCAGAATGATATAGATTCCGGCCATTTTACGCACCACGCTGATCCCCTCCTTTTCTTTTAATCAAATAAAGAAAGAAAGGAACACCGATGATAGAAGTGACAACTTCAATAGGCGTCTCAAACGGATAATTGATCAATCGGCTGGCAAGGTCGCACAGGGTCAGGAAGACGCCGCCGATGATGCACGCACAGGGAATCAGCCGGCTGTAGTCCGATCCGACGAGAAAACGGGTGATGTGCGGAACGACCAAACCGACAAAGGCAATTTTTCCGGCGAGCGCCACCGAGCTTCCGGTCAATATGACAACGGCCGCCATTGCCATGAGTTTGATGGTTCTTTTCTGCTGTCCCAGACTTTTTGAAATGTCGTCTCCTAATGATACGGCTGTGACCTTTTTGCTGAGAATCATGGCTGTGATGATTCCGAGTGCAAAAAACGGGACGGCCAGTTTCAAAAAATCAGGGTTCATTTGATGCAGTCTCGCACTGTACCAAAAACTGAGATCCTGCGAGATTTGAAAATAAATCGAAAGCGCAGCCGACAGACTGCTGAGAAGCATACTGGTCACCGTTCCGATAATGGCAAGCTGCACCGGGGTAAAACCGCCGGGAAGAATGGAGGCCAGCCCGAAAACAAGGGCAGCGCCGAATGCGGAACCGACAAACGAGTATATGATCATTTCAATGGATGTTGATTGAGGGAGCAATACCATGCAAAGGGTAATGATAAAAGCGGAGCCGTCCGACACACCCATGATCGAAGGCGAGGCCAGATAGTTCCGTGTGATTCCCTGCATGAGCGCCCCGGAAACAGCAAGGGCGGCGCCGATAAACATCGCGCCAACCGCCCTCGGGATTCTTGAATGCCATATGATCTGATGGTCGGTATTCTCCGGATTAAAGTGCAGCAATGCGGAGAACACGGTATGGAAGTCAAGCTGCTTTGCACCGTATAAAACGGAAAGCAGCAGTGACAGAACAATGGCAATCGGTGAAGCGATGATAATAATGTGTGTCCGCCGTTTTGCATACATGTGAAAAACCTACTCTTTATTAGTCTTGAGTCAATTTGTCAGCCGCAACCTGTAAGAAGCGGATTTTACTCCAAGCGGTACCGCCTTGGGCTAATGGATCGATCGTATTGACGTATACATGGTCTTTTTTGACTGCCGTCAGGCTCTTCCAAATCGGATTTTTCTCTAAGTCCTTCAAGGCATCCGGCTTATCTGCGTTTTCATCATCAGAAAATTGTACGAATATATGGTCGGGGTTCATTTCGCTTAATTTTTCAAGAGAAATCAGCTCCTGCGCTTTCGCCGCTTTCACTTCGTCCGGCGCCTTCAGGCCTAAATCACCGTAAAGCGTAGAGTTGAAATAAACTTGTTCAGGATAAATGTAAATATTTCCTTGTCTGATTCTGATGACCAGCGCGTTTGCCTGCTTTGCTTTGCTGTTCATCTTTGTTTTCGTCTTTTTCAGATCCTGATCGTAATCAGCAATGATTTTTTTTGCTTTTTCCTCTTTGCCTGTAAGCTGGGCAAGCAGCATCATGTTCTCTTTCCAGTTTGATGAGATATGAGAGACAGGAATGGTCTCAGCCGTGCCGCTCAATTTTTTTATCGTTTTTTCAGGGAACTTGGTTGATGCCAGAATGACGTCCGGCTGCAGTTCAAGAATTTTCTCCATATTCGGCTGCATTTTTTCACCTGTTGATACGGATTTATCTGTAATATCTTTAAACAGTTCCGGGAATTTGCCGGAGAATGATATCGCTCCTGCCGGATGGACGTCGAGCAATTTGGCGTCTTCCATTGATTCTACGCTGCCCGTAATGGCGATTTTGTCAGTCGGCGCTTTGACTTCGTATGTTTTTCCGAGATATTCGATTTTCTTTTTATTTGAAGAAGCGTCCTTACCTTTACTTGCTGTATCAGATGTTTCTGAGCTTCCGCAAGCCGCGGCCGTGAAAGCCAAAAGCAAAATCAAGAAAGCGAATGCCAATTTCTTCATCTATTGTTCCTCCTGTTCAATTGATAACTATTATCAATTGGAATTATAGAGAATGAACAAAGATAAGACCATGGACAATTTCCGGTATTACCATGGACGATCTTCGGAAAAAAAGGAAATGCTTTGTTCAATCATCCGCTGATGCCCGCTTGGAGAATATTCAATCCACGGGTCAGATGAAACGGGAAACACTCGTTTATTGCTGACGGCTCTAAGGTTCTGCCATATTTCAGACTGCTGAATGCGCTGAAAATAGCGAAGCGTTTCCGGTTCTTTGCAAGTGAAAAGCATGATGCAGTCAGCTTGGCAATCCGCCAGCATTTCCAATGAAATCTTTTCGTCGGGAGCAAAAGATTCCGGTTTTGCGGAGGTAAAGCCCAGATCACCGAAGAAGACATCCTCAATGCTGTTGTTATGGGCGATATACATATTTTCTTTATATATACGGACAAATAAGAAACGCTGATGCCGCACGTGTTCAAGAGCGTCTTTTGCTGAGTGTACGAGATTTTGATAGGCTTCAAGCCAGTGCCGGGCTTCCTGTTCTTCATTTAAGTATGCAGCTACGTGAAGAAACTGGTCTTTCCAATTGTCTTGAGTCGGAATGTAGAAAACTTCGGTGATGTCATTCAGACGCTGTTTTTCTTCTTCACTGACAGAATCCAGACTGAAAATGATGTCCGGCGCAGCTTGAGACAGCGTATGCAGGTTCTCTTCCCAATTTGCGTTATAGCGGTAAGCGCTGAGGTGCACGGGAATGTCTGAAGAGAATTGTTTATAGTAATAGGCCGTCCATTTCGGATGAAGCGTTGCAGCGTAAGGCACGTGATGCAGAGGAATCAGATGTCCCATCATTTCTTTCCCGTACGCGGCCATTTTTTTGCGCCTTTTTTTCATATAGCTTGTAGGTGAGCTGCCCGTATGTTTTTTAAAGATGCGGCTGAAATAAAATTCGTCTTGGTAGCCGATTTGATGAGCGATTTCCCGCAGTTTGCAGCTGGCCTTGGCCATCAGTTTTTTCGCATTGGTTATGCGGATGTCTGTGATATATTCTGTTACGCTTTGTCCATATAGTTTTTTAAAGGTTTCACTGTAATGCTTAGGACTGATTCCCGCCATTTGAGCAAGCTGGGTGAGTGTGATTTTTGTATCGGATTGTGCATGTATGAATTGTTTAGTCTGTTCGATCGCCGCTTTTGTATTGTTTTGATGGCACACTTTTGCGGCATAAAGGTCGTACATCAGCTGCTGAAAGTCGGCTGTTGATTTCATTTTCTGCAATTCATCCGCCGATCGCGCGTTTTCGGAAAGTGACTGAAGCCGGCTTGTCAGGTGTTCAACCGTTTGCAAATTCATTTGCTGAAGTCCGCGGAAGATGTCTCCCCCGTTATCCGGAAGCATCGCTTTATCATCTGATGAATATGAGAAAATACGGAGTCTGACGATATATAAATGGATGCCGTCTGACGGTGCAGGGTCAATATTGAATGTCTCATCACAAGGACAGATGTAGAGCGTCTCCTTCTGCAGCGGGAAGCTGTCTGTTCCGATATCAATTTGTCCCTCGCCTGTCACATGAAAGATCAGTACCGGGGAATCAGTGAGCTGATGCTCTGACAAAAGGTCTGCTGTTTTTTTTACGGAGATGATATCAATTGGGTGAAAGAATAATGTGTTTTTCATGAGAAACCACCTTTTAGGAAACATTCATTTAAATGATAACTGTTATCATTTGAATTGTACCAAATAAATGAATGTTTTCCTATAAAAAGCGGAAATGTGAAATGCGTCAAAATGTTACACGTGTAACACGAATGTTGTCAGTATATGAGGTATTGCTTTCTTACAAGCTTGAATTGGTCAAGCCGGCGTTGATAGGTGGTGGTGATGTCTTGAATGGAAGCGCCTTGTTCTATTTTTTTGCGTACCCAGCCGTTGCCGATCAGCTTGTCAAAAGCTCCTGTCGGCAGAAAGGAGAAGTCCTTCGGATATAAGTCATACATGGTTTTCAGAATGGAGAGCCCTGTTTTTGCCGCTTCAAAGGTGTTTCTGTTCGTTACGTAGACTTGTACGCCGTGGCATAGCTTGCCCTGGTGCTTGGAGAAGCTGGGGATAAATGAAGCGGCTCTGAAGGTGACGCCCGGAAGCTTGAGATTGTTAAGGCGTTCTTCGAGCTCGGTGCTTTTCATATAAGGTGCGCCGATAAGTTCAAACGGCTTTGTTGTACCCCTTCCTTCAGATACGTTCGTGCCTTCGATTAGTCCTGTCGCCGAATAAGCGAATATGCTGTTCGGGGTCGGGATGTTAGGCGAAGGGAGGACGAACGGCAGGCCGGTATCTTCAATGGTCATCGTCCGCTTCCAGCGCTTCATCTTTACGACGGTGAGGTCGGCGCCAATATGAAACTCTTTATTGAATAAAAGAGCAAGCTCGCCGATGGTCATGCCGTGTTTCAGCGGGATTGGATACAGTCCGACAAATGAAGCGTAGTCAGGCTCAAGAACCGGGCCGTCCGGATGTCGTCCGCCTTGCGGATTCGGCCGGTCCAAGACATAAAAAGGAATGCCTTTTTCTTTGGCCGCCTCCATGGCATAGGCCATTGTATAAATGTAGGTGTAGTATCGCATTCCGACATCCTGAATATCGAAAATCAGCACATCGGTATCTTTCAGCATGTCAGGCGTCGGTTTCCTCGTTTCTCCGTACAGGCTGTAGACGGGAAGCCCTGTTTTTTCATCTATATAGGATGTGACTTTGTCTCCGGCCTGAGCGTCGCCGCGAACACCGTGCTCAGGTCCGAATAATGCCGTCAAATGCATGTCTTGTGCCTCGTAAAGCACGTCAACGCTGCTTTTTAATGTTGAGTTCACACCGGTCGGATTAGTGATCAGTCCGATTCTTTTTCCCTTCAGTTCTTGTTTATAATCTTTCAGCAGGCGGTCAATGCCTGTTTGGATGGTTGGTTTTTTGGCAGTGTGTGTGTTTCTGTCAGAAGCCGCCGAGACTGCCGTCATAGCACTGATGACGACAAGTCCGGCGAGAAGTGCAGCCGTATGTGTTTTCATGATCAGCCCTCCTGTTTAAAGCGGTTTTCCGGTCTTCAGATTGATACCGAAACCATATGGATACAGTGTCGTTCCCGGATGGGTGACGGAAGGAATGGCAGCAGGCAGCCTGCCTTTCGGTTTTGTCTGCCCGAATATCGCTTCAATGCCTGCCGGAATGTTTGGCTGGAGAAATTGTCCGTCTGTATATCCTTTAAACCCGTAGACTGCGATAAGGGCGTCAGCTTCTTCAAAATTCGCGGCGTCGTAAGGATTCCGAAGACTCATCAGCACAAAGGGTTTTTGGTTCGACTGCGCAGCCTTCATGACGGCCCGCGGAAACGCGGTCGTCCATTTGCCGGGATCTGTGACGGAATCGTCAATGACGCCGTCGTTTACGACAGGATCATTTTTTACGACATATGAGCCTGTAATGACGTAATCAGCGTCTGATACCAGTTTTTTGTGCTCATCATGAAATGTGCGCTCGGCGAAGTTCATTTTACTGATGGTTACCGGCCGGATTTTTTTCTTTTTGATGAGCTGCCGAATGGTTTGTTCCATTGACGCTGTTTGATCTTCATAAGGAGCGGCAAGGAGAACGCGGCTGTTCTTTTTCGGTTTGAATGGGAGCGTGCGGTTTTTGTTTTGTAAGACGGTGACGGATCTTTCCGCGATTTGTTTTTCTGCTTTCAGATGGTTTTTGCTGCCGACGGTTTTATGTGCTTTTGCCATCTTCTTTTTCAGACTTGTTTCTTTCGGAGCGGGATATATCCCTCGTTTTATTTTCAGGGAAATGATGCGCTCCACCGATTTGTTGATTTGCTGAAGAGGAATATCCCCTTTTTGAACCGCCTTTTTTAAAGCGGAATGAACTTGGGCAAAGCGGTTTTCTGTTTGCAGCGATGTCACTTGGGCCGGCATCAGGGCGATGTCGACTCCTGCTTTTATTGCCATGACGACCGCCTCTTCCTGGCCGAAATGATCAGCAATGGCTTTCATGTTTAATGCATCCGTCACGATGACGCCGTTAAACCCCATTTCCTCACGGAGAAGATAAGTCATCACTTTTTTCGAGAGTGTGGCGGGTACAAGAATGTCTGAACCGTCCAGCTTGCTTTTATAGGTTGTATCGTCAAAAGCGGGAAATTGCACATGGGCTGTCATGATCATATCTGCCCCCGCCTGAATGGCCTGACGGAACGGATAAAGTTCGATCTGCCGCAGCCTTTCTTGACCGTGGGTGACAAGCGGAAGGCCGTAGTGGCTGTCGACATCCGTGTCGCCGTGTCCCGGGAAATGTTTGACGGCGGAAGCGACATCCTGTTTTTGCTGAGCCTTCATTGAGGCAAGGCCGAGTGACGCTGTCAGATCACGGTCTGAACTGAATGACCTGACGCCGATGACCGGATTTCCTGGATTATTATTGATATCGAGAACGGGAGCGAAATTTGTATTAATGCCGAGTGCTTTCAATTCTTTCCCGATAATGGCGCCGGTTTGGGATGCGTAGGCTGTTTTTCTTGCGGCTCCGAGTGCCATATTGCCTGGGAAATGAGTGCCCTCACCAAGTCTTGTTACGATGCCGCCTTCTTGATCAATGCTTAATAATAGCGGAATGTCAGGGCTTGCTTTTTGAAAGGCATCTGTCAGGCGGACCGTTTGTTCAGTGTTTTTTACATTTTCTGCAAATAAGATAACGCCGCCGAACCGGTACTTTTGAATAAGCCCTGCGACTTCGTCATTCATTTGAGTAAGAGCCTCAGGTGATGACTGCCCCTTTTTTTGCCAATTGCGGAAGTCAGGCATGAGCATCTGCCCTATTTTCTCATCTAATGTCATGCGGGATACCGTTTGTTCCGCTTGTGACGGAATGTCCGGTTTTGTCGATGCATGATGCATGCCGAAAACAATAAACAACAGTAATACAGCTGAGATGACAAGTTTCATAATGGCGCCCTCCTGCCGTCATAGTTTGGACAAAAGACATAGGTTGTCATTCAATGGCTTCGTAAATCGCTTTTACGACGCTGCCGTAGCTTCCGGTCGGGAAAAGATCCCCTTCAAAAACATTCGGATTTTCACCGGGGCAGACGACGGGGGAATGCTTTTTGTTGGTCAAAAGCGCGATCCCGAGATGATAAGCGGGGTCAATGATCGTGACGGTGCCGGTCCATCCGGTATGGCCGTAAGCCTGCCTGCTTGCATAAGGGCCGAACATCCACTCCATATCAGGGCTGCCGTTTTTCCGCCAGCCGAGAGCGAAAGTCGGGTCAGAGGATGACGCCGTTGTGAACAGATCGGCCGTTTGCCGAGTGAAGAGAGAAACGTGTTTGTAACTGCCGCCGTTCAGCATGACTTGAAGAAGGACGGCCATGTCATCAGCTCTTGAAAACAGTCCTGCATGGCCGGACACCCCTCCCATTGAGTAAAATGCTTTCTCGTCATGAACCTCTCCTTGCAGCATATACGTCCTGATATGAGGAAAATGGATAACCCCGTCACGCGTATTGCCTAAACGTTCAGTAGCTGCGAATGCTTTTTCTTTGAAGCCTTTTTGCAGCGGGTTAAACAGTGTGTGCGTCAGTTTCAGCGGTCTGTACAGTTCTTGTTCCGCATAGGCATCAAGGGTTTTTCCGGTTATGTTTTCAATGATGCAGCCGAGCAGCATGTAACCGATATCGCTGTATATGTGTTTTGTTCCCGGTTTGTATTCAAGCGGGATCTGGGTGAGAAAACGAATCGTTTTGTCCCGTTCTTGTGAATAAAAAGGGCCTGCGATGTCCGGCTTATAAAAATAAAAGCTTGCCGGCAGACCGGATTGATGCTGCAGCACATCAATGACGCGTATGCGGTCTTTTCCTTGAATCGGATCGCTTTTCCTGTCTTTGAAATCGGGAAGGTAAGCCGAGACTTTTTGATACACATCCAGCTTTCCTTGGCTGACGAGGCGCTGTAATACAAAATTCGCCGCAAACATTTTTGTATTGGAAGCTAAATCAAACATGGTTGATGTTTTCATTTTTTTCGGACGGGATAAAAGGCTGTTCCCGTCATATTTTTTGCTGTAGCCGTATGCTTTCTTTTTGATCACCCGTCCGTCCTTTACGACGACGAGGACGGCTCCCGGGAATCCTGCTGCGATGTCTTTTTCAATCATTTGATCAACCTTTCTGAGCTCTGCTGTGTCGTATAATTTGGATTGGGCTCCGGCTTTGTGCTGCGGCAGAAAAGAGAGGCTGATGACCATGGTGAGTACGGCGGCTGCCAGTGTTTTCATATTCTGTTCCCTCCCGGCTTATTCAAATTCAGCAGCCATGTCATTCTTAAACCCGAAAGCATAGGTGAAGACAAAGCCTGCCGCATAAGAGATGAAGAGACCGATGATATACAAAACGATTTGAGCCGGCTGTACGAGAAATGAGAGCGGAAGGCCGGAGACACCGATTGAAAAAGTCGCTACTTGAAAATGAGCTTGAAAGGCGCCTCCGATACCCGCCCCTAAACACGCTGTTAAAAACGGCCGGCCGAGCGGGAGTGTGACGCCGAAGATGAGCGGCTCCCCGATTCCGAGCAGACCGGATGGAAGTCCGCCTCCAATCGCTCTTTTTAATGAGGCTTTTTTTGTTTTCATAAAGATGGCGAAGGCCGCGCCTACTTGACCTGCTCCTCCCATTGCGAGAATCGGCAGAAGCGGGTCATCCCCGATGGATCGGATGAGTTCCAAATGCACGGGAGTCAAGCCTTGATGCAGGCCGGTGATGACAAGCGGCAGGAAGGCGGCTCCTAATACAAATCCCGACAGCACTCCCCCGACATTCAGCAGCGACAATAAACCTGATGTAATCAAATCAGAAATAAAACCGCCTGCAGGGATGAAGATGACATATGTCACCAGTCCGGTGATGAGCAAAGACAAAGTAGGCGTGACGATAATGTCGATGGATTGATGGACATACTTTCTGATAAACCGTTCGGTATAAGCGATAAAAATCGCAGCGAAAAGAACGCCGATTAAACCTCCCCTGCCCGGGAGCAGATTCTCTCCGAACAAACTGATATTGGCGATCTCGGGGTTTAAGATCAATATGCCTGCAAGGCCGCCCATCGCGGGTGTTCCGCCGAATTCCTTCGCCGCATTGATACCGACAAGGACGCCGAGGTAAGCGAATAAGCCTGAACCGATAACCGTTAAAATAAGTGCGATTTGAGATTCTTTCGGGAGCCAGCCGGCCTGAATGACGGCTTTCGTCATGCCGGTGATTAAACCTGATGCAATGAGTGCGGGAATAAGAGGAATGAAGATGCTTGATATTTTTCTTAGAAGCAGTGTGATGGGTGTTGTGTTTTTTCTGTTGAGATCGGCTTTTTTCCGTGAGGCGGCTTCTTTTAAATCAATGTTTTTTCCGGGTGACACCAGTTTTGCGAAAGCGTCGGCGACATGATTGACGACACCCGTGCCGAGAATGATCTGCAGTGTTTCGGCTTCGACGACGCCTATTACTCCGTCAAGCCGCTTCAGCGCTTCAATATCCGTTTTGTCCTGATCTAAAGGTGTAATCCTCAGGCGTGTCATACAGTGGGTAAAGCCTGAAATATTCGATGAACCGCCGCAGTTGTCCAGAATATCTTTGGCCAGCGACTGATAAAATGCCTCTTTGCTCATGAAGACCCTCCTCTTTCCGTACGATTTTTCCTGGGGAGCTATGCCTGAAACGCGTCCTGAAAGCGCCTGCGCCGATCATGAAAACGGCGCGGGCTGGTAAAAGGCACATGATGATCAGTGACGGAGCCAAAAGAATGATCAGCGATTTTTTTCGCTTGAAACATGCTGTTCTATTGCTTTGTCAATGAAGCCTTCCGATTCTTCGAGCAGTGCTTTCGCGTGTGTTGCGTCCGAATTCGTCTTCAGCATGACGATTGCCGTTTTGACATGGCTGCCTGCGGCCTCAAGGGTCTCTTTTGCTTTATCGTACGGAACGCCCGTAATGCTTTGGATAATGCCGATTGCCC
Organism: Bacillus sp. SDLI1; assembly: GCF_001553895.1. NCBI lineage: Bacteria > Bacillati > Bacillota > Bacilli > Caryophanales > Bacillaceae > Bacillus > Bacillus sp. SDLI1. The sequence goes on along the minus strand of NZ_CP013950.1, from coordinate 2,054,355 downwards.
GTTCTTTCAATTTTTCGTTGCTGACATGAACGTCCACCATTAGATTTTCGTACACTTTGCCGCTTTTGATCATCACGGCCGTGGAAATCATGTTCAGAATCATTTTATGTGCCGTCGCGGCTTTCATTCGTGTTGACCCTGTAATCACTTCGGGGCCGACGACGACTTCAATGCTGTGATCGGCAAAGGTGCTGATCAATGAGTGCTTATTGCATGTGAGCGCGACGGTTTTGGCGCCGATTGTTTTTGCGTATTTCAGCGCACCGGCCGCATACGGTGTGCGCCCGCTTGCAGCGATGGCAATCACGGTGTCTTCAGCGGTAAGGCCGATCGTTTTGAGATCGAGAGCGCCGGTTTCCTCGCTGTCTTCTATGCCTTCAGCCGCTTGCAAAAAGGCGTCTGCCCCTCCGGCCATCAGACCGATGACGGTGCCGGGACTTACGCTGTATGTAGGCGGGCATTCAACCGCATCAAGTACACCAAGCCTGCCGCTTGTGCCCGCTCCCGCATAAATCAGCCTGCCGTTTCGCCGCAAAGACTGATGGGCAAATTGAACGGCAATTTCAATGTCAGGCAGCACCTGCTGAACGGCGTCCGCCACTTTGAAGTCCTCTTGGTTAATGATGCGGAGGATTTCCATCGTGTCTGCTTGATGGATTGAAGCGGTCTGCGGATTTCTTGTTTCTGTGGTCAATCTGTGAATGTTAAGCCGGTCTGTCATGAATGTACCCTCCCAAGTCGTTATTACTTGAAGTATATGGGCTTCTGAATATATGTTTCAAGAAAAAAATCAAACGCTTTCACAAAAAAAGATGCAGAATGTGCTGTTCGCCGATGGGGCCGATCCTGCGACGCCCTTTATCAATAAAACCGGAAGACTGGTACAGGTTCTTTGCGCGATGATTGCGATGGTTCACTGCAAGCACGATCTCGTCACACCAAGGAAAATAATTTGCGGCAAAAGCGGGGAGCTGCAGCATCGCTTGTTTGGCATAACCTTTTCCTTGCTGCCGCGCATCTATGGACAGTGCGCTCAGTAAAATGGCAGACACGCTGTTCGAATATGGGGCTATGGTTTCCTTTGAGGTATGTAAAATGAAAAAACCGACGGGGGTGTCTTCTTTTAAAACGACTGTAGGATAGCGCTCCCGGATGACAAGAGCCTGCGGCAGTACATCCTTCGGGAGAGCTGTGAACATTTTATCTTCTTCACTGAGTACAAACCCGTTCAGGCCGTCTGCATGCTCCGGTTTATAAAAAGACAGGGCTGCAACCATGATATCTACTCTCCTTTTTATAGTTGATCCAGTTCATTTTCTGATAACACGCGGCAGCCTGCCCGTTTTAATAGAGCGGAAGTGATGCCGTCCCCGATTATCTTTTTCCCGGAGAAAGTGCCGTCATAGATGAAGCTGCTGCCGCAGGACGGACTGTTTTCTTTAAGGATGACCGCTGCGGCGCCTATTTCTTTTGCGTATGCTAACGTTTTTTCCGCTCCGTCTATATATAAAGATGTAACGTCTTCACCTGATGCCGTTACAATTCTTGCTGTTCCGTTCAGCACGTCTTCGCCCGTGCCGCCGATGATTTCCGCCGGTTCGCGGGGAGTGGTGAAGCCGCCCAAAAGTTCGGGGCAGACCATAACAGCTTTCTTTTCCTCTACGAGTCTGCGGATTTTTTCCGAGGCGGCGTGGGAGCCGTTATACCTGCATTCGATACCGCCGAGACAAGAGCTGACTAAGATCATCTGTGTCCATTCCCTTCAATATTTTGATACTTTCATCTTAAATGAAATAAGAGAGAAGGGACGAGTTTTTCAGTTAAAAAACGGGTAAAAAAGTTTGAAAATAAAAAAAATAAATTTTCTCTTTACAAAAGGGGTATAACCTGTATATAATAACTTTTGTCAGCTCGACGCGGACACAACGGCCCGTTGGTCAAGCGGTTAAGACACCGCCCTTTCACGGCGGTAACACGGGTTCGAATCCCGTACGGGTCATATGGAGGATTAGCTCAGCTGGGAGAGCATCTGCCTTACAAGCAGAGGGTCGGCGGTTCGAGCCCGTCATCCTCCACCATATTTGCCGGCCTAGCTCAATTGGTAGAGCAACTGACTTGTAATCAGTAGGTTGGGGGTTCAAGTCCTCTGGCCGGCACTGTTTTCCAAAAAATACGGAGGGGTAGCGAAGTGGCTAAACGCGGCGGACTGTAAATCCGCTCCCTCAGGGTTCGGCAGTTCGAATCTGCCCCCCTCCACCATTTTTGGGCTATAGCCAAGCGGTAAGGCAACGGACTTTGACTCCGTCATGCGTTGGTTCGAATCCAGCTAGCCCAGTCTCAGACACCTTTTGTATAAGGGTGTCTTTTTTTTATCGGTATTTTTTCTCGAATTCTGATTGTTCATCAGATATACTATTTTTAAGCTGCTGTTAAGGCAGTATATTCTGTATTTTCCATCTACACCCTGCCTGAAATTTGGTAAAATAAATGTAATAAAAAAAATGAAACCTTTTAAAACAATCAACGTATAGATACAGACCGGTGAAGGGCAGAGGTAAGATAAAACATGGAAAACCTGATTAAAAAAAGAATCAAGCAAGTCAAAAAAGGCGATCAAAATGCGTTTGCGGAAATCGTTGACCTTTATAAAGATAAGATTTACCAGCTTTGCTACCGCATGCTCGGCAATGTCCACGAAGCGGAAGATATTGCGCAGGAAGCTTTCATCAGAGCGTATGTCAATATCGACAGTTTCGACATCAACAGAAAGTTTTCAACGTGGCTTTACAGAATTGCGACCAACCTGACCATTGACCGTATCCGCAAGAAAAAGCCTGATTATTATCTGGACGCAGAAGTGGCGGGCGCAGAGGGGCTGACGATGTATTCGCAGATCGCCGCGGACGGGGTTCTCCCTGAAGACGCCGTGTTGTCATTGGAGCTGTCGGACACAATTCAGAAAAAGATTTTAAAGCTGCCTGACAAGTACAGAACGGTTATTGTATTAAAGTATATTGATGAACTCTCTTTAATTGAAATCGGGGAGATTCTGAATATCCCTGTCGGCACCGTCAAGACAAGGATACACAGAGGCAGAGAGGCTCTTAGAAAACAATTAAGGGATCTTTAAGTGGGGTGATGAAATGAGCTGTCCTGAACAGATCGTGCAGCTTATGCATAAGCATCTTGATGGAGATATCCTTCCTGAAGATGAAGACGTATTAAAACAACATTTGCGGTCATGCGGGAATTGCAAACGGCATTTTCATGAAATGGAGAAATCCGTAGCGCTCGTCCGGAGCACATCGCATGTCACAGCCCCTGCTGATTTTACTGCCAAAGTTATGGCGAATCTTCCAAAAGAGAAAAAACGCGCTTCTGTAAAACGATGGATCAAAACTCATCCGATAATTGCAGCCGCGGCGGTTTTTGTGATTTTAATGGGCGGCGGTTTTTTCAACAGCTGGCATAATGACCACAATTTCAGTGTGTCAAAGCAGCCGAACCTTGTCGTGCAGAATCACACGGTCACCGTCCCTGAAGGCGAGACCGTAAAGGGCGATGTCACAGTAAAAAACGGCAAGCTGGTCATTAAAGGGAAAGTCGACGGCAACGTGACCGTGGTTAACGGAGAAAAATACATGGCCTCAGCCGGACAAGTCACCGGGCAGATTGAAGAAATTAACGAATTGTTTGACTGGGTCTGGTACGAACTGAAAACAGCGGGTCAGGGCGTCGTGAGTGCTTTAGACTCCGATTAAAGATGAGTAAAGCGTATAATCGCTTTACTCTTTTTTTACGCAGCACCGCGCTGGCTGATTTCACTTGATAAATCAAAATGTGGTATAATGAGCACGCTATATGATGTACATATTGCTCATGCAGCACAATTCATAACAAAAAACGAAATGACTGAATTCTTGGAGGACGAGGAAATGGCTTTTGAGGACATCCCATTTTTGCAATACCTCGGCAATGCCGTTGATATTCTCCTTGTTTGGTATGTGATATATAAATTAATCATGGTCATACGCGGAACGAAAGCGGTTCAGCTTTTAAAAGGAATCGTCGTCATCGTGTTGGTCCGGATGGCCAGTTCATATTTGGGACTCAGTACGCTTCAGTGGCTGATGGACCAAGCGATAACATGGGGATTTTTAGCAATCATTATTATATTCCAGCCTGAGCTGAGACGGGCGCTTGAACAGCTCGGACGGGGCCGGTTCTTTTCAAGGAGCGGCACCCCCGTGGAGGAAGCGCAGCATAAGACAATTGAAGCGATTACAAAATCAATCAGCTACATGGCGAAACGCCGCATCGGTGCCCTCATCGCCATTGAGCGCGACACGGGAATGGGCGATTATATTGAGACGGGCATCCCGCTTAATGCGCAGGTCAGCTCGGAGCTTTTGATTAATATCTTCATTCCGAATACGCCGCTGCACGATGGAGCGGTCATTATGAAAAATAACGAGATCGCGGCGGCTGCCTGTTATCTGCCGCTTTCTGAAAGCCCGTTTATTTCAAAGGAGCTGGGGACGCGGCACAGAGCGGCTGTCGGCATCAGTGAAGTGACGGACAGCTTAACCATTATCGTATCTGAAGAGACGGGCGCCATCAGCGTGGCCAAAAACGGAGACCTTCACAGAGAATTGACGGAAGAAGCACTGAAAGAAATGCTTGAAGCCGAGTTTAAGAAAAACGCCAGAGATACTTCTTCTAACCGCTGGTACTGGAGGGGCAAGAAAAATGGATAAATTCTTAAACAACCGCTGGGCTGTAAAGATCATTGCATTGCTCTTTGCGCTCCTGCTTTATGTTGCGGTTAACAACAACCAGGCGCCGACTCCGAAAAAGCCGGGGGAATCCTTTTTTCCGACATCAACGACTGACGAGGCTACGCTTACTGATATTCCTGTAAAAGCATATTATGATGAAGCGAATTACGTGGTCACCGGCGTGCCTCAGACCGTAAATGTCACAATTAAAGGATCGACAAGCGCGGTGAAAAAGGCGAGACAGACGAAGAATTTTGAGATATATGCCGATATGAACAAGCTGAAGACCGGGACTCATAAGGTCGAATTGAAGGCGAAAAATGTATCGGACGGACTGACGATATCCATTAACCCGTCAGTCACGACGGTTACGATTCAGGAAAAAACGGCTGAGAGTTTTCCGGTTGAAGTTGAATACTACAATAAAAGCAAAATGAAAAAGGGGTATACGCCCCAGCAGCCGATCATCAGCCCGAAAAACGTACAGATTACGGGTTCGAAAAATGTGATTGACAACATTTCGCTTGTCAAAGCATCCGTGAACCTAGAAAATGCAAATGAAACCATTGATAAGGAAGTGAAGGTGACCGTCTATGACAAAGACGGCAACGCACTTCCTGTTGATGTTGAACCGTCAATCATCAAAGTGACGGTTCCCGTGGCCAGTCCGAGCAAAAAGCTCCCTTTCAAAATCGAAAGGAAGGGAAGTCTTCCTGACGGGGTGAGCATTGCAAGCATTGACTCGAATCCGAGTGAGGTGACGGTTTACGGCCCGCAGGACGTACTGGATTCACTTGAGTTTATCGACGGCGTATCTCTTGATTTAGGCAAAATTGATAAAGATACGGATATAGATGCCGACATCCCGCTTCCTAAGGGTGTGACAAAGGTATCACCGGGGAAAATTACGCTTCATGTTAAGGTGGACAGTGAAGACAAAAAGGATTTTGACAATGTCGCAATCAAGACGGTCGGATTGGGAGGCTCGCAGCAGATTGAGTTTCTCGACCCAGAATCGCGGGCGATAAATATTACGGCCAAAGGCTCTCCGGCCAACATTAAGGCGCTGAAAAAGTCGGATATTGAACTGTACGCCAATGTCTCAGACTTAGATGACGGAGAGCATTCTGTAAAGCTTGCAGTAAACGGACCGCAAAACATCACATGGTCCCTGTCCAAAGACACGGCTAAAATCAAGCTGACTTCTAAGAAAAACACAAGTTCAAATAAAAATAACGGCGGCTCCGCCGATTCCGGCAATAATGACGGCACAAGCGGAGACGCAGACAAAGACAAGAACAAGAACCGGGAAGACGACACTGACAGCGATCAGAATAAAAGTCAAAACCAGGATCAAAATCAAGACCAGGATGAAGGCGGATCAAGCGCTGATTCATCTTCAACAGAATGAAAAAGGAGCGATACAAAATGGGCAAGTATTTTGGAACAGATGGTGTAAGAGGTGTTGCCAACAGCGAGCTTACGCCAGAGCTGGCCTTTAAAGTGGGGCGTTTTGGCGGTTATGTCCTGACCAAAGATAAACAGCGCCCGAAAGTGCTGATCGGCCGTGATACACGCATCTCCGGACATATGCTGGAGGGAGCCCTTGTCGCCGGACTTTTATCGATCGGAGCTGAAGTGATGCGCCTCGGCGTCATTTCTACACCGGGGGTATCCTATTTAACGAAAGCCATGGATGCTGAGGCGGGCGTCATGATTTCCGCTTCTCACAATCCCGTACAGGATAACGGAATTAAATTTTTCGGAGGAGACGGCTTTAAGCTTTCTGATGAGCAGGAGGCCGAGATTGAACGTCTCATGGATGAACCGGAAGATAAGCTGCCGAGACCGACAGGCGCGGACCTCGGGCTTGTGAACGATTATTTCGAAGGTGTTCAAAAATATCTGCAATTTTTAAAGCAGACGGCAGACGAAGATTTCACGGGTATTCATGTAGCGCTTGACTGCGCCCATGGTGCGACATCTTCCATTGCGACTCACCTTTTTGCCGATCTTGATGCTGACGTGTCTACAATGGGAACGTCTCCGAACGGATTAAATATTAATGACGGCGTCGGTTCTACACATCCGGAAGCGCTGAGTGCTTTCGTCAAAGAAAAAAACGCCGACATCGGCCTTGCATTTGACGGCGACGGCGACCGCCTCATTGCCGTTGATGAAAAAGGAAACATTGTCGACGGCGATCAGATCATGTACATATGCGCAAAGTATTTGAAATCAGAGGGCCGTCTCAAAGATGATACCGTCGTATCAACCGTGATGAGCAACCTCGGTTTCTACAAAGCGCTTGAAAAAGAAGAAATCAAAAGCGTTCAAACGGCAGTCGGAGACCGCTATGTCGTAGAAGCGATGAAAAAAGACGGCTATAATGTCGGCGGAGAGCAGTCAGGGCACCTTATTTTCCTTGATTACAACACTACCGGTGACGGTCTTTTGTCCGCGATCATGCTTGTGAATACGCTGAAGGCGTCCGGCAAAACCCTTTCAGAGCTTGCGGCTGAAATGAAAAAATTCCCGCAGCTTTTAGTAAATGTGAAAGTGACGGATAAATATAAGGTGGAAGAAAACGCTAAGGTGAAGGCGGTTATTTCTGAAGTGGAAAAAGAAATGAATGGAGACGGCCGGATATTAGTGCGTCCGTCAGGCACCGAGCCGCTCGTCCGCGTGATGGCGGAAGCGAGAACAAAAGAGCTTTGTGACGAATATGTCACAAAAATCGTGGATGTCGTGCGGACAGAAATGGGAGCGGAGTAACGAAGTTTATAAACAGAGAGCGAACAAGACAAGTGCGACCAGCATAATATGATAGTAAACATGATGCCGGGGCGGCAAAAAATAATTGACCGTCCTTGGCACATGCTGTAAAATCAAGCTTGTCCGGCCTTTGTTTTTCACTTACAGGGAAGGCGGAATTGTTTGCATCTTTTATAATTACAGCGCCCGAACTAAGCGCCCGAAAAACGGCTTAGTTGACGAGGATGGAGGTTATCGAATTTTCGGCGGATGCCTCCCGGCTGATTCATTTAGATCACAGCCGTAAGGATTTCTTCAAACCGGAGGGGCGACTCTCCGAACAAAGGGAAATCACATGATCTTCCAAAAAAACATGTGGGAGGGGACGATTGAAAGTCCCCTTGTAATTCGGCTTTCTTCGTCTCCTTTTACACCTTTAGGAGGAAGAAAAAATGTGTGGAATTGTAGGTTATATCGGTCAGCTTGATGCGAAAGAGATTTTGTTAAAAGGATTAGAGAAGCTTGAGTACCGCGGCTATGACTCTGCCGGTATCGCTGTGGCGAACGAGCAGGGCGTGCATGTGTACAAAGAGAAAGGCCGCATCGCCGACCTTCGTGAAGTGGTGGATCCTGCGGTTGAATCTCAAGCGGGAATCGGCCATACACGCTGGGCGACTCACGGCGAACCAAGCTTCCTGAACGCTCACCCGCATCAAAGCGCACTTGGCCGCTTTACACTTGTTCACAACGGTGTGATCGAGAACTATGTTCAGCTGAAGCGCGAATACCTTGAAAATGTTGAACTGAAAAGCGACACGGACACTGAAGTCATCGTTCAAATGATCGAGCAATTTGTGGCGGGAGGTCTTAATACAGAAGAAGCGTTCCGAAAAACACTCACTCTGTTAAAAGGCTCTTACGCGATTGCATTATTTGACGGCGAAAACACAGACACCATTTTCGTTGCAAAAAACAAAAGCCCTCTGTTAATCGGTCTTGGAGATACGTTTAACGTCGTGGCATCTGACGCGATGGCTATGCTTCAAGTAACGAATGAATACGTTGAGCTTTTGGATAAAGAAATGGTGATCGTGACAAAAGACGAAACCGTGATTAAAAACCTTGACGGTGAAGTCATGACACGTGCGTCTTATATCGCTGAGCTTGACGCCAGTGATATCGAAAAAGGCACATACCCTCACTACATGTTAAAAGAAACGGATGAGCAGCCGCTTGTTATGCGAAAAATCATCCAAACGTATCAAGACGAAAATGGCAGACTGGCTGTGGCCGGCGATGTCGCTGACGCTGTGGCGGAAGCGGACCGCATTTATATCGTGGCTTGCGGAACGAGCTACCATGCCGGTCTTGTCGGAAAACAATATATTGAAATGTGGGCAAACGTCCCGGTTGAAGTGCATGTAGCGAGTGAATTCTCTTACAACATGCCGCTTCTGTCTAAGAAACCGCTCTTTATCTTCCTTTCTCAAAGCGGAGAAACAGCGGACAGCCGCGCCGTGCTTGTTCAAGTCAAAGCGCTGGGCCACAAAGCGCTGACAATTACAAACGTTCCGGGATCCACGCTTTCCCGTGAAGCGGATTACACATTGCTTCTGCATGCCGGCCCTGAAATCGCGGTTGCATCAACAAAAGCGTATACGGCTCAGATTGCCGTGCTTGCGATCCTTGCATCAGTTGCGGCAGAACGCAACGGCGTTGATATCGGCTTTGATTTAGTCAAAGAATTAGGTATCGCGGCAAATGCCATGGAAGCCCTCTGCGACCAGAAGGACGAAATGGAAATGATCGCGCGTGAGTACCTGACTGTTTCAAGAAACGCTTTCTTCATCGGCCGCGGCCTCGACTACTTCGTATGTGTCGAAGGCGCCCTGAAGCTGAAAGAGATTTCTTACATTCAGGCGGAAGGCTTCGCCGGCGGCGAGCTGAAGCACGGAACAATCGCCCTGATCGAAGAAGGAACACCGGTCTTCGCACTGGCGACACAAGAACACGTCAACCTGAGCATCCGCGGAAACGTGAAGGAAGTCGCAGCCCGCGGCGCCAACACTTGCATCATCTCGCTGAAAGGCTTAGAAGACGCAGACGACAGATTCATCCTGCCGGAAGTCAACCCTGCGCTTGCTCCGCTGGTTTCTGTTGTACCATTGCAGCTGATCGCTTACTACGCGGCACTGCACCGCGGCTGTGACGTTGATAAACCGCGCAACCTTGCGAAGAGTGTGACTGTGGAGTAGTTTTTAATAATGGTAGGACTGTACGTTCAGCACTGAAATAAAGTTATACCGCTTCTGAAAAGTTGCATAGTTTCACCCCTTTGGATATGATTTTCCAAAGGGGTGTTTTTAAATTCAAGAGAAAACCGAACATCTAAAATCAAATCGATTAAAGAAAGACAAGGCTTTGATAATGGTGTCAAATATAAACTAGGGAACTCGAGATGTTCCGTTAGAGCATTCAACTGATGGAGAACAAAATTACTTTCATTTGAATAATATTCAGTTTTTTTGTTGGTTTTCGAGGGCAATTTCTAATTCTCTATCAGTTAGTTTGACTACTTTTACGAGTTCACCTGATGACACAACTCTTAGAATCATAAATGTAATGAATAAGCGAATCCTCTATACTGAAATTTTATTTATGCTTCCTGAAATAATACTTAAAATTATACGCTACATAGAAGGAGAATTAATGGTAACTAGCAAAGTGAATCAACCCTTGATAAAGTAACTAAAGCAAAACAGATAACCTTAGTGGTGGAAATGGATAAGGAATACATGGATATGTAAAAATGATAAAAGTAACCGAAATCCGTAAATCTATTGACGTCAGATATTGGTGGAAGTAAAGTTGATAGAGGATCTGGAAACATATCGTTTTATCATGTTCAAGTTAAATGTGAATTAAGTGGAGGATTTAATAAAGTTCTGAAAGTATTAGAGAACAATCCTGAAGTGCAAATTATTAACGGAATACAAGGCAGATTGAAAGAGTTTTTAATAAAACACTTTGTTATTTGAGGGATGTATGACAGAGAGGAAATATGTGATTGCGGAGATATCTATTTGAAAAAGTAGCCAGCGTAATTGAAGACGAAAGTGTGTAGACAGGTCGTTATCAACTCTGATAATTTAACTTGAAAGTTAGTAAGGTGAATATTCTTTTATCAGATTATATTAAGTGAATTAATTGATAGCCATGGAACTTGGGATAAAGAATGCTTGAATTTTAATATTAAGATATGATAATAAAAATGTTGAATATAAACCTCAAGTTACGTCAAACGTTTTAATTGTAGATTTATAAGAATGGAGAGGGAAAATGCTAATTTCAAATGCATGTATCAAAGGATATAGAAACTTAAAAAATGTCGATTTGAAATTAAATAGGTTAGTAATCTTTATTGGTGAAAATAATAGTGGAAAAAGTAATTTATTAAAAGCCATTACACTACCATTTTTAAATAATGAGATAGGAAATGTTGGTAAAAATCTTGGCTGGCATGATATAAATAATGATTTGAAAAATACCTATTTTAATTTTATTAAAATAAATTTAGAAAAAATCAAGGATTCTGAGATAGATATAAAAGATTTTGTTAGTATTATTCCATTTGTATCAGTAATGGTAACTTTTGAACCAGAAGGAGCTGATGAATATTATGTTCGTAAATGGAATAATTACCTGGACGATGGCAAGCTTCTATATCAAATTGAGTATAGATATTTTGTGGAAAATCCTAAGCAGTTATTAGAGCATATAACAAAGATTTTAGCTGATAAATGTGAAGATGATGTAGATAATATGAAATTGAACTTATTACCGATAGAGATGTTTAAATATTCGATTGTGGTCCCAACAACGAATGAACAGGTAGCATTTAATGACTTAACTAGTTTTAAATATAATTCTCTAGCTGCCGAGAGGGATGATTTCTCTTATAAAAATACTAAATTAGGGTCCCAAGCATTGGTGAATCTCTTGCATAATAAGTTAGGTGATGAACAAAAAGTCAAAGTTGAAGAATCGTATGGTAAGTTTTTTGATGATTTGAAAGAGATTAGTAATTTAGAAGGCATATTTAATTGGCAAGAAATATCAGAGATTGAAAATGCTAAAGAGTTTTTCGATCAAATTAGCTTGCTACCTAATATGCCTAGTATTAACTCTTTACTAAACAATGTTCGATTAGGAATTGGAGAGGAGTATCTTTATAGTCAAGGATTAGGGTATAGAAACCTAATCTATCTACTTGTAATGATGAATTCATTAGAAGTAAATTCAGATATTGCATTAAATATTTTAACTGTAGAAGAGCCGGAAGCACACCTTTGTATAAGTAATGAAAGGCTACTTGCAAGTTTTATTAATTCAACTATAAAGTCTAGCAAACAGATGCAGTTATTTATTTCAACACATAGTTCTGAATATTTAAATAAATTAGAGCTTAATAATGTGACGATAGTAAAAGAAGGGAAAGCATTTTCTTTAACAGGTGTTGCTGGAAAGGAAGATTTAGAATATTTAGCAAAAAAACCCAATCTTGATTTTTTGAAATTTTTATTCTCTAGGAGATGTATTTTAGTCGAAGGTCCTAGTGAAGAAATGCTCATTAAATCATATTTAAGTTTCCAAAAAAACGTATTAAATGATATTGAAGTTATTTCATTACATAAAGGATTTAAAAATATGCTGGATATATGGCTGAAGGTAAACGATGGTACATCTAATAGAATAGGTATTATTAGAGATTTTGATGACCAACCAAAAGCACAACTAAGTCATGAAGAGTATAACGATAATCATAGTATTTTTGTTACTACTACTACTGAGTATACTTTGGAGCCAGAATTTGTTAAAACTAATAAAAATTTCGAGAAATTAAAGAAGTACTTTTCTGAAGAATATGGTTGGAAAGATGATGAAATAAAATCTCCGGATGCTTTATCTGATAAATGGAGAACAGCTAAAACAGATATTATGTTAAATTTCTGCCAAGATTTTGGTATGGGACATCTCAAAGATATATCGTTGCCGAAGCATATTGAAAAAGTATTAAAATTTTTACAGAGTGGTGTAAAGGAATGAAGATAGTAGTTGCTGGTGCAGGGGCAGGAAAAACCACTACAATGGCTGAAGAAGTTCTAACAAGGTATGGAGAATTAAAAGACGGAAAAATAATATATGTCATTACCTATACTAACGCTGCTAGAGATCATATAAGAAATAAAATTACTGAGCAGCATGGTAGCATTCCTACTCAAATTAAAGTTAAAACAGCGCATGCTTTTCTGCTACAAGAAATTATTTTTCCTTTTCATCATTTGTTGTATGGACAATTGTATTCAGGGGTTTCAGCAATAAATTTGCCAGATAACCATACTTATAAAACGAAAAAGTTAAAAGAATTAAGGGAGAAAAATATTATACATGTTGAAGAAGTAACAAAAATAGCTCGATATGTTGTAAATGGTAAAAGTACTGATAGAAAAGTAGTGAAGGACAGGCGACTAAAAGTTATATCTATAATAAAAAAATATCTAGATTCAATTTTTATAGATGAAGCTCAAGATATGGACGCCGATTTATCTAGGATTATTAAGACATTTTATATTAATGAATTCTATTTATATATTGTTGGGGATCCTAAACAAGATTTAAGGGGGAGAAGCGAATTAAGACAATTAATTAGCAGTTATCCTCATTTTGTGAAGTACAAAAAAGAAAATTATAGATGCCCTAGATCACTTGTAAAACTTTCAAATAAGTATGTTCCAAAAGAAGAGAGCCAAGAATATCAAAAGGAGGAAGAAGGAAGTATCCATTATTTATTCGAAAAAGATATAAACATTTCCAACTTTTTTGATAATGAAACGTTTGAATATATTTATATATATCAAAAAAATGAAAGATTTATTACTAGTGATAAAGATAGAGACACACATAAGAATTTATTAGAATATGAATTGAAATGTTTATTTAAAAAAATAGATTGTGCAGAAAATCATGTAGAAAAAAGAGCTTTTGTTTTACTTAGATGGGTTCAAAAAAATATAATTGTCAAAAATAATTGGGGAATTGTAAATGGTATAAGTGATCTGTTGTCTCTAGAGTTATCTAGTCAAGATAAAGCACGAATGATTGCAGCTCTTGATTTAAATCGAGAAATACTTTTTAAAGAAGGGATAATTGTTGATTCAATTGATAAGGTAAAAGGTTTGGAAGGGGATCGTTGTTTATTTATATTAACAACTGAGTTAGCTGAATACTTTTTTCAAAATAAAACTAAACAAAATAAAATGGCTAATTATTTATATGTTGCCTTAACAAGGGCTAAGAAAGAATTGTTTATTTTAATTACTATGGAAGTAGAAGAGCGTTATGGACGGCAATGGATTGAAAATAAATTAAAAGCTTTATTGTAAAATACACATTTTTTATACCAAATAAACTTCTATGATCATTTAAATTTTAGTTAGTGAGGAATAAAAAAAGAGTATTGTAAAAAAACTTTTGTAGCAACATTGCGAGAACTATATGCTTTCTTCTCATTAATATTGTGATGTCACATCGTACTCATAATCTATCTTCAATTTCACATTTTTCATAGTCGATTTTGCTGTTGCAAGTGTGTTGTATTTAAAATTCCAGATGCTTGAGACTGAGAGGTTATCATCCAGTGTGATACCGTAATTTCCTTGAGTGGAGCTGTTTGCGAGTGCACGGTGCCATACTTTATTTTCTTCAGACATTATGCTGTGTTTTGTGTTTCCTTGACTTGGTATTTGAGTCGCGGTGGTGCTGATTCTTTTCACTATGGCGTCTTTTGGAATGCTTGTCTGTTTGGTTAAGTCGAGCCTGAGAACGGTTGAATCCGATCCGTTCGGACTGAGGCTTGTATTTCCTTTATTTTCAGCTGTGCCGCTGAATGCGAAGGTTTCGCTTCCGGCTTTGATTCGATCGTAAATGGAGAGTGTAAAGTATATATCGTCAGTGTATGAGCCGCGGGACACTTTCACGTAGAACGTCTCGTTATTTTCTTTCGCATCTGTAATGGCATAGATAAAAGGAAGCAGCGTATCAGGGTTTATCACTTCTGTGCCTTTACTGACCAGCACTTTATTTTTATTGTAAATTTCAATGCTCATTCCCTTGTATTCACTCCTTGTTGAGCTCCTGACATAGAGTCTTTCTCCCTTATTGGCAGTGAAAGTGAAGTACGATTCTTTTTCCCTTTCCGGCAATACGGCTGTATCAATATTTTTATATTTCCAGTAGCCTACTGGATTGGCAGTTTCAAATGAGTGATTTCCTGTAATAGTGCTTACTTGAAACGCAGAGGCTGAAGCTGAAGGTGCAAACAATACGCCTGATAATACGATTGCAGTGACAAATAGAATAGATATATACTTTTTCATGGAAAAATCCCCCTTTTTACTTCATCATATATAAAAACGACCATTATGTAAACATTTGTTATTTAAGGTTAAAATCAACTGGGAAACAGCCGATAAAAACACTAGAACATCATCTCAAGCGGAGGTTAAAAACATGCGCCTAAACGCTCGTTATATAAAAAATCAAATAATGGCTCAGCAAATGCTTCAGCAAAATTCTTCTAAAACAAATGTGAAAGATGCGGCAAAAAGGCCGGACAGCTTATTGATTCAATCAGGCGGGACCCGCGATCTGAGCCAGGTGAATTATTCAAGGAGCGGTGTCACTGAGAAAGGGAGCAGCCTGTCCCGTTTATATCAATCCGCAAATCAGAAAACGATTACGGATAATGGGAATGAGACAGTAATAGCCGCTGATAATCCGTATGAGTCTGAGAGTGATATTGCAAGCAGGATTCTTGATGAGAAATACAGCCGTATCAATGAAATCAATAAACGAAAATCAGATCCTTTACGTTTTATTAAGGACAAATACCAGCGTCCCGATTCACCTTATTTCAGGAGTGATTTAACAGAATCAGAGCGTCAGGCCGCTTATCATAATGAAACGGAATGGCTGTTTAAGGGGAAAGCCCAAAGCTATGATTTCCGTGATGCTGCGTTTCGGGGTGAAACACTCAATGGAGAAATTCAAGGAGAAAACGAAAAGGTGTTTCAGAGAGGGCAGGTCAATCAGCAAATCGGCGTGCTTTTTCATCGGAATCATATTCAGATTCCGGAGGATGCGAATCTTACATTTACGATATCACCGATTGATTATCTGTTAAAAGTGAGCGGGACTGACGATCAAGAGCTCACTCAGCAGATCGAAGCCGTCTTAAACTCCGGGGAAAACAGCAAAGAGCTGTTTGCGCACATCATTCGCAGCCGGAGTGATGACTCCTCGCAGTTTACGCCGGAAGCGTATGAGAAATATCAAGTCGTTCGGGAAATGTATGAGGTGACCGGCTATCATCTGAAAGACTTGCAGACTGTGGGCGGGAAGTTCGTCACAGAAGACGGACGCGACCTTTTAGAGATTTATAAGGAAGCGCTGCAGCACGATCCTTTACTGAAACATACAGCGGCAGAAGCGGCTGCCCATTACGGACAGGCGCTTACGAAGCTGGCGAGAACGGGTTATGATGCCATTCCTGATTTGGTGCTGTCCATTGATTACAAAGACGGATCTCTGCGTGATGCCGGCCAAAGCAGGCAATACGGATCTGGGGATACGGAGTGGCTTTCTGAATGGAAACGGGAGCTGGGTGTGCGTATATAAAATGAGAAAAAAGCTGACGAATGATGCCGTCAGCTTTCTTTATGCGTTTGCTTAAAACTCCTCATACTCCGCCGGGTCTTGGCCGTTTATGCGTCCGTCCGGGCGGGTAAGCGAGTCGATAATGCTCATGTCGTTTTCATCAAGGGAGAAATCAAAAACAGAGATGTTTTCAAGCTGGCGCTCGGGCGATGCTGATTTTGGAATCGGGATGGCGCCCAGCTGGATATGCCAGCGTAAAATGACTTGAGAAATGGTTTTATCGTATTTGTCCGCAATCTGTCCGAGTTTTTGATCGTTCAATACTTCACCGGCGCGGGCTAACGGACTCCATGATTCTGTCACGATGCCCTGTTCTTCATGCCATTGCCGCTGTTGCTGCTGATTAAAGGCGGGATGCAGTTCAATTTGGTTGATGCCTGGCTTTACGCCGGTTTCACGTTCGAGCCGTTCGATATGCTCAGGCAGGAAATTGCAGACGCCGATGGAGCGGATCAGGCCCCATTTTTTCGCATCGATCAGTGCCTGCCATGCTTCTTTGTAGCGGTCTTGTTTCGGATTCGGCCAATGGACGAGATACAGGTCATAGTAATCCAGACCGGCGCGGTATAAAGATTCTTGAATGGTTTGTACAGCTTTGTCATATTCATGGTAGCGTCCCGGAAGCTTGGACGTCACGTATAGCTGCTCTCTCGGAACAGAGCTTCTCTTGATGGCTTCTCCGACCGCCCCTTCATTTTCATAGTTATAAGCGGTGTCAATCAGACGATAGCCGATATCAATGGCGCTGGTAACGGCATGAACGCCGTTGTTTCCATGAAGAGCGTATGTACCGAAGCCGATCGCGGGAATGCTTGTCCCATCCAGCAGTTTCTTTTGCGGAATTGCTGCAGTCATCTTAAATCCCTCCTTGTTTTCTACTTTACCATTCTTTTTACAAATGAAACATCAATATTGGAAGAAAATGAGATAATCTGCATATAAAAAAGCTGACGGAGAACCGCCAGCTTTAAATTTGAAACATCCATGCTACGACAGGTCCGAAGACCGACCCTAACACGGCGCAGAGCGTCATGGAGACAGAACTCATGGAGACCGTTAATTCTCCGTATTCCATTGCTTTTGAGGTGCCGAGCGCATGGGAGGCGCTCCCGAATGCAATTCCTTTCCCGAGTGAGCTGCGGATGCGGATCCACTTGAGAAGCAGCGGCCCTAAGATGACGCCGGAAAACCCTGCGATCATGACGAACACGACTGTCATGGAAGGAACACCGCCGATACCGGACGCGATCTGAATGGCGACGGGAGTCGTGATTGATTTTGGGATGATAGACAAAATCAAACTCCGGCTGATGCCGAACAGCTCTGCAAATAACAGGCCGCTGACCATTCCGGAGAATAAACCGGCCAATACGCCGCCGATAATCGGAAACATATACTTGATCAACATCCGGCGCTGCTTATAAAGCGGGTATGCCAAAGCCACCACGGCGGGGCCGAGCAGTGAATTGATCCATTGTCCGCCGACCATATACTCTTTATACGGAATATGAAAAACAAGCAGCACGGCAATAATGAAAATCGTAGTCGTCAACACAGGTATGAGAAAGGGATATGGAAAGCGTACATATAATTTCACCATGGCCAGATAGGCGGCGGCCGTGAACAAAATTATAAGGATTGCGATACATGCTTGCTGCACTTCTTTTTCTCCTTTCTCTGATTGGCTTTATGCTCTAACAGCTGGCTCGCGTACCCTGCGGCGATCATTGTGACGATGGTGCTCAGCACGACGATTAAAAACAGGGCCGCCCCGCTGGCGGAAAACAGTGACGGATAATTGATGACGCCCGTCATGGCCGGAATGAATAGCAGCGGAAGAAAAGACAGCAAAAATCCAGCTCCGTCTTCAATCATTTTGGCGGGAATGATCTTAACCGATAAACATATGATGAGCAGGATTAAACCGATGATACTGCCGGGAATGGGCAGGTGGAAGAGCTGCTGAACGGCTCCCCCGATAAAGGAAAATGCGAATAAAATAATGATTTGCAGTATGATGCGTATGATTTTCACAACGATGCTGTTCTTTGGAGAAGAGCAGCTTCCCCCTTTCTTGTTGCTTCGATAAGTTTCTTTACTTTCGGCACATATATTTGTACTATACAAATATATGTATGCAAAATCTTTCTATATGTTTTCTGAGTAAATGTGCATATGTTTGTATTATACAACTAATATTGCTGTTGTCAATGTAAGGAGTGAGGCGTTTGTCAAAACAAGATCCGATTGAATTAATTGAATATGAGCTCACCACTTTTATCAGGAGGGCTGTTTATCTTGATAACTCCGACCGCAAAATCGGACATCTGGAAAGAGCTGCGTATTTGTTATTACGGCAGCTTGATGAATTCGGGCCGGCGCGTGTGAAGGAATTGGCCGAATCCTTTAAACTGGATATATCTACGTTGTCTCGACAGGCCGCGGCCTTGGAAACGAAGGAGCTGATCCAGCGCTTCTCCGATCCTTCTGACGGGCGGGTCAGTCTGTTTGCGATTACGAAGCTTGGCAAACAGAGGCTAAAAGCTGATAAAAAGA
Organism: Bacillus sp. SDLI1; assembly: GCF_001553895.1. Classification (NCBI taxonomy): domain Bacteria; kingdom Bacillati; phylum Bacillota; class Bacilli; order Caryophanales; family Bacillaceae; genus Bacillus; species Bacillus sp. SDLI1. Next base: position 2,035,492 of record NZ_CP013950.1, on the reverse strand, counting down.
TGCGTCTTGAGCGGTATCATCGCATGCTTGACGATTGGTCCGGCGAGGAGAAAGAAATGTTCGGCAGGCTTTTGCTGCGGCTGAATGAGGCATTTATCGATTAGTGAATGATTTTTGCCGGGGTAAGCAGGATGATGGCGTATGAGAGGGAGAATGATAGAGAGTAAGGCTTTACGCCATTCTGCTTAGCAACATTTATAGAATAGGGGGTGGAACTTTTTCTCCCGGGAAATACTGTTTCTCGGAAGCTGTGGTAATTATTATCTCAATATTCTTAATTTAATAAAAATGAAAGCGCTTTATTTTGAGTCTCTCGGTCTAGGGTGCAGGGTGTTTACCTGAAAAAAACAATTGTGTTTTCCACGAAAATTTATTATGATGGAATAAGGAAATTGGAGACTATATAACAATAGGAAGATAGAATATTTCTAATATTGCGGGAAATGAAGATTGAGTTAGGTTCAACAGGTGCACCTTCTGCTTCATTATTTCACATATATCAGAGCTGTTAAGAGGAGGAAGCGAAGTGGCAAACAAGGAATTAAAGAGAGGCTTAGGCGCGCGTCATATCCAGATGATTGCGCTGGGCGGCACGATCGGTGTCGGTTTATTCATGGGGTCATCCAGCACGATTGGATGGACAGGGCCGTCTGTTCTGCTGGCTTATGCGATCTCGGGTATCTTTATCTTTTTTATCATGCGTGCGATGGGCGAAATGCTTTATGTAGAGCCGAGTACAGGGTCGTTTGCGACATTCGGCCATAAGTATATACATCCGTTAGCCGGCTATATGACGGCGTGGAGCAACTGGTTTCAATGGGTGATCGTCGGGATGTCTGAAATTATTGCCGTCGGTTCGTATATGAAATATTGGTTTCCTGATCTGCCGGCATGGATTCCCGGCCTTATCGCCATGGCCATTCTCGGTGCGGCGAATTTGATTTCGGTAAAATCTTTCGGTGAGTTTGAATTTTGGTTTGCCATGATCAAAATCGTCACCATTATTCTGATGATTGTTGCGGGTATCGGCATTATTTTCTTCGGTTTCGGCAACGGGGGTCATGCGATCGGATTATCTAATTTATGGTCGCACGGCGGTTTCTTTACAAATGGTTTTTCCGGATTTTTCTTTGCTTTGTCTTTGGTTGTTGCGGCCTATCAAGGGGTTGAGCTGATCGGAATTACGGCAGGAGAAGCGAAAGATCCGCAAAAAACGCTGCGAAGCGCGATTCAGAGCATTATCTGGCGGATTTTGATTTTCTACATCGGTGCGATTTTCGTAATCGTGACTGTGTATCCGTGGAATGAGCTTCACTCCCTCGGCAGTCCGTTTGTTTCGACATTTGCGAAAGTCGGGATTACGGCGGCGGCCGGTTTGATTAACTTTGTTGTGATTACCGCTGCGATGTCCGGCTGCAACAGCGGGATTTTCAGTGCGGGACGCATGCTTTATACATTGGGCGTGAACGGACAGGCGCCGAAATTCTTTAAGAAAGTTTCATCGAGCGGTGTGCCGATATTCGGTACGCTTGCGGTATTAATCGGCCTTGTGATCGGTGTCGTGCTGAACTACATCGCGCCTCCGAAAATATTTGTCTATGTCTACAGCGCGAGTGTGCTGCCGGGAATGATTCCGTGGTTTGTTATCTTAATCAGCCATCTCGGTTTCAGACGGGCGAAGGGCGCTGAGCTTGATCAGCACCCGTTTAAAATGCCTTTTGCGCCGTTTACCAACTATTTGACGATTGCTTTCTTAATCATGGTATTGGCCGGCATGTGGTTTAACAAAGAGACGCGGATATCTTTGGTCGTCGGGGTGATTTTTATGGCGATTGTGACGATCAGCTATTATGCGTTCGGCATCGGCAAGCGCATGTCTGATGAAGACTCGAAAATAGAAGACGCTGTATAATTCAAAAAGACACCTCTCTTAAAGGGGTGTCTTTTTCGGCTTGTCAACGAGTGGTATACTGGTTAAAAAAAGCAGAACCGGGGGAAACATCGATGAGTCACTACCGTACGTTATTATTTGATATAGACAATACGCTGCTGGATTTTACCGCTTCAGAAACCGATGCTCTTCAAAAATTGTTTCAAGGTTCAAAGCTGGAACTGACGGCAGAGGTGGAAGCCCGTTATAAAGCGTTAAATCAAGGGTTGTGGAAGGCGTTTGAAGAGGGGGACATGACCCGCGATGAAGTGGTGAATACACGGTTTGCCCTTTTGTTTAAAGAATACGGCCTCGAAGCGGACGGCGTGCTGATGAATAAGGCGTACCGCCGATACTTAGAAGAAGGACACCAGATGATAGACGGGGCTTATGAGCTGATTGAAAAGCTGAGTCCTTTATTTGATTTATACATCGTGACGAACGGTGTATCAAGATCACAATATAAGCGGCTGGGTGATTCCGGTCTTTATCCGTTTTTTAAAGATGTGTTTGTATCTGAGGATACGGGTTTTCAAAAGCCGATGAAGGAATACTTTGATTATGTATTTGCGAGAATTCCCGGTTTTGCTGCCGAGCGCGGGCTTATTATCGGCGATTCACTGAGCGCGGACATAAAAGGCGGTCAGATGGCGGGAATTGATACATGCTGGTTTAATCCCGGAAAGAAAATAAATGAGTCCGGGGTCATTCCGACGCATGAAATTCATTCGCTTGAGGAGCTGTATGATCTGCTGAACGTGGAGCGAAAAGCCGCCGCCCATCTGTAAGGAGAATACGATGAAGATTGCACATACGAAGTTACTGATCAGGGGCTTTGCGTTACTATCAATTTTTCATGCGATTCTTCAGCTTCCTCCCGGCCGGGGGGAGCTGAAGGTTTTTTTGTCTGTACTCGTGATGCTGCTGACGGCGAATGACTGTCTGCGGCCGATATATATGAAGAGACGGTCCGCCATCTATCACGGATCTTTTCTCCTGAGCAGCGTCATGGCGGGAGTTCTGCTGTACAATGTCTATTGTACGGGGACACAGGCAATAATGGTGCTTTTATTGGTGGAGGTGCTTATTACTGATAAGCAGATTTCGGCTGTTTTGTTAACGATGAACGCCGCCGCATTTGCCGCCGCTTTATACGCCTCCGGAGCGGGTGTCAGTGATATCGTGCTCCCTTACTTCATCATGTTTGCGGTGATTTATTTATACCGGAAGAATCTGCAGGAGAAGTCAAAGGTTGAATCGCTGAATCGAGAGCTGAAGACGGCCAACGCCACACTGAAGGAATACTCAGAACGCATTGAAGAACTGGCGGTTACGAAAGAAAGAACAAGAATTGCGCAGGAGCTGCATGATTCTTTAGGTCATTATCTCGCTGCTCTGAAAATGAATTTAGAATTTGCCGGGAAGACAGCCGGGCATCAGCCGGAAAAAGTAAAGCAGATCATTCATAAGGCGCATGATCTTACGAAAGAATCGATTTTAAAGCTTCGCCAGGCCGTGATGCTGCTGCAGGGCTCTTTGCCGGGGCAGGGATTTGAACAAGCGCTCCGTGACATTTTCAGCCATTTTCAAGAGGCGGGAGGGATACGCTTCGAGCTGGAGATGGACGGGGCCATAGAAGCGGCGCAGCCTGATGTGAAGCACTGTCTTTATCAAACCGTCCAGGAAACGATTACGAACGCGGTGAAGCACGGACATGCGTCATATGTTTCTGTCCGGATGAAAAAGGACCTGAACATGATATTGGCGCATATTCATAATAACGGCTCAGCGTGCAGAACGATCATAAAATCAAATGGTCTGAAAGGAATTGAAAAAAGAGCGGCCGCGCTTGGCGGAGAAGCTGTTTTCTCTTCCGGAAATGAAACGGGTTTTGACGTGAAAATAAGGATACCGTGCAAGGAGGAATGATCTAGTGAATGTCATGATCGCAGACGACCAGTCCATTGTCAGGGAGGGGCTCAAAATGATTCTGAGCCTTCACGAAGGAATTCAAGTATCGGGAGAAGCTTCTTCCGGCGAAGAAGTTCTGCAGCTGCTTCCGCAAACCGAAACCGATGTGATTTTGATGGATATCAGAATGCCCGGCATGGACGGAATCGAAGCGACAAAAGCGGTAAAAGCCAGCTATCCGTCCGTAAAAGTCATCATTCTCACAACGTTTGAGGATGATCACTATATTTTTGCCGGGCTGAAAAGCGGGGCTGACGGCTATATCTTGAAAGATGCTGATTCAGAAGAAATCATTGCCTCTCTTCAGGCCGTTTATGAAGGGAATATGATGCTGAATCCCAAGGTTACAGTTCAAGTCGTAAAAGCGCTGAATCATATCGGCATCCCGGCCGTTCAGGAGGAGCCGCAGCCAAAGCTGACGGAGATTCTCACGCCGAGAGAGCTTGATGTCGCAAAGCACATTATGGAAGGCAAAAGCAATAAACGCATTGCCGCAGACTTATTCCTGACTGAAGGCACTGTGAAAAACTATGTATCCAGAATCCTCGATAAACTCGAAGTGACAAACAGGACTGAGCTTACATTATATTTACAAAAAATGATATAACCCCGCTTCACCCCCTCTCTCTTTTCATCACCAAACATATGACGAAAGTAATACCCATATCGAGTACGAAAGTGAATAGAAAACAAGGATCGCCAAGAGTAGAATAAGTGCAGACATGACACAAGGAGTGCTGCACGAATGCTTGAATTAACCGATTTGACAAAGAAGTACGGCGATTTTACCGCTGTCAATCATATATCGCTGCGCGTCGAAAAAGGAGAGATATTCGGCCTGCTGGGACCAAACGGCGCCGGTAAATCAACAACGGTGTCAATGATCAGCACCGTGCTCTCACCGACGGACGGAACCATTTGCATTAATGGAATGTCATTACAAAAACAGCCTGCGGCCATAAAAAAAGTGATGGGTATCGTCCCGCAGGAAATAGCCTTGTATCAAGCGCTAAGCGCAAAGGATAATTTGGCTTTTTTCGGGAGCCTGTACGGACTTTCCGGTAAGGAGCTCGATAAGCGGGTCGATGAAGTGCTGGACATCATCGAATTAAAGGAACAGCGAAACCAAAGGGTGTCTGAATTTTCAGGCGGTATGAAGAGACGGGTGAATATCGGTGCTGCTCTGATGAACGAACCGAAACTATTCATTTTAGATGAACCGACCGTCGGAATTGATCCGCAATCCAGACGCCATATTCTTGAAACCGTTAAGACGTTAAATCAAGAAAAAGGAATGACCGTCATCTACACGAGCCATTACATGGAAGAGGTCGAATATCTATGTGAAAGAGCGGCGATCATGGACCGCGGCTCAATCATTGCCTGCGGAACGAAAGACGAATTGAAACAGTCAGCGGGAGCCTCTGACACCCTGATTGTGAATGCAGAGGGTCTGAATGATGATGCCGTACAAAAAATCCGCCGCATTCCCGGTGTTTCCGAAGCCGCCGTCAGCCATCAGACCATTTCGATGCTCGTTTCCGCGGCAGAGCGGAATATCCTTGATATTGCGGATGATATCAGAAGAACCGGTATCACCATTAAGGGCATTCATTTCGAGGAAGCCAATCTGGAAAGCATTTTCCTCCGGCTTACCGGCAAAACGCTGCGGGATTCACAGGGGGCGTCATGAAAACACTGCTCAGGCTGATTTTATTAGATTTTCGGTTAATGGCCGGAGAAAAGTCTTTCTATATAAAACTGATTCTATTTCCGGCGCTGATGATTTTTATTTTAGGAACGGTTTTTCACGGCGATTCGAAAGCGAAGTCATTTAAAATCGCGTTTTATAATGCGGATCACGCGGAGAGTGCTTTGGGAGAGATATTAAAGAATGATGTTCTGAAACAAAATGATCTCATCCGTGTAAAAGACATAAGCGGTTATCAAGCGGGGAAACAGCTTGTCGAAAGCGGCAAAGTCTCGGTTTTTGTATACGTGCCGAAAGGCTTTGCAAAAGCGGCGGAACACAATGAAAAAACAAGTATCAAAGTGATTTCAGACCAACAAGGCTCTGTAAACGGAGACATTGTTGAGATGATGGCCGATTCGTTTGTCACCAGAGTAAAGATGGAAAGCAGCGAAGAAAAAACGGTGCTGAAACAGTCGGGACATCTGTCAAAGGAGGAAGTCGGCAGCATAATGAGCGGAATTTCCGCTGAGCGCGGACAGGCTGTGGCCATTCCGAAACAGTCGGCCGGCCATCATGCGGCTCCGATTGATGCGATGCAGTATTATTCAATCGCGATGGTCGTCATGTTCTCTATCATGACCGCTTTTGCGCTCATTCACGGCATAGTGGAAGAAAGGCAGCAGCACACATTCTTCAGAATCAAATCAATGCCTGTATTACATATCCAGTACGTGGCTGGAAAGCTTTTGGGGATCATGTTTGCCATCCTTATACAAATGGCTGCCGTCATCATCGCAAGCAGCATCTTGTACCATGTGAAATGGGGCAATTTGTTTGAAATATTGCTGGTGACGATCGTTTATTCATTTGCGATCGGCAGTATCGTGCTTCTTTGGGGGTTTACTGCAAAAAACCACGAGACCGTCTCAAGCATGGCGGCTCCAATTCTGTATGGCTTCAGTTTTTTAGGCGGAAGTTTTATCGCAAAAGACAGCCTGCCTGCCGGTTTGAAAATCGTGCAGGAGCTGATACCGAACGGCAAAGCGATCAACAGCTACGTAAGTGTCACGCAGCATGCCGGCTTGAGCGGTATTTCGGCGGATTTGGCAGAGCTCTCCGCCATCGGCGCCGTGTTTTTATGTCTGACCATATGGGTGTTTAAGCGGAAGGAGGCTGTTTCATGACGCAGCTGTTATTCATGATCAGACATCAGCTGAAACTGATGTTGCAGAATCGGGTTGCGATCTTTGCGACCATTTCCGTCCCGCTCCTTCTGACTTATCTCTTTTCCTTTTCTGCCGATGACAGTCAGCAGAAGGAAGTCTATGTGGCTGATAAGGATCAGAGCGTCTTTTCAGCACAATTGATGAACATGATTCAGACAGCCGGCCATGTAAAAGTCACGAAGGTCACGGAGGACGTTTTAAAAACAAAGGTCAATCATCAGGATATTTCCTTCGGATTGCTGATCGGATCTCATTTCGAAGAGACATTATTTTCCGGAGATGAATTGAACGTTTCATTTATTGAGAATGAAGAAAAGGGTGATGCTGTTTTGACAGAGCAGCTGATTGCGCAGCAGGCGGGCACGCTGAAAAAGATCGTCCGCGATGCGGCAGTGATGTCCCGCACGCTGCACACTGACGCTAAGCAGGCGGCGGCTGACCTGTTGAAGGATATCCAAAGCCATTCTGCCGTAACCGTTGACCGCCAGCACATTTATGCAGGCGGACAAGCGGCTGACAGGCTTATCGGATTTCTAGTGATGTTTATCTGGTTCGTTGCGGTTCAAAGCTTGCGATCATTTATAGACGAAAAAGAAAATCATACATATGCCAGATTGCTGAGCACGCCCGTGTCCTATACGGCATATGCAATCTCTAAATTTGCGGCGGCGTATCTTGTCGGACTTCTCCATATTATAGTGATTCTCGGTGCCGGAACATTCATGCTGCATATCCGTTTTGCCGATCACGTTCTTGCTGCGGGAGCAATGCTTGCGGCCTGTGTATTTGCGCTGACTGCTGTAACGATGGCGGTGATCCCGTTTATGAAGAGCCAAAAGCAATTCACATCGCTTGCTTCTGTTTTTATCGCTGTCACGGGTTTATTGGGAGGGGCTTTCTTCACTTTAGATGCGGCTCCGGAGTATATGCGGACGCTGTCGTTGCTTACCCCTGAAAAATGGGTGATCGGCGCATTTCAAAACAATGGCGGAGACAGCGCACAGATTGCCCCCTTGAGCCTGTTTCTTGCCGCCGGCGCAGCGGCACTGGCCTTATCACTCTATTTGATAAACCGCAATATGAAAAAACACAGTTAGGAGGATGGCTGCTTTGTATATGGCAGAAATCATCGGAATGATAGAATTACTCGCTGGAGCCGCAATGAACGTATGGATCGGCTGGCTCGGAAAAACCTTTTTCGGTAAAGATGACAGAAGTTCGAGAGTCGTGTTAAGAATCTGCGGCATCTTTCTGATCATCAATGGTGTTTCCAGAGCGTTTCATATCTAGTTCACAAAGTTTTCCAGACTCTTTTTTGGAATGTAATCTTTTTCCTTTGGAATCATGTAAAATAGAATAGAGTTCTATGAAAATATGACAAGAGGAGGAAGAAACATGAAAAAGAGAATCGTGATATTATTCGCCGCGGCCGCCGCTGTTTTGTTGCTTGTGAGCGGGTTGTGGATGCCGTCAGCGTCTGCGGCGCCCGCTCCTGCTTTAACACAAATCCGTATTATCGGTGTGACGTCTGACGGACAGAATTATCAATGGGAAAATATCGGACCGAACCAAATCAGCGCATCAAAACCGATGAAGGGCACAACCGGGTATTTAGCTGTATATTTCCAAGGGTATCCGAACAATAACACGATTCAGGCGTTTAACAACGGAACGAATATTACAAATCTCACGGCAAAAGCGCTGGAAGATGAATATACGAAAAACGGCAATATCATTACAGGCTACATTAAATATTACAGCGTTCCTCTTTCTTATGTCAGTTCAGGAACGTTCTCTTTCTCCGCAACGGGGCTGAATGGGCCGTACACACCGTTAAGCAGCGGATTTTTCTCCATTCAGGTACAGAGTTAAAACAGCCGCGCTTTCATGTATAGTTTTTCTCTCTTTCCGGGAAGCTATTCCTAAAGAAAAGGGAGGGCTTACATGATGGACACGACACTCGGGTATTTGCGCGAGTCGCTTTCGAACCACTTGGAGCATGATGTTTGCCGCGGGATTTATAAAAAGCTGCAGGTGAAGCATTATGCAAATGAGGGCGAGTTCGTGAAGGATCTTAATGATCTGGAAATGGATGCGCTGAATCAGGTGCTTGAGAAGGAGATCAAATATGCTGAGAACGAGCAGGATGAAAAGCGGACAATGGAATTGAATGAAGTGTATGAACTGCTGTTTTAAAAAGCCTCCCGCTGACGGAGGCTTTTTTTGTGCCGGAAACAGTTTACGGTATCATCCAAACCTTTGTATAATGGATTGCTGTAACAAATACAAATGGAGGAGAAAAATGAACGAAACAAAAAAACAGACGGTTCTTGAGTTGTCATCGGCTGAGAAAGCTTTGGTTTTCCTTGTGCCGCCATTATTGGGTCTGGTCATCGGCTGGTTTCTGCCGGTCATTGCGAAATGGGCCGTTACATTGGATTGGCTGCCTTTTCACGGGGTGCTAGAAATCATCGCATCTTTTCACGGATGGAAGGCTGCGGCAACAACCGCCGTTATCGGCTTAATTGGGGGAGTGTGGCTGACGCGGGCAGCTTTTAAAGAAAGTCTTGTGGCAGTCGTAACGGACAGTGAGGTGTCCTTAACCATATATAATGAAGAAAGCGTGTTTTCGAAAGACAGCATTTCCGGTGTGTTTACGGATGGGAAGTATCTTGTCTTATTAGGCACTGAAGGGCAGGAGCTTTTTCGGGAAAAGCTTGAGCCGGCGGCTGAAAAAGCGGCTGATGCGTTTCGCAGGCATGGGTATGTCTGGCTGGGGACGGAAGATCCTTTTAAAGAAGAATACAAACGGTGGGTGCCGGACATGCCGGATTTGGAGCCTGGGGCAAACGCTCTCTTAAAAGCGAGGGAAAAGGCGCTGAAGCAGGATGAAACCGAAGATGCGAAAGAACTGAAAGCGGAAATATCCAAACTGGGCATTACCGTGCGGGATCAAGGGCCGCGCCAATATTGGCGGATCTATAAAAAGCCGTCTGCATAAAAAAGCTGCCGCCGTTTATACGGCCGGGCAGCATGGGAACAGATTATTTCTTCTTGTCATCGTAGTATTGAACCGGATACATGGAGCCTTCGGATACCATTTTGTTATCTTCAATATCTTCGGGATGCGGGTTGCCTGCTTTGTGGACGGGAAATGATTCAATATCGTGCTTCCCTGAAAGCGATGTTTTCATATTGCGGATAAAGTCCTTCACCTTTTGGCGGTTTGATTTATCTTTGAGCAGGTAGGAAGTCACTCCGACAGTCGACACGGCAAGTCCTGAAATGAGCAGTTTTTGTTTCATGATAAAAACTCCTTTCTATTTCTGGCTTGCAGTAGTTATTCCCGCTTGACGGCTGTTTAAACATCAAAGGGTAATTTTTGGATTCCTGCTTTAATGCGATAAAGATTGACAAAACTATTTTCAGAATAATATTATAAATATATGATAGCGCTGGAGTCATATTTTAATTGAAAGGTGTTAACTTTATGAATCAATTACATCGCAGAATGGGAACGTTTGCACTCATGATGGTCGGACTTGGGTCAATGATTGGCTCTGGCTGGTTATTCGGGGCATGGCGGGCGGCTCAGATTGCGGGACCTGCCGCAATTATTTCCTGGATTATCGGTATGATCGTTATTCTGTTTATCGCACTTTCTTACAGTGAATTAGGTTCAATGTTCCCGGAAGCCGGGGGAATGGTAAAATATACTCAATATTCTCACGGATCATTTATTGGATTTATCGCAGGATGGGCAAACTGGATTGCGATTGTTTCCGTTATTCCTGTGGAAGCGGTCGCGTCCGTTCAATATATGAGCTCATGGCCGTGGGAGTGGGCGAAATGGACAGGCAATCTCGTTCACAACGGCACACTTACGGGAGAGGGTCTCGGCTTTGCGTCCGTATTGCTGATTATTTACTTTTTACTGAATTATTGGACAGTTAACTTATTTTCAAAAGCGAATTCATTGATTACTATCTTTAAAATCATTATTCCGGGGCTGACAATCGGAGCGCTGCTGTTTACCGGTTTTCACGGCGGAAATTTCACATCCGGGTCAAGCATTGCGCCGAATGGCTGGGCGAGCGTGCTGACGGCAGTGGCGACATCAGGTATCGTCTTTGCGTTTAACGGGTTTCAAAGCCCGATTAACATGGCCGGAGAAGCAAAAAATCCCGGTAAATCGATTCCGATTGCGGTTGTCGGTTCGCTGTTGGTCGCAACCGTCATTTACGTCCTGCTGCAAATCGCGTTTATCGGTGCGGTTGAACCTTCTATGATCGTTCACGGCTGGAGTCACCTGAACTTTAACTCTCCATTTGCCGATTTGGCGATCGCCTTGAATATCAACTGGCTTGTCATTATTCTTTATGCGGATGCGTTCGTATCTCCGTCAGGAACCGGTATCACTTATACCGCTACGACGTCCCGCATGATTTACGGCATGGAAAAAAATAAATATATGCCGAGCATTTTCGGAAAGCTTCATCCGCTGTACGGCGTGCCGCGCCAAGCGATGATTTTTAACCTGATCGTATCGTTTATCTTTCTGTTTTTATTCAGAGGATGGGGCGTGCTTGCTGAAATCATTTCCGTTGCGACACTGATTTCTTATATCACGGGTCCTGTGACGGTGATGACGCTGCGGCGGACGGCGGCGGATTTGTACAGGCCTCTCCGTCTGAAAGGCCTCAGCGTGGTTGCTCCGCTCGGCTTCGTGTTCGCGTCTCTCGTGCTGTATTGGGCGCGCTGGCCGCTAACGGGGCAGGTGCTGTTTATCATTTTGATCGGCCTGCCGATTTACTTTTACTACCAAGCGAAAGCGAAGTGGAAAGGATTCCGCAGAAACTTTAAAGGCGGCGTCTGGATGGTTGTCTATCTGCTCAGCATGATGACCATTTCATGGCTCGGAAGTGAAAAATTCGGCGGTCTGAACATCATTCCGTACGGCTGGGATATGGGGCTGATCGCAATCGTTGCCCTTGTCTTCTATGCGTGGGCGCTGAAGAGCGGATTCAAGACTGAGTATTTGAAAGACGCCAAAGCAATCAACGATCAACTAAAAGGCGGACAGGCCGAAGCTGCTGCCGGAAAAGAATAATGATTGATACAACCCTTGCGGACATTTCCCGCAAGGGTTTTTTGATCGCGTAAAAAAACATGGACTCGGCGTCATCTCCGAACCCATGCTGGCTCGATACAGACGTGACGATGAATGAGCAAGCCTAACGACAGAACAAGCAAGGCCAGTATTCTTTTTTCCTCATAATTTCTCCGTCTTATCAATAACTGTCTTCCATACTAAACAATGAATGTAAAGATATGTTGGGCAACTATCAACTATTAATCTTTTATATTTCTTTCTTCTCCGTAACTTTATCCGTTTTCCTTTACTCCAAGTCAAAGTTTTTAAGACAAAGCAAATTATTAACCGCAGAGAAAATACAGTACGTAAGTTGTGTTTACAATAATTGTATAATAAATTAAAATATAGGAGAATAAACAAATAGTTGGAGGTAATAAGTATGGAAATGCGAAAATTTTTTGCAACATTATGCATCGTTACTCCCTTAGTGTTTGGAGGTTTTACGAGTGTTAAGGCTGTAGACTCGTATAATTCAGAAACAGTAAACTACATATTGAAAATGAATCCGAATCTGTCGAAAAAAGAATTAATTGAATCTGTTAATGATCTAGTTAAACAAGATAATAAAACATCTAATGAGATCTTAGAGGAAATTAAAACTGAATTAAAGAAGCAAGAAAAGCTAGATAAAGAAGAAGATAAAAGTAATAGAATGAGCACAATGGGCAAGAATAGCGGGCCGAAAATTATAGGATCAAGCTCTAAAGGTAATGTTTACTATACACCTGCATCTACTTTTGGGCTTCCTCATGGACATGTCGGTATGTACTATAAGGGAAATCAAATTGTCGAATCGGTCCCTAAAAAAGGTGTTCGTGCAATAGCTTCCTCGAAACGTAAGGTCGAAAAAAATGCTGTAATTCAAAATGTGAAAGTTTCTAGTTCTAAAAAAAATAATTCAGTAAATTGGGGTTACAGCAGGGTTGGGAAGGATGGTTATTCATATAATTTTGCAACAAATAGAAAATCGAGTCATTATGGTGATAAAAACTGTTCAAAACTATTATGGTCAGCTTTTAAGCTAAAGGCTGGTATAGATATGGATAAAGATAAAGGTCTGGGTGTCTATCCAAGAGACATCAGAGATTCCAATTATACAAAAACTATTAAAACATTTTGATGAATTATTTTCACTCCCTAAGTTTATTTAGGGAGTCATATTATTTTAAGGAGTGAGATTATATTTGAACAAAATTAAGTGGTTAATTATAATTGCTGTCATACTATTAATAGGTACATTTATATGTATCGGAGCTTTTAAATATACTAATACAGTTTCTAATGTTAAACAAACTAAAACAGAAAAGGAAAAGAATTTCTTGAATGATAAAATTGCAGCTGTATATTATTCAGCTACAATAGATTACCCTAAAGATGGAAGTTATACTGTATATATTGATGAAAAAGGAGCAGCAACAGCTGTGAAAGGAGATGCTATTGAAGTTGGAACTATTGCACAAGATGAAAAAAACATAGTTAGACAGGACAAAAAAGAAGTTTATATGATAGGCGATAGCTTTAAGAAATTCCCGATGCAACATCAAGTACATACAAGTTATGGGCAGTCATCGGGTCATTTAATAAAAGGGAATATATTTTATTTTTTGAATAATCAAGAAGTCGGTAAAAACCATTATAATAGCTTAATCAGATGGGGTAACAGCAATGGATTTCATGAAAAAATTATTCCGGGTTTCTATACAAGTACCGGTAATGACGGTGAATATATTTACGTGATAAATGAAGATTCTTCAGTCAAAACACCGACTTTCCAGGATGTTAAAATAGATAAAGATAAAGTTACAGTAGGGAAAGGAACAACAATTCCTATATTAAATGAAGAAGATTGGAGTGTTTATTCACAGATAATAGTTAAAAAGAGTTCAGCCTTTTTTATACTATATAACCAAACGGATAAATCAAGTAAGGTACAATTCAAAGTAGCAGAAATAGATTTAAAGCATAATAAGTTCAAAGGGGCATATTCTTTAGGCAGTTATCATATCCCTGATGAAATTTCTCAACTGGCAATTCCTCTTTCCACTAATAACTTTTTTGTGAAAAATGACACTTTATATCATTTGGCAGCTAATTCAATACTTTATACTTTTGATCTGAAAAGTATGAAGCCGAAGAAAAAACTTCCATTACATAGATCGACAAAATTTGAAAACCAAGCAAAATTCACTTATTTTGATGAGTCTAAAATTTTCTTGTTAGAACTAAATAAGGATGGGAAATATGTGATTAATTCTTACTCTTATAAAAGTGGAGAAAAATTAAAATCTACTCCTATCAGAGGACTTGAAAAAATTATTAACAATACCCATGTTTCTGAATATGACTTCTTTATGATTAAGAAAAACAAAGATGTGTGGAATGGCTAGGTCATGAGGTAAATTGGTACACTTAGGGGAAACTAAGTTACCAACAATCAAATTAGAAAAGGAGAATAATAATGGATGAGCTAGATCTTGCTTTTGGTATCTTACCACTTTCCATTATCGTTTTATCGATTATATTCACTTATATTTTCAAAAAAGTGTATATAATGCCGATTGTCAGTATAGTTGTTTCAGTCATATTAATGTTCACTGTTTTTAATCTATCCTTCTGGGGATGGGTGGTTGTCTATGGTTTAGTATCACTTGTATTATCGTCTATTACTAATAGTATAAGAAAGAAAATAGATAATAGAAATAAATAATTATATTCCTTTGTTTAAAAAGGTATCACAAGTAATTCATCATTACAGTGATACCTTTTTACAATTAAGATGAGTTTCAGCCTTTTAATAATATGCTCCGCCCGCTACATAACCCATGATGGCGTTTGCTTTATCGGGCAAAACATGGATTCGGCATCATCTCCGAACCCATGCTGGCTTTATGATTTGTATTCTTTTTTGACCTTTTGGAATATATCCGCATAGTTGGTGAACACACCGGTTACGCCCCAATCCAGCAGGCGGCGCATGTCCGCTTCGGTGTTCACGGTATAAGGGTGGAGCAGAAGGCCGTGGCTGCGTATGTTCCGGACGTTTTGAGCGTTCAGCGCTTTGTAATCCGGTCCGATTCCGACGGCATAGGTTTTGATGTCCGCTAAATCAGCGTCAGTCATTGACGTCATCTGATCCGCTTCAAGCAATTGGACGGCGGGAAGTTTCGGATCGAGCTTTTTGATTTTCAAAAGGCTGTCCCTGCTGAAAGACTGAATGATCACTTGTCCAAGTTTCGCATGCTTACCTGCCAATTTGTATTTTTTCAGTGAAGCGATCAGTTTTTCTTCCATACCCGGATACGTTTCAGGCGCCTTCGTTTCAATATAATAATTTGCATGTCTGCCGAATCGTTTTAATACGTCATCAAGTGTGGGAACGTGAAGTCCGGCGTATTGCGGTTTAGCTTTTTCCGGATAGGCTTTATTGAACCAAGAGCCAGCGTCGAGCTTTTGAATCTCGGCTGATGTATGATCCTTCACCCAGCCGTGTCCGTTTGTGGTGCGGTCCAGTTTTTCATCATGCATGACGATCAGCTTGCCGTCTTTTGTCATTTGTAAATCCAATTCAATATAGTCTGCCTTCATTTTTTGCGCAGTTTCATAAGAAAGGATCGTGTGCTCCGGGACATACCCCGAAGCACCGCGATGGGCAATGGTTAACATTCTGTCAGGAGACAAAAGGTTTCCTTTTCCCACCGCCGATACAGGCGTGACGATGAATGACAATAAACCGAATGAAAGCAATACCAAAGCAAGCAACTTATGTTTCCGCATGTTTTCTTCCCCCTTAAAAAATCAATATCTGTCTCTAGCGTAGAAAATCGTTGTAAATTCTGTACTGCAAAAATATTAATCTTTTATGTTGTTTTCTTATACATGCTCCGCCCGCTTGCCGGTATTCCACGTCATAGCCAAGAAGACGATGGACAGCGCGCATGAGGTGACAAGCATAATAAAGCCTCCGTTCCAGTCAAAGCGGTCTACAACATAACCCATGATGGCGTTGGCAAAAGCCGAGCCTCCGATGTAGCCGAAAAACCCGGTTAAGCCGGCTGCCGTTCCCGCCGCTTTTTTAGGCGCGAGGTCAATGGCCTGAAGCCCGATCAGCATGACAGGTCCATAGATTAAGAACCCGATGCTGATCAGCGCGATATTGTCGATGAGCGGATGACCGGCAGGGTTAAGCCAGTAGACCAATACAGCGATAAATACGCCGGCCATGAACAGTACGCCAGCTGGCGCGCGGCGGCTTTTGAAAAACCGGTCGCTGATCCAGCCGCACAAAATCGTGCCCGGAATTCCCGCGTATTCGTAAAGGAAATAAGACCATCTGGAGTCTTCAGGAGAGAATCCTTTCGCTTCCGTCAAATAAGTCGGCGCCCAGTCAACGACTCCGTACCGCACGAAATAAACAAACACATTGGCAAATGCGATATACCACAGAAATTTATTATTCAGCACGTATTTAAAAAGAATTTCTTTGGTCGTCATTTCTTTTTCCTGGTCTTTAAACGCATGTTTCGGATAGTCATTCCGGTATTCTTCAATCGGCGGCAGCCCGCAGGATTGCGGCGTGTCACGAACGAGAAGAACGATGACAAATGAAATGACAATGGCGATAATAGCCGGAAAGAAAAACACGCTTTTCCAAGTAACAAACATGGCGATGCCGAGAGTCACGAGGGGGGCGAGAATACCTCCGCCGATGTTATGGGCGACATTCCATATCGACATTTTCGTGCCGCGTTCACTGATGGAAAACCAATGAGCCATCGTCCGTCCGCAAGGCGGCCAGCCCATCCCTTGAAACCACCCGTTAATAAACATAAAAATAAACATAATCGTCACGCTTGACGTGACCCATGGCATGGAAACAAATAAAATGTTTACGACACCTGACAAAAACAGACCCGTTGCAAGGAAATATCTCGGGTTGCAGCGGTCAGACACCATCCCCATAATAAATTTGCTGAAGCCGTAAGCGATTGATACGGCCGCTAGCACCAAGCCAAGTTCCCCTTTTGAAAACCCTTGCTCCTGAAAGTAAGGAATAGCGAAGGCAAAGTTTTTGCGGAGCAAATAATACCCGGCATACCCGATGAAAATTCCCAAAAATACTTGCAGCCTGAGCCGTTTATAGGCCGCATCCGTCTTTGAATCATCCAATCTCTCAATATGCGGAGCCGGCTTGAACAACTGAAACATCATATCCTCCCCTTTGCTGAACGTCTATCATGATGTATGTAAGACCCCTTCCCTTGAAAATGATAAAAAGAACCAGAAATCACCCTTGTGAAAGGGCGGGGTTTCCTGGTTCTCCTCATCTCCATCCAAAAATCATTAACTTGTGTATGATAGCGCTTTCTTAAATTATCACAGTCTGGCATAAATGTAAACGCTTTAAGAAAAGTTTTCATTTTTTTGAATAAATAACCGAAGGGAATATCAGCGTGAGCGCGAAAGGATTTGAAGTACTTGTTTTTGTACTCAGGCATAAGATGTGGTAGGCCGATTTAAGAAAAGGGAAAGGAGTGCCTCTGTTGATTGATGAATTGGATTTTGCGTTCGGTGTTCTGCCGCTTTGTATCATCATCTTGTCAGTGGCCGGAACATATCTGTTTAAAAACGCGTTTATTATGCCGGCTGCCGCTTTGGCCGTTTGCCTTATATGCACTTTTACCGTATTGAATTTCTCGTTTATCGGATGGGCCTTTGTGTACACCCTTGTCTCTTTCGCGCTATCGCATATTACGATGGTGGTGATCAGTCAAAATAAAAAATAGGATCGGCGGCAGCCGATCCAGCTATGATAAGCAGAGATGAGGCTCTGCTTTGTTTTATTTATGAATGTTCAGGAAGTCCTTGATGACAGCGGTCTGTTCTTCTTTCGGATAGCTTGTGTACAGATGGCTGGCCAAGCGGACGGGGTCACCGAAGAAGTACCGCTCATATTGTGTCTGTCTTGTTCCGAAAGGGCTCATGGTCAAATCCCATGCCAGACGGAACACTTTCACCCGATCCTCGGCATTCAATTCAGTTGCCTGTAAATATTGGTCAAGGTCTCCTCTGATGTCTGAATGAAACGCTTTTTCAGTCGGCAAAGTCACCATTCCGCTTGCCCCGATCAGCTGAATGATCTCTGTGAAGCGCGGGTAGATGTCAGGGAAAATCGCGCTGACCACACGAAGCGGAGTGACACTCGGCCGCATATATCCCCATTCATCTGTTTCGGCATCATTCTCCGACTTTTCCAAAAGGGCTTTCATCGTTTCCAGACCGGTGATGATTTCAGCCATCTTAGCCTGAATATGCTGAAACTCGCTGACATCTATCGCATCGACAAGCGTTTGGGCAAGACCCAGGAGAAACTCCGTCTTTACAATTTGTCTCGTGATGACTTGATGAAATGCGAAAGCGTTAAAAGAGCTTTTCATATTGAAGTCATAAGCCGCCTCGTAATTATCATAAAAAAATACGCGTTCCCAAGGGACTAAAACGTTATCGAATACAACGATGGAATCCATTTCTTCATATCTTGAGCTGAGCGGATAATCAAATGATGATTTTCCCAGTACGAAAGATTCCCTGCAGATGAATTTTACGCCCTTTGTATTGGAAGGAATGGAAAAAGCGAACGCTTCATCTGATTCAAAATACATCTTAGGCAGGGAAACCACGAGCACTTCATCCGTCAGGCCGCCTTGTGTGGCCAAAATCCGGGCGCCGTGAATGACGAGGCCTTTTTCATTTTTTTCGACCACTTTTGCGGAGATCGGTGTTGGTGATACGTTTACGTCCATTTGTGAACGATTCACCTGAGGGGTGATAAACGTGTGCGTAAAAGAAAGATCCTGTGTGACAGCGCGTTCGTACAGCGCCTGAACATGTTCCGGAAAACAATGCTCCCGGTCTTTCAAAAGCGCGGCAGAGGCGGCGAAGCTCATCAGCACGGTATTCATGTAATCCGGGCTTCGTCCCATCATTCCGTGCGTGTGCCTGGCCCAATGCTCGAACATCTTTCTTCTTCTTTTGACGTCTTCTTTCGTTTTCGGCTGCAGGTATGAAAGCCCGGCCCGTTCTTTTTTACCGGGGAGACTGTATGTCATCTCGTCTTTCATGCCCGGTTTCGTTTGCAAATCATAAAGAGAGCGCTTCGTTTCCAGAAGGCCCTTAAATGCGGGATGTTCAGAAATAAGTCCCTCGATCTTTTCGCCGTCAAGCCAAATCTCATTTTTAAGCTGGTTCAATCGGTCAATATACATTTTGCCATTAATGATACCCATCATGTAGCCCTTCTTTCTTTACAGATCCACTACCACATTATATTGAGAATGAAATTGGGTGTTCCGGTTATTTCCAGTGGGGAAGAGCCTTTTTTGGCAAGGGGATGAAAGGATTGCATAATAAAAAACCCCTTAAGCGGAGGGGTTTTTTAACTGATCATGTCTTTGTATCTTTGTTCGAGGACGAAGTCTATCATTCCGGTAATACGGGTGTTTTCAGATTTTTGTCTGAAACGGTCAGACACTTGGATTTTCCTTGAAAACGGAAATACGGCAAAAATCCAAACAAGGCCGGCCAGACCAAAAACCATTTGCAGCGCCATTTCAATCAAATCATTAAAATGAGTGCTGAAAAAAAAGATATATAACGTGATGAAAGTGACTGTGCATACAATCTTGACTGTATGGTTGAAGGTGAGCTGCGGTTCAGTGAAACACATCTTCATTTGATTGAGTGTGAGCGAATCTTGTGTCGTTAAATATGTAAGCAGTTCTTTGTCATTTTGACTTCGCGGAAGCAAATCGCTTTCTATTTTTTGAACGGTTTCCTTGTATGTCTGCATGTCAATCTTCATATGAATCCTCCTTAAAAAATAACTCCAAGAATACTCATTGAGCATTCCCGGAGCAAGGAGCTGCCTGTTCAATTATAGAAATAGTGATAAAACCGTGCTGAACAAGGCTGCAGCTCCCCCTAATTCAGGCGCTAAAACGACTAAAGCACCGATACCTACAATAACAATAATTCCTGCGCCTGCAATGGCCATGGTATTCACGACAGAATCCCAATCCGGAGAGTAAACCTCTTCGGAATCCGGCAGCCTGAAGCTCTTTTGTTTTATTTTAAATGTAATGGTCGTTGTTAGTCCAGTTGTAGCACTGTCACCGACCGGAATATCAGGTGTATAGATTTTAAATTGGATATTCAGCGATCCCGCAGCCGGATTGACGTATACTTCTAAATAACCGTTGCGGACTGACAAGCTCAGACTGTTAAGCAGGTTTTGATAGGAATCAATTTGTGATGCTGTAAAAGAGACTTGTGAATCTCCCATCAGACCGGTAATATAAGCTCCCGGTTTGCCATTTGTAATGGTAACTGTGTTGGGAGAACCTTCACTCGGCACTGTTGCCAAAAGTGAAGTTGATAATAGAATATCCATTTCAGGTGATGCATAAATGGTTTCAGTCTTGTCGAATTCAAACATGGCATTCGCAAGATTCGGTACATTTTCTAAAGCGGGAATGGTTGTTAAAATGTCCGTCAGTGTACGCAGTCTTGCGTCATACACAGGATCAGAAGGCGGATGGACGCTGCTTACACCTGAGTCTTTTCCGGAGTAACCGTCTTTGTCAATGGCGACTTTTCCCGCTCCGCTTCCGATCGTTCCTTCATAAAATTGATCAAAAGCCCAGTTTTTCGGCATCGGGTATCCGAGGTTGCCGCTGAATCCGGTCGACATGTTAGCTGTAAAGCTATATTTGGTCAGACCTGCTTCTGCCGTCCGGATACAAATGTTTCTCGGTCCGTATACCCCGATTTCATATTTCGGCGCAGTTGAAAACGCCTGCATTTTCATAAAAGCTGACTTGATTTCTTGAAAGTAAGGGATGATTTTATCTGTGACTTCATAATCATACGCATCGAAATCGACGGCAAAGTAGATGGTCGTGCCTGACGGAAAACCTAATCTTCGGGCGGCTGATGCAGCGCTGTAAGCATCTCTCGTTCCTTGATCTTTTACAAAATAAGAAGATTCATAGCCGCCGTCCTGATAAATCGGAAAAACGCTTAAGCCGGCATCGAAAATAGTGGAAAGCTCTTTTGACGTCAAGGCCTTCGATGTCAGTCCGCTGCTTGTCCGCACATTCCCGGTCAAATATCTTCCCACGATTTTATAGCCATTCTCACGCAAAGTTTCAGCCGTATCTGCCGTTATAATTGCAGCAGTGTCACAAGCCGAAGCAGCCCGCGTTGTGTCGCCTGAGCTTGATAATAAAGCTTTAATCGTCGGCATGTCCGCATAACCTGTTTGCGGCAGGCACATAAACTCTTGGAAAGCTTTCACTGCCGATACAACGCTGACGCCGTATTTTCCGTCGAATTCACCGGGGTCAAATGATTTCCCATTACAGTAAAGCGCGTATTGAACAATCAAAACAAAGCCTGTCCGTGAATCGCCGGGAGTCAAGGTAGGACATAAGCTGGTCGTTCCGTTCCCGAAAAATCCATTGGCGACGCTTGTGCTCATGCCTTCTTCTTTTTGGAGGGCATAAATGAGAGCCTTGTTTGTATCGCGGGCATATAAGCCGTCACAAGGCATCAAGCCGATGTAGTCATTGTAATCCCGGTTCAGGTTCTGCTGGATTTGGCGGATTCTTTTGTCTCCTCCCGCTACTAACCGAAAAGCGCTCATATCCAGCAAGGCTTTCATAATGAGTGCCGTGACGATGCCGTCTTGGTTAGTGAGCCCGGCCGCTTTTTGAAACTCTTTTACAGCACTTTCGGTATTTTCATAGAAAACGCCAGAAAATCCGCCCGGGTTAAATCCTTTACACCAAAGCGCCCCTTGCAGAATGTAATTCATGTTTGTCGGCTTAGAATCGGGAGCCTGCTTTTTCAACGGTTTAAACAATCTTTGTGTTGTCGGTCCGAAGTTATCGGCAGGTTCAGAAATACCAAGCTCGATTTGAAGCGCCCGTGTCAGACCGTAAATGGTATCCCAGCCCGTTTTTCCGTTTTCCGGCACTTTGTTGTACCCGTGTCTGCCTTTGTACGTCTCATTCAGCCATTGCTGTGTTTCCAGGACCATTTCGTCCATTGCAATCCCTCCATTACGTGTAGTGTGCGTTCATTTATAGATGGCAAACGTATGACAGCTTGTCTGCGCCTCTGAAACTTCGGAACGTCAGGGCGGGCATAGGAGACATTTTCAAAAAAGGCAGTAAGCGATCCTGCATCAATCGGAATCGCTTACTTTATTTACACGTTTTCAGTTATTGTTTCGGTGTCAGGCCCACCTGCTATAACATATGCTGAGTGAAGTTCAGCATATTGTTTGCCTCGTCATTTCCTTCATCGTTCTTTCATTTTTTCCGGTATTACATTAATGCACTGATAATCCAGCGTCCGCCCCGTCAATTTGCTCACAGCAATGCGTGTCCCTAGGCTTAATAAGCAAAAGATCACCGAGGCTGATGATAAACTTCTAACCTTGGCAAAACAGCAGGCGCTGACTCTTTTCAAAAAAACGATGACTTAATGGTTATGAAAATGATTCGGTTTTGCCTAATACCTTTAAAGCGATATACCTTAATATTAAGGCTTTAAACATAGTGAGCGTGTTTCGTTTTGCATCGGGCGCCTTCTGTCGAATGGTGGTTGATGTGATACGTGTAACATGAGGGATATTTTTTAAAACTTAATATCAATTTTTTCCTCGAAAACTTCTACTTGATCCTTAGGAATCCATTTATCATAATAATATTTATCAGTTTGCTCTAATCCTAATTCTTGAGCAATTATTGAATCTGAAGTCCCTATATAATATTGATCGGTCGTTTCTTTGGAAATATTCACAACCTTTCCATCTAATTTTCCCTTGGTCCTTATACTATAACAATTGGTTATTTCATGAGGAGTCACTATTTTACTAA
This sequence comes from Bacillus sp. SDLI1, assembly GCF_001553895.1. Lineage (NCBI taxonomy): Bacteria > Bacillati > Bacillota > Bacilli > Caryophanales > Bacillaceae > Bacillus > Bacillus sp. SDLI1. The sequence continues at coordinate 2,012,577 of NZ_CP013950.1, read as the reverse complement.
AAACTTTTGAATTAAATCTATCTATAAAACCTTCTTTAATTGATAAAGGATTGTCCGTTAAGATTAATAGATTACCATCCATATCTTCTGTCATTTCGTATTCTTCGCCTTTGAAAATGCAGTAATTTCCGTTTTTTATCAATTTAATCACCTTTTTAATTGGATAATTTAATAAATTTTTTCCCGTCAAATATACCTACTAATTGTTCTTGCCCATTTATTACTTTGTATAGCTCAGATCCCGCTTTCGGTTTCATTCTCCTAGTAAACACCCACTCGGGAATGATTTTTCCATTTCTGGCTCCAGTAAATCCATTTTGTGTACAAGGAGGACCATCATTATTGCTTCCTCCGAATTGCTTGCCGTATGGAATTTCAATTTCTTCAGGATTAGAAGTTTTAAAGCGTATCATAGCGTAGGAATCTCCGCCTTCAGGATAAGGTCTTGTCCCGTCAGGAAAAGCATAATCTAAACGTGAAGACTCAACTACATCATCATACATCCGTATATTTGCTACATCCTCTGCCTTAGCAACATAACCGCCGATTTCTGTGTACTTCCCAGATAAATAGTTTTCAACATCTTGTATCGGAATTGTTTTTTGTAACAATGTATCTTTGTTAATCAGAGGCACGGCATCGCGTATCTCTTTCATTACTTTTATTTCTGTACTTGATAATTCAGATACTGGTTTTAACCGTAATTCATGAAAGTTCTCAAGATCAAGGCCATGCTTCTCTAAATGTTTTGATATATTATCGCTAAAACCAGTTAACTCTTTTGTTTGCTCAAAACTAAAGTTCCCTTTTTTAATTTTAGTTTCCTTGTCCGTTTGGATAACTCTTTTGACAGTATCGCCGCGATCAATCCTCACAACATTTTCCTGCTTCACATCAATCGCAGGCTTCCAGGGTTGAGAAATCGAGCTTTTTCCTTTTGCGTAAATTCCAGCTGCTGCTTTTTTCTGATCCGCAATAAACGTCTTCGCTTCCTTCGTCACAAATCTCCCGGCCCTTGTCACCCCGGTGACTTCTCCGGCGCCTTTTGCTCCTAAGAGGGAGACAGCAGCGTAAGCGATATAGTGGGTGCGGCTGTAGGTGTCACCGTGAATGATGTTTTCATTCCATGAAGTTTTGAAGGATTGAACCATATAATCGAATGTTTCCGGTGCATTGTAAATGGCGCCGATGAGTTCTTGTCCGGCTTTGGCCTGTTCTATTGTTCCCGCGTGTCCTTGTGCTCTTTGCAGCCAGATTGCGAAATCGTAAGCGCCGATGACGGCGTCTTTTCCTGCATCCCATATCCCCAGCGTAATGCCTTTTGCCCCGTCGACGAGCATTTGTCCGGCTTGGCGCATGGCTTTTAGCTGGACGAGGCTTGAGTAATATTGTAATTGTTCGGCGCTCATGTTGTCAGCCCCGAGTTTTTCTGCAATGTTTACATATTCATCCGGGTCAGAAATGCTGTCCAGTTTTTTCTGTAAAAAGGCGGTTTCTTCCTGCTGTTTCATTTTGATGTATTGATGGGCTTGTTTTTGTATGCTGTCTTTTCTTTTATATACGTCAGTATCGTGAAATGCTTTGGCGTTAAAAGATTGCGGACCGCCTGCTTTACTTGTTAAGTCGGCCAGCGTCCGGAAGAAGGCTTCAACTTCGTGTTCAAGCGCTTCAGATTGAGCGTACTCGTGAACCAGTTTTGCGTCGAGTTTATGTAAGTGTTCTGCCGTTTGCCGTTTTTTGTGATCGGCGGCATCAAGTTTGCCGGTAACCGAAGATTTGTCAAACGGTGATAAGGACAAAATGTCGTCAATTGATCCTAAAATTCGGCTGATCTCATCGTGCTGGCCATCAATGATATGGTAAGCTCTTTGCCCGGCATGCTTAAGCTCACTATCAAGGAACGATTCTTCCAGCAAGTCATGCCGGCCGAAGCCCGCCTGTTCTATTTCTCTTGGGATGCTTTTGAAAAAAGTAATTTTCATGTCGCAGAGATCAAGCCAAAGCTCTGTTCCGGCGGCCTGTTCAGTATAGAAGGCTTTAATGGCGTCCGCGCCTTTCCCTGACATGGCGTCCGTATTTGCAATGCCGTGAAACTGCTGTTTTAAAGCAATCATGTCATCCTTCGTTTTTTGATAAGCTTTCAGACGGCTGTTTGCTGATTGAATGAGGGTATTGGTTTCGAGTAATTTCATCTACAGTGTCCTTTCGCCTGATTTTCTCCGACCGTATTTTACCATGAAGATGCCAATTTCTGTTCGTGAATTGAGAAAAAGAGGAAAAGGGTACTTTTTTACCGATTCTTTTGATTCATTTAAACATGTGCCGATATAAAAATGGCGTCACGCGGTGTAAAATGGCTATATTGATAAATATGGAGGTTGAGATGGATCAAGATTATATGACTGAGCTTGTCTCGGTCCAGCTGAAGAAAATCCGGTCGGAGAGAGGCTATACGCAAGAGAAAATGGCGGATGTGATCGGTCTTTCCAAAAAGGCGCTGGTGCAGATTGAGAAAGGGCGGGCGCTTGCGGAATGGCCGCATGTTGTGGCGGTTTGCGCGCTTTTCAGATCAAGTGAAACACTGCAATCCGTATTAGGAGATGATCCGCTGGAGGTCATTGAAGCGGTTGCCCATCGCACAATTGACAGGCCGAAGGGGAAGACGATGGGCGGCAAGGTGTGGTGGAAAACCATCGAGAAAAAAGGTGAGTTCCGCTTGCAGCAGCATTTGATTTCCCACCATTACCGCATCCTGGATTCTTATGATGATCTGTGGTTCAGCAGTTTTGAAAAGGCAGAGGCTTTGGAGCGGCTTGATGAGCTGTTTTTGGAGGCGGAGGAAGCGAAGCGCTGACGCACCTCCGGTTGATGTATTTTCTGACAAGTGAGAAAATATATATAAATTCCAGCCAGAGGAGAGATTCGAATGAAGCCTGAAGATATCGTGCGAAGCGGCCCGAATCAATATATATGTAAGGAAGGAATCGCAAAAGAGCTTCCGGGGCTGCTGGAGACATTCAGAAAACCCGTGATTGTGACCGGAATTAAATCCTATCAGGCGTTCTCCGATTACGGCGGCGGTTCTTTCTGGGATGTGATTCAGCATAAAGGATACTGTTCACCTGAGGCGGTGCGTAAGGTCTGTGAGCAGGCGGAAGATGCGGATGTGATCATCGGTATCGGAGGCGGCACGATGTTGGATTTGGCAAAAGCGGCGGCAGACCGGCTTGATATTGAGGCTGTGATGGTTCCTTCCATCGCGGGAACGTGTGCGGCAAGTACGCCGTTAAGTGTCATATATGATGAGAGCGGCAATTTTATCAGAGTGGATTATCATAAGCGTTCAAGCTACTTGACGATTGTTGATCCGCTGTTTTTGCTTTCCTCTCCCATTGAATATATGAAAAGCGGGATCGGTGATACGCTGGCGAAATGGTATGAGGCCGAAGCGGTCATCAGAAATACGGGGACGGCGCCGCTGATGGCTCAGGCGGGGCTGAGACAGGCGGAATATATCCGTGATCTGTTATTGCGTTACAGTGAATCAGCCGTCGGAAGCATGGAGAAAGGCGAGCTGTCAGTACCGTTCATCCAGACGGCGGAAACGATTATTATGCTCGCGGGAACGGTCGGCGGCTATGGGGGCCGTTTGTGCAGGATGGCAGGGGCGCATGCGGTGCACAACGGACTCAGCTTTATTCAGGAGACACATCAGGTGCTGCACGGCCAGAAGGTTGCTTACGGCATATTGGTGCAGCTTGCGCTTGAGAATCGGAGACATGAGATTGAAGAGCTGCTTCCGTTTTACCGCCGGCTCGGATTTCCCGTCAGTCTCCAAGATCTCGGCATCGGTGACATGCATGAGGAAGCCAAGCGCCGCATCTCTTCTCACGCCTGCCGGGCGGAAGAATCGTTATGCTTAATGGGGCAATATGGCGAGAAGGACGTATCAGCGGCGATTGAATCGCTCGAATCAGCGCAAAAGACAGGATAGAGCTTGGTTATCTGTCTTGTCTTTATTTTTTGAATATTTCCGTTATAATGAGGGAGGTATAGAAAGGGAGGGGCCAAAGGACATGTATCAGGCGAAAAAGATGTTGTTATTGGGATCAGGCGAGCTGGGGAAAGAAGTCGTCATTGAAGCGCAGCGGCTCGGGGTTGTCACTGTAGCCGTTGACAGCTATGAGCATGCCCCTGCCATGCAGACCGCGCACAAAAGCTATGTCATCGATATGCTCGATAAAGCGCAGGTCAGAGAGGTCATTGAAAAAGAAAAACCGGACTTGATCGTACCGGAAGTGGAAGCCATTGCGACGGATGAGCTGCTGAAGCTTGAGGAAGAAGGCTTTCACGTCATCCCGAATGCGCGTGCGGCGAAGCTGACGATGGACCGTGAAGGCATCAGACGGCTTGCGGCGGAGAAGCTGCACCTTCCGACTGCCGGCTATGAATTTGCGAATACATATGAAGAATTTAAAGAAGCGGCGGAAACAATCGGCTTTCCGTGCGTGGTGAAGCCGCTGATGAGCTCTTCCGGAAAAGGGCAAAGCGTGTGCCGCTCGGCTTCCGGGCTGGAAAGCTGCTGGAATATGGCGATGGAAGGCGGCCGGGTGAAAAACGGCCGGGTCATCGTTGAGGAATTCATTCCGTTTGAATCCGAAATCACTCTTTTGACAGTGCGCGCGGCGAACGGTACATCCTTTTGCGCACCGATCGGACATGAACAAAAAGACGGTGACTATATTGAATCGTGGCAGCCTCATCATATGACAGAACAGCAGATTGAAGAGGCGAAACACATTGCGAAAAGCATCACGGACGAGCTCGGCGGATACGGTTTGTTCGGAGTTGAGCTTTTCCTTACTGAAGATAAGGTATATTTCAGCGAAGTGTCTCCCCGTCCGCATGATACGGGGCTCGTCACACTTGTGACGCAAAATTTGTCAGAGTTCGCGCTGCATGTCCGTGCGATAATGGGGTTCCCGATTCCGGAAATCACACAGCTGTCGCCGGGGGCAAGCCGTCCGCTGAAGGCGCCCAAAGAGCTTGCTGATTACGCGGTTGAAGGTGTGGAGAAGGCGTTGGCGGTAAAAAGCACTCAGGTCCGCATATTCGGAAAACCCGTCACGAAAGCCGGACGCCGTATGGCGGTTGCGCTTTCTGCAGCCGAGACGGCTGAAGAGGCGAGAGAAAGAGCGGCCGAAGCACTCAGTTATTTATCTGTTACATAAACCTATCTTAAGAGGCGTTTTTACCGTAATGGTAAGGCGCCTTTTTTGTGTGGGCAGACTATATACTGGAAAACGGGGTTGTGAGATAATGTATGAGGCCGTTTTGTGCCGGCTTTTCAATTCATGAAACTTTTTATGTCCGCAATCGTTATATGTCATGTTCTCATTTAACGGAGAAGGAAATAACTATACATCATACGGCTTTTCATTCGTGAAGCGCGGACAGACCGTATCATCAGCATGTAATATTTAAACAGGGTCATCCGGAATAGAGATAACCCCGATTGCTTACCTTAATATGAACGGCGAAAAAACAAAAATCACCAGATTAGATTGTTCAAATAACACCAAATGCTGTATAATAAAAGAATTTGAATGATAGCATTGAAAGAATTTCATTTTATGTTTCCGTAAAATGGAGTCTTTATGCATACGCAGTCCGATTTGATATGGTTTTAATTGGAGGTTTGTGTAAACTGTGAATTATATACCTAGTATGATTACAATTGGAAATTTTATTTGCGGGCTTCTATCGATTCATTCCCTTTTGTATCATAATATTCACTCCGCGGTGATCTTTATTTTCACCGGGATGTTTCTTGATTTTTTTGACGGTTTGGCCGCCCGTAAGCTGAACGCGGTATCGGAGATGGGAAGGGAGCTTGACTCTTTTGCAGATCTCGTGACGTTCGGCGTAGCGCCGTCCATGCTCGCTTACAGTGTTTCACTATATACGATTCCGTTCGTCGGAATTTTAATCGCGCTTTCCTACAGCATCTGTGGGATGATCCGGCTCTCGAGATTTAATATCGGACAAAGCAAGCTGCCGACGTTTATCGGGATGCCGATTCCGTTTGCGGGGATGTGTCTTGTCATTTTGAGCTTCATCAATAACGCTTTTCTTCTGGGGGCGGGAACGATAGCGCTCAGTTATTTAATGGTCAGCAATCTTAAATTTCCCCACTTTAAAAAACAGGCGCCTGAAAACCTGGAGAGCAGAAGATGGAATTAGTTCAGCAATTAATTTCCGATTACGGATATATCGCGATTTTTCTCATGCTGACACTCGGTATTATCGGATTGCCTATTCCGGATGAAGTCATGATGACGTTTGTGGGCTACTTCGCCCATATAAAAGTGCTGAATTACGAGCTCTCTATTCTGATCAGCTTTATCGGAGCTCTCGTGGGGATGATTATCAGCTACTTCATCGGCAGAAAAGCCGGCCGGCCGTTTATTAATAAGTTCGGAAAATGGGTCGGCCTGAAGGAAAAGAGGATGGAGAAAGTAGACAGGTGGATGAAAAAGTACGGGCCGTACACCATTATTTTAGGTTATTTCATCCCAGGCATCAGACACGTGACCTGCTACTTTTCCGGAATCGGCAGAATGGAATTCAAAACCTACTTATGCTTCGCCGCCATCGGAGCGTTTTTATGGTGTTTTATTTTTATTACTATAGGAAAATTCATAGGAGTAATCAATGTTTAATACTGCCGCTAAAGTTCTTTATCGTTCATTGATTGAACTGACTAATAATCCATTGACGTCCCATCTCATTAAAAACTTCTGTGAATCGAAACTGAGCAAGCCGATGATTCCGCTGTTTTCCAAACACTATCGCATCAACTGGAATGAAACGGAACGCACAGCCTCTGACTTTGATTCACTGGCATCATTTTTCATTCGTGATATTAATTTGAATCTCCGCCCCGTGGCAACAGAGAAGAACGCCATCGTCAGTCCTGTTGACGGCGTCGTTCAGACGGTAGGCATGATTAATCCGAATCAAACCTTCATGGTAAAAGGGAAGGATTATTCGTTCGCTGAACTGACGGGGTTTAAAAACGCCGATCACAAATACAACGGCGGCCGTTTTGCCGTGCTTTATCTGAGCCCGAGACATTACCACCGCTTCCATTCCCCCATCAGCTGCACGTATCAGAAGCTGGCCGAGCTGGGGAAACGCTCGTATCCTGTCAATACGATGGGATTGAAGTACGGGAAAGACGTGCTCTCAAAAAATTACCGTTATGTGTACGAGCTCACCCGTGGTGACCAGCAGATGCTCATGATTCCGGTAGGTGCGATGAATATTAATTCCATCGTTCAGACAAACACCGGAAACAGGCTTGAAACGGGTGAAGAGCTGGGCTATTTTTCATTTGGATCGACCGTTATTTTAGTATTCGAGAAGGATATGTTTACCCCTTCGGATAACCTCATTGAAGGCCGGGAATTACAGGTCGGCCAGATCATCGGTTATGCGGAGTCACAGGAGGAGGCGTCCGCTTTATAAAAGCTGCTCCTCTTTTTTATATGGTGTAAGGAAGTGAACAATATGGAAGAAAAGGATTTGGCAAAGCTGATAGAGCAATACCGGCTTACAGGCAGTCAGCAAGCTCTGGAAGCCGTGCGGGGTGCCTGCTGGCCGGTCATCGAATCGCTCATCTCGGAACTGGGTGAAGACAGCGCCGATGTCCTGCGGGAAAAAGGCCGTGACCGTTTTCCGTTTATCATCGGCAAGTATCAGACTGCCGCCGGCCTTTCGCTTGAAACCTTTTTGCGCAATACGTATCGGTTTTATTTTCAGCAGATAATAAAAGGAGAAGCGTGACTGGAAGAAAGAGTCCGGACGGAAATGTTCATCTTTCGCCCGTTTTCCTGTATGATATAGTATAGTGTGCGTGATCATTAATATAATTGAACAGGGTGTATAAATCATGGAAAAACAATATAGAGTTTTACTTTATTATAAATATGTAAAGATTGATGAGCCTGAGGAATTCACGGCTCAGCATTTGAAGTTTTGTAAGGAGCTCGGTCTGTTAGGCCGTATTTTGATTTCTGAGGAAGGCATTAACGGTACGGTGTCCGGAACGGTTGAACAGACGGATCAATACATGAATGCGCTGAAAGCTGATCCGCGTTTTGCCGACATGCCGATCAAAATTGATGAGACTGACGGACATGCGTTCCGCAAAATGTTTGTCCGCCATAAAAAAGAGCTGGTGACGCTTCGTCTCGAAGATGATGTTGATCCGAATACCACGACGGGCAAACACTTGAAACCGAAAGACTTTTATGAGCAAATGCAGAATCCTGACACGATCGTGATTGACGCCAGAAACGACTATGAGTATGACCTCGGTCATTTCCGCGGAGCGGTCAGACCTGATATTGAGGCGTTCCGTGAGCTGCCGGACTGGATTGAAGAGCACAAAGACATGCTCGAAGGCAAAAAAATCCTCACGTACTGCACAGGCGGCGTACGCTGTGAGAAATTTTCCGGCTGGCTGCTGAAGCAGGGCTTTGAAGACGTGTCCCAGCTTGACGGCGGTATCGTCACTTATGGTAAAGATCCTGAAGTCCAAGGCAAACTGTGGGACGGACAGTGCTACGTATTTGACGAAAGAATCAGTGTACCGGTCAACCGCGTAGAGCATGTCATTATCGGAAAAGATTATTTCACGGGCGAGCCGTGCGAGCGTTATGTGAACTGCGCAAATCCGGCATGTAATAAAAAAATGATCTGCACACCTGAGAATGAATACAAATACATGCGCAGCTGCAGTCACGAATGCCGTACAAACGAACGCAACATGTATGTGAAAGAGCACGAAATGACTCAGGAAGAAATCAATGAACGCCTTGCTTTGATTGAAAAAGAAGATCATGCGGCGATTGATTAATAGAAAAGACCACCAATAAGGTGGTCTTTTTTGTGTTTACATACTTTCTGTCCGGGCGGTCTGGTCCGCCGTGACGGGCCCTTTATATGTGAAGGCTTTTTCCCATTTGGATACGACGATGCAGGCGACCGCATGGCCGGGCACGTTGACGCCGGTTCTCGCCATGTCCATGACGCGGTCGACACCGGCAATGATGGCGACGCCTTCCGCGGGGAGACCGACGGCATTCGCTGTCGCCAGAAGCACGACGAGTGAGCCTGACGGGACGGCGGCAATGCCTTTGCTTGTCATGACGAGCACAAGCATCATCAGAAGCTGCTGAGAAAGCGGCATCTCCACATGAAAAGCCTGCGCCAGAAAAATACATGACACCGATAAATAGAGGCTGGAGCCGTCACAATTCAGCGATAAGCCTGACGGAACCACAAAGGAGACGACCCGCTTTGGGCAGCCGTATTTCTCCATCCGATCCATCAGCTGAGGCAGAATGGTTTCTGTGCTGGTCGTGGAAAAAGCGATCAAAAACAGATCCCAAATCATTTTCAGCACTTCAAAGTACTTGATTTTAAAGATAAGCCCGACAATCGGAAACAGAACGAAGAGTATCAAAAACAGCCCGAGAAACACAGTGCCGATCAGCTTCAGCATCGGGAGCAAAAGCGCGATTCCGAATTGTCCGACTGAGGCGGCCATAAGGGCAAGAACGCCGATCGGAGCGGTGACCATCACCATTTGCGTCAGCTTGAACATAATATTTGCCGTTGATTCAAAGAAATTCATGACAGGTGCGGAGGCTTTGCCGATGCCGGCTGCGGCAACACCGAATAGGATCGCGAAAAAGATGACGGCGAGAAGATCGTTTTTCGCCATAACGTCAATGATATTAACGGGGATAATATCAAGAAGCATTTGTTTCAGGTCGACTACTTTTTCCGTATAGCCGGAAAGCTCGTGAATGTCTTTTTTAGCAAGGTGAGAGAGGTTAAGGCCGACTCCCGGCTTCAGCACGTTTGCCAATAGGAGGCCGAGCCCCAGAACAAGTGTCGTAATGACTTCAAACCAAATAATCGTTTTGATGCCGAGACTGCCCATCTTTTTCATACTGCCGCTGCCGGCGGCTCCGATGACAATGGTCGAGAACACGATCGGCACGACAATCATTTTAATCAGGCGGATAAATCCGTCTCCCACGGGCCGCAGCGCCATCCCGAAATCCGGGAAGAAATGGCCGATCAGTGCTCCGATGGCTAAGGCGATCAAAATCTGAAATGCGATAAATTTTTTCAAGCGAATCCCCCTTTTACTTGCGCATTTCTTACGTAATTCGTGAAGCAGGCGGCAACCACCTTCCTCTCCGCCATAAATTTGTCACAAAATTGACTTTGCGAAAGAGAGGATTTCTTTACATTATGTAAGCGCAATCATTTAATATGACAGAAAGTCCTCATTGAAAAAAATGAAGGAGAATAAAATAAAGTTAGATTTTCGCTTGAAAATATCAAAAATTGTGATAATTATCCTCTTATAAGTGGTATATTTAATATGATACGGTCAACTGCATCCTCATATATCTGTGCATACACGATTCAGGCAGAGAAAACAGGCAGCTTATAAAAGACTGAAAATTTAAACAATTACAAGAAAGGTGTGCTTTTGTTGAATCAACTGATTGAAAGACGTAAGGTCACAGCTAGAAAAGAAAAACCGGATTCCGCTTCATTGGGATTTGGCAAGTACTTCACTGATTACATGTTTGTCTTGGATTACGAAGAAGAAAGAGGCTGGCATGATCCGAGAATCACACCATATGAACCGGTTCATCTTGATCCGTCCGCATCCGTTTTCCATTACGGGCAGGCCGTATTTGAAGGGCTGAAGGCTTACAGATCAGAAGACGGACGGGCATTGATGTTCCGTCCTGACCAAAATATAAAGCGGCTGAATAAATCGTTGCGGCGGATGAGCATGCCGCCTCTCGATGAGAAGCTTGCGCTGGAAGCATTGGTACAATTGGTGGAGCTGGAGCAGGAATGGATTCCGAAAGAAAAAGGAACTTCTTTATATATCCGTCCGTTTGTAATTGCGACCGAGCCTTCTTTAGGCGTCCGGCCTTCCAAGCGGTATAAATTCATGGTTGTCCTGACGCCGGTCGGTTCGTATTACGGCGATCAGCTGAAACCGATCCGTATTTATGTCGAGGATGAGTATGTGCGCGCCGTCACCGGCGGAGTGGGCGATGTCAAAACGTCCGGAAACTATGCGGCCAGCTTACAGGCTCAGCGGAAAGCCGAAGAGCTGGGTTATGATCAGGTGCTTTGGCTCGACGGAGTGGAAAAGAAATATGCCGAAGAGGTAGGCAGTATGAATATCTTTTTCATTATAAACGGAGAGGCTGTAACGCCGGCGCTAAACGGAAGCATTCTCGGGGGCATCACCCGCGCATCTGTGATAGAGCTGTTAAAAAGCTGGGGCATCCGTGTCAGGGAAGAACGAGTTGCCATTGATGACATCTATCATGCCGCGATGAGAGGCGAGGTGTCAGAAGTATTCGGTACGGGAACTGCAGCTGTCATCTCACCGGTCGGCGAGCTGCACATTCACGGAGAAACAATTGAGCTGAATAACGGTTTGATCGGTGAAGTGTCAGAAAGGCTCTATGAAACGATTACCGGCATCCAGGTCGGGAAGGTGCCGGATTCGTTCAGATGGGTGGTTGAAGTATAAACAAAAAAAGAACCCTTGCGCGGCAGGGTTCTTTTTTTGTTTATTGAGATTTTGCGGCTTGAACACGGGTGCGGCTGTTCCGGTTTTTTAAGTAATAAACGCTGTAACAGACGGCCATAAAGGCAGTTCCGCAATAAAGGGCGATGGCCTGGTTCGGATCAAAAGCAATGCCGATACAGGAGGCAAGGCACAGGATAAAGGCCGCTATCGGCACGGCCGGATATCCCGGTGTCCTGTATTTCAAGTCTGAAAGCTGATGGCCTTCTTTAAGAAACCGCCTTCTGAACAAAAATTGCGATGCGGCAATGCTCATCCACACCGCCACTACCGCAAACCCTGAGACAGAGACGAGAACAAGATACACTGTATCCGCTGCAAACACGCTTGACAGCAGTGACAGAATGCCGCCGATCATACTGAAAATCAGGGCGTTAAAAGGAATGCCTTTAGACGTCAGCCTGGCAAAGGCGGGGTGAAGCTCACCTTCTTTAGACAGGGACCACAGCATTCGTGATGATGCGTACAGCCCTGAATTCGCCGCAGACAGAAGCGCCGTCAAAATGACAAAATTCATCAGATCGGCCGCATACGGCACGCCGATTCTGTCGAATACCGTAACGAACGGGCTTTCAATCACACCCGCTTCTTGGATGGAGATCATGCCCGACAGCACAAAAATCGTTCCGATAAAGAAAAGCGCCAGCCGCCAGACTGTAGTCTTAATGGCGCGCGGAACGGTTTTTTCCGGATCAGCGCTTTCCCCGGCGGCAATTCCGATCAATTCCGTCCCTGAAAAGGCGAAGTTTACTGACAGCATCGTCATCAGTATCGGAAAAAAACCATTTGGAAAAAGACTGCCGCCATCCGTAAAGTTCGACAGCATAGGTGCGGCTTCACCGCTTTTCATCGGGACGATGCCGAACATCGCCGCTCCGCCCAATAAAATAAACAGCAGGATGGCTAAGACTTTAATGCTTGAGAACCAAAACTCCGATTCAGCAAAAAATTTCACGGAGAAGGCGTTTAATAAAAAGATGAAAAGAGCGAATACGGCACTCCACATCCAAACCGAAGTATGCGGGAACCAGCGCTGCATGAAGAGCCCGGCCGCCGTGAATTCAGAGCCCAGCGCCACCGCCCACGTCAGCCAGTACAGCCATGCGACCGTAAAACCCGTCGCCGGCCCGATATAGGTTTTCGCATAGGTGTGGAAGGAACCCGTGACCGGCATGGCCACTGACAGTTCACCGAGGCAAAGCATGACAAGATAGACGATGCCCGCGCCCAAAAGGTATGCAAAAATGGTACCCGCCGGACCCGCCTGATGAATGGTATACCCCGAGCTTAAAAACAGCCCCGTTCCGATTACACCTCCGAGTGAGAGCATAAAGAGGTGCCTGCTTTTCATACTTCTCTGAAAATTCGTCTCGTTCTTGTTGTTCATTGTTTTCCAACTTTCTGCGAGAGCCGCTCTAATAAAAAATCTCATGCCGGCGAACGGCACGAGATTCCGGCGAACCGGCTTTTTGAATAGAATATACAAACTATTCCGATTAGTCAAGTTGTTTTTAAGGTTTTGGCCCAAGCGGCAATGGCCTGAATATCCGCGGGCTTCGTCCGGCAGCAGCCTCCGATCAGGCTTGCGCCGTTTTCGTACCAGCTTTGCGCGCTCTTTCCGAAATGTTTTGCGCACGCTTCGCCTTGCCAGGTTTTTGTTTCCGGGTCATATTGTTCGCCTGAGTTCGGATAGACGATAATCGGCTTGGACGCTGCCCGTTTGATTTCTTCTATCAGCGGCGGAATATGTTCGATCGGTGTGCAGTTGATGCCGATCGCCGCGATTTGATTGCAGGAGCCGAGCAGGACCGCGCATTCGGAAATAGGTGTGCCTTCGCTGATATGCCGTCCGTCTTTGGCGCTGAAGCTCATCCACGCATAAGTGCCGGGGAATTCCTCCAGCAGCCTTACGATCGCTTTTGCCTCTGACAGGCACGGAATGGTCTCGCACGCCAAAAGATCGGCGCCGGATTCTATAAGGGCTTTCATCCGGGGGCGGTGAAAGCTGATCAGTTCATCCTCCGTCAGTCCGTAATGCCCGCGATATTCAGAGCCGTCGGCAAGGCTCGCGCCGTAAGGTCCGATAGAAGCGGCGATCAAAGGTTTGGGACGGTCTGAACGGTTTTCTTCATGCGCCCAAAATTCATCGCGAGCTTGGACGGCGAGCTCAACTGATGTCTGTATCAGGCGGATCGCATCGGTTTCTGAGATGCCGCGTGCCGCAAATCCTTCAATCGTGGATTGATAGCTGGCAGTGATCGCGCAATCAGCGCCGGCGGCAAAATATTCGGCATGCACCTGTTTGATCAGTTCGGGTTTCTCCAAAAGAATTTTGGCCGACCACAGATCGTCATGTAAATCACAGCCCATCCGTTCAAGCTCGGTTGCCATTGCTCCGTCTATGATCATAACCGGGTATTCATCTAATATGTGTGTAATGGGGTTCATAGGCGCTCCTCTCTGACTTTCTTGAAAATATATGAAAAGGGTAATGGACGCTTTCCTCTTTGTCAATGAACCGGCAGAAAAAAAGATGTTCAGGACGCTGCCCGAACACCTTTTGTTTAGGAAATATGTTTGCCTTTCGCACTTTTCGCGATGTCTGAATACTCCCAGCAGTCGATCCCGTCATCATCAGGGAGCACATCTCTGTAAAAGACGGGGTCCTTTCCGGCTTTCTTTTGCCGGGCATAATCGCTCAAAGCGGCAAACGCTTTTTTCGACAGAAGGAAGATCGCAATTAAATTCACGACCACCATTAAGCCCATGAACAAGTCAGCCATATCCCACACAAGCTGGACTTTGGAAATGCATCCGAACAGAACCATTCCGAGTACACAGATGCGGTAAATGAACAGCCATTTTTTGTTCTGGCTTAAAAATCCGATATTGGTTTCTCCGTAATAATAGTTGCCCATCAGAGCGCTGAAGCCGAACAAAAGCATTAAGACGGCAAGGAAACCTGATGCCCACGCGCCGACATGGTCGCTCAAGGCAGCCTGAGAAAGCGCGATGCCGCTCAGTCCCGGCTGGTGATAAGCGTCTGAAAATAAAATGATTAGTGCCGTGCTTGTACAAATGACGAGCGTATCCGTCAGGACGCCGAAGGCCTGAATGAGCCCCTGTTTCACCGGATGGCTCGTCGTAGCTGTCGCCGCCGCGTTCGGAGCGCTTCCCATTCCTGCTTCATTTGAGAAAATTCCGCGTCTCACACCTTGCATCAAAGCCGCACCTAAAGCGCCGCCCGCTGCCTGATCAATACCGAACGCATTTTTTACGATAAGCGACAGAACACCGGGCAATTGGGTGATGTTCGTCAAAATGACAAAGAAAGCGACGCCGATATATAAAACGGCTAAGACGACTACGATGTATTCCGCCATTTTCGCAATTCGTTTGACGCCTCCGAAAATCACGCAGCCGAAAACCAAGATTAAAATAATGCCCAATGTAAGCCGGCTGGTGCCGAATGCGTTTTGAAAGGCGACGCTGATCGTATTGGACTGAACGGAATTAAAGACGACTCCGAATGACAGCGTGATTAAAACGGCGAACAGCGCGCCCATCCAGCGTTTCTTCAGGCCTTTTTCCATGTAATAGGCCGGGCCGCCGCGGAATCCGTTTTGATCTTTTACTTTATAAATTTGGGCCAGCGTGCTTTCAACAAAGCTTGAAGCCGAACCGATGACTGCGATAATCCACATCCAGAAAATAGCGCCCGGGCCGCCGAGCGCGATCGCAATGGCAATTCCGGTAATATTCCCGGTTCCGACACGCGCCGCCATGCTGATGCAAAATGCCTGAAACGGGGAAATGCTGTTTTTTGACCGGGCGGCCGCGCCTTCTTTCAAAACCCGGATCATTTCCCTCAGCATGCGGACTTGCAGACCCTTTGATCTGAACGTAAAAAACAGTCCCAGAGAAAGAAGCAGTACGATTAACAGTTTTGACCATAAAAAATCATTTGCCGAGCCGATTACATTTTCAAGGAATTCCTGCATCCAATCACCTCTTGGTTCGTTTGATTAAAAAATACTGAGCTCCCACTCCTGTGCGATATGTTTCAGCAGCATGCCGCCGGTCAGGCTGTTTCCGTATTCATCAATGGCCGGACCGTAAATGCCGATGCCGCAGCCGTTATGAAAAGGCTGTTCTCTTCTGGCGCTTGGGGGAACCAATGCCATAATGCCGCCGGATACCCCGCTTTTGGCCGGGACGCCGACGAAAGCCGCATATTTTCCTGACGCATTGTACATCCCGCACGTCAGCATCAGGGCTTTGGCGAGTTTTGCGACATCTTTCGGAATGACCTGTTCCCTGCGGATGGGATGGTAGCCGTCATGCGCAAGAATCAATCCGATTAAAGCGATGTCCTCGGTTGTCCCCTCCATGGCGCATTGCTTTAAATACACTTCAAGCGTTTCTTCCACATCCGCCTCGAGAAAGTTCGTTTCTTTTAAATAGTAGGCGAGCGCTCTGTTCCGGTGTGCGGTCTGCCATTCAGAGCGGAAGACCTCCTCGTGTATGTGAGGCCGTTTTCCTATCAATTTTTCAAAAACGGAAAAGAGATATTCCAATTTATCATGCGCCGTTTCACCGGGAAGAAGCGAGGCGACGGTAATGGCGCCGGCATTGATCATCGGATTGAAGGGCTTCCCGGGTTTATGGATTTCAAGCCGGATGATAGAATTAAACGCATCACCTGTCGGCTCCACGTCCACACGATCGAGCACATAAGGAATGCCCCTGGACATGCATGCGGCAATAAAGCTGATGACTTTTGAGATGCTCTGCAATGTGAACGGCACATTCCATTCACCGGCATGAATCATTGAGCCACCCGGCTCTAATATGCAAATGCCCAGCTGAGAGTCGTTGATTTCTCCGAGGGCGGGGATATAATTTGCGCTTTTTCCATTGACGGAAAACGGTCGGTAATGTTCGACCCAATCTTGTAAAAGTGAAGCCAGTTCCTCTTTTTCAAGGCGCTCTCTGACCATATCTTTCATAACATTCCTCCTCTATTACAAGCCTGTCCGCAAGCGGAAACCGGTCTTGGAAAACGTTTTCAAATATAGCGTGTTCCATGTTAATGTATAATGACATCTACAGAATCATATAAAATACGACAAAATCATTCTTAAAATAAGCCGATAGATTTATAAATCTGCAGGAGCGTCCCGCCATACGGGTCTAAAGAAATTTGCGGACTCACTCGGTCTTATTCAAAATAGATAGAAGAAGGAAGTGATTGTGATCAGGCTCGACTATTTACTAAAAAAAGACGGCTATCTTTTCGCACTTATGCTGATCACCGTGCCGCTGGCGGGGGAACTGAAATTTTACCCCCTGAATGAGGTGTACCGGATCAGTTTCGGCGCCCCGGCTTTTTTCTTTTTTTTGCTGCTGCTGCGGCATGTGCCGGCAGTATTGTCAGGGCTGTTGACAGGTGCAGCCGTTGTGGCATTCCGGATCGGCCTGGCGTGCTGGGGAGGAGAGCATGCCGGCTTTACGGAGGCTTTTTTCAGCCAATATCCCAGTTTCTTTTTTTACTTTACATATGCCTGCTTGTTTTATGTACTGAGGGTCAGGTTCTTTCGGGATCGGCCGCTCATGATCGGATTCCTCGGCTTTCTCATTGAAATCGCTTCCGACACCGTTGAAATGGCGGTTCAGTTTTCAGGAGGCCGGCTGATTATGATGCCGGGCAAACTGGCGGATATTGCGGTCATCGCCGTTTCTCACACATTTATTGTGCTGAGCTTTTTCAACGTGATGAAGCTGCACGAATCCCAGGTCAGGGAAAAGCAAACGAGAAAGCAGCATGAGCACATGCTGATGATTGTGTCTAACTTATACGAAGAAACGATTCATTTGAAAAAAACGCTGAAAACGACGGAGCATGTGACGAAAGAATCCTATCAGCTGTATCGGGAAATGAGCGGGAACGATCGGGAGCTCGGCAGCCGAATGCTGCGCCTTGCGGGAGAAATCCATGAAGTGAAAAAAGACAATCAGCGGATATTCGCCGGCCTGTCGAAGCTGATTTCAAATGAGAGATTCCGGGATTACATGGATGCCGCCGCTCTGATCGGAATCGTCATCCGAATCAATGAAAAATACGCCGAATCTTTAGGCAAGGATATTCAGTTCCGGAGCGTGATTGAAGGAGATCATCCCGATTATCACGTCTTTACCGTCCTGTCGATCTTGAATAACCTGACCGCCAATGCCGTAGAGGCCATGGGGGACAGAGGTGAGATCCGCCTCACGCTGCGCAGGGCGGAGGGGGAGATGGCTGAATTTCAGGCGGAAGATGACGGTCCCGGCATTTCGGAAAAAATCGGAGAGGTAATCTATGATCCCGGATTTACGTCCAAATACGATGAATTCGGCACCCCTTCAACGGGCATCGGGCTTTCATACGTGAAGGAAATCGTAACCGAACTTGAAGGCGGCATTTCCTTTCACAACAAGCCAAAAGGCGTCATATTTACGATTCAGCTGCCGGTGAGGCATTTAATTGCAGAAAGGGTGAGTTCATAATGCGCTTTTTTATAGCTGATGATGACCGGGCGATCCGTTCCATTTTGAGACAGATCATTGAAGACGAGGACTTAGGCGAAGTCGTCGGCGAGGCGGAGGACGGAAGCCAGATTGAAGGGCATTATCTCCATTTTAAACAAGTCGATATTTTATTAATTGACCTGCTGATGCCGGGGCGGGACGGGATTGAGACGATACGGCATCTTCAGGATTCGTACACCGGAAAAACGGTGATGATATCCCAGGTGGAAGCGAAGGAAATGGTGGGAGAAGCCTATTCTCTCGGTATTGAATATTTTATCCATAAACCGATCAACAAAATTGAAATCATCACCGTGCTCCGAAAAGTGAAAGAGCGGATCGAACTGGAAACCTCGATCGGCGACATCCAAAATTCGCTAAGACGGCTTGTTCAGCGCAATGAACCGCAGCAAAGCCGCTCTTTTAAATCCTGCGAAAAATCCGTGAAAGAGACCGGGAAATTTCTGTTATCAGAACTAGGGATTGTGGGAGAAAGCGGCGCGCACGACCTGATGGCCGTGCTGCATTTTTTATTTGAGGATGAGCAGGCGCAAAAAAGCGTCCCGTCACTGAAGCGTGTGTTTACAAACGTCGCGCTGCGGAAACTGGGACCCGCGGCGTCGGAAGCAGACGTCAGCAGGGAGACAAAAGCCTCCGAACAGCGGATCAGAAGAGCGATTATTCATTCGTTAAACCATTTCGCCTCATTGGGCACAACTGATTTTTCAAACCCCAAATTTGAATATTACGCCTCGAAATTCTTTGATTTCCCTGCCGTCAGCAAGAGAATGAAAGAAATGCAGGCGAAAGAAACCGTGCCGCTTTCTCCGGTTAAAGTGAATATGAAAAAATTTATTCACGTCTTCTATTTGGAGGCGAAAGATTTACGCGAAGGATCGAAGTTTGTCAGCGGAGGGAGCAGGTAAGCCGATAAATGAGGTTTACTTATATAAGGTCTTTGTGTAAAATAATGTTAACTAAGAAGGTACGGAGGGATCCTGATGGCTGATCAAATTCCGGTTTTCGCACTAATGAAATAGTGTCAAAGTCTCTGCCTTGAGTGCGGAGGAAACCGGGATTGTCTGCCTGAATAAAGGAACCTGACAGTAATAGTGAGGGGGCGGCGATTATGCCGCCCTCTTTTTGGCGTCTTCACATATCTCTTTCTCCTCCGCCTCAGGCGAAGCTCTGTGTCAGTAAATAAGGGAAATGGGGAAACAAGATGAAAACAAAGGGAAATAGAATCCGTTCTGAACATCGCAAAGGAAAATGGCTTACGGTTAAAATATGAAGGGGCGGACATAAATGAAACGGGAATATATAAAGAAACAGCACAAAACAAAAAAGCTTGTAGAGAAACATCATTTCTCTACAAGCTGCTTTTTCATTCTTCAAAATAAGGATTCACATGGATGAGCACTTCTTCAACATCTGAAAAGTGTCTTTTGATGTCATTTCGGATTTCGCGGGCAATATCGTGTCCCTGCTTAATCGTCAAATCATGATCCAAAGATAACCGGACATCAAGCAATTTATAGTGGCCGTGTTCTCTCGCTCGGATTTTATCGAGCCGTTTGACTTGAGGACAATGCAAAATAACCGCTTTATATTCCTCTATCAGTTCGGGATCAA
This sequence comes from Bacillus sp. SDLI1, assembly GCF_001553895.1. Taxonomy (NCBI): domain Bacteria; kingdom Bacillati; phylum Bacillota; class Bacilli; order Caryophanales; family Bacillaceae; genus Bacillus; species Bacillus sp. SDLI1. The sequence continues at coordinate 1,992,674 of NZ_CP013950.1, read as the reverse complement.
CACTTTTTTCCATGAGAACGTCAACAGACGGCCTGATTAATTCCATTGAAATCTTAAAAATGAGGTACGCCACGATGACACTGGCAATTGCATCGGCGTACAACAGATAGGACCACCCGCGGGCGTTCCCGATAATCGCCAATAGGACGCCGATAAAAGCGGCAAGAGAGGCAACGATATCGCCTTTATGATCGTATGCAATCGCTATAATCGCTTTACTGTTCCATTTTTCTCCTTGTTTGATCGAATAACGATATAAGATCTGCTTAGCCGCATAGGATATCAGAGCCGCAAACAATGCGCTGTATTGCGGGATGCTTGGACCTTCAACAAAGGACGAAATCGCTTCTATTAGAATATACACGGAAACGAGCACTAATATTATTCCTACAATCGCTTCGCTGATGACCTCAGCTTTGCCATGCCCGAAAGGATGGTCTTGATCGGGCGGCTTATTAGAAATGCCGATGACGGCCAGGACAGCAATCGAGGCCACGACATCTGCTGCAGAGTGTATACCGTCGGCAAAAACGGCTTCACTATCGCCTATCAGTCCAAAAAAGATCTTTCCTGCCATTAAGATCAGATTGGCTATCAATGCAATCAAAGCAACTTTTTTGCTTATTTGTTCTCTTTCACTTGTCATTTTGTCCTCCTATAAAACTGCGCAAAAAAAGAGGAGCGCTTTTGATTCGCTCTCCGTATCCTTTCTTGTGTAATCACTTTGCTTATCATACCAATTCAGTTTCGAGTGGGTCTATAGCAAGGTTTTTTCCTGTTTACTAATAAATAAGGTGACAGAAAAAAAGTTGGAGCAGGGCTAAACAGTACACAGACAAAATGGCGCTGAATTTAAAAATGAACTGTTGACATTTAAGTATTTATCCTTTATTATTATCTTGAATTCAAGATATTTTAATTCGAGATAATTTAATTAGAGTGCAGGATAAGAACCAGACGATCTTTTGAATCACGAAAAGATCAGTGAAGAGAACGTTTCATTTTTTGATTATATGCTATTTGATTTTTTATACGATAATATCTCGAATTCGAGATAAAAGGGAGTGCGAGAGAAATGGCTGAATTTGTACAGCTAGTGAATGAAAGAAGATCTGCAAGCAACTTTCTTCCGGATCATCCAATCACAAGAGATGAACTCAATGAAATGTTTGAATTGGTTGCGTTGACTCCATCAGCTTTTAATTTGCAGCACACAAAATATGTGACGGTTCTTGACCCGGATGTAAAAGAAAAGCTGAAGCAGGCCGCAAACGGACAATATAAAGTGTTTAGCTCATCAGCGGTTCTTTTGGTTTTAGGGGATAAGCAGGCATATCAGCAAGCGGCTGACATCTATGAAGGATTGAAGATGCTGGGGGTATTAAATAAACAAGAGTATGATCATATGGTTCAAGACACCGTTTCGTTTTATGAAAACAGGGGAGAACCATTTAAGAGAGATGAGGCGATAAGAAATGCTTCACTTTCTGCGATGATGTTTATGCTGAGTGCTAAGGAAAAAGGCTGGGACACCTGTCCGATGATAGGGTTTGATGCTGAAGCCGTGAAACAGATTTTGAATATAGATGATCAATTTGAGGTCGTCATGATGATTACAATCGGGAAAGAAAAAACAGAAAGCAGAAGGCCGCGCGGCTACCGAAAGCCTGTGAATGAGTTTGTGGAGTATATTTAACTATTTGTAAAGGAGCGGATAAAAATGGCTAAAAAAACGATGGGAATCCATCATATTACAGCAATTGTCGGTCACCCTCAAGAGAATGCTGATTTCTACGCTGGAGTGCTGGGGCTGCGATTGGTCAAGCAAACGGTCAATTTTGATGATCCGGGTACGTATCACCTTTATTTTGGGGATGAAGGCGGGAAGCCGGGAACAATCATCACCTTCTTTCCGTGGGCGGGAGCCCGCCAAGGCATCATTGGAGACGGACAGGTCGGCGTGACATCTTACGTCGTGCCGAAGGGTGCCATGGCGTTTTGGGAAAAGAGACTTGAAAAGTTCAACATTCCATACACCAAAATCGAGCGTTTTGGAGAACAATATATAGAGTTTGATGATCCGCACGGTCTGCATTTAGAAATCGTGGAAAGAGAAGCAGGGGAAGCCAATACGTGGACTTTCGGAGATGTAACCCCGGATGTTGCCATTAAAGGCTTTGGCGGTGCGACCCTGTTATCAGCACAGCCTGAAAAAACAGGTGAATTGCTAGAAAACATCATGGGGCTTGAGCGAGTCGGTAAAGAAGGAGACTTCGTTCGTTATCGTTCTGCCGGTGATATCGGAAATGTGATTGACCTTAAGTTAACGCCTATCGGCCGCGGACAAATGGGTGTCGGCACGGTCCATCACATCGCTTGGCGGGCTCAGGATGACGAAGATCAATTAGATTGGCAAAGATTCATTGCTGCGCACGGATATGGTGTAACTCCTGTTCAGGATAGAAACTATTTTAATGCGGTTTACTTCAGAGAACATGGGGAAATCTTATTTGAGATCGCCACTGATCCGCCGGGCTTTGCCCATGATGAGTCCCAAGAAACAATGGGCGGAAAACTGATGCTCCCTGAGCAGTATGAACCGCACCGGGCACAAATTGAACAAGGGCTGCTGCCGTTTGAAGTGAGAGAATTAGATTGATTTATAGATGAACGTGAAGCATGAAAAAAAATAAAAAGACATACATTTAACAGATGTTTGCTGGAAGCGGCTGTTGGTAAACAAGCTGCCTTGCAGCACATCCTATAATATGAAACATAAGGAGAGATAAAAATGGAAGATGCAGGACTATTACTTATTCGAATCATGATTGGTGTGGTGTTTCTGTTTTACGGATCACAAAAATTATTCGGCTGGTTTGGCGGATACGGAATTAAAGGAACCGGACAATGGTTCGAGTCAATTGGAGTTAAACCAGGCAATGCCGCGGCCGCTTTATCAGGTCTCGGGGAACTCGCAAGCGGAATTTTATTTATTTTAGGTGTATTCCTCCCGCTCGGAGCTGCTATTATAACGATTATTATGTTAGGTGCTATCGTAAAAGTTCATGGAGCGAAAGGGTTTGCGAACGGTGCCGGCGGTTTTGAATATAACTTGGTGCTGATTGCAGTCTCCATCGGAGTTGCACTCATCGGTTCAGGAGCTTACGCTTTGCATTTTTAATATAAGGATCTAAGAACAGTTACTGAAAAGCGGTAACTGTTCTTTTATGTTTCAAGCACAACGTTCAGGTGCTCTGAATAGCAAAAAAGCGGATATGTTCAATATAAATGTGTATAGTGAATGATATGCATATTGAAAGTCATGAAAGACGAGTCAATTGAAGGAGGAATTTGATGAAAGAGATGGCAGAATTACATTCATTAGATTCTATCGAGAATTTTATTAAACAGCATCAATTCAGTTTTATTTACATTTCAAGACCCGCCTGTACAGTATGTCACGCTGTTCTGCCGCAGCTCAGAAAAGTATTGGATCAGTTTCCGAATATCAAATTGGGGCATATCAATGCTGACGAGGCAGAAGAGGTGGCCGGCAGATTTTCAGTCTTCACTGTCCCCGTGCTTCTTTTGTTCATTGATGGGACTGAGTTTCTGAGAGAAGCCCGCTTTGTTCATTTTGAACAGCTTGAAGAAAGGCTGAAAAGGGTTTATCAGTTATATCAAGATGTATAAAGCGTTTATACCTTTACCAATAAAAAGCCCCCTTTAAGGGGGCTTTTATCCGGCCTTTTTTGCGTTATTCGGACCGGGGCTCTAAAAAACGGGACCCGCCCAAGTCTTTTCTCATCAGATAAATATGGAAAAAATATTCTCCGACCGCGATGATGATGGCGGAAATAAGAGCGGCAAACGCCAGTCTTCCTCCTGAAATGCCCATGGACAGCGGCATTCCCATCAGCCAGACAACAAGAAACGCGATTCCGAAATCAGCGGATGCCGCCGTGATATTATTCCATCTCGGAAGCACGTACAGGTCGCCCGTAAAGTAGGAAACGGCTCCCAACACAATGGTCATCAGCAGCACGTCGCCGAATGTAAAGCGAAAACCTAAGCCGAGTACCAGATACAGAATAATGATGGTCATGATGCCTTTAATGGCAAGCGCTTTAATGTGTTCCATGCGAATTCCTCCTTATGGAAATCATGTTAGTATGTTTCCTCATCACGTGAAATATAAACCTTTTTTTGTGAACATTTGTTTTCTGGCTTTTGGCTGTCATCACTGGGCCGAGGCTGAATATGATGAAGGGAGAAAAACGGGAGGTGTCATGATGGCAGTCGTAAAAGCGTCGAGCGCCGATGTCGATCTAATGGCAAGGCTGCTCAGGGCGGAAGCGGAAGGCGAAGGGAAGCAGGGAATGCTTTTGGTCGGCAATGTGGGAATCAATCGGGTGCGGGCGAATTGTTCTGATTTTAAAGGCCTGCGCACCATCAGGCAGATGGTGTTTCAGCCGCACGCGTTTGAAGCGGTGACTCATGGATATTTTTACCAAAGGCCGCGCGAATCTGAGCGGAGGCTTGCCCGCCGGAATATTAACGGAGAACGGTTTTGGCCGGCTAAATTCAGCCTGTGGTATTTTAAGCCGCCGGGAAACTGCCCGCCGACATGGTACAATCAGCCGTTTGTCGGCAGATTCAAATCCCACTGCTTCTATCAGCCGACAGGGGAAACGTGCGAAAACGTGTACAATACATTTTAATCCCGGAGCACCGTTCTCAGAATGAACGGTGTTTTTTAATTTCTTATGAAGAAAAATAGGAACAAAGTGCGCTTGACGGATGAAAAGCCAAACAGAAACGGAGGGGGTTTTCTCCCGGACGGGAAAGATTTGTCGAAATAATGTGAAAAATGTCTCCCGCCGTTCACTTTCCGCCCTTACAAATCCTTCACACTTCTTCATAACGGTTTAACATTTCTTTTCTATAATGGGGGCGATCAATGAGACGAAAGGGGAACTGACATGACACATGACGGCCGTTTAGATGAATGGATCAAGGAATTGGAGAACAAAAGCTTTCAAAACAATACGTTTGACCGCCGCGCATTTATACAGGGCGCCGGGAAAATCGCAGGCCTTTCCCTCGGGCTGGCGATCGCGCAATCCATCGGCGCGTTTGAAGTGAATGCCGCTCCGAAGTTTTCAAACTATCCGTTCACCCTCGGCGTGGCCTCCGGTGATCCGCTGTCTGACAGCGTCATTCTCTGGACACGCCTTGCCCCGGACCCGCTGAATGGGGGAGGAATGCCGAATCAGGCTGTTCCGGTTAAATGGGAAATCGCCACTGATGAACATTTCCGCCATGTCGTTAACCGCGGAACGGAAATGGCCAAACCGAATCTCGGACATTCCGTCCATGTTGAAGCGGACGGGCTTAAACCCAATAAAGTGTACTATTATCGGTTTAAAAGCGGGCATGAGCTCAGCCCTGTCGGCCGGACGAAAACGCTGCCCGCTGCCGGTGCTGACGTATCCGCCATGACGTTTGCGTTTGCCTCTTGCCAGCAGTATGAACACGGCTATTATACGGCGTATAAACATATGGCGAAGGAAAAGCTTGATCTCGTATTCCATCTCGGAGATTACATTTATGAATACGGGCCGAACGAATATGTGGCAAAGACGGGGAATGTCAGGACGCACAGCAGCGCCGAAGTGTACACACTGTCAGATTATCGCAACCGTCACGCCCAATACCGCTCTGATGCCAATCTGAAAGCCGCCCACGCCGCATTTCCGTGGGTCGTGACTTGGGACGATCATGAGGTGGAGAACAATTATGCCAATGTCATTCCTGAAAAAGGCCAATCGGTTGAAGCGTTTGTGCTCAGAAGGGCTGCGGCTTATCAGGCTTATTATGAACACATGCCGCTCAGACGCATGTCGCTTCCGAACGGCCCTGATATGCGGCTGTACAGGCAATTTTCTTATGGCAATTTAGCATCGTTCAATGTGCTTGATACAAGACAGTACAGAGATGATCAGGCCAACGGCGACGGGAATAAACCGCCTTCTGATGAGTGGAGAGATCCGAAGCGCACATTGATGGGGACAGAGCAGGAGCAATGGCTCTTCGACAACTTAGCCGCTTCAAAAGCGAAGTGGAATGTGCTGGCCCAGCAAATCTTTTTCGCGCAATGGAATTTCGGAACAACCGACAATCCGATATTCAGCATGGATTCATGGGACGGCTACCCGGCGCAGCGGGAGCGGGTCATCAATTTTATAAAAAGCAAAAACCTGAACAATGTCATCGTGCTGACGGGTGATGTTCATGCAAGCTGGGCGTCAAACCTGCATACCGATTTTAATCAAACGAATTCAAAGATCTTCGGAGCCGAATTCGTCGGGACTTCCATCACATCGGGAGGAAACGGGGCGGATAAACGGGCTGATACGGATCAAATCTTAAAACAAAACCCGCACATTAAGTTTTTTAACGATTACCGCGGTTATGTCCGCTGTACGGTGACGCCTGCCCAATGGAGAGCGGATTACAGAGTGGTGCCGTATGTGACGGAGCCGGGGGCTGAGGTATCCACGCGGGCTTCATTCATTTATCAAAAAGACCAGACGGGGATTCGGAAGGTCTCTCAAGCGGCGGTTGCAGGCGGCTTAAAGCAGTCAAATGAGGTGGAAGAGGATCGTTTCTTCGCCCATAACAGTGCGCATGAAAAGCAAATGAGACAGAAACGGGCCAAAATTTCACAATAAGGGGGCATACTTATGTTTTCAAATATCGGCATTCCCGGGTTAATCTTGATTTTTGTCATCGCTCTGATCATTTTCGGGCCTTCAAAGCTTCCGGAAATCGGCCGTGCCGCCGGCCGCACGCTGCTTGAATTTAAAAGCGCCGCAAAAACACTGGTCTCAAATGAAGAGCCGGACAAGCAGACGGCTGAGAAAGACAAAACGGCAGGCTGAATCCTGACACGGGGGCAGAGATCCGTTTCTGCCCCTTCTTTGATATAAGGAGGATGTACGATTGGATAAAAAAGAAACCCACTTGATCGGGCATTTAGAGGAAGTCCGGCAGCGTCTCATTAAAACCGTTATCGCCTTTCTCGTGTTTTTTATCGGCGCATGCTGGTTTGTGCAGGATATTTATGACTGGCTGATCAAGGATTTGCATGGAAGGCTGGCTGTTTTAGGGCCGAGCGAGATTTTATGGGTGTATATGATGATTGCGGGAATATGCGCCATTACGGCAACGATTCCGGTTGCGGCCTTTCAGCTCTGGCGTTTTACGGCGCCGGCTTTGACCCCGTTTGAACGCCGCGCCGCTTTGCTTTACATTCCGGGGCTCTCAGTTTTGTTTATTATCGGAATTTCCTTCGGGTATTTTGTGCTGTTTCCGATTGTGCTCGGATTTTTAACACAATTATCCGCCGGCCATTTTGACATGGTATTTACGGCGGACAAGTATTTTTCTTTTATGCTTAACATGACATTGCCGTTCGGGTTTTTGTTTGAAATGCCTCTGGCTGTCATGTTTCTGACGCGGCTCGGGATCGTGAACCCATCCCGGCTGGCAAAGGCGAGGAAGCTTTCGTATTTCGTGCTGATCGTCGTCTCGGTGCTGATTACGCCGCCGGATTTTATGTCTGACTTTCTCGTCATGATTCCGCTGCTCGTCCTCTATGAAATCAGTGTGACGCTGTCCCGCATCGTTTACCGAAAGAAGAAATGGGCAGAGACGGCGTCAGCCGCTTAGTGAAGCTCGCCTCCGCCGGTTTCAATATCGTCCTCATGCGCCGCGGCGGTCACCGCGGCGATTTTGAGCGCTTTTGTGATGTGATCCAGGCTGAGGCTCGGCGCGGACTTCTGCAAGGTTTGTTCCGGAATGTACGGGATGTGAATAAATCCGCCGCGGATGTGCGGATGATGGCGGCTGATTTCATCCATCAGTCCGTAAAAGAGATGATTGCATACAAACGTCCCCGCCGTGTAGGATACAGCCGCGGGAATGCCTTCCTTTTTTATTTCTTCAACGATCCGTTTGATCGGAAGGCCGGTCCAGTAGGCCGCGGGACCGCCTTGAGAAATGTCTTCCCCGACAGGCTGATTCCCTTCGTTATCCGGTATGCGCGCCTCATTCAGGTTGATCGCGACCCGTTCCGGCGTGACCTGCATTCTGCCGCCTGCCTGTCCGGCACAGATGATAATGTCGGGCTGATGTTTCGTGATTGCCTCCCGCAGCACGGCAAGGGACTTATGAAAAACGGTCGGCACTTGTTCAGATACGATAGCAGCAGAGCCTTCAGCGGCACCATCCAGCCGTTTGACCGCTTCCCATGAAGGATTGACCGTTTCCCCGCCGAAGGGGTCGAAGCCTGTCAGCAATACTTTTTTCTCCATCATAAACCCTCCTTTTCTTTTTACCATACTCTATAATGGACATATATTCCTGCCGAAGGGGGAAACATGTCTTGAATTCGTCTCTGGTGCCATACCGATCTTTATTTCCGGCGCTCCGCACACATACGATGCTCGCCAGCTGCTCCCAAAGCGCTCTTGCCCGGCCGGTTTCAAAAGCGATCAATGACTACCAGGAAAGCCTGCTTCAGCACGGCGGAAACTGGGATGAAGCCATGGGCCGCTCGGAGCAGGCAAGGTGTGAATTTGCGAAATTAATCGGCGCTCAGCCTGAAGAAATCGCCATTTTACCTTCAGTAACGGCTGCTGCCTCTGCCGTCGTCTCAGCTTTACCGGATTGCCGAAAGAAGCAGGCGGTGTATACGGAATTGGATTTTCCGGCAATCGCCCACATTCTGAAGGCGCAGACTGAGATGGAGCTTTCAGTCATCCCGTCTGAAGAAGGAATGATCCCGTTAGAGCAATATGAAACGTATATCACGGAGCAGACGCGTATCACCTGTGTTCCGCATGTATCCTATACATCCGGTTTTGTCCAGGATATGAAGCGCATTGCCGAGATATCCGCAAAGAAGGGATCGCTTCTTTTTGTCGATGCTTATCAATCGGCGGGGCACATCCCGATTGATGTAAAAGAATGGGGAGTTGATATGCTCGCTGCGGGCGCGAGAAAGTATATGCTCGGCATACCGGGAACGGCGTTTCTTTATGTCAGAAAGGAACTTGCCGAACGGATGAAGCCGAAAGTCACCGGGTGGTTCGGACAGCAGCGGGAGTCGATGCTGGATTTGACCGGTTTTTCTTATGCGGACGGAGCCAAACGCTTTGAAACCGGAACCCCGGCATTTATCAGCATATATGCGGCACAGGCGGCTTTATCCCTTTTAAACGATGTCGGCATAGACCGCATTCATCGGGAAGTAAAAAAACTCAGCGCATTTGCGTATGAATACGCTTCTGAAAAAGGACTGACTCTCACAGGCCCGCCGTCTGCCGATGACAGACCCGGCATGATTTCCATACGGGATGAAAAAGCGGCGGAGACCGCTGCGCTTTTGAAGCGGAAAAACATTGTATGCGCACCCAGCGGACAAATCATCCGGCTGGCGCCTCATTTCTATAACACGGCAGATGACCTTATCTGTGCGATTGATGAACTGGCTGAAGCGCTCATGATATAAAAAACAGCAGACCCGCGGGAAGTCTGCTGTTTTCTTATGAGTGATTCACTTTGACCCGTTTCATAAATAAAGCGACGATCAGACCGATAACGGCGACAATCATCGCGAAGATAAAGGCGTGCTGGACGCCCGCAATCAGCGCGTGAGAGTATGCGGAAGGATCATTCGGGTTTTTCGCGGTGCTCATATAATTCTTCTGGCCGGCAGCCATGATGCTGACCGCCACCGCAGTGCCGATTGCGCCGGCCATCTGCTGGAGCGTATTCATAATGGCTGTTCCATCCGGATAAAATTCCGGCGGCAGCTGATTTAAGCCGTTCGTTTGCGCCGGCATCATGATCATGGAAATTCCGATCATCAGGCATGTATGAAGCGCGACAATCAGAAGCGCCGTTGAAGCGCCGTTAATGTTTGAGAAAAACGAAAGCACGGTGGCCGTGATGACAAACCCGGGAATGACAAGCCACTTCGGCCCGTATTTATCAAACAGACGTCCCGTTATCGGAGACATAAATCCGTTTAAAATACCGCCCGGAAGCAGGATGAGTCCGGACGTAAATGCCGTCAGCAGCAATCCGCTTTGTAAATACATAGGCAAGAGAAGCATTGTTGATAAGATAACCATCATACAGATAAATACAATCACGACACCGAGAATAAACATCGGATAGCGGAAAGCGCGCAGATTCATCATCGGCTGCTTCATTTTCAGCTGCCTGATGGAGAATAAAATGAGCGCGATCGCACCGACAGTAAGCGAACCGATAACCGTCGGGCTTGACCAGCCGCCTGATCCTTCGCCCGCATTGCTGAAACCGAAGACGATGCCGCCGAATCCGATCGTGGACAGAATAATGGAAAGCACGTCAATTTTCGGCTTTGTAATGTCGGATACGTTCTGCATGTAGGCGATGCCGAATAAAAGAGCCAAGACGAGAAACGGCAGGGAAATCCAGAAAATCCAATGCCAGTTCAAATGCTCTAACACAAGCCCTGAAAATGTCGGCCCGATCGCAGGAGCGAACATGATGACAAGCCCGATCGTCCCCATCGCCGCTCCGCGCTTATGCGGCGGGAAGATGACGAGGATCGTATTAAACATCAGCGGCAGCAGCAGTCCGGTTCCTAAAGCCTGCACGATTCTTGCCGCCAAAAGAAACGGAAAGCTCGGCGCAAGCGCTGCAATCAGCGTGCCGATAATGGAAAAAGCGAGTGAAACGATAAACAGCTGTCTTGTCGTAAACCATTGCAAAAGCAGACCTGAAACCGGGACAAGAATACCGAGAACGAGCAGATAGCCCGTCGTCAGCCACTGGACGGTCGCGGGAGTGATATGCAGCTCCTTCATCAGGTCGGTCAGGGCAATATTCAGCGCCGTTTCACTGAACATGCCGATAAATCCTGCCATCAGCAAAGAAATCATGATCGGCATAACTTTATATTGTTTGGAAGGCTGAGCGTTTTCCAAAATCATTCTCCTCTCTTTCTATACGTAACATGTCTCTTGTATTTTATGTCTTCAGCAGGTTGGGGATTTGTTTGGATATATGGATGATCGGCATTTTGTCTTTTTTTGCTAAAGACAAAATGATGCCGCCTTCTATCAGGGCATTTAAAACAGTGCTGATTTCCGCCGCTTTCTCATCGGAAAAACCGGCTGATCTCAATTTGCCGGCGAACAGATTCTCCCATTCCTGATAAGCGCATTGACAGGCCTGCTGGAGCTTTTCGCTCGTTAAAGCCGTCTCGGCAGCCAGTAAACCGACAGGAAACCCTTCGAAATTCTCCGGACATGTGAATTGGCTTGATAAGTCCTGTAAAAACGCTTGAATGCTTTCCGCAGGGTCGGGATAGGCATCAAGGCTTTCTTTTATTTTCATACGGATATAATGGCTCATTTCTTTGACAGCCTCAATGGCGAGCTGCTCTTTGCCGTCCGGAAAATGATAGTAAAGAGAACCTTTCGGCGCGCCGCTTTCTTTAATAATCTGATTCAGTCCCGTGCCGTAATACCCCTGAAGCTGAAACAGCCTGGTTGCCGCAGCGAGGATTTTTTCACGAGAATCTCCATAACTCATAATGTTCCCACCTTACTGATTGATGACAAATTTAAAATATAGTGACTGGTCTATTATCTTGATTTCCCATGACGGTGTCAAGGATTTTTACAGTTATTTTCTTCGGAAGATTGCCTGACAAGCGCGTTGACCGATGAGAGGGAAATCTTCATAAATAAAGAAAAGGAGAGAAAAGAATGAAAAAACAATTCATGCCATTCATTACATTTATCACGGTTCTATTCTTCATAGCGGCCGGCTGCTCCCAATCTCCTCAGGCGAAAGAAACACCGCACCAGATGGCAGCCGCAGCCTCAGCAAAAAAAGACAGACTGCCGAATATTAAAATTCTTGCCACCGGCGGCACAATTGCAGGCGCTGCTCCTTCAAAGACGTCCGCCACGGAGTACACCGCAGGGGCAATCGGAGTTGATGCCCTGATTCAGGCCGTTCCGGAGATGAAGGAGGTCGCGCATGTCAGCGGAGAACAGATTGTGAATATCGGCAGCCAGAATATGAATAACGAGACCCTGCTGAAACTTTCAAAACGGGTAAACAAGCTGCTCAAGTCTGATGATACAGACGGCATTGTCATTACACATGGAACAGACACACTTGAGGAAACCGCTTATTTTCTCAATCTGACGGTCAAAAGTGACAAACCCGTCGTTGTCGCCGGGTCAATGAGGCCGTCCACGGCGATCGGAGCTGACGGGCCGTCCAACTTATATAACGCGGTAAAAACCGCGGCTGCGCCTGATGCGAAAGGCAAGGGGACGCTTGTCGTATTAAATGACAGAATCGCTTCGGCGCGATATGTGACAAAAACCAATACAACCGCGACCGACACATTCAAATCGGAAGAAATGGGTTATATCGGTACGATTGCTGATGACATCTATTTTAATAACATCATGACCCGAAAGCATACGAAAGATACAGATTTCCAGATCGATAAACTTGATAAACTGCCGCAGGTCGATATTATATACGGCTATCAAAATGACGGAAGCTATCTCTTTGAAGCCGCCGCAAAATCAGGAGCGCAAGGCATTATTTTTGCAGGTCCGGGAAACGGCTCAATGTCTGATGCGGCGCTAAAAGGCGCCGTAAAGTCGGTCAAAAGCGGGCTGGCGGTCGTCCGCTCCACAAGGACGGGAAACGGGGCGGTAACACCTAATCGAGAGTATGAGAAAGACCATCTGACAGCTTCAAACTCTCTCAACCCTCAAAAAGCGCGGATTCTGCTGATGCTCGCGCTGACAAAAACGCATGACCCTAAGCGGATTCAAACCTATTTCAATGAGTACTAGGAGAAGAGCACCATGTGTTCTCTCCTTTTTTTGTTTGCCGTATTAAAGCATAAGTGTGCTTTTGGGAAAGGGGCGTCTTTCTCATTTTTCCGCCTCTTTTTCAATTGTTGAAAACAGGAAAAAATACTCTATTTTTTCCTTTTCTTCTCTAATAGAATGAAAATTGCAAAAAATTACATAACAGGGGGAAAGTTCATGAAACAAATCAAAAGCAAAATCCTAGCGATTCTTACAGTCTGCATGCTGTCCGTCATTTCCGTATTTGCCTTCCAGCCGACCGTATCGAAAGCCTCCTCAGAGCATAACCCGGTTGTCATGGTCCACGGAATCGGCGGGGCGTCCTTTAACTTCGCGGGAATCAAAACGTACTTGGCATCCCAAGGCTGGTCAAGAAATGAGATGTACGCCATTGATTTTCTGGATAAAACCGGAAACAACAGACACAATGCACCGAGACTGTCAAATTACGTGAAAAAAGTGCTCAGCGAAACAGGCGCGAAAAAAGTCGATATCGTCGCGCACAGCATGGGCGGCGCCAACACACTCTATTACATTAAAAATCTTGACGGCGGGGACAAAATCGCAAACGTCGTCACACTCGGCGGAGCGAACGGCCTTGTGACCAACAGAGCGCTTCCGGGAACTGATCCGAACCAAAAGATTTTATATACATCGATTTACAGCTCAGCGGACTTAATCGTCCTGAACCCGCTGTCACGGCTGATCGGCGGGAAAAACGTGCAGATTCACGGTGTCGGGCACATCGGACTTTTAATGAACAGCCAAGTAAACGGGCTGATTAAAGAAGGTCTGAACGGCGGCGGACAAAATACAAATTAACTGTTTCAAAGCCCCGGAGAAAGAGAATCTCCCGGGGCCTTTTTTTCTTCCAAATTCTTTTTTAGCCGTAAACCAAGCTCTCTGAAGTTATTTTTGTTAAAATAATAAAGTTATATCAGAATTCGGAGGGTTTATTGTGGGAAAAGTGAAAAGAAATGCCCCTTGCCCATGCGGCAGCGGGAAGAAATATAAAAAATGCTGCGGAAGTAAAGCAGCAGCCATTCCGGCAGACATCGCGGCAAAAGAAGCGAAACAGATTCAGGAAAGCCTAATGGAGTACGCCTTTACAGCACATAGAGACGGCATATCATCATTTATTAACCAGCACGAGTTCATTGCGGAGCTGGACAGACAGACAAAAGACATCGGAGTCTTCAACCTCGGCATCTGGGGCATTTTCTTCCGTCCGCTGGCAGGCGGCAAGACGATTTTTGAAGAATACCTTCAGAAAAAAGCCGGCGGCATCAACCGTCCGAAAACACGGGAAATCGTTGAATCATGGAAAAGCATGACACCAGCGGTTATGGTGCTTGAAGATGTGAAAGAAGGAATGATTCACTTTGAAGATGTGATGACGAAAAAACAATTCAAAGTGGAAATGGACGTCAGCCAGCAGGACCTTCCGCCGGAGGGAAGCCTGATTCTCGGCTATCCGATCCACGAAGCGGAAAAAGCGGAGTTCTTCATGCAATTTACGATCTTCCCTGTGACGCGGACCGAAGCTTTGATCAGCAAAGTGAAGAAGGCGGCGGCCCCGGCCCTTGCGGAAGGAAAATCGCCTGAGCGCTTTATGGAGGAAAACTTCGACACTGTGCTGGCCGCTCTTTTAGGAACTGCAGAAGAGCCTGAGCAGGCTGCTGAAGAAAAACAGACAGAGTGGGCAAACGACATGGAGAAAGAAACGGCAGACGCCATTGAAAAAGGCCTGAGCGGGGATGAATACCCTGCTGAGCTGGTTCCGGCCGTTATTGATCTGTGGAAAACGTTCTGTGTCAAAAAAGCACCGACGATCAGAAAGCCGGAAGCCTTCGCGGCGGCGGTCGAATATTATGTAAACAGCATTTCTCTGAACGGCGCGTCCGTTTCTCAAGCGAAGCTGGCGAAGAAGTACGGCGTCAGCGCCTCAACGATTTCCAGCCGCTATAAGGAAATCGAGGGTGCTCTCACGGATGAAGCCGAACGCTTCGCCGCAGCTCTGACATCTTAATACACGGCAAAAAAACCTTGAAGGGCAAACGCTTTTCAAGGTTTTTTCTGTAGATAGGTTCTCAGGCAGGATAATTCTTACCGTCTATCTAATACTAAACAGAGGTATAAAAGGAAGGAGACCTGGGCAATGGAGGAAACACGTACGCTCGGCAGGACGGATTTACGGGTAAAGCGTATCGGTTTTGGCGCAAATGCGGTCGGAGGACATAATCTGTTTCCAAATCTCAATGATGAAACGGGAAAAGAACTCATCCGCACAGCATTGGATGGCGGCGTCAATTTTATTGATACGGCGTTTATATACGGTTTGGGGCGGTCAGAAGAGTTAATCGGTGAAGTTGTCGCAGAGCGCGGCGTGCGGGACAGCCTCGTCATTGCCTCAAAGGGCGCGCACAAAGAAGTCAACGGGCAGATCGAACTGGACAACAGCCGTGAATTTCTTCGAAGTGAGGCGGAAAAAAGCCTAAAGCGGCTGAAAACAGATGTGATTGATCTGTACTACGTTCACTTCCCTGACGGAAAAACACCGCTGTCCGAGGTGGCGGGCACGTTAAAAGAACTGAAGGACGAAGGGAAAATCAGAGCAATCGGCGCGTCCAATCTCAGCTTCGGGCAACTGCAGGAGTTTAACGCGGACGGCTATTTAGAGGTTTTTCAGTCGGAATATTCACTGATTCAGCGTGAGGCGGAGCGCGATCTGCTGCCTTACTGTGAAAAGAACGGCATTTCCTTTATTCCTTATTTCCCGCTTGCTTCCGGCTTGCTGACGGGAAAGTTTACAAAAGACACAGTCTTTGAGGACAGCCGAAAGAACAGGCCGCCGTTTCAGGGAGAAGCTTTTCACCAAAACCTGGAGAGAGTGGATAAGATGCGGGCCGTTGCCGAAGAAAAAGGCGTGCAGACAGCGCATATCGCACTCGCGTGGCTTCTGTCACAGCCTGCGGTGGATGCGATCATTCCCGGAGCCAAACGCCCCGACCAGCTGAAACACAATCTGGACGCGCTTGATGTGCAGTTAACCGAGGACGAGGTTCAATATATCAGTGACATCTTTAAGTGAAAATAAAAAAAGGAAATAGCCTGCGCTATTTCCTTTCTTGTTGTCAGGACGTTTTCAAAAACGCTTCCGTCAATCCTTCCAGATCGGCATCTGTATCCAGATACCACTGGCCGCGGGCATTTTTCTTCATTTCAATTTCTTTTGTCACTGAAGAAGAAGCCGGTTTCAGGCGCATAAACTCTTCTGGATAGACAGAAAGCAGGTGGCTGACAATGTCGTTTTCATCAGCATCGGGGTGCTTTCCGGCATAGTCTTGTACGCGGTCTTGCAGCCTGCCCGCAAGCGGAGACATATCAAGCGGCGTCACATTGGCTTCAAGGACGGCTTTTTTGCCTGACATGGATTTGGTATGCACCTTGAGCTCTGTGTTATCCCGCAGGGCTGATGACATGGCGTCAATAATAGCGGAAATGGCTTTTGAATCCGCCTGTTCCTGTGAAATGCCTGCTGAAGCGATAAAGCTGGCTTTCGCCGATTCCTGATATGCGGCGGCCGTCATTTTTTCATTTACACCGGTCAGGCGGGTGAAATCTTTATTGTGCTTGCCGTACAGCATCACATCAATGTATGCGGATAATGCGTCCGCCGGTTCAGGTTTTGCTTTTGAGGCTGTGCCTTTGACTTTCAGTTTATAAGATAAAGGCTTCGCGTCTTTTGCCTGCGGCTGATATACCAATTCATATGATTTGCCTTCGTCAGCCGTGAAGTACAGATTGCCCGTCACTGTCTTGCCCGCATGAAGCGTGCCGCTCTGCATCTGGTCTTCCTTATCGGCCGCCGCTGTTTTCGCGTCATTCTGGTAAAGCGAGAAGTCGCTGCTTTTGACGGTAAGCGGGTCTTTGCCCGTATTTTTGACGGTGACCGTTACTTTAAGCGCGGCCGGATGTTCGGCATCGTCTGAAGCGGCCCACGCCGTATCTTTTATATTCACTTTCGCCGTGCCGCTTTCCTGGCCGCTGCTCGTTTCGCTGCTGCATGCGGCGGTAAATGCCGTGAGAAGCAAAATGAAAAACACGGCGCTCATTTTTTTGATGGACATCTGGTTAACCCCCTGTTGTTGTAATGGTTGATTCAATAGTCATGAAGAAAGGTAGGTTAATTATACTAGATTTGTTTAAAAGAGTCTTGGTAATAATGAATCTTTTTGGAAGAAAAGGAAGTGTTATGATGAAAAAAGAAGAATTGAAACAGCTGGCTCTCAGAATCGGAAACGTACCTGCAGGCTACGAGAGTAATGTGGAAGAATATCAGGAAGATGAGGTTCTGTTTTGGTGGGAAGACAAGAATGATCCGGAAGCCGGCATCATGGTCGAATTGGACGGGGACGGAAAACTGAAATCCTTATCCCGTCCGGCTTTCCGGACTGATCTGCCGCCTCTTTCGGAATCGGACATAGAAGAACGGATGCGGGCGTTTGTAGAAACCCATCGTCCGGGGGCGTTGGCTGAGTTCGAATTGGAGAAAAAAAGCTCCGTAAATGATGGTGATGTGAGATATTCCTATGTTCAGATAGCTGACGGTCTGCCGCTTCCGCTGACCGGGTTATACGTTGACCTGGCTGTGACAGGGGAAGTAACCGGCTTTTCTTATCATGGGAGGGCGGATGAGCTGTTAAGACCCGGGACAATTGCGGACAAGCGGGATGCATTGGATCACTTTGTCAAACAAATAGAAGCAGAGCTATTGTTCACCGTTCTGCATCAGTCCGTCTATGTGCAGGGGGATGACAAGCCCCATCTCGTCTATGAAATCGTGTCTCCGCCGCGGCCGATATCGGCTGACCTGAAGGAAGAGAATGAAGAAATAGAAGAGTATGAAGAGCTGGAAGACGACGACACGCGGCCGTATGTCCCGATTTCACGCCCTGCACCTGAAGCGGAAAAGCTGAGCATCAATGACATGATCGGGCTGCATGACGGTTTTTATAAAGAGAGGGAAAGCGATCTTGGAGAGGGCAGTATCGGTATTGCCTGGCGCCCTGAAAAAACAAAATCCGTACGGGAAGATAAAAGCTTTGAAAGTCTGTTAAAAGAGCGGAATGAACATGTATTGAAAACAAGGTATGATAAAGAATCGGGCCGGCTCACCGGGGTAATGTCATTTATACAAAGTGAAGGCGAACCGGCGTTTTCCGAGGAAGAATGCCATCACATGGCCATCCGCTTTTTATTCGCCATGTTTCCGGAAGCGGATCAGTATTTCCGTGTTCAATATGATGAACCGGATGATGAAGGAGAAAACGTGGGACTTACATATAAGGCTTGTTCGGGCGGCGTTGATTTGCGATTCGGAGAGGGGAGAATCTGTGTCAGCAAAAAGACGGGTCTTGTCACTGTATATATGCCGCCGGAAATTGATCCGAAAGAGCTTGATCATATCGATCCCGTTCCTTCATTGACAATGGAAGAGGCGAAGGACGCGATCCGCCGGAATATCAAAGCCGAGCTCGCTTGGGATCGCTGTTACGATGACGACAGCGGCAGAAAAGTGTACAGGCTCGTATACAAGCCGGTTTTCCCGCGGTTTATTGAGGCTCATACGGGAGAAGTGATTATGAGTTTAATAGGCTGAAGGTCATAGGCGTTCGTCCCGGGGCTTTTGCGGGAAGTGTGACATTTGTATGAAAAACAGCCGCTTTGAATACGGCTGTTTTCCCTCTTTGCTAAAAATAGACACATAAAAGGCACTTTCTTCCCTTTAAAAGGATAAGGCCGTTTTTATATAATAAAAAACAGTTCTTTTTTATACACTCTTCTGAAAGGATGACCCCATTGCTGAAAGAACATCTGAGAAAAAAAGCGCTGGAGATCGGGAACATACCGCCGCACTATGAGCTTGAAATAGAAGATTTTGATGAAAAACAAAAAACGAGAGCCTATTATATATGGAAAGATCGTAACCATCCGGACAAAACGGTAACGATTGAGCTGGGCGGCGACGGATCTTTGCTTGCATATTCGCGCAATGACCGTCCGGATTCAGACATTCAGCTGTCAGATGCCGAATTAAAGCTGACGGCTCTTCGGTTTGCGGCCAGACACCGCCCGCTTACTTTTATGAACTTCACTTTTCAGGCGAGGGAAGAACGCAATGGGTGCATCCGTTTTAACTATACAAAAAAGGTGTTCGGCAGGCCGCTTCCCGATTCGGGTTTTTTCGTTGATGTAACCGAGAGCGGCTTCGTCGTGCAGTTTATCTATTATGGGGATAAGGGTGAAGCGCCCGTCCCGGAAACATTCGTCGATCAGGAGAAAGTGATCTCGCATTATATGAGCGGGCTGTCATTCAGCCTCGTCTATGACGTTGTCAATTTTGAGAAAACGCCGCGTCTCGTCTATGAACCGATCCTGCCGGCCTACAGCTATCCCGCCGGAGAAGATGAAATCGTTCCGGATCAGCCGCTTTGCGAAGAGAGAAACGAACCGGCAAAGCCGCTTCCCGCGCTTAAATATAAAGGGGAAGCCAGCATCTATGAATTGATGGGGTTTACCGCGGATATGATTCAGACGCGCCGCCGCGGCCTCGGAGATGAGATCGGAACGACATGGCGGAAAGGGTCAGTTCCGGAACGGAAAGATTTGAGTATAGAAAGCTATTTTGAAAGCAGCAACAAAAATACAATGAAGATGAAAACGGACAAAAAGACAGGGAAAATGACGGCCTTTAAATCTTTTATTGAGCATGCAGGCCCGGCCGTTTATTCAGCAGAAGAGTGTGAGGAAGCCGCACTTCAGTTTTTATACAAGCTGTATCCGAGAGCGGACGAGTTTTTTAAAATGAATCCGCTGAAAACGGACGGCAGGGGCCGATTCCGCTTCCATTTTTCCGTATGGTATCGGGATATTCCGCTCCGGTTCGGCGCTGCGAGGATCATTGTCAGTCCCGTAACCGGGCTTGTGGAAGCTTACATGGCGCCTGATATTGATCCGGAACAGCTGGAGCGGATCAATCCGGTACCGGCCGTTACCCTTGAAGAAGCAAAGGCCGCTTTTTTATCTGATTTCCATCTGCAGCTGGAATGGCAGCGCGATTTTACGCCGTCCGGCAGTGAAGGGTATAAGCTTGTGTACAGGCCTGTATATCCTCCGTATATTGATGCGCAAAAGCGAAAAAAGAAAAGGTTTTATTAGCCAGGGATCATTTGTAAATGAGGATAATCTTTAAAGCCTTTCCAATCGCCTCCCCAATCAAAACCGAGCGTTTTGGCAATCGATACGACCTCAAGCCAATCGGGCGTGCCGTTTCGGTTTCCGTCGTACGCCATATCCCAAATCAGGCTGCCATCCTTTTTCTGCAGGGCGAAGTCGATGGCAAGGCCGTAATTGTGGTATGATTCTCCGCCTTTTGCGTAGGTGACGATGTTTCCTTTTTTTGAACGTCCTTGACGGTACAATTCGTTTTGTTCCTCAATTGATCTGAAACCCTCTGTGATAATGACGGTGATGCCTTTTTTCAGTGCGGCCGTCTGCAATAATTGCGCATTCTGTTTAACGAGCGGATGAAGATCGCTTGGTATGTCTCTTTCCTGTAATGCCGTTTGCGGCCTCAGTTCTTTCTGCACATAGGAAAAACATAGGTCTGCGGAAAAGAAGAGGATGAAAATCAGCGCTATTCTGGCTGGTAATCTCATGGCGGAATACTCTCTTTCTTTAATTGGTTAAAATCTTTGTTTGCTCACTGTTATAAATTTGCTATGATAAAATATAACATAATTAGTAGCCGGAGGAAGGAGGCAAATCTATGAAATCCAAGATTCCATCTGAAGAAGTAGCCGTAAAGATGAATGAATGGTATAAGCTGATCCGCGCGTTTGAAGCCGATAAAGCTGAAGCGCTGAAGCGGGAGATTCAATATGAACTCGAAGATATGGAAGAGAACCAGGATTTATTATTGTATTTTTCATTGATGGAATTTCGGCACCGCATCATGCTGGATAAATTAAAACCCATGAAAGACTGCGACGGCCGGCCTCCGTTCTCTGAAATGCTCACTGAGATTGAGATGAACCAGCAAAAGCTGACCGGTTTACTGGAATACTATTTTTACTATTTCAGAGGAATGTATGAATTTAAGCAGAAAAACTTCATCTCAGCGATTTCTCATTACAAACGGGCTGAGGAAAAGCTTGAATATGTGGAAGATGACATAGAGAAAGCCGAGTTTTTGTATAAAATTTCTGAAGTGTACTATCATATCAAGCAGACTTTCTTTTCGATGAATTACGCGGGACAGGCGCTTGATATTTACAAGAAATATGAATTATACGGAATGAGAAGGGTGCAGTGCAAGTTTATCATTGCCGGAAATTTGATGGACGCCCAGCAGCATAAAAAAGCGCTGGAATACCTCGAATGCGCCTTGGAGCACGCGGAGCGGCTTGATGATCAATATATGATTGCTGCGGCCTATTATAATATCGGGCACTGTATGTACAGTCTGGGTGACTTTTGCAAGGCGGCGGATGACTTTGAACGTGCGGCTGCCGGCTTTGAAGCAAACAGCTTCCAACAGGTCATCCAGGCTGTTTTTTCACTCACGCATATATACTTTAAAATGGAAAAATACAGTGAAGCCGCCGCCAGCTACGCGCGGGGCATGAAAAGCGCGGCGGAGTGGGAAGATGAGATCTATATGACAAAATTCCGTCTGATTAAAGAGCTTTATCAGGGGGAAGGCGGGCAGGATTCACTCAAAGAGTATTTTGATATTCTGGAATCTAAGGAACTGTTAGCTGACACGGAGGAGCTGCTTCAGGATGCGGCCCATTTCTTTCATAAACGGGGGAACTACAAAGCGGCATCTTATTTTTTCAGCCGGCTTGTCGGCGTGCAAAAAAGGCTGCAGATGAACAACTACGCATAATGAAAAAAGAACGGGGGGACTTCGGTTTCATCGTTCTTTTTATGATTCCTTCTGTTTTCAGCCGATCAAAACCGGGTACATGCCCTGTATCAACATCAGGGAGGAAATGAGACAATGTATCAGGATTTACAGGGAAAAACAGCGATTGTAACAGGTTCTTCGAAAGGAATCGGAAAAGCCATTGCCGAACGCTTCGGCAAGGAGCGGATGAATGTGGTTGTAAACTACCTCGGTGATGCTGCCGGAGCAGATGAAACGGCGGACATCATTGAGAAAGCGGGAGGCAGAGCCGTCACCGTAAAAGCCGATGTATCCTCAGAGAAAGAGATTCAGGCGCTGTTTGATGCCGCACAGGAGCATTTCGGCGGAGTGGACGTGATGGTCAACAATTCCGGCTTTAACGGTGCCGAAGCGATGCCCCACGAAATGAGTCTGGAGGATTGGCAAAAGGTCATCGACGTCAACGTGACCGGCACCTTTTTGGGGGCGAAAGCGGCCCTTAAACATATGCTCGATCGCGGGAAAAAAGGAACGGTCTTAAACATATCGAGCGTCCATCAGCAAATACCCCGCCCTGAAAACGTGCAGTACTCAGCATCCAAAGGCGGGATCAAAATGATGACGGAAACGATGGCGCTCAATTACGCAGATAAAGGCATCCGGGTCAATGCCATCGCTCCCGGCACGATCGCCACGGAGTCTAATAAGGACCTGGAAGATGAAACACATAAACAGGCCCAGCTGAAAAAAATTCCGATGAACGCCTTCGGAAAACCGGAAGAAGTCGCAGCCGCCGCCGCATGGATGGTGTCGGAGGAAGCAAGTTACGTGACCGGAACGACACTTTTCGTCGACGGAGGCATGACGCTTTATCCGTCTCAGCTGGAGTGAACATTACACTAATTTCTTATTTTTAATGTCACTTTCTTCTTTTAGGAGACGCCAGTCCTCGTTTCGAAGAGAAGTAAACAGAAAAACAATATTTGTCAAGATAATAATAAATGAGCCTGCTTGGAACACATGCAAAGTGCCAAGCTTATGAGAAAAATAGCCTGCAGCTAAAACGCTGAGGGGAGCCAATAATGTTGAAATGAGCCTTGAACCGCTAAAAACGCGTCCTAAATAGTCAGCAGGGACATGAGTCTGAAAAAGCAAACTTACAAGTCTGGAATTTAAACCTATGCTCCCCATTAAAATGGAATTAAGAATCCCGATTATAAGCCAATGATCGCTGTGTGCAAGAATCAGTAAAGACAATGCAGTCATGAAAGATGAAATAAATAATGCATGTGCTGACTTGAAAAAACGGTGCACGTAGGGAAGAATAACACCGCTAATGATTCCGCCTGCAGCACTTAGCGTATAAATGAAACCGATTTGTGTTTCCGTGATATGAAGCTCTTCTTTTAGTTTGAACATAATCATTAGAACCGCCCCTGTTAACCCTAAATTTATAAATAGGTTCCATAACGTCAGCAACTTGTAAACTTTAATCGAGAGGGTATATTTAAGACCTTCAAAACTTTTCCTGAGAATTTCCTTAGGAGTTGCAGCGGCTGTTATCTCTTTATCTGAGTAGTTTATTAATTTAAGCGAGAAGATAAGGATTAAAAAACCTAAAAATGTAAACCATAGGCTATTAAACAATCCAAATATAGTTAATGATAAACCGGCTATTGAAGGGCCAATTGATGTAGCTATTGATAAAGCGATCTGAGAAAAAGAATTAGCTGAGGGCAGATCACTCTTTTTCACGATTTCAGGAATGATAGATATGTCAGTTAAACCATACATTGCGATTAGCAGATCAATAAAAAAGGCAATGAATAAGACAAGAGGTGCCGTTAGGATCTGCAATTCATGGAAGATTGGAATTAAAGAAATGAGGAATGCCTGCGATATTGAAATGAAGATAAGTACCTTTTTCCTATTATATGAATCAATAACGGCGCCGCCAAAATAGGCTGCAAGAAAATCTGCCAGAAAACCTAGAGCGTAGCAAACCCCCATTAATATTGGAGAGTTCGTGAAATAAAGTATTAACAAGGGGAGAACAAGGTCATATATATTTTCAGTTAATTTGTGTATAAAATTACTGCTGACTACGAAAAGAAACGCTCTGTTTTTAATCATGATTTAATCCTTTCCCATAATGTTAAATACAATAAAGAGAAGAACTTAGGACAGCTAAGTTCTTCTCGATTACTCTACTCAATCGTAACTTCGTAATTGTCCCCTATTTCTTTAAGTAAATCTTTAGCGCTTTTTGCTTCAATTGAGGCAGCGCCATAAGGTGTTTGAGCGATTTTTCCAAGCAATGCAATCGAGGCTTCATCCATAAGCTGAGGAGTAATACAATTGATGAATGCCTTTAGCCCTTCTTTTTCTAAAGGATTATCAATTTTGTTTACTAGATGTTCTTTTGGAAAAACAATCCTTCAATTTCGGTTTTCTCGATCTCTTCCTCTTTCATGAGTATCCTTCCTCTCATTTGATTTAAATACTGATTATTTTGAATAAACTAACAATAACCAATTTTTAGAATGTTGTAAACATTTTTTGTAATAATTGGATTTTTTTATTTTTGGTCTGTGACTCAAGTGGCCATATCATGTTTGGAAATATCGGGAAGACCTTGTTTACATTTAATAAAAATAAGGAAATAAAGGAGATTAGACTTTATGCCGAATGACTGGTGGAAAGACGCCGTTGTCTACCAAATCTACCCGCGGAGCTTTCAAGACACGAACGGTGACGGCATAGGCGATTTGCGGGGGATTATCGCGCGTCTCGATTATATAAAAGAGCTTGGCGCCGATGTGATATGGATCTGCCCGATTTACCCGTCGCCAAACGTTGACAACGGCTACGACGTGACAGATCACCAAGCGATTATGGAATCTTACGGAACGATGGAGGATTTTGGCGATCTGCTTACGGAATGCCGCAGCCGCGGATTAAAGCTTGTGATGGACTTCGTCTTAAATCATACATCCACAGAGCATCCTTGGTTCAAAGAGGCGGAAATGAATCCCGACAGCAAATACCGCGATTATTATATTTGGCGGCCGGGCACCGCGGACGGCCCGCCGACCGATTGGGTGTCGGCTTACGGCCAATCCGTCTGGCAGTACGAAGAACATACGGGCGAATATTATCTGCATATGAACGCCGTCAAACAAGCCGATCTGAATTGGGAAAATCCCGAAATGCGGCAATCCGTGTACGAGATGATGAGATTCTGGCTCGATAAAGGCGTAGACGGCTTGCGTATAGACCAGCTCCATCTTCTGTCCAAAAAAGAATACCTGCCGCCGTATGAAGATTATATCGCTCGCCGGGCCGATCCGAAGCCTTTCCGGCCAAACGGAGCACGGATACATGATTACTTAAAAGAAATGACGAAAGAAGTATTTTCCAAATATGACGTGATGTCGGTCGGCGAGGCCGGATCAATGACGCCTGAGGAGGGGCTCGTTTATACGGGAACCGATGAGCATGAGCTGAATATGATTTTTCATTTTCAGCATATGGAGCTTGACCAGAAGCCGGGCCAAGAGCATTGGGATGTAAAACCGCTTGAGCTGACCGATTTGAAGAAAGTGCTCACAGACTGGCAGAAAACACTTGAACATCAGGGCTGGAATACGCTGTATTGGTGCAATCATGACCAGCCCCGGATCGTATCCCGCTTCGGAGACGCAGGCAAATACCGAAAGGCATCAGCCAAAATGCTTGCCGCCCTGCTTTATTTCATGAAAGGCACGCCATACATTTATCAGGGAGAAGAACTCGGCATGACAAACGCCCCGTTTGACAGGATTGAGGACTATCAGGATATTCAGACCGTCAATATGTATCACAAAAGGGTATTTGAAAAGGGCTGTGACAGAGAAGAAGTCATGGCGTCTATTATGGCGAAAAGCCGTGACCATGCCCGTACACCGATGCAGTGGGACGGCAGCAAGAATGCCGGGTTTACAAAGGGAGAACCGTGGCTGAAGGTCAATCCCAATTACAAAACCGTCAATGCGGCCGAGGCTCAGGATGATCCCGATTCTGTATTGAACTTTTACAAAAAACTGATCCGCCTGCGAAAACAGTATGCTGATGTCATAAAAGGCAGCTACACGCTGCTGCTTCCTGATGACCCGCAGCTGTTTGTATATGAAAGACAAGCAAACGGACAAAAGCTCATCTCCATCAGCAACGTATCGAAAGAAGAAGCCGTCTTTTATTGGCCTGATGGCTCCAAACCTGAAAGCGCCGAGCTTCTTCTCAGCAACTATGAAAATGGCGGCGCGGAATCCCGCATCACATTCCGCCCTTATGAAACAAGAGTCTATCTGCTGGCCTGCTAAGAGTTAGACCGCCCCTGTCCTTACCTGACGGGGGCTTTATAGGTAAATCGGATATCAATTTAGAAAAAATATCTTGCAAAACGTAATTACTTCGTTTTATTATGGTAAAGGTAACAAATGAGCGAGAAAGTACGATTCGGAAATCGTCATCATTCTGATTTGCAGAACAGGGGGAAACGGCTTGTTTAAAAAATGGAGCGGAATCATCGTCATTGCGGCATGCTTTTTAATTGCGGCGGGCTGCGGCAATTCATCTTCAAAAGGTTCGTCAGGTTCTTCGAAAAACGGCAAACTGCACGTCGTGACGACCTTTTATCCTATGTACGAATTCACAAAACAAATTGTAAAAGACAAAGGCGATGTAGACATTCTCATCCCGTCTTCGATCGAGCCCCATGATTGGGAGCCGACGCCGAAGGATATCGCTGGCATTCAAAACGCCGATCTTTTCGTATACAACAGCGAATATATGGAGACATGGGTTCCGTCAGCGGAAAAAAGCATGAGCTCTGATCATGCGAAGTTTGTAAAGGCGTCAAAAGGGATTGACCTGCTCAAAGGCTCGGATGAAGAGGAGCATGAACACGGCGGTCATGACCACAGCATGGACCCTCACGTCTGGCTGAGCCCGGTTCTTGCGCAAAAAGAGGTCAAAACCATTACAGAGCAGATCGTAAAACAGGACCCGAAGAATAAGGCATACTATGAGAAAAATAGTAAAGAATATATTGCAAAACTGAAGGATCTTGATAAACTATACCGTACAACATTAAATAAAGCGGCGAAAAAAGAATTGATCACACAGCATGCGGCGTTCAGCTATCTCGCTAAAGAGTACGGCTTGAAACAGGTTGCGATTGCAGGCCTTTCTCCTGAAGAAGAGCCGAGCCCGGCCAAACTGGCAGATCTCAAAACGTTTGCCAAACAGCATGATGTGAAGATCATCTACTTTGAAGAAGTCGCGTCGCCTAAAGTTGCAGATACACTTGCCGGTGAAATCGGCGCGAAAACGGAAGTGCTCAATACACTGGAAGGTTTAAGCCAAAAAGAACGGGATAAAGGCATCGGATATATCGACATTATGGAGAAAAACCTCGATGCACTGAAAGATTCGCTATTGGTTAAATAACATAGTGTGCGCCGCAGGGTGCACACTATTTCTATGCGGGAAAGGAAGGTCAGCATGAATCTCGTTACATTAAAAGATATCGTTTTTGGTTATTCGCATACACCGGTGCTTGACGGCGTGTCGCTAGAAATCAAAAGCGGCGAATTCGTCGGCATTACAGGGCCGAACGGCGCGTCAAAATCGACGCTCATGAAAGTCATGCTCGGCATGCTCAGACCTTGGGAAGGAACGGCCGAGATCAGTAAAAAAAACGCAGCCGGAAAACGCCTGACAATCGGCTATGTTCCGCAGCAGATTTCTTCATTTAACGCAGGGTTCCCGAGCACGGTCCTTGAGCTTGTGCAATCCGGCCGTTATACGAAGGGGAAATGGTTTAAACGATTGAACGAAACGGATCACCACGAAGTAGAAAACGCGCTGAAGATGGTAGAAATGTGGGATTTCCGCAACCGGAAAATCGGCGACTTATCCGGCGGACAGAAACAGAAAATCTGCATTGCGAGAATGCTTGCGAGCAATCCGGATCTGCTGATGCTTGATGAGCCGACAACAGCGGTTGATTATGAAAGCAGACAGGGCTTCTATGAATTTATGCACCATCAGGTGAAAAATCACAACCGCACCGTCGTCATGGTGACACACGAACAAAACGAAGTACAGCAGTATTTGGATAAAGTCATACGGCTTGAGAGGGGGGAAAAAGGCGGATGGAAATGTTTGACTTGGAATTCATGCGACGAGCTTTTCTAGCGGGAAGCATGATCGGAATTATGGCGCCGATATTGGGCGTATACCTCGTGCTGAGAAGACAGGCGCTGATGGCGGATACGCTGTCTCATATTTCATTGTCGGGCGTCGCCATCGGTTTTTTTCTCAGTACCAATATTACGGCGGCGAGCATCGTGGTCGTCACGATCGGGGCCATCGGCATCGAATATATGCGGCGGGCATACCGTACATATTCTGAGGTGTCCATCGCAATCTTAATGGCGGCCGGGCTGTCGTTTGCGATGTTTCTGATCAGCCTGTCAAAAGGCGGCGCGTCGATGAGCATCGATCAATATTTATTTGGATCGCTTGTGACGGTCAGCCAGCAGCAAGTCTATATTATCGGCGGAATTACCCTGCTGATCCTGCTTTATTTCATTATTTTAAACAGACCGCTCTATCTGCTTACCTTTGATGAAGCAACGGCGAAGACATCCGGCATTAACACCAATCTTCTGTCAATGTCTTTCAGCATCGTGACGGGGCTTGCGATTTCGGTCATTATTCCGATTATCGGCGTGCTGCTTGTTTCCGCGCTCCTCGTATTGCCCGCGGCTTTTGCGATCCGTATCGCCAAAGGATTTAAATGGGTGTTTACGGCGGCCATTGCCATTTCTCTGTTCAGTGTGTTCACGGGGCTGACGTCTTCATACCAGCTCGGAACGCCTCCGGGGCCGTCAATCACTTTACTGTTAATCATTCTGCTTCTGCTCGGCTTTACGCTGCAGGGGATTTGGAATGCGTTTAAAAAAGGAAAAGAACGAAAAAACCGCCGTTAAGCGGTGCAGCAGGCTCATCTGCTGCTCCGTTTGACGGCTTTTTTTACAGAAATAAATCAGCGAGACGTTCATATGACTCTTTTTTTGCTTCGAAATCAAAGACGTTGCACAGCACCATCATCTCTTTTGTCTGATAACGTTCGGAAAGTTCAAGCAGACGGCGTTTGACTGCGGCGGGAGAGCCGATCACCATCCGCTTCCTGTTTTCTTCAATCTGCTTACGGTCCTCCGGCGAATACGGGTAAGCCTTCGCTTCTTCCACACTCGGCACGCGGCTGTCGGCACCTTGCCGACACGAAGCAGCCATAAATCCTGGCTTAACGCGAGTTCTTCCGCTTTCTCATCCGTAGCCGCGCATATGACGAAAATGGCACAGAGCGAGGCGGGAGCGGAGAAATGGGCGGAGGCCCGGAAATGGTCCCGATAGATCTGAAAAGCTTTTTCCCCGCGTTCCGGATTAATGAAATGGCCGAAGACATAGCCCGCACCCTGAAGAGCGGCTCGCCTGGCGCTGTTTTCCCCGAGGCCGAGCACCCAAAGCTGCGGGGCTGTTTCAATCAAAGGCGCTGTTTTTATTCCGGCATAATCATGGTCCGAGGGAACCGAATCTGTCAAAAAGGATGACAAATCCTGAAGCTGCCTGTTGAACTCGGTCATGCTTTTCTTTACCCCGTCTGTGAGGGCAAGCCGGATTTTCGTCGTGCCGCCCGGTGAGCGTCCGACCCCCAGATCAATCCGGTTCGGATGGAGCGCCTCAAGCTGGCGGAATGTTTCCGCGACTTTATAGGGGCTGTACTGCGGCAGCAGAACGCCGCCTGAGCCGACCCGGATAGTCGTTGTGGCTGCGGCGGTATGAGCGATCATAATTTCCGGCGAAACGCTTGCGAGCCCTCTTGTGCCGTGATGCTCGGCAAACCAGTACCGCTTATAGCCCCAACCTTCGCTGAGGCGGGCGAGCTCCGCGGAATGGCGGAGCGTCTCGTGCGGACCGTTTCCTTTGGATACTGGCGCCTGATCAAGTATGCTTAAATCAATCACTCGTCTGCCCCTTTCCTGACATGTTTTGATACAAGGATAGGAAAAATGTTCAGTCCCCGTCAATTTCTTTGTTTTTTCTATTCTCTCCGGAACGAAGGAGAATATAGGAAGTGATTTTTCGCCGTTTTTCGTCAAAAATTCTTATGTTTTATGAAACTTTGATATAATAAAAGACGTATATCTTAATAAATACCGGGATTCATGTCCCGACATTTTGTGAAAATGCGCACTTGCGGCGTGCTTAGCGGCACCCTTACAGAATAGGAGTGAATCATATGGCGATCTCTTTACAAAAAGGCCAGCGGATTGATTTAACAAAAGGAAAAGCCGGCCTGTCAAAACTGCTGGTCGGACTCGGCTGGGACCCTGTATCATCCGGAGGCTTTTTCGGAAAACTGTTCGGCGGAGGCGGTGCCAATATCGACTGTGACGCTTCCGTACTGATGCTTGAAAATGATAAAATGACAGACAGTAAAAACGTCATCTATTTCGGCAATCTGAAAAGCCGATGCGGCGGTGTCGTACACACGGGTGACAACCTGACGGGAGAAGGCGACGGCGATGATGAACAAATTCTCATCGATTTGGCGAAAGTCCCCGCTCAGATTAATAAACTTGTGTTTGTCGTCAATATTTACGACTGCGTCAGACGAAAACAGGACTTCGGCATGATTCAAAACGCGTTCATCCGCGTCGTTGATCAGGCTAACCGCGAAGAACTGGTGACTTACAATTTAAGAGATAACTATTCAGGCAGAACGAGCCTGATCGCGGCTGAAATCTACCGCGAGGACGGCGAGTGGAAATTCGCTGCGATAGGTGAAGGCACAAACGATACGAAAATCGGCGATATCGTTAACCGATACGCCTAAACGAAAAAAAGGAGAGTGCACACATGGCAATTTCATTGGCAAAAGGACAAAAAGTAGATTTGACTAAAACAAATCCGGGGCTGTCTAAAGTCGTTGTCGGCCTTGGCTGGGATACAAACAAATACGACGGCGGACATGATTTTGATTTAGATTCCAGCGTCTTTCTATTAAATGAAGCAGGAAAATGCGCATCGCCCGATGATTTCATTTTCTATAATCAGCTTGAAGGCGGAAATGGCTCTGTCGCACATTCAGGCGACAACCTGACAGGCCAGGGAGAGGGCGATGATGAAAGCGTAAGAGTCAACCTGAGCGCAGTGCCTGCCGCTATTGACAAAATTTCATTCGTCATCACGATTCATGAAGCGGAAGCGCGCGGCCAAAACTTCGGACAAGTTTCCAACGCGTTCGTGCGCATTGTCAATGAAGAAACAAATGAAGAGCTGATCCGCTACGATCTGGCTGAAGATTTCTCAATTGAAACAGCCATTATCGCAGGGGAGCTTTACAGACATAACGGCGAATGGAAATTTTCCGCGATCGGCTCAGGCTACCAAGGCGGACTGGCCCGTATTGCGACAGATTACGGTCTGCAAATCGGCTGAACCATATCAAACACAGAAGGGAGAGACGGCACATGGCTATTCAATTAGCGAAAGGACAGCGTGTTGATCTGACAAAAACGAACCCCGGCCTTACAAAAGCGGTGATCGGCTTAGGCTGGGATACGAACAAGTACTCCGGAGGGCATGACTTTGACCTTGACGCGTCGGCTTTTCTGGTCGATGCCCATGACAACTGTGTAAATGATCTTGATTTTGTTTTCTACAATAACCTGGAACACCCGAGCGGCGGCGTCATCCATACGGGAGACAACCGGACGGGCGAGGGTGAGGGAGACGATGAACAAATTATCGTCGACTTCTCAAAAATACCCGCAAATATTGAAAAGATCGGTATTACCGTCACGATTCATGATGCGGAAGCGCGCGGCCAAAATTTCGGACAAGTTTCCAACGCGTTCGTGCGCGTCGTCGATGAAAACACCCAGAATGAACTGCTTCGTTTCGATTTAGGGGAAGACTTCTCGATTGAAACGGCGGTTGTCGTTTGTGAGCTTTACCGCCATGGGGCTGAGTGGAAATTTAACGCCATCGGCAGCGGATTTTCCGGCGGTCTGGCATCACTTTGCCGGAATTACGGCTTGCAGGTGTAAGCAGGAAATTACCGTTTTACTAAATAGGAGGAAAAAACTTGGATTTTCTACATCATATTATGTCGACCTACGCTTCCTTTTTTGATTGGAAAATGTGGGGTGAGGTGCTGACTGACCCTGTATCATGGGGGCTGATCGGTTCTCTGGTTCTGCTGGAGGGGCTGCTGTCGGCCGACAATGCGTTAGTGCTTGCGGTGATGGTAAGGCATCTGCCTGAAAAACAGCGGAAGAAAGCATTAACGTACGGATTGTTCGGGGCATATATTTTCCGTTTTATCTTTATCGGAATCGGAATGCTGCTCATTAAGTTCTGGTGGATCAAAGTGCTTGGCGCGCTGTACCTGGCTTGGCTCGTCATTAAGCATTTCTGGATCGGAGAAGGTGATGACGATACGGAAGGCATGAAGAAAAATTCATGGATGGTCCGTACGTTCGGAATTTTCTGGGCAACTGTCGTTTCAGTTGAGTTAATGGATTTGGCCTTCTCTGTTGACAGCATTCTGGCCGCGTTTGCGGTATCGGAAAAAGTGTGGGTGCTCTTGATCGGCGGTATGCTTGGCATTCTCATGATGCGTACAGTCGCAAAAGTATTCCTTGTTTTAATTGATAAAATCCCTGAGCTTGAAAACACGGCTTTCGTGCTGATCGGGATTATCGCCGTGAAAATGGCGGCGAGCGCCTTTGATTATGAAATGCCGCACGTGGTGTTCTTCGGAATCATCATCGCTGCGTTTGTGGTGACGTTTATCATCCACTATTTCAACAAACAAAAGCAGGTTCAGGAGCAGACGGCTGCATCTAAAGAAGAATAAAACCAAAAAAGGAGGGAGAGTTCATTTCCTTCCTTTTTTGTACCGATTATCATGAAGAGAAAGGAGGAAGATCATGAGGCAGGAAGAATTGGTGATCCGAAAAGCCGAGCCGGAAAACGATGACTGGGAAACGTTTCTGATGCAGCCGCTTCCGGAACGCCCCGGTTACGAGCGGGAAAGCGGGCTGGCGTTTACCCGTCTAGCCGTCCGGATTCTGGGCACTCCTTATGATGAGACGGAGTACTACAATAAGCTTTTCGAGCTGTCTTCTCATGAAAACATTCATGTGTTGAGCGAGACACTGGATAAGACCATCGCGCCGGAAACGTTTCAGGCGCTGCAGCACATTCATTCGGTCAATCAAAAGGAAAAAGGCCTTTCTGTTTCCAGATTTGTCGCGTTTCTCGACGGGGGCAGGCTGCTTGCCAAACATGCCGATCCGCTTATGCACCGCCGGCTGAGAACCGCGTTTATGACGCTTTTGGAAACCTTTGCAGGCCGGCATGAAAACGGGCTGAATCATCCCGACTTCAGGCGGGTGCTCTTAGATGTGTCAAAGTTCTCGCTGAACCACCTGAATCCATGGCTCGAACAAGCCGATATAGAGCGTGAGATGCCGAAGGTGGTGTGGTATGGAGACGCGACCAAAAGCCAGCTCTATTTTCTCTATTATCTCATGCTGATCGGCTGTGATGTCTTATTGTTTCATCCGTCAGCGGAAGATCCGTTCAGCATGATTGATCCGGATGAGGAGCTCAGTCTTGTGATAAAGCTTCCCGCAACAGGCAGCCTTAAGCCTTTTCCGAAAGAAAAGCCGGACAGAACGTCCACGACGGCCTACCGGTCAACGAAAGAAATTGAGCATGTGCTGAACCATGAGGAATCCATGATGTATAAGCCTTGGCAGTTCAGGGAGCACACCCCGCAGTCCGTGACCTTAAAAACGACGTATGATGAGTTATTTCTCATTGCGAAGGAGCGGGCGTTTATCCGGCCGCAATTTAAAGCGGACAGGGAGCGGGTGGCCGTTCCGAACCTTTTTGCGAAGGTGATGGGGGTTTCCAAAGATACGAAGGAATATTGGAACAGACTCCATACCGCCGCGGACTATCAGGAGACACACATGATCCGCAGTTTTCCGTTTACAGAAGAGCTGAAAGCCAACTACCAGTATCACTACAGTCAGGTTTTGAACGAAGAAGGAGCGATTGACGCGGACAGGCTGCAAAGAAGCAACATCTGGCAGTACAAGCATCTCCCGTCAGGCGTGCAGAGCGCGATCGCCAATGTGATTTCTGACATGTGCAGAAACCCCGGACTGAAGGCTTTGCCCGGGGAGCAGGCAAGGGATACCGCAATTTATTTGTTCCGCCAGGCGACGAACCTGCCCGCCTCGCTGCTGCAATTGATTCAGACGTTTGATTACGCCCAAACCGTACCGAAACTCGTTTTATATCATACCGAACAAAATGGCGAACTCACACGTTCGGACGCAGCCGCTCTTTTGTTTTTAAATAAATTCGGGGTTGATATCATCTTGTATAATCCGCCGGGGCATCAAGACATCGAGCATTATATAGAAGAAAGCCAATTCGATGTCCATTGGCTGGAGGACATGGTGTTTCGGCAGGAATATAAAGAGCCGTCACTCGTAAGAAAGCTGTTTAGAACCATTACGCAAAAGCAGGGAGAGTAAATAAACATGACAGAAAATCAAAATCCGCTTGTTCTTAATAAAAATGAAGAGATTTCTGAACAAAAAGCAGATGACATCAGAGTGCAGCTGCGCCAAGACCCTGAGGTGCAGCGCATTGCGCAGCAGATTGACGTGAAAAACCAAATGGAGCTGCTGGAGTACGGAAAAGAACCGGCAGTTGAGATCTCGAAGTTTTCCGACCGCATCTTAAATATGATGAAAACAACAAGTGTCACAGATTCAGGCACAATGCTGACGCAGCTCGGAAAAATCATGGACCGTTTTGACAAGAATGATTTCGATGAACCAAAAGGATTCCTCGCTAAAATGTTCAAGCGCGGCAACAGTATGATTGAAAAGATTTTTCAGAAGTACCGCACCCTGGGCGGAGAAATTGAAAAAATCCATGTTGAAATTTCGAAATACAAAGATGAAATGGCAAAGACGAACCATACACTTGAAGAGATGTATGAAAACAACATTAACTACTACATGGAGCTTGAAAAATATGTCGTGGCCGGGCAGATGAAGCTTGAGGAAATGCAGGCGCTCATCCCTTCTTATGAAGAGAAAGCGGCCGGCGGGAACCAGCTTGCGCAAATGCAGCTCGATACGCTGCGCGACGGGCTTCAAGCGCTTGAGGAACGTGTGTATGATTTAGATATGGCTCGGATGGTGGCGCTGCAAACGGCACCGCAGATCCGCCTCCTTCAGCGCGGGAACACGAAGCTCATCGGAAAAATCAATTCCGCATTCGTCATTACGATTCCGATTTTCAAAAACGGCATCATTCAGGCTGTCACCGTCAAACGCCAAAAGCTTGTGGCTGATTCAATGAGCGAATTGGACCGCCGCACGAATGAAATGCTGAAGCGCAACGCTGAAAATATTTCAAACCAAAGCGTGGAGATCGCCCGTATGGCAGGCCGTCCGAGCATTGACATTGAGACGATCGAAACGTCTTGGAATACGATTGTCAGCGGTATGCAGGAAACAAAACAGATCGAGGAAGAGAACAGACGTATCAGAGAAGACGGAGCGAAACGGATTCAACAGCTTCAGGATAATATTAAAAACGCAGTCTTAAAGAATTAATCTGCACCCCGCTTGCTTACGGCAAGCGGGATTTTTTTTGTGAAAAAGATAATGACAATGTGTAAAGACAGATGTAAACTTATACGGTAATCATTTTCGATTTGAGGTGCTGCTTATGAACAAACAACCTGCCGTTACTCCGCGCAAACTTCTGGCCATCGCCGGAATGGGCTGGCTGTTTGATGCAATGGATGTCGGAATTTTATCGTTTATTATCGCCGCGCTTCACGCTGATTGGAATTTAACGCCTGATCAAATGAAATGGATCGGAAGCGTCAATTCCATCGGTATGGCAGCGGGCGCCTTTGTATTCGGAATGCTGGCTGACAGGATCGGCCGGAAAAAAGTGTTTATGATCACGCTGTTGCTCTTTTCTGTCGGAAGCGGCATATCCGCTTTCGCAACGGGATTGACGGTTTTTCTCATATTGCGTTTTCTGATCGGAATGGGGCTTGGCGGGGAGCTTCCTGTCGCCTCCACGCTCGTGTCAGAAGCGTCCGCCCCTGAAAAGCGGGGGAGGATCATCGTGCTGCTTGAGAGCTTTTGGGCGGCGGGCTGGCTTCTTGCGGCGGTTATATCTTACTTTGTCATCCCGGCATTCGGGTGGCAGGCCGCGCTGCTCTTAACGGCGCTGGCGGCGTTTTATGCGCTGTATTTGCGGAGAAGCCTTCCGGAATCACCGGTGCATCAGGCTTTATCGCAGAAAAAAAGTATACGCGGCCAGGCGGGAAGTGTCTGGGTGAAACCGTATATCCGGCCGACGGTTCTGCTGTCTGTCGTTTGGTTCTGCGTCGTCTTTTCCTATTACGGCATGTTTTTGTGGCTGCCGAGCGTGATGCTGATGAAAGGCTTCAGCATGATTGAGAGCTTTGAATACGTGCTGCTGATGACACTTGCCCAGCTTCCCGGATATTTTTCAGCGGCGTGGCTGATCGAAAAAGCGGGGCGGAAGACCATCTTAGTCATCTATTTGCTCGGAACGGCGGGCAGCGCTTATTTCTTCGGTGCCGCAGATTCATTGGGTATGTTATTGGCGGCCGGCATGCTGCTGTCCTTCTTCAATCTCGGCGCGTGGGGCGTGCTTTACGCCTATACACCGGAGCAGTATCCTGCGGCGATCCGTGCGACCGGCTCCGGGACAACGGCGGCCGTCGGCAGAATCGGCGGTATTTTCGGCCCGCTTCTCGTCGGATCGCTTGCAGCCCGGAACGTTTCATTTACAGCTATTTTCGCCGTCTTTTGTGCGGCCATTCTGATTGCCGTCATTACCATTCTTATTCTCGGTAAAGAAACGAAACAGACAGAGCTTGCAGAATGAGCACCCTTTAGGGGTGGTTTTTTTTGGGGACTATATATTCCTTATTTTTGGGAGGAGGAAACTCCTTTAACTAGGACAATGTCGCAAAGAAATTCTTGTAATTGTAAAAAAAGGATAGGAAATCAGTTTTGCAGCACATTCGATGGAAACGTTCTCAAGCCTGATAAAAGCCCGGTTTCCTTTGTAATTTATCCTCATTAAGGAGGATTAGAGAGTATTTAGAAGCATACCAGAGGAAAATCAGACACATGGATGTTTTTAAAGTAATGATACAAAATAACAGGGATTATGATGTTTGTTTGACTTATTACAAACGTGTTACGGTATTAAGGATTGCTTATTATGGAGGGAAAATATGAATTCGGATGAGAAACCAATTAAGATAAAAGTCGAAAATGTATCCAAAGTTTTCGGAAAACAGACAAAAAAAGCCATTCAGATGCTGTCCAGCGGAAAAAACAAAAAAGAGATCCTGAAAGCTACCGGATCAACCGTTGGTGTCAATCAAGCAAACTTTGATGTTTATGATGGGGAGATATTTGTCATCATGGGTCTATCGGGGAGCGGTAAATCAACTTTAGTGCGGCTGTTAAACCGGCTTATTGAACCGACTGCCGGGAATATCTATATTGATGGTGACATGATAACAAATATGTCAAAAGACCAGCTCCGGGAAGTGCGCCGGAAAAAAATCAGCATGGTCTTTCAAAAATTTGCGCTGTTTCCGCACAGAACGATTCTTGAAAATACAGAATACGGTTTGGAGCTCCAAGGCGTTGACAAAAAAGAGCGTGAGCAAAAAGCGCTTGATTCGCTTAAGCTTGTCGGTCTTGAAGGCTTTGAACACCAATTCCCCGATCAGCTTAGCGGAGGAATGCAGCAGCGTGTCGGCCTTGCCCGCGCATTAACGAATGATCCTGACATTCTTCTGATGGATGAAGCTTTCAGTGCGCTTGATCCGCTGATCCGTAAAGATATGCAGGATGAGCTTTTAGACCTTCATGACTCTGTCGGCAAAACGATCATCTTTATCACGCATGACCTTGATGAAGCATTGCGCATCGGCGACAGAATCGTGCTGATGAAAGACGGTAACATCGTTCAGATCGGGACACCTGAAGAAATTCTGATGAGCCCGTCCAATGAATACGTTGAAAAATTCGTTGAAGATGTTGATTTATCAAAAGTTCTGACAGCGGGCCATATCATGAAGCGCGCTGAAACTGTGCGGATTGACAAAGGGCCTCGTGTAGCGCTGCAGCTGATGAAGAACTTGGGTATTTCTTCTATTTACGCCGTTGATAAACAGAAACAGCTTCTCGGTGTCATTCACGCGGCGGATGCGAAAAAAGCGGTGGAATCCGACTTATCGCTTCAGGATATTTTAAATACTGAATTTACGACTGTGCACGAAAGCACCTACTTGACGGAAATTTTCGATGTCGTGTCTGATGCGAATATTCCGATTGCCGTCACGGACGATAAGAACCGCATGAAAGGCATTGTCGTAAAAGGCGCATTAATCGGCGCGCTTTCAGGCAATAACGATTATATAAATGTTGAAGATTCTGCTGAACAAGCTCAGGATTCTTCTGTTCAGGGGGTGAAGTAAATGGACAGATTGCCTAGAATTCCGTTAGCAGATATCGTTGACCGGTTTGTTGACTGGCTTACCATGACGTTCGGAGGTTTCTTTGACGGAATCTCAAACGGTTTGGCCGCTTTCGTAAACGCGATTGTGAGCGGATTGGGTTTCATCCCGTCTATTTTATTGACTGTTATTTTTGCAGCTCTCGCTTGGTGGATCAGTACGAGAGGAATTGCACTCTTTACGTTAATCGGATTCCTTGTTATTGATTATTTGGGTTATTGGTCGCCGATGCTGCAAACGCTGGCGCTTGTCGTCACATCTGTTTTGATTTCCATTATTATCGGGGTTCCGATCGGCATATGGGCGTCTCAGAAAGAAACGGTCCGCCGCATTGTCACACCGATTCTGGATTTAATGCAGACCATGCCGGCTTTCGTATACCTGCTGCCTGCCATTTTCTTCTTTAATATCGGGGTTGTGCCAGGCGTTGTGGCATCTGTTATTTTCGCGATGCCTCCGACGATCCGCATGACGGTTCTCGGTATTAAACAAGTTCCGGCTGATCTGATTGAAGCCACTGAAGCGTTCGGTTCAACGACGTCTCAGCGTCTGTTCAAGGTTCAGCTTCCGCTTGCCACAAAAACCATTCTTGCCGGTATTAACCAAAGCATCATGCTTGCTTTGTCAATGGTCGTTATCGCGGCCATGGTCGGAGCGCCGGGTCTCGGTTCTGAAGTATACAGCGCCGTGACACAATTGAAAACCGGTGTCGGAGTGGAAGCGGGTATCGCGATCGTCATCGTAGCGATTACACTCGACCGTATCACGCAAAACATTAAAGTGAAGAAAAAGAGCAGGGGGAATGCCTGATGCTTAAGAAAATCATCGGTGTCGGCGTTACCGCTGCGCTGGCTCTTTCTTTGGCTGCCTGCGGTTCGCAGACTGATGGTCAGGCAACGGCTGCGGATCAGGTGAACAAAACCATTATCGGTATTGATCCGGGCTCGGGAATCATGGCCCTGACGGACGAGGCCGTGAACGATTACGGATTGAAAGACTGGAATGTCGTCACAGCATCAAGTGCCGCTATGACGGCGACATTGAAAAAATCATATGACCGGAAAAAGCCGATCATCGTAACGGGCTGGACGCCGCACTGGATGTTCTCCAGATATAAGCTGAAGTTCCTTGATGATCCGAAAAAAACGTACGGAACTGCCGAGCAGATTCATACGATTACAAGAACAGGCTTCAGTAAGGAACAGCCTAACGCGGCCAAGGTTCTCAGCCAGTTCAACTGGACGCAGGACGATATGGGAGAAGTCATGATTGCCGTTGAAGAAGGCGAAAAGCCGGCCAAAGCCGCTGCTGAATATGTGAAAAAACATAAAGATCAAGTAGCTCAATGGACAAAAGGCGCTCATAAAGTAAAAGGTGATAAAATCAACCTGGCTTATGTGGCGTGGGACAGTGAAATCGCAAGTACGAACGTGGTCGGAAAAGTATTTCAAGACCTCGGCTATGACGTGAAGCTGACGCAGGTGGAGGCAGGCCCGATGTGGACTGCGATTGCGACAGGCAGCGCGGATGCGTCACTGTCTGCTTGGCTTCCGAACACTCATAAAGCATATGCGTCTAAATATAAAGGCAAATATGAAGATGTGGGAACGAGTCTGACAGGCGTCAAGATGGGTCTGGTCGTTCCTCAGTATATGAAAAACGTCAATTCAATTGAAGATTTGAAGAAATAAACGAAGAAAAGCAGCCCTGTGACGGGCTGCTCAGCTTGTAGAGAAAACGATGTTTTTTCTACAAGCTTTTTTGTTTTATACAGTTTCTTTAGATATTCATCAGGTTTCAGATGCAGAAAAAGAGCTCCCACATGCCTAGCCTTGTTTGGCTAGGTATGTGGCAATCTTCTTCATATTCTGGCATGCGGCTGTGAGGAGGACTTGCTCGCTCACATTCCGCTTTCCCCTCAACCTGCAATAGCGAAGCCCATGCAGCTGTTTTGAATCTGCAAAGCTTCGCTCTATTTTTTCTTTTCTTTTTTTGTAGAGGTTTTTTCCTGAAACAGACAAGCGATTTTGTCTGACCCTTTCTTTATGGTCCTCCCATACATGCCGGGTGATGACCTTTTGGCGGTTCTTTGATTTTGTGCATTGTGCAAGCAATGGGCATGCGGAACAGATTTCAGGATTTGATTTATATGACCGGTAGCCTTTTCGGTCAGTTGTTGAGTATGTAAGTGTTTGGTGATTTGGACAAATGTATCTATCTTGTTCACTGTCATAATGAAATTTCCATTTTGGAAACAAGCCTCTGGCAGGGTGATATCGTCTATAGGCAATAACGCCAAAAATATGGCGGTCAGCTAATCCTTTACAGATCGGGGTCGTTAAATAACCAGAATCAAGAGCGACGGCTTCTACATCAAAATCAAATCGTGCGATTTGGTGATCCAATCGGTCAAGATAAGGTACAGAATCATGGACATTTCCGGGCGTGACATAGGCGTCGGTGATAATGTTATGTTTCATATCCGTTGTTCGGTGATCTAAATAAAAGAAACCCTCCGGTTTATTTTCACGATACATATATCCACTTTCCGGATCAGTTGTACTGTGGCGGATCTCTTTTTCAGCTTTCACCTCCTCTTTGACTTTTAACGGCTTTTTTCCGTGTTCCTCCCGATCCTCTTGTATGGCTTCATTTAAATCCTTGATATAGTTTTGGGTATCCTGCGCAATTGTTTTTCTTGTGTATTTATGCTTGTTGGCATTGGCTTTCAGATGAGTTGAATCAGTGAATAGGACACGTCCGCCCACCATGTCATGATTGATGGCCTGAAGAACGATCTCATCAAAGATGTCTTGGAAGATGGTTGTATCTTTAAAGCGTGTGCGTCTGTTCCAGCTGATGGTGGAGTGATGCGGAACTGGATCATTTATGTTCAATCCGAGAAACCATCTGTATGCCATATTGTAGTAAATTTCTTTTTCGAGCTGTCTTTCTGAACGGATACCGTAGAGGTAGCCGATAAACATCATTTTGAATAAAATC
The DNA here is from genome assembly GCF_001553895.1 of Bacillus sp. SDLI1. Taxonomy (NCBI): domain Bacteria; kingdom Bacillati; phylum Bacillota; class Bacilli; order Caryophanales; family Bacillaceae; genus Bacillus; species Bacillus sp. SDLI1. Next base: position 1,951,018 of record NZ_CP013950.1, on the reverse strand, counting down.
AGCGGATCGAGTGAAGGGCGGCCTTTGTTTTCGCTGTAGTAAGGCTTAACCTTTTCAATGATAAAAGAGAAGTCTATGTGTTTATCAATTTTTCGAAGCAGATGATCTTCTTCGACGAGTTGGTCAAGCAAAACAAATTCGGCTGTGTTTTGAGAAGAGTTTCTTGTGTGGAACATGAGAAAGACACCGTCCTTTTTAGTCTTTCTTTTATTTTAATACAGGAGAATGGATATTTTAAGGAAAAATAAAGGCTGTCGAGATTTTCTCGACAGCCTGAGCAGCCCTGTGACGGGCTGCTTTTTTTATGCTTCAAACGATGCGAGGACGGCGGCTGTTAATATCTCAACACCTGTAAAGATGGCGCTTCGGTCAAATGTCATATGAGGATGGTGGAGCCCCGGCTGAAGTCCGCATCCAAGGCCGAGCATCGTCGTTTTCAAGTTCGGCACCTTCAGTCCGTAGAAATGAAAATCCTCTCCTCCGGTTGTCACGAGAGGCTCATCCACATGTTCTTCTCCGAGAATGCCGCTTATTGCAGACGCCATGATGGCTTCCGCTTCTTTGTTTCGCTCGGCTGCCGGGAGGCTGTGTTCTTTTTGCAGTTCGATCTTTGCGCCGAATGCGGCAGCTGCCGCCTCGCAGGCTCTTTCGGTTTCGGCGGTTAATTTCTCCATGGCGGCATTGGTTTGCGCACGGAGATCAAGGCTGAAGGAGGCTTTTCCCGGAATGATATTGGAACTCTCTCCGCCTGCCTGAAGCTTTGTCATCTTCACCGAATGCGGAATGCCGGGATCGAGATGAATGAAGCTGAGTTTCTGCACGAGATGGGCGGCGATTTCAATACTGTTAAGCCCGAGATGCGGCCTCGCGCCGTGGGCTTCTTCTCCGAAAATCAGGCCTTCAATATGCTGGCTTGAGCCATGCAGAATGGAGGGGGCGCATCGGCCGTTTGCCGTTTCCTGTACGGGGCGTACGTGCACGCCGTATAAGTAGTCAACATCATCAAGCACGCCTTTTTCAATCATTTTCAGCGCCCCGCCGCCTTTTTCTTCTGCCGGCTGAAAAATAAAGCGGATGGTTCCCTTCGGAAGCTGCGGCTGACTCTTTAAAAGCATCATCGTGCCGAGCGCCATCGTCATATGTGAATCATGTCCGCATGAATGGTTCGCCTGAAAAACTCCGTCCACTTCCTGCCACAGCGCGTCAATATCCGCCCGGACCGCCACAACGGGGGAGCCTTCTCCGATTTCGCCGACAACTCCGGTACAATCATCAAACGTGCGGGTCCGGCAGCCGGCCGCTTTCAGTTTTTCAGCCAGATATTCAGTTGTTTGATATTCCTTCCAGCTTACTTCGGGATGGGCGTGCAGGTGGTTAAAAATATCCATAATGACTTGTTTGTCATGCTCTGTGAGTCTGTTCATGCCGTAAGTCCTCCTTCAAAAGCTGTCTGTTTTTTATTTTTGATATTGAAAACAGGCAATCGGTCTGTATATAATATAGCACATATCTGTATTTTCTGAATAGTTTATAAATTTAAAGCGGGATGGTGATGTTATGGCTGTGCCGAAGACCGAACCTGTATTGAAAAAGAAAAAAATGTTTGTCATGCCCGATGCTTATGTGCTGCTGTTCATTGTCGCTTTACTTTGCGCGATAGCGTCGTACATCGTTCCCGCTGGAGAATTCGACAGGGTGACAAAGGGCAGTGTGACATCTGCCGTCCCTGGAAGTTATCACTCTCTGGATCAGTCCCCTGTCAGCCCGATCGCCTTTTTTACCGCGATTCAGGAAGGGATGACAAGTTCCGCTCCGATTATCTTTCTGATCCTGTTTACGGGCGGCACCATTGCGATTTTAGAGAAAACGGGCGCCATCAGTGGATTGATTAATAACGTGATCAGTACGTTCCGCACAAAACAGCTGCTGTTTATTGCGATTGTCGGATCTCTATTTTCGATTCTCGGCACAACCGGCATCGTCGTCAATTCCGTAATCGGTTTTATTCCGATCGGCCTGATCGTCGCCCGTTCGCTGAAATGGGATGCCGTGGCCGGAGCAGCCGTCATTTATATCGGCTGTTATGCGGGGTTTAACGCGACGATTCTATCACCTTCACCGCTCGGGTTATCACAAAGCATCGCGGAGCTGCCGATGTTTTCCGGCATTGGCCTGCGGATTGCCGTCTACATTTGTTTTCTGCTATCATCTATTTTATATATTTATCGGTATACGAGAAGACTCAGAAAAGCAAAGGACGCCAGTCTGCTGGGGAACGATTGGTTTCCGGCGGCAGGCTCAATCCGGCAGGTTTCTGATCAGGAGGACAAGCATGTCCCGTTTACTGTCCGCCATAAGCTGATTCTGGCTGTTGCGGCTTTGTCGCTTGCCGGCTTTTTGTACGGTGCGCTAACCCTTGGCTGGTCTGATTCAGAAATGGCCGCCGTGTTCATTTTTATCTCGATCGTGTCCGGACTGATTGCGGGGATGGCGGCAAATGATATCGCAAAAACGTTTATCACAGGCTGCCAGGGTCTCGTTTACGGCGCGCTGATTGTCGGAATGGCGAGAAGCATTTCCGTTATCCTGGAACACGGAAAGCTGCTTGATACGGTAGTTAATGGACTTGCGTCACTGCTCCACGGTTTCAGCCCGATGGCAGGCGCAATCGGAATGTATATTTCCAGTGCTCTGCTTCATTTTCTGATTTCATCAGGATCGGGGGAGGCGGTCGTATTTATACCGATTTTGGCTCCGCTTGCCGATCTGATGGGCATCACGAGACAGGTGGCAGTTGAAGCGGTCATGCTCGGAGAAGGCGTTGTAAACTGTGTCAATCCGACATCGGGCGTACTGATGGCCGTACTGGCCGCAAGCGGTATTCCGTACGTAAAGTGGCTTCGCTTTATGGTTCCGCTGGCGCTGATCTGGTTTGTGATCGGACTGGTGTTTATCTGCATAGGCGTTTTGATCAAATGGGGTCCTTATTAAACGTTTTTGTCAATGATATTTCGGTTTATCATTATGAATCGGCAAGATATAATGGGAGTTGTAAGCCATTCTTAAAAGTACGGGAGGAAGTCATGAATCAGCATCGGAACCGACTTTCAAACGTGAATGGAAAGAGTGAGAGTGTGAAAGAGAAAGAACGAATGATTTGGTCAGAAGTCGGAATGCTTGTGGGCACACTGTCTTTGCTTGATATCATCGTACGCGGACTTGTCCTGAACTGTCCGTTTAGGGAATGGGCCGGAAGCTTGGCGGTTTTCTTCATTATAATTGTTTATTATTGTATCAGAGCAGGAGCGTCGGGAATGCTCATGCCGAGAATAGACACCAAGGAAGAACTGCGAAAACGAGTGAAGCAGCAGCGGATCGATTCAATTGCGGTCGCTTTTGCGGCAGCTGCGCTTACGATATACGATAGGGGGCTGCCCCATACATTCTTTGCTTGGCTGAAAATGATCTTTCTTTTTATCGTCTGCGGAGGCGTTCTGTTTTTGCTTCGGTATGTCATTGTGAAGCTGTCTTACAGAAGAGCGATAAAAGAAGTGAAAAAGAAATCATCTTGATAGGTGGTTTCTTTTTTTGTTGATCTGATAGGAATATAGATTTGATTTCACTCTGCCACGTTGTTTTGATAGAGAGAGTGTGATAAGTTGAAATGAAAGCGTTAACAAAATTCTCCAGTCTTCAGAACAGTCGAAAGGAGGAAGCTGAAGAAAGGGTAAGAGGAATTTTTGACTCCGCAGTCAGTCTTCAAAAAATCAAATAAGGAGTGTCAAAAATGTTTGAAAAACGATTCAAAACCTCTTTACTGCCGTTATTCGCCGGATTTTTATTGCTGTTTCATTTGGTTTTGTCAGGACCAGCGGCTGCAAACGCTGAAACCGCAGACAAATCAAATGAGGTGACCGCATCTTCAGTCAAAAACGGAACCATCCTTCATGCCTGGAATTGGTCGTTCAATACGTTAACACAAAATATGAAAGATATTCGTGATGCGGGCTATGCGGCCATTCAGACGTCTCCGATCAACCAAGTTAAGGAAGGGAACCAAGGAGATAAAAGCATGAGTAATTGGTACTGGCTGTATCAGCCGACATCGTACCAAATCGGCAACCGTTACTTAGGAACTGAACAAGAATTTAAGGACATGTGCGCAGCCGCAGAAAAATATGGCGTAAAAGTCATTGTCGATGCGGTCATCAATCATACGACCAGTGATTATGGCGCGATTTCTGACGAGATTAAGCGTATTCCAAACTGGACCCATGGAAACACACAAATTAAAAATTGGTCGGACAGATGGGATGTCACTCAAAATTCGCTGCTGGGGCTGTATGATTGGAATACTCAAAATACTGAGGTGCAAACCTATCTGAAACGCTTCTTGGAAAGAGCATTAAATGACGGAGCAGACGGATTCCGCTATGATGCCGCCAAGCATATAGAGCTTCCGGATGACGGGAATTACGGCAGCCAATTTTGGCCGAATATCACAAATACAGCGGCGGAATTCCAATACGGAGAAATCCTGCAAGACAGCGCATCCAGAGATACTGCTTATGCGAATTATATGAATGTGACCGCTTCAAATTATGGGCATTCCATCAGGTCCGCCTTGAAGAACCGCAATCTGAGTGTGTCGAATATTTCCCATTATGCATCTGATGTGTCTGCGGACAAATTGGTCACATGGGTGGAATCCCATGATACGTATGCCAATGATGAGGAAGAGTCAACATGGATGAGCGATGACGATATCCGTTTAGGCTGGGCAGTGATCGGTTCCCGCTCAGGAAGTACACCTCTTTTCTTTTCCAGACCTGAGGGCGGAGGAAATGGTGTAAGATTTCCCGGAAAAAGTCAAATAGGCGATCGCGGGAGCGCCTTATTTAAAGATCAGGCGATCACTGCGGTCAATATCTTTCACAATGTCATGGCCGGGCAGCCTGAGGAACTCTCGAATCCGAATGGGAACAATCAAATCTTTATGAATCAGCGCGGCTCAAAAGGCGTTGTGCTGGCAAATGCAGGATCGTCTTCCGTTGCCGTCAATGCTTCAACGAAATTACCTGACGGCAGGTATGATAATAGAGCCGGCACCGGTTCATTTCAAGTAACGAACGGTAAACTGACAGGCACGATCAATGCCAGATCCGCGGCTGTTCTTTATCCTGACGATATCGGAAATGCGCCTCATGTCTTCCTCGAGAATTATCAAACGGGGGCAGTCCATTCTTTCAACGATCAGCTGACGGTCACCCTGCGTGCAAATGCGAAAACAACAAAAGCCGTTTATCAGATCAATAATGGGCAGCAGACGGGGTTTAAGGACGGGGACCGATTAACGATCGGAAAAGGAGATCCAATCGGCACGGCATACGATATCAAGTTAACCGGAACGAACAGCGAGGGTGCAGCGAGAACCCAAGAATACACGTTTGTCAAAAAAGACCCGTCTCAAGCCAACATCATTGGCTATCAGAATCCGGACCATTGGGGCCAGGTAAATGCTTATATCTATAAACATGATGGAGGCAGGGCCATAGAATTAACCGGATCGTGGCCGGGGAAAGCCATGACTAAGAATGCAGATGGAATTTACACGCTGACGCTGCCTGAGAATGCGGATACGGCCAACGCCAAAGTGATTTTTAACAATGGCAGCGCCCAAGTGCCCGGACAGAACCAGCCCGGCTTTGATTATGTGAAGAATGGTTTGTATAACAATTCTGGTTTGAATGGCTATCTTCGGCATTAAAGAATAGAGAAATCAGGATTTCTCAGAATGCCTGACTAAGCGCCGCCTCAATGATTTTTAATCAAGCTGAAAAGATGACAGAATCCTAAAACCCAACCGTTTTAGGATTCTGTCAAAAATCTGGGGGGTTTTCAAGACAAAACTTTTCTCTTGCAAAAGTTTGTGAAATAGTGCACAATATAAATGTGAAATACTTCACAATAAAAACAGACACCACGAAACACTGGAGGATAAGCATACATGATGAACGAACGAGTGAACAAAGTAGCATTAATCGGAGCAGGTTTTGTTGGAAGCAGTTATGCATTTGCGTTAATTAACCAAGGGATCACAGATGAGCTTGTGATCATTGATCTAAATAAAGAAAAAGCCATGGGAGATGTCATGGATTTAAATCACGGAAAGGCATTTGCGCCTCATCCGGTGAAAACGTCTTATGGAACGTATGAAGATTGCAAGGATGCCGATATCGTGTGCATCTGTGCCGGAGCCAACCAAAAGCCGGGCGAAACGAGACTTGAGCTGGTCGAAAAAAATCTCGCCATTTTCAAAGGCATTGTCGGTGAAGTCATGGCAAGCGGATTTGACGGCATCTTCCTCGTTGCCACAAATCCGGTTGACATTCTCACTTATGCGACATGGAAATTCAGCGGTCTGCCGAAAGAACGCGTCATCGGCAGCGGCACGACACTGGATTCTGCGAGATTCCGTTATATGCTGAGTGAATATTTCGGAGCCGCTCCGCAAAACGTACACGCCCACATTATCGGCGAGCACGGCGATACCGAGCTTCCTGTATGGAGTCACGCCAATATCGGCGGAGTGCCGGTGCAGCAATTGCTGGAGAAAAATGCAGCTTACAAACAGGACGAGCTGGATCAGATCGTTAACGATGTGAAAAACGCCGCCTATCATATTATTGAGAAAAAAGGCGCGACATATTACGGAGTGGCGATGAGCCTCGCCCGCATCACAAAAGCGATTTTGCGTAATGAAAACAGTATTTTAACCGTCAGCACATATCTGGACGGGCAATACGGTGTAAACGACGTCTTTATCGGCATTCCGGCCGTCGTCAATCGGAACGGCATCGCCGGTGTGACGGAACTTGAGCTGAATGAAACAGAACAGGCTCAATTCAGCCATAGCGCAAACGTGCTGAAAGACATTCTCGCTCCGCATTTCGCGGAGTAAACAAAAAAGCAGTACATGGCAAATACCATGTACTGCTTTTTTTAATTCGCTTTTTTCACCATTTCCTGAGAGGTTTTCACTCTCGCTTTTCCCATAAACAAAATGGTGATGGCCGCGATGACGATCGGCGCCAGAGCAAGCGTGAATACATACGTGATGCTCTGCGACATTGCGTCAATAATTTGATCCAGAATGTGCGGCGGAATATGAGCGCGCGTGCCGGCCTGGAAAATGTCCTGAGGATTTCCGATGTTCTGCATCGCGCCGCCCGCTCCTTTCATGCCGCTGAATGAATCGGTCAGCTTGTTGGTAAACACATTCGTCTGGATGGTTCCGAAAATCGTCACACCGAGTGTCATGCCGAATGATCTCAAAAACGAGTTTGTTGAGTTGGCGCTTCCGCGGTAGCGCGGCTCGAGATCGTTCATGGACGCTGCCGGCAGCAGTGAGAAGTTGAAGCCGACGCCGAATCCAGAGATCAGCATGAATACCGTCAGCATCGTGCGCGCCGTATCCGGAGTCATATTGGAAAGCAGCAGCATTCCGATAAAGAAAGCGACCACGGAGATCAGCATCAAATTACGGAACCGCACTTTCGTCTGGAAAATCCCGCCGATCATACTTCCGATAACAGAACCGATCATCATCGGCGTCAAAATAAAGCCCGCGCTCGTCGCGGTGCTGCCGTACACAGCCTGAACGAAAATTGGGATAAATACCGCTAAAATCACAAATGTGGCTCCGTAAAGGAACGCCAGAATCTGTGCCGTGGCAAATAAACGGTTTTTAAACATCCAAAAAGAAATAATCGGTTCTTCCGCTTTTCTTTCTACAATGAAAAAGGCGATAAAGAACACGGCGAACACAGCGAACAGACCGATGATCTGAACGGAGTCCCAATCATACGTTTTTCCGCCGAGCTCAAGAGCGAACATCAGACCGACAATGGAAACCACCAGCGTAATCGCGCCGGCCCAGTCGATTTTCTGTTTCTTGTGCTCAAGTGATTCTTTATAGTAACGAAGAATGAAAAATAACGATAGGATGCCGATCGGCACGTTGATGTAAAATACCCAGTGCCAGCTGATGGAGTCGGTAATGAGTGCGCCTAAAAGCGGTCCGAGAACGCTGGACAGGCCGAAAACGGCGCCGAACATCCCCGACATTTTTCCGCGTTTTTCAGGTGGAAATAAATCAAAAATGATGGTGAAAGCGATCGGCATCAGCGCGCCTCCGCCGATTCCCTGAATGACGCGGTAAATAATAAGCTGGTCCATTGTTTGGGCGATTCCGCATAATGCCGATCCGATTAAGAAAAGAATGAGACCGAATAAAAAGAAACGTTTCCGCCCGTACATATCGGACAGTTTGCCGTAAATCGGCATACCGGCCATTACGGCTACCATGTATGATGCTGTCACCCATGCGAACTTATCGAAACTTCCGAGGTCCGCCACGATATTTCCCATCGCGGTAGCAACGATTGTATTGTCCATAGCCGACATTAAAATGCCCAGCAAAAGGCCGATGACGACAAACTTCGTCGAGGCGTCCTTCGCGGCTGTTTGTTCCATGCTTTTTCCTCCTATACTTACTTTTGATCATCAAATTTGCTATGATCATATTAGATTTGCCGGAAATTATCTTGATCGTCAAGATAAATTGATTTTATAGGGAGGCCTGTCACTTGTCAACAAGAAATACCAGAAGCGAGACGGAGGAAACTGCGATACAGTTATTCCGGAAGATGGCCACAAGGACGATCCTGTTTCATCAGGCGGCCGCTCAATCTCTCGGTCTGTTTCCGACCGATTTGAAATCAGCTGATATTTTAAATGAAGCAGGCCCAATGACCGCGGGCGAGCTTGGGAAAAAAACCGGCCTCAGCACAGGTTCGGTAACGGCGCTCATTGACCGGCTCGAAAAAGCGGGATATGTCATGAGGAAAAAAGATCCCGAAGATAAACGGCGGGTGATCATTGTGCCGCTGACAGCCGGAAAAGCGAACGTGAAACAATTGTTCAGCTCCTTATCCCAGTCCACGATCAGCCTTTGCCGGCAATATAAAGAAGAAGAACTGCACCTGATATTCGACTTTCTCAAAAAAGTGACGGACATAATGGAAGATGAGCTTGAGAAATTAAAATAATATATCATAGCCCGGCCCATTCATGAATAATTTGTACAAGTTGCATGAATGAGGGGGAAGCCAATGAACATCTTTGTAAGCTACATCGTTCTCGGGCTGTCATTGTCAGCACCTATCGGCCCGGTCAATGCGGCGCAAATTGACAAAGGCATTAAGAACGGCTTTTGGCATGCATGGATTTTCGGTCTTGGCGCCATGGCGGCAGAAGGGCTGTATATGATTCTGATCTATTTCGGGCTGTTTCAATTTTTGACGGCGCCTTTCGTGAAGACGTTTTTGTGGCTTTTCGGTTTTTTTGTGCTGACCTACACGGGCGTCGAAACGTTAAAAAATATAAGGGAAGCCATGAACGTCAGAAGCGGAAAAGGAAAACCGGCTTTTTACAAAACATTCGGCGCGGGATTTTTTATTTCTCTTTCCAATCCGCTGAGCATTTTATTCTGGCTCGGCATATACGGCAGCATTCTCGCCAAAACCGCTGAATCCTTCGATGAGAACCAGCTTTTGATTTACAGCTCCGGCATTCTTCTCGGCATTTTGATCTGGGATTTCTGCATGGCGATTGCCGCAAGCTCTTTCAGAAATCTTCTCCACGAAAAAGCGCTTCGCTGGCTGACGGGAGCGGCAGGTGTGTCTTTGATCGGTTTTGGTTTTTATTTCGGATGGCAGGGGATTCAAATGCTCATCTCATAAATAGAAGGACTGTCACCCATCGCCTATCTCCATCATAACGTATCATGACGATACTGGAGGTGGGCCAATGGCAAGCGGGCTGTACACAAAAAGTTGCCTTGAGAAAAATTTATTGGATCTGACAAAATGGCAGAGAATTGCTTTTGAGCTTCTATCAGAAAAAGTAGGAGATGAAGCGGACACCTTTCCGTGCATACCCGGACGTCAGGGATTTCTGACAGATCAGCTTCGGATATCCTTTGCGGGTGATCCCCGTGAGCAGGGAACCCCGGAGGAAGTGGGGATGCTGCTGTCCGAATACGGAAAAATCTCAAGGGAAACCGGAAGATACGCGTCGCTGCTTGTGATTTTTGATACGCCTGAGGATTTAGCTGAACATTATTCCATTGAGGCGTATGAAGAGCTGTTCTGGTCTTTTTTAAACCGGCTGAGCGGCTGCGATCCGAAAGACTGGCCGGAAGATATGCCGGAAGATCCTGAACATTATAAATGGGAGTTCTGCTTTGACGGCGAGCCGTATTTTATTCTGTGCGCAACGCCTGCGCATAAAGCGAGACAAAGCAGAAGCTTCCCGTTTTTTATGCTGGCGTTTCAGCCGAGATGGGTTTTTGAAGGATTAAATGATTCAACCGCGTTCGGACGAAACATGAGCCGGCTGATCAGAAAACGCTTAGAGGCGTATGATGAAGCCCCTCTTCATCCCCGATTGGGGTGGTACGGAGGAAAAGACAATTTAGAATGGAAGCAATATTTCCTCCGTGATGATGAGACGCAAGTGTCAAAATGTCCTTTTTCCTATTTGAAAAGATTGTTTAAGCTATGATCCGGCAGGGCTGTGTCCCTGCTTTTTTTGTACGATCCATGTCACGATCGCAATGACGGCAAGAAAACAAAGGCTGACCAGAAAACCGGGCCGGCTCGATTTCTCAAACAGCGTCCCGGAGACGGCTGCCGCAATCAGCACGAGGGCGATAAAAATCTGTGCCGTTCCCGATTTTGTCGGTTCGATCAGTTTCTTGCCTGAGAACAAAATGAACAGCCACGTATACAGAAGCATCAGGCCTGCCGCGGTGGTCATGTGTTCATATATATTTTTCGGCAGCACCAATGACAGGATGATAGAGACGATGAGTCCGGCGGATGTCAATCCGAGCGCAGGCCAGCAGATTTTTTTATTTTCCTTCAATCTGAAGCATTTCGGCGCATCTCCGTCATCAGCCATCGTACAAAGCAATGTCGTCACGGCAAACAGCGAGGCGACGAGCGTAGAAAATCCCGCAATAATAAAAATCCCGTTAAAAATATCAAGAATGACATCTAAATGAAAGCCTTTCAGAGATGTAATAAACGGGCTGTCCTGTTCGGTGAATTTGCCCAGCGGCACTAACAATAGCGCCAGGCCGAGAGAAATGACGTAAATCACCGCAAGAACGATAAGCATCAGTCTGCCTGATTTTGAGGCTTCCTCCGGCTTTTTCAAATGTACGGTCATCAGCCCCAAGACCTCAATTCCCCCGAAAGCGTAAAACGCATAAATCAGTCCCGTCCACAAACCCATTGCTCCGTGCGGGAACAAATCCTTTGATTCATTCGGCACCTGGACATCCGGTTTGTGAGAAAATATACCGCACAGCGCCAAAATGGCGATGACGATAAACATAAAAATGGCCGCCGTCTTGACAACAGCGAGCACATTCTCCGTTTTTTGAAAAACGGACAGCCCCGTAAAAATAATTAAAAGACCGAGCACTGCATAGATGGAGGCGAGAATCCACAGCGGTATATTCGGAAACCAATGCTTCGTAAACAGTGAGATGGCTGTCAGCTGGCTTCCCGTAATCAGCATTTCAGACGACCAGTACACCCAGCCGTTGCTGAAACCGGCCCAAGAGCCGAAAGCCTTTCTCGCATAAGCGCAAAAAGACCCCTTTTCGGGCTGCTTAGCCGAAAGCTTCGCGAGCTGCTCAAAGACAAAATAGGTGCCGAGCCCGGCAATGAGAAATGAGATCAGCGCGGAATATCCGCTTTTGACAATAGCGATACTGGACCCGAGAAAAAAGCCCGTCCCGATCGTGCAGCCGACGCCGATTAAAGAGAGCTGCCACCAAGCGAGATTTCCTTTAGGCTGGTCCTGTGATTTACCCATGTAATTCAACCCCTTTATCAAAGCTTAGATTGCGGCCGGCAGAACGGGAATATACATCCAATAAATTGCTTTACATGAAACAAACGGCCGGGGTTCATAATAGAAGAAAAAAAGGAGCAGTCTGATGACACAGCAATTTATCGTACCGCCGAAAAAAGGGATCGGCCTGAAGGTTCACAAAGGGCAGATTATAAAAGTAGTCGATGTGGAAGGGCAGCAGGTGGCTGATTTTACGGCGTATCATGCCAAGGACTTTTATGAGCATCTTGATCAGGGCGCGACGATTGATGCCAATCAGTCCATTCATGTGAAAACGGGCGATCATATTTATTCAAATTTATATAAGCCGATGCTGACGCTGATTGAAGATACTGTCGGCAAGCATGACCTGCTGCTTCCCGCCTGTCGTCCGGATATGAACAGGCTTTTATACGGAAAGCATAAAGATGAGCTCCAGGATACGTGCTATGACAATATGAGCGGGGCGCTTGAACCATTCGGGGTGCCGCGGCCGCATATGCATTACCCGTTTGCCATCTTTATGAATACGGTGCTTGATGAGAAGGGGAACTTGTCAGTCGAAACGCCTCTGTCTGCTGCGGGTGATTACGTACGGCTCCGTGCGGAAATGGATCTCGTCGTCGCGTTTTCATCCTGCCCGATCGAAAAAGGAAAATGCAACGGCGACAGCATTACGGCGCTGCGGGTGGAAATCAGCTGATCCCGGTGTATTTGATTCACTTAAAAACTGCACCTGTGCTATATTTAACAGAGAGTCGTACATAGTGGCATGATTCATTTTCAGCATGAACGGGAAATGAATCATAAAGAAACAATGCAGGAGGAGTGATTGGGATGAGCATCCAGAAACAAATTATGAATGATCTCCACGTAAAACCCTCAATTGATCCGAAACAAGAAATTGAGGACAGAGTGAACTTTTTGAAACAATATTTGAAAAAAACAGGTGCCAAAGGCTTTGTGCTCGGCATCAGCGGGGGGCAGGATTCCACGCTTGCGGGACGCCTCGCCCAATTGGCGGCTGAACGCATCAGAGAGGAAGGCGGAGACGCGGAGTTTATCGCCGTCCGTCTTCCGCACGGTGCACAGCAGGATGAGGATGACGCCCAATTGGCACTCAAATTCATTAAGCCTGATCAATCATGGACGTTTGATATTAAGTCCGCTGTCAGCGCGTTCGCCGATCAGTACAAAAAAGAAACGGGCGATCAGCTGACTGATTTTAACAAAGGAAATGTAAAAGCCAGAATGAGAATGATCGCGCAATATGCCATCGGCGGACAAGAGGGGCTGCTTGTCATCGGTACCGACCATGCGGCTGAAGCGGTGACCGGTTTCTTCACGAAATACGGTGACGGCGGAGCTGACCTGCTGCCGCTGACCGGATTAACGAAACGACAGGGCAGACGTTTATTAGAAGAGCTCGGCGCGCCGGAACGCCTGTATTTGAAATTACCGACGGCCGATCTGCTCGATGAAAAACCGCAGCAGACGGACGAGACAGAGCTCGGCATCACATACAATGACATTGATGATTATTTAGAAGGCAAGGACGTTTCTTCCGAAGTGATTGAGGCGTTGGAAAAACGCTATCTCAGTACGGAACATAAGCGTCAGGTGCCGGCATCAATGTTTGATGATTGGTGGAAATAGAAATAAAAAACCTCCCTTTTGAAAGGGAGGTTTTTGTTTATCGTTTTTATTTATCTACACTTTCATAAATCCCTACCCAATACCCTTTGCTGCTGTCATAGTATTTGCTTTTGAAAATCCACTTTGTTCCATCTAAAACGAAAGAAGCAGCGAAGTTGCCGTTAGGGCTTTGAACGAGTTTGATGGCATTAATACCGGCATCTGCTTTCGTTGAGATTGGGCTATTTTCCACGGATGCGGATGCTGTTGGTGATGCGGCAAAGGCAGGAGCGGCAGACATCAGTAAGGCAAGAGACAGCGCAGAACCGGTTAACACTTTTTTGAATTTCATTTCGAACACTTCCTTTTCAAATGAAATGTACTACAGTGTTAATAATTAGATGATCATCCATAAAATTCCTTCTACGTTTCTAAAATTTTTTTATTTCTTAAAGCAGTGCCTGATCTCATTCAATGATTCTTTCATATGCGCTTCAGCATGACGACCGAAGTATTCGAGTGACACGAATCCGCCGTATTGCCTGTTCAACAGTTCTTTCAGAAAGGGTTCCTGCCGTAAATCGCCTTGCAGAACAGACACCGGCTTGCTGAGATACCAGTTGTCAAAATTCCAGTGATAGTTTTTCAGGTGGATATGGCTGACGGTATGATACAGTTTTTCTAAAGCAGACATTTGGTCCACGTGATTGACGTGAAGGTTGGAGCCGTCAAAAATGATGCGGACCCGCGGATGTCCGACATCCTCTAAAAATGCCAGCGCCGCTTCCGGTGTATCCGCGTACGTATCGTAATGAATCTCAAGCCCGATATTGACGTCATAGTCATCTGCGAGCAGTGCCGCCTCCTGAAATTGATCCACCGCACGCTCCCACTTTTCCGGTGACGTCCGGTGCGAAGGCAGATTGCCGGCAAAGACTCTGATCAAAGGGCTGTGCAGCTGCCTCGCCGCGCTTAATGCCCTTTGAACATCCTTTAACGCCTGCCTTTCATCCTGAGTGGCGAAGTCAGTGTACAAGCTGACAGCGGGCACTTCGAAGCCTTCCTCCTGAAGCTGCTGTTCAAGCCTGTCGAGCGGGCCGATTTCTTTTATATATTGTTTGGCGTGGCCGTACCACAGTTCGATTCCGTCAAAGGAGTGCTCTTTTCCGAAAGAAATGACATCGAGAATATGCTTTTTTTTAAACCCTGTCGTGCAAAAGCTCAGTTTCATCGGTAATCCTCCCGTTAACTGTCTATCCTATATGTGTTTTTTCCCCGGATAAGCTGCGGATAAACAGATGAAAAGGGTAAACACTTTTTTTATGGAAGCGGTGCAGTATTGAACACAAATTGTTTAGCGCTTTTTTGCGTCAAAGTATTAAATAATTGCTCGAAGTGTTGTACAATTAATGTCATTCGAGTAAGGGGGAGAAGCCATTGAAAAATGAAACAGAGCTGACGGACTTCAGGCCCGTCCGCAATAAACCGACTCGCGCTCGTTATGTGATACTGATTCTTTTGTTTTTTATCACTGCGATTAATTATATAGACCGTGCAAGTGTATCCATCGCCGCCCCGTCCATTCAGACTTCGCTGAACATAAGCCCCGCGCTTTTGGGCGTCGTATTTTCCGCATTCAGCTGGACCTATACGGGTATGCAGATTCCCGGCGGGCTTATTTTGGACAAATTCGGGTCAAAACGGACGTACGGAGTTTCTTTATTTGTCTGGTCGGTTTTCACCGGAGTGCAAGCTTTTGCGGCCAGTTTCGGATTTTTATTCGGCTGCCGCCTGATTATCGGGCTGGCTGAATCGCCTGCCTTTCCCGCAAACAACCGGATTGTCACGACATGGTTTCCGAGGAGGGAACGCGCCTTTGCGACGGGTGTTTACACAGCGGGGGAATATGTCGGACTGGCGTTCGCCACACCGGTTTTATTCTGGGTATTAACGGCATTCGACTGGCGAGCCGTCTTTATTTCTTCAGGGCTGCTCGGGCTTGTTTTCTCCGTTTTCTGGTTTAAGATGTATCAGGAGCCGAACCGGTATCGGAAAGTGAACCGGGAAGAGCTTGAATATATTAAAGAAGGCGGCGGGCTGACAGAGGTGTCTGAATCAGCCGGCAGGATCACGTGGCGGGATTTCGTCCAGCTTCTTAAATACCGCAAGCTTGTCGGCTTGTATATTGGCCAATTCGCCGTAGCGTCCACGCTGTTCTTCTTTTTGACATGGTTTCCGACTTATCTGGCGGAGGCAAAGCACATGGCTTTCTTAAAAGTCGGCTTCGCCGCATCAATCCCGTATATCGCCGCCTTTTTCGGCGTATTGTTCGGCGGATTTTGGTCTGACGGCATGATGAAGCGGGGCGTATCAGTGAACGTTGCCCGAAAGACGCCCGTTATCCTCGGTCTTCTGTTGACGGGCTCCATCGTGCTCGCGAATGTTACGGATTCTTCCCCGGCGGTTTTGGCGATCTTATCCATTGCTTCTTTTGCGCAGGGCATGTCCAATATTTCCTGGACGATGCTGAGTGAAGTGGCGCCAAGCGAGACAATCGGATTGGCAGGGGGCGTGTTTAACTTTTTCGCCAATATGGCCGGTATTATCACGCCGCTTATCATCGGGTTTATCGTCTCTGCGACCGGTTCATACAACGGAGCGATTCTGTTTGTCGGCGCTGTCGCCTTTATCGGGGCGTTTTCTTATATTTTCATTGTCGGAAAGGTGGAACGTATTACGCTCCGGTAGATCGAAAAACTCATCGCATTATCTCTATATTTCAATATGGAGTTATCATATAATAAACATAACTTTTTCATTCCTTAGGAGGATTTCGCCGAAGATGAACGCAAAACGTGCCATTCCCGTAAGAGAAAGAAATATTGTACTGATCGGATTCATGGGTGTCGGTAAGACAACAATCGGCCAGCTGGTCGCTAAAAAATTATACAGAGACTTCATTGATATTGATTTGCAGATTGAGAAAGATTTCAACATGTCCATTCCGGAAATGTTTGAGAAAAAGGGTGAAGCCTTTTTCCGTCAGACTGAAAAGGACTATATATTAGATATTTGCCGCAATACGAAATTCAAGATCGTGTCTCTTGGGGGCGGTTCGTTTAAACAAGAGGAAATCAGACAATGCTGTCTGGAAAACTGTCTCGTGCTCCATCTTGATTTATCATGGGAGAATTGGAAGCAGCGGGCTGACCTGCTGATTGAAAGCCGTCCCGTTCTGCATAACCGTTCAATGGATGAAATGCAGCAGCTCTTTAACGAGCGCCAAAGCATCTATGATAAACATAATTCAAAAGTGGCAACGGATAATCTGGAACCTGAAGAAATTGCCGATTATATCGTTGAAACGTTAAAAATCGGCTGGGACCTGTATCAGCCGATGTAAAAAGAGCTGTGCCGCTGTGAGCGCACAGCTCTTTTTTGTTTTCTGTTAAACAAACGTTTGATAAAAAGTGAAAGCGTCCGCCGATCATTTATAAAAATGTTTAGAAAATAAGGGTAAAATCATGTTAAGATAGAGTCAGAAAATTAAATCTTATAAAACAAAGGAGAATAATCGGATATGCAATTATACGACTTGCCGCTTGAGCAACTGCAAACCTATAAACCAAATAAAACCGCTCCTCATGACTTTGCGGATTTTTGGGCATCATCATTACATGAGCTTGCAAAGGAAGAGGCAAAGCCTGATTTGACGCCTGAAAGCTACCCGGCTGACGGCGTGAAAGTATTCCGGCTGAAATACCGAAGCTTCGGCAAGGCGGAAATTGAGGGATGGTACGCCGTTCCCGACCGAAAAGGCCCGCATCCGGCCATCGTGAAATACCACGGCTACAACGCAAGCTATGACGGGGATATACATGACATCGTAAATTGGGCGCTTCACGGATATGCCGCGTTCGGGATGCTTGTCCGCGGCCAGCACAGCAGCACAGATACAAGCGTCTCACCGCACGGACACGTTCCCGGCTGGATGACGAAAGGGATTTTAGACAAAGATACATATTATTACCGCGGTGTGTACTTAGACGCAGTAAGGGCTCTTGAAGTCATCAGCAGCTTTGATGAAGTGGATGAAACGAGAATCGCCGTCATCGGGGGGAGCCAGGGAGGCGGGCTTTCCATCGCCGCGGCGGCGCTTTCCGACATTCCGAGAGCGGTTGCGGCTGATTATCCGTACTTAAGCAATTTTGAGCGGGCGATTGATGTCGCACTTGATGAGCCGTATCTTGAGATTAACTCCTTTTTCAGAAAAAACGGCAGCCCTGAAACGGAGAAGGCCGCGATGAATACACTGGCCTATTTTGATATCATGAATCTGGCGGACCGCGTAAAGGTGCCGGTTCTCATGTCCATCGGGCTGATTGACCGGGTGACTCCGCCGTCGACGGTATTTGCCGCTTACAATCATCTGGAAACGGAAAAAGAATTGAAAGTTTACCGGTATTTCGGCCATGAATATATACCTTCTTTCCATACGGAAAAGCTGGCCTTTCTGAAAGCGCATCTGAAAGGCTGACAGCAGTGAAAAGCCCAAGTGTTTGGGCTTTTTTCATGAATGATGACGGAAAAGGACGGATACAAATGAAACAAAGGATCATTGAAGAATTAAAACGAATTGAGGCAAAGCACGACGTTAAGGTGCTTTACGCCGTAGAATCGGGAAGCCGCGCATGGGGATTTCCGTCAAGCGAAAGCGACTACGATGTACGGTTTCTCTATGTGCCGAAAAAAGAATGGTACTTTTCCATTGAGCCGCATAGGGATGTCATAGAAGAGCCGATCCATGACATGCTTGACGTCAGCGGCTGGGAACTGAGAAAAGCCCTGCGGCTCTTTAAAAAATCAAATCCGCCTCTTTTGGAATGGCTTTCTTCTGAGATGATCTATTATGAAGCTTTCACAGCGGCTGAAAAGCTCCGAAAACTGAAAAACCGCGCCTTTTCGCCCGAAGCATGCCTCTATCATTATCTCAATATGGCAAAGCGGAATGAAAAAACGGAATTGCGGGGCAGTGAAGTGAAGATTAAAAAGTATTTTTATGTCCTGCGGCCTCTCCTTGCCTGCAAGTGGATTGAAACGTTCGGCACCGTACCGCCGATGTCATTTCCTGTACTGGCAGATGCCCTATTGACGGATGAAGCGCTCATTTCTGAAATCAGCACACTGCTTACAAGGAAAAAAAGCGGACAGGAACTGGCTCCGGAACCCGGAAATACGATCATTCATGCCTTTATAGAAGAGGAAATAGAACGCATCGGGCAGTATGCCAAAACGGTCAAAACACCGAAACCGGATATAACGGACGAACTGAATCAGCTATTGATTCAGACCGTCGAAGAGGCTTGGGAAGAAAAAGGCGGGAATTGACGATTTCTATCATTTCCGTCCGCCTTTTTTCGGCATGATCCGCCTGCTCTCTAAGAAGCTGATTGTGGAAAAACCACAAAAATTTATCAGAATCTTTGTATTTTTAGAATATTGTGAGAGGATGTTTTGTCCATTTACAATAGACTCATACAAATACTTCTTAGATTGCGGGGTGTTAAGGTTGGAAGTGATTACAAGAGATTTTTTCTTATTTTTATCCAAGAGCAGCTTTCTCAATAAGATGGCGCGAGGCTGGGGAAGCCGTGTGGCAGCCGGCAAAATCATCGGAGGAATGGATATCCGCAGTTCTATCCCGACAATCCGACATTTGAACAGCCAAGGGCTGTCAGTTACTGTCGATCATTTGGGTGAATTTGTCAACAGCGGTGATGTCGCGAAAGAACGCACCGAGGAGTGCATGCAGACCATCGCTTTAATCGCTGATGAACAGCTGAATTCCCAAGTGTCATTAAAAATGACGTCTTTAGGTCTTGATATAGATCTCGATCTCGTCTATGAAAATATGACGAAAATCCTCCAGACGGCGGAAAAACATAAAGTCATGGTGACGATTGACATGGAGGATGAGACGAGATGCCAGAAAACGCTGGATATCTTTAAAGACTTCCGAAGCCGGTATGAATACGTAAGCACCGTGGTGCAGGCTTATCTGTACAGAACGGAGAAGGACCTTGATGATCTTGACCCGCTGAATCCGTTTCTGCGCCTTGTCAAAGGAGCCTATAAAGAATCGGAAAAGGTGGCCTATCCTGAAAAAAGCGATGTAGATGAAAATTATAAAAGACTCATCCGCAAACAGCTTTTAAAGGGACATTATACGGCAATTGCCACGCATGACGACAAGATGATCGAGTTCACAAAGCAGCTTGTCAAAGAGCACGGCATTCCACACGACCGCTTTGAGTTTCAGATGCTGTACGGTATGCGCTCGCAAACCCAGCTCAGCCTAGTGGAAGAAGGATACAACATGAGAGTCTACCTGCCTTACGGCGATGATTGGTACGGCTATTTCATGAGACGGCTCGCTGAACGCCCCTCAAATATCGCATTCGCCTTTAAAGGGATGACTAAGAAGTAAAAAAGGGAGAGATGACAATGACTACACCTTATAAACACGAACCATTCACGAATTTCCAAGATCAATCGAACGTTGAAGAATTCAAGAAAGCGCTTGCGAAGGTAAGCGAGTATCTGGGAAAAGATTATCCTCTTGTCATTAACGGTGAGAGAGTGGAAACAGAAGCGAAAATCGTTTCAATCAACCCGGCTGATAAAGAAGAAGTTGTCGGCAGAGTGTCAAAAGCTTCTCAAGAGCACGCTGAGCAAGCGATTGAAGCGGCTGCGAAAGCGTTCGAAGAGTGGAGATATACATCTCCTGAAGAAAGAGCGGCTGTCCTGTTCCGCGCGGCTGCCAAAGTCCGCAGAAGAAAACATGAATTCTCCGCTTTGCTTGTAAAAGAAGCAGGAAAGCCTTGGAACGAGGCGGATGCGGATACAGCTGAAGCGATCGACTTCATGGAGTACTATGCGCGCCAAATGATCGAACTGGCAAAAGGCAAGCCGGTCAACAGCCGCGAAGGCGAGAAGAACCAATATGTCTACACACCGACAGGCGTAACGGTCGTCATTCCGCCATGGAACTTCCTCTTTGCGATTATGGCGGGAACGACGGTGGCACCGATCGTAACGGGCAACACGGTCGTTCTTAAACCGGCAAGCGCGACACCGGTCATCGCGGCGAAATTCGTAGAAGTGCTTGAAGAATCAGGCCTTCCGAAGGGCGTTGTCAACTTTGTGCCGGGAAGCGGAGCGGAAGTGGGAGACTATCTCGTCGATCACCCGAAAACAAGCATCATTACATTTACGGGATCACGTGAAGTCGGTACGAGAATTTTTGAACGCGCGGCGAAAGTGCAGCCGGGACAGCAGCACTTAAAGCGTGTCATTGCAGAAATGGGCGGTAAAGATACGGTTGTTGTCGATGAGGACGCGGACATTGAATTGGCGGCGCAATCCATTTTCACATCAGCATTCGGCTTCGCGGGACAAAAATGTTCTGCCGGTTCCCGCGCGGTTGTGCATGAAAAAGTATACGATGCTGTCTTGGAGCGCGTCATCGAAATTACTGAATCAAAAGTGACGGCAAGCCCTGACAGCGCTGACGTGTATATGGGGCCTGTCATCGACCAAGGCTCTTACGATAAAATCATGAGCTACATTGAAATCGGAAAAGAAGAAGGCCGTTTAGTAAGCGGCGGCACCGGAGATGATTCAAAAGGCTACTTTATCAAGCCGACGATTTTCGCTGACCTTGATCCGAAAGCCAGACTCATGCAGGAAGAAATTTTCGGGCCGGTCGTCGGGTTTTCTAAAGTATCAAACTTTGATGAAGCGCTGGAAGTGGCAAACAATACCGAATACGGTTTGACAGGAGCGGTCATTACAAATAACCGCAAACATATTGAACGGGCGAAACAGGAATTCCATGTCGGCAACCTGTACTTCAACCGCAACTGTACGGGAGCGATTGTCGGATATCATCCGTTCGGAGGCTTTAAAATGTCCGGCACTGATTCAAAAGCGGGCGGCCCGGATTATTTGGCCCTCCACATGCAGGCGAAAACAATCAGTGAAATGTTTTAAGAGGGACTGAATGGGCATCCTCCTCGCGGGGGGTGTCCATTTCACCATAAACATATAAAGCGGAGGAGGAAATGCCATAGCAAACATTCAGTTGATTATATCCATTTGTATTTATATGGCGGGCATGCTGTTTATCGGTTATTTCGCCTACAGACGGACGTCAAATCTGACGGATTACATGCTCGGGGGGCGTTCTTTAGGTCCTGCCGTCACAGCGCTCAGCGCGGGAGCGGCGGATATGAGCGGATGGCTCTTGATGGGGCTTCCGGGCGCCATGTTCTCAACGGGGTTAAGCGGCGCTTGGATTGTCATCGGCCTTGTGCTCGGAGCATGGGCGAACTGGCTTTTCGTGGCGCCGAGACTGAGAACGTATACTGAACAAGCGGGGAATTCCATCACCATTCCGGGTTTCCTTGAAAATCGTTTCGGTGATCATACGAAGCTTCTCAGACTGTTTTCAGGTCTTGTCATTCTCGTCTTTTTCACATTTTACGTATCATCGGGCATGGTGTCCGGAGGCGTCCTATTCAACAGCATTTTAGGGTTGGACTATCACACCGGCCTGTGGGTTGTGACAGGCGTCGTTGTCGCCTACACCTTGTTCGGGGGCTTTTTGGCGGTAAGCTGGACGGACTTTGTCCAAGGGATCATCATGTTTGCAGCGCTTATTCTCGTGCCGATTGTGACGATTTTTCATACGGGCGGCCCGGGAGAAACCGTTGCCGATATCCGTTCCGTCAACCCGGAACTGTTTAATATGTTCAAAGGAACGACCGTCCTTGGCATTATTTCTTTATTTGCGTGGGGGCTCGGCTATTTCGGGCAGCCGCATATTATTGTGCGCTTTATGGCGATCACATCTGTGAAAGAAATCAAACGCGCCAGACGGATCGGAATGGGATGGATGATTTTGTCTGCACTAGGCGCGCTGTTTACGGGGCTTGCGGGAATCGCGTATTACCACCAGCACGGAATGAAGCTGGCTGATCCGGAAACCATTTTTATTCAGCTTGGCAACATTCTGTTCCACCCGATTATTACGGGATTTCTCATTTCTGCGATTTTAGCGGCCATTATGAGTACGATTTCGTCTCAGCTGCTCGTTACGTCCAGTTCTTTAGTAGAGGATTTGTATAAGTCCATGTTCAGGCGTTCGGCTTCTGATAAGGAACTCGTATTTCTGGGGAGAATGGCAGTGCTTGCGGTGTCAATCATCGCCTTGGTGCTCGCCTGGGAGAAAAACAACACGATACTAGGTCTTGTCAGCTATGCATGGGCGGGATTTGGCGCGTCATTCGGGCCGGTCGTACTGCTCAGTTTATTTTGGAAACGGATGACGAAATGGGGGGCACTCGCCGGCATGATTGCGGGAGCGATTACCGTAATCATTTGGGCGAATGCCGGTCTTTCAGACTTTTTGTACGAAATCATTCCGGGCTTTGCTGTAAGCCTTGCCGCTGTATTTGTCGTCAGCTTATTGACACAGGCTCCGTCAAAAGATGTCACAGATCAGTTTCATGAGTACCGTGATACACTTTCTCAATAAAAGCAAGGAACGAGAGGAAGAAGGGACCGCCCTTTTTCCTCTTTTCACGATACAGAATTCCGGATTATGCTGTTTTGGGAATATATGAATTTTTTTCTATACAAAAAGTCACCCCTCAGAGTATGATAAAGATAAAAAGAGCATAGGAGAAATAGGTATGGAAGAGCTTTTAGAGAGAGTTTTTTCATTTACGGACATTGATAAATTAATTGATTTCATCAGTTACGAATTGCAGAAGCCCGTCATTCTGGAAAGTGCGGATTTCTTTTTGCTTGCCTATAATTCTTATTACATTAATCACTTCGACTCCGCCAATCAGCAGACGATATTTTCAAAAAAATGCCCCGTGCAGATTTTTGAGAGATTTCTGAAGGACGGGGTGATCGAAAAACTGAAAACCGTTCCTGAACCGTTCCGTGTTGAAAAAATAGACAGTATCGGGCTGAATCAGAGAGTGGTCGTAAGCGCAAAACATAAAGGGGAAGTGATGGGCTACATCTGGATTCAGGAGCTCGACCGCGATTTGACGGACGAGGAGCTCGACTTTTTATATGAAACCTCATTCCATGTCGGAAAAATCATCTATAAAACGAACCGGCTGAAACAGGAAAAGGAAGAGAGAGCGGAAGACCTGGTGAAACGGGCAATCTTTCAGCAATTCTCCTCTGAAAAGGAGTTCAAGCGGGAGGCGGAAAAGATGAACGCCGTGCTGCCGTCGGTTTTCTCGGTGGTTGTCCTGCATGCCGCAAATGGGGATGGGGAGGCAGTCGAAGATTTGAAGGAAAATATCAAATCGTACTTGAATTTGCGGGATAAAGTCAGTCATGTCTTAACCATTGATTCCAATATTGTCATCGTCGTCGCAAGCTTCTCGCAAAAAAGCTCCGGCACTTCGGCAGCATCTGAATTCATCCACAAACTGCTGACTCATTTTCACTTTCAGAAGATCCCCACTCCCATCTATATCGGAATCGGCAATGAATACAGCAGCATCCTGAAGCTCGGGAAAAGTTATATAGAAGCCCTTGAAGTCATAAAGGCCGCAGAAATTACCGGAAATCAGGAAAATATCCCGTACGAATACAGCAAGCTCGGGATCTACCGCTATCTTGAAAGCATCGAAGAAAAAAACGCCTCACTGGAATATGTAAACCATGATTTAGCTTTATTAAAAGCCAAGGATAGAGAAAGCAGCACCGAATTGCTGAAAACGTTAGAAATCTATCTCCTCAATAACTGCAAAACAAAACCAGCCGCAGAACAGCTTTTTATTCATCAAAACACATTGAACTACCGTATCAAACAGATTCTTGACATGACATCAATTAATTTAAACGACTTCAGGACAAGGTGCCAGCTGTATCTTGATATCATGCTGATGAAAAAGAAATAAAAAAGAAACCAGTCGCCGTACTGGTTTCAGCTTTAATACCCTCCCGCTTATCAATCTCAGAACCTCACCCCTTTCCCAAGATGAGAAATGAATGAACACTGCTCCTCAATGTATGTTATACTCTTAGTGATATTGATTCTCAATTAGATATGTTTGAAGTATAGATATAAACGGGAGGCAGAATAATGGCGGAAAATCATGAGGTGTATGACGTCACGATTATAGGCGGGGGCCCGATCGGCCTGTTTACGGCTTTTTATTGCGGGATGCGCGAGCTAAAAACGAAAGTGATTGAATTTTTGCCGCGGCTCGGGGGGAAAGTGTCTATGTTTTTCCCGGAAAAAATCATCCGTGATATCGGCGGAATTCCGGGGATCGCAGGGGAACAGCTGATTAAGCAGCTGATGGAGCAGGCGGCGACATTTGAGCCGGATATCGTGTTGAATCAGCGGGTGACCGGATTTGAGCGGCTGAATGACGGGACCATTGTGCTGGAAAGTTCTGAAGGGGAAAAGCACTATACACGCACCGTGATTTTGGCTGTCGGCATGGGAACGCTTGAGGTCAATGAGCTCAACAGCGAGGATGCGAGCCGTTATTCAGGGAAAAACCTTCATTATAAAGTGGAGAAGCTGGATGCGTTTGAAGGTAAGCATATCGTGATCTCCGGAGGGGGAGATGCCGCGGTTGACTGGGCGAATGAGCTGGAACCGATTGCGGCGTCTGTTACCGTCTTGCACCGCCGTGAGGAGTTCGGCGGTTTAGAAAGCAGCGTGGCGAAAATGAAGCAGTCTTCCGTGCGGGTGTTTGCGCCGTATCGTCTGAAGCATCTCAACGGCACCGGGGAACGGATCGAGAGCGTCACCGTTTGTCATACCGAGTCTGGCCATTCTGAAGACATCAAGCTTGATGAGCTCATTATCAATCACGGGTTTAAAATTGATCTCGGCCCGATGAAGGATTGGGGGCTTGAGATAGAAGAAGGCAGGATTAAAGCCGACAGACATATGCGGACCAATCTTCCAGGCGTGTTTGTTGCAGGTGACGCCGCCCATTATGAAAGCAAGCTCAGATTGATTGCCGGCGGCTTCACGGAGGGACCGACCGCCGTGAACAGCGCCAAAGCATATTTGGACCCGCAGGCGGATCAGATGGCGATGTATTCGACTCATCATAAGAAATTGGTGACACAATAAAAAAGGGAATGGCCCCCGATGTTGAGCCGGGGGTCAGCTGTGAACGAGCATGTCTTTCATTTCATTTTGTATAAACGCAAATAACTGTTCCTGATTTTTCACGGCGGTAAATCCGTAACCGGCGGGTATGTCTTCACCGATGCAGATGACGGGAGGGCGGTTTGCTGTCGGATTCGGTGATATGCCGATCTGTTTTCCGGCGCTGAGCAAATGCTGAGCGGATTCTTTGCCCGGACAGATAATCATTTGCAGAGGAGACTCACTGATTGTGCGTTCGATCATCGAAGTGAACCGCTCATCTGGGATATGTTCATGAGTGATATAAAACGGGCATGATACTGAGTCTGGCATGTTTTCTGCCGCTTGACGGCTTCCGACAATGAGCGAATGCGGAGACTCACCTTGATGGCCGGATAGGCGGAAGCCCCGTTTTGTCAGTTCCGTCTTTGCCGCTTCAGTCGCTGCATTCAGGCTTGCTGTCACCCGGCGGATGTCAATCTGCTTGAAAGCCAGTGTGTCAAAGAATTCACAGACCGCACGGCGTGATGTGAAAAAGATCTGTTCAAAAGTGCTGATCCGCTTCAGGATGTTTTCGTTTGCGGGCATTTTTTTAATCATCCGCTTCGGCCATTCGATAACATCAGCGCCATACTCGCGCAGCCTGCCTGTCAATGTATGTTCATCATCGCCCTGAGTGACCACCATGATATGCCGCCCGATGAACGGTTTGCTTTCAAACCAGCTGTATGTTCGAAGGTTTACGATATCTCCGATGACGATAATGGCGGGGTTGGTGATGTTTTGGCTTTGTACTTTTTCATAAATATCCTGAAGCGTTCCTTTTACGCTGCGCTGCCGGCCCCATGTTCCCCATTGAATGACGAGTACGGGGACGGAGGGGGATTTCCCGTGCTCCATAAGCTGCCGGCATATAAATGACAGATTTTTAACGCCCATATAAAACACAAGCGTTTGAACGCTTCGGGCCAGCCCTTCCCAGTCGAGATTCGGCCTGCCTTGTAATGATGTATCATGAGCGGTGATCATGGCGAAGGACGAAGCGCAATCACGATGGGTGACGGGGACGCCCGCATACAGCGGCGCCGCGATTCCCGAGGTGATGCCGGGCACCATCTCGTAGCGGATGCCGTGCCGATGAAGCGCCTCCGCTTCTTCGCCGACTCTGCCGAACACGCTTGGGTCTCCGCCTTTCAAGCGGACTACGGTGAAGCCTTCCGCTGCTTTTTCAATCAGCAGGGCATTTATCTCCGACTGTTTCATAAAATGGCGGTCGGGCAGTTTTCCGCAATAAATGAACCGGCAGTCTGGAGAGGCATATTCAAGAAATGTTGGGTTTGCAAGCCGGTCATACAAAATGATATCCGCTTTCTCCAGAACCTGTTTCCCTTTTACGGTAATCAGCCCCGGGTCTCCAGGTCCGGCACCGACAAAATATACAATTCCGTTTCTCATGGTGGCGTCATCCCTTCATCAATTTAAAAAGTGAAGGACCACTTGAAAAAGTGATCCGACCCTTTAATCAATACAGGAGGTATACATTCTCTCCCTCGATCAGTGTTTCGTATGTTTTAATACAGCCATGATCCGGCTCTTGGACTTTTCCGTCTTCTAAGGAAATTTTCCAGTCATGCATCGGGCAGAAGACGTATTCTCCGCTGACGATGCCTTCAGCCAGGACGCCCCCTTTATGAGGGCAGCGGTTTTCGACGGCGCGGACGCTTCCGTCAGAAAGCTTAAATACGGCAAGCTCTTTATCTTCTATATATACGGTTTTTCCTAACTCCTCAGGTAATTCGTTTAACATGCCTATGCAAACCTTTGTCATATCTTTATTAACCATGTCCGTTCCTCCTTACTGTTTTATGAAGTCGTGACGACATTTTCAAATAAATCTTTAGAAGCTTTTTTATCTTTAAGGAAATATTGCCACGGATCTTTGTGAACAGAGAGTGTTTCATTCATCCTGTCGTTGAGCTCCTGCCGTTTTTCAGGATCGTTCAACACAGATTGGACATGGGATAAACCGATGCGCTCAAGCCATGCGGATGTGCGCTCCAAGTAGTTAGCCGTTTCTCTGTAGTACTGAAGGTAAGCGCCCGCGTATTCTAAGACTTCTTCATTCGTTTTCACTTTCATCAGCAAATCACCGGCGCGCAAATGAGTTCCGCCGTTCCCCCCGACATAAAGCTCCCAGCCTCCGTCGATGCCGACAACACCAAGGTCTTTAATGCCGGACTCCGCACAGTTCCGCGGGCAGGCAGACACGGCCATTTTAACCTTATGAGGCGTATTGAGCCCTTCGAATTTTTTCTCAAGCGCAATGCCCAGTGCCATGGAGTCTTGTGTGCCGAAGCGGCAGAATTGTTCGCCTACGCACGTTTTTACCGTGCGGAGTGTTTTTCCGTACGCGTAGCCTGAAGGCATATCAAGCTCGGCCCATACTTTCGGCAGGTCTTCTTTTTTGACGCCGATGAGATCAATTCGCTGGCCGCCTGTCATTTTAACGAGCGGGATCTCATATTTGTCGACGACATCGGCGATCTTGCGGAGATCCTGAGAGTTGGTCACGCCGCCGTACATCCGGGGCACGACTGAGTATGTTCCGTCTTTTTGAATATTGGCATGCATCCGTTCGTTCACAAAACGGGATGTTCTGTCATCCTCGTATGTAGACGGATTGATCATGCCTAAGTAGTAGTTGAGGGCAGGCCGGCATTTGGAGCAGCCCTCCGGCGTTTTCCAGCCGAGCACGTTCATGATTTCTCTCGTATGTGATAGCCCTTTGGCTTTGATTTCTTCTACGACTTCATCTCTCGAAAGCGAGGTGCATCCGCAAATCGCTTCTTTTTGCGCGGATGCGTCAAATTCTGAGCCCAGTGTATATTGAAGAATGTCTTCCACGAGCGGTTTACAGCCTCCGCAGGAACGGGATGCCCCAGTACATGCTTTGATTTCGTCCGTTGATGTGCAGCCTTTTTCCTGAATGGCTTGAATAATCGCGCCTTTTGATACACCGTTGCAGCCGCAGATGATTTCATCGTCGCTCATCGCCGCGGTCATGCTTGCGCCTGCTTCCTGATCAAGAGGCTGTAAGATTGATATTTTGGAGGTTTCAGAGATATCGGCTTCTTTTTGAATCATGGAAAACAGGCGGCCGCCCTCGCTGCTGTCTCCGAATAAAACAGCGCCGACAATTTGATTGCCTCTCAGGACGATTTTTTTATAGATGCCGTCCTGCTCATCGAAAACTTTAATCGCTTTTTTCTCCTCTGTTTCGTTAAAGTCACCGGCAGAGAATACCTCGACGCCTGATACCTTTAATTGAGTGGAGAGAACGGAGCCTTCATACGGTTTTGTTTCAATGCCGCAAATATGTTTGGCCAGCACTTTTGCCTGTTCATAGAGCGGCGCCACAAGACCGTATGCGATTCCGCGGTGCTCGGCACATTCACCGACAGCGTAAATGTGCGGGATTTCAGTCTGCATATAATCGTTAACAATGATTCCGCGGTTAACCGGAATGCCGCTTTCCGCGCCAAGCTGGGTATTCGGGCGGATGCCGACCGCCATGACGACTAAATCAGCTTCGATGCTTGTGCCGTCTTTAAAGCGTACGCCTTCGACACGGTCAGTACCGACAATTTCTTCGGTTTGCTTTTCAAGTAAAAAGGTCATGCCTTGTTTTTCTAATTCGTTTTGCAGCAGGCGCCCTGCAGTTGGATCAAGCTGGCGTTCCATCAAGTATGGAGCGAGGTGGATGACAGACACGTCCATTCCGAGATTCAGCAGCCCGCGAGCGGCTTCCAAACCAAGCAGTCCTCCGCCGATGACGGCTGCTTTTTTATATTGTTTTGACGCAGCGAGCATCGTGTCGGTATCTTTTATGTCCCGGAATGCCGTGACGCCTTTTTTATCTGCGCCCGGAATCGGAAGGATAAAAGGGACAGAGCCTGTCGCCAGGATGAGTTCATCATAGGGCTGGATTCTGTCTGCATCTGTAATGACGGTTTTGCTGTCTTGGTCCACTTTGATGACTGTTTCACCGGTATGCAGCTGAATGTTGTTTTCTTTGTACCAGTCCCAATCGTTTAATGTAATATCTTTAATATCTGTATCGCCTTGAAGCACTTTTGACAGAAGGATTCGGTTATAGTTGGGATGAGGTTCGGCCCCGAATATTGTAATCTCGAATTCGTCTTTTGAAACACGCAGTATTTCTTCAATCGCTTTTACCCCGGCCATTCCATTTCCAACAAGGACTAGCTGTTTTTTTCCCATCAGATGATCCGCTCCTTACCTATGTTTTCTTTAGCGTAGCACAGCGAAAACAGATATTTAAGATACATGTTATGAGATGTAACAAAAAATACTAAAAAATCTAAAAATTTTATGAAAATTATTTTGGGCTGATACGTGCAGCGCACATCTTAAAACCGGGCATTTTTACAGTCCGGGTCCAAGGCTTCACCAATTAAATCGTTGATGTTTTGCGTGTCAGACCACTGGATGGGAACAAACAGTGTATGATGTCTGACTTTTACTTGATTTTAAACAGAGATTGCATCAGAATAAATAGTAATAATTACGATTTACTATACTATACATATTAGTTGAAAAGAGACAGTCACAGATAATAAATCGTAATCATTCTATTTTGTTGGGAGGCTATTTTTATGGGGAAAATTCCGGTTACAGTATTGAGCGGCTATCTTGGTGCTGGAAAGACGACAGTTTTGAATCATATTTTACAAAACCGCAACGGTTTAAAAATTGCCGTCATCGTTAATGACATGAGCGAAGTAAACATAGACGCGGGCCTGGTGAAACAGGGAGGGAGCTTATCACGGACAGACGAAAAACTCGTAGAATTATCCAACGGCTGTATCTGCTGCACGCTGCGTGAGGATCTATTAGTCGAAGTTGAGAAACTTGCCAAAGACGGCAGATTTGATTATATCGTGATTGAATCAACAGGGATCAGTGAACCGATTCCCATTGCCCAGACATTTTCTTATATAGATGAAGAAATGGGTATTGATCTGACAACATTCTGCAGGCTGGACACAATGGTTACCGTGGTGGATGCAAACCGCTTCTGGCATGATTTCCAGTCCGGTGACAGCCTCCTTGACCGTAAAGAAGCTGCGGAAGAAGAGGATGAACGGGAGATTGCCGACCTATTAATTGATCAAATTGAGTTTTGTGATGTGCTTATTTTAAATAAGTGCGACATGGTGGGCGAAAAAGAGCTTGAACAGCTTGAAACAGTTCTTCGCGCATTACAGCCCCGTGCCAAGCTGATCCGATCCGTCCGCGGAGAAGTGCCTGCCGAATGCATTTTGAATACCGGTTTATTTGAGTTTGAAGAAGCGAGTTCATCAGCAGGATGGATAAAGGAGCTGACGGCAGGCCATGAAGCGCACACTCCGGAAACAGAAGAGTATGGAATCACTTCGTTTGTGTATTCACGGCGTCTGCCGTTTCATACCGTTCGTTTTGACAGCTGGCTGCATCAATCAATGCCTGACAGCATTGTGCGCGCAAAGGGAATTGCCTGGTGTGCAACCCACAACAGCTTCGCGCTGCTGATGTCTCAGGCGGGTCCGGCGGTCTCAGTTGAGCCTGTCTCTTATTGGGTGGCGGCGATGCCGAAACGTGAGCAGGAGCAGATCAAACAGCAGGAACCGGAGATTCTGGAGGATTGGGACGTTCAATTCGGAGACCGTCATACGAATCTGGTATTTATCGGGATTGATTTAGATGAAGCAGCCATTGCAAAGGAATTAGATCAGTGTCTGCTCACGCCGTCTGAGTTCGATTCTGACTGGTCTCAATTTGAAGATCCTTTTCAATGGGACATTCAGCGGGCTGAATAACATACCGGCCAAGTTTAGAAGCATGTGAGAAGGGAAGGAGTGATGAAAAAGGAGCTGAACAATGTGAAAGCACTGACATACCAAGGAAAAGAACATATGGAAGTGAAAGAAGTCCCTGCACCCGTCATTCAAGATGAGAGGGATGTCATCGTTCGAATCACCGCAACCGGAATTTGCGGTTCAGACCTTCATTTATATAAAAACGGAATACCCGCCGATCCGGGTTACATCGTTGGGCACGAGCCAATGGGAATCGTTGAAGAAACGGGCAGTCAAGTTAAAAAGCTGAAAAAAGGCGACCGGGTCGTGATTCCTTTTAACATCGGCTGCGGAGAATGTTATTATTGCAAGCACCAGATGGAAAGCCAGTGTGATGAATCAAATCCCAATCCTCATACAGATGCCGGCGGCTTATTCGGTTTCTCGGAGTTTAACGGTAATTATCCCGGCGGGCAGGCTGAATATTTACGAGTGCCCTATGCTGATTTCTCTTCTTTTCTGGTTCCGGCAGACAGCGAGCTAGAAGATGAACAGGTGCTGCTTCTGTCAGATGTCATGCCGACCGCCTTTTGGAGCGTTCAGCACAGCGGAGTGAAAAAAGGAGACACAGTCGTTATTCTGGGCTCAGGTCCGATCGGTTTAATGGCGCAAAAATTCGCTTGGAAAAAAGGCGCAAAGCGGGTCATCGCAGTCGATCAAGTCCCGCACCGCCTTGAACATGCGAGACGCATAAACAGAGCAGAGACCTTCAATTTTTCAGAGCATGAGGAGATCGGGAAACTGCTGCATGAACAAACGTCAGGGGGCGCGGATGTTGTGATTGATTGTGTCGGAATGGACGGCACGCCGCTTTCAAAAGAAAAAGAAAAGCAAAAACCGAATCAGTTCGGAACCATCAGTCCGATTCTTACAGCGTCAGAAGCCGTTAAGAAGTTCGGTACTGTTCAGCTCACAGGTGCATATATTTCCGAAGCGGATGGTTTTCCGATCGGTGATTTTTTCACGCGCAACGTTTCTCTAAAAATGGGCCAGGCACCCGTTATCCATCTGATGCCGATGCTGTATCAAATGGTCGAACAAAATGAAATTGATCCGACGGATATTATTACGCACAAAATGAGTCTTGCGGAAGCCCCTGCTGCATATGATATATTTGACAAAAAAGAAGATGGCAACATAAAAGTGATTTTGAAGCCATAGAGCGAGGGGAAACACAATGAATATTTACAGACCGGCGGGATTTTGGATCAGATTGGGAGCCGCAGTACTCGACTATTTAATTATTTCAGTGCCTTTGGCGATTATTTATATGCTGGCAACGGGAAAAGATCCGGATGAGAGTGCAATGATCAGCATTATTTTGACTCTTTATTCTATCTTGCTCCCTGTATACTGGAACGGTTATGTTATCGGCAAAAAGATCTGCGGTATCCGCATCGTCAAAAAAGACGGCACTCAGGCAGGCTTTCTCACTATGATTTTAAGAGTGCTTGTGGGCGCCTTAATATATGGTGTGACGTTAGGAATCGGTGTGATCGTGAGCGCATTTATGGTCGGAATGAGAGAAGACAAACGGTCGATCCATGATTTTGTGGCAGGAACGTATGTCACATACGCATTGCCGGACGAATCGATTGAAAAGAGCGAATAATTTCGCTCTTTTTTTTGCATAAAAACTGGATGGAGGCACAACATATAACAAACGCTAAAGGAGGAAAAAGTCATGAAAAAAACTGCGTTATCATTGGCTGCGTTTTTCATTACGGCAATGATTTTTATAATGCCGGCACATGCAGCTGAAACAAAAATGCCTTCAACAATGTCACTTACGGTACAGCAGAAAAAAGAAATTGAATCTCTTGAAAAGGAAATACTCGAAAAACGTAAACATGTCATTTCCAAATATGTTGAGTACGGTGTCCTGCCGAAAGAAAAAGCAGAGCATATTAAACAGCATATGGACAGGCACTTTAATATGATGAAACAAAATGGCTTTATCCCGAAGCCTCCTCCTCATAAATTGGAGAAGCGGCATCATCATTCTTAAGCATCCGGCAAGCCGGATGCTTTTTTGTTTTATCGGGATTGCTCTGAAACGCGTTTCATAACCTATGATATCAAATCAGACGCATCAGGAGATGAAACACATGAGACATGAAAAAACGGGTTTTTTACCGGATATATTTCTATGGGGATCGGCATCAGCCGCCTATCAGGTTGAAGGGAGCCTGGAATACAGACGGTAAGGGTTCCTCAGTCTGGGACCATTTCGCAAAAATAACAGGTAAAACGTTTAAAGGCTCAACCGGCGATACAGCAGCCGGCCATTATGAATGGTATAAAGAAGATGTCGCCTTGATGGCAGAGATGGGTTTGACAGCTTACCGCTTTTCTGTCAGCTGGCCGAGGATTTTTCCTAGCTTCGATTATTCATCGGCTTATCTGCTTACAAGTCACCCTGACCCTGAAGACAAAACTGCATTTGAAGTTTTTACTGGTATCGGAACGTGATCGAAACAAACGGTAAGAGTTTATAAGAGTTCCCTGAGAGAAATATATTTCTCTCAGGGTTTTCTTTTACATTGCGGCCGCATCGATAATATACGTATCTGCATGCAGGTCGGATAATTCGGCAGGCACTGAATAACAAGTAAGGCTGTATCGGCCTTTCGGAAGATCGAAGAAAAGCCGTTTTGACATCACGCTTTCAATCTCAATTCCATCTTTTACAGCTTCAAAAGAAACAGCCGCTTTTTTCTCATAGGATGGCACCGGTTCATTTGTATTAAGCCTGAGGACAATAAATGCCTTCGTATTTCTCCTTGCTTCAAAAGAAACAGCTCCGTCAGCCTCCGCAAATCCTTTTTCAATGGCTTCATCCGTCCAATCGATAACAGGCGGTTCGGAATCTTTTTGGAAGATTGTAAATTGATGATAAGAAATGATAAGTTCTTGCGGTTTCCATGATTTAATCAATGAGCTGCTCCTCCTGTTTTGTTACTTGATTTTAAATAATACTCTCGTTCCATCTGGATCATTGGTAAGCTGGTGTCCGACCCAAGAGCCGGCCCCGCGGTTGTCTGCCGGAGAAATATATTCTACGGAGGCATTGTTTCCGCCCTGTTTACAAACCGCCATCGGCCATTCATCTCTGTCGTACCCCGTTTTTACAGGCACATGTTTAAGAGATTGCTCACGCCGCTTATGTACTCCGTCTCTGTCAATGGTGCATATGCTGGGATGTCCTTCTTTTATCGCGTCCTTAATATGCTTTGCTGTTTCCGGATATCGATCGGACGGAAATAGGATTACTTTGTCGTAATCGCTTTTCTGAACGGTCTGCTCGTTATCTGAGAAAATATCACCCTTGATCAGGGCCGCAACTGCTCCGGCAATGATGATAAGAACAAGCAGCAGTGCTTTTAATGTTTTCAAGAGTATCAATCACCTCCAGTTTTAAATTGCTGTAAAGCTGGTCCAAGAATAAAGCAGAATCGGCCCGCTGTAAAGCTGTTAAAATATATTTTCCAGCCTCAATTTCAACTGAATATCTGTAAAACCGCCTGCACAAATTAGTTTTATCCAATAAAAAACCGGTCAGAAAGTCTTTTTTGCAGTTTCTCTATTCAGAAATGAATGATTGCGGCCGTCTGAATAATTGGCTATTATAGCGATAAGCTCACAGGCAGGGTATTTTCGTCAGCGAGTTTCCGGGTGAAAACCTGGCCGGATGCAATCGAGCGCCGCAGGACGATAAAAAGACGGCCATCTGATAAGAAGGCCGCCAGTATATCATTCCAGATTTGCATGATTTGCAAACATGTCTGCCGAATTCAGTTCTTTTTTCTCCATGATTTTTAGAATAACCGCATCGTAAAACAGCAGGAGAGTCTGTTCAAATAAAGAACCCATCGGCTGAATCGTCTTTCTGTCTCCGCCGGTCTCATCCTTAGGAGAGCCGGGAATCGTTATCGTAAGATCCGCAAGTCTGCCGAGACTCGAGTCAGGATTAATCGTTAATGCAGTGATGATGCCATTAAGGCTTTTGGCTTTTTCAGCAGTATGAAGCAGGCTTTTTGTTTCGCCTGAGCCTGAGCCGATGATGACGAGACCGCCTTCTTTGAGGGGAGGGGCAAGCGTCTCACCGACGATGTAAGCGTTCAGCCCGATATGCATCATCCTCATGGCGAACGCTTTAGCCATAAAACCGGAACGGCCCGCTCCGGACGTGAAGATCTGATCTGCAGCTAAAATCTGATCCGCAAGCTTGTCAGCTTCATTGTCGGCTATTAACGATGCAGTACGGGATAATTCATTTAGGATTTCATGTAAGTATTCCGTCGTTTTCATGATCCTTGTGTGATCAGCTGTTTCATTTTAGAAGCAGTATCCGCTTTATTGTCAGCTCCCGTAATGCCTCCGCCGACAATGATTAAATCTGGGTTTTGTTTGATGGCTTCGGGAAGCGTATCAAGTTTAATGCCCCCGGCAATTGCGGTTTTAGCGCTCTTGACCGCTTTTTTAATCGCCGTCAGTTCCTCGAATGAATTTTTTCCTTCTGCTTGAAGATCATAACCTGTGTGGACACAAATATAATCAACACCGAGTTGGTCAATTTCTTTTGCCCGTGTTTCAAGGTCTTTTACGTTGATCATATCGACAAGGATTTTTTTCTGCTGTTTTTTTGCTTCGGCAACCGCTCCTTTGATCGTCGAATCATCTGTCGCCCCTAAAACGGTGATGATGTCGGCACCTGCTTCTGCCGCTTTCATAATCTCGTAACCGCCTGCATCCATGATTTTAAGATCGGCAAGCACTTTCAGGTGAGGAAAGGCCGTTTTCATTTCCTGCACGGCTTTCAGTCCTTCATTAATGACGACGGGAGTGCCGATTTCTACAACATCTATATATTGCTCGACCTCTTTCACAAGTTCAATTGCTTCAGGGATATTCACTAAGTCTAATGCGAGCTGTAATTCCACTGTATATTCACTCCTCTTTTTAATGTATCTACATTCTATAGAGTGCCCTGCAAGTTGAAAAGTACGCACTTTAAAGTCAAATAGTTACTTTGAGGATACTGTCCCCCGCAGGCAATGTGTTTTGTCTCAGCAAAACTGCGTGGTAGTATAAATGGATGAAAGCTCTGTGAAAAAGTAAGCAAGTGTTTATAGATGATTAACGTACGAAAAGTAAGAGGAAGGAGAATGGTCCGTGAGCCGAATGGATAAGAAAACGTTTAATTGCGAAAAGGAATTGACGCTTGCCGTGATAGGCGGGAAGTGGAAAATGCTGATTATGTGGCACCTGGGAAAAGAAGGGACAAAACGATTTAATGAGCTGAAAGCTTTAATTCCTGATATTACGCACAAAATTCTTGTGAATCAGCTCAGGGAGCTGGAGCAGGATCTGATCGTTCACAGGGAAGTTTACCCTGTTGTTCCCCCGAAAGTGGAGTACTCATTAACGGAGCAAGGAGAGACCCTTATGCCGATTTTGGATGCTATGTATAAGTGGGGAAAAGAATATATGGAATTAATCAACATTGATAAAACCGCAATAAAGGAACCTTTTTGAAGCGCTCTATAAAAAATAGAGCGCTTTTTTTTGCGGTTTAATGAAATCATATTGCGAACGATTAAATCTCCTGTTTCGGTTCTTGCGCTGTTTTTTCCTCATCAGCTCATATATGAAAACTATTTTCATTCTGCCATAACTGGATATTCGAAAGATTTATACTATAGTTTAAA
Source organism: Bacillus sp. SDLI1 (assembly GCF_001553895.1). Classification (NCBI taxonomy): domain Bacteria; kingdom Bacillati; phylum Bacillota; class Bacilli; order Caryophanales; family Bacillaceae; genus Bacillus; species Bacillus sp. SDLI1. Next base: position 1,913,582 of record NZ_CP013950.1, on the reverse strand, counting down.
GATTTTTAATTTTACATAAATAATAATTTTAAAAATAAATTGCGGGATGCCGCAAAATACCCTCTGGAATTGTCGGAATTTTTTTCGGTGTGCCGCATGAAACTTTTCACCCATTTTTCGGTGATAAAAACAATAATTTCATATAAAGTGAACGTAAGTAGATATATAGTAATTCATGAAGAAATAGGTAAACCCTGTTGCTTACAAACATTGGATTCTTGTCTTGATTTCTCATAAATTTGAGCCGAATTTCGGACTGTGCGGGTGAATGGATTGCGGATTTCGGCGGTGATTAAATCGGGATCGTTTTGGAGGTAAGTGGTTCTTTTGGCTTGATAATGAGTTAGGGACATTGAGGGAGGCTGTTTCTAAGGGAGAATTGACAAATTTATCTTGAAAAGGGGAGGCGCACACATATGGAAATAACTTTTTATCCGTTAACAAATGCACAAAAACGTATCTGGTATACAGAAAAATTCTATCCGAACACAAGTATTTCAAATCTTGCGGGTTTCGGAAAGCTCATTTCTGAGGACGGCGTACAAGCCCATGTCGTTGAGAAAGCGATACAGGAATTCGTCCGTCGTCATGAGTCGATGAGAATCCGTCTTCGGCTTGATGATGAGGGGGAGCCCGTTCAATATGTGAGCGAATACCGTCCGCTGACTATCGAGCATACAGACATCAGGCAAGCCGGCTGCTCTGCAGACGAGCTGTCAAAATGGGGGCGTGACGAGGCAAGCAAACCTCTGGCGTTATATGATCAGGATTTATTCCGTTTTTCGGTGCACACGATCAGTGAAAATGAGGTCTGGTTTTACGCTAATGTGCATCACATTATTTCAGACGGGATTTCCATGACGATTCTGGGCAATACGATTACTGATATTTATTTGGAGCTTTCAGGCGGAGCAAGTGGGGAACAGACGGAGATTCCTTCCTTTATCGAGCATGTGCTGACAGAGCAGGAATATGTGCAGTCGAAGCGGTTTAAAAAGGATCGGGATTTTTGGAACGGACAGTTTGAGACCGTACCGGAGCTTGTGTCTTTAAAACGGAGCCAGGCAGATGCGGGTCTTGATGCGAAACGGTTTTCTCAAGAAATTCCTCATGACCTGTACGGCCGGATTCAATCATTTTGCGGGGAGCATAAGGTCAGCGTTCTTTCTCTGTTCCAGTCAGCTCTGATCGCTTATCTCTACAAAGTGACAGGCCGGGATGATGTCGTCACGGGTACGTTTATGGGAAACCGGACGAATGCGAAAGAAAAGCAGATGCTCGGGATGTTCGTATCCACGGTGCCTGTGCGGACAAGTGTTGACGGAAGCCAGCCGTTCTTGGAATTCGTCAAAGGCCGGATGAAGGATCTGATGAAAATTCTCCGCCACCAAAAGTATCCATATAACTTGCTTGTCAATGATTTGCGTGCTTCAAAAAGTTCGCTGAGCAGATTGTTTACGGTGGCTCTGGAGTATCAAGTGATGCAGTGGCAGAAAAAAGAGAATCTGTCCTTCCTGACAGACCCGATCTTCAGCGGAAGCGGAACAAATGATATATCGATTCACGTGAAGGAACGATGGGACACCGGGAAATTGACGATTGATTTTGACTATCGCAGTGACATATTCAAGGCGGACGAAATTGCCTCTGTTTCTGAACGTTTGATCACGCTGATTGAAGATGCGATATCATCTCCTGACCGTGTAATTGATGAGCTCGCTCTTCTTTCAGAATCCGAGAAAGAGCTGCTCCTGAAGCGTGCTCTCGGCAATCCGGTCGCTTATCGCAAGGAGATGACGATTCCGGCGCTGTTTGAAGAGAAAGCGAAGGCACTGTCTGACAAACCCGCGGTTGTATATGAAGGCCGGACATTGTCCTATCGCACATTGCATGAACAGTCAGGCCGTATCGCCGGACGCCTTCTTAAAGCCGGGATATCAGCCGATTCTCCTGTCGCTGTGCTGCTTGGCCGATCTGACCGTGTTATTGCGGCAATATTGGGAATTTTGAAAGCGGGCGGCGCCTATGTGCCGATTGATCCTGACTTTCCGGCGGATCGGATTCAGTACATCTTGGAGGACAGCGGAGCGAAGGCTGTTCTGACAGAGGCGGGAATACAGGCGCCTGAAACGAATGCCGAACAGATTGATTTTGATGAGGCCGTTCAATATGAGACAGCCGCTGACGGTGTCGGCACACAATCAGACCGGCTGGCTTACATTATCTATACGTCCGGTACAACAGGGCGGCCGAAAGGCGTGATGATTGAACATCGGCAAGTTCATCACCTGGTTCAATCATTGCAGCAGGAGATTTATCAGTGCGGTGAACAGACATTAAGAATGGCGCTGTTGGCCCCGTTTCATTTTGATGCGTCCGTTAAACAGATTTTCGCCTCGCTTCTTTTAGGCCAGACGCTTTATATCGTGCCGAAAACAACTGTTACAAACGGCTCGGCACTGCTGGACTATTATCGTCAAAACCGGATTGAAGCCACTGACGGAACGCCTGCGCATCTGCAGATGATGGTTGCGGCGGGAGATGTCAGCGGAATTGAACTGCGCCACATGCTCATTGGGGGAGAAGGCCTGTCCGCCGCTGTTGCTGAACAGCTGATGGCGCTGTTTCATCAATCGGGCAGAGCGCCGCGGCTGACAAATGTCTACGGGCCTACGGAAACGTGCGTAGATGCGTCCGTGCATGAGGTGTCACAAGATAACGGAATGAATCAGCAGGCGGCGTACGTTCCGATCGGAAAACCGCTCGGCAACGCCCGGCTGTATATATTGGATAAGCACAAACGGCTTCAGCCCGACGGCACGGCCGGTGAGCTGTATATCGCGGGAGACGGGGTAGGCCGCGGTTATTTAAATCTTCCGGATTTGACCGCAGAGAAGTTTTTGCAGGACCCGTTTAACGAGAGCGGCCGCATGTACCGCACGGGCGATATGGCGCGCTGGCTGCCGGACGGAACAATCGAATATATCGGCCGGGAAGACGATCAAGTGAAAGTCCGCGGCTACCGTATTGAGCTGGGAGAAATTGAAACGGTGCTCAGGAAAGCTCCGGGCGCGGCGGAGGCCGTCGTGCTGGCACGGCCGGATCAGCAGGGCAGCTTAGATGTTTGCGCATATATCGTTCAAGAAAAAGGAACCGAGTTTCACCCTGCCGAGTACCGGGAGTATGTGTCCAAACACCTTCCTGATTACATGGTGCCCGCTTACTTTACAAAAACGGATAAAATTCCGCTTACGCCGAGCGGGAAGGCAGACCGCAAAAAGCTGTTTGCGCTTGATGTGCAGGCTGTCAGTTCGTCAGAGTATGCGGCGCCGAGAAATGAGACAGAGAAAACGCTCGCCGTCATCTGGCAGGAAGTCCTCGGAATGGACAAGGCGGGTATTTATGACCATTTCTTCGAGTCTGGCGGTCATTCCTTAAAGGCAATGACGCTTTTGACGAAAATTCATAAGCAAATGGGCGTGGAAATCCCGCTGCAATACTTGTTTGAGCATCCGACAATCGCGGCGCTTGCCGATTATGCGGTAAGCCGAAACGAAGGGATGGATTACAGTGCGATTAAGCCGGCTGAGAAGCAGGCGAGCTATCCGCTTTCGCTCGCCCAGCAGCGCATCTATATCGCGAGTCAATTTGAAGATGCGGGGGTCGGGTATAACATGCCGGCAGCAGCCGTTATCGAAGGCGCTTTAGACCGTGAAAAACTAGAGCGTGCATTTTCTGTTTTAATCAGCAGGCATGAAGCGCTCAGAACATCGTTTCAATCAGAGGACGGCACGCCGAGACAGGTGATTCACGAGCATGTTCCGTTTCATATTGAAATGATCGAAGCGAGCGGGAGAACGAATGAACAGGTAATGAAGGATTTTGTGCGCCGTTTTGAGCTGGCGGAGGCGCCTTTGTTCAGAATCGGCCTGCAAACGCTCGGTCACAATCGCCATATGCTGCTGTTTGATATGCATCACCTGATTTCAGACGGAGTGTCAATTTCCATCATGCTGAAGGAACTGGCAGACATCTATAGCGGAAAACAGCTGCCTGATTTGCATATTCAATATAAAGATTACGCCGTCTGGCAAGCGGAACGGGCGGAGGAAGGCTACAAGATAGAGCGGGCGTATTGGAAAGAAGTCTTTAGCGGCGAACTGCCGGTGCTTCAGCTGCTCCCTGATTACCCGCGGCCGCAGGTGCAAAGCTTTGAGGGTGACCGCGTATCAGTCAAGCTGCCGAAAGAGCTGCGGGACCGGTTGCAGAAGCTTGCCGGGAAAAACGGAGCCACCCTTTATATGGTGCTGTTATCGGCATATTATACGCTGCTTTCTAAGTATTCAGGACAGGAAGACATCATCGTGGGAACACCGTCAGCGGGAAGAAATCATTCCGATACCGAGGGACTGATCGGGATGTTTGTCAACACGCTTGCGCTGCGAAGCTCCGTGAAGCAGGATCAGACATTTACAGACTTGTTAGGTCATGTTCGCAAGCAGGTGCTGGACGCGTTTTCTCACCAGGACTATCCGTTTGAGTGGCTGACCGAGGAGCTGAATGTGCCCCGGGATATGAGCAGGCATCCGATATTTGATACGATGTTCAGTCTGCAAAATGCTTCGGACGGAATTCCGGAGATCGGCAATCTTACGCTGTCTCTTCATGAAACCAACTTCAATATCGCCAAATTCGATCTGACAATGCAGGCCCGGGAAACAGCGGAAGGCATTGCGCTCGATTTGGATTATTGCACGAAGCTGTTTAAGCGCTCGACGGCGGATCGCCTGCTTGCGCACTATGTCCGCCTGCTGGAGAGTGCGGCAGCTCAGCCGGATGCGAAAATCAGCGAATATGACCTGCTTTCTGAACGGGAGGCTTTGAATCAATTACAGCGGTTCAATCCGGAGCGCACGGCCTATCCGAAAGAGCAAACGATCGTGCAGATCTTTGAAGAACAGGCCCGAAAGAACCCTGACCGGACCGCTCTTCAGTTCGAAGGGGAAACCCTGTCGTATCAGCAGCTGAATGAACGCGCCAACAGGCTTACGCGGCATATTCTTTCGGTCGGTGGCGGCGGAAAAACCGCGGCTGTTTTATGTGAACGGTCAATGGACATGATTGTTTCCATTATGGCTGTATTAAAAGCGGGGGCAGCCTATGTGCCGATTGATCCTGAACATCCGGTTCAGCGGATTCAGCATTTCTTCCGCGACAGCGGGGCGAGTGTGCTCCTGACTCAGCGAAGCCTCAAGCCGATTGCGGAAAAGGCCGGTTTTCAAGGCGTCATTGTGCTTGCTGATGATGAGGCGAGCTATGAAAAGGACTCTCACAATCCAGCATTGCCGTTTGATTCCAAGACGATTGCCAATCTCACTTATACATCAGGAACTACGGGAACGCCGAAAGGAAACATCGTCACACATGCCAACATTTTGCGGACGGTAAAGAACACGAACTATTTGGCCGTTTCTGAAGAAGATACTGTGCTCGGACTGTCAAACTACGTCTTTGACGCCTTTATGTTTGATATGTTCGGTTCGCTGTTAAACGGTGCAAAGCTTGTGATCGTCCCGAAAGATACGGTGCTGGACATGACCCGCCTGTCCCGTGTGATCAAACGGGAGAATGTAAGCATTCTGATGATTACGACGGCCCTGTTCCACCTGCTTGTTGATATGGAGCCGTCCTGTCTGACGACGCTTCGGAAAATCATGTTCGGGGGCGAAAGGGCGTCTGTTGAGCATGTCAAAAAGGCGCTGGCGGCAGTCGGAAAAGGAAAACTGCTTCATATGTACGGTCCGTCTGAGAGCACGGTGTTTGCGACATACCACCCGGTAGATGTGATTGAAGAAGATACGCTCTCCGTTCCGATCGGAAAACCGGTCAGCAATACGGAAATCTTCATCATGAACACGGCCGGACGAATGCAGCCGGCAGGTATCCCGGGCGAGCTGTGCGTCAGCGGGGAAGGTCTCGTGGAAGGCTATTACAACCGTCCTGAACTGACGGAAGAAAAATTTGTGAAGCATCCGTTTAAAGAAGGTGAACGGATGTATAAAACGGGCGACTTGGCCAGATGGCTGCCGAATGGCGATATCGAGTTTATCGGACGTATCGACCATCAGGTGAAAATCCGCGGCCAGCGGATTGAGCTTGGCGAAATTGAGCACCAGATCCAAAGCCATGACCAAATTCAAGAATGCATCGTGCTCGCTGTGGACCAGGGTGCGGGTGACAAACTTCTTTGCGCGTATGTTGTCGGCCTCCGAGAAATCTCTTCCCGGGAGCTGAGGGAGCATACGGCGAAGGATCTTCCGGCTTATATGATTCCGGCTGTCTTTATTCAAATGGATGAACTGCCTCTTACAGGAAACGGGAAGATCGACAGACGGGCGCTGCCGATGCCTGATGTGACCGCAGCGAAAGCTGTGTCATATACGGCGCCGCGCAATGAAACAGAACAAAAACTGGCGGATATTTGGGCTGAGGTGCTGCAAATGGAGCGGGTCGGCGTGCACGATCAGTTCTTTGAGATCGGAGGCCATTCGTTAGCGGGAATGAAACTGCTTGCTCTCATCCAGAAGACATTCGGCGTGCAGCTTACATTAAAGGATCTGTTCACTTCTCCGACGGTTGCGGGACTGACGCAGCTGATTGAAGGCGCTGAGCGGAAGACGGCTGAAAGCATCATACCGGCGGCTGTGCAGGAAACGTATCCGGTTTCTTCACCGCAGAAGCGGATGTTCGTGCTTCAGCAGCTGGAAGGCGCTGAAACAAGCTATAACATGCCGTCTGTGCTCCGCTTAAAAGGAAAGCTTGATGCAGAAAAGCTGAAATCTGTCATGAAACAGCTGACAGAACGCCATGAAGCCTTCAGAACGACGTTTGACATAAAGGATGGAGAAACGGTTCAGCGTATATGGGCCGAAGCTGATATTGACATGGAATATTACGAAGCCTCTGAGGAAGACGCCGGACAAATTATTCAGAGCTTTATCCGGCCGTTCCGCCTGGATCAGCTTCCTCTCGTCAGAACGGGGCTGGTTAAGCTGGCTGAACATGATCACCTGCTGCTGTTTGACATGCACCATATCATTTCAGACGGCGCTTCAGTCGGCGTGCTGATAGATGAACTGTCCCGCCTGTATGGCGGCGAAACGCTTGAGCCGCCGCGGATTCATTATAAAGACTACGCGGTATGGCAGCAGAAATTTATTCAATCAGAGCAGTACCGCAAGCAGGAGGAGCATTGGCTTCGGGAGCTTAACGGCGAGCTTCCGGTATTGACGCTGCCGGCTGATTACAGCCGTCCGGCTGTGCAAACCTTTGAAGGAGACAAGCTGGTCTTTTCACTGACTGAAGAACAGACGTCGGCTCTTCGCAGTCTTGCGAAACAAACGGATTCTACCATGTACATGGTGCTGCTGGCGTCATACAGCGCTTTTCTCTCAAAATTGAGCGGACAGCATGACATCATTGTCGGCTCCCCGGTTGCGGGACGGTCACATGCGGATCTCGCTAACGTCATCGGTGTGTTTGTGAATACACTCGCGCTTCGGACGTATCCGGAAGCGGACAAAACGTTCACAGATTATCTTGAAGAAGTAAAACAAACCGCTTTACGTGCATTTGATGCGCAGGATTATCCGCTTGAGGACCTTCTGCAAAAGATTGAGGTGCAGCGTGATACGAGCCGAAATCCGCTGTTCGATGCGGTATTCTCAATGCAAAACGCAAATGCCGAAGATCTGGTCATGGAAGGAATTGAGCTGAAGCACCATCCGTTTGACAGAAAAACAGCCAAGTTTGACCTGACGATGACGGCTGATGACACAGACGGAGGCTTAACGTTTGTGCTTGAATATAACACTGCGCTGTTTAAACCGGAAACGGCAGAGACGTGGAAGCATTATTGGCTTCATCTGTTAGAAGCCGCCGCGGAAAATCCGGCAGCGAAGCTTTCTGAGCTTTCATTGGTGAATGAAACAGAAAAACAAGCCCTCCTTGACGCATGGAAAGGAAAAACACTCTCTGTGCCGCGGGACAAAACAGTTCACCGTCTCTTTGAAGAAACGGCCGCCCGCCACGCAAACCATCCGGCCGTGGCATACAACGGCGCGAAATGGACGTACGGCGAGCTGAACGCAAGGGCGAACCGCATCGCGCGCGTTCTCATGGACTGCGGCGTTACGGCTGACGAACGTGTCGGCATTTTGACGAAACCGTCCTTGGAAATGGCCGCGGGCGTACTCGGCGTCCTAAAAGCGGGCGCGGCATTTGTGCCGATTGATCCCGATTACCCGAAAGAGCGGATCAGCTACATTCTGCAGGACAGCGGGGCCAAGCTGCTTCTCACGCAGGAAGCGCTCGACGTGCCGGAAAGCTACACAGGAGATACGATCCTGCTTGACGGCAGCCGCTCTATTCTGAGCCTGCCGCTTGATGAAAACGATGAAGCGAATCCGCAGACGGAAACAACGGCGGATCATCTCGCTTATATGATTTACACGTCAGGAACGACCGGACAGCCGAAGGGTGTCATGGTCGAACACCATGCGCTGGTGAACCTGTGTTTCTGGCATCACGACGCATTCGCCATGACGGCGGAGGATAAAAGCGCCAAATACGCGGGCTTCGGTTTTGACGCCTCCATCTGGGAGATGTTCCCGGCATGGACCATCGGCGCGGAGCTTCACGTCATTGACGAAGCGATCCGGCTGGATATCACCCGCTTAAATCACTATTTCCAAGAGCACGGCGTGACCATCACCTTCCTGCCGACACAGCTGGCCGAACAATTTATGGAGCTGGAAAATACCTCTCTCCGCATGCTTCTCGTCGGAGGAGACAAGCTGAAGCGGGCGGTGAAACAGCCGTACACGATCGTCAACAACTACGGCCCGACGGAGAACACCGTCGTCGCGACAAGCGGCGTCATCAATCCGGAGGAAGGATCGCTTTCGATCGGACGGGCGATTGCCAATACGAGAGCGTATATTCTCGGCGACGGCGATCAGGTGCAGCCGGAAGGCATTGCCGGTGAATTGTGCGTGGCAGGCCGCGGACTTGCGCGCGGATACCTGAACCGTGAGGAAGAAACGGCGAAGCGGTTTACCGCAGATCCGTTTGTGCCAGGCGAGCGCATGTACCGGACCGGCGACCTCGTCAAATGGAACGCGCAGTGCGGCATCGAATACATCGGCCGCATCGACCAGCAGGTCAAAGTGCGCGGCTACCGGATCGAGCTTTCAGAAATTGAAGTCCGCCTCGCCCAGCTTGCGGACGTTCATGACGCGGCGGTGACGGCGGTGGAAGACAAAGCGGGCAATACCGCGCTTTGCGCCTATGTCGCACCTCAGCAGGATGATATCGAAGCGCTCAAAGCCGCGCTGAAAGACACGCTTCCGGACTACATGGTCCCGGCATTCTGGGTGGAGATGGACGAGCTTCCGGTCACCGCAAACGGCAAGATTGACAAAAAAGCCCTGCCGGCGCCGGACATTGAAGCGGGAAGCGCCGCTTACAAAGCGCCGGAAACGGAGATGGAGACGCTGCTTTCTGACATTTGGCAGGAAGTGCTCGGTCTTGATCAGATCGGCGTAAGCGATAATTTCTTCACGCTCGGCGGCGACTCGATCAAAGGCATCCAAATGGCGAGCCGCCTGAACCAGCACGGGTATAAATTGGAGATGAAAGATCTCTTCCAGCATCCGACCATCGAAGAGCTCGTCTCTTATGTGGAGCGGACGGAAGGCAAGCAGGCCGATCAGGAACCTGTCGAAGGCGAAGCGGACTTAACGCCGATCCAGCGCTGGTTCTTTGAGAAAAACTTTACCGACAAACACCACTGGAACCAATCCGTCATGCTTCACGCGAAAGACGGCTTTGATCCGGACCTGGCGGAAAGAACTCTGCAAGCATTGATCGAACACCATGATGCGCTCCGGATGGTTTACCGTGAGCAAAAGCCGTATTACAGAGGGCTTGAGGAGGCGTCTGTTGAACTGAACGTCTTTGAGCTGAACGGACTCAGCGAAGATCATGAAGACCGTATCGAACGGGAAGCAGACCGTCTTCAAAGCAGTATTTCACTGGAAACAGGACCTCTGCTGAAGGCCGGGCTTTTCCGGGCGGAAGACGGAGACCACCTTCTCCTTGCGATCCATCACTTAGTCGTAGACGGTGTATCTTGGCGGATTTTACTGGAGGACTTCACGTCCGTTTATACACAGCTCAAGCAAGGCAATGACCCGGCGCTGCCGCCGAAAACACATTCATTCGCCGAATTTGCCGAGAGAATCAAAGAATACGCAAATACGAAGGCGTTTCTGAAAGAAGTTGATTACTGGAAAGAGCTTGAGGAAAAAGAGGTGTGCACTCAGCTCCCGAAAGACAGGCAGTCTGGGGATCAGCGCATGAGACATACAAGAACGGTCAGCTTCTCTCTGACGGCTGAACAAACGGAACAGCTGACCACAAACGTCCATGAAGCCTACCACACGGAAATGAATGATATTCTGCTGACGGCGCTCGGACTGGCGCTCAAGGAGTGGACGGGTGAAGACACGATCGGCGTTCATTTGGAAGGCCACGGACGCGAAGACATTCTTGACGGCTTGAATATCACCCGGACGGTCGGCTGGTTTACGAGCATGTATCCGATGATCCTTGAGATGAAACACGCCGACGACCTTTCATATCAGCTGAAACAAATGAAAGAAGACATCAGGCATATCCCGAACAAAGGAGTCGGCTACGGCATTCTGCGTTATGTAACGGCGCCTGATCATAAAGAGAATCTTTCGTTTGAGATTGATCCGGATATCAGCTTTAACTACTTAGGCCAGTTTAATGAGATGTCGGATTCCGGCTTATTTACAAGATCCGATATGCCGTCGGGACAATCGCTGAGCCCGGACACAGAGAAGCCGAATGCGCTTGATATTGTCGGATTTATAGAAAATGGGCAGATGACGATGACGTTTGCCTATCATTCTCTCGAATTTCATGAAAAAACCATTCAATCGTTCAGTGACAGCTTTAAAGGGCACCTCCTGAACATCATAGATCATTGCCTGGCTCAAGACGGTCCTGAACTTACGCCTAGTGATCTTGGTGATGATGATCTGACGCTTGATGAACTTGATAAATTAATGGAAATTCTCTAACAGAAAAGACAGAGGTGACATATGAGCAAAAAATCGATTCAAAAGGTGTATGCACTCACACCGATGCAGGAGGGGATGCTGTATCATGCGCTGCTTGATCCGCATTCTTCCTCCTACTTCACACAATTAGAGCTTAGAATTCACGGAAGTTTTCAGCTCGAGCTTTTTGAAAAAAGCGTCAATGAGCTGATCCGGACATATGACATCCTGCGAACGGTTTTCGTGCACCAGCAGCTTCAAAAACCGCGCCAAGTCGTATTGGCCGAACGGAAGACGAAAGTGCACTATGAAGATATCAGTCAATTAGATGAAGCTCGTCAAACCGAATATATTAAACGCTATAAACGCGACGTGCAGCAGCAGGGCTTTCATCTGGCGAAGGATATTCTTTTTAAAGCGGCGGTATTCAGACTCAGTGAGAAGGAGCTGTATCTCGTCTGGAGCAATCATCATATCGTCATGGACGGCTGGAGTATGGGCGTTTTGATGAAAAGTCTGTTTCAAAACTATGAAGCGCTTCGTGCCGGCCGGCCCGCCGGAGGAAGCCAGGGCAAACCTTACTCTGACTATATCAAATGGCTCGGAGGCCGGGATTATGACGAGGCGGAACAATATTGGAGCAGCCGCTTGGCGGATTTCGAACAGCCGAGCCTGCTCCCGGGCCGTCTGGCAGCGGAAAAGAAAGACTATCAAAATGAAGAATATTCTTTTGTCTGGGATGAAGAGCTGGTTTCGCAGATTCAGCAGACCGCCAACCGGCATCAAGTCACGGGGCCTAACCTGTTTCAAGCGGTGTGGGGCGCAGTGCTCAGCAAATACAACTATACAGACGATGTGGTGTTCGGCACTGTCGTATCAGGCCGTCCTTCAGAAATCAACGGCATAGAAACAATGGCCGGCCTGTTCATCAATACGATCCCCGTCAGAATCAAGATTGACAAAGAAGCAACCTTTTCTGACGTGATGACGGCAGTTCAGAAAAACGCCGTGGAAGCCGAGCGCTATGATTATGTGCCGCTCTATGACATTCAAAAGCGCTCCGCTCTGGACGGCAGCCTTTTGAATCATTTGGTCGCCTTTGAAAACTATCCGCTTGACAAAGAGCTGGAAAACGGGGACATGGAGGAAAGACTCGGCTTTTCCATTAAAGTTGAACATGCTTTTGAGCAGACGAGCTTTGATTTCAATCTCATCGTGTATCCGGGAAAAACGTGGACTGTCAAAATCAAATACAATGGAGCGGCTTTTGCTCATGATGCCATCGAACGAACGGCGCACCATCTGACCCGCATGATGAAAGCGGCGGTCGGAACGCCTGACGCGCCCGTGCGGGATCTAGGCCTTGTTTCAGGCGAAGAAGAGCGGCAGATTGTTGACATATTCAATGATACGAAAACGGCGCTTCCGGAAGAGGAGGCCGTTCACCGTTTGTTTGAAGTGCAGGCAAACCGGACGCCCGCAAGCATCGCGATAAAACAAGAGGGGCGCGAATGGACGTACCGTGAAGTGAACGAAGCGGCCAACCGCCTGGCGAGACATCTTGTGAAGAACGGGCTGGAAAAAGGCCGGACCGCCGCTATTATGAACGACCGGTCTGCGGAAACCGTTATCGGCATGCTTGCCGTCCTAAAAGCAGGCGGCGCATATGTGCCGATTGATCCTGCTTTTCCGGAGGACCGTCTCCGCTTTATGGCGGAAGACAGTTCGATTCAGATCGTGCTGACAGTTCAGGACTATCTGGAGCAAGCAGGCGCATTGCAAGTCCCGGTCATCATGCTGGATGAAAGCGCGGATGAAACGGTAAGCGGAACAAACTTGAGTCTCCCTGCCGGCGGAAACGACTTGGCGTATATTATGTATACATCCGGATCGACCGGCAAACCGAAAGGCGTCATGATTGAACACAGAAATATCATCAGGCTCGTCAAACATTCGAATTATGTGCCGGTTCATGAAGAAGACCGCATGGCGCAAACGGGAGCCGTCAGCTTTGATGCCGGAACCTTCGAAGTCTTCGGTGCATTGCTGAACGGAGCTGCGCTTTATCCTATTAAAAAAGAGACGCTGCTTGACGCCGGACAATTCGCCCAATTTCTGAAAGAGCATCGGATCACGACCATGTGGCTGACGTCTCCGCTGTTTAACCAGCTTGCCCAAAAGGATGCCGGCATGTTTAACACGCTCCGGCACCTTATCATCGGCGGTGATGCGCTTGTACCGCATATCGTCAGCAAAGTGAGAAAGCAGTCACCGGAGCTGTCTCTTTGGAACGGCTACGGCCCGACGGAGAATACGACGTTTTCGACGAGTTTTCTCATTGATCAGGACTACGACGGCTCGGTCCCGATCGGGAAGCCGATCGGAAATTCCACTGCGTACATTATGGACGAAAACCGCAACCTTCAGCCGATCGGAGTCCCGGGTGAGCTGTGCGTCGGCGGAAGCGGAGTGGCTAGAGGCTATGTGAATCTGCCTGAACTAACGGAGAAGCAATTTGTCCGGGATCCGTTCAGACCGGATGAAATGATATATCGGACGGGAGACTTGGCGAAGTGGCTTCCGGACGGCACGATCGAGTTTCTCGGCAGAATTGACAATCAAGTAAAGGTCCGCGGGTTCAGAATCGAGCTCGGCGAAATCGAGGCGAAAATCAGCCAGGTGCAGAATGTGACGGAATCTGCAGCTGTGATCCGGAAAAATAAAGCGGATGAAAATGAAATCTGCGCTTACTTTACCGCAGACCGGGACCTTTCACCGGAAGACCTGCGCAAAACGCTGTCAGAATCACTTCCTGAATACATGATTCCCGCGCACTTCATACAGATGAGTCAGTTTCCGCTGACGGCGAACGGAAAAATTGATAAAAAGGCGCTGCCTGAACCGCAGACTGAAGCCGTTCAAAAAGAATACGAAGCGCCGAAAACGGAAGCGGAGCAGAAACTCGCGGACATTTGGGAAGGCATTCTCGGCGTAAAAGCGGGTGTGACTGACAATTTCTTCACGATTGGCGGACACTCTTTAAAAGCCATGATGATGACCGCTAAAATTCAGGAGCACTTTCAAAAAGAAGTGCCGATCAAAGTGTTATTTGAAAAGCCGACCATTCAGGAGCTTGCTCATTATTTGGAGCATGAGAGCGAGGAGGAGCAGCAGTTTGAACCGATCCGGCAAGCGCCTCATCAGAAGCATTATCCTGTTTCCTCAGCACAGCGCAGGATGTATATCCTTAATCAGCTCGGACAGGCCAGCACGAGCTACAACGTCCCTGCTGTACTTCTGCTGGAAGGATCAGTAGACAAAAACCGTCTTGAAGAGGCCATGCAGGCATTAATCAACCGTCATGAGACACTGCGTACATCGTTTGACATGGCGGATGGAGAAGTCGTGCAGACCATTCATGAAAATGTGAGCTTTCAGCTGGAAACCGCCGAGGGCCGGGAAGAAGATGCGGAAGAGCTGACAAAAGCCTTTATCAGACCGTTTGCGCTCAACCGCGCGCCGCTTGTCCGTTCGAAGCTGATCCGGCTTGAAGCTGACCGATATCTTCTGCTGATTGACATGCATCACATTATTACGGACGGAAGCTCTATGGGCATTTTCATCGGTGATCTGGCGAAGCTTTATCAAGGTACGGAGCTTGCGCTGCCAAAGATTCATTATAAGGATTTTGCAGTCTGGCAGCGTGAAAAAGCAAATCTCGATCAGCACGAGGCCTACTGGCTCGAAACGTTCAAAGGCGATCTGCCGGTGTTGGATCTGCCGCTTGATTTCCCGCGTCCTGCCGATCGCAGTTTTGAAGGGGAACGCGTCATCTTCGGGCTTGATAAACAGGTGACGGCGCAGATTAAGACATTGCTGGCTGATACAGATACGACGATGTACATGTTCTTGTTAGCCGCTTTTCAAGTGCTGCTGTCCAAATATTCGGGGCAGGAAGACATCATAGTCGGATCTCCGGCGGCCGGAAGACAGCATCCTGATCTCCAAGAGGTGCCGGGCATGTTTGTCAACACTGTCGCGCTTCGGTCGCATCCTGCCGGCAAAAAAACGTTCAAGCAATTCCTGGACGAGGTGAAAACGGCGAGTCTTCAAGCTTTCGAGCATCAAAGCTATCCGCTTGAAGAATTAATTGAAAAACTGCCGTTAACGAGGGACACAAGCCGGAGTCCGCTGTTCAGCGTGTTATTTAATATGCAGAACATGGAGATCCCGTCTCTGCGGCTCGGAGATTTGGAGATTTCTTCTTACTCCATGCATCATCATGTCGCTAAATTTGATCTTTCCTTAGAAGCGGCTGAGCGCGGAGAAGAGGTCGGACTGAGCTTTGATTACGCGAAAGCCTTATTTGCGGACGAAACCATCCGCCGCTGGAGCGCTCATTTTGTCAATCTGATTAAAGCCTGCGCTGAAAATCCGGATATTCAGCTGGCCGACGCAAGCCTGTTATCTGAACCTGAGCGGGAAGCGCTCCTCTCTGATGAAAAACGTACGGAAGCGGATCTCCCTGAGGGCACTTTTGTTTCGCTGTTTGAACGGCAAGCGCAAAAAACGCCTGATCTCACGGCGGTTGCGGGCGGAACAAGTCTGACATACCGGGAACTTGATGAACAGTCGAACCGGTTTGCGCGCCACCTTCAGGCGTGCGGAGCGGGCAGTGAGGACATCGTGGCTATTATGATGGATCGTTCGGCCGACTTGATTACCGCGATTCTCGGCGTCATGAAAGCCGGAGCGGCATTTCTCCCGATTGATCCGAAGACTCCTGAAGAGAGAATCCGCTATTCTCTAGAAGACAGCGGAACGAAGCTTCTGGTCGTCAATGAGAGAAACATGACCGCGGCCGCCGTTTATAAAGGAAAAACGGTCGTAATGGAAGGCGGAGAATGGCGGAACGAATGCGCCGATCGGCTCGAAACGAATCCTGACGCCGACCAGCTTGCATATATCATTTATACCTCGGGAACAACGGGCAAACCGAAAGGCGTCCAGCTGGAGCACCGCAATCTAGTCAATTATGTCACGTGGTTCAGCCGTGAAGCCGGTTTGACCGAAGCTGATAAATCCGTGCTGCTGTCTTCTTACGCATTTGATCTCGGATATACGGCCATATTCCCGATTCTTCAGGCGGGCGGCGAGCTGCACATTGTGCCGAAAGAGACGTACACTTCGCCTGAACAGCTTGGTGAATATATACAGAAAAACGGCATTACGTATATGAAACTGACGCCGTCATTGTTCCATATGATCGTCAATACTGCCCGTTTTACGGCAGAACGCCGTTTCAGCCCGCTTCGTTTAGTGGTGCTCGGCGGTGAAAAAATCATCACGTCCGATGTCCGCAAGTTTCATGACGTATACGCCCATACTGACTTCATCAATCACTACGGGCCGACGGAAACGACGATCGGCGCCATTGCCGGACGGATCAATATGGAGCGCCTTGATCAATATGAGCAGCGTCCCGTGATCGGCCGCCCGATCGCAAATACCGGCGCCCTTGTGCTGGACGGATCAATGCAGCTCGTTCCTCCGGGCGCAAGCGGCGAGCTTTATATTACCGGGAAGGGGCTTGCCAGAGGATATCTTCACCGTCCGCAGCTGACGGCGGAGAAATTTCTCTCAAATCCTTTTTCACCGGACAGCCTCATGTACAAAACGGGAGATGTCGTCCGAAGGCTTTCTGACGGGACGATTGAATTTATCGGCCGCGCGGATGATCAGGTGAAAATCCGGGGCTACCGTATCGAATTAAAAGAGGTTGAAACTGTGCTGTTAAGCGTAAACGGCATTCAGGAGGCGGTCGTTCTCGCAGTCAGCGAAGGCGGACTGCCGGAACTGTGCGCGTACTATAAAGCCGACAGCGGGCTGAAAGGCTCTGAGCTTCGCAAACGGCTTTCCGAAACACTGCCGTCTCATATGCTTCCGGCCTATTTCGTGCAGGTGGACCGCATTCCGCTCACAGCCAACGGAAAAACAGATAAAAACGCCCTTCCGAAACCGGGCGCAAGCCAGACGGCGCAAACGGCTTCAGCCTTGCCGGAAACGGAGCTGGAAGAGAAGCTTTGCCGCATTTGGCAAAAGACTCTCGGTGCGGATACGCTCGGCATCGACGATAATTTCTTCGATTACGGCGGGCACTCTTTAAAAGGCATGATGCTCCTTGCCAATATCCAGGCTGAGCTGGACAAAACGGTTCCGTTAAAAGCGCTGTTCGAACAGCCGACGGTCCGTCAGCTTGCCGCATATATCGAGAATTCAGCTGTATCTGAGAAATATCGCATGATCTCACCGGCAGACAGTGCAGACGCGTACCCGTTATCCTCCGCCCAAAAACGGATGTACGTCCTGAACCAGCTTGACCGGGACACAATCAGCTACAATATGCCGTCTGTTCTTCTGATGGAGGGAGAAGTCGATATTTCAAGGCTTCAGGAAGCGCTCAATCAGATGATCAATCGTCACGAATCTTTGCGGACGTCCTTTATCGATCAAAATGGCCTGCCGATGCAGCGGATCACAGAACAGGCTGACATCGAGCTTCACATCTTTGAAGCAGCGGATGAAGAGAAAGCCGATCTTATCATTCGGGCATTCATTAAGCCGTTTGATTTGAGTGCGGCTCCGCTCATTCGGGCCGCTCTTGTCAGACTGAATGAACAGAAACACCTGCTGCTGCTGGATATGCATCATATTATTGCCGACGGCGTGTCCAGAAGCATGCTGGTCAAAGAGCTCGCTCATCTTTACAAAGGCGGAAGTCTGCCGGCGCCGAGCCTGCATTATAAAGACTTCGCCATCTGGCAGAATGAACCCGAGCAGGCCGAACGGATGAAAGAGCATGAGCAATATTGGCTCTCCGCGTTCTCTGGTGAGCTTCCTGAACTGAACCTGCCGACCGATTTTCCGCGTCCTCCGGTTCAAAGCTTTAAAGGACAGTCCGTCCGCTTCAGAGCGGGGCGTGAAACGGAAAAAGCGGTGCGTGAATTAATGGAACAATCGGGAGCGACTCTTCATATGGTGCTTCATGCCGCCTTCCATGTCTTTTTAGGCAAAATCACGGGGCAGCGCGATATCATTATCGGCTCGGTGACTGCCGGAAGAACGAGCGCCGAAGTTCAGGAAATGCCGGGGATGTTTGTCAATACGCTTGCGCTTCGCAATGAAACGCGCAAAGAGCAGACCTTCGCCGGGCTGCTCGAACGGGTGAAACAAACCAATCTCGACGCGCTGGCGCATCAGGATTATCCGTTTGAAGATCTGATCGGAAAGCTTGACCTGCCGAGAGATATGAGCCGAAATCCATTGTTCCAAGTCATGGTGACGACAGAAGATCCGGATAAAGAAACACTGGAACTGGAGAACCTGCGCATCACTCCGTATGAGTCGAACCAAGGCACGGCGAAATTCGATCTGACACTCGGCGGCTTTACGGATCAAGAAGGCCTCGGTCTTCAGTTTGAATATGCGACTGATCTGTTTAAAAAAGAAACAATTGAAAAGTGGAGCGCCGGGTTCCTGCGTATTCTGAAGCAAGCGGCAGAAAACCCGGACAGAAAGCTGCCTGAGATTTCCCTGATCAGCGATGCTGAAAAACAAGCCCTCCTTGACGCATGGAAAGGAAAAACACTCTCCGTGCCGCTGGACAAAACGGTTCACCGTCTCTTTGAAGAAACGGCCGCCCGCCACGCGAACCGTCCGGCCGCGGCATATAACGGCGCGAAATGGACGTACGGCGAGCTGAACGCAAGGGCGAACCGGATCGCGCGCATTCTCATGGACTGCGGCGTCACGGCTGACAAACGTGTCGGCATTTTGACGAAACCGTCCTTGGAAATGGCCGCGGGCGTACTCGGCGTCCTGAAAGCGGGCGCGGCATTTGTGCCGATTGATCCCGATTACCCGAAAGAGCGGATCAGCTACATTCTGCAGGACAGCGGGGCCAAGCTGCTTCTCACGCAGGAAGCGCTCGACGTGCCGGAAAGCTACACAGGAGATACGATCCTGCTTGACGGCAGCCGCTCCATTCTGAGCCTGCCGCTTGATGAAAATGATGAAGCGAACCCGCAGACGGAAACCACGGCGGATCATCTCGCTTATATGATTTACACGTCAGGAACGACCGGACAGCCGAAGGGTGTCATGGTCGAACACCATGCGCTGGTGAACCTGTGTTTCTGGCATCACGACGCATTCGCCATGACGGCGGAGGATAAAAGCGCCAAATACGCGGGCTTCGGTTTTGACGCTTCCATCTGGGAGATGTTCCCGGCATGGACCATCGGCGCGGAGCTTCATGTCATTGATGAAGCGATCCGGCTGGATATCACCCGCTTAAATCACTATTTCGAAGAGCACGGTGTGACCATCACCTTCCTGCCGACGCAGCTGGCCGAACAATTTATGGAGCTGGAAAATACCTCTCTCCGCATGCTTCTCGTCGGAGGCGACAAGCTGAAGCGGGCGGTGAAGCAGCCGTACACGATCGTCAACAACTACGGCCCGACGGAGAACACCGTCGTCGCGACAAGCGGCGTCATCAATCCGGAGGAAGGATCGCTTTCGATCGGACGGGCGATTGCCAATACGAGAGCGTATATTCTCGGTGACGGCGATCAGGTGCAGCCGGAAGGCATTGCCGGTGAATTGTGCGTGGCCGGCCGCGGACTTGCGCGCGGATACCTGAACCGTGAAGAAGAAACGGCGAAGCGGTTTACCGCAGATCCGTTCGTGCCAGGCGAGCGCATGTACCGGACCGGCGACCTCGTCAAATGGAACGCACAGTGCGGCATCGAATACATCGGCCGCATCGACCAGCAGGTCAAAGTGCGCGGCTACCGGATCGAGCTTTCAGAAATCGAAGTCCGCCTCGCCCAGCTTGCGGACGTTCATGACGCGGCGGTGACGGCGGTGGAAGACAAAGCGGGCAATACCGCGCTTTGCGCCTATGTCGCACCTCAGCAGGACGATATCGAAGCGCTCAAAGCCGCGCTGAAAGACACGCTTCCGGACTACATGGTCCCTGCGTTCTGGGTGGAAATGGACGAGCTTCCGGTCACCGCAAACGGAAAGATTGACAAAAAAGCCCTGCCGGAACCGGACATTGAAGCGGGAAGCGCCGCTTACAAAGCGCCGGAAACGGAGATGGAGACGCTGCTTTCTGACATTTGGCAGGAAGTGCTCGGTCTTGATCAGATCGGCGTAAGCGATAATTTCTTCACGCTCGGCGGCGACTCGATCAAAGGCATCCAAATGGCGAGCCGCCTGAACCAGCACGGGTATAAATTGGAGATGAAAGATCTCTTCCAGCATCCGACCATCGAAGAGCTCGTCTCTTATGTGGAGCGGACGGAAGGCAAGCAGGCCGATCAGGGACCTGTCGAAGGCGAAGCGGACTTAACGCCGATCCAGCGCTGGTTCTTTGAGAAAAACTTTACCGACAAACACCACTGGAACCAATCCGTCATGCTTCACGCGAAAGACGGCTTTGATCCGGACCTGGTGGAAAAAACCCTGCAAGCATTGATCGAACACCATGATGCGCTGCGGATGGTTTACCGTGAAGAAAGGGAAGGCATCATTCAGACATACCTCCCTGTCACAGAATGCAAGGCAAGCTTTGACATCGTTGATCTGTACGGAACAGACGAAGACATGCTGAAAAGCCAGATTCAGCGGCTTGCCGATCAGCTTCAGGGCAGTCTTGATCTGAAGAACGGCCCGCTGTTAAAAGCGGAGCAATATCGGACAGAACAAGGCGACCACCTGTTAATTGCGGTTCACCATCTCGTCGTGGACGGGGTTTCATGGAGAATTTTGCTTGAGGATTTCGCTTCAGGTTATAAGCAGGCGAAGCAGCAAAACAGCATCGTCCTCCCGCAGAAAACCCACTCCTTTAAGGATTGGGCAGAGGCGCTGAGCGCGTTTGCGCAATCAGAAGAGCTGAAGAAGCAGGCGGATTATTGGGCGCAGGCAGATGAAGAAGAACTCCAGCCGCTGCCGAAAGACCATGAACCGACAAAACGGCTCGTCAAACATACGGCGGCCGTGAAATGTGAACTAACTGAGGAAGAAACGGCGCAGCTGCTTACAGATGTTCATCATCCGTACGGAACGGAAATCAACGACATTTTGCTTAGCGCGCTCGGCTTAACGATCGGTGAATGGACGGAAAACGGTAAAGTCGGCATCAACTTAGAAGGACACGGCCGGGAAGAAATCATACCGAATGTCAATATTTCACGGACGGTCGGCTGGTTTACGGCTCAATATCCGTTGATTCTGCAGATCAGCAAAGAAGACGGCGTCTCTTCCGTCATTAAAACGGTAAAAGAGACGGTGCGGCGCGTTCCTGATAAAGGCGTAGGATACGGGATTCTCCGGTATCTGTCATCCGATGAAACAGAAAAAGGCGCCACGCCTGAAATCAGTTTTAACTACCTAGGGCAGTTTGACAATGAAGTGAAAACTGAATGGTTTGAACCGTCTCCATATGATATGGGGCGTCAAGTCAGCGAAGAGTCAGAGGCGTTATACGCACTGAGCTTCAGCGGGATGGTTACAGGCGGCCGCTTCGTCATTTCCTGCTCATACAATCAGGAAGAATATGAAAGAAGCACAGTCGAAGCACAGATGCAGCGATTTAAAGAAAACCTCTTAATGATCATCCGCCATTGCACGGCCAAAGAAGAGAAAGAATTTACGCCGAGCGACTTCAGCGCGCAGGATCTTGAGATGGATGAAATGGGAGACATCTTTGACATGCTTGAGGAGAATTTAACGTGATAAAAACAGTTAACAGAAGGGGGGAGCGGAGCAGATGAGCCAGTTCAAAAAAGATCAAGTTCAGGACATGTATTATTTGTCGCCGATGCAGGAGGGAATGCTGTTTCATACTCTCCTGAATCCCGGCCAAAGCTTTTATATCGAACAAATGACAATGAAAGTAAAAGGCAGCTTGAATATCAAATGCCTTGAAGAAAGCATGAATGTGATCATGGACCGGTACGATGTATTTCGTACCGTGTTCATTCACGAAAAAGTAAAAAGGCCGGTCCAAGTCGTATTGAAAAAACGGCAGTTTCAGATAGAAGAAATCGATCTGGCACACTTACCGGGCAGCGAGCAAGCAGCCAAAATCAATGAATACAAAGAACAGGATAAAATCAAGGGGTTTGATTTGACGCGGGATATCCCGACGCGTGCGGCTATTTTTAAAAAAGCTGAAGAAAGCTTTGAATGGGTGTGGAGCTATCATCACATGATTTTGGACGGCTGGTGCTTTGGCATCGTCGTACAGGATCTGTTTAAGGTATACAATGCCCTGCGCGAACAAAAGCCATACAGCCTGCCGCCGGTCAAACCATATAAGGACTATATCAAATGGCTTGAAAAGCAGGATAAACAAGCATCACT
This sequence comes from Bacillus sp. SDLI1, assembly GCF_001553895.1. Classification (NCBI taxonomy): domain Bacteria; kingdom Bacillati; phylum Bacillota; class Bacilli; order Caryophanales; family Bacillaceae; genus Bacillus; species Bacillus sp. SDLI1. The sequence continues at coordinate 1,890,999 of NZ_CP013950.1, read as the reverse complement.
GCATTACTGGCGCGAGTACTTAGAGGAATTTGAAGGACAAACGACATTTGCGGAGCAAAGAAAGAAACAAAAGGACGGCTATGAGCCGAAAGAGCTGCTCTTCTCACTGCCGGAGGCGGACACAAAGGCGTTTAACGAGCTTGCAAAATCACAGCATACCACTTTGAGTACGGCGCTGCAGGCAGTGTGGAGCGTATTAATCAGCCGCTACCAGCAGTCCGGCGATTTGATCTTCGGCACAGTCGTTTCCGGACGTCCCGCAGAAATCAAAGGCGTTGAACATATGGTCGGGCTGTTTATCAATGTAGTCCCGAGGCGGGTGAAACTGTCTGAGGATACCACATTTAACGGATTGCTCAAGCAGCTGCAGGAACAATCGCTGCAGTCTGAGCCGCATCAATACGTGCCGCTCTATGACATCCAAAGCCAGGCCGATCAGCCAAAGCTGATTGACCACATCATTGTGTTTGAAAATTATCCGCTTCAGGATGCAAAAAATGAAGAAAACAATGAAAACGGCTTTGAAATGGAGGATGTCCATGTTTTTGAGAAGTCGAATTACGATCTCAACCTGATGGCTTCCCCGGGTGATGAGATGCTGATTAAGCTTGCCTATAATGAGAATGTGTTTGATGAGGCATTTATCCAGCGCTTAAAATCACAGCTTCTCACAGCGATTCAGCAGCTCATCCAGAAGCCGGATCAGCCTGTTCATACGATCAGTCTTGTTGATGAAAAGGAAAGAGAGTTTCTGCTTACAGGCTTAAACCCGCCTGCTCAAAACCATCAGGCGAAGCCTCTGACGGATTGGTTCAAAGAGGCGGTGAATGTTCATCCTGATGCGCCGGCGCTTACGTATTCCGGCCAGACTCTTTCCTATCGCGAATTAGATGAGGAAGCGAACCGCCTTGCACGCCGTTTGCAAAAGCAAGGTGCGGGTAAAGGCTCCGTTGTCGCGTTGTACACGAAGCGCTCGCTTGAACTGGTGATCGGCATTCTCGGCGTACTAAAAGCAGGAGCGGCTTATCTCCCTGTTGATCCGAAGCTGCCGGAGGACCGAATCTCGTATATGCTGACTGACAGTGATGCAGCCTGTCTGCTGACACATCAGGAGATGAAAGAAAAAGCGGATCAGCTGCCGTATACAGGAACAACACTTTTCATCGATGATCGAGCACGGTTCGAAGAGCAGGCAAGCGACCCTGCAACCGCAATTGAACCCGATGATCCGGCATATATTATGTATACGTCCGGCACAACCGGAAAGCCGAAGGGCAATATCACCACTCATGCCAATATTCAAGGATTGGTCAAGCATGTAGACTACATGGCATTTTCTGAAAAAGATACGTTCTTATCCGTTTCGAATTACGCCTTTGACGCATTTACCTTTGATTTCTACGCGTCAATACTGAATGCGGCACGGCTCATTATCGCAGATGAACAGACACTGCTTGATACAGAACGGCTGACTGACCTGATCCGGCAGGAGAATGTCAATGTCATGTTTGCGACGACTGCACTTTTCAATCTTCTCACCGATGCGGGAGAGGATTGGCTGAAAGGGCTTCGCTGCGTGTTATTCGGAGGTGAGCGCGCGTCTGTGCCTCACGTCAGAAAAGCGTTTGAGATCATGGGGCCGGGCAAGCTGATTAATTGCTACGGGCCGACTGAGGGAACAGTGTTTGCGACAGCTCACGTCGTGCATGATATGCCGGATTCCATCTCTTCATTGCCGATCGGAAAGCCGATCAGCAATGCCAGTGTTTATATTCTTAACGAGCAAAACCAGCTTCAGCCATTCGGAGCTGTCGGTGAACTGTGCATCAGCGGAATGGGTGTATCAAAAGGGTATCTGAACCGTCATGATCTGACGGAGCAAATGTTTATCCCAAACCCGTTCAAGCCGGGAGAAAAGCTTTACCGCACAGGGGATTTGGCACGCTGGCTGCCGGATGGGACGATTGAATACGCCGGCCGTATTGACGATCAGGTCAAAATTCGCGGACACCGGATCGAGCTTGAAGAAATTGAAAAGCAGCTGCAGGAATACCCGGGTGTGAAAGATGCGGTTGTTGTTGTTGACCGCCATGAGTCTGGAGATGCATCAATCAACGCCTACCTCGTGAACCGAGCGCAGTTATCAGCCGAAGACGTAAAAGGGCACCTGAAAAAACAGCTTCCTGCTTACATGGTGCCGCAAACCTTTACTTTCTTAGAGGAGCTTCCTTTAACGACAAACGGGAAGGTCAATAAACGGTTGCTGCCAAAACCGGATCCCGCTCAGCTGGCGAAAGAATGGATTGGGCCCCGAAATGCGACGGAAGAAACGATTGCACACATCTGGTCCGAAATTCTCGGCAGACAGCAGATAGGCATTCATGATGATTTCTTTGCACTCGGCGGGCACTCCTTAAAAGCGATGACGGCTGCGTCCCGTATTAAAAAAGAGCTCGGTACGGACATCCCGGTGAAGCTGTTGTTCGAAGCGCCGACAATCGCAGGCATTGCCGATTATCTGCTTCACGGTGAAGAAAAAGGGATGAAAGACCTCACCCTCATGAATAAAAATCAGTCTGACACACTGTTTGCGTTCCCGCCTGTTCTCGGTTACGGGCTGATGTACCAGCCGCTGGCAAAACATCTGTCCGGCTATAGAATCTGCGCGTTCGATTTTATCGAGGAAGACAGCCGTATCGAACGCTACACAGAGCTGATCAATCAGCTGCAGCCGGAAGGCCCGGTCAAGCTGTTCGGATACTCGGCAGGATGCACGCTTGCCTTTGAAACCGCCAAACGGCTTGAAGCCGGGGGACGTAAAGTGGAGCGGCTGATCATGGTTGATTCCTATAAAAAACAAGGCGTCAGCGACTTGGAAGGCCGCACCGTAGAAAGTGATGTCGAGGCGCTGATGAAGGTAAACAGGGACAATGAAGCACTGAATAACGAAGCCGTCAAAGAAGGGCTCGCCCAAAAAACAAACGCGTTTTATTCTTATTTCGTGCATGCTGTCAGCACCGGCACCGTCAATGCGGATATAGATCTATTAACATCAGAACCGGACTTTGCGATGCCGCCGTGGCTCGCTTCGTGGGAGGAAGCTACGAAAGGTGAATACCGTGTGAAAAAAGGCTGCGGGACTCACGCAGAAATGCTTCAGGGTGAATATCTCGAAAGGAATGCGGCATTTTTGCTCGAATTCCTAAGAAATGAACATCTGAAGCTGACAACTTCACGATAGAAAAGGAGGAAGCCGCCAATGGTCCAGCTCTTTAAATCGTTCGATACCACAGAAAAAACGCAGCTCATCTGTTTTCCGTTCGCAGGAGGCTATTCCGCATCATTCCGCCCGCTCCACACCTATCTCCAAGGTGAATGTGAGATGCTTGCCGCGGAACCGCCTGGACACGGGACAAATCAAATGTCCGCCGTTGAGGATTTTGAACAGCTCGTCAGCTTGTACAAGCAGGAGCTGAATCTCCGTCCTGACCGTCCGTTTGTGCTGTTCGGGCACAGTATGGGAGGCATGGTCGCTTTCAGGCTGGCGCAAAAGCTGGAGCGGGAAGGCATTTACCCTGAGGCCGTGATCATCTCAGCCATTCAGCCGCCGCATGCGGAAAGGAAAAAGGTTTCTCATCTTGATGATGAAAAATTTCTCGCCCATATTATCGAGCTTGGCGGAATGCCGCAGGAGTTAGTGGAAAATAAGGAGGTCATGTCATTTTTCCTGCCTTCTTTCAGATCCGACTACCGCGCGCTTGAAAGCTTCCGGCCGTCTGATCTTCACACCATTCAATCACCCGTCCATATTTTTAACGGGCGAAAAGATAAAAAATGTATCAAAGATGCGGACGGATGGAAAAAATGGGCCGCAAATCCCGTATTTCACGAGTTTTCCGACGGCCACATGTTCATATTAAGTGAAACTGCAAAAGTGGCGGAACGAATCTATGAGATTATTAACAGGAGCACTGCAGGCCAATTGTTATAGGTTATGACAGACAGCATTCGCTGTCTGTTTTTTGTAACAAAATCTGCCCGATCGTTTTCTCATTTATCAAAAATTTTATGTTATGATTTGATGGAATATAATTTTGAAGGGATTGTCGTACATGAATGATGCAGCAAAAGAGCTGAACAGAACATTATCTGAAGAAAACCCGCACGTGCTTCATATGCTTTCTGATTTGGGCAAAGATTTGTTTTATCCGAAAGGGGTGCTGACGCAATCTGCGGAAGCGAAAGCCAAGGCCGGAAAGTATAATGCCACGATCGGAATCGCCACCTCACAAGGGGAGTCCATGCACTTTTCCCATATTCAAGAGACATTGTCCGCCTATAACCCCGATGATATCTACGATTATGCTCCGCCGCAGGGAAAAGAGCCGCTCAGACAGGAATGGCTGAAAAAAATGCGTCTCGAAAATCCTTCATTAGCCGGCAAAGACATCAGCACGCCGATCGTGACAAACGCTTTGACACACGGGCTGAGTATTGCCGCCGACTTGTTCGTCAATGAAGGGGATACGCTCCTTCTCCCTGATAAATATTGGGGAAATTACAACTTCATTTTCGGTGTCCGGCGCAAGGCATCCATTGAGACGTACCCGCTTTTTCAGCAGGATGGGCGTTTTAATGCGGCGGGGCTGTCCGAGCTGCTGAAAAAGCAGGAAGAAAAGGCGATTGTCGTGCTGAATTTCCCGAATAATCCGACAGGCTATACGCCGGGGGAAGAGGAGGCGTCAGAAATCGTCAGCGTGATTCTGGAGGCGGCGGAGGCCGGCAAAGAGATTGTCGTGCTCGTAGATGATGCGTATTACAATCTGTTTTACGATGAAACGGCCATTCAGGAATCCATCTTCAGCAAACTCGCCCAAGTGCACGACCGGGTGCTTTGCGTGAAAATAGACGGCGCGACGAAGGAAAATTACGCATGGGGCTTCCGCGTCGGTTTTATTACGTACAGCACAAAAAGCGAAAAAGCGCTGCGCGTGCTCGAGGAAAAAACAAAAGGGATTATCAGGGGAACGATTTCAAGCGCCCCGCACCCGTCCCAAACATTCATGCTTCGGGCGATGCAGTCACCGGAATACGAGAAAGAAAAATCGCTGAAATATAACATTATGAAAAAACGGGCTGACAAAGTGAAAGCCGTTCTTGCAGAAAACAAGCATTATGAAGACGTATGGACGCCTTATCCGTTTAACTCGGGTTATTTCATGTGTGTCCGGCTGAAAGACATAAACGCCGGCGAATTGAGAGTGTCGTTGCTTGAAAAGAGAGGAATCGGAACGATATCCATTAATGAAACCGATTTGCGAATCGCATTTTCATGTGTTGAAGAAGAACACATCGCGGATCTGTTCGAAGAAATTTATCAAGAAGCAAAGCAGCTGCAGAAACAGGCGGAAATATCAGGCTGACAAAAAAGGAGGGGACACCCTCCTTTTTCTATGCTTACAGCAGCTCTTCATACGTTTTCATCTCAATCCCGTCACAAAAATCGGGATGCGCCGCACAAACGGCCAGCTTATACTCCTCGTCCGCCTCATATGTGCGGATGAAACAAGGTTCATGCCCGTCCGGGAGCTCAATGGACACATGGCCGTCGTCTTTAAGGCGGACGCTGAATGAATCAAGCGGCAGGGAAAGCCCTTTTCCAGCCTGCTTGATAAAGCTTTCTTTCATCGACCACAGGTGGTAAAAATAATCGGTCTGCTGATCGGGGTGTTTCGCTTGCAGATCACTGTATTCCGTCGGTGAAAAAAACCGTTTGGCGATATCAATCGTGCCGGGCTTCATTTTTTCAATATCAATGCCGATCGGTTTTGAATCAACGGCACACACGACCCAGCGCCCGGAGTGGGAAATGTTAAAGTGCATGTCCGGAAGCGCGGGGATATACGGTTTTCCGTATTCCTGGACGCTGAATGAAATCGCGGCCGGATCAAGTCCGTAAGCCTTCCCCGCGGCGGTGCGGATCAGCATATCGCCGATCAAGGTGCGGTGAGCATCCTCCTTATGGTAAAAGCGCCGGCATTTTTCCCGCTTATTGGCGGACACGGCCGCCATCATCCGATCTTCTTCTTCCGGAGAAAGCGGCCGGTCCATATATACTCCGTAAATCTTCATGTCCAGATCCTCCGTCTGCAAATATTGTCAAAACCATCCTATCATATCAGACGCAAGCTGTCCGAAAATAAAAAAACAAAACCATTTCGGCTTTGTTTTTAATGTACGGACGTTGCCCGCCCGGAGATCGCATATGTTAACAGTTTAGAGGACTGCGGCAAAGAAAAGCGCAGAATCAGCCCAGTTAAAACCGCCGTAATAATCGTTCCGGCTCCGATCGGTCCGCCCATCGTCCAGGCTGCGGCCAGAACCGTCAGCTCAATGCCGTTCCGCACCCATTGCACGTTCCAGCCCGTTTTTTCAGATATCAGCATCATCAGAGAGTCACGGGGGCCCGCACCGAGCCCGGCTGATACGTAAACCCCGACGCCGCAGCCGATCAGCAGCAATCCGAAAGAAAAAAACACGGCTGCTAAGGAAAAAGCGTGCGCCTCAGGAAGCAGAAACGAAAAGAAATCAATAAACATTCCCATCAGCACCATATTCAAGATGGCGCCGATTTTCGGGAGCGTCCTCGTGAACAGGCAGGTTAAAACGACGATCACCGCCCCGACCAAGATGGACCATTGGCCGACGGAAAGCCCGAAATGCTGAAAAAGCCCATAATGAAAGGCATCCCAAGGGCTGATGCCGAGAGCTTTTCCTTTAATGGTTAAAGATACTCCGAAAGACAAAATCAACAGACCGGCAAAATAAAACGTCCAGCGCATCACGAATTCCCGCTTCAAAGAGGTCCCTTCTTTCATAAAATTTCATTAATTGTCATTGTAGCATAAACGCCGAAAAAAAGAAGAAGCGAAATCAGTGTTTCGCTTCTTCTCCGGCTCCTACAAAGGATTCAGTATACGATTTAAGAACCGCTGCGTACGTTCCTCTTTCGGCGCGGAAAAAATTTGGGCCGGCGGTCCTTGTTCCACAATGACGCCGCCGTCAATGAAGATGACTTCATCGGCCACTTCCTGCGCGAATTTGATTTCGTGCGTGACGACAACCATCGTCCACCCTTCGTTCGCCAAATCCTTAATGACTTTAAGCACCTCGCCGACCAGCTCCGGATCAAGCGCTGACGTCGGTTCGTCAAACAGCATCAGCTCGGGTTGAATCGCAAGCGCGCGGGCGATGCCGACACGCTGCTGCTGACCGCCGGAAAGCTGGAACGGGTATAAGTTCATTTTGTCTTTCAGCCCGACTTTTTCAAGAAGCTCCATCGCTTCTTTTCTGACTTGCTCCTTGTCGCGCTTTTGCACTTGAATGGGTCCTTCCATGACGTTTTCAAGCGCCGTGCGGTGAGGAAACAGATGATACGCCTGAAAGACCATGCCTGACTTGCGGCGGAGGCGGAGGATATCAGCCTGCTTCACTTTTTTAGAGAAATCTATAGAAAAATCGGAGAATGCCAGCTCGCCGCGGTTGGGGATCTCAAGCGCGTTCAGACAGCGCAGAAGCGTCGTTTTTCCTGAACCGGACGGTCCCAGAATGGCGATGACTTTCCCTTTTTCTATCTCCATATCTATCGTTTTTAAAATTTCATTCTGGCCGAATGATTTATTCAATCCTTTGACGGAAAGCATATCGAAACCTCCTTATTTGGCCACATAACGGTCGAGACGCCGTTCGATCACATGCTGTACGATTGACAGCAAGAAGCAGATGATCCAATAAATAAAGGCGGCTTCAATATAGATGACCAAGATTTGATCAAGGTTTTGCGCGCCGATCTCCTGCGCTTTTCTGAACAGCTCCGCGACGAGAATCTGTGACGCGAGAGACGTATCCTTGATCAGGCTGATAAATGTATTTGATAATGGCGGAATGGACACGCGAAACGCCTGCGGCAGGATCACGCGGAACAATGTCTTGCGATAGGTCATGCCGATCGTATAACCGGCTTCCCATTGCCCTTTCGGCACGGAAGAAATAGATGCCCGGATGATTTCAGAAGCATAGGCGCCCACATTTAATGAAAACGCGATGACTGCGCTTGGGAAAGGGTCCAGCGTAATATTAAAGGTCGGGAACAGATAAAAAATGATGAACAATTGAACGAGAAGAGGAGTGCCGCGCACTGCTGATACGTATACGCTGAACACCCATCTCAATGGTTTCATATTTGACATTCTGGCGAGCGCCGTAATCAGCGCGATGATCATTCCGAAAATAAAGGAAAGAATAGTAAGGGGAATCGAGTAATAGATTCCCCCGGAAAGAATCGGCCAGAATGACTGCTGCACCAGGTCCCAAGGAATGGCTGCCGCAATCACCGGCTCGGGCATGTTACTTAGAAACATCTTCGCCGAACCATTTTTTAGCGATTTTAGAAAGAGTCCCGTCCTCTTTCATGTCTTTTAACGCTTTGTTGACGTGAGTCACAAGTTCGCCGCTTCCTTTACGGAATGCGAAATATGTCTGCTGCGGCTGGCCTGTTTCAAACGCGATTTTCACGTTTTTATTGCCGGACGTTTTTAAGTAGTTCAGTACGGCAAGTTTATCGTTGTAAGTCAGATCAGCGCGGCCCTGCTGAATGAGCTGAAGGGATTGCGCCATGCCTTCAACGCCTTCAACTTTCGCGCCGGCATCTTTCGCTAATTTATTGTAATTGCTTGTTAATGACTGAGCCGCTGTTTTTCCTTTGACATCAGCTTCTTTCGCAATTGTGCTGTCTTTTTTCGTCACGACGACGGCATTTGACGTTGTGTATTTATCAGAAAAATCATATTGGTTCTCACGGCCTGTTTTGCCGACTTGGTTAGCGACAACGTCAAACCGTTTCGAGTTTAAACCTGCAAACATGCTGTCCCATTGCGTTTCTTTGAAGTCAGCTTTCAGACCGAGACGTTTCGCGACTTCTTGAATCACTTCCACATCATATCCGGTCAGTTTATCAGTCTTTTTATCATGGAAGGTAAACGGTTCGTACGTTCCTTCTGTACCGACGGTCAGTACGCCTTTTTTCTTGACAGAAGCCCAAAGATCGCTGTCATTTGACTTAGATCCGCTGCCCTGTGAGTTTCCGCAGGCTGCAAGCACCGCGATGCTGACCATCATGAATAAAGCGAACAATGCTTTTTTCATCTTCTTTATCCCCACTTTTCTGAGTAGTTTTATTGAGAAAAAATAGCTCCCAATTGTAAAGGATAACTTTTTTTTAGTATGAGTCAAGTAATTGGTTTTCATGAGTGTGAAATCTCCGTGTTTCACGATCAATATAATTCCAAAAACTGTCTGACCGGCTTCGGGAGATAGCTGTCTTTTCTCCAGATGACGGCCGGCGTCATGACAAACGGGTTGTCCTCGATGATAACCGTTTTGACATGCGAACGCATATGGACGGGAATCATCGTCAAAGGCAGAATGGTGGCGCCGAATCCTGATGATACGAGGCTCAAGAGCGTCGCGGAATCATGGCATTCACAGACAACACGTAGGTCGAGATCGTACTGTTCACAAACATGGAGGACTTGATCATACACACCCTTTCCATTGACGGTGCGCAAAAGGATCAGAGGCAAAGAGGCGATATCATTCAGCTTAATCGTTTCACCGCACAGACGTTTCGTATGCTCGGACAGCACCAAGACGCACGGAATGTCTTCAAGTTCCTTCGATTCAATGCCGTCGTTTTTAATCAAAGTGGTGGTGACAGCAGCGTCAATCTGTCTGGATTCCAATAGCTCCAGCAGTGAGACGGGTTCATCTTCCCAAATGTTAAAGGTGAGATGCGGATACCGTTCTTTCATCTGTGACACTTTTTCAAGCATGAGCGCGGCGCAGTAAATGGTTGACCCTACGGCAAGCGTGCCGGCCACTTCCTCCTTCAGCTCTTGTACCTCGATAATGGCATCCTCAAACTTATGAAGAATCTCTTTCGCTCTTTTCAAAAAGACATTTCCTTCATATGTAAGGGTCATTTGTTTCTTTTTATTGCGGTCAAACAGGATGACGCCCAATTCATCTTCCAGCTGTTTCAGCTGTCTGCTTAACGGCGGCTGCGCCATATGAAGCTTTTTGGCGGCCGTCGTGATTTTCTGCTCTTGGGCGATGGTGACGAAATAACGCAATTGCCTGATATCCATGAACAACGCTCCTTTCTTTTATACCTTTAAAGTATGATACATAGATTTAACGAATATTTTTCATATGGATATATCAGGAGTATGATGGTTTTGACACCATATTTCAAGCGTAAAGGAGGGTCAATATGAAGCTCGTCATCGGAATGACCGGGGCTACGGGGGCCATATTCGGGATCAGGCTTTTAGAATATTTAAAAGCCGCGGAGATCGAAACCCATCTTGTCGTGTCACCTTGGGCAAATGTCACCATCACACATGAAACCGATTATACGTTAAAAGATGTCGAGAAACTGGCGTCCTATACGTATTCTCACAAAGACCAGGCGGCGGCGATTTCAAGCGGCTCGTTTGAAACGGACGGGATGATCATCGCTCCGTGCAGCATGAAATCACTTGCAAGCATCCGCACAGGAATGGCTGATAATCTGCTGACAAGAGCGGCAGACGTCATCCTGAAAGAGCGGAAAAAACTTGTGCTGCTGACAAGAGAAACGCCGCTCAGCCAAATTCATTTAGAAAATATGCTAACGCTTACAAAAATGGGTTCCGTCATTCTTCCGCCGATGCCGGCCTTTTACAACAAGCCGGCTGACATGGACGAATTGATCGACCACATCGTGTTCCGGACGCTCGACCAGTTCGGGATCCGTCTGCCGGAAGCGAAACGGTGGTACGGAATTGAAAAACAAAAAGGAGGAATCTGATAATGGCCTATCAGGATTTTAGGGAATTTCTCGCCGCTCTTGAAAAAGAAGGGCAGCTCTTAACAGTCAACGAAGAGGTAAAACCGGAGCCGGATCTGGGCGCCGCTGCGCGTGCAGCCAGCAACCTCGGGGATAAAACCCCCGCGCTTTTGTTTAACAATATTTACGGACATCACCATGCGCAGGTCGCCCTGAATGTCATCGGATCATGGCCGAATCACGCGATGATGCTGGGCATGCCGAAAGATACGCCTGTAAAAGAACAATTCTTTGAGTTCGCCAAACGGTACGATTCATTCCCGGTAGCGGTCAAACGTGAAGAAACCGCGCCGTTTCATGAAAATGAAATTACTGAGGACATCAACCTTTTTGACATCCTTCCGCTATTCAGAATCAACCAGGGGGACGGCGGCTATTACTTGGATAAAGCGTGCGTCATTTCCCGCGATCTTGAAGATCCGGACAATTTCGGCAAGCAGAATGTCGGCATTTACAGAATGCAGGTGAAGGGAAAAGACCGCCTCGGCATTCAGCCCGTGCCTCAGCATGATATTGCGATTCATCTTCGCCAGGCTGAAGAACGCGGCGTCAATCTTCCCGTTACGATTGCGCTCGGCTGTGAGCCGGTGATTACGACAGCTGCATCAACTCCGCTGCTATACGACCAATCCGAGTATGAAATGGCCGGCGCGATTCAAGGGGAGCCCTACAGAATCGTCAAATCTAAGCTGTCTGATTTAGACATCCCTTGGGGCGCTGAAGTCGTTCTGGAAGGTGAGATCCTCGCGGGAGAACGGGAATACGAAGGACCTTTCGGTGAGTTCACGGGTCATTATTCCGGCGGCCGCAGCATGCCGGTGATCAAAATCAAACGGGTATATCATAGAAACAATCCGATCTTTGAACATTTATACTTAGGCATGCCGTGGACGGAGTGCGATTATATGATCGGCATTAATACGTGCGTACCGCTTTACCAGCAGCTGAAGGAAGCCTATCCGAACGAAATCGTCGCCGTCAACGCGATGTATACGCACGGCCTGATCGCCATCATTTCAACGAAAACACGCTACGGCGGCTTTGCCAAGGCGGTCGGCATGCGCGCCCTGACGACGCCGCACGGACTTGGCTACTGCAAAATGGTCATTGTCGTGGATGAGGATGTCGATCCGTTTAACCTCCCGCAAGTCATGTGGGCGCTCTCAACGAAAATGCATCCGAAACACGACGCGGTCATCATTCCTGACCTGTCCGTCCTTCCGCTTGACCCGGGATCTGATCCGGCTGGGATGACACACAAAATGATTCTTGACGCCACGACGCCTGTCGCGCCGGAAACAAGAGGCCATTATTCGCAGCCGCTTGATTCTCCGCTGACAACGAAAGAGTGGGAACAAAAACTGATGGACTTAATGAATCAATAAGAAAGGATGAGTTTGCTATGAAAACATGCCCGCGCTGTGAATCGAAAAAAGGAGAAACCGTCAGCCAATCGCCGGTCAAAGGCGCTTGGGAAATATACCAATGCCAAACCTGCTTTTTCACATGGAGATCCTGTGAACCGGAAAGCATCACGAATCCGGCGGCATTCAACCCGGCATTTAAAATTGATCCGAAAGAAACGGAGACGGCCATACATGTTCCCGCTGTCCCGGAAAGAAAAGCGTAATGCTGACGGAGCACTTGCCGGAGGCGCTTTACACGCTTTTAGACGGAACCGAGCTTGAAAAAAAACAGCACGACGCATTTGTGCTGCAGTCCGTGACAAAAGAAGGCCGTCCGCACGCAGCCATGATCAGCGCCGGTGAAATACTGGCTGTAAGCAGCACAAATCTCCGGCTCGCCTTATGGAAAAACACGACGACCGTAAACAGCCTGCGGCATTCGGGACAAGCTCTTTTCATCGCCTGGCACGGAGGAGCCGCATATTACGTGACATTGGAATGTGAGGCGCTTCCGCCGCTGAAAGAGGCGAAATACGAAAGGGAGCGGTTCAGCTGCCGCGTGATCACCGTCAAGGAAGATCGGGCGAAATACGCGGATCTGACATCCGGACCGGTCATCCGGCTTCACGAGCCGGATGGTGTCCTGAAGAGGTGGAGCGAAACGCTTGAGGAATTAAAACGATAGACGCACAAAAAAAGCCTGCGGACGGTTCCGCAGGCTTTTCTCTTATTGTACGCCTTTCATCGCCCGTTTAATAACAGGGGAAAGAAGTACTAAAATAATACCGAGAATGATCGAAATAAGACCGATTGAGCCGAAGTAGGCCGCTTCAGAAACCTTATCAAACAAACCGACTACTTTTGCGTTCAAGGCTTGACCGCAGGCGTTTGTTAAGAACCACATGCTCATGGTCTGCGCTGAGAAGGCGGCAGGCGCGAGCTTCGTTGTGACGGATAAACCGACCGGTGAAAGGCAAAGCTCGCCAAGCACAACCAAAAGGAAGCTGAGCACAAGCCAAAGCGGGCTCACAAGCTCGCCGCTTCCGCCCATAACAGGAAGCACCATGACTAAAAATGACAATCCGGCAAGAATAATGCCGATCGCGAATTTAATCGGTGTTGAAGGCTGGCGTTTGCCGAGCTTCAGCCAGATCCAAGCGAACACCGGTGCGAAAATGACGATGAATAATGGGTTCAGAGACTGGAACCATGATGACTCAAGATGTATGCCCGCAAAAGAAAGTCTCGTGCGCTGATCGGCATATAAAGCAAGAATCGTTGCGCCCTGCTCCTGAATCGCCCAGAACATAACCGCCGCAATAAACAGCGGAATATAAGCCGCAAGCCGTGATTTTTCCGTTTTTGTCGCTTTTTTGCTCATGAACATCACAATAAAGTAAATAACCGGAATGGCAATGCCGAGGATACTGACGATGTCAATCACACGCTGGATCGTCAGCCAGCCGGTTTGAATCAGAACAATGATAATGGCTGCTGCGATGATTATTCCGATTCCCGTTCCGATCACTGATGATTTAGAAATCGGGTTCGGTACATTGGAGCCTGCTTTGCCGAGGTATTTCTTTCTCGTAAGAGCGAAAACAATCAGTCCGAGGAACATACCGGCCGCGGCGCATCCGAAGCCTAAGTGGTAGTTGTACTTCTGTCCGAGTGTTCCGACAATTAGCGGCGCAAGCAATCCGCCGAGGTTGATCCCCATGTAAAAGATACTGAAACCTGAGTCGCGGCGCTCGTCTTCCTTCGTATATAAAGCTCCGACAACGCTGGATACGTTTGGTTTAAGAAGGCCGGTTCCGATAATGATCAGAGTCATGCTGGTAAAAAACGCCGCCGTGCTGCCAGGGAAGGCAAGAGCGATGTGCCCGAACATAATTAAAATTCCGCCGTAAAAAACGGTGTTTGCCGTACCGAATACCCGGTCGGCCAGCCACCCGCCGATGACGCTCGACATGTATACGAGAGACCCGTATATGGACATGATGGCAACTGCGGTGGTTTTATCAAATCCGAGACCGCCATGAGCGACTTCCGTGTATAAATAGTAAAGCAGTATAGCTCTCATACCATAGTAGGAGAAACGCTCCCAAAATTCAGTAAAAAACAGTGTGAACAGGCCGCGGGGATGACCGAAAAAGCCTCGTTGCGGCACAGTTTCTGTTATAGATTCCTTTTCAATAGATGCCACCTGAGCCAACCCTTTCTTAAAAAAGTGTATTACAAAAATCATATTCTTATATAATACTTGTGTCAATATAATTTATACTGAATTCAAAAAATTCCAGAATGAAAAGATATTAAAACGTTGAATATAGATGGATTTTCCTAATTCCAATGGCTTATTTTGTCATATAATCTGACTAAACTATCTACATAAACTTTTTTAATAAAATTTAAAGTATGTACAGGCGGAGCGGATTATGACGGAATAAGATGAAATAAGAGAGGAAGGAGGAGATTATGACTTGCCGAATCGTATTTTAGATATAACGGATTGCGGTGTGGCAGCAGACGGGACTGCCGATGTGACGGCCGCCATCAATCAATGCTTGGCTAAGGCTGTCAGCGAGGGCAGTCATACGGTGTTTTTTCCGCCCGGAACATATAAAATCAACGGCACGCTCGGCGGTGACAAAAGCCAGCCGTTTAGGAACGCGGGAATTAATGTGCCGAGCCATCTCTCCATCATCATGGATCCGGAATGCACGATTAAAGTGGCGCCGAACAGCTCCTGGGGTTATTCGGCTTTCTATATAGGCAGGCGGGAAAATGTCACCATCACCGGCGGCCGCATCATCGGGGAACGGGATGAACACACGTATACCAATGTTCCTTTGCGGTCGACTCATGAATGGGGGTTTGGCATCTGTATTGAAGGCAGCAGCAATGTGCTGATCGAAAATGTGAAAATATCGGATTTTACGGGAGACGGCATTATTGTCAGCCCGCTCGGTTTAAAAACAAACAGTGATTACGAAACATCAGAACATGTGACCATCCGCCGCTGTGAGATCAGGGAGTCAAGACGGAACAACATTTCAATCACCGGCTGCAATACCATTACGGTGGAGGAATGCGTGATCGAAGACGCCGGGCAAGGGAACGGAACAGCTCCGAAATTCGGAATCGACATTGAATCGTACGGAGAAGGCGATGTTGATTATGAAGAGGCTCTTCATATTACGATCCGCAACAACTTCTTTTCCGGTAATGCCGCAAGCTCAGTCACCAACTTTAACGGATATCATGTGTTAATTGAAGGAAATCATTCCGACAACACAATCAGCTACGGATACGGCGCACATACCGTCATTTCCGGGAATGTTCTCTTTTGGTCAAACGGCGGCTCAAGGACCGGAATCGCCGGACAAGGTGTATCCCAAGGACAGGACAGCAGCAATGCCGTCATTTCCAACAATCTGATTACCGGTTTTTCCACGGGAATAGATGTAAGAGGAAAAAGCGTCCTCGTCACTCACAACAAAATCAATCAGTTTGAAAATGCGGGTATTTCCGTCTATCAGGCGGAAGATGTGACCGTTGACGGCAATGTCATTGAAAACGGACGTTCCGAAACGAGACGAAGCACGGGGATGCGGGCGACGCTCTCGGACAACGCCGTCTTTATGAATAACACTCTGAATCAGGTAACAGACGGAATCAGCATGTCAGCCGGCAATATCACTATAAAACAGAATGTGCTGACATCATTCAGCCGGGGCATATGGGTCACAGGCGGAAATGCCGTCATTGAAGGAAATACGCTCATCCCGAATGCGTTTCAGGGCGCCGCGGAGTCCTATGCCGTATCTGTTACAAATAACGCCAGGGCTGTTATCAAGGGAAATCTCTTCAAAAGCTACAAAAACTACCCCATTTTCAGTTCAACATCCTCAGGGACCTCTGTCATCGGCAACCGCTTTGAATCATCACCGCTTATCGTTACCGTGTATCTGAACTCAGGCACGCATGAAGTCATAGACAATACGATCACGATCAACCGAACGGCGGGCAGCCCGATCGGCATCTATTTGAACGGTGCCTCCAATTCCCTCATTTCGGGCAATACCATCAACAACCTTTCCGCCGCTTCTGCATCCGCCATCCAAACCAGTTCCTCGGCAAGCACCAAAATCATCGGTAATCGCATTATCAAAGGCGTCATTGTGAAACACACGACAGATACGGAAATCGGAAATATCGTCATCTGAAAACCATCCCCGCCGGAAAAATAAAAAGAACACATGAACTCCGACAAAGGGAGGGATGTGTTCTTTTTTGACACCATACAGCCGTCTGTCAGGCATCTTTTTTACCTGATTTATATAAAGCCAGCATTTCTTTCATTAAAAAGAGGGCGAAGAAAAACAGCATCAGCCATTCCGAGAAGGTCATTAATTTAAAAGCGGACAGGTTGTTTCGAACCGCTCCATACAGACTGAAACCTTGCAGCATATCCGTTCCTATCGAAATCATCAGACAGGCAGCCAGCAAAAAAATTGAAACCCCCAATATTTTCATGCACATCACTCTCCCTTTTTATCCTTTTCGATTACGCAAAACTTATACAGACTATCCGACGTGCATAATCTTTTGCTGTACAGGAAGAATATGAAAAAAACAAGGAAAGGTTTTTTGCGATATGCCGCCATTTTTTAAGCAGAAGAAACGAAAAAAAGACGATCAAAAGAACGGTGACAATGAAGATAGAAAAGAAGCGGAAACCAAATCAGACAAAGAGCGGGAAGAGCCGATCTCCGCAAGCTTAAAGGAAAATATGAAGAAGCTGTCTGAGAGATTCGGCAACAGTGCCGATGTCGTCATCCGCCGGCTGAAAATCGGAAAAGAAGAGCTTCCGGCTGCGATCGTGTATATCGCCGGTTTGGTAGACGAGCAGCTTGTCAGCCAATCCCTTCTGGAGGATTTAATTGACATCCCGTCCGTTCAGCCGGAACAGGCGGTCTGCCTGATATATGAAAAAACGCTTGCGATCGGCGGAGTAAAAGAGGAAGAGAAATGGAAAAGCCTTTATGCCGGGCTGGTGGCGGGCAGCACGCTCATTTTTGTCGACGGGGCTGACAAGGCGCTGATCGCCAGCACGGAAGGAGGAGAGCAACGGTCCATTGAAGAGCCGAGCACTCAGGTGTCCTTCCGCGGACCGCGGCAGGGATTCACTGAATCCCTGCAAACCAATATTTCAATGATCCGCAGGTATGTAAAAAATCCTGATGTATGGGTGGAAAAAATGGAGATCGGGCACGAAACGAATACGGACGTCGCGCTGATGTATATTAACGGAATCTGTGAAAAAAAGCTGATTAAGGAAGTCCGCAGACGGCTGAAGCACATTGACATCGACGGCATTCTGGAATCCGGCTACATTGAACAGCTTATTGAAGACGCGCCGTTTTCCGTATTTCCCACTGTGTATCATACGGAACGGCCGGACGTTGTGGCGGGGAATCTGCTGGAGGGAAGATTTGCGATTATTGTGGACGGAACGCCGTTTGTTCTTATCGCGCCGGCCTTATTCATTCAATTTTTTCAATCGGTCGAGGATTATTATTCCCGATTTGATATCGCTACAAGCATCCGGCTGCTTCGGGTTTTGATTTTCTTCATTTCGCTGGTGGCGCCGGGGATTTACGTGGCGGCGACGACCTTTCATCAGGAAATGATTCCGACGCAGCTGCTGATCGTCATCGCGGCCCAGCGGGAGACCGTGCCGTTTCCGGCCGTAATTGAAGCGCTGACGATGGAAGTGGCCTTCGAGATTCTCAGGGAAGCGGGCGTCCGTCTTCCGAGAGTGGTCGGCTCCGCCGTTTCGATTGTCGGAGCGCTTGTCATCGGCCAAGCCGCCGTACAGGCCGGCATCGTCTCCCCGGCCATGGTGATCGTCGTCGCGCTGACGGCGATTGCCAGCTTTGCGACTCCTGCTTTTGACATGGCGATATCTGCGCGCCTGATCCGGTTTGTCTTTATTCTGACCGCGGCCATCATGGGATTTTACGGGCTGATTCTGGGCATTATCATGATGTTTGTCCATCTGTGCGGACTGCGTTCGTTCGGTTTTCCGTATATGTCCCCGCTCGCTCCTTTGACCCCGGGCGGGCTGAAGGATTCCATTTTCCGCGCTCCGTTATGGGCGGATGAAAAAAGGCCGGGGCTGCTCGTGCAGAAAAACAACAGGCGCCAAGGAGAACATCAAAGACCGAAACCGGAGACCTCCAGAGGAATGGTTAATAAAGATGTAGAAGAGGGCGGCGGCAATGAAAAGACGTAAATGGATACTCCTCCTTTGTACGATGGTTTCTCTTATATTTGTATCAGGATGCTGGGATAAAAGGGAGCTGACCGATTTGGCCGTAATCTCCGCCATCGGTATTGACCGTACCGAATCGGGAAAATACGTCCTTCACTTTCAGATTATCAACCCGGGAAACGTAGCCGGCGGCCTGCAGGGCGGCGGAGCGGGAGACCGGCCGCCGGTTTCCGTCTATTCCGTGTCCGGAGACAATATGACGGAAGCTTTGAGAAAAGCCTCGATGAAGGTGTCCAGAAGGCTCTATTTTGCGCATACGAATCTTGTGGTGTTCAGTGAAAGGCTCGCGAAAGAGGAAGGACTCAATTTTATTCTGGACAACCTTGACCGTGATACCGAATTCAGGACGACCGCAACCGCGGTTATTGCGCATAATTGCAAGGCTGAAGACATTATTAAAGTGCTGACGCCGATTGATAAAATCCCTTCCAATAAAGTGAACAAGACGCTCAGCTTCACACAGGAACAATACGGCAGAGTCGTGAAAACAAGCCTTCAGGACGTTCTGATTGATCTCGCTTCTCCGACCGGGTCGCCGTTTATTCCGGGTTATGAAATGCACGGAGACGATAAAGCCGGCCCTACGATGGAAAATACGCAGACGACTGAACCGAAAGCGGTGCTGTCAGCGGACGGACTGGCGGTGTTCAAAAAGGACGGGAGACTGGACTACTGGATCGAGGATGATGACAGTGTCGGCGCTGTATGGCTGCTGAACAAAATCAAGCATACGTTTATCAATGCGGATTGGAAGAACGTGAAGCATGCCATCAGTCTGCAGGTCACCCGCCAGAATACAAAGGTGACGGCCACTTTTCCGAACGGAAAACCGCATATTCACGTTCATGCTGAGGTCGAAGGGCTTGTGGACGCTGTCAGATACCCTTTCCATCTGTCTGATCCGAAAGTGATCATGGTCATGCAAAAGGCGCTCAGCACGCAGCTTGATAGAGATATCACCAAATCAATTGAAGGTATTAAAGCCCATAAGAATGATTTCGTCGGGTTCGGAGACCTGATCTATCGAAAACATCCGGACAAATGGAAAAAGCTCGAAGGGAAGTGGGATGAAGAAATTTTCCCCAACATCCCCGTGGACGTAAAAACGGAAGTCATTATCAGAAGAACGGGCTTGCGGAATAACCCTCTCTCAGACAAGCTTGAGCACGATTGATTTGAGGAGAAAGGAGCGAAGCGTATGGAAAATGCGAAAATCGGCACACGCCAGCTGTTTGTTATGATCATTTTGTTTGAATTGGGCAGTTCGTTATTGATCCCGCCGGGCACGATGGCCGGGCGGGATGCATGGCTGTCCGTGCTTCTCGGGTGCGTTACCGGTCTCGGACTTTTCTACGTATATCAGGCGCTGTATCAATATTTTCCTGAGTCCTCTCCGAGAGATTACATGACCGAACTGATCGGCAGGCATCTGAGCTGGGCGGTCTCTCTTCTTTATATTCTCTATTTTGCTTATATCGCCGCCCGCATATTGAGGGATTTTGGCGAAATGCTTGTCACCTTCGCCTATCAGGACACGCCCCTTCTAATTGTGAATGGCATGCTGATGCTTGCCGCGATATTTGCGGTCAGAAAGGGAATTGAAGTCATAGCGAGAGCCGGCGAGCTGCTGTTTAGCATTATGTATTTCCTGACGGCCATCGGGCTGATCCTCATTATCAGCTCCGGCACGATAAACCTGAGATTTCTCCAGCCTGTTTTAGCGGACGGGATGGGGACGGTCATTTATTCCGTATTTAAACAGACCATGTTCATCCCGTTCGGTGAATTAATCGTGTTTGTCATGATATTCCCCTGCTTAAAAGATCGGAAAAAGGTGAAGAAAACAGGATTTCTGGCGATTATCATCAGCGGCCTGTTTTTGGCGATGTCAGTGGCAATTAATATTTGTGTGCTTGATGTCAACTTAATGCTCCGCTCTCAATTCCCGCTGCTGAGCACCATACAGACGATTAAAGTGGAAGAGTTTTTAGACCGGCTGGATGTCTTTTTCATGCTCGTGCTCGTCATCGGCGGTTTTTTCAAAGTCAGCCTTTTTACATATGCGGTTGTCGTGGGCGTGTCCACGCTGTTTAAAGAAAAAAATCCGTCCCAGCTGGCCTTCCCGGTCGGATTGGGGGTGCTGATTCTCTCCATCAGCATCGCAAGCAATTTTTCGGAACATATGAATGAAGGCTTAAACATTGTCCCGATCTATATTCATCTTCCGTTTCAAGTGCTGTTCCCCGTCTTGCTGCTTATCATTGCCGTCATCAAGAAAAAAGTCAAAGGGAGCGTCTATTCAGTTTCGAAGAAATAACCCGGCCGGTGCGCCGGGTTATTTTTAAAATCATGATTTTTTTCTTAATGCATTGACAAACTTGCCCGACAATTGTACATTTTGATTTATTCTTATAAATTTAATAGGAAATATAGGTTTAATGGTGTTAATATATTCCGCACCGTATTTCATTATAGAAGGAGATCCGTCATGACAAAGAAAAAAGAAATCAAACTCGGTGTGTTTCTCGCAGGCACCGGCCATCATGTCGCCTCTTGGAGACATCCTGAGGCGCCGGCGGACGCGAGCATGAATTTGGATTATTTCAAAGAACTGGCGAAAACAGCAGAGCGGGGGAAATTAGACATGCTGTTTTTGGCGGACAGTTTATCAATAGACAGCAAATCGCATCCGAATGTGCTGACGCGCTTTGAGCCGTTTACCCTGCTGTCGGCGCTCGCTCAGGTCACATCCCGCATCGGTCTGACGGCGACCGCGTCTACCACATACAGCGAACCGTTCCATATCGCGAGACAATTTGCATCGCTGGATCATCTTTCCAACGGCCGCGCGGGCTGGAATGTCGTCACATCATCAATTGAATCGACCGCGCTTAATTTCAGCGGTGAAACGCATCTTGAGCACCATCTCAGATATCAGCGCGCGGAAGAATTCGTGGAAGTCGTCAAAGGATTATGGGATTCGTGGGAGGAAGACGCCTTTATCCGCGACAAAGAGTCAGGGACATTTTTCGAAAAAGACAAAATGCATGAATTGAATCATAAAGGAACCTATTTTTCCGTGAGAGGGCCGTTGAATGTCGCCCGCACACCGCAAGGCCGCCCGGTCATTATTCAGGCTGGCTCATCAGGTGACGGAAAGGCGCTGGCAGCCAAAACGGCGGAGGTCATTTTCACCGCGCAAAATCATCTGGAATCCGCGCAGGAATTCTATCAATCTATTAAAGAACAAGCGGCTTCTTACGGCCGTGATCCTGAAAAAATCGCGATCATGCCGGGGATTTTTCCCGTTATCGCCGATACCGAAGAAGAAGCGCGGGCCAAATATGAAGAGCTTCAAGACCTCATCATCCCGTCTGTCGGCCTGAACATTCTGCAAAACTATCTGGGCGGCGTCGATCTTTCCGCTTACCCGCTTGACGGCCCGCTGCCTGAATTGGATGCGGAAGCGTCAAATGCAGTTAAAAGCCGGTTCAAGCTCGTTCAGGAGATGGCCAAACGCGATAACATGACCATCCGCGAATTGTACAAATATGTGGCGGGTTCAAGAGGCCATCATATCTTTGTCGGAACGCCTGAACAGCTTGCCGATAAGATGGAGGAATGGGTTGAAAACCAAGCTTGTGACGGCTTCAACATCATGCCTCCGCTTTTGCCTGAAGGTCTCACTCTTTTTGTAGACAAAGTGATTCCGATTTTACAAGAGCGGGGCGTGTTCAGAAAAGAGTATGAAGGAACGACGCTGAGAGAACATTTCGGACTGGAAAAACCGGCAAACCGATATGCCGATTAAAGGAGGGCTCATCATGTCAAAACGATACCGGCTCGCAACGGAAGCGGACGCTGATGAACTGCTTTCACTGACACTGAGGGCATATGAACCGATCCGCAAGCTCGGCATCAACTTTGCCGCGGCAACGGCGGACAAAGAGCTCGTTTTGAATAACATACAAAAAAACGCCTGTTACGTTCTGGAGGAAGACGGACGCATAGTGGCGACGATTTCTCTGCGGATGCCGTGGGGGCCGAATCCCGGTCCGTACGGTGTCCCTCATATTTGGTGGTTCGCCGTCGACCCTGAAACCGGAAAAAAAGGGACTGGCTCAGACATGCTGGAGTGGCTGGAGAATACAGTGCTCCGCGATACACTAAAAGCGCCCTTCGTATCATTGGGCACAGCGGACAAGCATCCGTGGCTGATCGGCATGTACGAGCGGAAAGGCTACGTCCGCGCAGGCGAAAAGGATTTAGGAAAAGGGCACATCACCATCTATTTAAAAAAACAATTGCACGATTAACATATGAATAGGAAAAGGCGGGATTTCAATGAAGAAGAAAACATGGGCTTTGCTGCTCTCTGCCGCTCTTCTGGCGGTCTTATCAGCATGCGGAAACGGTAAAGAAAGCGAAGGCGGCGCTAACGTGCTGCATGTCGGCGCCACGGGGCAAAGCTATCCGTTCGCATATAAAGAAAACGGCAAGCTGACCGGCTTTGACGTGGATGTCATGGAAGCCGTTGCGAAAAAAATCAACATGAAACTGGACTGGAAGCTGCTTGAATTCAGCGGCCTGATGGGAGAGCTCCAGACCGGCAAACTCGACACCATCTCAAACCAGGTCGCTGTCACGGACGAACGCAAGAAAACGTATAACTTCACAGAACCGTATTCGTATGCGGGCACTCAAATCGTCGTCAAAGACGATAACAAAGACATCAAATCAGTCAATGATCTAAAAGGAAAAACAGTGGCGGCCGTTCTTGGCTCAAACCACGCGAAAAACCTTGAGAGCAAGGACCCGGATAAAAAAATCAACATTAAAACGTATGAAACACAAGAAGGCACGCTGAAAGACGTGGCTTACGGGCGCGTTGACGCTTACGTAAACAGCCGCAGCGTCCTGATCGCCCAAATCAAAAAGACCGGCCTGCCTCTGAAATTAGCAGGAGATCCGATTGTCTATGAAAAAGTCGCCTTCCCGTTTGCGAAGGATGCGGCTCACGATAAAATCCGCAAAAAAGTAGACAAAGCCATTGAAGAACTGCGGAAAGACGGCACGCTCAAAAAGCTGTCTGAAAAGTACTTTAAAGAAGACATTACAACGGAAGCAAAGCATTAAGAAACGGCGGTGAAAATCGAGAATGAACAGCATTGATTGGGGATTTATGTTTTCAGCTTTTCCCGCGTTAATCGAAGCCCTGCCGATCACATTACTAATGGCCGTCGCGGCCATGGTATTTGCCGTGATCGGCGGCCTTATATTAGCGCTTATCACAAAAAATCGTGTTCCTGTGCTTCACCAGCTGTCAAAGGTGTATATTTCATTTTTCCGGGGTGTGCCGACGCTCGTCCAGCTTTTCTTAATTTATTACGGCCTGCCTCAGCTGTTCCCCGGAATGAGCAAGATGACGGCGTTAACGGCGGCGATTATCGGGCTAAGCCTGAAAAATGCCGCCTACCTCGCTGAAATTTTCCGCGCCGCGCTCAACTCAGTCGATGAAGGGCAGCTTGAAGCCTGCCTGTCCGTCGGAATGACAAAATCACAGGCGTACAGACGGATCATTTTCCCGCAGGCCGTCAGAAACGCGCTTCCCGCAACGGGAAATACGTTTATCGGCCTGTTAAAAGAAACATCGCTCGCCTTTACATTAGGAGTGATGGAGATGTTCGCCCAAGGAAAAATGTACGCATCAGGCAACCTCAAATATTTTGAGACGTATTTAGCCGTTGCGGTCATGTACTGGATTCTTACGATTATTTACAGCGTGCTGCAGGATCTGCTCGAACGGGCGATCAGCAAGCCTTATCGCACATAGGAGGAGGCTCAGGATGATACAAGTCAGACATATTCGAAAAGCATTTAAAGACCTTACCGTACTTGACGGGATCGATCTTGAGATCAAAAGCGGCGAAGTCACGGCCATTATAGGCCCGTCCGGCTCGGGAAAATCAACGCTCCTCCGCTGCCTGAATCTGCTGGAGCGCCCGGATGACGGCATCATTGAAATCGGTGATGCCAAGCTGAATGCAGTGTCCTATTCGCGCAAAGACGTACACAAGCTTCGCCAGCAGACGGCGATGGTGTTTCAGAATTACAATCTCTTCAAAAACAAAACCGCGCTGCAAAACGTGACAGAAGCGCTGATCACCGCGCAAAAGAAACCGAAAAAAGAAGCGGAACAGATCGGGATGGATCTGCTGCGGCAAGTCGGTTTAGAGCAAAAAGCGGACAGCTACCCGATTACGATGTCAGGCGGGCAGCAGCAGCGGATCGGCATTGCGCGTGCTTTGGCCGTTGACCCTCACGCGATTTTACTGGATGAACCGACTTCGGCCCTTGACCCTGAGCTTGTAACCGGGGTGCTTCAAGTCATCAAATCAATTGCCGAAAAACAGACAACCATGGTCATCGTCACGCATGAGATGGCTTTTGCGCGTGAAGTGGCCGACCAGGTCATTTTTATGGCGGACGGACGCATCATCGAGCAGGGAACACCGGAAGAGCTGTTTGACAATCCGCAGAACGAACGGACGAAAAAATTTATAAAGCAAGTGGGAGAGCCTGCTGAGCTTGTATAGGAAGGGACGAAGAAGAAATGGCAAGAGAAACGTATGAATCATTAAACAAATGTTTAATCAATATCCGCCGCGACCTTCATGAACACCCTGAGCTGTCAGGCGAGGAATACGAAACGACGAATAAAATCCGCCGCTGGCTGGAGGAAGAGGGGATCACGGTTCTTGATGTTCCGAAACTTCAAACCGGAGTGATCGCCGAAATCAAAGGAGACAAAAGCGGCCCGGTCATCGCCGTCAGAGCGGACATTGACGCATTGCCGATCGAAGAGAAAACAAACCTTCCGTTTGCTTCGCGAAACAGCGGCGTCATGCATGCCTGCGGCCACGACTTCCATACGGCATCTATTCTCGGCACGGCTTTCTTATTAAATGAGAGAAAGCACGAGCTGAAAGGAACGGTGCGGTTTATTTTTCAGCCCGCGGAAGAAATCGCCGCCGGAGCGAGACAGGTCATTGAAGCCGGCGCGCTTGACGGTGTATCGGCAATATTCGGCATGCATAACAAACCCGACCTCCCCGTCGGCACGGTCGGCCTGAAAGAAGGCCCGCTGATGGCGAGTGTGGACCGCTTTGAAATCACTGTTAAAGGAAAAGGCGGCCACGCCGGAATCCCTGATAACAGCATTGATCCGATTCAGGCGGCAGGGCAGATCATCGGCGGCCTGCAATCAGTTGTCAGCAGAAATATCAGCTCGCTTCACAATGCCGTCGTCAGCATCACAAGGGTTCAAGGCGGCAGCTCTTGGAATGTCATCCCGGACCATGTGGAAATGGAAGGCACCGTCCGGACGTTTCAAAAAGAAGCGCGTGACGCTGTTCCGAAACATATGAAGCGGGTTGCCGAAGGAATCGCGGCCGGATTCGGGGCAGAAGCCGAATTCCGCTGGTATCCTTACCTTCCGTCAGTGATGAACGACGCCCGTTTCATCCAGACGGCGGAACAGACGGCTGAAGATCTCGGGCTTCAAACGGTTCGGGCAGAACAGTCTCCCGGCGGGGAAGACTTCGCGTTATATCAAGAAAAAATCCCCGGCTTCTTCGTCTGGATGGGAACAAACGGAACGGAAGAATGGCACCATCCCGCCTTCACACTCGACGAAAAAGCGCTCCCGAAAGCGGCTGAGTTTTTTGCCCGGCTGGCCGTTAATGTATTGGAGCAAGCGGAATGAATACGGAACATCTGACGGCCGGGCTTGCTCAGGCCGTCATGTCGTCTGTACCGGAAACATCCGCCGAAGCGATGAAAGAAGCGCGCAAAGGCCTGCTTGATTTTACAGCGGCAGCCTTTGCCGGGAGACGGGATAAAGGCATTGAGAAGCTGATTAAACTGGCCGAAGAAGAAGGCGGGGCGCCGACAGCTCCGCTTATCGGCAGAAATCAAAAAACAACGCCGTCCCAATCCGCGCTGATTAACGGATTCATTGCCCATGCGCTTGATTTTGACGATGTTCATTCTGATGTAAGAGGACATCCGAGCGCGGTCATCCTTCCGGCTCTGATCGCAGCGGCATCATCCGGCCATATAGACGAAAGTCGTTTTCTCGGTGCTTACGTGACAGGCATCGAAGTGATGGCGCGGCTCGGTGAGTCAGCGGGAAGACACCATTACGAGAAAGGCTGGCACAATACGGGAACGTTAGGCGCGATTGCGGCGGCCTGCGCCGTCGGTTTCGCGGAGAACCTCAATCAAAACGAATTGCAAAAAGCGATCGGCTTTGCGGCCGCCCGTTCCGGAGGCATGCGGGTGCAGTTCGGGACAGAAATGAAGCCGCTTCATGCCGGACTGGCCGCTCAAGCCGGGTTGTTCGCCGTAAAGCTTGCGAAGGCCGGTTTTGGCGGGTCGGATCATGCGCTTGACGGGGAGAAAGGCTTCTTCGGACTGTACGGCGATCTTGAACGGGCAGAAACCCTGCTTTTAAACGGGTGGGGAAAACCTTGGCGGATTGTGAGCCCGGGGCTTTGGTTTAAGGTTTATCCGTTTTGTTCGGCAGCCCATCACGCGGCGGACGCCATTCTCAAGCTGAAGGCTGAGCACGGTCTCACTTTCGGCCAAATGGAACGGACCGACGTTATTTATCCGCCGGGCGGGGATGCCGCATTGACAGAACGGCGTCCGAAAACAGGCGAAGCGGGCCGCTTCAGTGTGGAATATGTGATTGCCCTGGCTCTGCACGGTAAAGATTTTTCAGCAAAACACTTTACCTCCGAGCCGATTCCGGAATCCCTTCAAAAGGGGTTTGCGAGGATTCACCGAAGCTATGATGATCAAATTCAGCCGGCTGACAACGCCGTTCCGAAGGGCCGTTTTACAATTGTACGGGTCACGGCTTCCGGCAATCATGTCTATGAAACACGTATCGACTGTCCGAAGGGAGCGCCGGGAAACGGTCTTTCTGAAAAAGACATTGAAGACAAACTCCGGCTCGCTTTGCCGGGGGAAGAGGAAAAGGCGGAAGAATTGATTAAAGCAGCCGGTCAATCAAATATTGAACGCTATTTACAGCTGATATAAATAAAAAAAGCGAGGGGATGCAGCCCTCGCTTTTTTTACGTTCACTTCTATTGAATAGGGGGATATAGGGTGCGCCCCTGTCTGCGCTGGCAGGGGCGCGGTATCAGGAAACGGCCGTGCCATTTGCTTTTACCGTAAAACATCCTCTTGATAAGCGGATGTTGATATCCGAAACTTTGGCGATTTGTTCGTCGTGCGTGACCATGATGACGCATTTGCCGCCTTTATGCGCCAGGTCCTGAAAGAGCCGGACGATTTCCTTTGACGTATCCTCGTCGAGATTTCCCGTCGGCTCGTCCGCGCAAATCAAATCCGTGTCACAGCAGAAAGCCCGCGCAATCGAAACCCGCTGCTGCTGCCCTCCGCTTAATGTCAGCACCCGCTGTCGGGCCTGCTGTTCCGTGATGCCGACCCTTTCCAGCATGCTGAGCGCGAACGCATCTTTGTTTTTCTCCTTAGAACCGGTAATCTCCATCGCCGTTGTGACGTTCTGGAGCGCCGTCATATACGGGATCAGATTATAAGATTGAAAGACGATAGAAACATATTGATTTCTGAATTTGGTTAATCCGATTTTGGAGATGTCTTCTCCGTTATAAAGGATGCTTCCCTCTTTAGGTGTATCAAGGCCGCCCGCCAGTGACAGAAACGTGGTTTTTCCCGTTCCGGAGGCGCCGGCAATTGTATAAAACTTCTCTTTTTCAAAGCTGATCGTTATATTCTGAAACAGCGGCTGTGTTTTGTCTTTGTACCAATAGCCGGCCTGCTGAAAGGTTAATAAGCTCATTACGCTGCCTCCTCTTATTCCTGCTTGGTCAGAATGGTTTTAGGATGAAGCCGCATGACTGATACAGACGGCAGTAGTGTGGCGATGACGGCAATCGCGATGCCGATTCCGCCAAGAATCAGAAGATCATTCAGCGAGACGTTTACCTGCATCGTACTGATGACGTCCGCGCTGGATGAATGCTGGCCGAACATGCCGCCTCTGTGCGACATTTCTCCGCCGCCCCAGCCGCCTGCTGATTGCTGCTGTGAATCATCGGCTGAGCTGATCTGCTGGGAAAGAAGCTGGTTTCCGAGCTGATTCGCCACAAGGCTGCCTGCTGCGGATGCGATGCCGATGGCAATGACAGCGACAGCCAGAATTTCCGTTAAAAATTGTCCGATGAGCTTCCAGCGCTTTTCACCGATCGCCATTAAGACACCCATTTCATATTTGCGTTCCCTGATCGACATCATCACGATTAATCCGAGAATGACCGCGCCCGCGATGGATACCAGATACACCACGCTTTTAGAAAACGATGCGACATTTTCAATCGGGCCGACCATTTGCTGATACACCTGATCGTTCGCCGTCAGCGTGTAGGTGTTATAATCTATGGATGTTTTTTTCGCAGCCGCAACGAATGAGTCAATATATTTGGCATCATCCATGTAATAAACGGCTGAACTGATGTTGTTTTTGTTATCAGATCCTTTTAACGCCGCCGCGGCGGTGTAAGGTGTATAGATTTTATTGTCAGGATTTAAGAATGAAAAATGCTGTGCCTGATCGTCTCCTGATGATGTTGTTTTATAGATTCCCACAATTTGAAGCTTCGTTTTCACCGAATCATCCGCTGCTGAGGAAACCGTAATGGAGCTGCCGACCTTCAGCTTGTTTTGATCTGCCAGCGTTTCATTGATCACGGCGACTTTTGCGTCCGCATCTGTTTTTGTGATATTGCGTCCGTCAGTAATTTTTGAGCCGCCGCTCGTGAAATCGTCAAGCAATGCCGCAGAGAGCACGCCCTCGATCGAAATGTCCGCTGAAATCATCTGTCTTCCGCCGCCGCCTTGAAAACGGCTGCCGCCGGAATTATTATTGGCTGACTCGTCTGAGCTTTCAATCGCCTCAAAGCTTTCTGCATTTGCTGACGCTGTCGTGAGAAAGTTGTAATTTTTAACGTGCTGTAAGGATGTAAGCTTCTTTGCATCCGAGACGGAAATAGGCGTTGACTCAAACGACCTCTTTTCACCGTCTTTTTGCTGCTGCGCCATTTGCTTTTGGCGGTCAGCCTGGAGTGTGACGCTTCCGCCGAGCTGCTGCCTTGCCAGTTCGCTTGATTTCTTTGCCGCAGTTTGAATCGTAAGACCGGACAGGACAAAAATGCAAATCACTGAAAACACAACCAGCTGCAAAAATGTTTTCCCCTTTTTTGCCTTCATGCTCCAAAAGGCTCTTTTTATAAAGTTCATGTCGGTTCCTCCGTGTGGGTGTCAGATCTTGTAAAACCGGCCTTCTTTAGCACCGGTCATCCGATATGTATATAGTAGGAGAAATGTATGAAAAAAATATGAACAAACTATTTCCGGGTGATGAAATAAAAACTAACAATTGTGAAACGCGAAAATATCCGGGTAAAATGGTGCTATTATAAGTAAAAGCGTCAAGATAAGCGGAGGAACCAATGAAGATATTAATGATAGAAGACAATATAAGCGTATGCACCATGACGGAAATGTTCTTTTTTAAAGAAGGATTTGAAGCCGAATTTGTCCATGACGGAGTGGAAGGCTATCAGCGGTTCACAGAAGAGGAGTGGGATTTGGTCATTCTGGACATTATGCTTCCGTCCATGGATGGAGTGACGATCTGCCGGAAAATAAGAGAGACGAGCAGTGTGCCGATTATTATGCTGACCGCAAAGGACACGGAGTCTGATCAGGTGATCGGGTTTGAAATGGGGGCCGACGACTATGTCACCAAGCCGTTCAGCCCGCTGACGCTTGTAGCGCGGATTAAAGCGGTGATCAGAAGATACCGGGCGACGGGGCAGGCCGTAAAAAGCGATGACTTGATCGAAACGGCGTGTTTCTCAATCAATAAGAAGACGCGGGAAGTGTTTCTGCACGGAAAGGCTGTCGAGAATCTGACACCGAAGGAATTTGATCTGCTCTTTTATCTCGCACAGAACCCGCGTCAGGTTTTTTCAAGAGAGCAGCTGCTTGAGCAGGTGTGGGGCTATCAATTTTACGGCGATGAACGTACGGTTGATGTTCATATTAAACGGCTGCGCAAAAAACTGTCCAGTGACGAAAAAACGTTTTTATACACGGTGTGGGGGGTAGGGTACAAATTTGATGAGGATTAAATACTTATATCAGCTGCTGCTGAGCCATGTCAGCATTTTGATTTTGGCCTTTTTCATCATCATTTCCCTGTTTTCACATTTTGTGAAAGATTTTGCGTATCAAAACAAAGTGGATGAGCTGTCATCCTATGCCCAACAGATCACAAGTGAGCTGAACGGGCGCGAACTTGATCTGCGCCGCTTGTATCCGTATCAGGACATGTTAAAAACGCGCGAGACAAGGTTTATTATTTTTGATGAACATCAGCGGCCTTACTTTTTTCCTGATGATATGCCGCCGCGCGAGAAGCTGAAAAGTAAAGAGTGGCGCATGCTGAAGCAAGGGAAAACCGTTCAGATCAGAGCGGAGATGAATCGTTTTAATACGGAAGGCTTAGAAGTATCGCTCGTCGCAAAACCGCTTTTTATCAACAATCAATTTAAAGGCGCGGTGCTGCTCGTGTCTCCTGTCAGAGGGGTCGAGCAGATGATCAGCCAGGTCAACCGCTATATGATTTACGCGATTATCAGCACCCTTATCATCACGATTCTGTTAAGCTGGCTTTTATCTAAGTTTCACGTCAAGCGGATTCAGACATTGCGGGATGCGACGGGAAAAGTGGCTTGCGGTGATTACGATATTTCGCTCAAGAACAGCGGCGGCGATGAAATCGGCATGCTGGCGTCCGATTTCAATACGATGGCTAAAAATCTGAAGCAATCGAGAGAGCAGATTGACCGCCTTGAAAAGCGGAGGCGCCAATTTATCGCCGATGTTTCCCATGAGCTGAGAACGCCTTTGACGACCATTAACGGGCTGGTGGAGGGCCTTAACAGCAACACCATCCCGGAAAAAGATAAAGAGAAATGCTTCTCGCTGATCAGTGAAGAAACGAAGCGGATGCTCAGGCTCGTGAAAGAAAACCTGGATTATGAAAAAATCAGATCCCAGCAAATCAAGCTGGACAAGCTGAGCCTGCCGCTCATCGAGGTGTTTGAAATTATTAAAGAGCATCTCAATCAGCAGGCCGAGGAAAAACAAAATCGGCTCCGGATTGAAGCGGAGGACGGCGTCAAAGTGTTCGCCGATTATGACAGGCTGATCCAGATTCTCGTCAACATTACGAAAAACAGCATTCAATTTACGCAAAACGGAGACATTACGCTGCGCGGGTATGAAGGCTATAAGGAAACGGTTATTGAAATCGAAGACACCGGAATCGGTATTTCTAAAGAAGAAATCGAGCACATATGGGAGCGTTTTTATAAGGCAGATGTGTCCCGAACGAATACGGCATACGGCGAATACGGACTCGGCCTGTCCATCGTCAGGCAGCTCGTCGAAATGCACAAAGGCACGATAGACATTGACAGCGAAAAGGGAAAAGGCACAACCTTTACAATCCGCCTTCCGCTGAATACGAAACATGAATCATTTTAAAACCGGCAGTCCTGTTCGGCTGCCGGCTGTTTCATCTTCACTGCGAAAAATTGCGCTCTGCCGAAACAAAGTTTGCGTGTTTTTCGGGATGGAAAGACACGGAAACGTGATAAAATAACTGGTAAACAGGTCTTGGATGGGGAGGGTGAAGGAATGAAGAGCGGGTTAATTCCTTCTTCAGCAGTCGGGCAGAAGATTAACGAGTGGTATCGATACATAAGAACATTCAGCGTGCCGGATGCGGAGATCTTGAAGGCCGAGATCAAACAAGAGCTTGACCATATGGAGCCTGATTCGAACTTGGTGCTTTATTATTCCCTCATGGAATTTCGCCATCAGCTGATGCTGGACTACTTGGAGCCGCTGGAAAAACTGAAGATAGAAGACCAGCCGACCCTGTCGGAAATTCTTGATAACATTGATAACAGCCAGGCCGGGCTCAAAGGGCTTCTCGATTATTACGTCAACTTTTTCAAAGGCATGTTTGAATTTGATAAAAGAGAATTTATATCAGCGATTACGTATTATAAACAGGCTGAGAAAAAATTGGCCTTCGTATCGGACCACGTGGAGCGGGCAGAGTTTTATTTTAAGGTGGCCGAAGCTTATTATCATATGAAACAAACGTATTTTTCTTTGATACATATAAAGAATGCTTATGAAATTTACGTAGAGCAGGACACATACAACGTCCGGATCATTCAATGCCATTTTGTGTTCGGCGTCAATTTAATGGATGAAAGACGTTTTGAACAGGCGGCCAAACATTTTCAGCACGCTCTGCAAATGGCTGAAAAAGAACAAAAAGCGCAGCTTGTCGGGAGGGCGCTGTATAACCTCGGACTGTGCTACTACAATCAGGACCGCACCGACGAAGCGATTCCTTACTTTGAACGGGCGGTTGATACATTTGAATCACAAAGAATCGTCAAT
Source organism: Bacillus sp. SDLI1 (assembly GCF_001553895.1). NCBI lineage: Bacteria > Bacillati > Bacillota > Bacilli > Caryophanales > Bacillaceae > Bacillus > Bacillus sp. SDLI1. The sequence continues at coordinate 1,857,704 of NZ_CP013950.1, read as the reverse complement.
TCTCTTCCTCAAGCATATTTTCTAATCACACTCATTTACTTTAAACTCGGAAAAAAAGATAAAGCGTCGGAATATCACAGGCGGGGATATGAATATGCTAAAGAAACAGACGATCCCGTTTACACGGTAAAATTCGAATGGCTGCAGGCTCTGTATCAGGCGAAACCGGATGAGGAAAAAATCAGCGCATGTTTCCGTTACCTGGAGAATAAAAATTTGTACGCCGATATAGAGGATTTAGCACTAGAAGCAGCTAAATATTACTATGAACAAAATTGCTTTAAAATTTCTTCTGACTATTTTCTGAAAGTCGAAGAGGCAAGAAAACAAATACAAAGGAGTGAGGGTTTGTATGAAATTGAAATCTAAATGGTTTGTTATTTGTTTAGCAGCCGCCGCGATTTTTACAGTTGCAGGTGCAGGCCAGACAGATCAGGCTGACTTCCATGTAACTGAAAGAGGAATGACGTGAGAAGAAAATAACCTGAACAAAGGAAAAGACTGCCTGAGAATGTTCTCGGCAGTTTTTTTTGCGTGCATGGAAGCGGCTCAAAGAAAAAAAGAAAACGCCGCAGGTCAAAACCCGCAGCGTCCTCATATAGACGGAGTGATGCTTAGAAACCGCCAACAAAGGCAGTACCTACAATGACTAACAGGATAAATAAAACAACGATCAAAGCGAAAGAGCTAATTCCTTCTCCAGAGTATCCCATTATGCTTCACCTCCATATTGTCTATACCATACAATATGTTTCAGAAGCTGTTTTGTAAGGGATAGTAGTGGACAAGAGAAAAAAGAGGCTGTGCCCTATGAGAGTAGGACCCCGGCGAAAAATTCGTCATACAGCGCCCGCACCGCGTGTTTTTCCTGTTCTTCTTTCACCCCGAACATCATGCTGACTTCCGATGATCCCTGATTGATCATCTCGATGTTGACGCCGGCTCCCGACAGCGCTTTGGATGCCCTGGCGGTTGTGCCGACATTATGGCGCATCGCTTCGCCAACTACCATAATCAGCGCCAGATTGTGCCTGACGGTGACTTCATCTGCTTGAAGTTCCTGCTTCAGACGGGTGACGAGCTTCTCTTCCAGCTCTAAGTCCATCTGATTGTGCCGAAGGATGATTGTGATATCGTCAATCCCAGATGGAACGTGCTCATACGTCAATCCTTCTTCCTCCAAAATGTGAAGGGCTTTGCGGCCGAAGCCGATTTCCCGGTTCATTAAATATTTGCTTATGTAGATGCTGCAAAAGCCCGTGTCGCTTGCGATGCCGATGACAGGCCCGTTCGTATTGTCACGGCTGCTGACGACGCGCGTTCCTTTCGCATCAGGGTTATTCGTGTTTTTAATCTGAACGGGGATGCCGGCCCGAAAAGCGGGAATCAGCGCTTCATCATGAAAAACGGAAAACCCGGCATAGGAGAGCTCACGCATTTCCCGATACGTCAGTTCGTTAATTTCTTTCGGGTGCTGCACGATCGACGGGTTGACGGAATAGACGGCGTCCACATCGGTAAAGTTTTCGTACAGATCGGCCTTTAAGCCGTTGGCGAGAATGGAGCCGGTAATATCTGAACCGCTTCGGGAAAACGTCACAATCTCATTCTCCTTCGTATAGCCGAAAAAACCAGGAAAAATGATCAAGCCTTCACGGTTTCTCAGACGGTACAAATGATCATAAGACTCAGGGAGCACCTGCGCGCTGCCGGGTTCATTCGTTACAAACAGCCCCGCTTCTTTCGGGCTTACGTATTCGGCTTTCACGCCCTGCCTGCGGAAGTAGGCCGCGATCAGCTTCGCGTTATTGTCTTCGCCGCTCGCTTTCACCGCATCCATATACTGATCGGGATTGGCTTTGCTGCTGTTTAAGAGAGCGAATAAGTCACGGCGGATTCTTTCTATAATAGAGGGATCGAGATCCAGCTCGTGTGCGATGGCGGCGTACCGCTCAATGACCGCTTCGGCAAGCTCGGGAGCCGCTCCTTTTTGCAAATAATGCTCCGCACACCGGATTAACAGATCCGTCACCTTTGTATCGTCCGAGAAGCGTTTTCCCGGCGCCGATACGACGACGGCTTTCCGCGCGGGATCGGCCGTCACGATTTGAAACACTTTCTCAAGCTGGGCTCCTGACGCAAGGGAGCTGCCTCCGAATTTTACAACTTTCATGATTTACATCCCCTAATATTTAAATTTTCTCACAAATTTAATTTTTATTATCTCTCTTTCAAAGAGGTAAATCAAGGGTTTTTTCTACGTGGAAAGCACATTTGTATTCACAGAGAGGAATTTCATCGCTGTTTGTCAGATTTGCTTCCTTAAAGTGTGTCATCCTGTGCAAAAAATGATAAGCAGCCAAATGAAGGTTATAGTAAATCCTGCAAATTCTTGATAGACTGATTGTAAAAGAATTTAGTGTACGGCCCGCGGATGACCGCTTTTAAAAAGCAAAACCGTATTGACTGCGCTTGGAAAGATGATAAGATTATAATTGTCGTTGATAATGATAATCATTACGAGTGGGGATATATGGGAGTTGTTTGGCAATGAGTCATACCGTTTGTGATGGGTGCGGGGAGGCAGCATGAAGCTACGTTACTTACTTTTGCTACTGGCGGTATTGGCGTGTACTTCTATTTTTATCGGTGTAGAAGACTTGTCGCCGCTGGATATTTTTCATTTAAATAAAGAACAGGCAAGTACATTATTTGACAGCCGGCTGCCGCGTTTGGTGAGCATTATTATTGCCGGCATGAGCCTGAGCATCTGCGGATTAATCATGCAGCAGATCAGCCGGAATAAATTTGTATCGCCGACGACTGCGGGAACGATGGACTGGGCAAGGCTCGGGATTTTGATTTCATTAATGCTTTTTACGTCAGCGAGTCCGCTTGTAAAAATGTCTATCGCTTTTATTTTCGCGTTGGCGGGAAATTTCCTGTTCATGAAAATCCTCGAGAGAATCAAGTTTAATGATGCGATTTTTATTCCTCTCGTCGGTTTAATGCTTGGGAATATCGTCAGTTCAGTCGCCACGTTTATCGCGTATAAATACGATCTGATCCAAAATCTGTCGTCCTGGCTGCAGGGGGATTTCTCATTGGTCGTCAAAGGCCGGTACGAGCTTTTATATCTGAGTATCCCGCTTTTGATCATCGCTTATGTCTATGCGGATAAATTTACGGTGGCGGGAATGGGAGAGAGCTTTTCCGTCAATCTCGGCCTGAAATACAAACGCGTCGTCAATATCGGTCTGATTATCGTGTCGCTTATCGCTTCACTTGTGATTCTGACCGTCGGGATGCTGCCGTTTCTCGGTTTGATCATTCCCAATATCGTGTCGATCTACAAAGGGGACAACCTGAGGAGCAGTCTGCCCCACACAGCTCTCTTGGGCGCTGTTTTTGTGCTGTTTTGCGACATTTTGGGAAGGGTGATCATCTTCCCTTACGAAATTTCCATCGGCCTGATGGTCGGTGTGATCGGCAGCGGCATCTTCCTGTATATGCTGTTAAGGAGAAAAGCATATGAGTCATAATAAAAAAATTACGCTGCTGGCGGCGCTCGCCATGATATGTATCGGATTCTTTTTGTTCTACGGACTGGGCAACTGGGAATACTCCCTGCCGAGACGGTGCTTCAAAGTGCTTGCCATGATGCTCACCGGGGGAGCGATCGCATTTTCAACGGTCATCTTCCAGACGATTACAAATAACCGCATACTGACACCGGGCATCCTAGGCCTCGATTCCCTGTATATGCTCATTCAGACCGTCATCGTATTTCTGTTCGGTTCAATGAATATCGTCATGATGAACAAAAACCTTAATTTCGTCATCTCCGTCGGGCTGATGGTGCTCTTGTCACTCGTTTTGTATCAGCTCATGTTTAAAGGCGAGGGGCGGAACGTGTTTTTCCTTCTGCTTGTCGGCGTCGTGTTCGGCACGCTGTTCAACAGTCTGTCATCCTTTATGCAGATGCTGATTGATCCGAATGAGTTTCAGGTTGTTCAGGACAAAATGTTTGCCAGCTTTAACAATATCAACACCGATCTTTTAGGATTTGCCGGTGCCGTCTTTCTTCTGACAGGCATTTATGTCTGGCGGTTCACGCGGTTTTTTGACGTGCTGTCGCTCGGCAGGGAACACGCCGTCAACCTTGGGATTGATTACGATAAGCTTGTGAAACAGATGCTCATTGTCGTCGCTGTTCTTGTGTCTGTCTCTACGGCTCTTGTCGGGCCGATTATGTTTTTAGGACTGCTTGTCGTCAATCTGGCGAGAGAGTTTTTAAAAACCTTCAGGCACACGTATTTAATCGCGGGGTCTGTTCTGATCAGCATCATCGCGCTTGTCGGAGGCCAGTTCGTCGTGGAAAAAGTGTTTACGTTTTCCACGACGCTGAGCGTCATCATTAATTTTGCCGGCGGGATTTATTTTATCTATCTGCTGTTAAAGGAGAATAAATCATGGTAGAGGTCAAAAATGTAAGCAAACAATACGGCGGGAAAGTTGTCCTTGAGAAAACGTCTCTTTCCATTCAAAAGGGCAGGCTGACCTCGTTTATCGGTCCGAACGGCGCGGGAAAAAGCACGCTGCTGTCTATCATGAGCCGGCTGATTAAGACGGATTCCGGAGAAATCACGGTTGACGGGCAAGAGATCGGTTCCTGCAAAAGCAATGATCTGGCGAAAAAAATCAGCATCCTGAAGCAGACGAACCAAATCAATATCAGGCTGACGATTAAAGACCTGGTCAGCTTCGGCCGATTTCCGTATTCCCAGGGGAAGCTGACGGATGAGGATTGGGTGCACATCAACCAGGCCCTCAGTTATATGAAGCTTGACGACTTAAAGGATAAATATCTCGATCAGCTCAGCGGAGGCCAGTGCCAGAGGGCGTTTATCGCGATGATTATCGCTCAGGATACGGATTATATTTTTCTCGATGAGCCGCTGAACAATTTAGATATGAAGCATTCCGTTGAAATGATGAAGCTGTTGAAGCGGCTTGTGGAGGACTTCGGAAAAACGGTCGTCGTAGTGATTCATGATATCAACTTCGCTTCCGTATACTCAGACCATATCGTTGCTCTGAAAAACGGCCGGATCGTCAAAGAAGGGCCGGCGGAGGAGATTATTGACACTTCCGTGCTTGAAGACATTTATGATATGACCATTCCGATTCAAGAGATTGACAGTCAGCGGATCGGTGTGTATTTTTCTTAAAAACCAGATGAGGTGAGAGACATGAAAAAATTCGCATTGCTATTCATTGCGCTAGTTACGATTTTTGTTGTTTCTGCATGCGGAAACGGGGACAAAACATCCGGCAAATCAAAAGAAATGGTCACGATTAAGGACGACATGAACAAAGAAGGAGTCAAAGTGCCGAAGAACCCGAAAAAAGTCGTCGTATTCAACTTCGGAATGCTGGACACGATGGATGAACTCGGTTTACAGGATCATGTGGCAGGACTTCCGAAACAAAACCTTCCAAAATACTTATCTTCATATAATAGTGATAAATACGCCAATACAGGCGGTTTAAAAGAACCGGATTTTGAAAAAGTCGCAGATATAGATCCGGATTTAATCATTATCGCCCACAGACAATCTGATTCTTATAAAGAGTTCTCAAAAATCGCGCCGACGATTTATCTCGATGATGACTATACAAACTACGTTGACACATTCAAACACAACACCGAAGTGATCGGCAAAATCTTTAACAAAGAAAATGAAGTGAAAGATAAGCTTGCGAAAATTGACAAGTCCATTGCCGATCTGAAGAAAAAGACAAGCAGCACGGATAAAAACGGTCTAGTGGTGATGGCGAACGACGGCAAAATCAGCGCGTTCGGATCTAAATCAAGATACGGCTTCATTCATGATGTGTTCGGCGTTAAACCGGCTGACAAAAACATCGAAGCATCACTGCACGGACAAAGCATTTCCTATGAATATATCGCCAAAACAAACCCTGATTACATGTTTGTCGTTGACCGCGGAACAGCGATCGGCACAAAATCTTCAACGAAACAAGTGGTTGAAAATGATTATGTAAAATCGGTGAAAGCCGTGAAAAACAACCATGTTGTCTACCTTGACTCAGCTACATGGTATTTATCAGGAGGCGGCCTGGAATCCATGGCGCAAATGGTGAAAGAAGTAAAAGACGGAATCGAGAAGTAAAAAAAGAACCCGGTCACATACGTGATCGGGTTCTTCTGGGTTTAACGCGTGACGGCCTGCTGCTGCTCGGGCTGACGCGGTTTTTTCTTCATTATAAAAGATAGAAGGAAGCCGGCCAGCGCGATGCAGGCGGCTACGACAAATGCCGCATTCATGCCGTGCAGGGCGGCGTTTGCCGGAGTTGTCGCATTTGCGTGCGCCGCCTGGCTGCTCATCACGGAAACTAGCAGCGCCGTACCGATAGAACCGCCGATTTGGCGGACGGTATTGTTCATGGCTGTGCCGTGCGGAATTAAGTGGCGCGGCAGGGCGTTGATTCCCGCTGTCGTCACCGGCATCATAATCATGGCTGTTCCCAAAAGCCGCGCGGTATAAACGACGACAATCCAAATGAGAGAAGTCGAGTCCGTCAGATTCATAAACGGCAGGGACGTGAGCAGGATGATAAAGAATCCGGTCATCGCAAGGCCCTTTCCGCCGATTTTGTCAAAAATCCGGCCGATAAACGGAGACATCATCCCCATCACAACCGCGCCCGGCAAAAGCATTAATCCGGTATCAAACGCGGATACGCCCCGGACCTTCTGCGTGTAGAGCGGGAGAATGGTTTCCGTTCCGATCAGCAGCGCGAAAACAAGCGTGCCGAGCAGGGTGGTCAGGCTGAAAATCCCGAAGGAAAACACGCGGAATTCCAGCATCGGTTTTTTGAGCTTCATCTGTCTTGCGATAAAGAAAATCAGCGCGACCGCTCCGACAAGCAGCGAGGCCAGCACTTCAGTACTGGTCCACCCTGATGAACCGGCGCTTGAGAAGCCGTAAAGCAGACCGCCGAATCCGAGGGTCGATAAGATCACGGATAAAATATCAATCTGTGTTTCTCGTAATGTCGTGACATTTTTCATCAGAATAATCGCTAAAAGCAAATCGATGACCGCGATCGGAAAGATGATATAAAACAAAGAGCGCCAAGAGAATGCTTCGACCGCCCATCCGGAAAGCGTCGGGCCGATTGCCGGCGCGAACGAGATCACCAAGCCGACCATACCCATTGCGCGGCCGCGCTTTTCAATCGGGAAAATCGTGAGAAATACCGTCTGCATGAGCGGCAGCATAATTCCGGCGCCGGCCGCTTGGATAATCCGGGCCGTTAACAATACCGGAAAGTTCGGAGCGAATGCGCCGACAATGGTTCCGGCCGTGAAAATACTCATGGCGGAAATCAAGAGGGTGCGGCTCGTAAATTTCTCTATTAAAAACGCGGTAATCGGGATTAAAATCCCGTTCGTCAGCATAAACGATGTTGTCAGCCATTGCGCTTTGTTGGCGTCTATATTGAAGTCATTCATAATGTGCGGCAGCGCCGTAATAAGCAGCGTCTGGTTCAAAATGGCGACGAACGCTCCCGCCAAAAGAATCCCGACAATGACAGAGCGGTTGTACGGTGCAGTTTTAATACTCTTATTCAAGCTGATTCCTTCTTTCTTTATAGTTTGAGCAATGTTTTAACGGCTGCAAGCGGCTGGTGCAGCGGTCCGGCCTGTTCCAAATAACCGATGAGCGCTTTTATGAGAAAATCCCGCGGCTGTTTGTCCGCTGATTCTTTCTCCAGCATGGCCGCCGCGGAAGCGAGACCCGCGGCATCATATTTCTCCTCAGGAAGGGCTGAGACGGCTTCTTTCAGCTCCTTCAGGCTTTCAGCCAGCAATACGGTTTTGTCTTTCGGCTTAAATGAGGAAGCGGAGGCGATATAAAGGTCAATCATCTCCTGCGGCAAAGCGGTTTCGGTTTTCCTGTTTTCGACGATGAGATTGAGATGGCGGATGATAAACTCCGTGAGAGGCTTCAGGTCGAGCGGTTCTTTTTCCAGCTTAATCAGCGTGATGCATTCTCTCAGGAGCCCCTGCAGGACAATCACCAGCTCCCATACATAAGGAATGATGTCTTCGCCGTACGTCTGAATCAGTGAATCGCGATGCCAGCAGATAAAAGTGGAACGGGCCCTGTGAATATGCCGTTTTACCCGGTCATTAATAGAGGAAGGGCTTCCGTACATCAGCATATTAAAAAACTGCTGATTGCGCCTGAAGCCTTCAAGCTCAGCCATCAGTTTTTTGGCAAACCGTTCCTCAGGGGACAGGCTTGTTTCTTCATTTAATAGTGAAGCGGCCGCTACCATCTGTTTCTGGTTAAAATCGAGCAGCTCCAGAAGCAGGTCTTCCTTCGATTCAAACAGCTTATATAAAGATGCTTTGGAGACTTTGCACTCCTCAGCAATCGCCTGCATCGATACCGACGAAAAGCTTCTCCCCGAAAAAAGCTTTCTTGCCGCCAGCAGAATATCCGTTTTCTTATCATTCATAAGCCCAGATTCCTTCTTTCGTCACAATAGAAAACCCATCGGTTCACAGAAAACCAATGAGTATATGATGAAAATATTAACAAAAATTTTTGCGCAGTGTCAACGCTTTTGTTTGAGAAAAAGAAAAAACCTGCCGGAGCGTTTCCGGCAGGCTGATGCGCTTATTTATCCGTTTTAAACCCTTGTTTTTCAAGCATTTCACGAATGTGCGGATAATAAAGCTGCTTATAGTAGGAGGTGATGCCTTGTGACCAGTTTCTTGTTTCCTGTCCGCCTGTGCGGTTTTTCATGTATTCGGACATCTGCTTGTCATAGGCTTCGATATGTGTTCTTAAATCTTCCTCTTGATACGTTTCATGATGCAGAACGGCTGCTTGCGGCAGACGCGGTTTTTTCGCGGAGCGGTCTGCCGGATGGCCGATGACGAGACCGGAAACCGGGAAAACGTATTTCGGGAGTTTCAGCATTTCAATGAGTTCATCCGGCTTGCCGCGCACGGCTCCGATCGGCACAGTGCCGAGTCCCATTGATTCAGCCGCGGCTGTTGCCGTACCGAGCGCAATCCCGACGTCTACGGCGCCGACAAGAACGGACTCTAAACCGTTCGTGATCTCAAGCGGCGTATCATTGTATTCTTCAAGCGCAATTTTGGCGCGGTTAAAATCAGCGCAGAATAAAAGGAAAACCGGCGCTTGGTCAATCCACGGCTGGCCGCCCGCCAATTCGGATATTTTTTTCTTTCGTTCCTTATCTTTCACCGCAATAACGGTAAATTGCTGGCCGTTAATGGAAGTCGGCGCTGCCTGAGCGGCTTGAATGATAAGATCCAGCTGTTCATCTGATACGGGCTCATCTGTGTAGCTGCGGATGGAACGGTGGTCTGTTAATAATTGAAGGACTTCGTTCATGTTATTCATCCTTTCGTTACTCTGACAGCTCTGTGCGGACGACGTCAAGCGGCGCACTCAGCACTTCTTTTGCTTTTGCCACGAATCCTTGGAAATGGTCAGTGGCGTTGTGGAATTTCATCGCTTCTTCATCTTTCCATTGTTCAAGCATGACGAACGTATTTTCTTCACCGATTTTTTCGAAAAGATCGTATTGCACATTTCCTTCTTCCGCACGTGAATGCTGAAGAAGTGATTGCGCTTCTCCTAAAAATTCCTCGCGTTTATCCGCTTTTACTTTCATGTAAGCCTGTAAGACGATCATTGTTATTCCTCCTGATTGGGTTTATTTGTTATAGTTCGAATATTATCGAACTAACTGTAACATGTTTCGCAGTGAATGGTAAAGAAAAAACCCACACCGCCTAAATTGTCACCCGCCGCTTTTATGTGTTACATTTGACTCATGAACATTCCAAATCATCCTGAAACCGACCGCTTACAGCTGACAAAGGTTCTTCATGCTCTGAGTGATCCGCTCCGCTTAGAGCTGGTCAAACAATTGGCGGAAACAACTGAAAAAACGTGCGGCACATGTGCGGATGTCCGGGTCGCCAAATCAACGCTGTCCCATCACTTTAAAGTGCTCCGGGAAGCGGGGATCGCCCAAGTGCGCATAGACGGGAAGCACCGTTATTATTCCCTGCGCAAAGATGATTTACAAGCGGCGTTTCCCGGCCTGCTGGAGGCGATTTTGCAGACAGAGCCGGACCGCTGGTAAATAGTCCCCGAATTCCGGGGTTTTTTTATGCGCCGAAAACCGTCCGGTAAAGCCTTGTGACGCCTTCCTGAATATCGCTCTCCTTCAGGCGGGCGAAGCCGAGAATGAGCTGCGGCTTATATGAATCGCCTCCCATTTTCAGACGGAACCGGCTCATCGCAAACAGATCGAGCTGTTCTGCATCCGCCCGCGCCAACATTTCTTTTTCTGAACGGGCGCAGTCAAACTCCGTGACAAAATGAAGCCCGGCATTGGCGCCCTTTACATGGATTCTTTCCCCGAAGGTTTCGTCCAAAGCCGAAATAAGGCGTTCCCGCATGTTCTTATAATGCTGCTTCATCTTTTTTATATGTTTCTGATATTCACCTGAATCGATAAATTCTTTAAGCGCCAGCTGGGCAAGCGTGCTGCACGTATTAAGGTCATACGTTCTCTCTTTAAACGTCCGCAAAAGCCCGGGCGGCAGAACCATGTAGCTGATGCGCAGGCCGGGGAAAAGGGATTTTGAAAAGGTCCCCATGTAGATGACATTTTGAAACCGGTCAAGGCTTTGAAGCGCAGGGATCGTATCGGCGTCATATTTAAATTCACTGTCATAATCATCTTCAATGATGAAGCGGCCGCTCTGTTCGGCGGCCCAGTTTAAAAGCTGAATCCGCCGGGAAGCCGGCATGATTACCCCTGAGGGAAATTGATGGGACGGCGTGGTGATCAATACACTGGGCCGGCGCTTTTCGATTTCGGCTATGGACATGCCTTTTTCATCGAGGCTGATCGTGGCCGTCTTTTTCCCGAGGTTTTGCAGCAGCCGGTACATCCTCATATATCCCGGGTTCTCCATCGCGTACAGCGCGTCTTTTGGCAGCAGTTCCGTCAGCAGCTGCATCAGCATTTGCGTGCCCGCCCCGAGCACGATTTGTTCCGGTCGGCATGTAACGCCCCTTGTCAGGGAAATAAGCCTCGAAATTGTTTCACGGACTTCGTATAAGCCTTGCGGATGGACGAGTTCTCCGAGTGTATGAAACGAACGGGCGGCTGCTTTATGCTCACAGCGGAACCAGCTTTTCAGGGGGAAATGCGCCGTATCCACGCTCATATGCGAAAATGAAATCCAGCCGCTTTTATCCGTCTCCCGCTTTTTTAAATCTTCAGGCAATAAGAGCGAAGGCGTTTTTTCATGATAAACCGTATCAATTTCCTCAACGAAAAAACCTTTTCTTTCGACTGCATATAAATAACCTTCCGAAAGCAGCTGCTGATAAGCCGAATTCACTGAATTCACGCTGACCTTCAGCGTCTCGGCAAGCTCCCGTTTAGACGGCACCTTTGTGTGAGGCATCAGGCTTCGCTTCAAAACGGCCGCTTTTATGTGCTGATAGATCTGCTGGTATATATAATCCGCCGTTTCCGAATGATCAATGGAAATTGTCAGCATAAAGACCATGACCCCCTTTCTGGTACCATAGATAAATTGATTTTGGTACTTTTCATCATACCAAAAAGAAGTCAGAATGATAAGAAAAATAACGCAAGGGGATGAAATCTATGAGTCAAACAGCATCAACGGAAGTGACAACTGCCCAGTGGCAGCAAAAACGGGATCAATTCGTTTCCAAAGGGGTCGGCAACGGAAACCGCGGCATGGCGGTAAAAGGGGAAGGGGCGCTTTTATACGATTTGGACGGCAGACGATTCATTGATTTTGCCGGAGCGATCGGAACGCTGAATGTCGGCCATTCCCATCCGAAAGTGGTGGAGGCGGTGAAGAAACAGGCGGAGGATCTGATTCACCCGGGATTTAACGTCATGATGTATCCGTCTTATATTGAACTTGCCGAAAAACTTTGCGCCCTTGCGCCGGGAGATCATGCGAAAAAAGCGATTCTTCTCAACTCCGGAGCGGAAGCGGTGGAAAACGCCGTGAAAATCGCCAGAAAATATACGAACCGCCAGGCTGTCGTGTCATTTACAAGAGGGTTCCACGGCCGCACGAACATGACGATGAGCATGACGAGCAAGGTGAAACCTTATAAATACGGATTCGGCCCGTTTGCCCCGGAAGTGTATCAGGCGCCGTTTCCTTACTATTATCAAAAGCCGGCCGGCATGACTGACGAGCAGTATGACGACTTTATCATCAGTGCTTTTGATGATTTCTTTATCGCTGCAGTTGCGCCGGAAACGGTCGCTTGTGTCGTTATGGAACCGGTTCAGGGAGAAGGCGGTTTCATCATTCCTTCAAAACGTTTCGTGCAGCATGTCGCCGCTTTTTGTAAAAAGCACGGCATCGTTTTCGTGGCAGATGAGATTCAGACCGGATTTGCGAGAACGGGAACGTATTTTGCAATCGAGCATTTCGGGGCCGTCCCTGATTTGATCACCGTGTCCAAATCACTTGCGGCCGGATTGCCGCTGAGCGGCGTCATCGGCCGGGCGGAAATGCTTGATGCCGCTGCGCCGGGGGAACTTGGAGGCACATATGCGGGAAGCCCTCTCGGCTGTGCGGCTGCGCTTGCCGTCCTGGATATTATTGAAGAAGAAGGACTTAATCAGCGTTCTGAAGAGATCGGCCGCATCATTGAGCATCAAGCGCTTGAATGGAAAAAAGAGCATGCGTGTATCGGAGAAGTGCGCAGACTCGGCGCGATGGCGGCCATCGAAATTGTCAAAGATCCGGACACGCGGGAACCGGACAAAGCAAAAGCCGCGGCGATCGCTAAAACGGCGAATGAGAACGGACTGCTGCTGCTGACGGCGGGGATTAACGGCAACATTATCCGATTTCTGACGCCGCTTGTCGTGACGGATGAACAGCTCAAAAAAGGCCTTTCCATTATCGAAGCAGCTCTGTGAGTTCAATTATTGGTATGCCGGCGGATGGGTCTGCTATCATGAAAGTGTGAGATATATCAACAAGCATTCAATGGCTTTACTATAGGAGAGAAAGGAATGTTCAATATGCCAGAACAATTAACAGTGTACAACCCGGCAACGGGAGAGGCGATCGAAAGCATCGCCCAGCAGACGGCCGAAGAAGTTGAAAAAGCGATTGAACGTTCACATCAAGCGTTTCAATCATGGTCCAAAACATCAGCGGGAGAACGTGCCTCACTTTTGAGAAAATGGTATGAGCTGATTGTTGAAAATAAAGAAGAACTTGCGGAATTAATTACGAAGGAAAATGGTAAACCGTACGAAGAAGCGGTCGGAGAAGTTTTATACGGCGCCGGCTATATTGAATGGTTTGCCGAGGAAGCAAAACGGATTTACGGCAGAACCGTCCCTGCGCCGACAACGGGCAAACGGATCGTCGTCACCCGCCAGGCGGTCGGCCCGGTAGCCGCGATCACGCCGTGGAATTTCCCGAATGCGATGATTACAAGAAAAGCCGCGCCCGCTTTGGCCGCAGGCTGTACGTTCATCATCAAACCCGCGGAGGATACGCCGCTTTCCGCTTACGCCCTTGCGCGTCTCGCGTATGAAGCGGGAATTCCGAAGGACGTGCTGCAAGTGGTGATCGGTGACGGAGCTGAAATCGGAAACGTTTTTACCAGCAGCCCGAAAATCCGCAAAATTACCTTTACCGGCTCAACGCCTGTCGGCAAAATCCTGATGAAAAACAGCGCCGACACCGTAAAACATATGTCAATGGAGCTTGGCGGACATGCGCCGCTGATCGTAGATGAAGACGCTGATCTTGATCTGGCGGTAGCCCAAACAATGGCCTCTAAATTCAGAAATGCCGGCCAAACCTGCGTCTGTGCGAACCGTCTGATCGTACACGAATCCGTGAAAGACGAGTTTGCGAAAAAACTGAGTGAAGAAGCTGCGAAACTCAAAGTCGGAAACGGTCTTGAAAAAGGCGTAAACGTCGGTCCTGTCATCAACAAAAAAGGGTTCGATAAAATCGTCGCTCAAATTAATGATGCCGTGGAAAAAGGCGCAGAAGTGCTGACAGGCGGAACATATGACCAAAACGATGAAAAAGGATGCTATTTCGTGACGCCGACCGTGCTGTCAAACGTAGATACATCCATGAACATCATGCATGAAGAAACATTCGGCCCGGTTGCGCCGATCGTTACGTTCTCAGATATCGATGAAGCGATCAAGCTTGCGAACGATACGCCGTTCGGGCTTGCGGCTTATTTCTTTACAGAAAACTACCGCCGCGGCATCTATATTTCAGAACAGCTTGAATACGGCATCATCGGCTGGAATGACGGCGGCCCGTCAGCGGTTCAAGCGCCGTTCGGCGGAATGAAAGAAAGCGGCATCGGCCGTGAAGGCGGTACGGAAGGCATTGAGCCGTATCTGGAAACCAAATACATGTCAATCGGACTTTAATAGCCAAAAAAGAGCCCCTGCTTCTGAGCGGGGCTTTTTTTAATGGGCAGCCTGCCGGTAAAATCGCCGGCAGGCTTTTTTGTTGTGATTTGAGAATAATCGGTTCAATTCCAGACAAAATAACAGCAAATACGATTGAAAGAAGGTCGCCATCATGGATATATTACTGGCTCTTCTCCCGGCTTTGTTTTGGGGGAGCATCGTGTTATTTAACGTCAAATTAGGCGGCGGGCCTTACAGCCAGACGCTGGGTACCACAATCGGGGCGCTCATCGTTTCGTTTGTGCTGTATCTGTTTGTCCATCCGGTGCTGTCAGGGCGCATTTTTATTGTCGGCATCATATCGGGGCTGTTTTGGTCGCTCGGCCAAAGCAATCAGCTAAAAAGCATCCAGCTGATGGGCGTTTCAAAAACGATGCCGATATCAACGGGAATGCAGCTCGTCTCGACTTCTTTGTTCGGGGTGATCGTATTCAAAGAATGGTCAACCCCCATCGCGATTACGCTGGGTATTCTCGCCCTTATTTTAATCATCGTCGGTATAGTGCTCACATCTTTAGAAGATAAAAAAGGGCGGGCGGACGGAGAACCGGGAAATTTAAAAAAAGGCATTGTCATCCTGCTGATCTCTACGCTCGGTTATTTGGTCTATGTCGTCGTGGCCCGGCTGTTCGGCGTATCCGGCTGGTCAGCGCTTCTGCCGCAGGCGATCGGGATGGTTATCGGCGGGCTGCTCCTGACGTACAAGCATAAACCGTTTAATAAGTACGCCCTCAAGAACATTCTGCCGGGAATCATCTGGGCGCTCGGGAATATGTTTCTGTTCATCTCACAGCCGCGCGTTGGTGTTGCGACAAGTTTTTCCCTGTCTCAAATGGGGATCGTCATCAGCACGCTCGGCGGAATCTTCATCCTTCGTGAGAGCAAAACGAAGCGCCAGCTGGTCGCCATTGCCATCGGGATTATCCTGATCATCGTAGCCGCAATATTCTTAGGCATTGCAAAATCAAATTCATAACAACATGCAGGAGGTTTGAACATGTACACGGATTTAAAAGGAAAAGTCGTAGCCATTACGGGAGCATCATCAGGATTAGGAAAAGCGATGGCGCTCCGCTTCGGACAGGAGCAGGCGAAAGTCGTCATAAACTACTACAGTAATGAAAAAGAGGCCCAAACCGTAAAAGAAGGGGTTCAAAAAGCGGGCGGTGAAGCAGTCATCATTCAAGGTGACGTCACAAAAGAAGAAGATGTGAAAAACATCGTCCAGACCGCGGTGAAAGAATTCGGCACATTGGATATCATGATCAATAACGCCGGCATGGAAAATCCGGTTCAGTCGCATGAAATGCCGTTAAAAGACTGGAACAAAGTCATCAATACCAATCTGACCGGCGCTTTTCTGGGGAGCCGCGAAGCCATTAAATATTACGTGGAAAATGATATTCAAGGAAACGTCATTAACATGTCGAGCGTACACGAAATGATTCCGTGGCCGCTGTTTGTCCACTACGCGGCAAGTAAAGGCGGCATTAAATTGATGACGGAAACGCTGGCGCTTGAGTACGCGCCGAAGCGCATCCGTGTTAACAATATCGGACCGGGCGCGATCAATACGCCGATCAATGCGGAAAAATTCGCGGATCCCGTCCAGAAAAAAGATGTCGAAAGCATGATTCCGATGGGATATATCGGTGAGCCGGAAGAAATCGCGGCCGTCGCCGTCTGGCTCGCTTCAAAGGAATCAAGCTACGTGACCGGCATTACACTGTTTGCTGACGGCGGAATGACCAAATATCCGTCATTCCAGGCAGGCCGCGGATAAGAAAAAAAGCGATCTCAGGCTCTTTAGAGCCGGATCGCTTTTTGCTTACGCGCGTTTTTTCTTTACAAGCGCCGCGATCGAAAGGATAATCGCCGCAGCTGACAGGACGATGGCCGCAATATCAAGCGCAGATACGCCGGATTTGCTTTCTTCATTTGACTGTTCAGCTCCGTGAGCATCCGTCACGTTCGCCGCTTTTGTGATTTTCGTAATCGAGTGAGGCGTGTCGGCGTTCTCATCACCCGTCCATTCTACAATGCTGCCGTCTTTGTAATATTGGTAGGCATCCCAAGCGGCATCCGCGGTCTTTTCAGGGTTTTTCGCAACGAATGTGAACTGCTGGAATTGACCGGGCTGAATGCCGCCGTCCTTTGCTTCCCAAGTGACGGAGACCGCCTTGTCATCATGCTTTGATACGGATGTTTTCCAGCCCGGAATCGGCTGATACTGCTGGAATTCAACGCCCGCGGGCATTTTCAGCACGACTTTCGTTGTCGGCTCATTTTTTTCCACAGGCACTTTCATTGTGTACGTTTCCCAAGAACCCGCCGCGGATTCCGCGGGTTTGACGGAGACGTGGGCGCTTGCTGCAGCCGTAAAACCGGTGAGTGACAGGGTCACGGCAAATATGAATACGAAAGCCTTTTTTTTCAACATGAGATACACTCCTTAGTTTGTCGTTGAGAATACTTGGTTGATTTCATTGAAATCGCTTGTCAGTCCGTGGACTTTGATCTTCCAGTTTCCCTTTTCGGTGATGGACAGGTTGGCGGCTTCGAATGTGCCTTCCTTCGTCTTTTTCAAATCAAAGGTGCTTTCATGCTGTTTGCCGCTGAAGCCCGTCTGATAAACAGTCACCGTAAATTGCTGAATGTCTTTTACCAAGCCGCCGTTATGATCGGTGACAATGACTTGAAATTCATTTTTACCCGGCTGGTTCGGCGTAATATGCAGGGACAGGGTTTCCCCGTTTCCGATCATTTCTGAGCCGTTAAAAGGCAATGGCGCGGGCGGCGGCGGGCTGGGCAGGCTTGTGAAGACAGCGGTTGTAAATAACACCGCAATGCCGATTGCCCATTCGGCCTTTATCGTTGCGCTGATGCTCCTTTTTCTGCGGAACTTCGTCATCCATACGTGAATGGCGCCGAGCGCAAGCATGATGACAAACAGCCCGATTTTCAAAAGGAGCGTCTTGCCGTAAGCGGTGTGAAAGAGTGAATCAAACGAACGGATAATGAAAAATCCGTTCAGCACACCTGAAAATAAAAGCACGCCGACAGAGGCGAATGCCCAAGGAGAAAAGCGTCTGACCGTTTCCCAGGCGGCGGTTTTATCTGTTTTTCTCCACTCTGATGAAAGAAGGAGCACAAGCACGGCTATACCGCCGGTCCATACAGACGCGGCTGATAAATGGAGAAAATCCATCGCGATGCCGACCGCTTTTTCGTCAATAACCGCCGCATGTCCGGCGAATGCTTTTGCCAAAAGCGAAGCGAAAAAGAACAGCAGCGGCGCCGTCCAGTACGCAAATGACCGGAAAGCTTTCTTCTTCAGCAGCGGGATCATGGACAGGGCAAGCAGGATAAATAGGCTGATCTGGATCATCCAGACGCACCCGCCTGCCGTTTTCAGAAGCGTTTCTTTTACATAGTCCGGCTGAAACGCGGCGCTCCAAGCGCCGCCCGCGTTTTCTTTCGTCTGGATCGGGAGCTGGCAGACAAGCGCAAGCCCCGTTAAACATAAGGAAATCACGAGCAGCTTTACAGTTCGTTTTGCTTTTGATGAATCATTTTTTCTGTACCAAAACAGGTGGAAAAACGCCGTGCCGATAAACAGGGAGAGAGCGGTATACAAAATACCGCGGTCGATGGCCGCTTCGGGATGAAGCGCCGCTTGCGATGATGTTTGCTCCTGAAGTTCACCGCCGGCTTTCCCGATACTGAAAGGAATGACGCCGGATACCGGGTGACCGTCGGCCGACACCGCGTTCCATTCCGCTCTGTAAATATCATGCGGCAGATTTTTTTTCAAGGCCGCGGTCATGATGCGGGCATCACTTTTTTGAATCACCGTTTTGCCGGCATCGACCCGTTCGCCGGATGAATTATAGACCTTAATGGAGTGGAAGCCTTCTTCAATCTGTTCATTAAACTCAATTTCAATCTGCTTCGGCGCTTGTTTTAATTCGCTGTTCTCACCCGGGTTTGAGTTTGTGATGTAGGCGTGGGCAAAACTTGTTTTCGGAATCAAAACAAGGAACAGCAAAAAGATGAGCCAGCGTTTGTTCTGTCTCATGGCTTGTGACACCGCCTTCCGGTTGGTTGTTGTTATGTCTTGCTGCAGGTGCATCCCTTCTGCCTGTCGTGTAAGATGATGTCCGCCGCCTCGTCAAAGGTGCAAATGACCCCGCCGAATCCTTTTTGAAACCGTTCTGCGTAATCACGCGTTGAGAAGGGAATCGCCTGAGGCCGGCAGCAATGAAGGTCAATATCGGCATGGACTAAAAAGTAAGCAGAAGCGGCCGTCAGCGTTGTCTGGAGAAGAAAATCCTTACAAATGACATGAGACACTTCTTCCTTTTTATCCTCATACCGCAAAATCGCGCAATGAATGCAGCACATCTGCTCAACGGCTTGTGAAACAGTAATGAGCTGGACAGAATATGAATGCTGAATCGGCCGCAGGCAATAGCCGCATTGATTAGCGCTTTTTTCTGAAGCGGGCGGGAGCGTAATGCCGCCGGGTGTCCGGATAATCCGGTTTGCATCCGCCAGCTGATTGACGTCTCTGTACACGGTCATCTCGGAGACGCCGAATCTCTCGCTTATGTCAGAGATTTTCAGCGCGCCCTCCTCTTTCAGCCATTCAAGCAAGGTTTGCTGTCTGTTAATCGGAAGCAATTCTGCATCCTCCTTTTTATGCGAATGAGTGATGAACCTCCCTTTAAGAGTAGATGTTTTCACAAATGTGCACAAGAGCCTGATGATAAAATGTGTGAAAATATGTTGAACAATCACAAATGTAAAACGCGGAGACAGACTCTGTTATAATAGAAGAGTTGAATGGAGGAATAAACATGAAAGAAACGACCTGCCCGAACTGCGGCAAGCCGATTACAGGCGACATGGTCAGATCATCCATGATCCCGTGCCAGTTTCAGTGCGGACATTGCCATGTGAAATTGCGTGAATATAAAGTATCAGCTCCGATTATGGCTGTGGCCATTGCGATAACCGTGCTTTTGATTTATCTTGTGCAGATGGCCAGAACCGCCGTCATGCCGATGATTCCGGCCGCGCGGTATGTGCCGGCCGCCATTTTTGCGCTCGTATGTGCGTATCCGGTGTTTATTGTCAGTGAGCGGATCATTGCCAAACTTGTCGTTACAAAAGGACACATTATATACAGGAAGCGGTAAGACACCTTTGATGAGGTGTCTTTTTTTAGTTAAGGATTTGTCACTGTCTCTGTGCCAAACTCCTCTTTACTTTTCATTGAATGAGGATTGTAAGCGTTTTATGATGAAGGCACAGGGGCGAAAGAAAACCCCGTGTCTTATTTATTTTCATCTTAAGGCAGGCAAACAGGGAGGGAAATGATATGCAGCAAGAACAGCAAGCTGGCATGAAAGTAAAGATACAGCGGTTCGGCAGTTATTTAAGCGGTATGATCATGCCGAATATCGGCGCATTTATCGCATGGGGAATTATCACCGCGCTGTTTATTCCTGCGGGATGGTTTCCGAATCCGCAGCTGAATACATTGGTAAGCCCGATGATTACGTATCTTCTGCCGCTTTTAATCGCATATACGGGCGGAAAAATGATCTATGATCACCGCGGGGGAGTCGTCGGAGCGACAGCGGCCATCGGAGTCATTGTCGGAGCGGACATACCGATGTTCTTAGGGGCAATGATTATGGGGCCTTTGGGCGGTTATCTCATTAAACAATTAGACCGTGTGTTTAAAGATAAAGTCAGACAGGGCTTTGAAATGCTGATCAACAACTTCACGGCGGGAATTATCGGCGCGGTGCTGACAATTATCGCGTTTTATGCGATCGGCCCGGTCGTCCTGTCTCTTAACAAATTGCTGGCGGCGGGTGTGGAAGTCATTGTCCACGCGAATTTGCTGCCGATTGCAAGCGTTTTCGTAGAACCGGCGAAAGTCCTGTTCCTGAATAACGCGATCAACCACGGCATTTTAAGTCCGATCGGAATTGAGCAGGCAGCCAAAGCGGGTAAATCCATTCTGTTCTTAGTGGAAGCGAACCCCGGGCCTGGACTCGGTATTTTACTGGCATACATGTTCTTTGGGAAAGGTTCTTCAAGATCGACGGCTCCGGGTGCGGCGATCATTCATTTCTTCGGGGGGATTCATGAAATCTATTTCCCTTACATTTTAATGAAACCGATGCTGATCCTCGCGGCGATCGCCGGGGGAGCGAGCGGACTGCTCACATTCTCGATTTTTAACGCAGGTCTTGTCGCCGCATCATCTCCGGGCAGCATCATCGCCATTTTGGCGCTGACACCGAAGGGAAGCTATCTCGGCGTGCTGGCGGGCGTCATCGTGGCAGCGGCCGTATCGTTTATCGTCTCGGCGCTTATTTTGAAATCGTCTAAAGCGGGCGAAGAAGATTTGACAGCCGCAGCGGAAAAAATGCAGGAAATGAAAGGCAGGAAAAGCGAAGCGGCGGCCGCATTGGCGGACAAAGAGGAAGAGCCGGAAAACAGCGCCGCTGATATTTCCGCTGACCAAGTCAGCCGCATTATCTTCGCATGCGACGCGGGTATGGGATCGAGCGCAATGGGCGCCTCCATTTTAAGAAACAAAGTGAAAAAAGCAGAACTTGACATTGATGTGACAAATACGTCGATCAATAATCTTCCGAATGACGCGGATATCGTCATTACGCATAAGGACCTGACTGACCGTGCGAAAACGAAGCTGCCGCAGGCGGTGCACATTTCGGTTGATAATTTCTTGAACAGCCCGAAATACGATGAACTGATTGAAAAGCTTAAAAACTAATCAAACAGAAAGAGGGATCTTCATCATGGAAGTATTGGCTAAAGCGAACATCAAACTGAACCAGACGGTGAACTCAAAAGAGGATGCCATCCGCCTCGCGGGACAGACATTGATTGATAACGGCTACGTGAAGAACGGCTACGTGGAAAAAATGTTCGAACGTGAAGAAACATCATCGACTTTCATGGGGAATTTCATCGCGATCCCGCACGGCACGGAAGATGCGAAGGATGAGGTGCTTCATTCAGGCATTTCCGTCATCCAGATTCCGGACGGGGTGGAATACGGTGAAGGCAATACGGCAAAGGTCGTTTTCGGTATCGCCGGAAAAAACAATGAACACTTAGACATTCTGTCAAACATCGCCATCATCTGCTCAGAGGAAGAAAACATCGAGCGGCTGATCAGTGCAAAGACGGAAGAAGAACTGGCAGCGATTTTCAGCGAGGTGAACTGACATGATTGCCCTTCATTTCGGAGCGGGAAACATCGGGCGGGGCTTTATCGGCGCTTTGCTCCATCATTCCGGCTATGAGGTTGTTTTTGCAGACGTGAATGAAACGATGGTCGGCCTTCTCAATGATAAGAAGGAATATACCGTGGAGCTTGCCGACGGCGGCCGGCAGACAGAAATCATCGGCCCCGTTTCAGCCATCAACAGCGCGGCGCAAGAACAAGAGCTGTTCAGGCTGATCAATGACGCGGCGATCATTACGACGGCGGTGGGCCCGAACGTTCTGAGGCTCATCGCCCCGTCGATCGCGGAAGGGCTGAAGCGCAGAACGTCCTCTGAGCCTCTCAATATCATTGCCTGTGAAAATATGATCGGCGGCAGCCGTTTTCTGAAAAAAGAAGTTTTCGGACATTTGACGGAAGCGGAGCGGGAACTCGTTGACCGGACGGTCGGCTTCCCTGATTCTGCGGTGGACCGGATCGTGCCGATTCAGCACCATGAAGACCCGCTGAAAGTATCCGTAGAACCGTTTTTTGAATGGGTCATAGACAGAACCGGCTTTGCCGGCGGCCAGCCGGCACTTAAAGGTGCGATATTTACGGATGATCTTACGCCTTTCATCGTGAGAAAGCTGTTTACCGTCAATACCGGCCATGCCGTTACGGCGTACGTCGGCTATCAGCGCGGATTAAAAACCGTCAAAGAGGCCATCGGCCATCCGGAAATCCGGCGTGTCGTGTACGATGCACTTTCAGAAACGGGCGAGTACTTGGTGAAAGCGTACGGCTTTAAGCAAGCCGAACACGAGCAGTACATGAAGAAAATCATCAGTCGTTTTGAAAATGAATACATCACGGATGATGTGACAAGAGTCGCCAGATCACCGCTCAGAAAACTCGGAGCGAATGATAGATTAGTAGGGCCCGCAAAAAAAATAAAAGAACCGAACGCGCTGGCAGAAGGCATCGCCGCCGCCCTGCGCTTTGACTATCATGATGATCCGGAAGCGGTTGAGCTGCAGAAGCTTATCGCGGAAAAAGGAACGAGCGGTGTTCTGGAAGACATTTGCGGTATTCAGCCGCATGAGCCGCTGCACGGCATCGTGCTCAAAAAACTCAATCAATAAGATGAATCCGCGTCGGGGGACGCGGGTTTTTTCTTGCGTTATAATGAGAGGGAAGGGAGGCTGCGTGATGAATCAGAAGCTATTGCCCCATCGTTTTCCGTTTCTTTTGATTGACGGCACGAAGAACAGTGAAGCCGGAAAATGGGCGGCTGCTTACAAAAACATCAGTGAAAATGACTGGTTTATAACCGAATCACAAAGAGAGATGCCGTTTACACTCGTCATTGAAGCGATGGCCCAAACGGCGGCTTGCGCGGGAATTACCGGCGGTCACAGCCTCGGTCTATTATCCGCGGTGAAGAAAGCGGAAAGATTAGGCGCCGCTTTGCCGGGAGACCGTCTGGATCTGCTGTTTGAAGTCACGCGAACGAGGCGCGGGTTTGTGTTCGGCCGGGCGAAAGCGTCCGTTGCCGGGAATCCGGTGGCGGAAGCTGAGATCAGCATATTTATCGCACCATCGTAAAAAAAAGCCTGTTATTTTGTATCATAATCTCTTTCACTCTGTGAATTGTCTCTTTGGTCGTGTTTGTGTTTTTCGTCATTGGCGTTTTCCTTCAGTTCTTCCAGCGGAATCGGATCGGTTAAATCATGATGTTCAGGATTTTCATTCGGTTTGTTTTTCTGTTTTCTTTCTTTCATCCTCCATCACCTCAATATTTCTTTTCCTCAACGTTCTCCCCGCCAAACGTCAGGAGCGGTTTTTTGTTCCTGTGGGTCATATGTATTAAAATAGAGACGACTACATTATAAAAAGTGAGGTACATATATGCCGATACAAAGAGAAGACGCAGATATTAAACTGATCGCGATTGATATGGACGGAACCCTGCTCAATGACGAGCAGCTCATCCCGGAGGAAAACCGGCGGGCGATCAAGGAAGCGGAGGCGAAAGGAATTCACGTCGTCATCAGCACCGGACGCACGCTGATGACATGCCGCGAACTGGCTGAGTCTCTCGAACTGTCATCCTTTTTAATTACGGCAAACGGCAGCGAAATCTGGGATTCCAACTTTGAGCTGGTTGAGCGCAAGCTTCTTCATACCGATCATATTCAAAAATTATGGGATCTGAGAAATAAGCACAAGACGAATTTCTGGGCCTCTACCGTCGATAAAGTGTGGAGAGGGGAATTCCCGGAAACGATTACGGATCATCAGTGGCTCAAGTTCGGATTCGAAATCGAGGATGACGATGTGCGGAATGAGGTGCTGAAAGAGCTGAAAGAAAACAAGGAGCTCGAAGTCACAAACTCCAGCCCGATCAATATCGAAGTCAATGCCCTCGGCATCAATAAAGCGGCGGCGCTGGCGAAGGTATCGGAAAAACTCGGCTTTACGATGGAAAATGTGATGGCTATGGGTGACAGTCTGAATGACATTGCGATGATTGAAAAAGCGGGTGTCGGCGTCGCCATGGGAAATGCGCAGGATATCGTAAAAGAAACCGCTGACTGGGTGACTGATGTCAACACGGAAAACGGAGTCGCCAAAGCGATTCGCCACTGGGTGTTATAATAGAAAAAAGAGAGTCTCTGGATGAGGCTCTCTTTTTTGTTTTGTCACATTTGTGACTAGGTCCATGGTAGGTTTTCTGACAAAGGGATGTTCAAACGTGTCAGAATTGATATAATGAAGAGAAATTCAATAATTCAGAATAGTCATTCCGAATAGCGGAATGATAATCATATAAAACGTTTACAATACAGGAGGGAGCTTATGTTTCAGATTGACATCAATTGTGATTTAGGAGAAAGTTTCGGTGCATATAAGATCGGGATGGATGAAGAGATTTTGGATTATGTGACATCTGCAAACATCGCCTGCGGCTTTCATGCGGGTGATCCCAGCGTGATGCGCAAAACGGTTGCGCTTGCGGCGGAAAAGGGCGTGAAAATCGGCGCTCATCCCGGGCTGTTCGATCTTCAGGGATTCGGGCGGCGGCAGATCGCGATTACGCCTGAGGAAGCGTATGATCTGACACTGTACCAAATCGGCGCGCTGTCAGGTTTTTTAAAGGCAGAAGGTGTCGTGATGCAGCATGTAAAGCCGCACGGCGCTTTATATAATATGGCCGCCGTCAACCGCGGCCTGTCGGAGGCCATCGCTCAGGCGGTCTCTCATTTTGATCCCGGACTCATTCTTTTCGGGCTATCCGGAAGCGAGCTGATTAAAGCGGGAGATCGAATCGGACTGCAGACGGCAAGCGAAGTGTTTGCAGACCGCACCTATCAGGAAGACGGCACGCTGACGCCGCGTTCACAGCCGGACGCGCTGATTCAGGATGACAAAAAAGCGGTCGGGCAAGTGATTCAAATGGTGAAAGACAACACGGTGACATCACGTAAGGGACAAGCTGTAAGCCTGAAAGCGGACACCGTCTGCATTCACGGAGACGGCGCCCACGCGCTGACATTCGCCAAAACAATCAGAAACGAATTAAAAGCGGCTGACATTCAAATCAGTGCGCTTTCAAAAGACTGAGCAGCAGAGGGAGGAAGACAGCATGGAGCAAAAGAAAAAAACAGCCGGAAAGGCTTCCGGCAAATGGTCGCTGCTTTTAGGCGCGACATTTCTGATGGCGACATCATCAATCGGGCCCGGCTTTCTGACGCAAACGGCCACGTTTACCAATACATTGGCCGCAAGCTTCGGCTTTATCATTTTAATCTCTATTATTTTGGACATTTTCGCGCAAACCAATGTATGGCGGATTATCGCAGTTTCCGGAAAGCGCGGCCAAGAGATTGCAAATATGGTGCTTCCGGGCGCCGGTTATGCCATTGCTTTTCTGGTGGTGCTCGGCGGACTTGCATTTAATATCGGAAACATCGGCGGCGCGGGTCTCGGCCTTCAAGTATTATTCGGAATCAAACCGGAGATCGGCGCTTTAATCAGCGCTGCAATTGCGGTTCTGATTTTCGTCATAAAGGAAGCCGGAAAAGTCATGGACCGTTTTATGCAGATCGCCGGAATTGTCATGATCGTATTGACGGTGTATGTTGCCGTAACGACGGCTCCGCCGGTCGGACACGCCGTTGTGAAAACTTTTATGCCTGATCATATCAGTGTGCTGGCGATCGTGACGCTTGTCGGCGGCACGGTCGGCGGATACATTACATTTGCCGGCGGCCACCGTTTGCTTGATTCAGGCATTCAAGGGAAGGAAGTCATTCCTCAGGTCACGAAAAGCTCCGTCACAGGCGTATTGATTACATCTGTTATGCGGATTGCCCTCTTTCTCGCCGTGCTCGGCGTCGTCTCAAAGGGCCTGCGCATTGATCCTGATAATCCCGCGGCTTCTGTGTTCAAGCTTGCGGCGGGAAATGTCGGCTATAAAATTTTCGGTGTCATCATGTGGTCTGCGGCTATTACGTCTGTCATCGGCGCCGCATATACGTCAGTGTCTTTCTTCAAATCGTTCTCGGCAAAAATCGAAAAGCATTCGAACGGCGTCATTATCGCTTTTATCATCGTATCCACTCTCATTTTTGTCACGATCGGCCAGCCTGCCAAAATTCTGGTCGCGGTCGGTTCGCTTAACGGCTTAATTCTGCCGCTTGCATTAGCGATGATTTTGTTGGGTGCTTATAAGAAAAAAGTCGTCGGCGACTACAAGCATCCGATCTGGCTGACGATCGCGGGGG
Organism: Bacillus sp. SDLI1; assembly: GCF_001553895.1. Lineage (NCBI taxonomy): Bacteria > Bacillati > Bacillota > Bacilli > Caryophanales > Bacillaceae > Bacillus > Bacillus sp. SDLI1. Next base: position 1,831,049 of record NZ_CP013950.1, on the reverse strand, counting down.
CAATCGTAGTCGTTGTCATGGCGGTTATGGGCATCTATACATTATTTTCGCAAATGCCGCAGCTATGGGGCTGATGGCATGAAAAGTCCCGAAGAAGTCAGGCAGCTTATCAGAAAAGGGCGGATGACCGGACCGACGGCGGGGTTGGCCGCTTCTTACGCACAAGCCAATCTCGTCGTTTTGCAAAAGGATCTTGCCTTTGATTTTCTCTTATTCTGCCAGCGCAATCAAAAGCCTTGTCCGGTGCTTGACGTGACGGATGCGGGTTCACCCGTTCCGGCAATAGCTGCGCCGGGAGCTGATATCCGGACGGACTTTCCGAAATACAGAATCTATCGGCATGGCGTGCTTACTGAAGAGGTAACGGATCTCACGCCATATTGGAAGGATGATTTTGTCGGCTTTTTGATAGGCTGCAGTTTTTCATTCGAGCAAGCCCTTATCAATCAGCACATTCCAATCAGGCATATTGATGAAGGCGTGAACGTTCCCATGTATAAAACAAATATTGACTGTGTTCCGGCGGGCCCGTTTTCAGGAAAGATGGTCGTCAGCATGAGGCCGATTCCGGAAAGACTGGCAGTCCGCGCGGCACAAGTCACGTCGCGTTTTCCTGCTGTGCACGGCGCCCCCGTCCGCATCGGGAATCCGAAAAGCATCGGCATCAGCGATCTGAATCAGCCGGACTTCGGAGATGCCGTAACGGTGCAAGAAGGCGAAGTTCCCGTATTCTGGGCGTGCGGCGTTACACCGCAGGCGGTGATCATGGAAACAAAGCCCGATATCGTGATAACCCATTCACCGGGGCACATGCTGATCACTGATATACGGAACGAATCGCTTGCTGTTCTGTAAGTGAGAAAGAAAACAACGAGGTGATGACAATGAAGCAGTATAGCGGCAATACAGCGCTTGATATACAGCCGCACGGTGATTCCGCCGTTATCATCCGCTTTGGCGGGCACATCAGCGAAGAAGTCAACAGCCGGGTGCATGCGGCGGCCGCCTGTATTGAAGAACGGCCGTTTCCGGGCTTCGTTGAATGTATTCCGGCATTCACAAGCTTGACGATCTTTTATGATGTGTATGCCGTCTCACAAATAAAAAAAGGCGTCTCTCCTTTTGCTTTGGTCAAGAAAGAAGTGACAGAACGCCTCAGCCATATAAAGGCCGCCCGGCAGGAAGAGCGCCGGGGGATGGAAATCCCCGTTTGCTACGGCGGTGAGTTCGGTCCTGATTTAGAAGACGTCGCTGAGATGAACGATCTGACGCCGGAAGACGTCATCCGCATTCATACCGAAGGCGAATATCTCGTTTATATGCTCGGGTTTGCGCCGGGATTTCCGTTTTTAGGAGGAATGTCTGAGCGGATCAGAGCGCCGAGAAAGGCGTCGCCAAGGCCGTCGATCCCGGCCGGTTCAGTAGGAATCGCAGGGATGCAGACCGGTGTGTATCCGATATCCACCCCCGGCGGCTGGCAGCTGATCGGCAGCACTCCGTTTCGGCTTTTCAGGCCTGAAGAACAACCGCCAAGCCTGTTGAGAGCGGGCGATACTGTGAAATTCGTCCGGATCTCAGCGGAAGAATACAGCCGCATCAAGGAGGGAGCCGAATGAGCATGAAAGTGGTGAAGCCCGGTCTTCTGACGACGATTCAGGATACGGGCCGAACAGGGTATCAGAAATACGGCGTACTGGGCAGCGGCGCAATGGATACAATTTCTCTGCGCATCGCCAATCTTCTTGCCGGAAATCAAGAAACAGAGGCGGGGCTGGAAATTACGCTCATGGGGCCCGGTCCTTCCTTTGAGTTTTCAGAACCGGCGGTCATTGCCGTCACGGGGGCCGATTTCGCCTTTCATATTAATGGGGAGCCCGCTCCTCTGTGGAAACCGATTTTGATAAAGGAAGCAAGCGTCGTCTCATTCGGGCCGTGCAAAATGGGGTGCCGCGCTTATCTTGCCGTCGCGGGGGGATTTGACGTGCCCGCCGTCATGGAAAGCAAGAGCACGTATGTCAGAGCGGGGATCGGCGGCTTTTGCGGAAGAGCGCTGCAAAAAGATGATGAACTGCCGCTCGGCGGTATGACGCAGTGCTCGGAACTGATCGCCGCCCGTCTGAGCGAATCGCCCGGGCAGCATGGTTTCTCAGCGCTGGATTGGTCAGTCAGCAGCAGAGGATTTTTGCCGCTGAAAAGAAATCCGGTCATTCGCGTGCTTGAAGGCGCTCAATTTCATGCGTTTACAGAAGAAGCAAAATGGCGTTTTTACCAAGAATCGTATACGGTTACGCCGCAATCCGACCGAATGGGCTACCGCCTGAAGGGCGCCCCGCTTGAATTGCGGGAGCCGCTTGAAATGGTATCTGAGGCTGTGACATTTGGGACGGTGCAGGTGCCGCCGGACGGCAATCCGATTATACTGCTGGCTGACAGACAGACGACGGGGGGCTACCCGCGAATGGCGCATATCATATCCGCCGATCTTCCTCTTGCCGCCCAAACGATGCCGGGGGAACATATCACGTTCGCTGCTGTTTCGCTGGAGGAGGCGGAAATGCTGCTGTTGGAGAAGGAACAGCAGCTGAAGGAGCTGAAAGCAAGACTCAAAATGGAATGGCTGATCTGACAAAGGGGATGAAAGGTCATGGAAAACAAAAACAAAACCGTCATCAAATCAATGGAGCTGCTTCATTTATTCCTGACCGAACCGAGCCTGAGCTTAAATGAGCTGGTTTCTCTATCGGAAATGCCGAAGACCTCAGTTCACCGGATGGCAAGTTCACTGGAGGAAATGGGATTTCTCACCCGGACAGCGGACGGCCGTTATCAGCTTGGTCTGATCTTTTTACAATTCGGCCAGCTCGTCTCTGACCGTCTGGACATCAGGAAAATAGCCAAGCCGGTGATGGAAAAGCTGTGCGGTGAAGTGGATGAGGCCGTTCAGCTGATTATGAGGGACGGCGATGAAGCCATTTACGTCGAAAAAATTGAGGGAACGCAAACCGTACGGCTGTATACTGCAATCGGCCGCCGGTCGCCGCTGTATGCGGGAGCGTGCGCCAGAAGCATTTTATCGTTTCTGCCGCGAGAGGAGATTGACACATACATTCAGAAAACAAAGCTTGCCGCAATCGCTTCAGGCACGATGACGAATCCGGCTGAACTGCTTCAATCCATTGAAACGTCATTACAATCAGGATATACGATCAGCTATTCGGAATTAGAGGATTACACGGCGGCGATCGGGGCGCCGATTTTCAATCACGAAGGTAAGGTGGCTGCGGGAATCAGCATCGCCGGCTTTGAAGCCAGGTTTTCAGAGGACAGACTGCCGTACTTAACCGAAAAAGTCAAAAACGCCGCTCAGCATATTTCTGAGAAATTGGGTTATTGACCGAGCCAATTTTTCTTCACTCGCGTACATTACAATATCGATAGTAACGAGTGGAGGAAAGAAAATGGGACTTGTTTATACGGCGCTTGGGGATTCTTTGACGACGGGAAGGGGATCCGGCCCGTTTTCCGCCGGTTTTGTTCAGCGGTTCGGACGTATGATGGCAGAAGATTTACAGACAAGAACCGACGTATCCATCTTTGCCAAATCAGGCCTTGAGACGGGAGAAATTCTCGGGCTTATGTCCTGGCCGTACATTCAGAGGCGGATTCAGGCTGCTGATATGATTACCATTACAGGCTGCGGCAACGATTTGATCGATTCGGTTCGGGAATATCAGCAAACATCTGACGCTTCGGTGTTCACCAGTGTGTCCAGTCACTGTCACGAGAACTTTGAAAAGATGATAGCCAAGATCACAGCCTTAAAAGGGCTGCACCCGTCTCCTTATGAGATCCGCGTCTTCAATTTATACAACCCTTTCCCGGGTATTTCCATTGCAGAGAAATGGATATCTTCTTATAATGCGCACCTCAGCACACTCGCATCGGCGCCGCACGTCAAAATTGCCGATGTCCACAGCGCTTTCAAAGGAAAGCTGAACGAATATCTCTCTCATGACCGCGTACACCCCAACGGCAGAGGATATGAAGTCATGGCATGCGTTCTCAGGGGGCTCGGATACGGAAGCCTCGCCCGCTCATAAACCGCGCGCTCCTTTTCATCGGGAGCGCGCTTTTCGTTCTCCTTAAAACAAACTTAAAATTGTCCGACTTTCGTTCTATCCGCGCAAAAAGTACGCTAGAATAATGGGGGATAAAGACAGAAATAGAATTGTGTTCAAAAAATGATAACAGAAAGGATGGATTTTTTTGCTGCGCGTTTTAAAACTGTCACTCGCGATGCTGATTATTATACTTGCTGCTGCCGCATTTACGTATGCAGAACATACATCTGTCATACAGCCGATTATGCTCGTGTTTCTCGGTGCGGTCATGTTCATTCAGGGGCTGGAAGAAAAACGGAAAGAAAACGACGGCTCCGGGAAATTCAATATATATACCGCCGTTTTTGTATGGTCGATCTCTTTAATCGGTTTTACGCTTCACGTAATCTGAGTTTGATAGATCCTGAAAATGCTCCACAACGGGAAAAGGTGAATAAAAACGGTGCAGTAAGGCTTTCCATTCCTGATATTTCGGCGATCCGCGAAAGCCTATTGTATGATCCTCTAATGTTTCCCATTCCACCAGCAGCAAATATTTATGCGTTTCCTCCATACATTTGGACAAGGAATGGGACAGATAACCTTTCATACCCGCTATAATCGGCTCCGCCCGGCGAAATGCCGCTTCGAATTCTCCTTCAAGACCTTCTTTTACATGCAGCATGGCTGCTTCTCTGATCATTCGGAACTCCCCCTTTTATTAATAGATACATTGTATAAAAATATGGACAAAAATAGCTGAAAAACATAAAAATTTAAAACACTATAAGTAAAAAATCCTTGCAAGCCTCATTTGGTTTAGGAGAAAATAACAATTGGAAGGCAGGGGAATAGACAGTGAAAAAAGGATTATACCTATTACTTTTACTCGCAGGAATCATAGGTTTAATCGGCTGCTCGAAATCGGAGTCAGCTGAAGACAGAATGAAAGATTTCGTAAAAGACTGGAATGGCGGTCATTACGATAAAATGTACCAAAGCCTCACCCAGGATGAAAAGAAAAAACTATCCAAAAAGGATTTTGTAAAACGATATGAAACCATTTATGAACAAGCAGGGGTCAAAAATCTGAAAGTCACTGCCGAAAAACAGGACGAAGACGATAAGAAAAAAGATGACCTTCAGCACATCGATTATAAAGTCAGCATGGATACAAAAGCAGGAAAGGTCGCCTTTGACAACACGGCCGTCCTGAAAAAAGAAAAAACAGACGATGGAGAATCATGGAACATCGACTGGAATCCTTCTTTTATTTTCAAACAGCTTTCCGATGACAAAACCGTGCAGATCGCAAATGAAGAACCGAAGCGCGGGCAAATCTACGACAAAGACGGCAAAGGCCTCGCCGTGAATACGGAGGTGCCGGAAATCGGCATTATCCCTGGAAAACTCGGCAAGGATAAAGACAGCGTGATCAAAAAACTGTCTGAAAAACTGGACCTTTCTGAAGACGATATCAAAAGCAAACTGAATCAGGGCTGGGTAAAAGACGACTCCTATGTTCCGATTCAAAAAATCAGACCGGATGATGAAAGCAAGGTCAAAAGCCTGCTCGCATTAGACGGCGTGACGAAAACGAAAGTCAGCTCCCGCTACTATCCGTACGGGGAAAAAGCGGCCCATCTGACCGGATATATTAAAACAATCACTGCGGAGCAGCTGAAAAAAGCGAAAGAAGGCCAATACAGCGACACCTCCAAAATCGGAACCGCCGGCCTTGAAAATGTATACGAAGACAAGCTTCGCGGCACGACCGGCTGGAAAATTTACGTCCCGCAAACGGGAGAGGTCATTGCTGAAAAGAAAGCCGAAAACGGGCAGGATATTCATGTAACGATTGATATGAAAACGCAGACGAAGCTGTATGATTCCATGAAAGATGACAGCGGAGCGGCAGTCGCTCTTGAACCGCAAACGGGAGAGACCCTCGCGCTTGTCAGCGCACCGTCTTATGATCCGAACGGCTTTATTTTCGGCTGGAGCGGCAAAGAATGGAAAAAGCTGAATGAAAATAAAGACAATCCGTTTTCAGCGAAATTCAACAAGCTGTATGCACCGGGATCAACGATTAAACCGATTGCCGCGGCAGTCGGCCTGACAAACGGCACATTGAAAGCGTCAGAAAAGAAAAAAATCACCGGAAAAGAGTGGCAGAAAGATTCAAGCTGGGGCGGTTACCATGTCACACGCGTATCAGAGCGCCTGAATGAAGTGGATCTCGAAAACGCGCTGATTACATCGGACAACATCTACTTTGCGCAAAATGCCATAGACGCCGGAGCGGACGCGTTTACAAAAGGATTAAAAACATTTGGCTTTGACGAAGACATTCCGTACCAATTCCCGATTGAAAAGTCGTCAATCGCAAATGGCAAGCTTGATTCCGAGATTCTTCTCGGAGATACGGGCTACGGCCAAGGACAGATGCTGATGTCTCCGCTGCACTTAGCGGCTGATTATACCGCATTTGTAACAGACGGAAATCTCGTCAAACCGACATTAATCAAAGACGGAGAAAAAACACCGCAAATCTGGCATAAGCAAGTAGTGTCCAAAGCCAATGCCGAAGAAATCACAAAAGGGCTGAGAGGCGTCGTGGAAGATCCGCGCGGCTCTGCATATCAGCCGGCCGTAAGCGGCATTACCGTAGCCGGAAAAACCGGCACAGCCGAGCTGAAAACGTCAAAAGAAGATAAAGACGGCAAAGAAAACGGCTGGTTTGTCGGCTACGATTATAAAAAGAAAGACCTCTTGATCGCGATGATGATTCAAGACGTCAAAAAACGCGGCGGAAGCCATTACGTCGTTGAAAAAGCGAAAAAGCAGTTTCAGAATCATTAAATGACGATTTTTGCGGGCTGAAAGGAAAATCAGCCGCCGAAGCAGAATGAAACAGCATGGGCAATTCCTGAAAACAGCGATACAAGGGCTCACTAAGAAAAAGGGGGATTTCACATGCAGCGTATTCAATTGGCTGAAGACCTGGAATTTTCAAGAGTGATACACGGGCTTTGGCGTCTGAACGAATGGAATTATTCGGACACAGAGCTGCTGGATCTGATTGAATGGTGTATCAGCCAAGGCATTACCACCTTCGACCATGCCGATATATACGGCAGTTATACATGTGAAAAGCTGTTCGGCGGTGCTTTGTCCCTTTCACCTTCAATAAGGGAGCAAATCGAAATCGTCACAAAATGCGGGATCGTCATTGAGTCACCGGAACGGCCCGGCAACAAGATGCACCATTATAATACGTTGAAATCTCACATCTTAGCGTCGGCTGAGCAGTCGCTCTTGAATCTGAATACGGATTATCTCGATGTGCTGCTCATTCACAGACCGGACCCGCTTATGGACCCGGAAGCTGTGGCTGAAGCGTTTCATGCGCTGAAAAGCTCGGGCAAGGTCAGATATTTTGGAGTGTCAAACTTTAAAGCGCACCAGTACAGAATGCTCGAATCCTATTTGGATGATCCGCTCATCACGAACCAAATTGAAATTTCTGCTTACGAGCTGGAAAATATTCACGACAGCACGCTGGATTTCTGTCAGGAAAAACGCATCCCGCCGATGGCGTGGTCACCGCTTGCGGGCGGAAGCGTTTTTACAGGCCAATCAGATAAGGACGTCCGGATCCGCGCCGCGCTTCGTTCCGTACAGGAAGAAATCGGCGCCGCGTCCATGGGCGAAGTCATGTACGCATGGCTGTTCACCCATCCGGCCGACATCATGCCGATTGTCGGCAGCGGAAAACAGAGCCGCATTTCCGCCGCGGTGCGTGCATCAGCTTACACACTCAGCCATGATCAATGGTTTCGGGTTTATACAAGTGTCCAAGGTTATGATATTCCATAAACAAAACAAACGCCCGGGAAGGTATCTTCCCGGGCATTTGTTTATGTGGTGTGCAATGTCTAAAAACAAGTAAGGTCACTTTGAAGTATAGCCGTTCAGATGAAAGGAACCAAGCATCATGGCATATTATCTGACACATTTTTCTTATTCAATACTGTCACACGGACCAGTGCCAAATTGCCATTAGAAAATGGTTGAATAATCATTGAAAGCGTTTTATATTTTTAGTTACAACACTTTCCCCGGAAGCACCCCCCATGTGCCGCATCCCTCACAACTAGAAAATCTGGAGGCGCGTTTCATGTATATGACAGCGAGAGAACAAAAATTAATGAAACATCTTTTACTGCAGAACCGGTACGAAACAGTGCATGAACTGGCGGAAGCTTTACAAGTCAGCACGAGAACCGTTCACCGCGAGTTAAAAACAATCAAACCGCTGATGGAATCATTCGGTCTGGCACTTGATAAACAGCCCGGCAAAGGACTGAAAGCGGTGGGAAACCCGGAGGATAAACAGAAGCTCCTGTCAGACCTGTCCTTTGAACAGCATGAGTACAGCGCTGAGGAGCGGAAACTTTTAATCCTATGTTCACTATTAGAGTCTCAAGATCCGATCAAGCTCTACAGTCTGGCGAACGAACTCCAAGTGACAAACGCGACGATCAGTTATGATCTTGATGAACTGGAGACTTGGATTGCGCCCTTCGGCTTGACGCTGATCCGAAAAAGAGGCTTCGGCATTCAGCTGACGGGACCGGAAAATGCGAAACGGAAAATCGTCGGCAACCTCATGGTCAACCGCCTTGATATTCAAAGCTTTTTGGAAGCGGTTGAATTGAATATTAAAGGAAAACCCGACGCTGATGATAAAATGTTCGGCGTCGTAAATAAAGCGGAACTTTTGAAAATGGACCGGCTCTTGATCCAGCTCAAGGAAAAAATTTCGATCGCCTTATCTGACAGCTCCTATATGGCGCTGGCGGTTCATTTAACCTTTGCGATGGAGCGGATCAGACTCGGAGAAACCATCACGATGGAGGCTTCTGAACGAAAAGCGCTGCAGCAGACGAAGGAATACGGCTCCGCGCTCGAAATGGCAAAAGAGCTTGAAAAAGCCTTCGGCGTTTCGATACCGGAGGCTGAGATCGGCTACATCACCATCCATTTACGGAGCGCCAACCGCCAATACAAAACCGAATTCAAGCCCGAGAACATTGAAGTTGAAACGGCTTTGCAAACAAAGCAGCTGATCGGCTTCATTTCAGAAAAAATTAAAATGGATCTGACGGAAAACGGCTCTTTATACGACGGTTTAATCGCCCATCTCGAACCTGCGATCAACCGGGTAAAAGAGAGTATCGACATGTACAACCCGATGACTCAGCAAATTAAACGCGACTACTTCCTGCTGTATATGGCCGTAGAAGAAGGAATGGAAAAATTCTTTCCGGGGCTTCATTTTCCTGATGATGAGATCGCTTTCATCGTTCTGCACTTCGGCTCCGCCCTGGAAATCAAACGGGAAGAAGCGAAAATCAAGGCGCTGATCGTCTGTTCAAGCGGCATTGGGTCGTCCAAAATGCTCGCATCCAGACTGAAAAAAGAGCTCCCGGAAATCCGTTCCTTTGATATGTCTTCCCTTATTGAACTGAAGGACCGTGATACCGCCGCGTACGACATGATCGTATCCACCGTGCCGATCCCGTATGAAAACATTGATTATGTCATGGTCAGTCCGCTTTTAAATGAAGAAGACGCCGATCAGGTCAAGCAGTACATCAAAAGAAAGATTCCGCTGATTCTTGACAAGAAAAGAAACGGCAGAAGAGAGGAGAACCAGCCGGAGACGCCTGATATGCTGGAAGCGGCCGGGCGTCTGGCGCATTATGCGGCGGTTATCCAAAGCGTGCTGGGGAACTTTTCGATCAAATCCATTGATTCAAACACGGCGTATGAGCTGTTTTTGAACCGTATGTTTGCCATGCTGGAGGAAGAAGGATTGGTTCATAATGCCCAAAAAACCGCACAGCGCCTTGCAGAGCGTGAAGAACAGGGCGGGCTCGGCATTCCGGGAACGGCAATGGCGTTGTACCATCTCAAAAATGAAGAAATTGTCACGCCTTTTTTCAAAATTTATGATTTGACAGTTCCATGCAGTGTCAAAGGCATGGACGGAAATTCCCTGACCGTCGGCCGCGCTTTAGTGATGATGGCGCCGGCTGATATGCCCGCTGAAGGATCGGAAATATTAAGTGCGGTCAGCTCGGCCATCATTGAATCCGAAGCCAGTATAAAAGCCTTCCAGACTGAGGATCAGGCCGATTTATACAAACGTTTAAACAGGCTGTTTTATCATTTCATTCAGGAAAAAGGACAGCGCTGAACAGATGGTGCACCCCTCATATGGGGTGTGTTTTTTTCTGCATGTATGAGGGTAATGGGAAGGGAAGAAACTAAAACAAGGGACTATTGTATCATTCACGAATGGAATAGTTCTAAAACAAAATTGTTTTACAAGTTATATTTTTTGGTTTAAAATGGGTTGCGTGAGGAAGAAAATCTGACAGAGTTTTTTGTGATTTATGATTATGGGAGATGAAAATATGGAGACATTACAGCATCTGATTCTGCACGACATTTCAAATAGCGAAGAGATCGAAGCTGTAAAAAGCGGTGCGCATACCCTGACTTACGCGGAATATCGAAAACGAATCAACCAGCTTGCGCAATCGCTTCTTGATAAAGGAATAAAAAAAGACGACAGAGTGGCGATGCTTTGTAAAAACGGCCACGCGTCATCTATCGTCATGTTTGCGGCACTTGAAATCGGAGCGGTGGTTGTGCCGGTCAGCTGGCAATTAACACCTTATGAAATGACAGGCATTTTAGCTGCCTGTGAACCGAAAGCTGTTTTTTACGGCACTGAATTTAAAGAGATTATGGAAGAAGTGCTTCCTGCGCTTGCATCTTCCCTTAAACTGAAGGTCGTGACCGGAACAGCTGCGGAGACAACGCCTGAGTTTGACGCTTTATTGACAGGCTCCGGCGATACACCGGACGTCGAAACAGTGTCCGAAAACGATACGGCATTGCTGATGTTTACCTCGGGTACTACAGGCAATCCGAAACGCTGCATGATCACTCACGGCGGCATATACAACTACGTAAAAGCGACATTGGCATACACGGGGAGAATGCAGAATGTCCGCTTCTTAGCATGCCATCCGAATTACCATACGAGCGCGATTATCTGCCAGATGGTCGGCACGATGAGCGGAACGACATTCATTATGACAGACAATCAGGACCCTGTAGAAAACTTGAAGCTCATCGAAAAAGAGAAAATTCAAACCATCATGGCGCTGCCAGTCTATTTCACATATCTGCTGAAAGCATGGGAAACGCACCAGACTGACATGTCTTCTATCGTTTATTTGATGACTGGAGGAACAAAGGTGCCAAGCAGCCTGATCCAGCAGTATCGCGACATCGGCATTCCGCTCATGCACGGATACGGAAGCACTGAAGCGTGGGGCATCAGCTCTTGGAATCCGCAAATGGGAATGGATAAAGCTGCTTCTGCGGGTAAACCGATGGAAGAAGTGGACGTCCGCATTGTAGATCCGGAAACAGGCGAAGTCCTTCCGCAAGGCTCAATCGGAGAAGTCGTTGTGACAAATCCGTTTTTATTCAAAGGGTACGAAGGTAACGAAGAAGCGACACGAAAAGTGCTGAAAGACGGCTGGTTCCATACGGGCGATTCCGGATATGTGGATGAAGACGGATTTATCTTTATCACCGGACGTTATAAAGATGTCATCATCTACGGAGGCGACAATATTTATCCTGACCAGATTGAAGAGGTCATTCAGCAAGTGCCGGGAATTCTCGAAACGGCGGTTGTCGGTATCCCTGATCCGCTTTACGGTGAAAAACCGAAAGCGTTCATCGTGACAAACGGCAGAGAAGACTTGACAGAAGAAGAAGTGACCCGATTCCTTCAAGAACGTCTTGCTGCCTTTAAAATTCCGGAAATTGAGTTCGTCAGCGAACTTCCGAAAAACAACCTTGGAAAAGTGAGAAAAGACGTTCTCCGCAAACAAGCGGTACGTTCATAATTGAAATCAAAAACCCGGCTGCCAGCCGGGTTTTTTTCTTGCGTTTCATGTGAAACATTTTTCTCCGAAAACGTTTTGAACTGTCTCATTCATGTTTATCCAAAAGACAGCAGAGGTAGACAAGAAGTATGACAACGAACAATAAGGAGGAACTTGACATGGAAAACTATCCGAAGGAATTCCCTGCAAAATCTCAAAACCGCCAGCCGGGCATTGAAAACGAAATGAATCCGGCGCCTGTTTACGAATACAAAGAATATAAAGGCGCTGACAAACTAAAAGGGAAAACCGCACTTATCACAGGGGGCGACAGCGGTATCGGACGCGCCGTAGCAGTCGCTTACGCAAAAGAAGGCGCAAATGTCGCGATCGTTTATTTTGATGAAAACGGAGATGCGGAGGATACAAAAAAACGAGTGGAAGAAGAAGGCGTAAAATGCCTGTTAATCTCCGGCGATGTCGGTGAGGAAGACTTTTGCAATGAAGCCGTTGAAAAAACGGTTGAAGAATTCGGACGTCTTGATATTCTCGTGAATAATGCCGGGGAACAGCATCCGAAAGAAAGCATTAAGGACATTACAAGCGAGCAGCTTCACAGAACCTTTAAGACAAACTTTTACTCACAATTTTATTTGACTAAAAAAGCAATTGATTACATGAAGCCGGGCAGCGCGATCATCAATACGACATCCATTAATCCTTACACAGGCAATCCGCAGCTGATCGACTACACGGCTACGAAAGGCGCGATTAACGGTTTTACGAGATCCATGGCGCAAGCGCTCGTCAACGACGGTATCCGTGTCAACGCCGTGGCGCCGGGACCGATCTGGACACCGCTTATTCCGGCGACCTTCTCGGAAGAAACCGTTGCTTCCTTCGGTCAGGATACGCCGATGGGCCGGGCAGGCCAGCCTGTTGAGCATGTCGGCTGCTATGTGCTATTGGCCTCAGATGAATCATCTTATATGACCGGACAGACGCTGCATGTCAACGGCGGCAGATTTGTGACCACATAAGGAGGCTGAAGCATGACGATATCGAAGCAAGACGTAAATGCATACTATCAAAAAGCGGGAATCGTTCTGACAGATGATGAAGTCGAAGATATTCAAATCATGGATTACGGCTTAGGCAAGCTTGAGGAAACCGGGCTTCAGCTGTTTATTTACGTGAATACCGACCGCTACTGTTCAAAAGAATTGGTGCTCTTCCCGCGCCAGACGTGTCCGGAACACCGTCATCCGCCGGTCGGCGGCGAAAAGGGAAAACAAGAGACATTCCGCTGCCGCTGGGGGAAGGTGTATCTCTACGTAGAAGGCGAAAAGGCAGAGAACCCAAGCGTCCTCCCGCCGGAAGAAGATAAGGAATACTACACTGTCTGGAATGAAATTGTGCTGGAACCGGGCGAACAATACACCATTCCGCCGGATACGAAACATTGGTTCCAAGCGGGAGAAGAAGGGGCGGTCGTTACGGAAATGTCATCGCCAAGCACGGATGATCACGACGTTTTTACCGACCCGCGTATTTAAAGATGAGGCTGCACGCCTCATCTTTTTTTGTATGGAAAAAAATGAATTTACCTGTATAATGGCTAATAAAGGAAAGAAGGTGTGATCGTGTTTTCCTGTCAAATCCGGGAACATCTGACGATCAGATTGCTTGCCAAAGAAGATACGGACGAATTGTATTCTGTTATGAAGCGAAATCAAAACCATCTCAGCGAATGGCTCAGCTGGGCGGAAGAACTGGCTGATATCGATACGTACCGCGATGTGATCATTCCGGAATGGCGCTATAAATATGCGGAAGAGAATGGTTTCGACGCCGGAATTTTTGTAAAGGGCCGGTTTTGCGGCATGATCAGCATCCATAATTTTGACACAGTCAATCATCAAGCGGAAATCGGCTACTGGCTGGATCAAGAGCATGAAGGATTCGGCATCATCACCGCAAGCTGCCGGGCGGTTATCACACATGCATTTCAGGACCTCGGGCTGAACCGTATCATGATCAGCGCCGCTGAAAAAAACACGAAAAGCAGGGCGGTGGCGGAACGGCTCGGATTTCAGAAAGAAGGACTGACGAGAGAAGGCATTTTCGTGCAGGGCGCCTATCATGACGCGGTGAAATACAGCATGCTGAAGCGGGAATGGAGCGAAGAACGGCAGAAGAGCACATTTCTTGGTTTAAATGTCTCCCCAATGTGGAAAAGTAACAGCGGAGACGTTAAAAAGGAGTGATTCTGCATGAATCAAAATGAAATCAAAGAAAAAGTGCTTGAAGTACTGGATCATCATAAAGTCGGTTCGCTTGCGACGGTAGAGCAAGGCAAGCCGCATTCACGCTACATGACATTTTTCCATGACGGCTTAACAATTTACACGCCGACGAGCAAAGACACTCATAAAGCGGAAGAAGTTGAAAACAATCCGAATGTTCATATCTTGTTAGGGTATGACGGTGACGGATTCGGTGACGCTTATGTGGAAGTGGCCGGAACCGCCAAATTGAACAACTCAGCAGATTTAAAAGAAAAGCTGTGGGATTCGAAACTGGAACGCTGGTTCGACGGAAAAGACGATCCGAACCTGGTGATTCTTGAAATTGAACCGAAGCAGATCAAGCTCATGAACGCGGGTGAAAAAACGCCGGCCGAGCTGGAACTTTAATAAATCATTTGATCATTCGGGGGCAATCTGTTATAATTAACTGCTAAGTGACAACATGCAAATAAAAAAGAAAGTAAACTTCTTTTTTCTGTTTTGATATAGAAGCTTCAGGCTTCAACAGACAGCTTGAAAAAAAGCTGAGCTTATTCTTTTCCTTCTGATATTCGCCCCTAACGAAGAGATGGAAAAAAGACTTTTTGTTTTACAATTCACACCGGCGCGGCTTCGGAGCCGCAGTGACGATTGAGAGGTAGGGCTTTCGTTGTCTTGTGTTCAAGAACTTCCATGGTGTTTACTTTCGAAGAATGATTCTGTCGGAACTGTAATTTACGAATCACCCGCGGGCTAAGGCGGGAAACCATATATTATTTATTTGCGTAAGAAAAGAATAAGACAAAACCGCACCGGACATCCGGGCGGTTTTTTTATTTGATCGGCCGAAACCTCGCCGCTTTCTGCAGAGTCTAATCAGTATGAAAAGATTTGGAGGAATCATACATTGCACGTTATTACTTCACAAGTACTGTTTATCTTCTGTTTTCTGCTGCTGATACATTCGGTTGAAACGCTTGCTTATGCAACACGGCTTTCCGGCGCGAGAGTCGGATTTATCGCGTCCGCGCTGTCATTATTTAATGTCATGGTCATCGTGTCGCGCATGTCAAACATGGTCCAGCAGCCGTTTACCGGACATCTGATTGATGCCGCCGGATCAAACGCCCTATCTGTTGTGGGCGCTCAGTTTCGGTTTTTAATATTCGGCTCCACGGTCGGAACGATACTCGGCATCTGTCTTTTGCCGACATTCGTCGCGTTATTCACCAGGGCGATTATACACTTGGCGGACGGAGGAGGCTCCGTCATGCAGGTGTTTAAAAAAGGATTTTCACTGAACGGGCTGAAGCATGCGCGTTCTTATATCAGACTGCCGTCCGTCTCCTATTTAAAAGGGCTTCAATTCCGAATGATCCCGAAACGCTTGTTTGTCATTAATATGGTCATTACGTCCATTTACACGATCGGTGTCCTGTCCGCTCTGTATGCCGGCCTTCTGGCGCCTGAGCACAGCACGACGGCGGTGATGGCATCAGGTTTAATCAACGGGGTTGCGACCATGCTGTTGGCCGTGTTTGTTGATCCGAAAGTATCCGTACTGGCAGACGATGTGGCGAAGGGCAAGCGCAGCTATGTCTCCTTAAAATGGACATCATTGACGATGGTGACCTCAAGGGTCGCGGGCACGCTTCTCGCCCAGCTCGTATTCCTCCCCGGCGCTTATTATATCGCCTGGGTGACGAAATGGATGTAACGCATAAAAAAAGCTCCTCTGCAAAAAAGAGGAGCTTTTCATTTATAATTTCTCAGGCCGCGATCATAAATAAAATTGCCGAATGGGATAAAGGCCGCGATAAAACCGGCGGCTGACCATTTCACGTGCCATTTGACGGTAAACGCCGCATACGCCAGCACTGCCAAATAAATGATAAACAAACCGCCGTGAATGGAGCCGGCAATGGTGACGGCGAGCGGATGATGAGCCCAATACTTCAGCGGCATCGCGATAAACAGCAGCACCAAAAGCGACATGCCTTCAATAAAACCCATCGTGCGAAGCCTGCCGATCGGCGTGTGTAACATACAATTCCCTCCTGTCAGACATCTTTTTTCCTCTATACTATGAGCAATGGGCAGTCCTAATATGACCATTTCGCGTCTGTTCCTGAAAAAACCTTCCTCATTTCAGATTGTTATTCTTGTCATTTTTCGGATTTCTCTTGATAATATAGCCAAAAAGGTAAGGAAGGACTACAGTCATGAAACTAGATAATGTTGATCTGAGCATCATAAAAGAGCTGCAGCGGGACAGCCGCCTGTCCATGCGGGAGCTGGGCAGAAAAATCAAATTGTCAGCCCCGTCGGTCACAGAGCGTGTCAGGCAGCTTGAATCCTTCGGCGTCATTAAGCGCTATACGTTGGACATTGATCAAAAAAAGATCGGGCTTCCCGTTTCCTGTATTGTCGAAGCGACAGTGAAAAACGGAAAATACGATCAATTTAAAACCTACATTCAATCCATTCCCAACATTGAATTTTGTTTTCGGATTGCCGGCGCGGCGTGTTATATGCTGAAGATGAACGCGGACAGCCTGGAAACGATCGAACACTTCATCGACCGCACCTCTCCGTATGCCCAAACCGTGACCCACGTCATTTTCTCAGAAATTGACACAAAAAACGTCCTCGATTAGAGAGAGCGTGAGGAAGTCTGTTATAATAACAGGATGAGTGTGAAAGAAAGAGAAGTGAAAAAGTATGTCAAAAACAGTTGTATTAGCTGAAAAACCTTCAGTCGGCCGGGACTTGGCCCGCGTTCTGAAGTGTCATAAAAAAGGAAACGGATATCTTGAAGGCGACCGCTACATCGTCACATGGGCGCTCGGGCATTTGGTAACGCTCGCTGATCCTGAAGGGTACGGCAAAGAATATCAATCATGGCGGCTTGAGGATCTGCCGATTATTCCGGAGCCTTTGAAGCTCGTCGTCATCAAAAAAACAGGAAAGCAGTTCAATGCGGTCAAAGCCCAGCTTGTCCGGAAAGACGTCAGCCAGATCGTAATCGCAACAGACGCAGGGCGGGAAGGGGAGCTTGTGGCCCGCTGGATTATCGAAAAGGCAAACGTCCGCAAACCGATTCAGCGGCTGTGGATTTCCTCTGTAACAGACAAGGCGATTAAAGAAGGATTCCAAAAGCTTCGCAGCGGCAAAGAGTACGAAAATCTGTATCATTCCGCCGTCGCCAGAGCGGAAGCGGATTGGATCGTCGGCATCAACGCGACCCGCGCCCTGACGACAAAATTTAACGCGCAGCTGTCATGCGGACGCGTCCAGACTCCGACACTGGCGATGATCGCCAAGCGTGAAGCGGACATTCAGGCGTTCACACCCGTCCCATATTATGGTCTCCGCGCGGCTGCTGATCAGTTGACGCTGACATGGCAGGATAAAAAAACAAAGCAGACAAGAACGTTCGACCAGACGGTGATCGGCCGTTTGGCAAAAGATCTCCAAGGAAAGCCGGCAGTCATTTCAGAATTGAAAAAAACGGCGAAGAAAAGCTTCGCTCCCGGTCTTTACGACTTGACGGAATTGCAGCGGGATGCTCATAAGCGCTTCGGTTTTTCCGCAAAAGAGACGCTGTCCGTGCTTCAAAAACTGTATGAACAGCACAAGCTTGTCACGTACCCGCGGACGGATTCCAGATTCCTTTCCGCCGACATCGTGCCGACTTTAAAAGACCGTTTAAACGGCATGGAAGTCAAGCCGTACGCACAATACGTCAATCAAATACTGAAGCGCGGCGTCAAAGCGCATAAAGGATTCGTCAATGATGCGAAAGTATCGGATCACCATGCCATCATTCCGACAGAGGAGCCGCTGATCCTTTCAAGCCTCAGCGACAAAGAACGCAAGCTTTACGATCTGATCGCCAAACGTTTTCTCGCTGTGTTAATGCCGGCGTTCGAATACGAAGAAACAAAGGTCACAGCCGATATCGGCGGCGAAACATTTACCGCAAAAGGGAAAACCGTTCAATCGCCGGGCTGGAAAGCCGTGTACGATATGTACGAGGATGACGACGATCATGAGGAAGACAAAGATCAGACGCTCCCGGCCCTTCAGCAAGGTCAGCGCCTGTCCGTCTCGTCGCTGAAAGAAACGAGCGGACAGACGAAACCGCCTGCGCGTTTTAATGAAGGCACGCTGTTGTCCGCGATGGAGAACCCAAGCGCCTTTATGCAGGGAGAAGAGAAGAACCTTGTGAAAACATTGGGTGAAACCGGAGGACTCGGAACAGTCGCCACCCGCGCTGATATTATTGAAAAACTGTTCAACAGTTTCTTAATCGAGAAAAAAGAAAAAGATATTTTCATCACGTCAAAAGGGAAGCAGCTCTTACAGCTCGTCCCGGAAGATTTAAAATCGCCGGCGTTAACCGCCGAGTGGGAGCAAAAGCTCTCCGCTATCGCAGCGGGCAAACTGAAATCCGCCGTGTTTATTAAAGACATGAAAACATATGCGGACAAAACGGTGAAGGAAATCAAAAACAGCAGCCAAACCTTCAGACATGACAACATTTCAGGCACCGCCTGCCCTGATTGCGGCAAGATGATGCTTAAAGTCAACGGCAAACGCGGCACGATGCTCGTGTGTCAGGATCGGGAATGCGGCAGCCGAAAAACGGTGGCGAGAAAAACCAACGCCCGCTGTCCGAACTGCCATAAGAAAATGGAGCTTCGCGGCCAGGGTGAAGGCCAAACCTTCGCATGTGTATGCGGCCACCGGGAGAAACTGTCCGTCTTTGAAAAGCGCAAGGCGAAAGATAAATCCGGACGCGCATCCAAGCGGGACATCAACTCTTATATGAAAACCCAAAATAAAGAGGAGCCGATGAACAACGCGCTGGCAGAACAGCTGAAAAAACTCGGCCTGGATAAATAAATCAGAGAAAGGCAGCATTTGTAAAGAAATGCTGCCTTTTGTCGTGTTTTCACTGTATTGGGAATGAAATCCAAACAAAGAGGGAAAAGGTGAATCGGCGGCACCCCTATTTTAAAATTTCCCAATGTGAAAATATGCTAGTATTCTTTTATCGTTTCTTATATAGTAAAAATTGCTTTGTGAAAAATAAGATATAGGTATAAAAAAGGAATTACAAAATAGGAGGATGGTATGTGAAGCGATTCGGTTTTAGTCTGATGATCCTTTTGATTTCAATCGTGCTGACGGCGGGATGCGCGGAGGCCGGCACCGAAAAACAGACGGCTGCTGAACCGTCCGGACCGCTTCAGCCCGCAGAGCATTTTATTTATCATAAATTGATGAACGGGCGGGGGATGATCCGGACGAACATATCCGGTGAGCCGGAATATTTATCTGAGTCTCTCGGACTATGGATGGAATTTTTGCTCGGCAGGAAAGATGAACGGCAATTTCAAGCCCAATATCAGCTTCTTACCGATTCATTTTTGACGGACAACGGGCTCGTGTCGTGGAAAATTGCCGGGAATAAAGCGAGCGGCACCAATGCCTTGATTGACGATTTCAGAATCATGAACTGTCTGAATGAGGCCGGAACCCTGTGGGGAAACAGTGAATACGGGAAAACAGCGGTGCAGATCGGGAAGGCGCTGGAAAAATACAATATGAATGAAGGGTATTTTACGGATTATTACGATGCCGCTTCAAATGCCGCATCAAAGACCGTGACGTTGTCCTATGTCAGCCCCGGCGCCTTACAGATGCTCAGAGAACAGGGGATTATCGATGAGAAAACGGAAAAACGGAACCTTGATGTTCTTAATCTTGCGCCCCTGAAAAATGGTTTTCTGCCGAAATCGTTCAATACCGAAACTAAGGAATACAAATATGACAGCGAGGTCAATGTCATCGATCAGCTGTATGCCGCCGTGAATCTGAAGCGGGGCGATGACAAAGCCGCGCTGTCAAAGTGGATCATAGAAGAATGGAAGTCGCGCGGACAGCTGTACGGACGATACAGCGCAGACACGAAGGAGCCGGCGGTTCAATACGAATCACCGTCCGTTTACGCCCTGGCCGTTCTTTTTTTAGCAGAACAAAAAGCTGATCCGGCTGTCATCAAGCCGCTTTATGAAAGAATGACTTCATTTGAAACACTGGACACACTGAACCCTGATTACGGCGGCTATATGAGCGGGAGCGATACACATTCTTTCGATAACCTGCTGCCGCTTTTGGCTGAAAGGAAATTGTTTAATGAACATATCATTCAATGAATCACAAAAACTGTGCAGCTACACAGCAGTTATGTTAGCGCTGCTGTCTTTATTTATTTACTATGTGTCACAGCAATCCGCAGGGCTTCTGATAACCTGCATCACATTGCTTGTCGCGGGAGCCGGCTTATGGTTCGGGGCGATCTACGCGCTCGTCATCACCTTACTCGTCTTATTTGTTCTCGGCAGCCTGCTCCTGTGGTTTCAGACCGGGAGCTTTATGGCGTCTGCCGGTGCCGAAGGTCTGCAGATGCTGGCCGTTTGGGGGATTGCGCTGCTCGTTTTTTCCTACATATCAGGAAGAATACACGATTTGGCCAAGGAGCTTGAGCGCTCAGTGAAGCAGCTGCGGGAAGAGATCACGAGCTTTGTCGCCGTCGACAGGGTGACGGGCTTTGACAACCATCTCCGGATGAAGCTGGAACTGTCTGAGGAAATCAAGCGGGCGGAACGCTACGGCAATTCCTTTGTTTTTTTGCTGCTGCACATGCATTATTTCAAGGAGTTCAAATCCCTCTACGGAGAAAAAGAGACCGACCGCCTGCTGGCATTTATCAGCCGTCAAATCCGGTCAAGCGTGCGGGAAACAGATAAAAAATTCAGGCCGTCCGCCGAACGGTTCGGCATCGTGCTGACCCATACGCCTGAAGAAAACATGCCGGCCGTTCTGGCGAAGCTGAAAAAGGAATTGAATACATACCGGCTGCAAAACGGTAAATACGTCTCCATCACCTTCCGTGTATGTTACTTGGCGTACCGAAAGGATTTACAGACGGCCGAGCAATTTTTAAATGAACTGGAAAACGAGATGATGATGAATGAACTCTAAATGGATACGTCTCTTACTCTCGGCGCTCTTCATGATTTCGGCGGTCTATATTCCCTGTACGGCGGGAGCAATAGACAAAAAGGACGGCATTCTCATTATTTATACAAGCGCGGACGGCGAAGAAACCGCTGAAGTCAAAATGCTTGATTTGATCGCGGGCCATTTCTCATCCGCCGTGACCGTGAAAAGCGACGGAGATATCACAGCCGCCGACCTCAAAAAGAATCGGCGCGTCATCTATTACGGCGTCACGAAGAAAAAGCTCAGCAAACCATTTGTGTCGCTGATCGGCAGCATGCCGCAGCAGCTTATCAGCATCGGCTATAACGCCGGCCAGTTCAACCGATTTGCGGGGTTGTCCCTCACAGAAAAAGAAACGGTATACCGCATTTACAGTAAGAAAGAAAAAACAGACATGCCGCTTGAAAAAGGAATGTCCGTGCTCGGTGCAGCGGGAGTAAAAGGGGAGCCCCTTTATACATACCGGTCCGGTGACGGCAGCACCCGCCCTTTTATGTGGAAAACGGCGCGCTCTGACTATTATTTCGGTGTGACCAGTCTGTTAAATGATTCGTTTCTGACGGCGAAAGAACTGCGCAAGGCGTTTGGAGAATCAGAGGGCGGCACCCTCCTTTATTTGCGGCTTGAAGACATCAGCCCGATGTCCGATGAAACATTGCTTTACGAAGCGGGCGCTTACCTGCATAAACGACACATACCGTTTATTCTGGCGGTCATTCCCGTCTATCTCAATCCGGAAAACGGAGAAAAAGTATATCTGGCGGACAAGCCGAAAATGGTCAGCGTCCTGAAAAAACTTCAGCAAATGGGCGGCAGCATCATTATCCACGGCTATACGCACGCATACCGGTACAGCGAAACGGGAGAAGGCTTTGAATTTTGGGATGCCAAAACGGATCAGCCGATTACGTCAGAAAATGCGGACGATGCTCCGGTCAAACTTGAAAAGGAACAGGATTTTCCGAATGAAAAAGCGTACCGGGCGTATGTGAAGCCTTTCCGTGAAAAAGAAAAAATCTACACGAGAACGAAGCTGGAGCAGGCGATTGATGACCTGACAGAGCTCGGCCTTTATCCGCTGTCATTCGAAGCGCCGCACTATACGATGTCTGAAGAAGGGTACAAAATCGCATCTTCTTATTTCTCCAGCATTTTCGGGCAAGTGCAGCTCAGCGGCACGACGTGGAAAACCTCAGGCGCCCCTCCGTTCGTCTCAAAGCCGGCTATGCTGGACGGGATGACGCTGTACCCTGAAACCATCGGTTATGCCGATAACTCAAAAGAAAATCCGCTCGGGGATATGGAGGATCATATCTCGCAGATGATTGACTTCGGCGGCGGAGTGGCGGGAGGTTTCTACCATCCGTATCTCGGCATGAAATACCTCCCCGAGCTCGTCAATCAGATGGAAAGAATCCCCGGCGGAGAGTGGCTCGATCTGAAGAAAACGAAGCAGACGGTAACGTCGGACAGCGTCAGAATCAAAACGGACGGAGACGGAACCATTCATGTGGAAAACAAGATTCATCCGATAACATCCTTTTTCAATCACCACCAACAGACGCCTCTGGAAAAAGCGCTTTGGATTCTCTCCGGCGTGGTGTTATTGTTTATCATCATGTT
This sequence comes from Bacillus sp. SDLI1, assembly GCF_001553895.1. Taxonomy (NCBI): domain Bacteria; kingdom Bacillati; phylum Bacillota; class Bacilli; order Caryophanales; family Bacillaceae; genus Bacillus; species Bacillus sp. SDLI1. Next base: position 1,807,985 of record NZ_CP013950.1, on the reverse strand, counting down.
CGCATGCTACGTCCTTTATTTGCGCGCCACATTAAAAAAACGAATCTTTAAGGAGAGAAGAACCCTTGAGTAACATTCTGTTTTTTATCTCATTAAGTTTAATATGGGTGATGCTTCTCTATCACATGTTTCTGATGCAGGGCGGATTCAGGCATTATATGACCTTCGAACAAAACATTCCGAAATGGCGCGCAAAGGCGGGGGAGCTCCCGAAGGTCAGCGTCCTGATTCCCGCGCATAATGAGGAAGTCGTCATCAGACAGACGCTGAAGGCGATGGTGAATCTGTATTATCCGAAAGACAGGCTTGAGATCATCGTCGTTAACGATAATTCCTCCGATCGGACGGGGGACATCGTCAATGAATTTTCCCGTCAGTATGATTTCATTAAAATGGTTGTCACAAAGCCCCCGAACGCCGGAAAAGGAAAATCCTCAGCGCTGAACTCAGGGTTTGCCGAATCGAACGGAGACGTGATCTGCGTATATGATGCGGACAATACGCCGGAAAAAATGGCGGTGTACTACCTGGTTCTCGGTCTGATGAATGATGAGAAAGCAGGAGCTGTTGTCGGGAAATTCCGTGTCATCAACGCGGCCAAAACGCTCCTGACGAAGTTTATTAATATAGAAACCATCTGCTTTCAATGGATGGCGCAAGGCGGCAGATGGAAATGGTTCAAAATCGCCACCATCCCGGGAACGAATTTCGCCATCAGGCGGAGCATTATCGAACGGCTCGGCGGCTGGGATGATAAGGCGCTGGCGGAGGATACAGAGCTGACGATCCGCGTCTATAATCTCGGGTACCATATCCGCTTTTTCCCGGCGGCTGTGACATGGGAGCAGGAGCCTGAGACTTGGAAGGTCTGGTGGCGCCAGCGGACAAGATGGGCGCGCGGCAATCAATACGTCGTTCTCAAGTTTTTATCCCAATTTTTTAAGCTGAAACGCAAGCGGATCATCTTCGATCTGTTTTATTTCTTTTTTACGTATTTTTTGTTTTTCTTCGGTGTGATCATGTCAAACACGATTTTTATTATCAATCTTTTTTACGACCTGCATCTGGCAGTCGGATTTTTGGCGATGATTTTATGGATACTGGCCTTTTTCCTGTTTATGACCGAGGTCATGATTACCTTAAGCATTGAAAAAACAGAAATGAACAAACAAAACTTCTTTATCGTATTTCTCATGTACTTCACATACTCCCAGGCTTGGATCGTGCTCGTCATCTGGTCATTATTCACAGAGATCAAGCACCGCTTGTTCAAGCAGGAAGTCAAGTGGTACAAAACGGAGCGATACAATCAAAATAAAAGCGGGTGACCTTTTTGAAAAAAGCGATCATATTGATAACCGGCCTATTGCTGCTGATATATAACGGGCAGACGGCCGCGGCCCAGGAACTGAAAACGGACGGTTCCGCCCTCAGAACAAGCGCCGACGCAAAAGAGCAGCAGGCGCTGACGGGCGATCTGATTACTCTTTACGGGGCGAAAGACAGCTCGGAATTGACTTATCAGATTCCTGCGGGAGCTTCGAATGCCAATCAGTCGCTTCTGATTGATTACGAGGCGTCAAACTTATTAATAGCTCCGTCTTCTTTAACGATTGTCATTGATAATGAACCCGTCAAATCCATAAAGCTTGACGGCAGCTCCAAGCGGAGAACAGTAAAGCTCAATCTCAGCAAAAGCCAAGCCGCCCAAGGCTATCACAACGTATCATTGCAATTTTACGGCGTATTAAAAGAGGGCGTCTGCGTCAGGCAGGATACGTCAGGGAACTGGATAAAGATTTATCCCGACAGCCGCCTTGTGCTTTCAGAAGCAAGCAAGTCAAAGGGAGCGGATCTGAGCCATTTCCCGTATCCGTTTGCCCAATCAGGCAATACGGGTGAAGAAACCGATATTATCCTTCCTGACAAACCGACCTCTGCGGAAGCTGAAGCCGCAGTCAAAACAGAAGGATTTCTGAAAACGGCTGACAGCAGGCTGAAAGTGTCGTACGTAAAAGAATCCGCCGCCGGCAAAATCAGCAATCCGTCAATTGTCATCGGCGCCGGGCAGCATTGGAACGGCAAAATAAAAGAGCTTTTCGATCGCGGGAATATCAAAGCAGAACACAACAAACTCCTTCTCGCTGAACGGGTGCTGACCGCCGGAGATAAACGGCAGCCCGTCCTGTTTGTCACGGCACAATCAGACAAAACACTGGCAGAAAAAATCTGCGTCATGACAGACAGCGCTTATTCAGGCCAGCTGAGCGGCGACTCACTGATGATCGGCCGTCTTCAGCCCGCTGCTGAAAAGACAGGCAATAAACTGACTTTAGACGATTTCGGCGCGGGAAATGTAACGGTCGGATCAAACAAAACGGCGTCAGAGCACTTCTTTTACCCTGCGGCGGCCGCTGTTGATAAAGACGGGAAGGTCAAGTTTTCGCTTACATTAAAGACGTCGGAATCGGTCCGGACGAAGGCGGATTCTGGTGATGACGCCGAGAGAGCGGAACTGAACGTCATGGTCAACGGACAGCCGAATGCGGTGCGTCTTGATGATCTCGGCAATAAGGATAAAGACGGCTTTTACCACGTCTCCATCCCGATCGATCCGAAGCTTTTGCGCAGCAGCAGATACATTGATCTGCAATTTGTCACCTCAGGCTTGAAACATAACAATCCGTGTATCGACCGTGACGAAAACAAATGGGTCTATATTGATAAAAGCAGCACGCTGACGTATCCGGTAAGCGTTGCGGCGCAAAAAGCGGATTTCGGGCAATGGCCGCTTCCGTTTGCGGGGAGCGTGAATAAGAAAACTGTGATCGTCATCCCGGATGACGTGACCATGCAGACACTTAAAGAGCTTTCTTTAGTGGCCGATTCATTCGGAAACGGCGCCCGGCAGTCATTTACCGTGAAGACGGCATCAGACATGGAGGAAGCGGACGCCAAAGGCCGGAATGTTGTGTTTATCGGAAGTCTGCCGCAAATTCCGCTTTTAAAGTCAAACGCATCTAAGCTTCTCGTGCCGTCAGACCGCAGCGGCGCTTACGATGTTTCGTCGTTTCAGATGCTGAATGAGACAACGAAACAAGTCGCGTTTACACAGAAATCACCTTGGGACTCAGACAGCAGTATTGCTGTTTTTGCTCCGTTATCAGGAAGCGGCGCGGCCGTCACAAAAGAGCTGATCAGCTTTTTAGACAGCACAAGCGATGCCGCAACCGTCGTCAACGAAACAGCCGGCCGGCAGCTGTTTTCAAACCATCAGCAAATCAAATCCGACGACAGCAGTCCATCGGCTGATCCGAAAAGCCGTTCCGCAGCACTGAACGTTACGTATATCGCTGTTTTCGCAGCGCTTATGATCATTGCGGCCGGCCTGATCTGGCTGACGGCAAGAAGGAAAAAAAGAAAAGCGGATAATGAAAAAAGTGAAGAGTAATGAAAGAAAAAGAGGCCGTTAACGGCCTCTTTTTTTGTATTTTTATTTCCATTTTTGGCGGTGATTTTTTTATTTTTGAAACAGCATAAAAGCCCCTTTACAACCGGACGGGACGGGAGTATGATCTCTTTTATAATCTATATCGCTTAATCTGTATCCAGAGCGGGGGAACCAATTTGCGGCGCGTCATGCCGCTTGGGGTGAATCCTTTTTCAGGTAGGGCCAACTCTCATAAGCCCGAATCCGACAGCTAACCTCGTAAGCGTTCATGAGAGGAGATGAATGAAACCTGTGCACGATTATGGCGCAGGGGCATCCGTTTGCCTCTGTGTCTTTTTGCTGTCCTGAAATAAGGCATGCAATCAGCATTCGGAGACATCATAGCAGTAAGGGCTTGTAAATCAAACGGAAAATGAAAAAAAGGGGAAGACAACAAATGTATCATTCAATCAAAAGATTTTTGATTGGGAAACCGCTGAAATCACAGGCTGCCGGAGAGCAGAAACTGACGAAACTCAAGGCGCTTGCCATGCTTTCTTCAGACGCGCTTTCATCAGTTGCTTACGGAACGGAACAGATTCTGATCATTTTGGCTGCGGTAAGCGCGGCCGCGTTTTGGTATTCCATTCCGATCGCAGCTGGCGTTCTTATTTTGCTGCTAGCTTTGATTCTGTCCTACAGACAGATTATTTACGCTTATCCGCAAGGCGGAGGCGCTTATATGGTTTCTAAAGAAAATCTTGGTGAGAAGCCCGGACTGATTGCGGGCGGCTCATTGCTTGTTGATTATATTCTGACGGTGGCGGTAAGCATTTCTGCCGGAACTGACGCTATTACATCGGCATTTCCGGCTTTGCACCCGCATCATTTGCTCATTGCTGTTTTGCTTGTGATTCTGATTATGATTTTAAATTTGAGAGGGCTGTCAGAGTCGGCGTCCATTTTGGCGTATCCCGTCTATCTGTTTGTGGCGGCGCTTGTCCTTTTGATCGTCGTCGGGCTGTTTAAGCTCATGACGGGCCAGGTTCATCCGGCCGAGCATACACCGATCGGCACGCCCGTAGCGGGCATCACGCTGTTTTTGCTGCTGAAGGCCTTTTCTTCAGGGTGTTCGGCGCTGACCGGTGTTGAAGCCATTTCAAACGCGATCCCGGCCTTTAAAAATCCTCCGGCGAAAAATGCGGCCCGCACTCTGGCCATGATGGGGATTCTGCTGGCGATCTTATTTACGGGGATTACGGTGCTGGCGTACGGCTACGGCACGGGTCCGAAGCCTAACGAGACCGTTATTTCGCAAATCGCCGCGGAAACCTTCGGACGCCATACGGTGTATTATTTCATTCAAGGCGTTACATCACTGATTCTCGTGCTTGCGGCGAATACGGGCTTTTCCGCATTTCCGCAGCTGGCGTTCAATTTAGCGCGCGATCAGTATATGCCGAGAATGTTTACGGTTCGCGGCGACCGATTAGGTTTTTCAAACGGAATTATTTTTCTCGGTATCGCGTCCATCATGCTTATTCTTTTATTCGGCGGCCGCACGGAACATCTCATTCCGCTTTATGCCGTCGGCGTGTTCATTCCATTTACGCTGTCCCAGACGGGAATGTGCATCAAGTGGATCAGGCAGAAGCCGAAGGGCTGGGCTGTAAAAATGCTGATCAACTCATGCGGCGCCGCCATTTCATTTATGGTGCTGTGCATTTTATTCGCGACAAAATTCAACCTTGTCTGGCCCGTGCTGTTATTCATGCCGGCTGTCGTCTTTTTGTTTTTCGTTATTAAAAATCACTACACCGCGGTCGGCGAACAGCTGCGGGTCGTTGATCAGCAGCCTGAGGAAATCAAGGGAACCGTCGTCATCGTGCCTGTCGCAGGTGTCACTACGGTCGTCCAAAAATCGATTCAGTATGCGAAATCATTATCGGATCAGGTCATTGCGGTTCATGTTTCCTTTGACAGGGAAAACGAAAAGAAGGTGGAAAAGTGCTGGGAAGAGCTTCATAACGGCGTCCGCCTCGTCACCCTGCATTCCTCATACCGCAGTCTGGTTCACCCGTTTGATAAGTTTTTAGAAACGGTCGAACAAAAAGCGAAAAAAGAACAGTTCTCCGTGATGGTGCTGTTTCCGCAATTCATCACAAAAAAACGCTGGCAGACCATCCTTCACAACCAATCAGCCTTCTTGCTCCGCGTCCGGCTGTTTTGGAAGAAGGACATAATCGTCGCCACACTGCCGTATCATTTTAAAAAGTAACGGTAAAGACCGCAGGCCATAGTGCCGCGGTCTTTTTTGTAAAGGAGGACGACATGGCTCAAGGCGCTTTTGTCATCATTCAAAATGACGGGCGGGACATATTGCTCGTAAAACGAAAAGACGTTCCCTTATGGGATTTGCCCGGCGGCGGGATCGCAGAAGGTGAAACACCTGAAGCCGCAGCCATCAGAGAGGCCTTCGAAGAAACCGGTTATAACGTGACCATCCTGCAAAAATCCGGTGAATATGAAAGACCTGCATTTGAAGATACACAGCACGTGTTCATCGGAGCCGTTACTGGTGGAACCCCGCTGATGAACGGGCCGGAAACCGCCGCATTACGCTGGTTTTCCCCAAACCGGCTGCCGCTGTTCATGGTGCCGAACAGGAAACGCCAAGTGAAAGACGGAATCAATGGTGCGGCAAATATGAAGGTAACGCTGAAAGACCGGCATCTGTTATCCATCCTTGATCTGCTGAGAAAAAAGTCAGGCAGATAGCCCCGTGTTTCAACCCGTTTTAAAAAGGGGATGAATACAGGTAAAAGGAGGATGCAGTATGCCAAGTAAAACAGCAGGACACGTAATGACAGAGCTGCTTGAACAATGGGGAGTCGGACATATATACGGCATTCCCGGAGACAGCATTAATGAATTTATCGAAGAACTGAGACATGAACGAAACAACCTGACATTCATCCAAACCAGGCACGAGGAAGTCGCAGCCCTGGCCGCCGCGGCTGAGGCAAAACTGACCGGGCAGATCGGTGTCTGCCTTTCAATCGCAGGGCCGGGAGCCGTTCATCTGCTGAACGGTTTGTACGACGCCAAAGCGGACGGTGTTCCGGTTTTGGCCATTGCGGGACAGGTTGCCTCAGATGAAATCGGCCGTGACAGTTTCCAGGAAATCAAATTAGAGCAAATGTTTGAGGACGTGGCGGTATTCAACCAGCAGGTACATACAGCAGAAGCGCTGCCCGATCTTCTGAACCAGGCGATCCGTACGGCTTACAGCAAAAAAGGCGTTGCCGTCTTAACCGTATCTGATGATTTATTTGCGCAAAAAATCAAACGGGAGCCGGTCTACACGTCGCCGATATATTTAAAAGCCGATATCGAGCCGAAAAAAGAACATCTCGTGACATGCGCGCAATATATTAACAACGCAAAAAAACCGGTCATTCTCGCCGGCCAAGGGTTAAAGTCAGCAAAAGAGGAGCTGCTCGCATTCGCCGATAAAGCGGCCGCTCCGATTGTCATTACTCTGCCGGCAAAAGGGGTCATACCTGACAGCCATCCCCATTTTCTCGGAAATCTCGGGCAAATCGGCACAAAGCCCGCCTACGAAGCGATGGAGGAATGCGATCTGCTGATCATGCTCGGCACATCGTTCCCATACAGGGATTATCTCCCGGAGGATACGCCTGCCATCCAGCTTGATTCGGATCCGGCCAAAATCGGCAAGCGCTATCCCGTCAATGCGGGAATCGTCAGTGATGCGGCTCTGGGCCTGAAAGAGCTGACGGATTACATTGAATATAAAGAAGACAGAAGATTTTTAGACGCCTGCACCGAGCACATGAAGCATTGGTGGAAGGAAATCGAAAAAGATGAAACCGAAGCGACTCATCCGCTCAAGCCCCAGCAGGTCATCGCCCGGCTCCAGGATGCGGCCGCAGAGGATGCCGTCCTGTCAGTGGATGTCGGAACGGTTACGGTATGGATGGCCCGCCATTTTAAAATGAAAAAGCAGGACTTTATCGTCTCAAGCTGGCTCGCCACGATGGGATGCGGGCTTCCGGGAGCGATTGCCGCGAGCCTTGCCGAACCTGAGCGGCAGTCCATCGCCATTTGCGGAGACGGCGGATTTTCAATGGTCATGCAGGATCTGCCGACGGCTGTTAAATATAAACTGCCGATTACAGTTGTCATTTTAAACAACGAAAATTTAGGCATGATTGAATATGAACAGCGAGTCAAAGGCAACATTGACTACGTCACCCAGCTGCAAAATGTGGATTATGCCGCTTTTGCAAAAAGCTGCGGGGCAAAAGGGATCAAAGTGACGAAACACGAAGAATTGGCTCCCGCTTTTCATGAAGCGCTCAACTCAAATGAACCGGTCGTCATTGACGCCGTCATCGGCGACGAGCCGCCGCTTCCGGGAAAAATCACTTACGGCCAAGCGAAAGGCTTCAGCAAATACATGCTGAAAAACTTCTTTGAAAACCAAAAAATCGAAATGCCGTCGCTCAAGAAAAGCTTGAAACGGCTGTTTTAAAAAGCGGCGCTTATAAAAAAAATAAACAGGCAGCATGCCTGTTTATTTTTTTGCCGTGCAGCTTGTTTGCATATAGGCTCTCCTATTTATTCAGATGAGCCGTATGATCATTTTTCTTCAAAAAGATTATCCCGGGTTAAATGGAATAGGTCAGCCAATTTCCAAGGGAGCCGCCCATCTTGTCATAGAACTTTTGTGCACGGTAATTATCAGTTGCTGTTATCCATGACATATGCGCATATCCGTTTTCTTTTGTAAATGCCTCACAACTTTTAAACAGTTCTTGGGCTGCTCCTGTGCCTCTTGCTTTTTCTGCCACGAATAAATCATTCATTATTGTTATTTTATCTGCTTTCGTCGTACTAAAACTAAAATACAATGTTGCAAAGCCAATAAGTTCCCCATCTTGTTCAGCAACGAATTGAATACCTCTGTCCTTTTCAAATAGCATTTCAATCAAACGATGTATATCTTCAATCGGTGGTTTAGGCCTTTGATAAAAATCCACGATATATAAATACATTAAATCGGTCAATTGGTTTACATCATAAGGTTCCGCGCTTCTGATGATCATATGTTTCCCTCCTCACTCTTTTTTTAATTTTTGTTATACAAAACTTACACAAATATTCCAAATAATGCAATGTTTTGAATTGGTTTTGAACCGGTTTGTTGTTTAAGAAAAAATAAGAAGGCGGAATCATTCTCATGAATCGCTTAACTCAAATGAGCCGGTCGTCATCGGCGACGAGCCGCCGATGACGGCATTCAGCATGAGGCTATGTATTTGATGCCCGCTCTATTACTTTAAGGAGGGAACAGATTGCAAGCAGTCAAACAATTGTCATTCATTCCGGAACTATCGGTCTGTTTCCGCAGTTACGAAAAAACACTGAAGGTCAAGCAGATGGATAGGGCGCTAGAGAACTGTCTTGACCAAGATGAGCGTAGCATTATTGAAAAGAAATATTTGTCCCCAAGAAACATAAAGGGTTTAGAAATTATGATTGAACTCGGTCTCAAAAGAGATAAGTTTTATCAGGTGAAAAGGCAGGCCATTTGCAATATCGCGACAGCGCTCGGAATAATCTGAGGGCTGTTTTTTAATCCGTTAAATTAAATTCAACTTTTAGAGTCTCAGCTGTGCGAGAAGGCTTTATAGTCAAGGCTTTTTTCACTGGTGTACTTGTTTGTTGCGCGATAAAATGGCAGTAGCTGAAAGGAGGGGTGCAAGTGATAAAAAGAAAAAAGGACTCAGAGGAGTTTAGATAATGGATGATAAGAAGAAAGAGGTTCAAAGAAAATATAGAGAAGAGATTAAGAAAAAGAAACAGCAAAAAGAAGATGATAAAAACTTCACAAGAGAAGCCTTTATTGTTGTGACGATCATCGTGCTGTTTATTTTTTTGAATTTCATGTTCAAAAGTTTTTAACAAAAAATCCCTGCCCCCCCTGCTTCAGTTCATTTTGATGAAGCATCCCTTCTTAAAGATAGGAAGTACATCATGAATAAGCAATTAGTCTCTGGGAAATTCATTCCTGAGTTCCGAACACTGACGGTGGCTTCTCAACAGCATCTTATATGGGTTGCTTAAAACAAAAAATTATTGACTTTATTTCCGGAGGTCTGCAAAAATTACTTGAAAAAATGTGGAAAGAAGCAGCTATTCCAATCTTAAAAATCGTCGGGAAAAATGCAGTTAGAGGTGGAGTTGTTGGTTTAGCCGCGACAGCATATTAAGCCAAGTGTTTGTTACAAAAGATAATTAATGAGAATTTTTGTCCCTCCGTAAATGCGGCGGATTTGCATTTACATTCGATAAAAGTATCGGCCGTATGATGAATGTTGCTCTTTTCATGACGAAGAGGGTTTTTTGTTTTTTAAGTCAATGTATGGTCTGGCTGCTGGCGGAATTTACAGACCGAAAATGAAAGCGAAGCTTGAAGGAATGTTAAAATAAAAAAACAGGCTCTATTTTGCCCGCTTTTCTTTAAAAATTTGATCCAAGATGAACATAAAGAGAGTGAATAAAAAGGACATTGTCATCATATCTATTAGAGATATATTTGAGGTTTCTTTTATTAGCAGCAGCCATACCACCTGCAAAACGAAAGAAATAGAAAAATAAGATATATATTTAATGCTCTTCATACCCATTTCCCCCTTTATTAGCCTAATTTCTCTTTTGCGATCTTATCCAAATGAGTAAAAAGGATATCCAAGCCCGAAAATAAGAAAGTTATGAACAATGAAAGAAGAATTTCTCCATCTTGAAATATAGCTATGTTCTCAATGATATGATTGGAAATGTATTTAATTGAGAAGTAAACAGCTGCCCATGCAAAAATGAATTCAAGGATATAGGCTAACCAAGCAGGTAGTTTAAAAACATGAGTCATTCCTTTTACAATTACCATTAGGATTAGCATATAAATGAAAGCTAAAATACTGACGACGACAGAAAATATGTATAAGTCTGAAAGTGAACCATATAGGATATATTCTCCGGAAAAATGATTTACAGTTATAGCTGCAAAATAAATAACTAGGCTGGGAACAGTTACAGCGAAGCACAGGGAGAATCCAACAAGCCCTATGAATGCTGCATGCGCTAAGTGATTGGGTGGTGTATCCACAATCTCCTTTTTTAATAGAATCATAAAAACAAGAGATGAAATAACAAGGCAGCATAAGAGAGTGAGCAAAACAGTAAAAAAGACAGTCATGTGAAATCTCCAATGAAAAAGTGCTATTAGAGTGAATCTAACAGCACTTTGCATGATCATTTATGAATCAGTTTAAAATGTTTTCATTGCTAAAGTTGTCAAATGAGCGAGGTTTTTAGCCTGGCTGTCAGAAAGTCCGGACTTTTTAAGTGAAAGATAAAGATTCTTTTCCACGTCAGTCCAGCTTAAGGCGACATACTCGTTCAGCATTTTCTTTAAAACCGGTTCTATGTGTTCATTGAAAACAGATTCAAGTTCATTTCTTATTTTCTTTCCTGCTAATTTTTCAACAAGATTAAATAATTTTGTTTTATTTTTCAGCACCTCTCTGATTGCATCTTTAACTGGTTTTGACACAGATGCATCGCTTTGTGCTTTTAGTCCGTAGGAAAATTGCGTATCAGTCTGATAAAAAAATGATTTGGTCGTTCCAGTGGCATTGGCAGTATTATTATGATTTTCTTTAGCTAAGGATGCGGGGACAAAAGAAGTAGTTACAAGGGCTAAAGATGCGGCAAACAGAATGCCTTTAGCTGTGTGTTTAATGGGAAATCCTCCTTTAGAAATGTAGTGTAGAGAGAAATGAAAGACTATGTATTTAGGCGGGACCTATATGATCCGCTTTGAACATTTTTCCCTCTCAGATACCATTCTATCAATAGGTATTTTTTGGGTAAATAGGATTTTTATACAGTATTTTTCTCATCATCCAAAATCTTCTTTAGCAGAATTCATTTTAGCTGCAGTTTCGTGAAATAGAACATGGGCTGGAGCCTATATAACACATGTACAGGCTGATTGATGCGGAACGACATGATCGGAGCGGTTTTATCATTTAGGGTTAATTTAAAAAAATAAACAGGCAGCATGCCTGTTTATTTTTTTTTGCGTGAAAGAGCGAAGAAAAACGGGAAGGCGGAACCGGCCAATAACGTACCGAATAAAAACATGCCCCCGATGAACACATGATAGTTCACTCCGCCGATCCAAAGCCCCGTGATTAAGGAAACGATGCTCAATGCGACCATCACAAAGCCGGGAATCAGGCGTTTCTTGCCCGTTGTCCGATAAGCAATAAGAGAACAGAAGATGCCGATGACAATCGGCACGATCCACAGATAAAAAAGGATAAATACTGACATAAGCAAAACTCCGATTTTTTCTTCTATCATACCAAAAACCCCCGGAAAAAGATACGAACGAGAGCCGGCGCCAAAAGAAAAAAACCGGCCCATATCGGCCGGTTTTTCTAACGGAAAGAATCGTAAATCACAAACAGATTAAGCGCGATCACCAAAACCGCAATCAGCCAGGCGAGAGCCGTCACCCATTTACGGTTCGTCAGGGCGCCCATCAGGCGTCTGTTGCCCGTAAACATAATCAGCGGCACGAGCGCAAAGGAGATGCCGAATGAAAGAACGACCTGGCTCCATACAAGCGCTTCTGTGGCGTTGACCCCTGAGATAATGATGACCATCGGCGGAATAATGGTAATGAAACGCCGCAAATAAAGCGGGATACGGTAACGGATGAATCCCTGCATGATAATGTCGCCTGACAATGTGCCGACAGAAGAGCTCGAAAGCCCCGCGGCCAGCAGCCCGATTCCGAAGAGAGCGGCTGATGCCGGCCCGATATAGTGGCCGAATTGCTGATAAGCCACGTCTAAATCTTCTACATACAGCCCGTTCTTGAAGAAAAGCGCCGCCGCTACAATCAGCATGCTTGCGTTAATCGCCCCTGCGATCACCATCGCGATGAGAATGTCAATCGTCTCGAATTTAAAAATCTTTTTCCGCTCGCTATCCGTTTTTCCGACGACACGGCGCTGTGTCAGTGCGGAATGTAAGTAAATGGCGTGCGGCATCACGGTTGCGCCGAGTATCCCTGTTGCCAGAAGCACACTGTCCATTCCGTCAATTTTCGGGATAAACAGCCCTTCGAGAACGGAAGCGGCGTCAGGCTTGGCGAAGAAGGTTTGCAGAGCGAAGGCGATCACCACCACAAACAGAAGTCCGGCAATGCCCGCTTCCAGCGCCCGGTAACCGCGGCGCTGCAGTTCTAAAATCGCGAATGAGCCGATCGCCGCGATAATGGCCGCTTCCATCATAGGTATGCCGAACAGCAGATTGAGCCCGAGGGCCGCTCCGATAAACTCAGCCAGATCAGTCGCCATAATCACCAATTCACCCTGTATCCACAACCCGGCGGATACCCATTTCGGATACCGGTCTCTGGCGATTTCCGGCAGGTTTTTACCCGTGGCGATGCCGAGCTTCGCGGAAAGGACTTGAATTAAAAAAGCCATCAAGTTTGAAAAGAGGATGACCCACAACAGCATATACCCGAATTTCGAACCAGCTGAGATATTCGTAGCGAAGTTTCCCGGATCAATGTAGGCAATCGCCGCGATAAATGCGGGACCTAAAAAAGGCAGAAGCCGCTTGAATCCCTTGCTTTTGCCGTCAAGTGCATCCTGAATGGCTTTTGCTTGCAATGATTGTGCTGAGATGTCTTTGCTCATTATGTCTCACCTAAATTCCGATAGATTTTTAGCTAAATAACAAAAAGTTTCCTAGATGCAAATTATTTTATCTACATCATAAATCCGCTATTATGAGATGTCAAGCTCTTTATGTTCAATAAACCAGTACATTTATGCCCTGTTTTATCTATGATATGTATCCCGCCTGAGAAAGGTCCGAAAATGAAAAAGACATCGTATTCGGAAAGAAACGATGCCGTTCTCAACGATGTTTCCGCACGGGTTCTCCATTTTAAAAAGGGGGAAGAGTACACTGTCCCATAAATCGTCAGAACTTTCCGTCCGCCAGCACAGATTTGAAAAAAAGACGGCACATTTCCTCCATTTTGCCGGGTAAATAGAATAATAATGTTTCTTTCCATTGGAGATAAAACCTTCCTGTACCATTCAAATGACATCCGGAAAAACCCCGGACGCTCTGAATAAATGTTTGAATCAACGATATATCAGTGATTCCAGTCCAATAAACCGCTGTTATTTATCGAAAACAAAGAAAGCGCTTTATCATTCAGGCAGAAAAGAAGTTGGAGCATTAGACTTATTTCAGTCTTCCGGGCGAAAACGTATAATAACCTCAGGAAAGCTTTCCAGACATATGATAAAAGAGGGGGAATTTTCTTGGTACGTCGTTTGTCGGTCTTTTCTTTCGCCATGATGTTTGTTGTTTCTTTATTCGCTTTTGGCGGCTCTGCATCAGCTGCAGCTTTTACACCTAAAGCTGAACCGGACGTTTCCATTTTAGCCAGCGGGGGCACAGTCGGTATTTACGGAGCTAATATGCGCTCATGCTCTAAGGTCAGCTGTTCAACAATTACAACATTCTCAAGCGGTAAAAAAATTACAGGTTCTTGGGTGACTGGAGAATATGTTCAGGGCCACTACACCAACTCTGATAAATGGCTGAAAGTCACCTATGCAGGAGCGACAGGCTACGTGTCAGTCACCACTCTTTCTTATTATTACGGTTTATAATCAGAAAACCCCGTTCTCTTTAGAGCGGGGTTTTTTCATGTATTCCGGATCAATTTCCGCGCTTCGTTTCATCATCGTGTTTCATCAGCTGATCGATTTCTTCCTTAGAGGCATTTTCTTTCCACTCTTTCGCCTGACTTGTCGCAATGGGAATGGCCCGTCCTTCTTCATAACCCTCATCCACCATCGCATTCGCGATTTCGATCGCTTTTTTCTTCACAGGTTCCTCGAGATTCTTCAATGATTGCGGATAATCCTTCATTGACCAAGGCATGTCTATCACTCCTTTATGAAAAGTGTTTCCCGCCTGAAGAAAAAGAAAACCGACTCATCAAAAAGAATGACAGCCATTTTTACGAGAGACCAGCAATTTCTGAATAAAATATAAAGGATAAAGAAGCAAGTACAGATTGAATGCCCACCACATAAGATCAAAATCACCGATAAATACCCAAAAGGCAATCGCCTGCAGGCCTGAACAAAAGGTCAGCACAAGTGATATTAATGCGAAAGGGCGCCATAACGCATGTTTCCGTTTATAAAGAAACAAGCTGTACAGCCCGGTTATCGATATGAAAATATCTAAGGGAAAGAATGACCAGTTCCAAGCCATGATCATGGCGTTATCATAATCTTTAAACACCATGTTTTTTGGAATCCACTCAAAAAAAGTAACAATCCAATAAATGATAAATCCAATATCTGTAATGAGGAAGAGAACCTTTAACCCTTTCATCATCTGTTTCTGTCCGTATGAACGCTGATGCCGTTTGATGACGTTTCACTTTCAGAAATAAAGTTTAAGGAAACGACACCGATGATGATCAGAAGAACAGAGACAGCTTTTATGACAGAGAACTGTTCATGGAAGAAAAAAATTCCGATCAAGGAAATCAGTACGATCCCCATTCCCGACCAGACCGCATACGCGATGGAGACACTTATATATTTCAAAGTCAAAGTAAGAAAACATAGGCTGCCGATATAAAACAATAATAATAAAATACTGGGGACAAGTTTTGTAAAACCATTTGATAATTTCATGCTGACCGTACCCATTACTTCAAAAATGATCGCTAAGCTCAAATAAATCCAATGCATTCAACATTCTCCTTCATTCGTATTATTCAAAATTATACAATATATAGAATTTAAAGAAAATTAAACAACGGGATGTTTTCCCCAGGTCGGGTAAGAAAACACCATAAAGGTATACTATGAACAAAGAATTCAGAAAGGACGTGCAGGACGGGTGACAGAAGAGCGGACAGACCTGGAAAGACAATTGAGAGACATTCAAAAATGGGAAAAGGCGCAGCAGAGGGTGATGTTCTGGCAAACATTCACCCGCTTGCCGTTTCAGCTTTTGGACAAGCTGACACCGCAATTTATTCAGCGGAAAATCGGACGCATACTCGATGAAACGGGAACGTTTATTCAGTCAGGCGGACAGTATCTCACATCAGAAAAGCGCATCATGAAAAAGTTTCAGAAACAGCTGCCGCACGGTACATGTCAAACGCTTCACGACATTCGCAATGCGCCGCTTGCCGTCATGGACGAAATCGCAGAAGCCATGGCGCGCGCAAGCGTAAAGGCCGCGACGGTACAGGGAGCCGCAACAGGAGTCGGCGGCGTGTTTACGCTTGCGGCAGACATCCCGGCGATGCTCGGTCTGTCTTTAAAGACACTGCAGGATATCGCGATTGCCTACGGCTTTGACCCGAAAGACAAAAAAGAGCGCGTGTTTATCGTCAAATTGCTTCAGCTGGTATCGAGTGACGTCATCGGAAAAAAAGCGATCCTGCAGGATTTACGGCAATATGATCAAAACGACCGCACCTATCAGCGCGTCGCCTCGCAGATACAGGGCTGGCGGGAAGTCGTTTACAGCTACCGCGATACGTTCGCCGCGAAAAAACTGCTGCAAATGGTTCCGGCCGCAGGCATCATCTTCGGCGCATCCGCCAACCGTTCAGCTTTAGAAAGCATCGCGGAAACAGGCATCATGCTTTATAAAAAGCGCCGGATTCTAAGCCGCCTGAAGGATGCAGAATGATAAAAAACCACCCGAAAACACATTCATTGTGTTTTCTTTGTTTAGCAGTTCTGAAATCGGGAAACCAACAACCAACACCAATTAAAGGAGGAATTCAAAAATGGCACAAGATAATAACAAAATGAGCAGAGAAGAAGCAGGTAAAAAAGGCGGAGAAGCTACAAGCAACAACCATGACAAAGAATTCTATCAGGAAATTGGTCAAAAAGGCGGAGAAGCTACAAGCAAAAATCACGACAAAGAATTCTATCAGGAAATCGGTGAAAAAGGCGGAGAAGCCACAAGCAAAAACCACGACAAAGAATTCTATCAGGAAATCGGTGAAAAAGGCGGAGAAGCCACAAGCAATAACCATGACAAGGAATTCTATCAGGAAATCGGCCAAAAAGGCGGAGAAGCTACAAGCAAAAATCATGACAAAGAGTTTTATAAAGAAATCGGCCAAAAAGGCGGAAACAGACGAAGCAGCTAATAAAAGCATAAAAGGCAGACAACCTGCAGATCAAAAGCGATCCGGCGCATCAGCTGGATCGCTTTTGGTTTTGGGAAAATCTTGATCTGGGCCGGCGTTGCGGTACAATAAATGAAAAAAGGAGTTTTCCCTCGTGTCTGAAATGCAACATTTACTCGCCATCGCCAATAAAGTCAAAGAAAAACACGACAATTTTTCAATCGCGGAGATCAATGACCACTGTGTGCGCCTTGCAGTGTTTACGGGAGAATATGACTGGCACCATCACCCTGACTCAGATGAATGGTTCATTGTTCTTGAAGGTGAGCTGCTGATCGATTTTAAGGACAAAGAAACCGCAGTGCTCAAAGCAAATGACAGCCTGCTCATCCCGAAAGGCACGATTCACCGTACACGCTCTTACGTCAGAACCGTGAATCTTTGTGTCGAGCATACGCATGCGAAAACAGTCATCACAGAGGAACTGCCGTGCTGATCAAAAAGATTGTATGTGAAACAGACGCTGCAAACGCTGAAGCATTTTCGCAAGCACAGTCACGGTGGGGAGCATTATCACGTGTAAATGGCTTCGTCAAACAGGCCGGCGGCTGGCGGAAAAACGCAGACGGCCTGTTCATCGCAGAGATCATCAGCGTTTGGGAGAACAGACAGGCCTATGATCATTTTATGGAGAACGAACATGACCGCATATACGAAGAAAACGAGCAGAAGGCTGCGATTCTATCAATAGAAGTGATGCTGTACGAAGAGGATGAACCTTTCATTCACGAGCTGTTACATCACCCGGACATCCGATACGAACCGGATTGGATAGTTGTGCGCACATAAAAAAGCCCCTTTAGAAAGCCCCTTTAGAGGGCTTTTTTATTTTCGTCCGGGAAGCGTGTTGTGGACATAAGGCGGGACGGGAGCCAGCTTTGCTATTTCGCCGTGCGCTTTCGGTTCCTTTTCGTATTCAAAAGGTTCGCCGTCCGGCGCTGTTTCTTTCAGCCAACTTTGTTCATCGCTTTCTGCTCCATCTGAGAAATGGATAAGTTTATGCGAGAATGACTGCTTTTCCAGCGCCTTAGGGAAAGTGGAAGGAACGATCGGGCCTTCCTGTTCTTCTAATTCTTTAATGGCCGCAAGCCATTGGTTTTGATGTATGGTATCGCGGGCCAATAAAAAGCTGAGCATATCTTTCACGCCTTTATCATCGGTCATTTCATACAGGCGTGCGACTTGAAGCCTTCCTTGTGATTCGGCGTTCAGATTGGCGCGGAAGTCTGCCAGAAGGTTTCCGCTTGCGACGATATAGCCTGCGCTCCACGGAACGCCCGTGCTGCTCTCCGGCATTGCGCCGAGTCCTGACACAATTGCATGATGCGGATTCATGCCGCCTAAAATGGACCCGATGACCGGATCATCAGCCGCTTTTTCCTGCTTTGCCAGCGGGGCGTCTTCTAACAGTCTCGCAATCATCGTCGCGATCATTTCGACATGGCCGATTTCTTCCGTCGCGGTATCCATCAGAAGATCCTTATATTTTTCATTGCCCCGTGTATTCCATCCTTGAAACAAATATTGCATGGCGACGGATATTTCCCCGTATTGTCCCCCTAAAATTTCCTGCATCTTTTTTGCGAACAGCGGGTCAGGACGATCCGGTTTAGCCGGATGCTGCAGTTTTTTCGTATGTGTAAACATGTCTCCATCTCCTTTTTTATTTGTCCCTATTTACTTCCCCATCAGGAAAAGGGATGAAACGGAGATGGGCGTATTGGTCCTGCTAAGGATCGCGCCGCAAAGATAACAAATCTTGCACAAGCCCGCGGCCGATCACCTGCTCATATTGTCCGTAAACCGGATCGAGGCGCTTCATCCATTTTTTCTTTTCCGCTTTCGTCAGCACGTGAATATTGATGGATGAATTCTTCTTGATTTCTTCAAGCTGGTCTTTATTCATTTTCTCAGCGGAGGCTTCGTTCCATTCCGTTGTTTCTTTCATCGCCTCCGTTAAGATGGTGCGCGTTTTTTCCGTCTGTGAATTCCAGAAATGTTCGTCGGTCATCACGGCATAACCGAGGTATCCGTGATTGCTGATTGTCAAATAATCTTGAACATTATAAAATTTTTTAGAATAGATATTTGAAATCGTATTTTCCTCTCCGTCTACGAGATGGCTTTCCAAGAGCTGAAACGTGGAATTAAAGGAATCCTGGCGCGGGTGCGCGCCGAGCAGGCGGAATTGGTCTTCAATCACGCTGCTCGGCATGATCCTGAGCGCCTGTCCTTTCAAGTCATCCGGAGTGAAGATCGGCCCTTTATTTGACGTGAGCTGCTTAAATCCGTTCGTCCAGTACGCCAGGCCTTTCAAATGATGCTTTTCTAAAGAAGCGAACAGGCGAGTCCCGATTTTGCCGTTTAGGCCTTCCTGTACGGCTTTATAGTTTGAAAACGCGTACGGCAGATCCAAAACACCCCATTCGGGCGACAGTGATCCGAGCTTTGAGGTGGAGGGAGCGATGAATTGCACGTCCCCGTTTTGGAGGGCGTTTATTTCTTCATTATCTGAATAGAGGCTTCCGTTTGGAAACACCTCTACTTTAATGGTCCCGCCTGACTTTTGATAGACCAGATCGGCGAATTTATTCGCCGCCCGCCCTTTAGGCGTGTTTTCAGCAACGACATGGCTGAATTTGAACACCATTTGATCTTTCAGGCCTTCCTGTTCGTCATCATAATACGGTTCATCCGTTGGGAAACGATCATGAAAGCCGATGAATAAAGCGGTTCCGATACCGAGTACCATCAGGCTGAGACACGTCAGCAAGCTTTTCATCGAAAACCCCCTCCGCCATTTTCTATAACAAGCATAATCGGGCGGGCCGTTTTCGTAAAGAGACGGAAAGGAAGAGGCCAATGACGAAAAAAAAGCTCACCATCCGCTGGAAAATCACCATACTTTCTTATATCGTCGTGCTTTTTACCTTTTTGATCGTCGGCATCGTGCTGATCGGAAATATTCAGCATACAGAGGAGCGCGAGCTGAAAAAACGGCTGATGAATACGGCGCGTACGGTATCTGAGATGACCGATGTCAAACGCGCCCTGGAGCAGAAAAAGCAGAGGGAAGACGTGCGCCATGCGGTCGAAGAAATAAGGATCATCAATGAAGCGGACTACATCGTCGTCATGGATATGGACCATATCCGTTATTCACATCCCGTCAGCACGATGATCGGAAAGCGTTCAAGGGGTGAAGACGAAGCCGCGGCGTTTGCCGAGCACATTTATTTTTCCGAAGCAAAGGGAGAAATCGGCACTGCCGTCCGCGCTTTTTATCCGATAAAAGACCGGGATCTGAATCAGATCGGTGTCGTCCTTGCCGGTCAAACGCTGCCCGGTTTTGGTGAAATCCTTCTTCAGCTGAAACATGACATTCTCTTTATCGTTCTGCTGGCGCTCGGTTTCGGACTGACCGGTTCTTTTTTGCTGGCACGCCACATCAAAAAACAGATGTTTTGGCTGGAGCCTCATGAGATCGTAAGAATGTATGAAGAACGGACCGCTACGTTTCACTCAATGAATGAAGGTGTCATCGCCATTGATAACCAGCACCACATCACCATTTTTAATGAAAAAGCGAAGCAGATATTCAATGTCAGACAAGAGACCGATGGCAGGCTGATCTGGGACGTGTTAAAAGATTCGCGGCTCCCGGAGATCGT
The DNA here is from genome assembly GCF_001553895.1 of Bacillus sp. SDLI1. Lineage (NCBI taxonomy): Bacteria > Bacillati > Bacillota > Bacilli > Caryophanales > Bacillaceae > Bacillus > Bacillus sp. SDLI1. The sequence goes on along the minus strand of NZ_CP013950.1, from coordinate 1,787,512 downwards.
CGAGCGGAACCGGGCTGTATATAACGAAGAAATCCAAGTCAGCGGAAAGGTCATCATGAGCAGCAGAATTCCGATCGTCATGAAAAAGAAGGTCATCGGCGCCGTCGCCATATTCCAGGACAGGACGGAAGCGGCGAAAATGGCTGAAGAACTGACAGGCGTGAAAAATTTTGTCGATGCGCTCAGAGTCCAAAACCATGAACACATGAACAAGCTTCACACCATCGCGGGACTGATTCAGCTCGGAAAATCAGAAAAAGCGCTCCAGCTTGCTTTCAAGGCATCATCAGAACAAGAAAGCGTCACGGAATTCCTTCATCAGGCCATTCAGAATGACGCCGCGGCGGGGCTTCTGTTAAGCAAAATCAAAAGAGGCAAAGAGCTCGGCATTTCTGTGAAAATTGATGAAAACAGCAGCTTTTCACAATTTCCGGTGCATGTGGACCAGCATGACATCGTCGTCCTGCTCGGCAATTTAATCGAAAACGCGTTCGGCGCATTCGAAACAGCCGACACGGAGGACAAACACATTGACATCAGTATCGAGCAAAATGAAGAAGTGCTTGCTATATTAATAGAAGACAATGGAAGCGGGATTTCCGATCAGCATATCCCGCACATTTATGAAAAGGGGTTTACCGTCAATAAAACGGGAGGCACGGGATACGGCTTGTACCTCGTCAAACAGATCGTCGACAAAGGGATGGGCATCATTGAAGTCGACACACGGCAGGGACAGGGAACGGCATTTTCTATTTTATTTCCAATGAAGGGGGAGGAATCGATAGATGGACATCAAGGTGCTGCTTATTGAAGATGATCCGATGGTGCAGGAGGTGAATAAAGAATTTATCACCGGCGTTTCAGGGTTCAGCGTCATCGCCACGGCGGCTGACGGAGACGAGGGAATCAGGCTTATAAAAAATCTTCGGCCCGAACTCGTGGTATTAGACGTGTACATGCCGAAAAAAGACGGAATTAAAACGCTTCAGGAAATCAGAAAACAAAAGCTCGAAGTGGACGTCATCATCGTCTCGGCTGCAAAAGACAAAGAAACGATCCAGCTTATGCTGCAAAACGGCGCGGCCGACTATATTTTGAAGCCGTTTAAGCTGGAGCGGATGAGACAGGCGCTCGAAAACTTTAAACAATATAAACGGAAAATGGAACAGCATGACACCATGTCGCAAGACCAGCTTGACGCGCTGCTTAAAATTCCGCAAAATCCGTCCCGGGATCTGCCGAAGGGGTTAAATCATTTTACGATGAATGAAATTATAACCTATATGAAACGGCAGACGGAGCCGCTTTCAGCTGAAGAAGCCGCCAAAGCGCTCGGAATCGCCAGAGTGACGGCACGGCGCTATCTTGATTTTCTTGAGAAAGACGGTCAGATTAAGCTCGACATTCAGTACGGGGGAGTGGGCCGGCCGGTTAACCGCTATAAATTCGTCCGTTAGCCGAGACCAAAAAGACCAAAATGTCCGTTATGATCATAAGCTTCCCCTCTTTGTTTGAAAACGCTATCATTTCAGCATAGACACAGCAAGAGGCAAGGGGGGAGCAGGGATGAAAATATTCAAAAATCTCACGGTGCAAGTCATCACAGCGGTCATCATCGGCGTCATCGTCGGACTTGTATGGCCTGAGGCCGGGAAACAGATGAAACCACTCGGCGATACATTTATCAATGCGGTAAAAATGATAATCGCACCGATCATATTCCTGACGATCGTGCTTGGCATTGCCAAGATGGGAGATATGAAAAAAGTCGGCAAAGTCGGGGGAAAAGCATTTATTTATTTTGAAGTCGTGACCACCATCGCCCTTATTATCGGACTTCTGGTCGTCAATATCATGAAACCCGGTGAGGGGCTTGATTACAGCAAGCTTGAAAAAGGGGATGTCTCTCAGTACACGCAAAACGGGGGACAGGGAATTGATTGGATTGAATTTATCACTCACATCGTTCCGTCAAATATGGTTGACGCTTTTGCGAAAGGTGACATTCTTCAGGTCTTATTCTTTTCTGTTTTATTCGGAGTCGGCTTGGCAGCGCTCGGTGAAAGAGGCAAAAGCATTATTGATTTCTTCGATAAACTGTCGCACGTCTTTTTCAAGATCATCGGCTACATCATGCGTGCGGCGCCGATCGGCGCATTTGGGGCCATGGCCTATACGATCGGGCACTTCGGACTTGATTCCATCAAGCCGCTGGCGAGTCTGATGCTGTCTGTATACGTTACAATGTTCCTGTTTGTATTTGTCGCTTTGAATATCATTTGCAAGCTTTTCGGTTTCAGTTTGTGGAACTATCTCCGGTTTATTAAAGATGAACTGCTCATCGTTCTCGGCACAAGCTCTTCTGAGTCCGTCCTGCCGCGGATGATGGATAAAATGGAGCGCTACGGCTGCTCCAAATCGGTTGTCGGTCTTGTGATTCCGACGGGGTATTCCTTTAATCTGGACGGCACCTCGATTTACCTTTCCATGGCAACGGTTTTTCTGGCGCAGGTGTTCGGCGTTGACCTTACCATCGGTCAGCAGGTTACAATCATTCTCGTGTTAATGCTGACATCAAAAGGCGCGGCGGGCGTAACCGGAAGCGGATTTATCGTGCTCGCCTCCACTTTGTCGGCGCTCCAGGTGATCCCGCTGGAGGGGCTTGCGCTGCTCCTCGGTGTTGACCGCTTTATGAGTGAAGGAAGGGCGATCGTCAATCTGATCGGAAACGGAATCGCCACGATCATCGTAGCCAAGAGCGAAAATGAGTTTGACGAAGCAAAAAGCACACAGGCCGTAAAAGAAATGAAAACGGCGGTATAAAATGGGAGAACGGCATGCATCCGGCATGCCGTTCTTTTTTTTCGTCTGCTATGAGTAAAAAAGATAAATTTGTTTAATTTTATTAGGAGGTGGACAAAGACCTTAGCGTCATTTTGTTATATAATTTACAATTAGAGAGTGAAAGATGAAATCTAAGGGCTTTTTGTCCTAGCAGGAGTGTATAAATGGCGGCTATTTTTAAATTTTTTCAGCATCCGGGTGTCAGACGTTTTTCCGTTTTTCTTGTTTTGACTGGGGTGTTAGTTGTATTCCGAAGTATGATTAATTTGATTTTGCTTACGTTTATTTTTACTTTTCTGATGGATCGGCTGGAGACTGTCATCCGGCACGTGTTGAACCATTTTTTCCGTATCAGTCAGAGGGTGGTCATCACCATTTTATATATTGCGCTGGCTGTCGGAGCGACTGTGGGGGGCTTTGTCTTTTACCCGATTGTTGCCAAGCAGATTGAACAGCTGATTAAGCAGATCAAGCATATCGCGTATCATCCCGATGTCATCCCGTTTTATGATGAAATATCGAGCGTGTTCGGTGACATTAATATCGGTTCTTATGTAAAAGAAGGATTTAATGTACTGTATACATACTTGGCCGATATCAGCACTTTCGGTTTGCAGGTCGTGATGTCACTGATTCTCAGCATGTTTTTCCTGTTCGAGAAAAAGCGGCTCACGGAATTCATGAAAAAATTTCAGCACAGCAAGCTGTCTGTCTTTTACTATGAACTTGCTTTTTTCGGCAGCAAGTTTGCGAGAACATTCGGCAAAGTGATTGAAGCACAATTTATTATCGCGCTGGTGAACTGTATTCTCACCTTCATCGCATTGGCCATTCTGCATTTTCCGCAGCTGTTCGGCCTGTCCATCATGGTCTTTTTCCTCGGGCTCATTCCCGTGGCGGGTGTGGTGATTTCGCTCATCCCGCTCAGTATCATCGCGTATACGACAGGCGGCGCTGCGTACGTCATCTACATCGTATTGGTCATTTTCGTCATTCATGCGATTGAGACGTACTTCCTCAATCCGAAACTGATGTCAGCGAAAACGGAACTTCCGATCTTTTTTACCTTTACGGTTTTGATTTTCTCGGAACATTTCTTCGGCATTTGGGGCCTGATTATCGGGATTCCGATTTTTGTGTTCCTGCTGGATATTCTGGATGTCGTCAATAATGAAGAGAAAGAAAAATCCGGACCGGGGCCGGAAAAGACGTAACAGCCCCGGCGCTTCACGAATAAATGACAAATGTTATAATGCAGACAGTGCCTTATGTACGGGCACTGTTTATTTTTTTTTGAAAAAGGAGGAAGGCTGTATGACTGAGCCGATTTTACATATTGAAGGCCTTGACAAAACAATAGGCAAAAAGCACATTTTGAAAAACATCAGCATGGATGTCAGGCAGGGCGAGATCATCGGTTTGCTCGGTCCGAACGGGTCGGGAAAAACCACACTGATCCGAATCATCGTCGGTCTTTTAAAGGAAAACAGCGGCACGATTACAATTAACGGCTTTCAGCACGATACTGAGTTCGAAAAAGCGTTGGAATCCGTCGGCGCGATCGTGGAAAACCCTGAATTTTATCCGTATCTGACGGGATGGGAAAACCTGAAGCACTTTGCCAACATGCACAAAAACATCAAAGAGGACAGGCTTCAGGAAGTCATCGAGCGGGTCGGGCTCGCAAATGCCGTTCACGACAAAGTTAAAACGTATTCCCTCGGCATGCGTCAGCGTCTCGGGATTGCACAGGCCATTCTTCACCGTCCGAATCTGCTCATTTTAGATGAACCGACAAACGGGCTTGATCCCGGCGGAATGAAAGATTTTCGCGATCACTTAAAAGAGCTCGCGGAGCTTGAAGGGACGAGCATCCTTTTTGCGACGCATTTATTGCGTGAAGTAGAGGACCTTTGCGACCGTGTCATCATCATTCAAAAAGGTGAAATTAAAACAGAGGTCGTTCTGCGAGGCGCTGCGGAAAAAGAAGAAAAAGCCGTCCTCGACATACAGCCTGCTGACGAAGCATTCGAATGGCTGTCCCAACAGCAGTTTGCTCCGGAGAAAAAAGGCGGGGACATTACCGTCACCGTAGCGAAGAAGGACATCCCGGCATTAAACCGGGCGCTCGTCGGACAAGACTTTCTCGTGTATTCCATCATGCCGTATGCGGAATCGCTTGAGGATGAATTCATGAAAGTGACGGCGGCGCTTCAAGAGGAGGGGGAGACGAATGTTTAAATTGACAGCGAATGAGCATATGAAACTTTTTAATCGTAAAGTCTCATTAGTGGCGCTGATTTTAATGGCCGTTCTTCAGTTTATGATGGCGCTCGTCATTAAACGGCTTGTCATCAGCTCCGGAACGGACGAGAACTTCATCGGCTATATGGCGTACGCACCCGGGCTCAATATTCTGCTTGAAGCATTAACGATCGTCATTGCGGCGACGATCATTTCAGCTGAATTTGATAAGAAAACGATTAAATTTTTGTTAATCCGTCCGGTAAAGCGGGAGCGGATTTTTATATCTAAACTCATTACCGTATTTTTGGTCAGCTTGTACCTGTATGCGGCGTACTATATTCTGTCTCTGCTGTTTGGCATGGCTTTCTTCGGAGTGTCGGTGACATCTGAATCAGGGACGCTTCTTGTGAACACACTGAAAGTAATCGGCACGAACTGGGTCGAGGCATTCGCGATGGCATGCTTCGGATTGCTGTGTTCTTCCTTATTCCGTAACAGCGCCACGGCCGTCATTCTGTCATTTATCGTCCTGTACGGCGCAAAATCACTCGTGACGATTATGTCGCTCTTTCAAAACAAATGGGGAAGTTTTCTGCTGTTCGCGAATACGGACCTGACGCAATACATGAGCGGGGCGAAACCGCTGTTTGCGGGAATGACGCCGTTATTTTCGACAGGCATTATCATTATCCATATCGTCTTCTTCTTAGCCGTCGCTTGGTGGAGCTTTTGCAAACGCGATGTTCGGGTATAAAGTAAAGGAATGACATTTTTGTGAAAAAGATCACGATAAATCAATAATTTATGCTATTTTGATTTATAATAAAGGTAATGACGGAGGTGCTCACTTGAGAAATTTTATTACCGCATTACCGATTGTGTTATTGCTTGGTTTTTCCTTTGTGTCATTCATGTTCCAATTCGAACATCTTGTTTATTTCAGGCTTGCGCTGGGATTGTTTTCTACAGTGGGTCTGTTTCTCTTATATAAAATGAAGACGGGATTCCGTTATTTCATCATCTACCTGTATGCAAGCTGGATCGTGCTTGCGGCGGTTACCGCGTTTGAAGAGCCGATTTTCTCAAGCTTTTTCTTTGGCGGACTTGTGATGACGATGGGTTACCTCACATATATGCTGATTTATCTCGGGCTCAAGCAGGACCGCGGCCCGGAAGCAGTCTGAGCACGCTATTCTATGGAATAGCGTGTTTTTTCGTACAGCCTTACAGTTGCGAAACGGGACTTGAATCTCTATAATACTTATTAACTTTATCGGAATTATAATGGGGGGATTCCAGTGTCTTTATGGATACAGAACGAACGGCAGAGAGAATGGATGGAAAAAATCGGCCTGCTTGCAGACGAATTTCAAAAAACAGCCGCGCTCGATGACGAAGAGGGCCGTTTTCCCGCGGAGAAAATTGAAAGACTGCGGGATGCGGGATATACAGCGCTAACGGTACCTGAGGCCTTCGGCGGTGCAGGCATTTCTGTTTATGATATGGTGCTGTTTCAGGAACGGCTGGCGCGGGGAGACGCGGCCGTTGCTCTCGGAATCGGCTGGCATTTATCTGTCATGGGAGAGCTCGGAGAAGAAAACAGCTGGAATGAAGATGTCTTTTCATTTATCACTGAAGAGGTGAAAAAGGGAGCCGTCCTGAACAGGGCAGCGACTGAACGGCAGACCGGCAGTCCGACGAGAGGGGGAAGACCCGGCACCTCTGCTGTCAAAAAGAACGGACAATGGGTGCTGAGCGGCCGAAAAACTTTTACAACCCTTTCGCTGACTTTGGATTATATGCTTGTGACGGCATGGATTGAAGAAAAACAAACGACCGGTGTTTTTCTCATTCATAAAGATCAGGCAGGCGTCTCGGTCGAAGAAACATGGGATATGATTGCCATGAAGGCGACCGGAAGCCATGATCTCCTTTTAGACCATGTCACGGTCAGTGACGAGCGGCTTGTGGAGCTTATCAGCGGGCCGAGAGCGGCGAAAGTGAATGGCTGGCTGCTTCACATTCCTGCTGCTTATCTGGGCATCGCTCAAGCGGCAAGGGACTATGCCGTCCGCTTTGCATCCGAATATTCACCGAATAGCCTGAACGGACCGATTAAAGACGTGCCGGCCGTTTTGCAGCGGGTCGGAGAAATGGAGCTTGAATTGTTAAAAGCGAGACAGTTTCTTTTCACGGCGGCGCAAATGTATGATGACCCGAAACGCCGCCCTTTCATCAAAAGCGAGCTTGGCGCGGCAAAACATATTGTGACAAATGTCGTCCTTTCCGTTGTTGATAAAGCCATGAGAATCACCGGCGCGAAAAGCCTGGAGCGAAACAACCCGCTTCAGCGGTATTACCGGGACGCCCGCGCCGGACTTCACAACCCGCCGATGGACGATGCGGTTATCGGCAAATTAGCGGCGGAAGCCTTTGAGCAATAAAAAAAAGAGCCTGAAATAGGCTCTTTTTATGTATGGCTGTTGTGCCGGAGCAACTTTTGATGCTTGCGGTCGATTCTGTCATAAATTACATTCATCAGCTTTTGATTATTCATAATGGCCGCCTTGTTTTCTTTTATCAGCTGTTCGTATGTTTTTATTTTCCGTTTCGCCATGAGCCCGCACCTTCCTTACATATTTGATATTCGCTTTCTAACTCTCCAAGCGATAATTCATATAAGTGCCGTTCCGACTTTTTGTATATTCCGTTACTGATCAGCAAATGGATCAGATGTTTTTTACGTCCTTCGACTGATGATCTGAGTTGAGGAGAAGATCTCATGATTACCCTCCTAATCAAATGATATTGAGAATCATTATCAGTTAATGAAAGTATACAATGAGCCTATTCATATGTAAAGAGAAAATACCGCCAATTTTTCGACAAAAAGTTTCCCGGGGAATAATGCTGTCGAATTGATTGCATTTCCGCCATTCAAAACTGCTATTTTTCTGCTTTTCCATCCATACTATGAATGAGAATGGAGGAGTCCTTACATGAATGATCAAACGGCAAACTTAAAACGGGGCGAAAAAGGCGCGATTCTTAATATCGCCGCGTACCTCATCCTTGCCGCAGTCAAATTGGCGATCGGTCTTATTTATCATTCCGAAGCGCTCAGAGCGGACGGGTTAAATAATGCCACGGATATTGTCGCATCTCTTGCTGTGCTGATAGGGCTCCGGATTTCCCAGCGCCCCGCGGACAGCGATCATGCCTACGGACATTATCGGGCTGAAACCATTTCTTCACTAATTGCGTCTTTTATTATGATGGCGGTCGGGATTGAAGTGCTGATCGGGGGAGCGAAGGCGGTTGTCAGCGGAACGGAGGCCGAGCCGAGCTACATTGCGGCATGGACGGCGCTCGGAAGCGCGATCGTGATGTACGGCATGTATGTATATAACAGCCGTCTTGCAAATCGGATCAAAAGTTCGGCGCTTCATGCGGCGGCGAAAGACAGCCGATCTGACGCATATGTCAGTATTGGGGCGTTTATAGGTGTCATAACTGCCCGCTTTCATCTGCCATGGATTGATCCGGTCATTGCTTTTCTGATCGGGATCATCATCTGTAAGACGGCATGGGACATCTTCAAAGATGCTTCCCACTCATTGACGGACGGATTTGACTTGAAAGATTTGGAACCGTACAAACATACGGTGAAAGAAGTAAAAGAAGTCAGCAGGCTGAAGGATGTGAAAGCAAGGTACTTGGGAAGCACGGTTCATGTGGAAATCATCATTACGGTAGATCAGGGACTGTCTGTGAAGGAAGGCCATGAAGTAGCCGATGAAGTCGAATATGCAATAAAACATGAACATGATGTGACTCATGTCCATGTTCATGTAGAGCCAGAAGTCATAAACAAAGATCACGAAACGAATTAAATATGCTGTGATAAAAACTCTGTGACTTCTTCCGGAGTTTTCGCGTTTGCGCTGTGCAGATGCGCTTTCTTTTCACCTTTTTTAAAGACCAGAAGGCTCGGGATGCCCATCACCTGATATTTGTCGGCAAGCTCAGGGAGTTCGTCTCTGTTCAGCTCATACCAATCATTTTGATTATATTCTTCCAAAATATCGCCGATGAACATATTCATGCGCGTGCAGTCAGGGCACCAGTCAGCGAAAAATTTCACGATGATTTCCTTGTCGGATTGAATAAGTTCATTAAATTGTTCTGTTGTACTGATTTTTTTCATATGACACATCTCCTTTTCCATGCCATTTTAATATAAAATAAAAAGGAATTACATACAAATGCTTTCATATTCAGAATGCCCAAAAATAATTAGATCATTTTCTGATGAAAATGATAAGATAGTAAAGATGAATTGCTGTGGGGGGAATATCCATTGAAAACAAGTCTAGGATTGGTGTACGGCGGAAAGTCAGCCGAACACAATGTATCGCTGCAGACAGCACTGGCTGTAACAAAAGCGCTTAATACTGATAAGTTTGATATACATCCGATTTACATCACTGAAAAAGGAGAGTGGCAAAGAGGCCCGCTTCTGACTGAACCGGTTTCCAACGTGAAAATGCTTCAGCTGGAACAAAACGGTGAAAGTTTTGCTCTTTCAGCATTGAACCGGGAAATGTTTCCTGAAGCGTCGGCTGACGAGAAGGCGCCGATTGACGTCGTATTTCCGCTTCTCCACGGACCGAACGGTGAAGACGGCACGATTCAAGGGCTGCTGGAGCTGCTGAATGTTCCTTATGTCGGCAACGGAGTGCTTGCATCATCCGCCGGCATGGATAAAGTCATCATGAAGCATTTGTTTGCTCAAGCAGGGCTTCCGCAGGCAAAGTATGCCGCTTTCTTAAAAAAGGATTGGAAACAGACGCCGGACAGCTGCTTACAGCAAGTTGAAGAAGAGCTGGGGTATCCGTGCTTTGTCAAACCGGCGAACCTCGGGTCAAGTGTCGGCATCAGCAAATGCCGAAACCGTGAAGAGCTTGAAAAAGCTTTCGAACTGGCTTTTGAGTATGACCGGAAAATTGTTGTGGAAGAAGGAATCGCCGGCAGAGAAATCGAAATCGGCGTGCTCGGAAATGACGAACCGAAATGTTCCGCCGTCGGTGAAATCGCTCCGAAAACCGACTTTTACGACTATAAAGCGAAATACGAAGATGGCGATACGGATTTAATGATTCCCGCGCAAGTGACGGATGAACAGTACGCGGAAATCAGCGAGATGGCGATTAAAGCCTTCAAGGCGATTGACGGCTCAGGCCTTGTCCGCGCCGATTTCTTCCTGACCAATGACGGTCAAGTGCTCATTAACGAAGTGAACACAATGCCGGGCTTTACGCCATTCAGCATGTTCCCGCTGCTGTGGAAAGAAGCCGGTGTAGATTACAGCGATCTGATCGAGCAGCTGGTTGAGCTGGCAAAAGAACGCCATGCCGAAAAACAGCTGATTAAACATACATTTTAATGAAGACGGACACTGCCTGAAGGGGGCAGTGTCTTTTCCCGTAACAGACAACATTTTCAGAAAGCGAGGTGCTACCTTTGATAAAGCGAACTGTAAAACGAATCGCCGACATGGTCAAAGGCACACTGATAAATCCTGTATTTGAACAAACGATGATTGAGGGCGCCGCAACCGATACGCGGACTTTGGAAAAAAATCAGCTGTTCATTCCTTTAAAAGGAGAGCATTTTAACGGCCATACCTTTGTGCCGCAAGCATTCGAAAAAGGCGTCTCCGCGGTATTGTGGGACCGCTCTGAGCCGAATCCGCCCGAAGAGCGTGCCGTGATCCTTGTCGATGACACGCTGGAGGCGCTGCAAATATTGGCAAAAGCTTACTTAAAAGAGCTCGGCACACGGGTCATCGGGGTGACCGGAAGCAACGGAAAAACGACAACAAAAGATATGCTTCACGCCGTCCTCGGCACTCAATACCGCGTTCACAAAACCGCAGGCAATTTCAACAACCATATTGGCCTGCCGCTGACCGTGCTTGCCATGCCTGAAGATACAGAAATCGCCGTTTTAGAAATGGGGATGAGCGCGAGAGGCGAAATTGATTTTCTGAGCCGTCTCGCCGAACCGGAAGCTGCCGTCATTACCAATATCGGCGAATCCCATATGCAGGATTTAGGCTCAAGAGAAGGAATTGCGGAGGCGAAACTAGAAATTATAAACGGACTTCGGGAAGACGGCGTTCTGTTTTATTTCGGGGATGAGCCGCTGCTTCGCGAAAGGGCGTACACTTGCCGGACAACGACATACGGCGCAGGCGCGGACAATGATTTCCGCCTGAAAGAAATGAAACAGGCGGAAGAAGGCACTTATTTCAGTATCGCCGGTATTGATCGTTCTTTCTTTGTTCCCGTTCTCGGCAGACATAATGTCATGAATGCCATGGCCGCATACGCCGCGGGCATCTATTTCGGCATTACGCCGGAAAATGCCGCTCTTGGACTGAGCCGCCTGAAAGTGACGGGAATGAGATTGGAATTGGTCAAAACGGAAAACGGCATTTCAATCGTTAACGACGCGTATAATGCGAGTCCGACGTCAATGAAAGCGGCGGTCGAATTAATCGAAACGATGAAAGGCTACCGGAAGAAAATGCTCGTGCTCGGTGATATGCTTGAACTCGGTGATCATGAAAAAGCATTCCACGAAGAATGCGGAGCCGCGATTAATCCGGAGGAGATCGACCATGTATTTACTTACGGCACTCTTGGCGCGTTCATCGCTGACGGGGCACGCCGGCATTTTGAAGAAGGCCGCGTCAGCCATTATTTCGACAAAAAAGAACTGCTTCACGCCATACAGGAAAAGGCCGCTTCCGGCGATCTCCTTCTGTTTAAAGCATCAAGAGGTATGAAGCTTGAAGAAATCGTTAAAGATTTATTAGAGAAGAACTGAAGAAATACTGATCAGCGTCATAAAAATTTATAAAAATGAAGAAACTAAATCCGGGTGAAATAATTCTGTCCGTATGAAAAAGAAATACCGCCGGTTGGAAAATCCCGCCCGGCGCGGGGGCCGGCGTCATTTGCGGGAAGAATCCGGTCAGGCCGCTTCCGGCAGCTTGACCATCTCGCCTTATTGAAAAACACATAGTGTAATGGTAAGATTAAACGTAAAGTAATTCGGGCTTTGTATACGTATGATCCTGTCCTTTGTATGAGAGGGCAGTTTTTAGTGGTAAATCACGACATTACTGAAACAGCAATCAGAAGGAGTTTGAATAATTTGACTATAACGTTTCAAGATTTCCAATTAAGTTCTGATCTCATGAAGTCAATCAATCGTATGGGATTTGAAGAAGCAACACCAATTCAGGCACAAACGATTCCGCTCGGACTTTTAAATAAAGATGTCATCGGACAAGCGCAAACAGGTACAGGTAAAACAGCTGCGTTCGGTATACCCCTTGTTGAAAAAATGAACCCCGAGTCTCCTAATATTCAAGCAATCGTAATCGCGCCAACCCGTGAATTAGCCATTCAAGTATCTGAAGAGTTATATAAAATCGGACAAGATAAGCGTGCGAAAGTGCTGCCTATTTACGGCGGCCAGGATATCGGGCGTCAAATCCGCGCATTGAAGAAAAACCCGCATATCATCGTAGGTACGCCGGGACGTCTTCTTGACCATATCAACCGCCGCACGATCCGTCTTAACAACGTGAATACGGTTGTCATGGATGAGGCCGACGAAATGCTGAACATGGGATTCATTGATGATATCGAATCAATTCTCTCAAACGTGCCGAGCGAGCACCAAACGCTTCTATTCTCAGCAACAATGCCTGCGCCGATCAAACGGATCGCAGAGCGTTTCATGACTGAGCCGGAGCATGTAAAAGTAAAAGCGAAAGAAATGACTGTTTCCAACATTCAGCAGTTCTACTTGGAAGTGCAAGAGCGTAAAAAGTTCGACACGCTGACTCGTCTTCTTGACATTCAGTCTCCGGAACTTGCGATCGTATTCGGACGTACAAAACGCCGTGTCGATGAGCTGGCTGAAGCCCTGAACCTGCGCGGATATGCAGCTGAAGGAATTCACGGCGACTTAACGCAGGCGAAACGTATGGTTGCGCTTCGTAAATTTAAAGAAGGTGCAATCGAAGTGCTTGTAGCGACTGACGTTGCAGCCCGCGGACTTGATATCTCAGGCGTAACACACGTGTACAACTTTGACGTGCCTCAAGATCCTGAAAGCTACGTTCACCGTATCGGAAGAACGGGCCGTGCAGGAAAAACGGGTATGGCGATGACGTTTATCACACCGCGTGAGAAAAGCATGCTTCGCGCGATTGAACAAACGACAAAACGCAAAATGGACCGCATGAAAGAGCCGACGCTTGACGAAGCATTAGAAGGTCAGCAGCAGGTGACGGTTGACCGTCTGCGCACGGCGATCAGCGAAAACAACCTGAACTTCTACATGACGGCAGCTGCGGAATTGTTAGAAGATCATGATGCAGTGACAGTTGTGGCTGCAGCCATCAAAATGGCGACAAAAGAGCCGGACAGCACGCCTGTACGCCTCACTGATGAAGCGCCGATGGTCAGCAAACGCTATAAAAACCAGCGTACTTCTAAGCGCAGAGACGGCCAAGGCGGCGGCTACCGCGGCGGCAAAGGGAAAAACAACAGCCGTTCTTCCTACGATAAAAAACGTTCAACTGACCGCCGTTCATCTTCAAGTGACAGACGCCAGAAAAAATCATACTAAAACACAGGAAGCGGACCCTTTTACAGGGTCCGCTTTTTTTCGATATGCCGGAAAGTGAATCTTTTTTGCAAATCAGCCGTATTTGTATGTATGATAAAAAATGGGAGGTAGGTATGTTGAGAGCACAGCCAAAAAATCGAATCAGTCCAAGCGGCTTAAAAGTCTGGCGTCTTCAGGAAATCATCCTGTCCGCCGTTTGTCTTCTGGCCGTTATAGCAGCAGCTGTTTTAAGCCATTTTTTCCATTGGCCGTATTGGATCACCGGAGTCCTCGGCATCATTTGGATCATCGGCTCAGTGATATCCATCTATGCCATACCGAAAATCAGGCACAGGATCTGGCGCTATGAAGTCCATGAAAATGAAATAGATATTCAATCCGGCATTTTTATTGTCAAACGGGTCATTGTGCCGATGGTGAGGGTGCAGCACGTAGATACTTCACAAGGCCCGCTTCTCAGAAGATACCGCCTGGCCTCAGTCAAAATCTCCACGGCGGCGACCATTCATTCCATTCCGGCGCTTGATATGGAGGAAGCTGACCGGCTGAGGGATTCCATTTCCCGTCTGGCAAGGGTGACGGAAGATGATGTCTGAACCGAAACGTCTGCACCCGGCGGCCGTGATTTTGAACTTATTCCATATTATTATCGAAACCATTAAAAATATCATTCTTCCGTTTTTTCTCGTCTATATCGTCAATTCCAACCACTTCATCCGCTTTTATGGCGGCATTGCGCTCGCCGTTTTGCTTATCTGGCTGATTGCAGCAAGCGTGATCGAATGGAGAAAGTTTACATATCGCATTGAAGACGGGGAATTCAGAATAGAAGAAGGCTTATTTTTTACGAAAAAAAGATACATCTCCATTGACCGGATTCAATCAATGAATACGAGTGCAGGCGTCATTCAGCAGCTTTTTAAGCTGGTTAAGCTGCAAATCGAAACGGCCGGCGACGGAAAAAATGCCGAGGCCGTCTTATCCGCCATTACTGTGGAAGAGGCGGAACGGATCAGAGCAGCGGTTTTTCAGCAAAAAGCTGAGCTGGAAGAACACCGGGAGACAGCGGCGGAGCAGGAGCCGATGCCTAGGGGTGATGTGCAATCCGTCTACAGGCTGTCTTTAGGCGAGCTGCTCATGGCGGCTTCAACATCCGGGGGAATCGGTGTCATCATCTCAGCGGTATTCGCCCTCTTTTCTCAGATTGATGAAGTATTTCCGATGGACTGGCTCTATGACAGGTTCTCTTTTCTCAAGCATGCGAGCATCGGCATTTACGCCGTGATCATTTTCATAGGATTGTTCATCGCCTGGCTGTTAAGCATCGCCGGTATGATGATCAAGCATGCCAACTTCAAAATAGAGAAAAAGGAACATGAATTAGTCATTACACGAGGAATTATTGAAAAGCATCAAGTGACGATCCCGCTCCGTAAAATTCAGGCCATTAAAATTAAAGAAAATGTCATCAGACAGCTATTCGGATACGCGACGGTTGCGATTGTCAGTGCAGGCAGGGCGGGGAATGAGAAAGAAGGCGCTCAGACGATTCTGTTTCCGATCATCCGCAGATCAAAGCTCGGTGTGATGCTGAACGATTTCACACCGGACTACGTGCTGGAAGAAAACCGGAATCATTTGCCGAAAAGGGCGCTGCGCCGGTATTTATTCCGATCCGTTATCTTTTCGGTTTTCGTAATCATCCCGCTTTGTATTCTGTTTAAACCGTGGGGATATGCCTCGCTGCTTGTGCTTCCTGCCGAACTGGTGCTTGGATATGCCTCGTTTAGGACAGCGTCATGGTGCATAAACGGCGGCAGGCTTCAGATCACCACGAGGCTGATCGGGAAGACGACCACGATTATGCTGAGAAGAAGAATGCAGATGTTTGAAGTCAGCCGGTCTATTCTGCAAAAAAGAAGACGGCTCGCATCCGTGGCTACCGCAGTGAAATCAGCTCACCACATGGAGCATGTCATGCTGAAGGATGTCAGTGAGGAAGATGCCGAACGCATCGGGCGCTGGTATTCATATGAAAAAGCGGACGGTTAATACCGCCGCTTTTTTTGCTGCACGCATAAAAAAGAAAGCAAAAATCCGCCTGCCAGTCCGAATAAATGCGCCATAATGTTAATATTAGAATTGATAAAGGTCGACAGCACCGCGATGACAAGCAGCGTCATAATCATTTTTGACTGGTCCCGGCCGATCAGCTCTTTCCGGAAAACAGTCAGAAACACATACACGCCGAAAAGTCCGAAGATCGCCCCTGATGCGCCGACATGCACATAATCAAGCGGCTCGACAAGATACGTGCCGATATTGCCGATGATGCCTGATGCGATGTACACAATCAGAAAACGGACTTTTCCGAGCATCTGCTCAAGCGGGGGCGCGAATAAAAACAGAGACATGGAGTTAAACAGGAGATGGGTGAAATTCGCGTGTAAAAACATTGGTGTCACCAGCCGCCACCATTCTCCCTCGAAAACGCCGTAATTATAGCCGGTCACTGCATCTGACCACATCATGACGGAATGAAGCGGCAGGCTGAAAAACAGCCATAAAAACGCCTGAAGCGCCAGAATACAGCTGACGGCGGGATAACGTCTGATAAAAGTCTGGAAATTTTCCGTTCGTATAAACATCGCAAGCCCCTTTGCACTTGATTTGTTACATATATAGTAACACGTTTATGACACAAACCGTTTTTTAGTACGGACTTTTAGGAGGAATTCACATGATTTTCGGAATCGGAATCGACATCGTTGAACTGCACAGAATTGAAAACATGCTCAGCCGGCAGACGAGATTTCCGCAAAGAATATTGACGGACGGTGAATACGTCCGTTTTACACAGCTGTCGGACAAAAGGAAAATTGAATTTCTCGCGGGAAGATTCGCGGCAAAAGAAGCCTTTTCGAAAGCGTACGGCACGGGGATCGGCAAAGAGCTCAGCTTTCAGGATATTGAAACCGGAAAGGACCCGGCCGGAAAGCCAGTGCTGACGTGCGCCAAGCTTGACGGCGCGGCAATTCACGTCTCCATTACCCACACAAAAGAATACGCCGCGGCGCAGGTCGTGATTGAAAGGTTGTCACGCTAGTCTGCATATTAGCCGAAACCCCTTCATATATTTGATAGTGCATTAAGGGAGACAAGTTGTTTGAGGCTTTTATGGTACGCGTCCGGCCGTTCAGGGCGTACCGTTAAAGTCAAACAAGCGATTTCTTCCCTTTACATCAATTGAGAAGAAGGGGTTGGAAAAAGGTGAGAAAAAGCTTTGTTTTGCTTTTAACGGGACTGCTTGCCGTCCTTATTCTTTCGGCCTGCGGCCAAAAATCACAGGAAGATATCGTGACCGGTTTAGATAAGAAGGCGAAAGAATACACCTCGTACAAAGCAAAAGCCAAAATGACCATTGAAACGGGGAGTGATCCGCAAGTATACAATGTGGAAATCTGGCATAAAAAACCTTCCCTATACCGGGTCTATCTGGAAAATCCGAAAAAAGACCAAAATCAAGTCATTTTACGGAACGCCAACGGAGTCTTTGTCCTCACGCCGTCTTTAAATAAGAGCTTCCGCTTCCAAAGCGACTGGCCGAATAACAGCAGCCAAGTATATTTGTTTGAGTCACTTGTAAAAGACGTGCAAAATGACAAAGACGCCGTCTATTCCGCCAAAGATAAAAAGTACACGTTTGAAACAAAAACAAACTATCAGCATAACAAAATGCTGCCGACGCAAGAAATCACTTTCAACAAAAAGGACATGAGCCCATCGCTCGTCAAAGTCATGGATACAGACCGGAAAGTGATGGTAAAAGTCGAATTCAAAAGCTTTGAATTCAACAAACCGTTTGACAAAGACTCTTTTGACGAGAAGAAAAATATGACGCTTTCCCAGATGGACGTCGCCACAAGCGCCAAGCCGTCTGATTCATTTGCCGTCAAAACACCGCTTCAAGTGCCGGCCGGCGTCAAAAAGCTTGAAGAGAAAGATATTTCAACCGCGGACGGCAAACGGGTCGTCATGACATACGGCGGGGAAAAATCATTCACGCTCATTCAAGAAAAAGCCCAAATCGCAAAAGCAGCTTCTGCCGTCACGCTGAAAGGCGAACCGGTTAATCTCGGCTTCACGGTCGCCGCACTATCCGATACGTCTTTAACGTGGACATATGACGGAGTGGATTATCTCCTGTCATCGAAGGATCTTACCAAAGACGAAATGGTGGCCGCCGCCAAAAGCATGCAGGGACAGTCGTCAAAATAACGTCAAAAAGAGGCCGCCGCTGCCGGCCTCTTTTTTGATTCCATTTCACTTTGCAGCATAATTTTAGTATGATAATAACAATATGGTTTGAAAATAATGCTAGGAAGTGTATCGAGTGAACACAGCATCCTTTTACAGAGAAACGTGGGCGGAAATCAACCTGTCTGCGATTAAAGAAAATGTCACACATATGAAAAAACACATCGGCGAAAACGTCCATCTCATGGCGGTTGTAAAGGCGAACGCTTACGGCCACGGAGATTTGGAAGTCGGGAAAGCCGCGCTTGAAGCAGGTGCCTCGTGTCTTGCCGTAGCGATACTGGATGAGGCGATCTCCTTGAGAAAACGGGGCATTACAGCGCCGATTCTCGTGCTTGGCGCCGTGCCCCCTGAATATGTACAAGCCGCTGCCGAATATGACGTCACACTGACGGGATATTCTGTTGAATGGCTTCAGGAAGCTGCGCGCCACCTCGGAAGTGAAACAGTGCCTTTTCACCTGAAAGTCGATACCGGCATGAACAGACTCGGAGTCAAAACGGAGGAAGAAATCCAAAGCGTGTTAAAAATCCTCGGCCAAAATCCCGGTTTAGTCTGTAAAGGCGTATTCACCCATTTTGCAACCGCGGATGAAAAAAACAGAGATTATTTCCTCTTCCAATTTGAACGCTTTAAAAAATTGATCGCTCCGCTTCCTTTAAAAGAATTGATGGTTCACTGCGCGAACAGCGCTGCCGGACTTCGTCTTAAAAAAGGCTTCTTTAACGCGGTTCGTTTCGGCATCAGTATGTACGGGCTCCGTCCTTCCGCTGACATCCAAAACGAAATTCCGTTTCAATTAAAGCCGGCTTTTGCACTGCACTCTGTTTTATCCCATGTGAAAAAGATCCGCAAAGGGGAAAGCGTCAGCTACGGTGCAACATATACGGCAGAGAAGGATCAATGGATCGGAACTGTTCCCATCGGCTATGCAGACGGATGGCTCCGCAAGCTGAGCGGTACGGCTGTGCTGATCGGCGGCAGACGGATGAACATTGCCGGAAGGATCTGCATGGACCAATTGATGGTCGAATTAGACCAATCTTATCCGCCGGGCACCAAAGTCACCCTGATCGGCAGCCAGAAAGAAGAAACGATCACGATGGACGAAATCGCCGGGCGGCTTGAGACGATTAATTACGAGGTCCCTTGTACCATTAGTTCCCGCGTTCCCCGTATGTTTTTGGAAAATGAGAGTATAATGGAAGTAAGAAATCCTTTACTGCAAGAAAATACAAGCAAGTAGCCGTCATCCGGAAAAAGAGAATTTATAAAACAGCTTTGCTTGACGTTTGAATAATGGTATCATTATGTCTGGATGGATGAATTGGTCGTATCCGTAAGTTTGGTGGAGGTGTATGTTTTTTGTCTGAATCCAGCGCAAGAACCGAAATGAAAATCAGCTTGCCTGAAAACTTAGTAGCTGAATTGGATGGTGTAGCGATGCGGGAGAAACGAAGCAGAAACGAACTGATATCACAAGCAGTGAGAGCGTATGTCAGCGAACGGACAACTCGCCACAACCGTGATTTGATGAGACGCGGGTATATGGAAATGGCGAAAATCAACTTGAACATTTCTTCTGAGGCTCACTATGCTGAGTGCGAAGCAGAAACGACCGTTGAGCGCTTAGTCAGCGGAGGATAATCATTTTGATTGTAAAGCGCGGCGATGTTTATTTTGCTGATTTATCTCCTGTTGTTGGCTCAGAGCAAGGCGGCGTACGCCCGGTTTTAGTGATCCAGAATGATATCGGAAATCGCTTTAGCCCGACTGCTATTGTTGCAGCCATAACAGCCCAAATACAGAAAGCGAAATTACCAACCCACGTCGAAATTGATGCGAAACGCTACGGTTTTGAAAGAGATTCCGTTATTTTGCTGGAGCAAATTCGGACGATTGACAAGCAAAGATTAACGGATAAAATAACTCATCTGGATGATGAAATGATGGATAAGGTTGATGAAGCCCTGCAAATCAGTTTGGCACTCATTGATTTTTAGTCATATTTTTCTGGTTGCTCATATGGAGCAACTTTTTTTGTTTTCGAAAAACACAAGCGCTATAATAAAGAGATAATCAAACAAAATTTGTTGTTTTGTGTCGGGAGGTCAGTGAAACCCATGTCGAATCAGAAAGTGTATCAGTTCATTATTGATCAGCATGATGAACTGCTTGATACTTGGACAGCCAAACTAAAAGAAGTAGGCAATCAGGAAGACTATCAGCTTACGAATCACATATGTGAAAATATTTGTAAAGATTATATAGACATTCTTTTATTATCGACTAAAAATGATGAGGTCACCGAAGAGCAGATCAGTGAACTCGCACTGCGCGCCGTTCAGCTTGGCCTGTCACTGAAACTTCTTTCAGCCACCCTGTCAGAGTTTTGGAAACTGCTTTACGAAACGATGGTCGACCTTAATATGGCCGATCAGGACAGAGCGGATTTGATTTTGGAAATAGACAGCTTTTTCAATCCGATCAACACGGAAATCTTAAATCAGTATTCTATCTCCTGGGAAAAAACGGTTACTTTGCAAAAAATCGCGCTTCAGGAATTGTCAGCTCCGCTGATCCCGGTATTTGAGCATGTAACGGTTATGCCGCTTGTCGGGACGATTGATACGGAGCGTGCAAAGCATATTATGGAAAATCTGTTAAACGGCGTCGTAAAGCACCGTTCACAGGTTGTATTGATTGATATTACGGGCGTGCCGGTCGTTGATACGATGGTGGCGCACCATATTATTCAGGCATCGGAAGCGGTGCGGCTTGTCGGCGCGAAATGCCTGCTCGTCGGAATCCGTCCGGAAATCGCGCAGACCATCGTTAATCTGGGAATTGATTTGTCACAGGTTATTACGAAGAATACCCTTCAAAAAGGAATTCAAACAGCGCTTGAGATGACAAATCGAAAAATCGTTTCATTGGGGGAATAACATTGTGAGACATCCGAAAATCCCGATCTTGAAACTGTATAACTGCTTATTGGTATCCATTCAATGGGAACTTGACGACCAGACTGCTTTGCATTTTCAGGAAGACCTGCTGAACAAAATCTATGAAACCGGCGCAAACGGGGTCGTCATCGACCTGACATCCGTTGATATGATCGATTCATTTATCGCGAAAGTGCTCGGCGATGTTATTACCATGTCAAAATTAATGGGCGCAAAAGTCGTGTTGACGGGAATTCAGCCGGCTGTAGCGGTCACATTGATTGAACTCGGAATCTCACTTGAGGAAATCGAAACAGCGCTCGACTTAGAGCAAGGGCTTGAGACATTGAAGCGGGAATTGGGGGAATAGCGATGAACGACCAATCCTGTGTGAAAATCATGACAGAATGGGATATCGTAGCCGCCAGACAGCTTGGCCGCAACGTTGCGAAGGAATTAGGCTTCGGCACGGTGGACCAGGCCAGAATCACGACGGCTATCTCAGAATTGGCCAGAAATATCTACTTATATGCCGGCAAGGGCCAGGTCAGCATAGAACAAGTAAACGACAGAGGAAAAAAAGGCCTTAAAATCATAGCAGAAGACAAAGGACCCGGAATCCCCGACATCCGTAAAGTGATGGAAGACGGCTTTTCAACGTCAGGCGGACTGGGAGCGGGCCTTCCGGGCGTCAAAAGGCTGATGGATGAATTCAGCCTGCAATCTGTTGCAGAGGAAGGAACAGAGATTCAAGCCGTGAAATGGCTTCGGTAGGAGGTTAGAACGTGGATTTCAGGGAGGTTATAGAGCAGCGGTACCATCAGCTGCTTAGCCGATATATAGCCGAATTAACAGAAACATCTTTATATCAAGCCCAAAAATTCAGCCGAAAAACGATTGAACATCAGGTTCCTCCGGAGGAAATTATCAGCATCCACCGAAAAGTAATAAAGGAACTGTATCCGGATCTGCCGGAAGATGTTTTTCATTCGCTGGATTTTTTAATAGAAGTCATGATTGGCTACGGGATGGCTTATCAGGAACATCAAAGTCTGAGAGATATCCAGCAGGAGCTTCGTTCAGAAATTGAAATTGCCGCAAATGTCCAGCAGACGCTGCTGGGCACAAAAATTCCTGAAGAAGAAGAGCTGGATATCGGGGCGATCAGCGTTCCCGCCAAGCAGATGAGCGGGGACTATTATCACTTTGTCAAAGACAAGGAATCGATTAACATCGCGATAGCCGATGTCATCGGAAAAGGAATACCCGCCGCATTGTGCATGTCGATGATCAAGTATGCCATGGACTCTCTTCCAGAGATCGGCATTCACCCCTCCCAAGTGTTGAAAAACCTTAACCGCGTTGTAGAACAGAATGTGGACTCAAGCATGTTTATCACCATGTTTTACGCAAACTACAATACGAAAAATCACCAATTTACCTATGCTTCTGCGGGGCATGAACCGGGCTTCTACTACTCTGAAAAAGAAAAGAAGTTTTATGATCTGGAGGCAAAAGGATTGGTGCTGGGAATTTCTCAGGATTTTGATTACAGCCAATACGAACAGCACATGGACGAAGGAGACATGATCGTTCTTTTTTCTGACGGCGTCACCGAATGCCGTACCGAAAACGGTTTCTTGGAGCGCAGCGACATTCAGCGCATGCTGGAAGAACATATGGAATGCTCGGCGCAGGATATGGTCAAAAATATTTACGACAGCCTGCTGAGACTCCAGGACTTTCAGCTTCATGACGATTTTACGTTAATAGTTTTGAAAAGAAAGGTTTAACAAAACGGCAGCACGGGTAAAAAGCCATTAGCACGAGTAAGGATAACTTTCAGAGGTGATACGATGAATTTAACGGTAGATATGAAGGAGAATCTTTCAGATATACAAATCAATATCGCTGGGGAAATCGATGTATACTCAGCTCCGGTGGTTCGTGAAAAGCTGATGCCCTTGGCAAACGAGGGGAAAAACATGAGAATCTGCTTAAAAGATGTAAACTATATGGACAGTACGGGTTTAGGCGTTTTTGTAGGCGTGTTTAAAACGGTGAGCAAGGAAGGCGGTTCTTTGAAGCTTGAGAATCTTTCCGATCGGCTCGTCCGTCTGTTTGAAATTACGGGGCTTAAGGACATCATCGACATTTCGGCAAAGTCAGAAGGTGGCGTGCAATGAGTACATCAGTTGATTATATTGAGATGAAAATTCCGGCTGAACCGGAATACGTAGGGATCGTCAGGCTTACATTATCAGGTGTCGCCAGCAGAATGGGCTATACCTACGATGACATTGAAGATTTGAAAATCGCTGTCAGCGAAGCTTGTACAAACGCTGTCCAGCATGCATACAAAGATGAAAACAAGGGAGAAGTATCCGTGCGGTTCGGTGTGTTTGAGGACCGGCTGGAGGTCATTGTCGCCGATCAGGGAGACAGCTTTGATTTTGATCAGAAGCAGCAGGATCTCGGGCCGTACACACCTTCGCACACAGTCGATCAATTGTCAGAAGGAGGACTCGGTCTATATTTAATGGAAACGCTCATGGATGAAGTCAAAGTTCAAAGCAACTCTGGCGTAACCGTGGCGATGACAAAGTATTTAAATGGGGAGCGAGTTGATCATGGCACAACCATCAAAAACTACGAAACTAACTAAAGATGAAGTTGATCGGCTCATACGCGACTTTCAAATAAATGATAATAAAAAAGCCCAGGAGACACTCGTCGAGGTGTATACCAATCTCGTCGAAATGCTGGCAAAGAAATATTCAAAAGGAAAAAGCTTTCACGAGGATCTCCGCCAGGTCGGGATGATCGGGCTTCTCGGCGCCATTAAACGCTATGATCCGGAGGTCGGCAAATCCTTTGAGGCATTTGCGATTCCGACCATTATCGGCGAGATCAAACGCTTTCTCCGAGATAAAACATGGAGTGTACACGTCCCGAGACGAATTAAGGAACTCGGGCCGCGCATTAAAATGGCGGTGGATCAGCTGACGACAGAGACACAGCGGTCGCCGAAAGTCGAAGAAATCGCAGCCTTTCTCGATGTGTCAGAAGAGGAAGTGCTTGAAACGATGGAGATGGGAAAAAGCTATCAGGCGCTGTCTGTCGATCACAGCATCGAAGCGGATGCAGACGGAAGCACCGTCACGATCCTTGATATCGTCGGTTCGCACGAGGAAGGATACGAACGCGTCAACCAGCAGATGATGATCCAAAGCGTGCTTCATGTGCTGTCTGAACGCGAAAAACAAATTATCGATCTAACATTTGTGCAAAATAAAAGCCAAAAAGAAACAGGGGACATTCTCGGAATATCTCAAATGCACGTCTCGCGCCTTCAGCGGAAAGCGGTGAAAAAACTGAGAGAGGCCTTGATTGGAGATCCCTCCATGGAGCTAATGTAATGATTCAGGTTGAAGAAAACGAACATGTTCAAACTCTTGTATACCAATTAAATAAAGAAGGCAAGTCCATATGCGGGGACAGCTTTTTCATGAAGGCGGATGAAGAGGAATTGGTTTGCGCGGTAGCCGACGGTCTCGGCAGCGGATCCCTTGCCAACGAATCCTCCTCAGCTATTAAAGACATCGTGGAAGCATATGCGGATGAGGATGTGGAAAGCATCATTGAGCGCTGTAACCAAGCGATGAAAAACAAAAGAGGGGCGACTGCCTCCATCTTAAAAATCAATTTCACCAAAAGAGAACTGACATACTGTTCGATCGGGAATGTCCGTTTCTTTCTGCACTCCCCATCAGGCGAAGTCTTTCATCCGCTCCCGATTTCGGGTTACCTCTCAGGCAAACCGCAAAAATACAAAACGTATACGTCATCATACGAAAAAGGGGCGACATTCATCATCTACACGGATGGGCTGGAGGTTCCGCATATCCGCACCTGCTTAAAGCAGGGACACTCAATAGAAGATATATCAAAATCAATTCATCCGTACACAACATCCAGACGTGATGATTTGACCTATATTCTCGGGCAGCTTTTATCGTAAGGCTGCTTTTTTTATGTTCCGCCGTTTTTTGATACACTAGAGAAAGAATGAAGAGATGGAGGCTTTGGTGAGATGGAAACATTAGCCCTTTTGAAAAAACAAATTGCTGAAGAAACAGCGTTATCCCAAAAACATGTCGAAAGTGTCATCCGCCTGCTTGAAGACGGCAATACCGTTCCGTTTATTGCGCGGTACCGAAAAGAGCAGACCGGTTCAATGGATGAGGTGCAGATTCAGGCAATCTCCGAGCGGTGGCAGTACATACAAAACCTGACGCAGCGGAAAGAAGAAGTCATCAGATTGATCGCCGAACAGGACAAGCTGACGGACGGACTGAAGCAAAAAATCGAACATGCGGCCAAGCTTCAGGAAGTCGAGGATTTATACCGTCCCTTTAAACAAAAACGGAAAACAAAAGCGACCGTCGCCAAAAGCAAAGGGCTTGAACCGCTTGCGGACTATATTCTTTCACTCCCGAAAGACAACCGTCTTCACGAAACCGCTGATCAATATATCAATGCAGAAAAGGAAGTCGCCACAAGGGAAGAAGTTATTGAAGGCGCGAAGCACATCATAGCCGAACAAATCTCGGATGATCCTCATTTCAGAAAGTGGATCCGCCAGGAAACGTATAAAAAAGGAATTCTCACATCCGCGGCAGGCAAGTCAGCCGCAGACGACGAGAAAAACGTCTATGAAATGTACTATGAGTACGAAGAGCCGATTCAAAAGGTCGTTCCTCACAGAGTGCTCGCGATGAACCGCGGTGAAAAAGAAGGCATTTTAAAGATTGCGATCGAACCGCCCGCCGATCAGATAAAAGCTTATTTAGAAAAGCAAATCATCAAACACCGTGAAACGCCTGTGAAAGAAACGCTGAAAGAAGCCATTGAGGACAGTTACAAACGCCTGATCCAGCCGGCTATTGAGCGTGACATCCGCAAAGAGTTGTCAGAAAAAGCAGACGCGCAGGCGATCCATATTTTCGCTGAAAACCTGCGTAAGCTCCTGCTGCAGCCGCCGATGAAGGGAAAAGTCGTGCTCGGCGTCGATCCGGCCTTCCGTACGGGGTGCAAACTGGCAGTCGTTGACGAGACGGGAAAAGTGCTGAAAATCGACGTCATTTATCCGCACGCTCCCGTCAAAAAGACAGCGGAAGCCCGGAAAAAAATCAAAGAATTGCTGGACCGGTACGAAGTCGAGGTTGTGGCGATCGGAAACGGAACGGCATCAAGGGAGACAGAGCAATTCGTCGTTGATGTGTTAAAAGAAACAGAGCGGGACATTTATTACGTCATCGTCAATGAGGCTGGAGCAAGCGTGTATTCCGCGTCAGAAATCGCCCGTGAGGAATTTCCGGATTTTCAAGTCGAAGAGCGCAGCGCCGTCTCCATCGCGCGGAGATTGCAGGACCCGCTGGCCGAGCTTGTAAAAATTGATCCTAAATCCGTCGGTGTCGGGCAATACCAGCATGATGTCAGCCAAAAGCAATTAAACGAATCTCTCCGTTTTGTCGTAGAAACCGTCGTCAACCAAGTCGGGGTAAATGTCAACACAGCATCCGCCGCGCTGCTTCAATATGTAGCCGGATTATCCAAAACCGTCGCCGGCAATATCGTCAAAAAAAGGGAAGAACTCGGCAAATTTACAAATCGTAAAGAGCTGAAAGAAATCCCGCGCCTCGGCGCAAAAACATATGAACAATGCATCGGCTTCTTGAGAGTGCCCGGAGGCCAGGAGCCGCTTGACCGCACCGGGATACACCCGGAAAGCTATAAAGAGACAAAGGCGCTGCTCAAAAAACTGCAGCTCACTGCAGATCAGATCGGAAGCGCGGACGTAAAAGAGAAAATCAGCGCACTGCCGCTGTCTGAGACGGCTGAGGAGCTCGGTATAGGGGAAATTACACTTGCAGATATTTGCGAACAGCTGACAAGGCCGGAACGCGATCCCCGTGACGAAGTGCCGAAGCCTTTGCTGAAAAAAGACGTTCTGCAGC
Source organism: Bacillus sp. SDLI1 (assembly GCF_001553895.1). NCBI lineage: Bacteria > Bacillati > Bacillota > Bacilli > Caryophanales > Bacillaceae > Bacillus > Bacillus sp. SDLI1. Next base: position 1,760,424 of record NZ_CP013950.1, on the reverse strand, counting down.
TTGAGGATTTAAAGGAAGGAATGGAATTGCAGGGCACCGTCCGCAACGTTGTAGATTTCGGCGCTTTCGTCGATATCGGCGTCAAGCAAGACGGGCTTGTGCACATCTCAAAACTGAGCAATCAGTTCGTCAAACATCCTCTCGACATCGTATCGGTCGGAGACATTGTCACCGTATGGGTCGAAGGGGTGGACGTGCAAAAAGGCAGGGTGTCGCTGTCTATGGTAAAATAAAAGCACTGCTTACGAGCAGTGTTTTTTTCTGTAGAAATACCAGCACTGGTTCAGCAGTTTGATTTGATAATTGTCCTTTTCTAAAAACGCTTTTTGCATTTGTTTCATCAGCCAATTCGGCATGGCTCATTCCTCCTCAGCTTTTAGTTAGAGGGCGGTTTTAACATATTGTATGCGAACGGTAAATTGTCCCGTTCGATGTTTTTAAGCGGGGTGCACATATGGATAACGAACAACTTCAAAAGCTGACGGAAGACATCTCTGCACAGGATTTCGGGAAGCCGTTCCGTCACCGGGCCTTTTTCAATGACCGGCTGAAAACGACAGGCGGCCGGTACATGCTGTCTTCCCATAACATCGAATTAAACCGCAAATATCTGCTCGAACACGGCCAGAGCGAGCTGGTAGGCATCATCAAACACGAGCTTTGCCATTATCACCTTCACCTTGAAGGAAAAGGGTACAAGCACAGAGACAAAGACTTCAGAGACCTGCTTCAGAAAGTCGGAGCGCCGAGATTCTGCACGCCGCTCCAAACAAAAAAGACACAAAAGAAAACATATATGTATAGATGCACGGCCTGCGGCCAACAGTATATAAAGAAGCGGGCAATGAATCCGGAAAGATATGCCTGCGGAAAATGCAGAGGAAAAATCAAAAGATTTTTTTAAAAAGGCTTGACTCATTTTAATGTTCTATGTTAAATTATAAAAGTCGTTGAGAGACAACGACACTTTCTCAAAAAATAAATGTTGCTTATTGACACAATATGTCGCATCATTTATAATGAAGGAAGTCTGATTATTCCACAGTAGCTCAGTGGTAGAGCTATCGGCTGTTAACCGATCGGTCGCAGGTTCGAATCCTGCCTGTGGAGCCATATGGAGAAGTACTCAAGTGGCTGAAGAGGCGCCCCTGCTAAGGGTGTAGGTCGCGTAAGCGGCGCGAGGGTTCAAATCCCTCCTTCTCCGCCAGATAAGTTCTCAACCAGACGGCCCGTTGGTCAAGCGGTTAAGACACCGCCCTTTCACGGCGGTAACACGGGTTCGAATCCCGTACGGGTCACCATTTACCTTCGTTGGGCTATAGCCAAGCGGTAAGGCAACGGACTTTGACTCCGTCATGCGTTGGTTCGAATCCAGCTAGCCCAGCCATTTTATTTTAAAATTTTGAATCACTTTTATAGAGCGAGCCATTAGCTCAGTTGGTAGAGCATCTGACTTTTAATCAGAGGGTCGAAGGTTCGAGTCCTTCATGGCTCACCACTTGTCACGCGGGTGTGGCGGAATTGGCAGACGCGCTAGACTTAGGATCTAGTGTCTTACGACGTGGGGGTTCGAGTCCCTTCACCCGCACTTTCTTTTCAAAATGCTGAACACTAGCTTACATGCTTAGTGGAAAAACAGCTTCATAGCACGCGGTCGTGGCGGAATGGCAGACGCGCTAGGTTGAGGGCCTAGTGGGTGAATAACCCGTGGAGGTTCAAGTCCTCTCGGCCGCATCAATGATACCAAGGGTTTTGACGCCCTTGGTATTTTTTATTTCTTTAGAAAAATGTGTTTTGTGACCAAAAGTGTCCACTAACTTATAGTAAGTCGTCTAATTTGTCAGCCATCTCTTTCTGTTTGTTAGGATATAAATGGCCATATACGTCAATCGTTGTTTTCACTGAAGCGTGACCTAGACGTTCTTTTATTGTGATGTAGTCTTCACCTTGATTTATTAAAAGAGCAACATGTGAGTGTCGAAAATCATGTAATCTGATTGGTTCTAGGTCGGTGTCTCTGCAAAAATATTTTATCTTTCGGCTGAAAATATCCTTTGATGATGGTGTATCCTTATATTGAAATACATAAGTGTTTTCTGAATGAGGAATCATCAATGATTTGAATAACTCTTTTTGGTGTCGTTTCCAATGTTCTAATAGCTGTAATAATTTTTGGTTTATACTTATGCGCCGGAAGCCATTCCTTGTTTTTGGTTTAGTAACAATAAATTCACCTTTTATAAGAGTGGCTGACTTTCGAATATCCAGTTCCATTATGTAGGGGTCTATATCGTTCCATTGCAAAGCTAACATTTCGCCGCATCTTAATCCTGTCAGGTAAGCTGTTGTATAAAATGTTTTAAACAATAGTTGATCGTCAGGAATGAAACTGATAAATTTTTTGAATTCTTCAGGTCTCCAAAACTTCATTTTTTTATGGTTTAGAGGTAATCTCTTTACTTTGCCACAAGGGTTTTCTTTTATCACATCTTCATTTATTGCTTTTTCAAATAATTGGCTCAATGTAGCTAAAAGGTTATTTACTGACTTGTTACTCAATCTTTTTTCAATAAGATGTTTTCTGAATTCAATGATCTCATTGTGTGTAATTCTTTTGATATCTGCATGTTCAAAATAATCTCGTATATGTTTGTTGATTGTGTATAACTGTACACTATGATAACCCGGTTTACTTGAAGTTTTACATTCATCTAAGTACAACTCTATTAATTCTGGAAAACTGATTTTTTTATTTCTTATCCAGTCTTTTGATGCGTGTTTACTTCTAAAGTTGGCCTCTAATGTAAGGGCATCCTTTTTTGTGGGGGCAGTTGGTCTTTTTCTTATTCTTTTTCCAGTTATAGGATCATTACCTAAACTTACATCTACTTTATATTTTCCACTCTTTGTTTTTTTGATCGGCATTACTATCTCTCCTTACCCAAACGCTTTAAGCTGGTTATTACAGAAATTGAATACACTGTTCAGGGTGTTGCCGGGCTGCGCGAATTTATAATCGACAACCGCAGATAAAGGCACTTCAAAATAAGACGCCACTTGCTCTTGAGTGAATTCTCTAATGATGGGGATGGCATCATGAATCATTCTGTCTGTGAGTAACAGTTCTGAGGCAAAAAGATTTGCTTGATGTTCAAGTTTATCTTTCAGGGCACTTGAACAGTTCAGAATCTTAAAAGTATTGAGATTTTTGTGTAGGTAATAATGCCCTAACTCGTGGGCAATTACAAAGTGTTCGTATTTTAAATTTTCATTGATATGAATTAGATATTGATTTGTGGGTTCATCAAATTGAAGAAATCCATTTGCTTGTCCTAGATTATTTTTTAAGATGTAAATACCCAAAGATTCACATATTTGATAAACGTTATTTGTGCCATATTCTTTTATTACAGCTAACGATTTATGTTTTATTCTTCTACTTGTATAAATGATAATCACTCTTTCTTTTTTAACTCGTCTATAAATTTAATTCCGTTTTTTAATGCTTTCTTAATTAATAAAGCAGTTTCTTCATCGAATTCACCGTTATTCATAAAAAGGAGTGTATCTTCATCCTTTAATTCTTGGATGGCTTCGTTAATTGTTTTGTTAAGCAGATTATTGTCATTAGATTCTTTGTTTTGGTTCACCTGTTCTTTTCCTAATAAATAATCTGTTGTTACATTGTAAACGTCACTGATCTTTTTCAAAGTAGAAGTATCGGGGTCTCTGTAATCTCTTTCATAATTAGATAATGTGTTTTTGGATATTCCGATTTTATTAGCAGCTTGTTGCTGATTCCAACCTAAGTTTTCTCTACATATTTTTAGTCTTTGACCTAATGTCATAATGTTTTTCACTCCACGAAAAGTTGATTATGAAAAGAATAATACCACTATCTGTGGATTTTTTCATTTTAGTTAACGAAAAGTTTACTTTTGATATTGACATCCACGTTACGTTGTTTTATTCTGGTTATACAAATCAACTTAACGTTAACTAAATCGTTATTATTTACAAATAATGCATAAAAAATACACAAATAGTTGATTTTTATGTTGACGTACACGAATAGTTGATTTATAATAAAATTAACCACGAAAAGTTGATTAAGGAAGGAGAAAATATATGAAACAGTTTTTAACTGCTAAGGATATTCAAGATATTCTAGGAGTTAAACAAGCAAAATCATATGAAATTATTCGTCAACTGAATGCTGAAATGTTAAGAGAAGGTTATAAAGTCATTAGGGGAAGAGTTAATAAACAGATATTTGAGAAACGTTACTTTTATGAAAGTAAAACGGGTTGATAATATGAGTTTAAGGCAAACAAATTCATTCATGAAGGATGCTGTACCGTTGGCTAGGCAGATGGAAGGTCATTGGTCGGTGAGAATGAAGCTGGCGCTTAATCAAGTTATTATAAAGCATCTTTTGAATAAGCCGCTTTCATCGAACAATATTCAGGTGCTGCTTAAAAAGGGCGTTTCATATCGCCGGATTTGTAAAAATTACGGTATCGGCAGAAAAGACCTTTCTGCACTTCAACAAAAACGTATAGTGTGAAGTCATATACCACTATCGGTATTGTTAGAAAAACTGAAAGGGGGAATGCGATGAAAGTAAAGGTGAATGCAACGATTGTTATGGATATTGAAGCCTTAGAAGCTGACAAGAATTTTGAACATTTTGCTGATTATGCAATTTCTGAATCTTATGTAGTGGAAGCACCAACTTATGATTTAGCCAATGTGGAAGTATCAAAACAGCTTAAAGGGTGGCATTGGTGGTGCATATGGTCGGTTGAACCAACAGGCAAGAAAGATAACCGAGTGTTCGTCTTGTACAATGATGAATTGTACGAAAAATGCCATTAGAAAGGATTGTGTTCTTTGAGAATTACATACAGACAAAGAAAGCGCCTTGATGATTACCATCAAGAACGCCCGTAATAAAACCTCAACAATTTTATTATAGGGCATTTTTGATAAAAAGTCATGCGTGAGTATTTGAGTGATGAACAGCAATCACTTTAAATGCTGTAGCAGGCTAGAATAAGCGTGCGGCATGGCTGTAATCAGCCTGATGGCTATAAATAGCCTACTAGGTCGCCATGAGGGGGATTTTCCGTTAGCGACTGACAAGCGCCACGATGGAGACAGTACCGGAGCGAATCTTTGAATATAAAATTGAAATTTAAATAACCGAATAAAAATAACGGAATGGAGATGTAAAAAAATGAACTTTAACTTTATTGTACCTGACGAAAAAATGACTTTTGGTGAGCTGAAATTCTTGGGGCTGAACCGTGAGCGTTATGCCTATGTGGATGGGAAAAGAACGGATACCCTTGAGTCACGTATTTATAATTTAGGTTCAAGTGTTCAAGGTGGGCAAATTGAGGTAACTGTACCGTCTTACGTTGAATTAAAGGAATATGACTTCTTCCAAGATGTTGAATTGAAAAATCCTAAAATTTCAGCCGGAGCAAGAGCGAATGGAAATTTCGCAAACGTAAACTGGACAGTTGAGGTTGAGGATATTCTTATAAAAGGCGGCTCTTCTGTAAAACCTGCGGCGGCAACTAGCGGCAATGACAAAAAGTAAAATACTCTCTGTAAACCATATATCGGGTGATGTGTATGAATGATTTCCTACAGAAAAGGATTTGGAAGTATAGAGGAAAACGAATTCGTCCGTATATGAGGAATAATTTAATAATAGCAGGTGCAATTATATTTGTACCTGTTTTTTTGTTATCTATGTTCCTCTTTTGGAAAGATCATTTTTTTCACTTCGATGTATTTCAAGTGATTGACCACTTTGAATGGAATGTACCTTTGATCGTTAAAAGCTTGGTTTGCTCGTTGTCAGTTGGTATTGGATGTGTGTATGTTGCCCGTTTAACTTTTAATGGACTTTTTAAAAGGTTAAAGCACAGGCAGATGCTTGCAAGAATGATTTTCTCAAACAAGTTTTATGAAAAAGATCATGTGAAGGTTAAAAAGCTATTCTCAAGTGATACAGGGACGAAGGAAAAAATCACGTACTTTCCTAGGATGTATTACCAAATTAAAAACAATCACATTTATATTCGTATTGCTATGGATATGAGCCGTTTTCAGAATCGCTTCCTAGACTTAGGAAAGGATTTAGAAAACGGCTTGTTTTGTGACTTGGTTGATAAGCAAATGGAAGAGGGCTTTGTCTGTTTCAAGTTACTGTATGACGTAAGTAAGAATCGTATATCTATAGATGAAGCTGTTGCTAAAGACGGTGTTCTGCCATTAATGAAACACGTCTCATGGAAATTTGATAAATTACCTCATATGCTCATTTCCGGTAGCACAGGCGGAGGGAAAACCTATTTTATGTTGACTGTCATAAAAGCGTGTGTAGGACTTGGGGCAGATGTGAAAATCTTAGACCCGAAAAATGCTGATTTAGCCGACTTGGAAGAGGTGCTCCCGAAAAGAGTCTATTCGCAGAAAAATGGCATCCTTATGTGTCTAAGAAAGTCGGTTGATGGCATGATGGAACGAATGGATGAAATGAAGAAAATGCCCAATTACAAGACTGGTGAAAATTATGCCTATTTAGGACTGAAACCTGTCTTTATCTTCTTTGATGAATATGTGGCATTTATGGATTTGCTGGATATGAAAGAAAGGAATGAAGCCTTATCCTACATGAAACAATTGGTTTTGTTGGGGCGTCAAGCTGGTTATTTTCTTGTTTTAGGGGCACAGCGACCAGACGCAAAATATCTAGCTGATGGGATACGAGATCAATTTAGCTTTCGTGTTGCTCTTGGCAATATGTCTGATACTGGCTATGGGATGATGTTCGGCGACGTTGATAAAACGTTTATGGAAAAAGACGTGAAAGGTCGAGGATATGCCTATGTAGGCACAGGTTCAATATTAGAGTTTTACAGTCCGATTGTACCGAAGGGGTATGATTTCATGTCATCTATTAAGGAATCGCTGGTTGGAGTCGAGGGAGCGCAGGCGACGGCAGTCGCCAGCGGCAGCGTAAGCGACCAGACGGCCAGCGGTGAGCGAAGGAGCGAAGCGAGTGAGTGAACTACAAAAACCCCCCCACGCTAACAGGGGGGTAGTAATGTTAAAAGAAGAAAAAGAGAAGGTCGAAAATCCTTTAGTATCAATGGTTGATTACATTCGTGTGACTTTCAAAACTCATGATGTTGACCACATTATCGAGAACATTCTTCACTTGAACAAAGATTTCATGACAGAAAAGCCCAACGGCTTTTACGGATATGTCGGAACGTTTGAACTGGACTTCATCAAGGTTTTTTACTCTTCGCCCGGAGATAATAGAGGTATTCTGGTCGAGTTATCGGGTCAAGGCTGTCGACAATTTGAGTCGTTCTTAGATTGGCGGAAGAAAACATGGTTTGATTTCTTTCAAGACTGTATACAGCATGGTGGTTCATTTACTCGCCTTGATCTGGCAATTGACGATAAAAAAACATACTTTTCAATCCCGGTATTGTTGAAAAAAGCCCAAAAGGGCGAATGTATTTCACGATTTAGAAAATCAGATTATAACGGTTCTTTTGATCTCTCGGATGGTCAAATGGGTGGAACAACAATATACTTTGGTTCAAAAAAATCAGAAGCTTATCTATGTTTCTATGAAAAAAATCATGAACAGGCTGAAAAATACAATATTCCGTTAGAGGATTTAGGCGACTGGAATCGCTATGAAATTCGTTTGAAGAACGAACGAGCACAAGTAGCCATTAAAGAACTGATTAAACGACAGGATTTGACATATATCGCATTGCAGATTATTAACAACTATGTGAAATTCGTTGATCCGAACGAAAGAGAACGCCGATATTGGGAAACAAGTGATTTTTGGCAAGCTTTTATAGGTGATGTAGGGAAACTGCAACTGTACATGAAGCCGCAAAGAGACTTTTACCAAAAAACAAGGAACTGGCTGAAAAACTCATGTTCCCCCACCATGAAAATGGTGCTGGAAGCTGACCAACACTTGGGACGCAATGATCTTTCGGACATGATTATGGAAGCTGAGCTGTCAGACAAACAAGAAAAGATGCTTGATGTGTTTCTTGCTGAGGTGAAGGACATGGTCGTTTAGATGTTTTAGATAGACTGCTATCGCTCTTAAACACAGGTGATGCGATTAAACGTATGTGTCAACGGTACCGGAACGGAGTGAGGATAAGGAGTTGACATATTCAGCGCAACCAAAACCCTCTTGGCATTGAACAAACAACCGTTTGTTCCTGCCTACCGGCGAGGGAGTCCCCCGATGATTCGGGGGAATAGGGGGATAGATTATTAGCGATCCAACGGGCTTCCGTTGGTGGGTTTGGGTGGAACCCAAGAACTTAATTCAATATAAGGATGGTGAATATGTTACTTGCGATATTTTTTGTAATCGTGAGTTTACTTGGCGGCGGTCTTTTATTCCTTTTGATATATCCTAAGCTTCAAAGTTTGGCTGACCGTTATAGTTGGACAGAAAATACGATTTTTATTATGGCTGTATCTGTGACAGTGGTAGCTTCAATCTTCGGTCTAATTTCTGAGAGTGTTAATTCTGATGTCATTGCAAAGGTATTTTATTTTACCTTTGTTTTTTTATGGGGTTTTTCATTATGCGTAGGCGCTTTTCTAAGAGAACGTTAAGGGAGGAATAAATATGAATGGCGTTAATCTCCTTAATCCGGCTTTGCTGGAAAGGGAATTAGAGTCAATTGGCCATTTAAATTTGTTTGATGAAATAGTTGAACAGATGAAAGAAGTCGCTTCTCATGAAGAATCATTTATTGTTCAGGTGACTGCTGAGGTGAATGGTTTTTACCAAAAGGTATATGCAGTGTTTTCAATTGTCGAAGAAGATGAATTAGAAGAGCAGCACGAAAAAGATGTTCATTTTGAAGCTATTGGCTATTCAAAACCAGTTGCGCAGTAAAGTGAAGGGGTGTGTTCTTTCGTGATCGTTCATCATCTAAAGATACTTCCGGAAGAGTTTGAAGCTATTTCTAAAGGTGCTACAGAGGTTACAGTCAGTGAAAATATTTATAAGGCCAATGATGTTTTGTGCCTTCATGAATGGAGGGGCGAGTGTACGAAGCGAGTCATAGAAGTGCTTGTTTTGAATAGGCGTCAATCATTGACTCCGGGTCTTATAGTGTTAAGGGTCGAAAAAATGAAGGAAGGAGAAAATAACAGCGATCTATTTAAATAATTCATGCATGAGGGAGGAATAAAGGTGAATAATGTCAATCTTCTCAATCGGGCGGCTTTGGAAAGTGCATTGGAGGCACTTGGATGTGTGCATGATACTGAAAATATAGTGGAGAAAATGCAGGACTACGTCATTTATTACACAAGAGAAGCTGAAAGATTTTTAGTTGAAATCTTAACCGTTGTGGAAAATTACACAAGGAAGCTTTTTGTAATGTTTAACATTTTAGAGGATGAAGATGGTGAAACAGAAGAAAAAAATGTGGAATTTGAAAGTGCTCACTTGGATAAGGGGTGAGCAGTGTGTCTGCTGTTGACGATCAATTCAGGAGCTTGGGGTTTAACGTAGGTATCCCGTCGTTGGTTTTTGTAAGGAGTCTAAGCAGAGATTGTATGTTGGTTGTGGAAGGTCAAAGGGTCAAAGGTTTTTCTGAGTACAGATACACCTTTTATAAAACGAGGTATCTGCCGGATGGACGAATGACAAGTGTAAAAGTGTATATAGAGAATCAAGCTATAAAAAGGGTGTTACTGCGTGTAGCATCCTTTTTATCATTCTTGGAAAGTACAAAGCAAATTGAAAAAGGTACTGCTTAAAGGGGTGAAAAGATGCTTCAAAAGGAAAATGAAAACGAGAAAAAAGAAGAATCATTTTTTAAGGCTGCTTTCCAAAAAGTAAAACAAGTCCGTCGGCCTGAGAAAGCAAATATAAAAGTGCCGCGAGATCGTACCCGATTGGTCGCAGGGACGTTGTGGACGTGTGTAGGAGCGTTACTTCTCTTTTGTTTCCTGTCTGTTTTGTTGTCTGTTAACACTCGATCTGCTGTAAATGATTTAAAGAATCAATCCAGTAAGCCTGCTGAAAGTGAAAAACAGAAAATGTCTACAACGGCGGCTGAAAATTTCCTGTCAGGTTTCATCAATGAATATATCAACGTGAAAAATAATCAAGACGCCATCGACGAACGCAAAAAAAATCTTGAGAGTTACATGGTGAAGCAGACACAAACGAGCTTTGAGGAAGGCGATCGCTTCGATATGGATGGTTTTAAGGGTGATCGTCAGTTAAATGATTACAGTTTGTATAACGTGAAAGAAGGTGATAAAGGGAAGCTTTTTCAGTACAAAGTGACGTATACGAATCTCTTTCCGGTAGAAAAAGAAGTTGAGAAAAAAGTAAAGGATGGGAAAAAGGAGAAGAAAGTGAAAGAGAAAGTCACAGAAAATGAAAAAGCTGAAAAACAAGTGCTGCTCAATATTCCTGTAGTCAATAAAGGTGATGCCTTCGCTGTCTCTGCTGTCCCCTACTTCACTGAGATATACGACTTAAAGGGCAATGTATCATCTTCGGAGAAGGAAGAAACGCGGGACGAATACGCAGGAGATAAAAAAGAAGCGATTGAGTCATTTCTTACTTCTTTCTTTGAAAAATATGCTTCTGAAAAAGAAGAGGAAATGGTGTATATGATGAAAAAGCCGGAAGCGCTTCGAGGTAGTCTTGCATTCGGCGAAGTGAAAAGCGCTAAAATCTTCGGGACGAAAAAAGGTTTCGAGGTTATTTGTGCTGTCCAATTTAAAGAAAAAGAAAATGAGATACCTGTTAATGAAAGCTTTACGCTCGAATTAACAGAAAAAAGCGGTCAATTTTATGTGAATGAATTAAAACACAATTAGAAAGGGGAAAACAAAATGGATTTATTCAACCATTTGGTTATGGGAGCGGGCCTTCCTACTCTTGGAGGGGTTAAAAGCTGGGTGTTGGATATTGTCACACAGTTTATTGTGATTGTTGTCGTGGGTTTGGCTGCTAAACACTTTGTGAAATTGAAAATAGGCGGAATTGTGGCGGTTTGTGTTGTCGGAAGTGCTGTTACATGGATTATTCGTCACTGGTCGCAGTTCTCCGGCTGGGTTGACGCGCTCATGAACAAATTGTAAGGAGTGGTATTGTGGGGCGTCTAGTTTTTAATTATCGGAAGGCAATGCGGGAGCCGAAAAAAATTCAGCAGCTTACCGAGAATTTTTCATTGCCATTTGCTATTGAGTTGATACCTGCACTCAACTACTTTATTTTTGTGGCTCTATGCTTCGGTTTTTGGTATGGCGTGAGGATGATTTTTCCTCACGCTTTTGAAAATACATTCTTTATCGTGATTTTTGGTACCCCGGTATTGTTAACCATGCTTGTAACGAAAATTAAACCGGAAGGAAAAAACATCTATCTATATTTCTTTGACTTTGCAAAATACTATTTTCTGATTAAGCTTCCTGAAAAGAAGTTTTGTAATGACCGCAAGGTGGATTTAAGTAATGAAAAGCAAATTGAGTTCCGAAAATTAGTAGAGGTGGTGGGAAAATCGAATGAAATTAAGAACACCGATGAAAGCCATATACAACAACCTGTTGTTGACAAGAACGGGAGACGTTTGGGCGTATTACCGCATAAAAAGCAGTTCCATCCCAATGCAGAATAAAGAAAAAGTCGAGAATTACAAGCAAAAATGGAAACACTTATTCGAAGAAATTACATCATATGATGACTTTCATTTAATGATGTATCCAAGTGAATATGAGTTGGAAAAACGATTTGAGGATTTAGAATCTGATCTTGCCGAAGATGCTTTGGATGTGGCTCGTTATTACAATGAGGAAACGGTAAGACTTTTGGAACAACGTTTAGGGCGGCTTACCAAGTATGATTTTATCTTCGGCATTAAATTGAAAAACAGCCTTGTTAACATCAGCGTTGAAATGAAAGACAATGTATTGTCATTGTTCAATACGGCGACTGATACAGTCGTCAAAATGTTGGGGTGGGAACAAAATGTTCCGACCTCCTTTTTTTATAAGTATGAAGAGGTTGAAGAGACATTAGCCAATGTAATGGCATCCATTCGCGGCGAACGGTTGACGAAGCAGGAAATGACGTATATGAATCGTTATCACTTTGTGCGTGGCTTAAAGCATCGAATCGAAGAGGAAAGCGAGATTAGAAACGTCAGATCAATCACGAATACACTTATTGACCCTACAAATCCTTCTGTATTACATCTCCATAGTGATCAAGATGAAGGCTTCACTTCTTTTGTTGTCGTTGATGAATTTTTGCACAACATGTCTGAGAGTGATTTGTTTTATGAAGCGCAGGCTCTTCCGTTTCCAGTAGAAGTACAGATCAAGGCACAGACAGAATCGAAGTCTATTACTAAACCAGCCTTAAATATTAAGAAACAACAATTGAAAGAGGAACAGCGTGAACAGCATAGCACAGGTGACCGCAGTGACGTTTCAACTGTGACCAGTGCGACGATGGTTCGGCATCTGCAAGATGAAATTAAGAAAGAAGAAGTGTACTTGATGAACTGGCTGGCCGTCATCGTGGTTCATGGCAAAGACAAAAAGGACTGTACCCAAAAGGCTACGATTGTTAGGCGTCATTTAAAAGGAGCAGGCATCACATGCAGGCTTCCTGTGGCGGATCAATTGAAACTGTTTTATAAGATGCTGCCCGGCGAAAAGTTAGATATGACGGATAAAAACTGGATTCAAAAAACAACACAAGATGGGCTGGCAGAAGGTTTGTTTGCTGTTAACTCTGATATTGGTTCAAAAATAGGATTCTTTCTTGCTTGGGTAGATCGCTTTATAGAGCATACCGATTTGGAAAGCGCCATTTTATCAAGTCGTGATTTTGTCTTGTTTCACCCATTTCTAGCAAACCAACAGTTAAAAGGGTCGAAGACACGTTCACCCCATTGTCTGATTACAGGAGACACAGGGAACGGAAAATCATACCTCGCAAAGTTGATTTTTAACTATATCAGCATGTTGAACATTAAGGCGCTTTATATTGACCCGAAAAAAGAAATGAGGAAATGGATACGCCGGGTTTTAAACGATCAAGAGATCAGAGAAAAGTTCCCTCTGTATATCGCTCATTTAGAAAAATACAACTATATCACGTTAGATCATGAGGATAAAAGAAACTGGGGCGCATTAGACCCGATATCATTTCTCCCGGCTATGAAAGCGAAAGACCTCGTTCAAGTCATCTTTGAGCAAGTGTATGACTTTAAAGGAAAAGACGATGTGAATACGGCGTTTCTACGTGCGACATCAAATGTCATTGAGATGAAGCAAAAAGGGGAACAAGTCGGCTCCCTCCATATTGTGAAAGAAATGCAGAATCATCCGGAAGAAGCCGTGAGAAAAGCAGGCGATTATTTAAATGAAGTTGTGGCGGACTCCATCCTGAAATTATGTATTCATGATGGATCAAACCCGGCTCTATCACTTGAAGAAAGAATCACGATTTTAGAAGTTGAAAATATGGATTTGCCGGAGCACTCTGAACGATTAGAGAACTATACAACCTCACAATTAAAATCAAGTGCGGTCATGTTTGCGCTCGGTAAATTCTGTGAGCTGTTCGGAATGAATCAGGATGAACAGACAGTTGAGTTTATAGATGAAGCATGGATATTTACCACTTCTCAGCAAGGGAAAAAAGTCGAACGTCAAATGCGGCGCATAGGTCGCTCTTATAATAACGCTGAGTATTTTATCTCACAGTCTACAAAAGACGCATTGAAAGAAGAGGACAACGGTAACTTTGGTGTTGCTTTTGCTTTTGATGAACCGAACGAACGTGAAGACGTGTTGAAATGGATGAACATGGAGGTCACAAAAGAGAATCTAAAAATGATGGAATCCATGTTTCAGGGGCAATGTCTCTTTAAAGATTATTATGGCCGCACTGCCAAAATATCAATTGAATGCCTGTTTGAAGAATGGGAAGGCGCATTGAAAACAGTTGAGAAAAAAGCTGTCGCATACGCCGAGGAAAAATATTTATAAAGGGGATGGAGAAATGGAGGTTGCGCTCTTAAATTCTTTGGTATTGACCAACTCTGGCTTTTATAAGGCAGACGAAATCACGATACAGGAAGTGTATGGAGTGTTAGAACGTTGCAGTTGGCGCTATAAAAGCTTTATTGGGCACAGGTCAACGGCTCTATTTATGCAAGCGCTGCTAGGAATCAGGGTGGAGCATAATCGCAAAATGTTCAGGCACATGAGATATCAAAAAGCAATTTGTTTTAAATTGTATGATCGTTTTCCTGAATGGAAGGTGCTGACCGAAAGGGATTTAGCGAACGCAAAATATCAGTTCTATTTACTGACAAGGCTAGATTAGGAGGAACGACATGAAAAAGAAAAAAATTCTTATAGTGTCAGCTGTCATCCTGCTGTTCATCACCATTATTACAGCAGTATCCACCATTGCGGCGGATGGAGACACAACCACACAGCCCAAAATTGAAAAGTCGGGAGGCGTTGAATTAGAGTCGAAACGATTTCCGATTTCCCGGTATCAGGCGAATAATGAAGCATCTGATAAATTTCTTGAAGGACCATTTGTGGGGATGACAAATGTGACATTCTCTTTTGCCGCAAATATCGTTCGTGTGGTCGATGCGGGTATGGATGTCATGTATAACCTTAAGCCGATAGATAAATTTGCGGACAGCATCACGAATGTATCAAAAACGGTATATAAATCGCTGAAAAAGAATTTTGGGGAAGCGCTTTTTATCTTTGTAGGCGGTTATGTTGTGTATCTATTTTTTGTAAGAGGAAGTGTGAAGGATGCTATGAGACGTAGCATTCTTTTTATCGTTGTGCTGGTCATTGGGGGTTTATGGGTATCAAACGCTGGTTATTACATGAAGGGATTGAATGCCCTTTCTGTTGAGATACAAGGGAAGCTGTTAAAAGCAGGAAACGGGCTGATTGGAATAGTAGAAAATGAGGGTGTTTATGCTGATGCTTCAAAAATAGAGAAAGGTAAGGAAATGGAAGGTACGGTCGCTGTAATGCGTAATGTGTACTTTGAGATTGCTTTGAAAAAGCCCTATCTCATTGTGAATTATGACCAAACAAGTGCGGCTAAAATTAATGAGAAAGGAGACAGCAAAGAAGAGTTAAGTCGTATTGATAAGCTGTTGTCCTATAAATTGTCTGATGAAGGACAGAAAGAAAAAATGGAATATATAAAGAAATATGAATCAGACAAATATAAAAATGACGCAATGACAACAGGAAATGTGTTTAATCAATTGGGGGAATCATTTATAGCTGTTGGTGCGGCAATAGCAATTGGAATCCCTTTTCTTGGTTTGGCGTTTCTCAGTTTCTTATTACAGATTATCGCCTTAGCGATTGTATTTTTTATTCCGTTTGCGTTTATTATTGCCTATGTCCCGCAACTTGCTATGTCGGGCTTTGTTGCTTTAGGACGTTTGGGAAGCGTTTATCTCTTAAAAGCAATGTTGGGCATTTTAATACTTTTTGTATACGTCCTCTGTTTCATGGTTGATACACTCATCCCTCCTAACGGTTTTGGAATGTATCTGTTAAATACTGTTGTTTTGGCGGCTATAATGTGGATTGCAATTAAGAAAAGAGATTCGATTGTTCAATTTGTGACTGCCGGAAAAGTTGTATCTGTTGATAATAACATGGTAGACAACATGAGAAAGGAATATGTACAGCCTTCTTGGGAAGCCGCAAAAAAAGGTGCAGGCAGACTATCTGGGGCAATTGGACAAATTGGAAAGGTGTTTGGCAACAGAAAAGGAAAAGGCGGATTCGAAGATCAAGAATCGCCATCTTCTGAGGGAACGAGTGCAGGCGGAAGCAGTCCGGGGATGGTGACTGGATTCAACAAGGGAGCTATTTCGAGGACGCCGCAACAAAATGAAAAAGCATCTGTAGCCCCGCCATCTGATCAAGAGAGAAAGGCACTTGAAAGAAAGTCGCAAAACATGAGAAAAGAACAGCCTAGATTAACGCCGAGTGAATTACAGAAAAAACAACAACTTAACTCTTCTACAAGAGACTGGCGGCGAGAAGGTGTTAAAGCTCCTATGATGGATGATGTTTTAAAAGAAGAGCAGGAAGGCGCTTATAAGCGTGCGCCAATGCTTCAAGAGAAGATGGATGAAAAAGACCGGTCTGACCAAAGGCAATTTGTTGAGAATTACGATGCTGCTTCTCATGAGACGGACGGAAATCTTCATCAGCAGGAAGAAGATAAAATAAAAAGAGCACCTTTACATCAAGAAACGATGGCGGAAGAAGAACGAGCAGATCAACAACAATTTAGTGAAAGAGAGCACCGGGCAAAGGGTTATGACCATCAGGTAGCACAAGTGCAACGGGAAAATGTTTCTCCGGCTTATCAAGAGGTTCAGAAGGAAACACAACATACTCCGTATTCAAGTGTTAAGACAGAACACAAACAACCGAATCAATCAGTTATAAGACCATCTGAGACACCTTCAAAAGTCCGAACAGATGGTTTTTCTATGGAGAAAAAACAGTCTGTTTCTTCCAACAGTGAAAATCGATTCGTAAATCGTGAAGTTCCGAAAAAGGTCACTGAAAAGCCTGTGACGCTGAAACGTAACAGTCCAAAAGTGATGAATAAGGTGGAGACCCTTCCCCTGCATGATATTGTCGGTCGCTCATCAGCAAAAGGCATAGATAGACTAAGAGAGGATGAAAGGACATGACAGTTTTAAGTAAGCCGAAACCAAAAACAAAGCTTTGGATACTCATATGTTCAACTCCTGTTATCCTCTTCTTTCTATTGGGGGTGGCTGCTGTCATGTTGATTTCGAGAGAACATGACATGGGAAACGATGAAATCGGGGGTGGAGATGGAGAGTTTGAAACGATCGGCATTGCCCCGGAAGTTGAACGTTTCCGATTTGCGTTTGAAAGATACGCTCGTCAAGAGGGCGTATATGATCAAGTAAATGTGATTATGGCGCTCACCATGCAGGAAAGTGGTGGGCGTTCTTTAGATATTATGCAAAGTTCAGAAAGCATAGGATTGCCGCCAAATACCATCACAGATCCGGAATATTCTATTGAAGTCGGTATCAAACATTTTAAAAAAGTGTTTAAAGAAGCTGGAGGAGATGTCCGGCTGGCTTTACAATCGTATAACTTTGGCTCTGGCTTTATCGGATATGTAAAGAAGCACGGCGGCAAATACACAAAAAAACTGGCTTTAGATTTCAGTCGTATTCAAGCTATTAAGATGGGCTGGAAAAGCTACGGTGATCCGAGTTATGTAGATCATGTGATGCGTTATCTCAAAGGCTCTAATAAGGATGTGAAGCCTGTTGATGGTGCAATAGATGGCTATGAAAACATTATGAAAGAAGCTCTGAAATATGAAGGACAGCCGTATGTGTGGGGCGGCTCAAACCCAAAAAGCGGCTTCGACTGTTCAGGACTTGTTCAATGGTCATATGCGAAGGCTGGCATCACTCTTCCAAGAACAGCACAGGAACAGCATGGAGCAACGAAAAAGATCAGTGAAAAACAGGCCGTACCGGGTGACCTCGTGTTCTTTGGCGGCACATATGAAGGAAAGGCAATTACTCATGTCGGCATTTATGTTGGTGAAGGTCGGATGTTTAATTCGAATGACAGCGGTATTCAGTATTCTGATCTAAAATCCGGCTACTGGCGCAGTCATCTAGTTTCCTTTGGGAGAATAAAATTTTAAGGAGTGGAAGCATGAAAACACATATTTCATGGATTTGTGTTTGTTTCTTTGTAGGTTTGGTGACAGCATATTGGTTTCACGGGGCACAGAGTTCTAAGATCGACCAACTCAATAAGAAAAATGATGTGTTAATAGAAAAAAACAAAGAATTGAGTCAGATTCAGGATGAAGGCAGCGCAAAAAAGAACAAGGCATTTTTTGAAGCGTTTCTGAATTACAGTGATATTGATAAGCGATACGATTCGGTAAAAAAATACACCACGGAAAAAGGCTTTGATTATGCCTTCCCTTCCCGATCTGACAAAAAGCATTCTATTAGCGTACAAAGCAAGTTACGCTCACTGGAAAGCTATTCAAAGCCGATTGATGATTCGACTGAATTGTTTTTGAACGTTGTAGAGGTATCAACTACTGCAAACTCTGTAACCAGTCATCAAGTGCTGATTGTCCAAACAAAGATGAAGAAGGAAAAGAACAAGTGGCTGGTAGATGACGTACAGGTAAAAGGAAATGGATAAAAAGTGGAAAAACAACTATATTTTGAGTATAATCAATATTGAAAAAATAGGGGGTGCATATTTTGAAGAACCTTTTTATTTTCCTTAATATAATCGCTTTGCTTCTGCTGACTGCGTGTGGCGGTAGTAAATATGATAATGCAATTAATGAAGTAATTAAGCAGGAGAAGAAAACTAGAAAAGAAATGAGAGCTGATTCGGATGAGTACAAGAGAGAGAACGCCGTAATTCGTGTATATGAGGATGGGAAGTATATTCAACTTGCGTTTTACCAACCAGAAGAAAGTTCTCGCAAGCTTACTACTTATTCTTATTATGAGAAGCTTGGAGATTCTTATGAGGAAATGGCACATATGCCGGGTGATGGTGATGGCGACCGACTTGGTCTGTATAAGAAAACACCTGATTATGAAGAAGTTAAAGGGAAGGAAACTAAGGAGTAGACTTTATGTCTGCTCTTTTTCTCTTTGAAATCCTGTCAACTAAGTGAACATGTTTAATTAATGATACATTTATGTATTTTGAATCGAGGAAAGGAACATGGGGATGGCAATTTACACTACTGATTAGAATATCTAATCGTAAATTGTAATACGTTTGCCAATTATATGTGATATTTACTTTAATGATATCTGGTTATTTCTTGGATTGAAGAAAGACAAAAGTCATAGAGAAACATTTTTTATCAACTTTTGTCATATTTGAAAAAATGTTATAATCAAGAAAATTAATGACCAGAAGGAGAAGATGTCTTGATAAAGCCTCTTGTCAAGAAAAAATTTCTTGATCATTTTTATCATGAAGTTAAGGACCATGTACTTGAAGACGATAGATCACGATTAAACTTACATATAATCAGAATTTTAAATAATCAATTTGCTATAAAGCCTTTAATGCAGGAATTACTCAATCATATGATATCGTTTTGTTTATCAAAAAAGGAATATAAAAACCTTATAGAAGAAGAACGTTTTGGTGAACTTGCAGAATTAGCCCAAGAGCGATTTAGAGATTATGAATCAAACGAGGGAGAGTTTGGAGAGTTACTACTTTATTGTTTTTTAGAATCTCATTTAGAGGCTCCTAAGTTGTTAACAAAAATGAACTTGAAAACTTCCCATAATGATTATGTGAAGGGGGCGGATGGGGTTCATCTATTAAAACTAAGTGAAAACAACTATCAAATTGTTTTTGGTGAATCCAAAATGTATAAAACTTTTAAAGAAGGATTAAGAAAAGCGTTTTCATCAATAAATAGTTTTATTAATCACAAAAAAAACAATATACATTTTGAAATAAACTTAGTTAACACCCATTTTGACCAAGAAATAGAAGATGAACAAACCTATGAAGAAATTAAAAAAATAATTTTTCCGAGTGCGCAAGAAGATGAAATAAATACAGATAATGCTTTTGGAATTTTTGTGGGATTTAACTTGGAACTAGATTCTCAAATAAAAAGGCTATCTAATTCTGATTTTCAAAATACTGTGCGTGGTATGGTTAAGGATGTAGTTAAAAAGGAATACAAATACATTGAGTCCCAAATCGATAAGTATGAATTATACGGGTATACATTCTACATTTATTGCATTCCTTTTGTGGATATTGAGAAAGTAAGAAAAGAAGCAATAAAGAAATTAAAAGGTGAAGGCTAATGAAAATATTAGAAAGACTAGCTATGGATGTAGCTAAGGATTCTTATTTTAACCAGCTTTTTAATGAGATCAGTGAAATGTTTTTTAAAAATGTATTTCAGGAAAAACAAGATCTTATTACTAAGAAGAAATTAACGGATATAATGAGGTTTTGTGATATCTTATCAAACTCAACAAGTACTGAACATCGAAATTTATCATATAAAATAATCACCCTTTTATATCCATTTTTCCAAGAGGATTATTCATTCAAATTAGTGGCTAATGCAGTTTTATCAAAACTAGGGAATTTCCCGGCTCTACAGCTATTAAATTATAATGTCAGCTTACCTTTTGATAGAAGGTTAGAGACAAAAGTAAAAAGGATCGTACAACGTACGAATACTTTTGATAATATTTATTTAACTGATACCCAATTTGCATTGTACCAAAAATTGATTAATTCCAACGTGTTTAGCTTTTCCGGTCCTACTTCAATGGGAAAGTCATTTATGATTAAATTAAAAATAGCTGAATTGATGAATGAAGAGAGAAGACCAAACATTGCAGTAATAGTACCTACTAGAGCATTAATTCATCAGTTTGCATCCGAGATTAAAATAGATTTAAAAAAACAGGTTAATGAAAAAAATTATACAGTTCTAACTCATGGGAATCTAGAAGGACTTGACATTGAGAATACAAAATTAATATTGGTTCTAACTCCAGAAAGGTTACTCTCTTATTTATCTGAATTCACTTATCCTAGAATAAATTGCTTGTTTATTGATGAAGCTCATAAATTGGCTAGTGAGCAAGATAAAAGGAGTGTTACTTTATATACTGCTATTGAAAGGGCAATGTTTAGCAACAAGCATATTCAGTTGTTTTTTGCCTCACCAAATGTTTCGAACCCGGAAATATTCTTAAAGCTATTTAATAAAGAAGCGAATTATGTCTACCAATCTAGTGAATCCCCAGTTGCTCAACAACTTTTTTATATAGATTTAATTGAAAGATGTGTGATTCATTATACAGAATTAAAAGATATAATGTATAAACCCAATATTTTAAAAGAACAAACAGACTGTTTAAAAATTATTAATTATTTGTCTAAAGACTATGCTAATCTGGTTTATTGTCCTTCAAGAAGGGAAGCAGTTACTAAAGCTCAAGAGTATAGTGAAAGATTTCCAACAAAAGATATGAGTATAGAAACAAAAAAAAGAATTCAGGAAGCAATTCGAATTATTGAGTCTGTTGTCCATCCTGACTATTATCTTATTGATTGCTTAAAAAAAGGAGTTGCTTATCACTTTAGCAATCTACCCCAGGTTGTGCGTAATAATATAGAAAAACTATTTAAAGATGGTATTATAAAATTTCTATTTTGTACCTCTACTCTGTTAGAAGGAGTTAATTTACCAGCAAAAAACGTTTTTATTCTTAAAAATAAAAATGGGACTAGAAATTTTAAAAAAGTGGACTTTTGGAATTTGGCCGGTAGAGCTGGGCGCTTAAAATATGAATTGTCTGGTAATATTTTTTGCATTAGAAATGAAGATAGAGATTGGAAAAACTCAGATGATTTCCTAAAAGGTAAAGAAAGTATAACTCTGAACCCCACAGTATCTAAGAATTTAAATAACAATATTTCAGAAATAGAGAATGCCATAAACAACAAAGAATTAACTAAGTTAAAGGCAACTGAAAAAGATATAGTTAAATATCTAGCTAATATCATAAGTATTAATACATTAGATCTTGCAGAAGGCTATCAATCGCCAATTATTGAAAAATTAATTGAGATAGATCAGTCATCACTAATAGAGAAAGCAAAAGAAAAAGTAGATTTAATTAAAATTCCCAAGAAAATCTTGAAGATAAATCAATTTATACCTATTGAACAACAAGAATCTGCATACCAATATGTTCTCGAAAATAAATTAAAGGGAAAAGATGTGACTTTTCCTTCTACAATTGACTATGAACACTGTTTAAACATTCTACGATTGTTTTATAAAATATATCAATGGAATGATTATGAACAAAAGAAAAGCCTTGGAAATCTAAATAGTCTAAATTACTATGCTGTTATTATGAATCAATGGATTAACGGAATGAGTCTTAATGAATCTATTAATAGAAGTATATTTTTTCATCAAGACAAAAAGAGAAAAATATATGTCTATAGAAATAAAAAAAATCAGCCAGAGTATTTTGATAGCAAAAATAGAAGTCATATTAACATATTGATTAACAATTTAGTGGAAGATATAGAAAATATACTTCGTTTTTCAATTCAGACCTATGTAAGTCATTATTATTTGATACTCCAAGATATTTATGGTGAAGATAAAGCAGGTGTTAATTGGAGTAACTTTTTAGAATATGGTACTAGGAATCCGATCGGGATTGCACTCCAAAATATGGGGTTATCAAGATATGTATCAAATTATTTAATTAAGAATTATAAATCATTATTTGATATTGAATATGGGATACTAAAAGTGGATAAAGAAACTCTTTTAGATAAATTGGAGTTCGGAAGTATAGAGCAGCAAGAAGTACAAATGTTTTTATAATATTCAGTTAAATATTCAATGAAAAGAGAGGCTCTTGGGTCTTTCTTTTTTATTCACAAAGTTAGACGCCTTGTCTGCGCTGCTAGAAACCCTTGTCAAGAAACAAAAGACTTACAATAACCGCAATAAAGACGAAAAGAATAATTTCTTCAATAGACTATTCGTACCTTTTTGCATTTTAACTTTGTAAAGAAATGTCCGATCTGCCATAATACAATTAATGTAAATATTCCAACAATTTAGTGGAGATGGGGGAGCTTTCTTGCAGCAGGGTTTTTTAAAGAGAAGCAAAATTCCATATGATTTGGTGACAAAAAAACTAAATGCTTGGTACATGGCGATAAAAAGTGATTTGGTTGAAGAAGCAGAACGAATTAAAGTGGAAGCTGAAGCTGAACTAGCTAATATGGAAGAAAATCAAGATGCTCTATTATATTATCAGCTGCTAGAATTCAGACATGAAATCATGTTGAGCTATATGAAGTCAAAGAATATGGATAGCTTGGAAAATGCATATGAGACGCTAAGGGAAATTGAATCCCAAGGTCAATTAACCGGTATGTTGGAGTATTATTTTTATTTCTTTATGGGAATGTATGAATTTAGAAGGAAAGAACTGACTACAGCAATAAGTGCTTATCGAATCGCGGAGAAAAAGTTGTTTGAGGTGGAAGATGAAATTGAAAGGGCGGAGTTCTTCTTCAAAGTCGCCCATGTGTATTACTATATGAAACAAACTTATTTCTCTTTAAATTATGCCAATCGAGCGCTTAAAATTTTTAAACAGTACGATGCGTATGCAGTTCAAACCATAAGATGTCAAAATATAATTGCTGGTAATTTAATTGACTCTTTGGATTATGAAAGAGCACTAGATGTGTTTAGAGACACATTGCGTTTAGCTGAATTAGTTGGAGCGGATTACTTGATTGGTATGTCTCAAATGAATATTGGTATTTGTTATGATTATATAGGTGAATATGATAAAGCAGCTAAGTATTTACAAACGTCATTAGAATTTTTCGAAAAGACTGAACACGTCTTTTTGACAAAAACATTGTTCAATATTGTAAATGTTAAAACGAAACAGAAAGCTCTGGCTGAAGCCTTACTTTATTTAAAAAAGGGGCGATCTATCGCAAAGAAATACGGAGATTCAGAATATGAAGCAAAGTTTAAGATTATAGAAGGACTTTATTTTAGTGATGATGAATATTCTTTAATTGAAGAGGCCTTTTCGTATCTGAATGAAAAAAGAATGTTCGGAGACATTGAAAATTTTGCTATCAGAGTAGCGGATTATTTTTATGAAGAAGGGGATTTATCACGTTCCAATGAGTATTATCGACTGAGTATTGAAGCAAGACGAAAAATAAAAAAAGGGGAGATTATTAATGAAAATCAGCCGGACTTTGTTTACAGTCATTTTATTGGGTAGCATTGCAGGAGTGGTTTTAACAAATGATGTCCCTGTTATCAAAGCTCCTTTTCACGTTGCTGATGACAGAGTAGGTGCTTAATGATTTGGACAAAATATACGCTAAAAAGCTCTAACTAGACCCTTTGTGGACTAGTTAGAGCTTTTTTATTTGACCATGTTACCCAGTGTACTCCTCCATGGTGTGATTTAATACGGTATGATTTAAAAATCCGAAATTACTCGTGAAGCACTAAAATTTCTCCTAAGCGCATTCCAGTCAGATAATCGGTCGTATAAAATAATCATTGTGTTGTTTATTGTTTTATTTTCAAGTCCTTTATCTTTTGAATTTGAAAGTGAGTGAGTGTCCATTTTGTGCCCAAAATTAATATAAAACGGTGTAAATGAATGTAATGAATAGCTTCAAATGCTTGAAATGACGGGGTTTTGTAACTAGTGATAAGCTATCACTTTATTGAGGGCCTAGTGGGTGAATAACCCGTGGAGGTTCAAGTCCTCTCGGCCGCATCCCAATGATACCAAGGGTTTAGATACCCTTGGTATTTTTTGTTTATAGACATTTATCTGTTACTGTCCACTTATTTATAGTAGGTCGTATGATTTGTCAGCTATCTCTTTTTGAAGAACCTTTTTATTTTCCTTAATATATTCGCTTTGCTTCTGCTGACTGCGTGCGGCGGTAGTAAATATGATAATGCAATTAATGAAGTAATTAAGCAGAAGAAGAAAGCCAGAAAAGAAATGAGAGCTGCTTCTGATGAGTACAAGAGAGATAACGCCATAATTCGTGTATATGATGACGGGAAGTATATTCAACTTGCGTTTTATCAGCCAGAAGAAAGTTCTCGCAAGCTTACTACCTATTCTTATTATGAGAAGCTTGGAGATTCTTTTGAGGAAATGGCACATATGCCGGGTGATGGGGATGGCGACCGACTTGATCTGTATAAGAAAACACCTGATTATGAAGAAGTTAAAGGAAAAGAAACAAAGTTGGAAGAGTAGATTTATATGTCTGCTCGAGGCTTTTTTTGTATGATAAATAAGAAGGGAGAAATGGAGATGATCATTTGGATAAACGGGGCTTTCGGTTCTGGAAAAACACAAACCGCCTTCGAACTGCACAGAAGGCTGAAAGCATCTTATGTGTATGATCCTGAGAAGATGGGTTTTGCGCTGCGCTCCATGATACCGCCGGAGATCGCGGAAGACGATTTTCAAAGCTATCCCTTATGGCGGACGTTCAATAACCGCCTGTTAGCCTCTCTGACCGATACATACCGTGGCATCATCATTGTGCCTATGACGATTGTACATCCTGAATACTTTTATGAGATCATCGGCAGACTTAGACATGACGGTCAGACGGTTCACCACTTTACACTAATGGCTTCAAAGGAAGCCTTGTTAAAACGGCTGCGCACAAGAGCAGAAGGAAAAAATTCATGGGCCGCCAAACAAATCGGCCGTTGCATTGAAGGATTGTCATCACCAGTTTTTGCGGATCACCTCCAAACAGACAACATGTCGATTCAGGAGGTGGCAGAAACCATAGCCGCAAGAGCCAATCTTCCATTAGACCCTGATACGAGGGGCAGCCTCCGAAGGTTCACCGACAGATTGATGGTAAAGCTAAATCATATCCGCATTAAATAAAGATTCCGCACAGAAAGCCCGAGTAGACTTTAGTCTGCTCCTTTTTTATGCTTCAATATTTCTTTCCCTATTTTTTGGAGGTTTGAGGGCTATTTGTCTGACTCTAGTGAAAATGATTTAGCCTCTATAGTTTTTTTCATCAGTAAAGCATCTATACTATAGGGTATTTTTTAAATTAATTAATATGAATGCACCTGCAGATGCAGACAGAATAGTCAAGAGGAAGTCTTAAAACCTGTTCCTACTGTTAAACCTAGAGCGAAAATAATCAACATAGCACCACTCATACAGCAGTTATTCTTGTTTTGAAACCAATGATCAAAAGTATTCCTAAGATGGTTTCAAAAATAGTTGCTATCCATCCTGCTATCGGTACAAGAGCATCTGGTATAAAAGGAGTTAAGGCAGCAACATCATCCGTGTAATTTTCAATATTTCCCTATACGACATTAGGCTTGCCAGGTGTCCCCCCATATTCCGAATCGATCGGCAGCAGAAGTTAAAAAGCTAATTCCTCAAGCGAGCCTAAGATACAGTGTCATTCATGCTTTCATTTTACATTTCTCCTTCCTTTTTTGAAATTAGTCCGTTAAATAAGAAGATTGTTATTCTTGTTTAAAGGCATCTTTAAGCACAAAAAAGCTCTGACTCATTAATTTAGTCAGAGCTTTTTTTTATGAAGTATTCCCGAGTATCTATCCTAGTTTTTTTAGGCAATACTACGTCCAATTCTTTATTTAACCATGCGAGCGTTTTATTACGAAGATACTTACGCATGTGTTCTTCTGCTTCAAGCATTACCAAGTTAATTGTACAAGAGGAATTGCTGGATTCACAGGAGTTGCATTTGTCTCGATATAGCAGACCATTGCTTACAATATTTTTACATTGAAAAATGGGTTTTGGCCCTTCCACAGCCTCTATTACATCCCAAAAGGAAATATCTTCTGGGGTTTTTGCTAACCTATATCCTCCCTTTACACCAGGGACAGAATTTACAATACCAGCTTTAGATAATTTACCGAAAACTTTTGAAAGAAATGTTTCTGAAAGTCCTTGGAACTCTGCAAGGTCCCGAATCCCGACACTTTCCTTGGAGGGAACATCTATTAAATAAACCAGGCAATGTAAAGCATATTCAACCCCAACACTATACTGCATATAAACTCACCTGCTTTTGATTTTAAGGGTTATCACATTGTATCTTAGGAGTATTTTTGGTGATAGTCAATCATAAAACCCTTCTTTAGGTATATTATTTGTTCCGTTTGACAAAAAAAAATACAGGGTTTATATTAGAGACCGATTCAATCGTCGATTAACTTAATCTTTAATATGAATTAAAAGGAGAGTTTCAAATGAGCAAAACACTTATCATTAACGCACATCCAAAAGTAGATGATACATCGTCATACAGTTTAGGGGTAATGAACCACTTTTTAGAGGCTTACAAAGAATTAATTCCAGAGAGTGAAGAGCTTGAGCAAATTAACTTATATAGTGATGAAGTGCCTATGATTGATAAAACAGTTTTAAGCGCATGGGAAAAGGCAGGCAAGGGCGAAGAACTGACAAGCAAGGAACAAAAAGTAACAGAACGCATGACAGAAGTATTGGAACAATTCAAAAGTGCAAAAACATATGTCATCGTTTTACCTTTGCATAATTTCAATATTCCATCAAAATTAAAAGACTATATGGACAATATCATGATCGCACGTGAAACATTTAAATATACTGACACTGGCTCAGTGGGTCTGCTTAAAGACGGACGAAGAATGCTTGTCATCCAAGCAAGTGGAGGAATCTATACAAATAATGATTGGTATACAGAAGTTGAATACTCTCATAAATACCTGAAATCAATGTTCAATTTCTTAGGTATTGAGGATTATCAAACTATCCGAGTGCAAGGAACAGATGTACTAAATCCGGAGGGTGTATTACAAAAAGCAAATAAAGAAGTTGAAGAAGCTGCTTCAAGATTAGCAGGTAAATAAGAAATAGTATGAAGATCATTGTTGCTGGGGGACTGGAGTAATTGGTCGAGCCCTCCTTCCTAAATTAATACAAAAAGGAAATTTAATGCTCTCTAATGAATATTATCGTATGAGTATTGAAGCAAGACGAAAAATTAAACAAGGGGAGATTATTAATGAAAATCAGGCGGATTCTTTTGACAGCGGAGATTTTAAGTAGTGTATTTTCAATAACTTATTTGCAAGATGATCAATGTACAGAAGTCAAAGTGGCTGCTGATAGGGTAGGCGCACGAGGGTACTAAAAAGGCTTAATCTTTTTAAAAGGGTAGGCCTTTTTTTGACTATAATTGCTGCCCAATTAGTTGCCCTGAATTTATGAAAAGGGATAAAATAGGTGTAATAAAGTTGCTATTTTAAAATTAGAATCAATTCATTATCGCAAAAGCAATAATAACTAATCGGCGAAGAAAGGATAATCAGTCAAATGAAAACATTGGTTATCGTTATACACCCTAATTTGGAAACGTCCGCTGTCAACAAAACCTGGATGAATCGTTTAAAGCAAGAGAATGACATTACGGTTCATGACCTGTACGGTGAATACCCTAATTTTATCATTGATGTAGAAAAAGAGCAGCAGCTCCTGTTAGATCATGAGCGTATCGTTTTTCAGTTCCCAATGTATTGGTACAGCAGTCCCGCGTTACTCAAACAATGGGAAGATGATGTGTTAACACATGGCTGGGCTTATGGAACTGGAGGAACTAAATTGCATGGAAAAGAACTGCTCTTAGCTATCTCCTTAGGCGCACCGGAATCTGATTATCAAGCAGGCGGAGAATATAATATCACGATCAGCGAGCTTATCAGACCGTTTCAAGTCACTGCTAACTATATAGGAATGCGTTTTCTTCCTGCTTTTACACAATATGGGACACTTCACCTTTCAAAAGAAGATGTTAAGAACAGTGCGGAGAAATTGGTTGACTATCTTAAAGCTGAGCATTGATCCGGTATTCGCGAGGGAAGCTGAAATAAATGATGTGAAACTAATTACAACAGGGCAATGAGTACATATTTCTTGATGAAATGTAGAGTTCCTTGGTCTCTAATCGGTGCCCAATTTGTGCTCAGAATTCATGAAAAATGATGAAAATAAGTATAAATAAAATAAACAGATGCTTTGAATAAAAGTTTTTGTAACTCATGATAGGTTTTTACTAGGTTGAGGGCCCAGCGGGTGAATAACCCGTGAAGGTTCAAGTCCTCTCGGCCGCATCAATGATACCTAGGGTAATAGAGAGATCCTTGGTATTTTTTTGTGCTTATTTTTAAATGATCTACTGCTCACAAACTGCCCACTTAATTAAAGTTCAAAGTGATCAAAATATTCAACGTATCTGGCCAATACTTTGCTTGGTTCTTATTTGTCGATAGTCGCCGTAACGAAAGCGCTAAACAACACATTACAGATTCTTTTGATATGACGGACACATATGACAGTTTGCGATTGTCAAAATTCAATGTTTAATCCTTGTTCAACTTACCAAGTTCAGTTAAAAGTTTGTTAAAATTGTGATAAATATATGAAAAGATTAAATGTTCATAACGAAACATTAGGATTACAGGGAAGGGGAAACAAATACATGTCGATTTACCATAAAGTAATTGGAGAGGGATATCCGATCGTTATGTTGCATGGTTGGACACTTGACCATCAGGTGATGTTACATGCAATGGAACCGTTATTCGAGAAACGAAGCGGTTGGAAGAGAATATACATAGACTTACCGGGTATGGGACATTCTAAGCCACAACCGTCTATTCGGAACTCTGATGATATTTTAGAAGCGATATTGCGTCTTTTGGACGAAATTATTCCTGATCAACAGTTTATTGTTTGTGGTAATTCATATGGAGGGTACATTGCCAGAGGTATCGTTCGTTCACGTCAGGAAACAGTTCGTGGATTACTGCTGATGGCACCATTAACTATACCCGAATTCGATGAAAGGGTAGTACCGCAGAAGACTGTTTTAAAAAGAGACAGCGACTTGATATCACATTTGTCTTCAGAGGAGGCGGATGAATTTTGCTCTATGGGGATTGTGCAAGGTAAAACTGAATGGGAGAGGTTTCGAAATGAAATTTTACTTCCTTCTAAACAAACAAATTATGAATTCATAAACAACATTCGTCAAAATGGATATGGGTTTACCTTCGATATTTCATCTAAACTTGAGTATCCCACGCTAATTATCACAGGGCGTCAGGACAATGTAGTCGGATACCACGATGCATGGCGACTACTCGAAGATTACCCAAGGGCAACTTTTGCAGTACTTGATATGGCTGGTCACAACCTGCAAATCGAACAAACCGATGTATTTAATTCATTGGTTCATAACTGGTTAAACAGACTTGAATTGGAAAATTTTCGGTTGTTATAACTTTTCATAAACATGAGTTTACTGTTACAATTACCAGTTAGTTAAACAATAATTGAGATAATGAATATTGGGGTTTGCTAAAATTTTAGTAATTATTAGTCTTTATTGTCATTGGGGATAATTTAATCATTGAATTTCATGATGGAGAAGTAAAATTAAATGAAGGTGAAATGTTTGTCATACCGAAAAATGTTGAACATAAACCTTATGCAGAATCAGAGTGTGAAATTTTGCTTGCAGAACCTAAAGGTGTTGTGAATACCGGGCAAGAAATAACTGATCAAACAGCTGAAAATGATATCTGGATTTAGCTGTAAGAAATAGCCGATCAAAAATAAAACCATTACCTAAGAAATGTTTCTTTATTTCCAGCTGGATTTAAAAAATAATTTTGTTAGGTGTCATGCAATAAATTCAATTGTCGGTGATTGGCCTGTTTAAATGCATCCATTATTTCATACCCGGTGCTACTTATTTCTGTTGTAGTCTGCATACTGATTAATAGGTAAAGAAAGTCGAAAAGGTATACGAAATTCTTCATACAAATTAAAGTTTTGAATGAAAGAGCAGGATTACTCCTGCTCTTTTTCTTTCTAATTGGGCAAGATTAAACACAGACGGTTATTCCTTGGGAAAAACAAAAAAATTTCTTCTATCCAATGACTAGCTGGGCTTTAGCCGGGTTTCTATCACCCTGTTGGGCTTGTCAGATTTTAAAAAGGTATGCTACGTTTATA
This sequence comes from Bacillus sp. SDLI1, assembly GCF_001553895.1. Lineage (NCBI taxonomy): Bacteria > Bacillati > Bacillota > Bacilli > Caryophanales > Bacillaceae > Bacillus > Bacillus sp. SDLI1. The sequence continues at coordinate 1,729,585 of NZ_CP013950.1, read as the reverse complement.
GTGTTTTGTTTCACCTGATTGTGGGGTAATAAAGATAGAATCAGTAAATAATTCTTAGGAACGACCTCAATCTTATAATAAACATATTGGAAGCCGTAATGGAAGAACTAATATTAAAGGTTTAGGATACTTTGGAGAAATAAAAGTTTGTTTTCGAATGTGATAATATTCACAATAGAGCTGTATGAAGGGGAATCATTTCTCCAAATAGTCTGCAGAAAATACCAACCACAGCCCAAGGATATATCACTAACCGCTTTGGCTGGTATGATCTGTTGGATGTTTCTCTTTTTGATTAAAAAGCTCATCAAAAGTTCCATTATTCCAACGTGAATATATTTGCGATAAGTGATTAAATCAATATACGATCCACTCAATTATTTGAGTGGATCTGTTTGTTTTTTATTTTTTTTGCAGCGGCCTCTATGTGACGAAACAATGTGAATTAAAACCCTTTACGCAACCAGGCTGTGGCAAGATCAATTGCTCCGCGCGCAGCTTCAGTTTTAGCTAAGGCGTTGAGCATCACGAAATCGTGAATGATACCTTGGAAACGTACGGCAGTGACCGGAACACCAGCTTCACGAAGTTTATTGGCATATGCTTCTCCCTCGTCACGAAGTACATCAGCTTCAGCTGTGATAATCAATGCAGGCGGAAGTCCTTGAAGCTGCTCAGTAGTTGCACGTAGAGGTGATGCTGTAATTTCAGCACGCTCATTCGAATTGGTTGTGTACTGATCCCAAAACCACATCATCGCGTCCTTGCGTAAAAAGTATCCTGTAGCAAACTGGTGATAGGATTCCGTATCGAAAGAAGCGTCTGTTACCGGATAGAAAAGTAATTGTTGTCGGATATTCAAGTCACCTCGTGCTTTGGCCATTAGCGTGACAGCAGCAGTCATATTGCCTCCAACACTATCACCTGCAATTGTTAGACTCTCGGGAATCATGCCGTTCTCACGGCCATTTTCAGCTGCCCACTTCACTACTGCATAGATTTCTTCAATGGCTGTCGGATATTTTGCTTCTGGAGATAAGGTGTAATTTGGAAAGACAATAGCAGCTTGTGCTCCAACTGCCAGCTCACGGATGAGCCGATCATGTGTATGCTCATTACCAAATACCCAGCCGGCCCCATGAATGTACACGATGACAGGAAGGTGCGCAGGCGCATTCTGTGGGCGCATTATTCTTACTGATACCTGTCCGCTCGGTCCTCCTGAAATCATAATATCTTCAATATCAACTGGGAGTTTATCAATTGGGTCAGATTGGACCTCATCTACAGCTTCTCGTCCTTTCTCAGGTCCAAGGTCGAATAGATAGGGTGGGTTCGCGGTTGCTTCTGCAAATTCTTGAGCTGCTTTTTCTAATTGTACTTTCTTTAACATAAATCTCACTCCTTATTTGAAGGTTGGTCACCTATATGTTTTAATCATTATTTTTTATTCCATCTTGGCATCTTTTGTCTTACATTGCTGTTGTAATGATTTGTACATCAATATTTCCGCGAGTAGCTTTAGAATATGGACATACTTGATGAGCTGCATGTGTTAATTCTTCTGCTTGCTCTTGAGATACCCCTTGAATTTCCACCTCCAAAACAACTCCGAGTTTATAACCATTATCACTTTCATCTTTTAATAAACTTACTTTACCAGTAACTGCTGATTCGATTTTTAATCGTTTTCTTTGGGCTGCTAAATGAAGAGCACTGTCATAACAAGCTGAATAGCCTGCCGCAAATAATTGTTCTGGATTTGTCGCCGTGGATACTTGATTTGGTTTTGGCATAGCTAAATCCAAATCAATCATAAGATCATTAGATTTTACATGACCTTCTCTTCCGCCTTTTGTTGTAGCTTCTGCTGTAAAATATACTGTCATCATCAAACACTCCTATAAATTAAATTTAACACAATTGAATTTTAATCAATCTAACTAGCGTTGTCAATTAAATTTTTAAAAATTTAATTGTTCTCAATTTAAATTCGTAATTAAATGGCAGTTTAAAGTTAGTGTACATAATAACCATATTGAGAAAATAGGAGATCATAGTATAAGTTATGATTAATTAAATTGTTAGTCATTCAATTTTACTTAATGTAATTCTTGTGCTATTATGTGTAATAATGAATATAAATATTGTGAGGGATTTAACATGAAGAAGGATGATAAATTACTGTTAAGTAATCATCTGTGTTTTGCGATTTATGCAGCTTCCCGTGAAATGATAAAGTTATACCATCCTCTCTTAAAAGAATTAGGAATTACTTATCCGCAGTATTTGGTTCTTCTTGTTTTATGGGAGAAGGAAAAAATATCTGTTAAAGGTTTAGGCGAAGAATTATATCTAGACTCCGGAACATTAACTCCAGTTTTAAAACGACTTGAGGAGCGAGGTCTTATTATAAGAGAGCGTTCAAAAGAGGATGAACGAAGTGTAATTATTACGTTAACAACTGAAGGGAATGAGTTTAAAGAAAAAGTCACATTGATTCCTAATGCAGTATTTGATAAAACCGGTTGTAATGAAGAAGAAATTAAAAGTTATAACAAGGAAATTCGTAATTTACTTAACATGCTGACAACTGAGCAATAGTTTTATGAATATAGATGGTGGGCCTAGCGGGTGAATAACCCGCGGAGATTCAAGTCCTCTCGGCCGCATCAATGATACCAAGGGTTTTGATACCCTTGGTATTTTTTGTTTATAAAAATTTATCTGTTACTGTCCACTTACTTATAGTAGGTCGTATGATTTGTCAGTCACCTTCATCCTTCTGCTGACTGCGTGCGGCGGTAGTAAATATGATAATGATTAATGAAGTGATGAAGCAGGAGAAGAAAGTCAGAAAAGAAATGCGAGCAGATTCAGATGAGCACAAAAGAGATAACGCCATAATTCGTGTATATGATGACGGGAAATATATTCAACTTGCGTTTTATCAGCCAGAAGAAAGTTCTCGTAGGCTGACTGCTTATTCTTATTATGAGAAGCTTGGAGATTCTTATGAGGAAATGGCACATATGCTGGGTGATGGTGATGGCGACCGCCTTGGTCTTTATAAGAAAACACCTGATTATAAAGAGGTTAAAGGCAAGGAAACAAAAACAATGTGCTTGTTCATTCCTGATAGGGGAACAATTGTTTTACCGTTAAGTTGTTGTGTGAGAGCCAGTATGTTAAAATGCTACGTAGATTTAATAATAAAGTTTAGATTCTAGGAGATTTATTTATGAAGTTGGATGAATTCACCATCGGGCAGGTTTTTCAAACTAAATCTTTTGAATTAACAAAAGAGAATATAATGAATTTTGCAGAAGTGTATGACCCACAATACATGCATTTAAATGAAGAAAAAGCAAAAATGGGCAGATTTAATGGAATTATTGCTTCTGGAATACAAACGTTATCTATTACTTTTAAGCTTTGGATTGAAGAAGGGTGTCATGAAGACGATATTATTGCTGGGACAGGAATGAATAATATAAAATTCCTAGTACCCGTTTACCCTAATGATAAACTGAACACTATTGTTAAGGTTATTGATAAAAAACCAAATAAAAGCCAGACGGGGATACTTACTGTATTGTTATCTACCTATAATCAGAAAGAGGAAAAAGTGTTTGAAGGTGAGTTATCAGTATTAATTAAACGCTAAATGACCTTTGTGGTGGCATATCATCGTCACCTTTCATTTTTTATAGGTGTCTGGATGAATTGAGCAATCATCTTAATTAATTGAGTGGACTCTGAGTCTGCTCTTTTTTTGTTCATGAAAAGCCATTTTTTTAATCAAAAAATCAATATCAATACGGGGCTGGATTCAATATGATCCAGTCCCTTTTTGTTTTATTGATTTTCTTATCCCCAGTCTGATAAAAGATTTTCCAGGAGTTATTTAACAATTATTGGTCAATTTCTCCTTTTCAATAATATCCTTTACCACATCCTCAATTGTTATATGTCCAAGAGCTTTTTCCAAGGCAGATTGGGCGATTTCAAATATTGGACCAATTGTACTTTGAATGTTCCGGCCTACAGGACATTGAGGATTGGGATTTTCATGTATACTAAACAATTCTTTATCTTGAACAACGTTAACTGCTCTATAAACATCAAGTAAGGTGATTTCAGTTAAATCCTTCGCTAATTCGGCTCCTGCAATACCTGGCCGTACATTTACTAAACCTGCTTTTTTCAGCATTCCCATAATTTTTCTTATTAAGGCGGGATTTGTATTTACACTTCCAGCTAAAAATTCAGAAGTGCTAATTCCGTCTGCATTTATTTCAATAAGAGCCAATATATGAATTCCTACAGCAAAACGGCTGCTAATAGACATGATTTCTTCACCATCCTCATTACTTTACACTCTTTATAGTACACTTGTAACCGAATGTATTACAAGTTTATTTTACTCTAATATGCTTCAAGATGATAAAAGTATTGACAAATAAATAAGTTGTAACTAAAATTATTACATGTAATCAATATGATTACATTTTAAATTTCGAATTATTAGGAGGACTGGAAATTGAAAATTGGAATCATTGGTGCAACCGGAAAAGCTGGAAGTCTTATCTTGAAAGAAGCGGTAAGCAGGGGACATGAAGTAACTGCAATTGTAAGAGATGCTGCAAAACTTAAAGAGGAAAAGATCGCAATCATTGAAAAAAATATAATTGATCTTACATCGGATGATCTAAAAAAGTTAGATGTAGCAGTTAATGCCTTCGGTGCTCCATTAGGAGAAGAACAGGCACATGTAGATGCTGGCCGGGCATTAATTAGGGCATTAAAAGGAATGGATACAAGAGCCGTAATTGTAGGCGGAGCAGGGAGTCTTTATGTAGACGAAAATAAAACTGTCAGTGTAATGGATACACCTGATTTCCCGGAGATTTTTATTCCAACAGCTAAAGGGCAAGGTCGTAACTTGCAAGAGCTAAAGGAAACTTCTGATATTAACTGGACATTTATCAGTCCTTCAGCGGTATTTGACCCAGACGGGAAAAGAACTGGATTTTATCAGTCAGGAAAAGATCATCTTCTTGTGAATTCGAAAGGCGAAAGTTATATCAGCTATGCAGACTATGCAATTGCAGTATTGGATGAAATCGAAAATCCAAAACATATAAATGAACGCTTTACAGTTGTTGGAGAAGCTGAATAAGTTATTGAGCAGAAACAAAGACTCTCAGCCGCATCTCAATGATACCAAGGGTTTTGACACCCTTGGTATTTTTTGTTGTAAGTGCATTTGGCATTAAAAAAGTGCTGATCTCTGCACAAAATCTTTGCGCGAGTCTGCACTTTTATTCTGCAAGATACATTGCCCATTATCATCGATTATGGGAGTGTTTTTAATCCGTTCCTAGCCGAGCTGATATATGGCTTTTAGAAGTTTTTTTAAAGTGGTTAAAACCAACAAATTTTTTGCCTTCTCCATCCCATAGGCGGAACTTTAACGACTTAATACTTGTTGCCAGTGTTGTTGCCTTTGAAGTCCCAGCAGTCATACTCCATGTATAATAAGTATCTTTCCTCATCCTATGTAAAATGATTGAAGGTCAGAAAACTGATCTCCATCCCGATTAAATCTTTAGCTGGGATACAAAAAGCGTATGAAGATTATACCCAGCTCTTTATCGGGCCAAACTCTCTCCATGCTCCCCTATGGGGATCGGTTTATTTAGACCGTAAACATTCATTGTTTAAAGAACAAACATTACAGTATACCTGAGTGATCGTTTGGAAACATCTTCAGAAACCAAAGCTATACCAGTGAACAGCCCTGCTTTTAAAAGAATATCTTGCTTGAACAAGAAACAGCTGAGCTTTTTTGAAGACATGGTGATCCATTTTCACGGTGTTTTCAAACCATCGTTGTTAATAGGCATCTTATTTTGCACTGGTATCGACACGTTTAACAAAATGAAACATGATATTAATTTGCAGTTATTTCCGTTTCGTGTTATGATAAAGGAGAATTATTTTTGTTCGTGTAAAGGATAGTATGAATATCGACTTTTCGTCTTGATGATACTTTGGGCAAGGATAGTAATACAATGTGTAACACACTAGGAGGCAACAAAAATGGAACAAGGTACAGTTAAATGGTTTAATGCAGAAAAAGGTTTTGGATTTATCGAACGTGAAAATGGAGACGATGTATTCGTACACTTTTCTGCAATCCAAAGTGACGGATTCAAATCTTTAGACGAAGGTCAAAAAGTAACGTTTGACGTTGAGCAAGGTGCTCGTGGAGCCCAAGCTGCTAACGTTCAAAAAACTGCTTAATCTTCAATCGTTTATACAAACAGGCTCTTTTATAGGGCCTGTTTTTTTATGTTCTCTGTATCATACTGAATAAAAAACCCTACTCAACGTTCGAGTAGGGACAGATGCTACAAGGTAAAAAAAAGGTTTAAAACCTCAAAGGATTGTTTACAGTATAACATACCGGATTGACGATATGTGGAATATATATAAATGATTTGTTTTTATGTTCTCAATATAACTGTATGTTATTCTTTGTTACAATTCGCATATCTCTTTTATGAAAAGAAGATAAACAATTGCTATTCACTGTGGAAGCAGTTGTAAGAAATTCTTAAAGATAAAGAGGAGAGGGGTTGTTTTTTCTTCTGGAAATAATCACTTAGACCTAAAACAATGAAAACCCTTCCTCTCTTCCATCCTTACGGCTCCTTGTCCGTGCCAGTGTGAATCAGGATTACAAAAATCAAGTGACTATTCCATCGAGTTTTTGATAAAAATTCAAATGTTCGTTGAAGAAATTTAAAAATAAAACAGATTAGATTGCAGGAGTAATAAAAGAGGTTAATGTTCTAAAAGTAAGTTGAAGAAGTTAAACGTTTAATCGTAATTTTCTGAAAACTTAAGGGTGTTTTGGAATGCAAAACACATTAGCCTTAACAGAAACTTTTTATTTGATTTTCAGTGATTCCTTTAATGACTTCCAGTTCACTAATCAAAAATTCATATGCATTATCCAACATTTTTTTTTCGCTGGCATTAAGTGCTTTTTCTTTCTTCATACGCATTAAATCACGTACAACTTCAGCACCTTCTTGTATTTTACCCGTTTTTATTTTGTCTGTGTTTACTTTATATCTTTGTTTCCACGGCAGTAACTTATCTGATTCTCCATGCTGAAAAATGTGCATAATGTGTTTTAATGCAAGTATATCAGTAACTGGTCGTATATTTAAACTCAATATTTTACGCGTTGGAATCATAACTGTCATATGACTGATTGACATTTTTATGACATAATAATGTTCTTTTTCCTCTAAGAATTCTTTTTCTTCTATGGCTTCAATTATACCTGCTCCGTGCATTGGATAAACGATGTTATCGCCAATTTGAAACATATCATCCACCTCCATATATGGTAACTCAACTTAAGGTTACCATATATGGAGTGAGATATCAAATTTATAATAATAACATGATATTTTTTTGGTGTCAATAACTTTTTTGAAAAAAACAACACCAAAACAAAAGGGAACCATTGGGTTTCCAAAAAAAAAAGGGAAGGTCGATTGGTCCGTGTATATCTTAGAATCTCGACTAATTATCAGAGTTCAGTTTTTCATTGAAAATGAGTTATTAAATATCCATTAGGAGTTCATGACTTGACATTAATGACATGTTTGCAATCTACATGGGCACAATAGAGAGTGTAATGAAAACAAGCTTTCATAACCAGTGATATGGATTTACTATGTTGAGGGCCTAGTGGGTGAATAACCCGCGGAGGTTCATGTCCTCTCGGCCGCATCTCAATGATACCAAGGGTTGTAGACCCCAGGTATTTTTTTATGCTAATCACTTTTATTAGCGAAAAGAGTACGAGCTGTTTGGATAAAGACATCTGTTGCTTTAGAGATATCTTTCATATCTGGAACAGCTATACCGATTTCTCTAAACGTGTTTGGCTTTAATTCACGAAAAACGACATTTTCCGGTAGTGATAGAATATTTTTTTTCGTTGTGATTGTAATTCCTAATCCTTCTTGTACCATACATAATGCTGTGTCTATATAATCAATGACAAACCGTACATTAGGTTTCAATTTAAAATCTTTGAATAAAGAGTGAATTTGTACCTCATAACCGCCTCTTCCAAGTAATATATCCTCATCTTGTAAGTCGGGAATACCTATTGTTTCTTTCTGATATAAAGGATGACTCGAGTGCATAATGACAATCAATTGATCTTTCATTAAGGGCACGATATCGAAATCTTCTACAGGAGGAATAATCATTCCTACATCAACACATTTAGAACGTAACCATTCTTTGACTTGATCTACACTTCCTTCCGAAATCTTAACTTCAAGACCAGGATACTTATCTTCCATTGTCCGTATAATTTTTGGGATAAACCTTTTGCACGCAGTTGGGTAAGCTCCAATATGAACCTTGCCTATTTCTAATCCTTGTTCAGCTGCAATTAATTCATCTACTTTCTGTAATTCACCCAGGATATTTCTAAATTTAATTAAGACACGCTCTCCTACATCCGTAAAAAACAATCCGTTCTTCTTATTTCTCTTAATTAACTTCGTCCCTAATTCCGATTCAATCGTTGCTACGGCACGACTTACCGCAGGTTGTGTCATGTGTAGTTCTTCACCAGCTTTTGTAAAACTTCCTGTTTCCGATATCTTAACAATCAGTTGAATTTGTGATCTATTCATATCGTTCTTGTTATCTCCCATATGATTAATATGCATTTTATTTATGATGAAATCTAATGTACCATAAAAGAGAATGAAACTTCAAGATAATAACAATAACCGTAGACAAGCGGAAGACATTCAACAAGAGCTGGATAAGAATCACAAGGAATTCTAGAATATGTGATCCTTATTTGAGATGTTCGACCGAAAAGGTTCCTAGTTTTTTGTTATCACTAATCAACTCAACCTTAAAAAGGAGAGAAGTATGATGAATACTAGTGAAAAAAGAAGATCGGGGTTTTGTTCGCAATGCGTTTCAAAATGCGGGGTTATTTCCATTACGGAAAATGATCGGTTAAAAAAGGTGATTCCCGATAAAAGTCATCCGAATGGGGGAATCTGTCCAAAAGGAGCGTCAGCCCCTCAGATAATCAATCATCCTGATCGTATTCTTTTCCCTTTAAAAAGAACGAATCCAAAAGGGGAAGAACCGAAATGGAAAAGAATAAAATGGGAAGAAGCCATACAAACCATTACTGATAAGTTGAAACAGATCAGTTCTGAAACAGGGGCAGAATCGGTATCATACACTTTTCCAACTGTTGGTGCGAGCGGAAGTTTTAACTGGGGGCCATACCTGCATCGCTTGATGAATCTTTACGGCACTCCCAACTATATTTCCCATACAAATGTCTGCCAATGGGCGAGGGATGAGGGATCAAAATACACGTACGGTGTTGGATTGCCTCAACCCGACTTTGAACATGCTAATTTAATATTGATATGGGGACACAATCCAGCTGATACGAATCTTCAGACATGGAAAAGGCTCATGGGAGCGAAAAAAAGAGGGAGCAAACTAGTAGTAATTGACCCGCGCCGAACAACGACAGCTGCAGCGGCAGATTTATGGATTGCTCCGAATCATGGAACTGATAGTGCCTTAATATTAGGCTGTATTCGCTTTTTAATTGAGAATCATTCATTTGATCATAAATTTCTGCTTAATTGGACCAATGCCCCCTTCTTAGTGGATAAGCAAACGGGGAAATTCCTTCGGCCGGAAAATCATCATCCATATGAATTTTTAGCTCTTGATAAGAATGAGAAGCCATATAAAATTGATACCCGGGAAGATCCTCAAACATGGTCAGAAAATATTTTGCTTACAGGTGAATATACAAATGAAAGCGTTTCTTCAGAAACTGTTTTTTCTCAATTAATGAAAAGAGTCTCTTCTTTCACGATAGAAAAGGTGGAAAAAATAACGGGTGTTCCATATGAAAAATTAGTGGAACTTGGGGAATTATTAAGCGATGGAGATCCGATATCTTATTATTCATGGAATGGCTTAGAACAGCATGTAAATAGTTCATCAACCAATCGAGCATTATGTATCCTTTATAGCCTGACCGGTTATTTTGATAAGCAGGGGGGAAATATTATCCTCCCGTCTTTACCAGTTAATCCAATTAAAGATCAAAATTTGATTCCACGTTCACAACAACAGAAGCGTTTAGGAAGAGAGAAGAGGCCCCTAGGTGCTCCGAAAATTTCCGCTACCGGGTATGATTTTGCCGATGCTGTATTGAACGAAACGCCTTATCCTATGAGAGCGTTATTAAGTTTTGGGAGTAATATGGTCACACAAAACCCGGAAAGCGGAAACATGATGGAGGCCTTAAAAAAACTAGAATATCATGTCCATGTCGATATGTTTCATAACCCTATGACAAGGTTTGCAGATATTGTATTACCTGCGGCGCATGCCTGGGAGTCGCCAAGTCTGTTGGCTGGTTTTGATGGGAGTTTACAAACGGCTCAACATATTCAATATAACCCTGCAATGTCAAAGGCTTCTGGGGAAACTCGTCCTGACCTGCAAATTATAATGGATCTGGCATTGGAAATGGGCTATGAAGAAGAGTTTTGGAATGGGGATATTGAAGCGGCGTTTAATTACTATCTGGAACCGTTGAATTTAACATTAGATCAACTTCGTTCTCAGCCTGCAGGGATATCAATCCCCTTACAAGTAAACTATTGTAAATATAGTGAAAAAAAGAATGGAGGAGTCAGTGGCTTTTCCACCCCAACGCGGAAGTTGGAGATTTATTCCGAGTTTTTGTTACAGCATGGATATGATCCGTTGCCCCAATTTGAAAAACCATTAACTGTTCCGTATTATCAGGATAAATCATATAATTTTCCGTTAGTTCTTTCTTCAAATAAATTAAAATCTTTTTGTCATAGTCAGCATCGAAATATTGCTAAACTAAGGAAAATGCATCCTGATCCTTTTATTGAGATTCACCCACAAACAGCTCATATGTATAAATTAAATGATGGTGATTGGATTCAATTGGTATCTCCTCATGGCAGAATGAAGGCAGTCACTCGAATGACACAAAGTATACCCGTGGGTACGGTATATACTCAATCGGGATGGTGGGATAAGTGTGATGAACTAGAGTTATTAGGATTTGATCCATTTTCAGCTGAAGGTGCAAACGTGAATCAATTGATAGGTATAGAGCAGCTGGACCCCATGTCAGGTTCCGAACCCTTAAAATCATATCGTTGCCAGATTTATAAGATGTCATAGATTCATTCTTTGCAAATTAAGTATTAATGATAAGGGATAGAATACATGTAAAGACATAACAATGAAGCTGATGGCTCCTTAGCGTTGGAGAAATCAGCTTTTGTTTTTTCAATAAACGTATTACCTCAGACTTGTGACTTTTTTAAAATCAGCCGTCACTAAGTTGAATTTGCGGTTTTTCATACCATTTTTGTTATCTCCCACATAATTAATATGCATTTTATTCATGTGAAAACTTCATGTACCATTAGAGAGAATTAAACTTTAAGAAATTAATCGGAGGTAACAACTATGATCAATCGTAATAGATTATTTCTATTTGCGCTTATATTAGCTGCATTCAATCTTAGGCCGGGTATCACTTCAGTCAGCCCGGTATTACACGGAATAACGAAGGAACTAGGCATGAGTTCTGCGTCAGCAAGTTTACTCACTTCTATTCCTTTATTATGTTTTGGTTTTTGTTCGTTATTTGCTGGTCGTTTAGCCAATCGCTATCAATCAGAGAAAATTATCACATTCTTTATAGCCTGTATAGGTATTGCAACGTTTCTGCGTTTCTTTTCAAATTCCTCAATATACCTATTAATAACGGCTTTGTTTATAGGTGCAGGAATTGGGATTGTCAGCCCTCTGCTCTCTGGCTTCATTAAAAGTTACTTTCCGGAGAAGGCAGCATCTATGATAGGCATATATTCTACTTCAATGGTCGTTGGTGCATCTATTTCTATTGGGCTGACGACACCGCTTCAACGCTTGCTCAATGATTCATGGAAAAACGGATTAGCATTCTGGAGTATTTTTGCGCTATTCGCTCTTCCACTTTGGTTTATAGTGACAAAATACGCTCATCATCACACAAATAAAGCGTCACAAAAGAGGCGTGCGTCCTTACCTTTAAAAAATAAAGAGGCCTGGTTATTAACTTCTTTTGTAGGTTTGGTAACTCTTTTATTTTATTGTTTTGCAGCTTGGCTGCCGGCAATTGTAGAGGAAAAAGGAGGAACTTCAGCATTTGGAGGTCTTATCGGTACAATATCTATGCTTGCGCAGCTGCCGGCTACGCTTTTATTGCCTAGTCTCTTGAGGGTAATACCAAGCAGAAGATTTTGGATTACATTCTTTACCCTGAGTGTGATGATTGGTTTATCCCTTTTATGTTTTACGAACTTAACACCTGTTGTTTCAAGTATATGTTTAGGGATTGGCGGCGGTGGTCTTGTCTCGCTAACCTTATTATTACCAATAGATAAAACAGCTTCATCTATAGAAGCAAGTACTTGGTCAGCGATGACTCAAGCGATTGGATATATGATTGGTGCAGTGGGTCCGTTTATCATCGGTTTTCTTCATGATTATTTAGGAAGTTTTGTTCCTGCATTATATCTTCTTATCACCTTAGGTTTGATTATTATCTTACTAGGTTGGAAACTCACTAAACCAGCTAATGTTTTAGAAGAGGTGATATCTGTAAAATAAAAACCAGTGAAGCCGTGTATACGATAGGGAAATGAAACGGAAGAAACAAGGCAATGGGTTCTTCTTGGATCGAAGGCGTTTCTGCACTGTCCCTGACGAAAAAAGTATTGCTCCTTGAAGGTAATCAGCGAACAAGCTATTTTCGATATAAGAGGTGAAAAGTCATGACAACAAATGAAAAAATGAGTACACAAAGCAAAGTCATTCTCTTCATTTTAATTTTAGGGAATTTCCTATGCCTAATCAGTGAAACTGTAATGAATGTGGCATTGCCCAGCATCATTTCAACATTGCACGTTACAACAAGCACCGCACAATGGCTGTCAACCGGCTATATGCTTATCATCGGAATATCCGTACCGGTCTCAGCCTTTTTAATTCAACGGTTTACACTAAGGCAGCTGTTTATCACAGCGATGTGTTTATATGTGATCGGTTCATTGATTGGATTTATTACGCCATTTTTCTCTTTACTCTTTATTGGCCGTATGATTCAAGCATTGGGAACAGGTATTGTTTTACCATTAGTCATGAGTACAATGTTAACACTTGTACCGGTAAGTATACGCGGAACTGTGATGGGAATTTTCAACGTAGCGATTTTATTTGCTCCAGCGATCGGACCTGTCATTTCTGGTTTAATTATTCAATATTATTCATGGCGAATCGTTTTCTTGGGGCTTTTGATTGCAGCGGTGCTCATTTTGATAATAGCTGTCTTTAAGCTTCGAAATGTGTCTGAAACATCTAAACCGACGATTCACATTCCATCCGTGATTCTTTCGACAGTTGGGTTTGGCGGAGTTGTTTATGGATTTAGTACAGCTGGCGAAGCATCTGGATGGGGAAACCCAATCGTATGGATTACGCTTGTCGTTGGGGTGCTGGCTCTTGCATTCTTCGTCAGACAGCAAACGAAGCTTTCGTCACCTATGATCAGCATGAAACCATTTACGTCATCCGTTTTTTCAAGAGCGATGTTTCTGATGTTTCTCATTATGATGATTCAGTTCTCGATGATGCTTATTTTACCTCTTTACTTTCAAACAGCTGCCGGCTTGACACCAGTAGAAACTGGATTTCTTATGCTGCCTGGCGGAATCACGCTGGCACTTACAGCGATGATTGGCGGGAGATTGTTTGATAAGGTTGGTTTTAAACCGCTGATCATCATTGGTTTAATTTTTTTAATGATCGTTTTAAGTTTATTCACTCAGATTTCAAACGAAACGACTACGACAACAGCTGCCATTCTTTATGCAGCATTTACAATTGGAGTAGGGTTGAGTATAGGGCCTGTGATGACTCTTGGGATGAATCAAGTTCCTAAACAGCTGCATGCTCATGGATCAGCAATCTCTAATACCATTAACCAAGTATCTGGTGCAATCGGTCCGGCTCTTTATACAAGTATTATGGCTGCGGCTTCGCAGCATTATATTCAACATACAAACGAAGTCAACAAAACGGTGTTGAACATACAAAGTATGACCCAAGGTGTTCATACAGCTTATCGTGCAGCAATTGTCTTTGCGGTGGTCTCTTTCATTTTAGCCCTTACTTTAAAGAAAAAAGACCAGTATCTTGAAACAGATAATGATGATTTATCTTAAGATTAAAACAAAAAAGAAAGGTCGTTTTCTTCTAAAATATGAATCGGATAAGCTGGCATGTTCCAGCACATCGGAGATGCTAATAAGGAAAACGATCTTCATATCAATGAAATCAATCCATTGATCGGCGACATAACTAAATATTTTGTGGGCTTCCAAAAAAATTGGTGAAGGATAGGTAATAAATTGAACGTAATGGGAATAGAAGTTGGAAAGTAAGGGTGGTTTTTGTTAACCAATTGTTATTAACCCAACTTATCCAAACATATAGAAATGATGAATGTGGAGTTAGAAAGTGCAACAAACCTTCATTACAAGTGATATGGATTTACAATTTTGAGTGCCTTTTTGAAACACACCTGAATTTTGGGTGTGTTTTTGAACGAATCCATACGTGTCACCTAAAGGAAATGGATAAGATGTGGAATTTTATAAAAAATTTTTATATACTGGAATTAAATCATCAGGGGATTGAAATAAAAAAGATTTAATCATTTATAAAATGAAGCGAGTTCAAGAAATGGGGGGCAACTTATATGGTGATTGGCTCCTCTTTAAAAGCTCCTCATCATATGAAAAACTTGTTTTGAGGACGCTGTACTCCTTCTGCAGTCAAACGCCTCAAAAACTTACAGAAAGAATCCTAACTAGTTATATGAAAAAAACTCTAGAGGGAATTCCCAGTATATAATTAAAATACAGATAAAGGTTGAATTTTTCAGCTGATAAGTAAAATACTTTTAGTTAAATTCTGAATATTTACATACTTATTTACCATTATGGGGAGGATTTTGTAAGTGGAGGATATTAATTTTTATACACTATTAATAGTAGTATGTTTCGGATTTCTTGCTTCTTTTATTGATTCAGTAGTGGGAGGAGGAGGACTGATCTCTATACCAGCTTTGTTATTTTCAGGTCTCCCGCCTTCAGTTGCTATCGCTACTAATAAGTTAGCCAGTACAATGGGTACATTAACGAGTACGATTTCCTTTATAAGATCAGGAAAAGTTAATTTTCAGTTAGTATCTAAATTGTTTCCGATTGTTTTTATAGGGTCCTTATTGGGTGCTTTAGTTGTCAATTTTATTTCATCTGAATTATTAAAACCATTAATATTAATTCTTTTAGTAGGTGTAGCTATTTACACTATTTTGAAGAAAAACTGGGGTAATGAATCTACTTATAAAAAACTGACTTGGAAAAAAGCCATTCTTTTTTCTTTTGTAATATTGGCTATTGGTTTTTATGATGGATTTTTAGGTGCAGGAACGGGTTCATTTATTTTATTTGCCTTTTTGATAATAGGCTTCGATTTTTTACAATCTGCAGGAAATGCAAAATTTCTTAATTTCGGCAGTAACATTGCAGCTCTAATTATGTTTCTTTTTCTTCATAAAATTAATTTTTTATATGGTATACCAATGGGTATATCAATGATATTAGGAGCACTTGTGGGATCGAACTTCGCAATTAAAAAAGGTGTTACCTATGTGAGAATGTTATTTATTTTAGTTACTGTTATCTTAATAGGAAAAAATATCTTTGATTTTATAATGCATTATTGATGATGGCGGTATGAAAAAAGAAAAAAGTTAATGTATCGAGGTACACGAAATTCATCATACATATTAAAGTTTTGAATGAAAGAGCAGGATGACTCCTGCTCTTTTTCTTTCTAATGGGCTAGATTAAACGCAGACGGTTATTCCTTGGGAAAAACAAAAAAAAATTCTTCTATCCATTGATTAGCTTGGCTTTAGCCGGGTTTTTATCACCCTGTTGGGCTTGTCAGGTTTTAAAAAGGTATGCTACGTTTATAATGTTTTGTTTCACCTGATTGCGGGGTAATAAAGATAGGATCAGTAAATAATACTTAGGAATCACCTCAATCTATCTGCAACACATAATAAACATATTGGAAGACGTAATGGAAGAACTAAAATAAAGGTTTAGGATACTTTGAAGAAATAAAAGTTTTTTTTCGATTGTGATAATATTCACAATAGAGCTGTATGAAGGGGAATCATTTCTCTAAATAGTCTGCAGAAAATACCAACCACAGCCCAAGGATATATCACTAACCACTTTGGCTTGTATGATCTGTTGGTTGTTTCTCTTTTTGTTGCTTTTTGTATTATTTTTAGTCCAATCGGCAAAAATAAGTGAAGGAAACCAGCGAAATAACTGAATTTCATCCTTCTTTCTTGGTTTACAATGATATTTGGCGCTGAGATGGATATTGGTCCAGTCTTTTAAGGTCCAGTTGAACCAATCAGCCACTATGCCATTAGCTCTCCATCAGGTGAAACAGAAACCCCCAGACTTTTAGAGAAGCATTACGCTATACATTCTGGGATTGCACGCTTGGACCGTTTATCCGCTTGTATCATGTGGATTTGATCATTAAGGAGTTGATATTATTAAATGAAGTTCAACAAGAAAAAAATTAACGTTGTAGACATTCAAAAAGCGAAGAAAAGCGTGTTTGCTACAGGGATAGGAAACGCGATGGAATGGTTTGATTTTGCTTTATATTCTTATTTGGCAGTTATTATTAGTAAAAACTTTTTCAGTCCGGTTCAAAACGATGAATTAAAGTTAATATTTACTTTTGCTACATTTGCAATTGCCTTTTTACTTAGACCGGTAGGCGGAATTATTTTTGGTAAAATGGGTGATAAATTTGGCCGGAAAATGGTATTAACAATTACTATTTTAATGATGGCTTTATCTACTTTAATAATTGGTGTACTTCCTACCTATGATCAGATTGGTGTATGGGCCCCTATATTATTACTCTTAGCTCGTATTCTGCAAGGTTTTTCTGTGGGTGGAGAGTACGCTGGTGCAATGGTATATATCGCAGAATCTTCTCCAGATAATAAACGTATAAGGTTAGGCAGTGGTTTAGAAATCGGCACATTATCTGGCTATATAGTAGCTTCTGTTTTAGTTACAGTACTTTTCTGGACTTTATCTGATGTTCAAATGAATAGTTGGGGATGGAGAATTCCTTTCTTCTTAAGTATTCCAATCGGATTATTTGGTTTATATTTGAGAAGTCATTTAGATGAATCACCAATCTTTGAAAGTGACATCTCTGAAAACCAAGAACAACAACCAGGTTTATTAGAAGTAATTAAAACATATAAAAAAGATATCTTTTTATGTATCGTATTTGTGGCGTTTTTCAATATAACCAATTATCTATTGTTAGGTTATATGCCTTCTTATTTAGATGAGAACCTTGGTATGAGTGATAATATAAGTACACCGGTTACAGCAATTGTATTGATTATTATGGTACCGTTCGCTTTAACTTTTGGTAAACTGGGAGATAAAATAGGAAATAAAAAAGTTATAACAATTGGATTAGTATTAGGAATTGTATTTTCGATTATCTCTTTCCAATTTCTTAATATGGGGAGTATAACATTCTTATTTATAGGACTTTTATTGTTAGGTATTGTATTATCTGTATACGAAGGTACTATGCCAGGATCTTTACCTACGTTGTTCCATACTGACATTAGATATCGTACTTTATCCTGGACATTCAACTTATCGGTTTCTATTTTTGGCGGAACAACACCTTTAGTTGCTTCTTGGTTAACCCATGTGACAAGAAACAATTTGGCGCCGGGTTTCTATTTATTGGCAGTTAGTTTAATTGGCTTAATCGTTGTGTTAACCTTATTTAAAGATACTTCCGGTAAATCTTTAAAAGGTTCTTACCCAACAGTTGCTTCTAAAGCTGAGTTTCAAGAAGCTGTTGAAAATCCAAAAGATTCACTGTGGTGGAAAATGGAGCAAACAGAAAAGGAATGAAAAAAACATCCATTTAATTGACCGACTACTCGACATACAGACTCAGAATAATCCGGGATTATCCCAGCAGCAATGACTGCAGCTTCTCGATCGTCATTATTTTATTGGTTGTGTCCTAAAAATAAAACATTGACGCAAGAACGAAGAGAAATTAAAAGGTCCGAGCAATACAGCAAAATAAGAAGCAAGAAGCTTTGTTATGCCAGTTCTTCTCCCGAAGGAGAGCTGGCTTTTTATTTTCTATATGGGGAACTTGTACGCTAATCAATTAAAGGTTTTTTGGATATGAAGAGGGTGAAGTGGTGAAAAAATGGAGTTTGTTGTGGAGTCAGCTTTTCAATTAGGGACATCTCAACAACAAAATAATAACCAGCCCGATTAAAAAGCTGGTATTATACACTTTTACGACTCACAAATACATCATCACTTTATTGAGGGCCCAGCGGGTGAATAAGCGGTGGAGGTTCAAAAGATGTAATATGTGTCCGTTGTAAAGGCAACTGAACCGTGTCCAAGACGTTCCATTATCAATAGGTAACATATTCATAATAAGCCTCGTCACATACTACAAGAACATTTTGGTTAACTGAATTTAGTAAATGTATAAGTTCTTGCTCGCGTACATACTCCCCTGTCGGATTGTTAGGATTACAGATCCAAATAACCCGTGTATTGTCATCAACCGCATCAATCATTTTTTCTATATGATGCCGTCCATTTACATGTGGAACTTCATGAATATCGGCACCTTCCATAACTGCATACCTTTTATATTGAGGAAAAGAAAGGCTTGATAAAACAGCATTTGTCCCTGTCCCTAGAAAGGCTCTGCATATGATACGAATTAATTCATCTGTTCCATTACTAAATACTAGGTTCTCTCGTTGAGAAGTGTAAGAATCTAAAATGGTTTACAGATCTTCATACCTCTTCCCTGGAGCAGCTTACACTTGCAAACTTTATTGAGGATCGTTATCTAGAACACCATATTAGTAAAATGAAAAAAGTGTATAAGAAACGTCGTGAGGCTTTAAAACAAAGTCTGAATCGTGAATTTGGAGATGAGGTCAAGATATTTGGGGATTCGACAGGTCTCCATTTAATAGCCAGTTTTGAAAATGTCATTTTTTCTGAACAGGTGCTGAAAAAGTTAGATCAGCATAAAATTAAAATTTACCCGGTTGAACGCCATACAATCCAGAAAGGGGTTCATAAAAACAAAATTATTTTAGGTTACGGAAATTTAGCTGAGAAAGAAATAGAAGAAGGGATACGAAGATTGAAAGCTGCTTTGTCTGCAAAAGCATTAACATTATAGGCGCTGTACTTGAATGGATATTTTTCTGAAAATTTAAATTGTATCCAGTCTAACATGCAACATTCTATGATATATTTCCAAAAGCCTCGAATGAAAAAAATCCCCGCTAAACAGGGGAGGATCATTTCGGGATGAAACGAATAGAAGAGCTGGTTGCAAGAATGTTTTGCTTCATCTGTTTTAAAAACGTCACTATCTCTGTGAAGGTTTAAGCCGTCTCAGCCGCACCCCAATGATACCAAGGGTTTTAACGCCCTTGGTATTTTTTGTTTTAAATAAGCCGTCTGATCTGTCAGTGAATTCAGGGCGTTAAAGCGCCCGACTGTGGCAGGTACATGATCCTTCATTACTTTTTTGAATGTAACTTCCCCGCATTATTCTTCTTTTAACATTGAATACTTTCGATACGCTTTATAGAAACTGATGCCGAAGATAACAGCCATAAGGGCGGGAAGCGACCTCAAAAGGGCAAATGGAGTTTCAAATAAAAATGCTTTCCAAAACATTGAGCCTTCCATACTCCACAGACCTTCGGCTAAATATAAACCTGAATCCTTGTAAAACATATAAGAAATAAACAAACACAGGAAACCAAAACTTAATGAATAACTCATTAATCTTTTATAATAATTACTCTTTGATTGGCGATCCGAGAAGATTTCATTTTGACCATCATCTTCTTTTTGCCAATATCGAGTTCCAAGCCCCCACGGGCCATTTATATAACTCCAGCCGAAGTCTTCATAAATTCCTTTGTAATCTTTGAACTTTTTCATTGATAAATAATCTTGATAATCCACTCGCATTACATATCTCTTATCGGTTTTTTCGAAGGTGTATATTCCTAATCCGCTAATATTTGTACAACGATAGCCGTTTTGTAATTGCTCGTTCAGCCATTGCTCCTCTTTTTCAATATCAAAAAACATCTTAAATTTCTTCATTCGATTCACTTCCTTCGTACAGGGATAAAATATGCAATAACCTGTTTTGTTCCATTTTTAAAATGGCGCTTCCTTCCGCAGTGATCATATAGACTTTTCTCCGGCCCGACTCTCCGACAGGCTCAATCCAGCCATGCTTATTCAAGTTTTCAATCGCGCCGTATAATGTGCCGGCCGCTAAAATAACAGTACCGTTACTCATCTTTTCTATCTTCTGCATAGCGGCATAGCCATGAAGCGGCTCACGCAGAGCTAATAAAATGTAATGCATGGTTTCAGACAGCGGTAATAATTTATGTTTCATATCCTCACCCTCTATTCAGTTCGACTATATAGTTCAACTTTATAATAATGTAATACAGTTCAACTGAATAGTCAATGAGTTTTTCAAAATTTGTAAAAGGAACTTGAAGTAAAAAAGAATTTATGGCGGTGCGTAACGGTTCTCCGATGAAACAGTGCCGTTGATTTTTGTTTTTTAGAAATCAAAAGTGCTCATTACAAAAAAGGTAGAAGGAATGAAAAATATAGTTGACTTAAGCAACTGATTCGATTACGATGGAAAAAGTTGCTTAAGTCAATCTTTTGGAGGAGGTACATCAATTTGGAAACAAAACGTGTTTTGGCATTCAGACAATTTAATAGATTTTATACAGATATTCTGGGTTTTCTGAATGAACATATTTATGACAGTCCATTCTCTTTAACAGAAACCAGGATTTTATACGAAATTTATAATACGCCCGATTGTACAGCAAAAATCATTCAAGAAAGATTAGACCTGGACAGAGGATATGTAAGCAGAATTATCAGAAAATTCGAAGAGGAAGGATTCATATATAAGCAAAAATGCAAAGAAGACGGACGTAATCATTTCCTTTATGTCACCGAGTCAGGGAAAAGTCTTTATAAAAGTCTGGAGAAAAAAGCCAATCAGCAAGTTGAATATATCCTTGAATGCATAGACAAAGAGGAACAAGAAAAACTTGTAGATTCAATGGAAACCATTCAACACATTTTGCAGCATTCTTTTTATGATAAAGAATCTCCGATTTCAATAAGAGACTATTATACTTCAGAGGATGTCAAAAACATAATTGAAAAACAGCGATTATTTTATGCCAAATCCCATGGGTGGGATGACACATTCTTATCTTATCTTCGCGATACGTTTAAAGCTGATATTGAAAAAATATGGGTGGCGGAAAGCGGGAATACATTTGCGGGTTGTATCGGCTTAGTGAATGACGGTGAAAAAACAGGACAGTTAAGATGGTTTTTAGTCGATCCGTCTTTTCAAAGAAAAGGTGTCGGCAGCCGTCTGATGAAGGCACTTGTTCAATATTGTAAAGAAAATGGATACGAGCGCATATTTCTTTGGACGGTAAAAGACATGTCAACAGCCCGGCCATTGTATAAAAAAACCGGATTCGAAATGACAGAAGTTCATGAAGAGAAACCTTTATGGGGATCAAATTTAATAGAAGAGCGCTGGGATTTGGAATTATAAATAAAAGTGAGGGGGGATAGGATGCGAATAAAATATCACTACGCATGGATCATTGTTTTTGTCAGTTTTTTAACCTTATTAGTGGTTCAAGGGGCACGTCTTTCATTTGGAGCTTTTGTTGAACCGTGGGAAAAAGATTTTTCTATGAACAGAGGAACAATCTCACTTATTTCTACTCTGAGTTTTATCATATATGGCCTATCTCAGCCCATAATAGGGAGGCTGGTTGATAAACTAGGCCCCAAAATGATTTTGTCAGTCAGCACTTTCTTGGTCGGGCTTAGCTTTATTTTAACTTCTTTTGTGAATCATCCATGGCAATTATTTATCCTTTACGGAGTTGTTATCTCCATCGGTGTTGGAGGGGCATCTAATGTAGCCGCAACAGTTGTGGTTACAAATTGGTTTAATGAAAAACGCGGGCTTGCTTTTGGAATTATGGAGGCGGGGTTTGGCGCTGGTCAGATGCTTCTTGTTCCCGGCTCTCTCATTTTGATTCAATGGTTTGACTGGAAGTTAACTGTAGTGATTTTGGGTCTGCTTTTAATGGTTATTGTGTTTCCTGTCATCCTGTTATTTTTACGGAATCATCCCGGCGAGATGGGGTTATCTCCTATGGGCGGCTTTATGAAAGAAGAAGCTGGAAGTGGGCAGCATACGACCGGCTTTTCTGTTTGGGAAGTATTTTGCAAGAAACAATTCTGGTTTTTAATATTACCCTTTGCGATATGCGGTTTTACAACTACAGGCCTGATGGATACTCACTTTATTCCTTTTTCTCATGACCATGGGTTTTCAACAAGTGTAACCAGTGCTGCAGTTAGTGTGTTGGCGGGATTTAATATTTTGGGGATAATCATTTCAGGAATTGCGGCAGACCGCTGGAGCAGTAAAAAGATGCTTATTCTTTTATATGTCATCCGCGCATTATCAATTTGCATCCTGTTATACAGTCATCATCCGGTTATATTACTTATTTTTGCAATTCTGTTTGGGCTGGTTGATTTTGCAACTGTAGCTCCTGCCCAAATGTTAGCCACGCAATATTTTAAACAATATTCAGTTGGTTTTATTTTAGGCTGGTTATTCCTGAGCCATCAGATAGGATCGGCGCTGGGAGCTTATGTACCGGGTTTTCTTTATAGTGAAATGGGTAACTATGATCTTTCTTTTTATTTCTCAATTATTATTTTGTTTGGGGCGGCAATATTTACTTTCTTACTGCCTGAAACAGTGAAAATAAAAAAAGAGCAAAAGCCGGAGACCGATTCAGTTTCATATTAAGCAGTCCTCTCCGCCGCATCTAAAAATACCAAGGGTTTTTCCACCCTTGGTATTTTGTCCGTTCTTATTTGTTGTTCCAGTTTTTCTCTATGAATTCAATCGCAGGCTGTAAGTTGGTTTTGTTCGCAATTTCAATGACAGCGGGAACGACGGCAGGGTCCGTTTTGGAGAAGTTCGGAATCCGCGGATCTAATCGGAAAAAACGATCTCCCAGAAGATTCGCACTGACCATGGATTCATAGTAACCATTTCCGCCAGCAATTATCTGAAGAAATGGCAGTAAAGGTTCATTAGGCGACCTGTCCAAAAGGACTCCCCAATTTGGAGGAAGGTTCTTCAGGTTTTCGGGACGTATGTTATCTGCACTTACCATTCCCCATCCCCTCGTATCTCTTCTTAAACGGGTCGGGGCTTCACCTGTTCCGATGGACAATACCGCAATTTGATCCAATGGCACGTTGGCTTTACCAACTGCAAACGCGATACTGGCTGTACTGGGGTTCGTTGCTACTACATATCCGTCCACATAGTTTTGATAGGCGCGTTGCGTCGCAGGGGCACCGCTGCTCCGCAGTATGACATCACTCACTTTCTCATTTAAATAGGGAGAGCCGGGAAAGTTGTGAAATAATACAGGAGTCCAGCGATCCAGTTTTGGAGAGTATAATTTGAATGAAGGGACAACAATTCGCTTTCTTAAATCTTTGAGGCGAAGATCTGCCGGGAAAAAATTCCGTACCGCTTTAATAAAACCGGAATATGGTAATTGTTGATTGAAAACGGGTCCGCCCGGCCGGGAAACGCTGAATGCGGGCAGGATTTTTTCCTTAAAATAGCGGAATGTCTCATGCGGCGATCTTCCGCTGGCTAATGCAAGGGCAGTGAATGAACCGATTGAATTTCCTGAAAACACGTGGGTCCGGCTTATTAAAGTGGGATTTTGTTTAACCAGTCTGTTCAATAGCTGTAAACTTAAAGCACCTAACGTACCTCCCCCATCAAAGGTCATGATCCGATATTTTGCCAAAGCTGATGTCTCCTTTCTAATGAAAACTATCATTCAGTATATGTTCAGCCAGAGTCTATTGTATGGATGAATGGATATCTCTTTATCTTAAAAATTGTTTGATTTATCAATCCAGCGGGTTGGGAAAAAATATCTTCTTTAATTGAAGAGGTTTTTCCGGGAAGAAGGAGAATGGTTTAAAAATAAGTGAGACGGCGAAGCATCAAGTTTGTGGACAGCTATCCCTAAGGAAAGAATGGACTGGCGCCCGGATTCCGAAGCCATGTCGTGTAAGGAAATGATAAGGCATGTTTTAGAAGCAGAATTTCTTTATCATCAAATGTTACTAAAACATATTTGCAAAACCGTTTTGGACCGAGTTTTTGACATTCATCGAATTTTAAAACGAACCAGATTTAACAAATATAAAGATTAATAGGTCTGATGTTGGATATGTCTGCGAACTGGGGGACATTGATTATCATGAGTCAGTACATACCGGTCAACTTTTAGACTATCTCAGAACTGCTGAAGCGGAGCGGCCTTTCATTTGGGACTAGTTAAAATCAGGAGAAGAACAAAGGCGGAAATATGATGTCTTTAGTTTTACAGGGGAAGGTGAAAGAATGAAATATAATCCGATTAATTTTCAAGAGAAATTAGCTGCATTCCAAGATCAATGGTCTCCAAAAGTAATTGCTGAAATGAATGATTATCAATTTAAACTTGTTAAAGTACAAGGGGACTTTGTTTGGCATAAGCATGAGGAAACAGATGAAGTCTTTATTGTTATTGAGGGGAATTTAATCATTGAATTTCGTGATGGAGAAGTAAAATTAAATGAAGGTGAAATGTTTGTCATTCCGAAAAATGCTGAACATAAACCTTATGCAGAATCAGAGTGTAAAATTTTGCTTGTAGAACCTAAGGGTGTTGTGAATACCGGGCAAGAAATAACTGATCAAACAGCTGAAAATGATGTCTGGGTCTAGCCTGTAATGATAAACCGAAATTAAGAAAGGTTTAAGGTTAAATATTGAAAAATTTTGTTAATATTATAATACATTGTTTGGAAATTTTATCATTTGATAAGGAGTTTTCTAATTGCGTTGGAGTAAATGGTTCAATATTTTTTGTATAGTTGCATTGGGATCAATATATGGTTATAAATTATTGACCAACCAAGAAGTTAACACTGCTCGTTTAATAATAGCTTCAGTAGTTGTCTTGTGGAACATTGTTGGACTTTTTAGCAAAGAACCGGTAAAACAAACACAGCAAGCAAATTAAAAGTCAAAAATGTCGGTACAGAAGAAGGCTGCAGCGTGCAGCATCTCTCAGCCTCACAAAAAACCAAGGGTTCAGCCCCTTGGTTTTTTGTGGTTTTCGCCGCTTATTATTTTTCAAGTTTATTGCAGGCATCCAGAGTTTGTTGTATGGATAAATGAAAATAGCGGCTGAAATGTGTTGGTTAACCAAATGAATAATCCAAGCTGGAGTCTTTTATCTACATAGTATGAAGAGATTAAAAAATATGAGAAGGAGTGGTAGTTCATGTATTATAACCCAGGTGATAAACACGTTCAGAAAAAACCATACGACGAAGCCTGTGACCTTGGCCATGATTTTGATATGGCGGAAGACGAAGCAAGAGCAGAAGCTGCTAGAGAAGAAGAAGCGAGAGCAAGAGCGGAAGAGGCAATAGCAAGAGCGGAAGAAGCAAGAGCCAGAGCAGCAGAAGCAGAAAGAGCAGCAGCAGAAGCAAAGGTAAAAGCGGCAAAAGCAGCAGCAAAAGCGAAATGTAAAAAACATCATAAGAAAGAGAAAAAACATGATTGCAAACGTAAACACAAGAAGAAAAAATAAGAGAAATTCCGGCCCAAGGCTGCAAAAACGATAAAGAAAAAGATTCTTGTTGGAGGATCAAACAGGAAGATTACTCAGCTGGTGCGGCAAAAAGGACGCATAGCAGGGCAAACAAAAACTTTCCTATGAGCTTCCATAGCCAAGGCAGTATATCACGCCAATCATATTAAAAAGATAGGAGAGACAAGAGTTTTGGCAGCCTGCCGCTCTTGTCTTTTTTGTGTTTTTATATCATCTTCGCGTATTTCTGTTTATTTTTAAGTCAGCAGATCATCCGTCTAAGAATTTGTCCACATCCTGCATATACTGGAATCGGAATCAAATGTTTATGGGGAGTGAAACAGATGGGATCAGCACAGTTAACAGGGCGCGTCATCTTCAAAGGGGACCCCGGCTATGCGCAGGCGGTTAAGAATTGGAACCCTTATGTTGATGTCTGTCCGCTCGTCTTTGTTTTTGCACAAAATTCATACGATGTAAGTAATGCGATTAAATGGGCGCGTGAGAATAATGTGCCTTTGCGTGTCAGAAGCGGCCGCCATGCTCTGGATAGAAACCTTTCAGTCGTAAGTGATGGAATAGTTATTGATGTGAGTGACATGAATAAAGTTTTATTAGACGAAAAAAACGCGATTGCAACCGTTCAAACCGGCATTCACGTTGGCCCGCTTGTGAAAGGATTGGCCCGGGATGGTTTTATGGCTCCGTTTGGAGACAGTCCGACAGTGGGGATCGGAGGAATTACGATGGGCGGCGGATTTGGAGTGCTTTCACGATCAATCGGCCTGATAAGTGATAACCTTCTCGCACTGAAAATGGTAGATGCAAAAGGCAGGATCATTCAAGCAAATCAATCTCACAATGAAGATTTACTATGGGCTTCCAGAGGCGGCGGGGGAGGCAACTTCGGATATAATACCCAATACACGTTCAAAGTTCACCGTGCTCCTAAAACCGCAACCGTCTTTAATATTATTTGGCCATGGGAGCAGTTGGAGACGGTCTTTAAAGCTTGGCAAAAGTGGGCGCCGTCTACAGACGAACGATTGGGGTGCTACCTTGAGATTTACAGCAAAGTAAATGGCTTGTGCCATGCGGAAGGATTGTTCCTCGGTTCAAAACCTGAGCTGATTCAATTATTAAATCCTTTATTAAATGCCGGAACCCCGACACGGACAATTATCAAAACATTATACTATCCGGATTGCATAGATTTCCTGGACCCTGATGAACCGATCCCGGGAAGATCTGATCAGAGTGTTAAATTCTCCTCGGCGTGGGCGCTAAATCTTTGGCCGGAAAAACCTATTTCAGTGATGAGACAATTTTTAGAAAAAGCCACCGGAACAGAAACAAATTTCTTTTTTATCAATTGGGGCGGTGCGATAAGCAGAGTTCCCAGCAGCGAAACAGCCTTCTTTTGGCGCCGTCCATTGTTTTATACGGAATGGACGGCCAGTTGGAAAAATAAATCACAAGAAGCCTCGAACCTTGCATCAGTTGAAAGAGTGCGTCAGCTGTTGAAACCATATGTAACTGGTTCATACGTTAATGTTCCGGATCAGAATATTGAAAATTTCGGAAAAGCATATTATGGCTCAAACTTTGCAAGGCTTCGAAAAATAAAGGCGAAATACGATCCCGAAAATGTATTTCGTTTTCCGCAAAGCATACCGCCATCCAATCAATAGTTTATTCGTTTTGTTACACAAAATAAAAACGCTTAGTGCTGAACATCATCCAGTTGGAACACACCAGAACATTCAGGTGTGTTTTTATTTTTAGCCCTGCCGTCAGTGATGTGTCAAGAACGGTCTTGCAGGAAAAACACTGCTCTGGCCTATCTGTTTTTCACTGATGAACATTCCGTTATTCAGTTATATCCCAATGCGGATTCCAAACGATTTCCCATAGGTGCCCGTCGGGGTCTTGGAAGTGACCGGAGTATCCGCCCCAAAAAGTATCATGAGCGGGATCAGTTATCGTCGCTCCTGCCTGTTTTGCCTGTTCCATGACTTTATCGACTTCAGCTTTACTCGTAACATTATGTCCTAATGTAAATTCTGCCGGGCTTGGTGCAGTTAAAGCAATGTTTGTCTCATGTGCGATGTCTTTACGATTCCAAAGGGCGAGTTTCAGTCCTGTTTGTAAGTCAAAAAAGGCAACGGCGCCATGTTCAAACTCTTTTCCGACTATTCCCCCAGTAGGCAGTCCGAGGCCGTCCCGATAGAAGCGAGGTGATCGTTCCAGATGATCTACGCCTAAAGTGATGACTGTAACCCGCGGTTTCATAAAAATATAACCTCCCAAGCTGATGATAAGACAATGATATCAAGTTTCATTATTGCGCTGCAGCATCATATAGAAAAAGATTTTGACATTTCAGTAAAGAACCTATATATTCATATATGAGCACATAATCATATATGATTATTTTTGTGTCCATGTTAGAATGCTTCATAACAGAAAAGAAATAATAAATGCAGTGTATGAGATAAGGAGGAGATTTTTTATGGGTCACAATCACAATCACGCCGGCGGGTCCAATAAGAAGGTTTTATTGATCTCTTTTATCGTAATTACAGGTTATATGATAATAGAAGCGATAGGTGGATTTGTAACCAATAGTTTAGCGCTTTTGTCAGATGCCGGTCATATGCTGAGTGACTCAATCTCATTAATGGTTGCTCTGATTGCTTTTAAATTGGCCGAAAAAAAGGCAAGTCATCATAAGACATTCGGCTATAAACGATTTGAGATTCTCGCAGCTGTGATAAACGGTGTTGCCTTAATATTGATTTCCCTTTATATCATTTATGAAGCAATCAAACGTTTCTCTCATCCGCCAGAAGTGGCAACAACGGGCATGCTTATCATTAGTATCATCGGGTTAGCTGTGAATATATTGGTCGCTTGGATTATGCTGAGCGGCGGAGATACAAAGAATAACCTGAACATAAGGGGAGCTTATTTACATGTAATCAGTGATATGCTCGGCTCTGTAGGTGCCATTCTGGCTGCGGTGCTTATCATCTTCTTCGGGTGGGGCTGGGCAGACCCGTTGGCCAGTGTCATTGTAGCTGTTCTTGTTTTAAGAAGCGGTTACCATGTGACGAAAGATTCCATTCACGTATTAATGGAAGGAACTCCGGAAAATATTGACGTGACTGACATCATCCATACGATTGAAGAGACAGAGGGCATTCAGCATATTCATGATTTACATATATGGTCTATCACAAGCGGGTTGAATGCTCTTTCCTGCCACGCTGTTGTTGACGATCAGCTGACCATTTCAGAAAGCGAACATATTTTACGCAAAATTGAACATGAGCTTGGAGATAAAGGCATTACGCATGTAACGATTCAAATGGAAACAGCAGCTCATAATCACGACAATGCAATCCTTTGTCAGGCAAAAATTGAGCAGACGGACGGCCGCCATCATCATTAAATTTTTATCTGATTTGAATGCAGAGATGGATGAAAGCCTCCTGATGCTCCAAAGCTTTCCGGGATGTATACGCTTGGTAAGTAAATTTACAGAGAATTGTTTAGCTCACGCACATAGAAAAGCTCCTTGTTAAGGGAGCTTTTCTATTGTTTACATATGGTTCATATAAAATGTTTGCTTTCACTTTTTGTTCAGCCTTTCTCCTTTAATCCTTTCGATTACAAGCCGAAATAGTTCAAACAACAAGAAGTTAAAAAACATCCAAACTCCGCCATATACATATCCGCCCACTATGTCGCTTGGAAGAACGCTTGTCCATTTCATATTTACAATCGCGAGACCTATTAATAACAATAATCCAAATAAAGGAGCCGCAATGGTCACATAATGTGTGTTTGAATGACGAACAAGCAAAAATATGCAAGTTCCATAAATGATCATCATCATAGCGGCATTCAGATCCGGAAAATCGGCAGAATGAAATTTCCCCTTAAAACCAATTGTTCGAAGGATAGAGAAGGCCTCCATAATAAATTCACGAAAAGGGGCTCCCCCGAGTATGGAAACCGACAATAATAGATACTCCAGCAGCCTGTTCTGATTCTTCAACCAAATGACTAATAGGGTTAAAATGATGAGGCCGGCAAGGGCAGCCGGTTGTTGAAAAATGAATAATTCTTTCATCCAGTCCATATAAAAGGCAGTATAAACGATATATTCCGCAATTTGATTAAACTGGGCAACGTCATTTGCAAGATAATCCTGAGCTAAGCCAAACATCAGGATCACAAATCCAATTAAAACTGACGTGAGGCAAGTAAGGAATATTTCAGTGGCTCTTATCGTTCTGAATCGATTTGTTAACCTCGTCAGCCATTGGATAAAAAAGTTTTTAATCTGGATTTTATAAAATCTAAAAAGAAGATATCCCGTTAACAAAACAGCCAGAACAAGAAGAAAAATGATTAAATATTTGCTTGCTGCCTGATGTAAGTTTTCCCATTTAGGTCCCAATAATTTCCCTAAAGTAATAAAACAGCTTCCCCACAAAATGGCCCCAATGTAAGCAGGAATAATAAATGTCTGGAATGACATTCTGGAACTTCCTGATACATAACCGGCAAAATGCCTGACCCCGGGAATGAAATAAGCAAACACAAGTAATTTACTTCCTGACCGTTGAAACCAAGCCGCTGTTTTTTGATACCTTTCGGGCCCTAAATGAACATACTTTCCATATCTCTCGATTAATCTATATCCTCCGAGTCGGCCAATCCAGTACGTAATTGTTATTCCTGCGCCCGTGGAAATAAAAGCAGTTAACAGTGCTAAAACATAATTCATTTTCCCTTGATAAACGAAATACCCTGCATAACTCATGATCAATTCAGCTGAAATCGGAATAGCTAAAAGCTCTAAAATAATACCTAAAAATAAAATCAAATAACTATGTTGTTCAAATAATGTGATTAAATGTGACATAAACGCCTCCGGATTCGTCTAACACCGTTACTTGATCCGCAATGTATCATTATTTTTTTAGTGAGTTTAGCATTTTCAGAAACTGTAAGTTTTTAATAGCAACAAGTTTATTGTATAGAGTAAGGATGCCCGATTCCGAAAAAAATATAACATCAGTCCAAGCAATTGCGATGCTTACTAAAAGCGATTTTTTAAGCTTTAACTTTTAATGCAAAGCTGACGGGTTTATCAATTGCTTCGAATTTTTATCGCCCTCTTCTCATTACGTATCAACATATAGCCGGTTTTTGGAACAGAGAACAGTATCATTGAGGGACAATGGGTGAGTGACCTGCGGAAGTTCAAGTTTTCTCAGTCGTACTCATGATAAGGGGAAAATTCCTTAGCGTGGCACATTCTCACTGTAAAAGCATAGGATAACATCATAAAAATTTGAAATTGCGGGGATGAAAAATGTATTATATACCTTTTTCGCATCAATGTTATTATTATGTGAATGTACCGATGTATAACGACGGAAGATCTGTTTATTGGGCTTATCCAAATGACATGGGGTTGCGATCTTCACCCGAAGATAGAAATCTTCTCCTAAAAGATTACGGATCAAAACCATTAGTTGTGAATATCAATAAAGCCGCAAAACAAAATCATACGTTCCGTACTGCCTTATGGACAGGAAAACATTTTCAAATTACTTTGATGAGTATTGGCATTGGGGAAGATATCGGTTTGGAAATCCACCCCCACGTAGATCAATTCTTACGGATTGAGCAAGGCCGGGGAATCGTTAAAATGGGCAGGAGCAAGGAAAATTTAACTTTCCAAAGAAATGTCTATGATGACTTTGCCATTGTTGTACCTGCTGGCACTTGGCACAATGTAATTAATACGGGTAATACGCCGTTAAAGCTATATTCAATTTATGCGCCTCCCAACCATCCATTTGGTACGGTTCATGTGACTAAGGCAGATGCAGAGGCTGCGGAAGGTTAGCATAAAGTATGCTGCGGAGGTTTGACAAACTGGGATTATGCCATCCTGGCTGCCCAAGAGTACGGTAAATAAGGCCGATTTAATATGAATCGGCCTTATTTTTTGTTGGATTTATTTTCCTTGAATCGGTCTTTGATCGCTGCGGGCAATGAATCGGTTTTAACGGCCTCAAATTCTCCGAAATACCACGGCACGATTCCAAATATGGCCTTCTTGATTAGGCTTTTCAGTAAAGAAAGAGACCATCTTTTTTAGCTTCTACGTTCATTTTGCACATGTTATTGATTTATTTGCGAAGTAACATATAATGGAAATGATGAAATGTAATCTCGTTGAGAAGGAGATTGAGATGATCATTAAAATGACTTCGTTTCATATGAAAGACTTCAATAAATCAAATGAACCTCTGGTTGTTTTCGGGAGAATTATACCCGCACTTGAAAACAATGTTTGGACATATACTGAGGAACGATTTTCTAAGCCTTATGTTAAGAAATATGAAGATGACGAAATTGACGTCAGTTATGTTGAGGAAGAGGGGAAAGCAGTTTTTTTTTATTATGATGAAAATAACTGCATCGGCCGGATTAAGATACGTTCTAATTGGAATGGATATGCGCTGATAGAGGACATTGCGGTTGCAAAGGACTATCGAAACAATGGGATTGGAACGGCATTATTAAATAAAGGGATTGAATGGGCAAAGGAGAATGATTTTTGCGGTCTCATGCTTGAAACACAAGATATTAATGTATCAGCTTGTCATTTTTATGCTAAACACGGCTTTGTAATAGGCGCAGTTGATACTATGCTTTATTCCAACTTTTCAACGGCAAATGAGATCGCGATTTTTTGGTATTATCAATTTTAACTGCCGCTCAAGGGTGATGAGAGGTTAATTGTTGGGCTTGATTCTAAATTTATAATCTAAAGGGAATTTGAAATAAATTTAGCTGCAGTTGGAGCAGCCCCTTGCTCAATCTCACTTTAACTGCCAAGTTTCTGTTTTTCTTCTTCAAACCATTTGTGAAGTTGATTGATATGAGCTTGATGGTACCTATTATGATCTGCTATATGCCATATCCCCCACTGAATGGTTGCTTGTTTTCCAGCTTCATAATCTACTGTATGATTCAGTTGATCGTCAGTTAACTGATAACAAACAGACTTAAACATGCTGAATATCTCATCATAATCAGAGAGAATTTGTTTTAATGACACACCGGAAATGAAAGGAATCTCATTGTTTTGATCTAACATTGGTCCATACTTTTCTTCCAGTTCCTTTGGTACAGGCTCACCCTTAAATCTAAATATCCAACAGAGATCAACATATGCTAAATGTCTTATTAGCTGAGCTGTACTATTGTATTTTTGATTTGGTCCTTTATAATCGATCTCCTCCTGTGACATGTCAGATACTATGGTTTTTAAGCGGCTGTAATTTTCATTAACGGCAGAATAGAGCATCCCCACAACATGATCCATGTGTGTTTCACCTTTTAAATCTAAAATCATTATCCCACCAGTACAATTTTTATATTAAGTTTGCCTTATTACTCTTATTTGTCAAGTCATCCGGGGAATGGCACGCTTTATTATGATTCCTTCATCAATTGACTTCGTATTATTTCATTTGATAACATAAAATGGTTATTGTGATTAAAAAAAAGATACCCGTTTTTATAAAAAAGGAGTCATAACGTTGCTGAGAAGGTTTTTTCTTGTTTTTCTTACGCTGATAATGTCTGTATTTGCTGTATTCGCGGCTGCTGAAGAGTCTCCCGGCGATCGTGTCATTTCTTTTGACGAGCCTATGATTTTATTGATCTCACTCGGAATCATCTTATGTTTGTTCATTCCTCCATTCGTCATGTCCTTTTTTGGCAGTTTGGTTGTGAGAATCATATCCGGAGTCTATCAATGTTTTATCGTCCTCACGTTTGCGGGGCTCATTCCGATTGGATTTCTGATTCCCAATGGCTTTTTGACAATTCTTGCTGCTGTCCTGGGAACTTTGGTCAGTTCAGCCAGTGTTGCGGTCACCTTATTCGTTGGCAGGACAGAGAACACAAGTAAACTTTCATAAGCGGTTTTGACAACAATAACTCGCGTTCCAAAAACACCAAGTGTCACAGACCCTTGGTGTTTTTTAATTCCGGCAGAACCATAATGCAAGAGCGGCAGAAAAGAAGGTATAATGGGCGGAGAAGAGGTGTCAGCCAATGAAAATAACCAGAGAGACATTAGAAAATCAGCAAATTTGGATATATGGTGTGTTTCTTGTGATCGGAGGAATAGCGGGGATCGCCGGGAAGGATTCAGGACTCAGCTGGGACTGGACGATATCACCGCTAATCGCTGTTCTCATGTATGCCATGTTTGCTCAGATCCCATTCTTGAAGCTGAGGGAAGCGATCTCGAACCTCAAGTTTATGGCGGCTTTACTGATCGGTAATTTCTTAGCTGTGCCTGTTGTTGTATGGGGTTTGACCGCCATTTTTCCTCAATCTCCTCCTGTATTATTAGGCGTTTGTTTAGTATTGCTTACACCTTGCATTGATTACGTCATCGTCTTTACTCAGCTCGGGAAAGGTAATGAGAAATTAATATTGGCTTCCACGCCGGTTTTGTTCGTCGTTCAGATGGTATTGCTTCCGTTATACTTGTGGCTGTTTATCGGGAAAGAAGTCATAGGGGCTGTTCAT
Organism: Bacillus sp. SDLI1; assembly: GCF_001553895.1. Lineage (NCBI taxonomy): Bacteria > Bacillati > Bacillota > Bacilli > Caryophanales > Bacillaceae > Bacillus > Bacillus sp. SDLI1. Next base: position 1,694,772 of record NZ_CP013950.1, on the reverse strand, counting down.
GCCGGGCCGTTTCTGGAAGCATTCTTATGTTTAATAGCGGGACCGCTCTTGGCGGCAGTGATGACACAATTGTGGGCTGATAAGAAGCCGGCTGGAGAAAAGATGTTAGAGTGGACGGCGTGGCTGCCTGTTCCTTTTATGGCTCTCGTATTGCTGGCGGTCGTTGCCACACAAATCGGCAAGGTATACAGTGATTTTGAGGTCATTATACGTGTAATTCCGATTTATCTGTTATTCCTGCTCATTATGCCGTTTGTTTCCCGGTTTATCGCATATGCGTTCCGTCTGGATACCGGCGAAGGAAGAGCATTGATCTTCAGCACGGGCACAAGAAATTCTCTCGCAGTCCTTCCGTTAGCGCTGGCCTTGCCGGATGCTTGGGCCTCATTAGCCGCCGCTGTAATCGTCACACAGACGATTGTTGAACTGATAGGCGAATTGGTTTATATAAAAGCGGTGCCCAAATGGCTGTTGAAATAAAAAAAATCTGAACTGAAAAAACATACCAAGGGATATTGGTATGTTTTTTTATGATTATAAAGTTGAAATATCAATGACGAAACGGTAGCGGACATCGCTTCGGAGAACCCGTTCGTACGCTTCGTCGACTTGATTGGCCGGAATCACTTCAATTTTAGGAGCAATGCCGTGCTCGGCGGCGAAATCAAGCATTTCCTGAGTCTGCGGAATACCGCCGACGAGTGAACCCGCAATGCTGCGGCGGCCCGTGATTAAGGAGAACACACTGTATGAGTCCGGATTAGCAGGCGCACCTACATTTACTAATGTACCGTCAATGCGAAGCAGGGATAAGTAGGCATCTACATCAAGGTTCGCGGATACCGTATTTAAAATGATATCAAAATGTCCGGCCAGCTCAGTGAATGTATCCGGATCGCTTGTCGCGAAGTAATGATCGGCTCCAAATTCAAGAGCTTCGTCTTTTTTGTTCATTGAGCGGCTGAGGACGGTGACCTCTGCGCCTAAAGCGTGCGCGAATTGAACGGCTAAGTGTCCGAGCCCTCCCATTCCGACAATCGCCACTTTTTTGCCGGGACCGGCATTCCAGTGTTTCAGCGGAGAATACGTGGTAATGCCCGCGCACAATAGCGGGCTGGCAGCATCCAAATCCAGCTGATCCGGAATCCGGACAACGAATCTGTCAGTGACAACTATTTTCTGGCTGTAGCCGCCGTACGTAGGATTTCCGTCGTAGTCCAGATTATTGTAGGTCTGAACAACGCCTTTTGTGCAATATTGTTCGTCTCCGTTAAGGCAGTATTCACATTCCCCGCAGGAGTCTACAAAACAGCCGACACCCACACGGTCGCCGACGGCAAATGTGGTGACTTCTTCACCCACGGCTTCCACAACTCCGGCAATTTCATGCCCGGGAACCATCGGAAAGATTCCGCCGCCCCATTCATCGAATGCGCTGTGGATGTCTGAGTGACAAATTCCGCTGTACTTAATATCAATCAGAATATCATGCGGCCGTAATGCTCTTCTCTCAATCGTTGTCCGCTCAAATTTAGCTTTTGCATGCGGAGCGCTTAATACACGAGTCGGATGATTATTGCACATGGTTATCTTCCTTTCCAAGATAAAGTGATGAATCCTCTGTTCGGTTTTACTTTAAATGTTAAAGCGGACTTTAAGTCAAGGGGTTTGGTTTATTTTTTTATGAAATGATATTCTATAATGGCACGCTTATGAAAGGGATGAAGGATGGGTGGTAAGAATATGAAGATTGCGCAGGCTGCAAAGCAGGTTGAGTTATCAGCCGCGACGCTTAGGTATTATGAAAGTATAGGACTGATTCCTCCGGTAAAACGGGATGAAAGCGGCATCCGCGATTATGACGAAGATGATGTGAATTGGATTCAATTTATAAAATGCATGAGAAGTGCCGGGCTGTCGATTGAGGCGCTGATTGAATATACCGCTTTATTTATTGAAGGAGCCGATCATACGATTGAACCCCGAAAAAACATCCTTATAAATGAAAGGAAAAGGCTGACGGAGAAACAGAGGGAAATTGATGAAACTATAAAACGATTAAACAGGAAGATTGAGGATTACGAAGACATCCTTGAAAATGAAGCGAAACTTAAAAATAGATTGAAAGCTGAATATATTTCTGAATGAAGAGAAGCTGTCCCGGGCGCCGGGCCGCATGAAATGTACCAAGGGAAACGAACCTTGGTTTTTTTATTTTCTAAAGAGTGGAAACAAAACAGTTTTTCCTATCTTATCAATCTTTACTTATCCTTTTTTCAGCTTGACTTTTTTACTGCAGACTTTTAAAGTGTGAAATGTTGCTTAGACTGTGATTAGCGACTTTAATGCTGAAAAGAGGTGGTTTACCCAGATGAACAATAAAAAGAACCCTTGGGCGTTATTGCCTTTAGTCTTATTCGTAGGGCTTTTTGTCGGCTCTGGTCTGGTGACCGGAGATTTTTATAAATTGCCGATTCTGATTGCCGCGATTATTGCATCAGCTTTTGCGCTGTTATTTAACCGGAAGAAATCGCTCAATCAAAAAATAGAATGGTTTGCTTCCGGCGCGGGACATCCTGATATTATCATTATGGTTATGATTTTTATATTGGCAGGTGCCTTTGCTTCAGCGGCTGAAGCGATGGGAGCGGTGCATTCAACTGTCAATCTTGCTTTGAGCATTATTCCGCAGCAGTTTTTGCTGCCGGGGCTGTTTATCATTGCTTGTTTCATTTCTATATCGATGGGAACATCAATGGGTACGATTGCGGCGGTTGCGCCGATCAGCGCCGGTTTGAGCGGTGAGCTTGGTATCTCCAGCGCGATACCGATTGCGGCTGTGGTCGGCGGAGCTATGTTCGGAGATAATCTTTCTTTTATTTCAGATACGACCATTGCGGCAGTCCGGACGCAAAAAACGCAAATGAGGGATAAATTCAAAACGAACTTTCTGATTGTTTTGCCCGCTGCTATTTTAACCGTTATTATCTTATTTTTTATTCCGGCAGGCCACGCCGGCCATGCGGGTGCTGCATCTTACAGCTGGATAAACGTGCTTCCTTATGTCGCCGTGTTGGTCTTCGCGTTAATCGGTTTTAATGTGATGGCTGTCATATTCGGCGGATTGATTTTGACGGGAATCATAGGGTTAGCGAGCGGCAGCCTGACGTTTGATTCTTATTTTAAGGCGATTACGGATGGAGTTGCCGGAATGAGCGATCTGATCATCCTGTCCATGCTGATCGGCGGAATGGTCGGCGTGATGAAACAAAATGGCGGGATCGACTTTTTACTGGAGTTCATCACGAAACGAATCCGTTCGAAAAAAGGCGCCGAAGCCGGCATTGCCGGACTGGTCAGCGTGACAAATCTGGCTGCTGCCAATAATACGATCTCCATTATCGCAGCCGGTCCGATTGCGAAGAATATCGCTGATCAATTTAAGATCGACAACAGAAAATCGGCAAGTATTCTGGATATCTTTTCGTGCATGGTGCAAGGTTTGATTCCTTACGGCGCGCAGCTGTTATCGGCCGGGAAATTCGGGAATATTTCCCCCGTCAGCATCCTGCCATACTCTTTCTATCCCGTTTTAATCGGAATCTGCGGCATTATCGCCATTATGTTTGGCCTGCCGAAATTCACAAGGAATACAAAATAAAAAAAGGCGCCGTTCGGCGCCTTTTTTCTTTCATCTCAGCCAAGCATGTTTCAAAAGCTGCACGCCTTGTGTGATCTGATCCGTATCAAGGTGGGCGAAACCTAATTTTATGATCGGCGGTTCAGGCTTTCCGGAAACGAAATAAACGGAGGTAGGGTATACTTTCACTCCGTACTGAAGAGCGCGCTCAATTAACGTTTCTTCTGTACAGTTCAAGTGAACTCTTACCAATATATATAATCCGGATTGCTCGCCGATGATCGTCAACTGTTCGCCGAACTGCTGCTTGATATGTGAAGTCAAGTGCTGCATCTTACGCTTGTAGACAGTGCGCATGCGCTTAATATGGCGGGTCCATTCACCGGTCTTCATCAATTCAGCCATGGTCAGCTGGTTAAGCGAAGAAGCGGTGCTTTCGAAATGAATGAAACGTTTTTTATACCGGTGCAGAATGCGCTGCGGCAAAACCAAATAGCTTATGCGGATGCCCGGAAGAAAGGATTTTGAGAAATTCCCTAAATAAATCACCCGGTCTGACTGAATGGAAGCAAGGGCGGGAAACGGCTGCTGCGTATAACGAAATTCACTGTCATAATCATCTTCAAGAATATATCCCTCTCTTTTATTCACCCAATTGATCAGAGTTTGGCGCTGCTGAATGGACATGCTTACGCCGTAAGGGCTGTGGTGGGAAGGAGTCACGTAGATTAATTTTTCTTTCATTGCATGCAATTGAGAAAAATCAGCTCCGTTTTCATAGACGGGCATCGTTTCCAGTGATAGCCCGTGAAATTGAAATGCCTCTCTGGCACCGTCAAATCCCGGGTTTTCTACTATAACTCCGGAAAAATCTTCTTTCAGAATCCGGCTGAGATAAATCAGCATCTGCTGTGTGCTGCTGCCGATGATAACCGAATCCGCATCTGTTTTCACCCCGCGTGATTCCAAGAGATAAACGGCAATTTGTTCACGCAAATTTCTCTCGCCGAACGGTTCACCGTACAGAAAGCTTTTCTCTGATGTCAAAACTTGATTGTGTAATTTTCTCCATGTTTTCAGAGGAAAATGCTTTTGATCGACGGCTCCTGCGCGAAAATCAATCAGGGCCGGCTGAGTTGATTCGGTTTTCTCTGCGTGAACAACATCGTTTTCTTGTTGAAATAAAGAGAGCTCTATTTCATTTGCAAAATATCCTTTGCGCGTTTCACCGCGAATGTATCCCTCCGCGAAAAGCAGATCATAGGCCATCAGTGTCGTATTGCGGCTTACCCGCAGGGAATCTGCCAGCTCCCGAATGGATGGCAGCCGCTCATTTGCCTGAATCGTTCCCTGCTCAATCAATGTCTTAAATTGCTCGTAAATTTGTTTGTATTTCGGGGTGTCGCTTTTGAAAGCAAAAATCATATTTTTCATCAGACGTTCTCCTCTGACATGCGTATTTATCCAAAACTGTACCTTTTTAAATGTCAGTTGATCTTTTATTATAGCGGAAAGCGCTTTATCAATCCAGGTTCAGAGAGGAGAGTTTTTATGTATATTCCCGCTCCATTTCAGCTGAGTGAAGCTGAAGCGTACGATGTTATTAAAGAGTATGGTTTCGCAGCCCTGTTTTCAACGGCAGGAGGCATGCCGTATGCAACCCACCTGCCATTGATGATGAGCAAGGACAACCAATGCTTATACGGTCATTTTGCCTTGCCGAACCCCCAATGGAAAGAGATTGAAGGCCAAAGTGTATTAGCCGTTTTTCAAGGGCCTCATTGTTATATCTCGCCCAAATGGTATGAGACGAATCAGGCTGTTCCTACATGGAATTATGTGGCGGTTCATGTATACGGGGAGGCGGAGCTTTTGGATGAGGAAGAAACCGTGCATTCGATGGGCGATCTCGTATTGAAATACGAAAGCCCCGACAGCCCGTACAAATTAGAAGATGTCGATGCGAAATTCTTGTCAGGCATGAACAAAGGGGTAAAAGGCTTTAAAATCAAAATCAGCAAAATAGAGGGGCAGGCGAAGCTGAGTCAAAATCATTCAGCCGCTAGACAGGAAATGGTCGTACAACAGCTCAAACAGATCCCGCACACAAACGAACAGCTCATTTCCGGCCTGATGGAAGAAAACATCAAGCGGATCACTGCAAAAAACTGATACGCATCTTAAAAACATACCGGCAGCATGGGTATGTTTTTTTCTGATTATGAAGGTTTTCTCGGGATGAAAAACGACTCAAACAGCAAATAAATCAACGGCGCCGATAAAACGAAGAAAGAACGGGAAATAGCATATGTTATGAGTAAGTAAACGATAAGTTTCAATAGAATGGAAGACGTTTTATTCAATGTCCAGCGGTTCCCCAAAACATCAGTCATACATGCTGACAAAAGGCCGACCGTCAAATAACCGGCTGCGATGTACATATAAATAGAAAGGTAAAACAGATCAGACAACGGCGGTGTGTCTTCCTGTGTCATTCTTAAAGCAAAATAAAAGACCAATAAAAAGCAAACGGACGAAATCAGAGCCAGCAAAAGGTGTTTATATAAATACTTCTTCATGTGTTTCACCTGCCTATGGCGCAATTATTTCTTAACATATTATGACATGATTTTACCGCTGCTGAAAGAATCGGCAGCTGAAAAAGACGGCAAATCCCGCCGTCTTTTTTTATATCTTAAGATTTCTTAAGAACTTTCACCGCTTTTTCTTCAGGTTTTGAATGTAAAATTTGATTTATAAATTCGAGACAAATGGAAAAATTAAATTATACCCGTAAATTTAAGGGTGGATGGAGAGATAAAGATGAAACGCCTGTTATTCTTATTTCAATATATCATCAAACCAAGAACTGTCGGCGCCGTTCTGCCCAGCTCACATTTTCTTGCTGAGAAAATGACCGGAAAAATTGATTTTCATAAAGCTGAATACATTGTTGAATACGGGCCGGGCACGGGAGTATTTACAAAAAAGCTGCTTGAAAAACGTCAGCCTGGGACGATGACCTTATTGATAGAACAAAATGAGGAATTTTATGCTTTACTGAAAGAAAAATATAAAGAGGAACAAAACCTATTTATTGTACATGGATCGGCTGAACATATTGAGAGTCATATGAAGGAGCATGGAATTCCTTATGCCGACTATGTCGTCTCCGGACTTCCTTTTGCAAGCCTTCCAAAAAAAGTGTCTGCTGATATTTTGACGAATACGGCTAAAATCTTAAAAGATAACGGAGAATTCATTACGTTCCAATATACTCAATATAAGAAGGCATTGATTGAGCAATTCTTTCCGCAAATAGTAGTAAGGAGAGAAATCAGGAATATACCGCCGGCTTATGTTTTCAGCTGTTCATTGCCGAAAAAAAAGAGGGAGGATTCATATGGGGACAACCATTCTAATCGTAGATGATGACAAAGATATCCGAAACCTGATCTCTGTCTATTTAGAAAATGAAGGAATAGACACACAGAAGGCGGAAGATGCTGCTGAAGCATTAAAATTATTGGAGCAAAAGGAGTTTGACCTGATCATTTTAGATATTATGATGCCCAATATGGATGGGATTGAAGCATGCATGAAGATCAGACAGGAACGAAATCTGCCCATCATCATGCTTTCCGCCAAATCGGAGGATATGGATAAAATTCAAGGACTGGCTTCCGGTGCCGATGATTATTTAACGAAACCGTTTAATCCGTTGGAATTGATCGCCAGAGTGAAATCGCAGCTGAGAAGGTATAAAAAATACAATACAGATACAATCAGCACGAAGAACGTCATTGAAATCGGTGATTTGACCGTGAATACAGATACAAGGCAAGTGCGGGTACGGGGGAAAGAAGTCAGGCTGACTCCGAAAGAGTTTGATATTCTGGAGCTGCTTTCGAGAAACAAAGGAATTGTCATGAGTGTTGAAAAAATATATGAGGCGGTATGGAAGGAAGACTTTTTTAAGTCGGACAATACGGTGATGGTCCACATCACAAAGATCAGAGACAAGATAGAAGAGGATTCTAAACATCCGATTTATATCAAAACGGTATGGGGAACAGGATACAAAATATGAAGAAGTTTGGAAATAAGCTGATTGTCAGGCTTCTGATCGCGATCGCAATTAGTTATCTTGTTGCATTTGGTGTGTTGATTCTTGTTATTTTATCTATCTCATATCTGTACAAAATAAATTATTTAACAGATGTGAGCCAGGGAAACGCTAATTTTAGGATACTGATTCAATTTACTGCAGCTATTTTGACCTTTATTGCGGTTTTTTTGTTATTGGTGCGGAAAAAAATATTATATTTGAAACACATTACTGAGAGTGTTCACCATATTGCCAATGGAAATCTAGGCTTGACCATCAGGACTGAAAGCAGGGATGAATTGACGCAGCTTGCACAACATATCAATTATATGTCCGAAGAATTAGAGAGTAAATTTGAACATGAAAGACAATTAGAACGAGCGAAAAGTGAGCTGATCTCAAGTGTATCCCACGATTTAAGGACCCCGTTAACATCAATTATCGGATATTTGGATCTGCTTAAAAAAGAACAATACAACAGTAAAGCCCAATTTCAGGAGTACCTTGAAACGATTTATTCAAAATCGCAAAGGCTGAAATATTTAATAGATGAACTGTTTGAATATACACATTTATCGAGTCCGGACGTTACTTTGAACCGCAGCAAAACAGACTTGTCTGCCCTATTGGAACAAATCACCGGAGAGTACATTCCCATTTTTGAAAAGGAACAATTAACTGTCCGAAAATCAATTACGGAAGAACATGTTCCCGTCTGTATTGATATAGAAAAGATGGTTCGCGTTTATGATAATCTTTTTATGAATGCGCTGAAGTACAGCATCAAACCATCTGAATTGTTCATAAACCTAGAAATAAAAGATGAAAAAGCAATTTTGCAAGTGTCAAACAAGGCCGAAAATCTCCCTGCTGACGATATCAATCAATTGTTTGAACGGTTTTTCAGAGGGGATAAGGCTAGGACGGGTCATCAAGGTACCGGGCTCGGACTTGCCATTTCAAAGAGAATTGTTGAGCTTCACAGCGGCCGTATTCATGCGGATTACAGCGGCGGATGGCTTCGTTTTTCTGTTGAACACCCGATTGACTAGAGCTTGCGGGACAAACGTTCCGTAAGCTTTTTTCTTAGAATAACTTAAGAATACTTAAGAATTTTACCGGCTGTTTCTTCATTTTTTTTGCTTATGATGTGATGGAAAGCGAGGAGAGCGGAGAAATTGAAAAATAAAATGATTTTATTATGTATATGGTTTTTAGGCGTTTATTGTTTGAAGGAACTGGATGTGCTGTCATTTGATATGAATGATGTAACGGACTTTATATCAGGGCATGTGCAATACGCGATGCTGCTGTTTTTGGCTTTGTGGGTCGTCAGGCTTCTCTTTTTTATTCCCGGCATGACGCTTATGTTTGTAGGTGGAATATGCTTTGATCCGATGGTCAGCATTTTATTATCAATGGCCGGACTGTTTATAAGCGAAACGTTGGTTTATCTTTTTTCAAAGAAATTCGCCAGCGAAAAAACGACTCAATTGCTGGAAGATAAATATCCTGACTTGAAAGTGTTATTGGAGGCGTACAATTATAAGTTTTTGGCATTGGGGATGATTTGTCCGGTAGCTCCTACGGATGTGATTTGTTTTTTATCGGCAGCAATCGGGTTAAGGTATTCTGCCTACATGTTAACTGTATTGATTTCAAATATTCCTATGGTGCTATTGTCCAGCTTTGTCGTTATCAATTTCAGTGAGTCAATGACAGGTATTGTGTTAGTGATCGTTTCGTTTATATTGATTACGATCTTAACGGTGAGAATGTGGAACCGCATGAAGCAAAAGCAGCAGGAGTCTTCATAAAAAAGATATCGGTTTCCCGGTATCTTTTTTGCCGTTGGTGACATGATTTTATTTTGTTACGTCGTTTTCTGAGTGGACTGTATGAGCTGAAAACCGCCGGGCGGCTGCCACGCACGCGATAACGCCGACATTCACCGCCGCAAGTCCCCATCCCACTCTTTCGTAAATCGCTTCTTTATATAAACAGACCTTCTCCTGCCACCGTCAGCTGACGCTTGCCCAATTTATAAGTGACCGGAAAAAAAGAGCGGTATTATTAGAGGCCGTGCGATGCGCGCTGGGATAATACGTAAGGATTCGCGGGGGGTATAAAAAAACTGAGAGCTGCCTGGGCGCTGTAAAGGCAGTTCTCAGTTTGACATACTGAAGCTTGAGCAAGAGGTGCTGTCTCAGCAGCAAAACGATTTATAGGACGGGCAGGCGGAGCGCCGTATCAATATTTTGTAAATTAAACCGGACTTGTTCATCTGTGTTCCACGGATGATACCAGCCTTTTTCCATCATATAGCGTGAGATTTGCTCGTGCATGTCGATCGCTTCTTCTAAGTGACGGGTGAGGATCGCTTTCACTTCAGGCGTTCCGGCTTCCGTCGCCGCCATCGCATAGTTTCTGACTCCGCTTTTTGCCGAATTCAATAAATCCATAGCGACAATTTGGTCTGTCAGTGCATCCATCCCCGTCAGGTATTCCATAATCGGATTCATTCGTTATTCATCTCCTATTCATGCTTTGCATCAGATAAAATCGAGGCAAACTCCTGCAATTGCCTTGTTGATGTATCCGCATCCTGCTGCATGATTTCTTTCAGCTGCGGATCGGATACGAGCGCTTTCATGGTTTTGGACTTCGTCAGACAAAGTGACTTAAAAGAAGCCATCTCCTGAATTTCGAGTAATTCATGTAAGGCGCTGGCCATTTCTGTAGCCTCCGTTCTCTAAGGTTTGAGTACAACTTTTATGCAATCATCTGTTTTCGTGTCAAACATCTCATAGCCGTGCTTCGCTTCACTAAGCGGAATGACATGGCTTACAACATCGCCCGGATCAATTTTGCCGGTTGACACCAGTTCAAACATATACGGCATATAATGGATAACCGGAGCTTGTCCTGATCGGATATTGACGTTTCGCTGCATGATATCGCCAAGAGGAAACCCGTTATATCTGCCGCCGTACACACCCGTAATCTGGATCGTTCCGCCTTTGCGCACCGCTTGGGAGGCAATGACTAAAGCGCTCATCGCCCCGCCTTGAAGTTTTAATCCGCTGGCGAGGAACTCCAGGTCCGTCATTTTTCCGTCCATGCCGACGGCGTCAATCACCACATCAGCGCCGCCTTTGGTGATTTCCTTCAGGTAGCTGCCCGTATTTTTGTGGTCTTCGAAGTTCACGATTTCCACTTTATTCGTCCGTTTCGCGTGCTGGAGACGGTAGTTGACATAGTCTACAGCTATTACGCGTTTCGCTCCCTTTAACCAGCAGAATTTTTGAGCGAACAGACCCACAGGCCCGCAGCCGAGAACGATGACCGTATCGCCTGCTTTTACGCCGGCATTGTCAACGCTCCAAAAGCCGGTTGTCATTGCATCGGCAATAACACTCAGTTTCTCATCCGGTTCTTCGCATGTTTCGGGGACTTTAAAATGAGTAAAGTTCGCAAAAGGGACGCGTAAATATTCGGCCTGGCCGCCCGGATAGCCGCCGGTACTCCCTGAATAGCCGAAATAAGCGCCCATATCGCCGTTATCATTTGATTGATCACATTGGCTTTCCAGGTGATTTTTACAATAAGTGCATTCTCCGCAGGCGATATTAAAAGGAATAATGACACGGTCCCCTTTTTTGACTTTCGTCACGCCGGGGCCGACTTCTTCCACGATGCCCATCGGTTCATGCCCGATGATGTAGTCTTCCTGCAAGTTCGGGATGAGTCCGTGGATTAAATGTAAATCTGACCCGCAAATTGCCGTACTTGTGACTTTTATAATCATGTCATCGTGTTTTTCAATCTTCGGATCAGGCACGTCTTTGACGACGACGTTTTTAACTCCTTGATACGTTACGGCCTTCATGCTGTAATACCTCCAGTGTTAGTGTTCATCAGGTGTGCGGTCAAACATCCCTTTTCTATTCGTTTCAACGGGAAACAGATTCATGTTTCCGACCATGAGGGTATTTTTCGCAGAGAGCTGATCCAGTTTATACTGTTCGCTCAGGTCATGCGGGTGAAACCACTTTTTGCTGACCATCAAGTCTGTAATTTCCTGATGCATCGCGATTCCTTGCATGAGCTGTTTGCGCAGCAAGGCTCTTACATCAGGTGAAGCAGTTTCTGTTAAAGCGACGGCGGTATTTCTGACGCCTTCTTTTGCCCGTAAAAGAAAATCCATTGCGAATGTCGTATCTGCGAGTTCAGGGACGTGTAATGAATTGATTGGATCTAAATAGTCATGATTCAATGATGCTTACCTTCCTTTCAATTGATGATCGAAGTCGGCCGGTTTTGAGGAACAGGAGCCTGAAAAGGTGCACGTTCATAAACCGCCTGTAAATCAGCCAGGTCTTGAGAGGCTTGCTGCACGTCTTTTTCCATTAACGTTTTCAGGTCCTGATCAAACACAAGCCCTTGCATGAGCTTGGATTTCGCTACACAAAGCGTCTTGAAGTTAATCATTTCATGTAAGTCAAGCGACTCGTGAGCCGCTAATTCACGCTTTTCCATAATTATTTTTAAACCTCCTCTTCTCGATTACGTAATTAATTTCCCCTGAGAAAAGGACTTTATTCTTGCACATTTTGTTTATAAAAAAAGCAGAGAAGAAGTCTGGGGGCACATCAAAAAAGAGGAAGCATAATCGCTTCCTCTTGTTCACATGGAATGGCTGTTGGTGTCATGAACGTTTTTCTGATGCGCGGGCTGTTTTGCCGCGCGGGAGACGAGACCGCTGAGCACGATGCCGATCAGAACGATCGTCAGTGCTTGAACAAGGCCGAATTCTTCACCGAGCAGTCCGAGAACGGGAGGGCCGACTAAGAAGGCGCAGTAGCCGACGAAGGAGATTGCTCCGACCCGTTTAACTGCTCCTTTTGGATCATCGCCGGCTGCGGAAAGGCCGACCGGGAAGCCGAGGGAGGCGCCGATCCCCCAAAGAAAGACGCCGATTACGGCTGCTGTGAGGTTCCCGCTGAAAATCACAAGGGAAAGTCCGATGACACTGACGGCGGTGCAGAGATGAAGAACGGGCACGCGTCCGTATCGGTCTAAAAATGCCCCGCCAAAGATGCGGGCGATCAGCATAGCGGTGAGGAAGACGCCGTAAACCGCCGTGCCTTGCGCGTGCGTCACATGAAAACCATCCGTCATGGTGAGCGGAAGCCAGTCATTGGCCGATCCTTCTGCGAAAGCCATTCCGAGCACGATGAGCCCGATCAGCAGCGTGCGCGGCTCCGTCCAGACGTTTACCGGCTTTTCGCTTGAGACTTCCTGCCGCCTTGAGACGGCATCTTCTTTCCCGGTGTCCTCCGGCAGAAACCGGAAGAAAGTAAAAATCAGGATAAACTCAATTCCGGCAATGAGCAGCAGGTGAACGAGCACGGGAACCTTGAATAAAATAGCCGCGGAGGCAAGGCCTGCGCCTATCAGTGTGCCGGCGGTGAACGAAGCGTGCAATGCGGGCATCATGGTTTTCCCGGCGGCGCGTTCAAGGGCGGAACCATCTGCATTAAGGGCCACTTCCGCAAGTCCGTAACCGAGCCCGAAGATGATCAGTCCGGCAAATACGATGCTTTTGAAGGCGGAAAAAACACCTGCGCTGATGACGAATATCCCGATAATGACAATCAGAACACTGATCAGAGCTACGAATCTGGTTCCCTTCCGTGAGATGATCCGGCTGGCGCTTAACAGGCCGATCAATGAGCCGCAGGCAAGCCCGAAAATAATCAACCCCATCACTGAAGTCGAGGCTTTCAGCGTTTCTCTGACCTCAGGCGTGCGGGAAATCCAGGACGAGAAAGCAAGTCCGGGCAGCGAAAAAATAATAAAAAGGGAAAGTTTCCATTTTTGAATGCCCTGTTTACTCATAAAATCAGTTCCCTCTCAGCCAAATGAAGCGGAAAACGCAGAGATTTTAATGTGATGGCAATCAATCCTTTTTGGTAATAGGGCTGAATGTCATCTATGAGAATCAGCTCGGGCATGTGTTCTTTCGGGACAAAAGCGGAGCATGCTTCATAAACCTGTTCCATATCCAAGCCTTTTGATAATTCTCCGATAAACGCAATGGCCTGCGGGTTGATGATTGAAATGATGGCGCTTGTCATCTTTACAGCCATTTCCGGAAAAGAATCCGGTGAATAGAGCTTTTCAAGCTGCTGCTGGCGTGTCGTTTCAAACGGAATATAAGAAATTTCTCCGGCGAATTGCGTATTGCCTTTGACTAAGCGCCCGTCTATGACGAAGCGCGCTCCCGGAGGATTGTCTTTGACAAATGAGGCCATGGCGATTGTTTTCGGGACGGAATACTGCTGGTCGCGATAAAAGCCGTATAAAGCGTAATGCATCTCATTTTCTACATTGACTTTGACAGAATGTCTGGCTTCAAGTCTTTCCTGCATCGGGATATCACACAGCTCTTCAGTGTCACAAATGCCGATGACGCCGTGGCTGACCACACCCTGAACACCGATGCCGATCGCCTTTATATTGGGAAACCGCCTTATCCATTCGTCAGTAAGCCGTTCGATGATTTCATAATTGATGATCTCATAATAACAGCTGTCTTTTTCAACATAGTCACCGTGCCAATCTGCCAGTGCAATGTCAATCGAATGGATGCCGCCTTCTGTTTTAACGGATATGCCGAGAACCAAATGGCTGTCCGCATTTAACGTAAACTGCCTTGCTTTTCTTCCGCCGGTTGAGGCACTCGGCCCCGATTCCATTACTTCGCCTCGCTCTTTTAATTCATGTAAAATGTTTCCGCACGTGGCCGCACTGAGCCCTGTTTGTTTAGAGAGAAAGGAAATAGTAGCCGCATCTGTTTTTTGCAGCGCTGCAATGATGGTTTCTTCATTTGTTTTCTTTACGATGGAAGTATTATTGATGTTGTTCGCCATGCTCGGCACCCCTTTATTAAACACTTTTTATAAGACTTATTAAAAGTAGTTTAAAATATGATTCCCATATCAGTCAAGTCGATGAAAGAGATGAATGGAAGGTTTTCAATCGCCGGGCAGATAGGGTATCCTTACAATACGGTGATTAAAGAATGGAGGCGCGAAAAATGAGTTCTGATAACAAAATCTATTATGAACGCGGAACGGAAGAGTTGAGGAAGAAAAACATCCGGGCGCATAAGCTTGTCCGGGAATTAAACGATACCGATCCGGAAGCGTATGAAAAAAAAGAAGCGATTATCAAAGAATTGTTCGGGACAGCAGGGGAGAAACCGAGTATCGAGCATAACTTTCATTGTGATATCGGAACCAATATTCATGTCGGCGATCATTTTTATGCCGGCTATAATTGCACCATTTTAGATATGGCTGAAGTGCGGATAGGCGATAACTGCATGATAGGGCCGAATGTCGGGATCTACACAGCCGGACATTCTCTGCAGCCGGAAGGAAGAAATAAAAGCGGGTATGGCATACCGATTACGATCGGCAGTAATGTATGGATCGGAGGCAGCTGTGTCATCTTAGCAGGTGTCACCATCGGCGATCATTCCGTGATTGCGGCCGGAGCAGTTGTTACGAAAGACGTCCCGCCAAATTCTGTAATGGCCGGAAACCCGGGGAAAGTCATAAAAAAGATATGAACAAAAGCAGCTTGCGAACAATCCCGCAAGCTGTTTTTCTTTCACCCATCATGCAGGACAGAAGGGGAAGGTGAGAAGCAGGGACTTATGGTATGATGACAAATAGAATAAAATCTCGTGAGGCCGTCGGCTAAAAGGAAGTGGACAGAGATTGTTTGGTACAAAACATCAAGAAGACTATTTCTCCCGTGACAGACGCTCATTGCATATGCTCGCGTTTCGGGTGCCCGGTCTGGCGTTTATTTTTATGGTATATGCCGCATCAGTCTCTTTGCAGTACATTTATGAAAGCTGGACGGTTTTTTTGCTGCTGTTATTTACGATATTGATCGTCACTTTTGCCGTGCTGCACTGGCATTCCTATCGCTGGGTCAAGAGAAAAACGTTTCTTTATTTCATCATACAGGGATTCATCATATATACAGCGGCTAACTTGATGGCCGGCGGCTATATCGCGGTGGTCGTCGGTCTCTATGCCTTTTTAATCGGGCAGATTATCGGAATGACGGATAAGGGCAAAACGCTGCTCATACTCTATCTTTTCATTTTAATGTCCATAACAGCCTTGCACGAGGAGCATCCGCATCATCTGCTTCGTTTCATCGTTATCGCCGCTCCCATTATGATTGTGATTATCACGTATGCGGCAACGTTTTTCGCGCAAGTTGATGAAAAAATAAAAACACAGATGACGCTTGAAAAATTAGAGCTCGCTCACCGGCAAGTGAAACAGCTGACGCTTCAAAACGAAAGGCAGCGGATGGCGAGGGACTTGCACGATACGCTTGCCCAAGGATTGGTCAGCTTGCATATGCAGCTTGAAGCGGTGCAAGTTCATCTTTCGAAAGATAACACTGAAAGAGCGAAAGACATCATCAGCCAGTCAATGAAAAGAGTGAAGGGCACATTGGCTGATGCGCGCTCGGCCATTGATAACCTTCGCAGCAAATCAGAAGAGATCGGATTTTTAGAAGAAAGCATCACTGAACAAATCAACCATTTTACAGAAGCCTCCGGACTGTCTTGTTTTTTAGAGTACAGCGTGCATCATGTGCTTGACGTTCATATGGCGGAGAACTGTCATTATATGATCGGAGAAGGCCTGACAAACGCCGCCAAGCATGCGGAAGCAGATAACGTTTGGGTATCCGTTCGGGAAGAAGAGGGACAGATCCGCATAACCGTCAAAGATGACGGGAAAGGCTTTGATGCCGGAACAGAAATGAGAAAAAGCGGACATTACGGGCTGCTTGGGATACAAGAACGTGTCAATATGATGAACGGCACCTGCCGTATAACAAGCGCCAGATCAGCGGGAACTCAAATTGAGATCATCTTACCAATTCAAGGAGAGGCGGAACATGTATAAAGTGTTAATAGCTGATGACCATCTTGTCGTCAGAGAAGGTCTGAAGCTTTTGATTGAAACAAATGATCATTACACCATAACGGGAGAAGCAGAAAACGGGAAAACCGCCGTCCGCCTCGCAACGGAACTAAAGCCCGATGTCATTCTCATGGATCTGTACATGCCGGAAATGAGCGGGCTGGAAGCCATTAAACAGATAAAAGAGCATTCTGATGTGCCGATCATTATTTTGACAACCTATAATGAAGATCATCTGATGATAGAAGGCATCGAATCAGGCGCAAACGGTTATCTGCTGAAAGACACAAGCTCAGAAACCTTATTTCATACGATGGATGCGGCAGTCAGGGGAGAAGTGCTTCTGCAGCCGGACATCTTGCAGCGTTTCCGGAAAATGAAAATGGAACGGGCAAATGCCAATGAAACACAGCTGACGGAAAAGGAAATCACAGTTCTGGAAGCCGTTGCGAAAGGACATAAAAGCAAA
This sequence comes from Bacillus sp. SDLI1, assembly GCF_001553895.1. Taxonomy (NCBI): domain Bacteria; kingdom Bacillati; phylum Bacillota; class Bacilli; order Caryophanales; family Bacillaceae; genus Bacillus; species Bacillus sp. SDLI1. Next base: position 1,677,529 of record NZ_CP013950.1, on the reverse strand, counting down.
GCGATCGCCTTCGATTTAGGAATCTCAGAACGGACGGTAAAAGCGAGATTAACATCGATTTATAACAAATTAGGGGCGGATTCGCGGACTGAAGCCGTAACCATTGCCATGCAAAAAGGCATTTTGAAACTGAACATATAATGAAAAACTGCCCAAACGTACATGCCCCTATGTACGTTTTTTTTATGTGAATGTGAACTACAATTAGGCAGAAAGTAATGATTGGAGAGGAGTATTCGATGTCTGGATTTTTATATAAATTAGGGGGATGGTCTGCCCGCAACCGATTAAAAATGATCAGTGCGTGGCTTGTGATACTGATCGCTTCGGCTGTGATCGCCATCTCGTTAAAACCTGCTTTTTCTGAGGATATGTCAATACCCGACACACCTTCTGAAAAGGCAATGGATATCATTCAAAAAGAATTTTCAAAAGGTCCTGATAAAGGAAGCATACGGGTTATTTTCGGTGCTGAAGATGGGAAAAAACTGACTTCAAAATCGGAAAAACAAGCGATCGAAGATACTTTAAAGAAGATCAAAACAGATCATTCAGTCGCTTCAATTGCAAGTCCTTTTGAGACAGGAACCATTTCTAAAGACGGGTCAGTGGCATATGCCGATATTACGTACAAAAAAGCGGCGGATGACATTTCGGCCGCGTCTGTTTCACATATTAAACACAGTCTGTCTGCCGCAGGAGACAAGGGCCTGCAGACGGAGCTCAGCGGTGATGTGCCGGGGGCCGGTGTTGAAGTCGGCGGTGTATCAGAAATTATCGGCATTGTGCTGGCATTCGTCGTACTGGCTATTACGTTTGGTTCATTAGTCATAGCGGGGCTGCCGATTGTCACGGCCCTGATTGGGTTAGGCGTAAGCGTCGTGCTGACGTTAATTGGGACACAGTTCTTTACGATCGCCTCAGTCAGTCTTTCATTATCCGGAATGATCGGACTGGCCGTCGGGATTGATTATGCGCTGTTTATCTTTACGAAGCATCGTCAGTTTTTGGGCGAAGGTGTACAAAAAAATGAATCGATCGCTAAAGCTGCGGGAACGGCTGGCAGCGCCGTCGTTTTTGCCGGACTGACTGTGATCGTGGCGCTTTGCGGATTAACTGTTGTCGGCATTCCGTTCATGTCTGCAATGGGGCTGACTGCGGCACTCAGTGTGCTGATGGCTGTATTGGCTTCTGTTACGCTGGTGCCCGCAGTGTTATCGGTCGCAGGAAAACGGATGATTCCGAAATCAAATAAGAAGAAAGAAAAGAAAAGCGCCGACACGAATGCCTGGGGGCGCTTCGTGACAAAGAGGCCTATTCTGTTAAGCATTTTCAGCATTATTCTCTTAGCCGTCATCAGTCTGCCGGCCATGCATTTAGAGCTAGGGCTGCCTGATGCGGGAATGAAAGCGAAAGACAGTCCGGATCGCCGCGCCTATGATCTTTTGTCTAAAGGATTCGGCGAAGGCTTTAACGGCAAGCTGACAATTGTTGCCGATGCAAAAGATGTCAAGGGCAATAAAAATGAAGCATTCCAAGACGCCGTGAATGAAATGAAGGACTTGCATAATGTGGCGAGCGTCACCCCTGCCATGCCGAACGAAAAAGGGGACTATGCCATTATTACGGCAGTGCCTGAAACCGGGCCGAATGATAAGGCAACGAAAGAGTTAGTGCAGGATATACGAAAACTATCAGACAAAAACGGTATCCGCCTGCTCGTCACCGGATCAACCGCGGTGAACATTGATATTTCAGACCGGTTAAACGATGCGATTCCGGAATTCGCCATTCTCATTGTCGGATTTGCGTTTGTATTGCTGACCGTTGTTTTCCGTTCTCTTCTCGTGCCGCTGGTTGCCGTTCTTGGCTTTTTGCTGACGATGACTGCTACACTCGGATTATCGGTATTCGTCCTGCAGGATGGGAATTTCACCGGCTTGCTCAGCATTCCGGAAAAAGGCCCGATTCTCGCCTTCCTGCCTATTTTGGCGATCGGTATTCTTTTCGGGCTTGCGATGGATTATCAAGTATTCCTTGTCAGCAGAATGAGAGAAGAATATGTCAAAACAAAACATCCGGTACAAGCCATCCATGCCGGATTGAAGCATAGCGGGCCTGTCGTGACAGCGGCGGGACTGATCATGATTTTCGTCTTTGCGGGATTCATCTTCGCAGGGGACTCTACGATCAAATCCATGGGATTAGCAATGACATTCGGAGTTCTTTTCGATGCGTTCATTGTTAGAATGACCATCATTCCGAGCGTCATGAAGCTGATGGGACATGCGGCCTGGTACTTGCCGAAGCGGCTGGATAAGATCATTCCGAACGTGGATATCGAAGGCCATAAGCTGACACAAAGCAAAACGCCGGAGAAACCGGAAGAATAAAATGAAAAAGCAGATCATAATGATCTGCTTTTTTTATGTGCTGACCGCATCCATAAAAAGAGAAAAAAGCTTTTTCATGTCTTCATGTTTTTTTGTCAGCATTTCAGGATGCCATTGCACACCGACGACAAATAATTCACCCGTCCGTTCAATCGCTTCAATGGCCCCGTCTTTTGCATAAGCCGCGGCCTTAAACGATGGCGCTGTCTCTTTTATGATTTGGTGATGGAACGAGTTCACAAGCGTTGAATCGCCAAACAAGGAATGAAGCCGGGTTCCTTTTTCAAAAGAAACATGATGGGTTCTTAACGGGGGATCTTTTTCTTGATCGTGCTTGATTTCAGCAAACGAAGCATGTGTAAGATCCTGGTATAAAGTCCCCCCGAAAGTGACGTTTAACATATGCATCCCCCGGCAGATTGCCAGTATCGGCTTCTCTAAAGCAACCGCCGTTTGGATCAGCTCCTTCTCATAGGCGTCCCGGTCAGGAAAGGTCTTTCTTAAAGCCTGTAAAGGTTCTTCACCGTACATCAGCGGGTCTATATCCTGGCCGCCGGACAGAATAATGCCGTCAACATGAGAGACCTGTTCCTTTAAAAGCTCAGTTTCTTGAATCACCGGCAATATAAACGGCACACCGCCGGCCTCAGAAACAGACTGAATATAATCATTATTGACATATGCCCGATTATAACCCGGAAAAGGACCGGATTGATCAGCCATAATATTTCCCGTAATACCAATGCGTTTGGCCATTCTTCGTTCACCTGAACCTTTCTTTCTGTGCCTGTTCATAACAAATCTGAACGTAGGTTGTACAAATCAGATTGAAATTATTCTCTTTATACGTAAGCTTTCTAAAACAAAACCCGTGACAATCACGGGTTTTTACACTCATTTCAATTTTTTGATCTCTTCCGTCAGCTCTTTGAATGTTTGGTCAAGCTCACGATATTGTTTATCAGCTGGAGTCATGAAGCTGAGCTTTCCGAGGACTTCCTGCCGTTCGGTTTCAAGCTTTAACCGCAGCTCTTCAATATCATCTCTGGCGGCGGGGGATTCTTTCCATTGTTTTTGGATGCTGCCGTTCGTGATATCAAGCCGGATGTCTGTCGTCTTTTCGAGAAAGTAGCGATCATGCGATACGATGATGAGCGTACCGTCGTATTGAGCCAATGTGTCTTCAAGCTGCTCGCGTGACGGCAGGTCAAGGTGGTTTGTCGGTTCATCCAGAATCAGCACATCTTTCTCCTCCAGAATAAACGCCATCAGCTTGCATTTGACCCGCTCTCCCATGCTCATCTTGCCGATGGGTTCCGTCCATTGCGCTGCGGTAAATCCTAAATGCTTCATGAGAGATTGAACATTTCCCCTTGCTTCGAACGTTTCTTTGTAAAATAGCTGTTCGGGGGTTTTATCAAGCGGGAGGTCGAATACTTCCTGCGTTAAATATCCGAAGTTTGCAGACGGAGATATCCATATGCTTCCCTGCGCTTTTTCCTCACCGAGGATGACCTTCAATAATGTTGTTTTCCCGCTCCCGTTCGGGCCTGTAATGGCAATCTTTTCGCCGTGCATCACAGTGAAATTCACGTTTTTGAACAGCGTTCGGCCGTCATACGATTTTGTGATATCACTCACTTCTAAAAAACGCTTTCCAGCTTTTTTGCGGTGCTCAATGGAAAAACGGACTTCATACTCCGCTTCAACCGGTTCTGCTTTCGCTTTTTCAAGCTCTTTTTCAAGACGCTTCCGTTTTGATTTAATCTGGGCGTCCGTACGCTTTGCTTTTACGCGATGGTATTCTTTAAAGCCTTCTATTTTCGTTGACTGGGCATGGGCTTTTGCTGACCAGGCGCTCAGCTCGTTCATTTGAGCTTCAATCCGTCTGATCATATTCTGCTGATTTTCATATTCCCGCTGCTGTGTCAGTCTTCTCTGTTTGCGGACCTCCATATAGCTTGAATAATTCCCTTTATGTTCAATGAGTTTCTTTCCTTCGATCGACCAGATTTTTGTCGCCGCCGCATCCAAAAATGCACGGTCATGTGAGACGAAAATAATGGTGCCTTTATAGTTCTTGATCTGTTTTTGCAATAGGTCTAAACTTTGCTGATCGAGGTGGTTCGTCGGTTCATCTAATAACAAAAGACCGCTCGAAAAAGAGAATCCTTTGGCAAGCCGGGCTTTCAGTTTTTCTCCGCCGCTTAATTGTGAAAAGGCGCGGGCGGGCACGTTCCATTTTTCTAACAGGGCTGCTTCCGCAGGCTCCGGGTGGCCGGAATCATAAGCTTCCGTTTCTTGTTCCACCATATATATGTTCATATCTTGCAGCATCTGAATCTGTCCTTGTGACGGCGCTGTTTTATTACAGATCAATTGCAGCAATAAAGATTTACCGGCACCGTTTTTGCCGATAACGCCGATGATGTCGCCCTGCTGAACGCTTGCGCTGATCTGTTCAAAAAGGGGCACACTATTGATTTCATAACTGACGCCGCTTAATTTTAATATTTCTTTCATATGTCAATCCCTCGCTTTAAAGGGAGGACAAAAAAATCCTCCCAATTGATTTGGAAGGATTAGCCGTACCTGTACATGATCAAATAAGCTATTTTCACATAGCTTTCGTATCGTATAGAAAATGGGCAGACTAATCCTATTTTTTCTGATTTGAAATATCTGATTTCAAACGGTCAAAATAAGATTAGTTAATCATTGTCCACCCATCGTCCCTTCGTATTTGTTACAAACAGTGTAGCACACACTTACTTGTAAGAGCAAAGGGTATTCGCCTTTTTATTCCAGATTCGAGGCTTCCCGCTCTTCTTCTAACACGGCGTAATAATATTCATCCCACCAGTCATTTTCATGGGGGATGCATTTTTTAAAAAAGCCTTCCCGTCTCATTCCGATCTTTTCCATCACCCGGTGCGAAGCCGTATTTTCCGGCTGGCATGTCGCAATGATCCGATGCAATTTCATCTCGTTAAACCCGAATGCCAGCACGGCGCGTGCAGCCTCTGAAGCATATCCTTTGCCCTGATATTCCGGGTGAAACACCCATCCGATTTCATACGTATGGTCGCCAAAATACTGAAAAAAAGCAATGTGGCCAATGACCGTTTTTTCATCCTTCAATAAAACGGGATACTTTTCAGCACGTTCACCGCTGTTTTCAATAACGAATTTCTGGGCGTCTTCTTCGGAAAAGACGCCCTCCGGTATATACTTCATGACCTCCGGATTTGACGTGTACTCATAAACGTCTTGCCAATCTTCCCGTTCAAATGTCCGGATCACGAGCCTGTCGGTTTTGATCTTCATTTTACATTCTCCCATCAAAAAGGTTTCATCCTATACTTCGATCGAAAAGATGCAAAAACCTTTGAGCGGGGAAGGGCGATATAAAAAGCCTGCAGCTGTACACTGCAGGCGGTTATTTCTCATTCGCGGCGGCAGGCAGGTTAGTAAAGCCGAATTGCCCTCCGACAGCTTCTTTTACTTCATGAATAACGATAAATGATTTCGGATCAATTTTTTGAACATGTTTTTTGATTTTCAGCAATTCGTTCTTTTTAATGACGACATAGATAATACGCTTGTCTTTGCTTCCGTAATACCCGTATCCGTAAAAAATCGTCGCCGCGTTGCCGTATTCGGACGTGATGACTTTGGCGATTTCTTCGTATTGGTCAGACATAATGGTGAGAGCTTTTTTATTATGGAAACCTTCAATGACAATATCGACGATTTTGGCACACAGATAAACGAATATAAACGTATACAGCATATGATTGATGCCGATCGCTAGAACGGACGCGAAAATAATGACGCAATCCATATAAAACATGCTTTTGGAGATGTTAAAGCCCTTTGTGTAGTTCAATAAATACGCCAAAAGCGTGGTTCCGCCGGTAGATCCGTCAGCGATAAAGATCAATGCCAGCCCCGCTCCCATCAGCAGAGCGCCGAATACAATCCCGAGCACCATGTCGTGCACGCCGAATGGAATAAAGCTGACGATACTGAGAAAAGCAGAAGTCATTCCCGTGCCGAGTATCGTATATAAAATTGTCTTTTTCGTTAAAAATTTATAAGCCAGCCCGATAAAAATCAAATTTACAACCAGAGTTGTAATGCTTGCAGGTATATGGAAAAGATAATATAAAACGAGAGCGATTCCCACGGTGCTGCCGTCCCCCAGATGATTCGGGATGACGAAAAATTCCACGGATGCCGCGATAAGAAAGGCTCCGGCCATAATCATCAGTATATCCTTGCAAATATTCTTCATGTGCAAACCTCCTCCGCAGTCAAAATATATACAAAACAAAAACGCCTCAAAAATTATCCAGCAGAACTAAATAATTTTTAAGACGAATCATTCGCAATCTCGTTTGTTCATCCAATAAAGAATGATCAGCTTCAATATCGAAGATTATATAGACACCTTCACATCTTGTCAATGATGTAAAAATTGAATTTTCTATTGTATTTATGAGGTTTGAATGAAATAAAAACAAGGAATTATATCAGAAGAGCTTTTATTTCTAAACTATTGATTAGAGAAATAGAATAAAGCAACAAAGAAGGGATGAGAACATTGGAACGAATTTTTATCAGTCCGGCTAAATATGTGCAGGGAAAAAACGCAATTGAAACGATCGGCGGACACCTTGAGGGCGTTGGTGAAAAAGCCATCGTCATTGCGGACAAAACCGTATGGGATATCGCGGGTCACAAAGTGACGGCTGAATTAAAGAAAAGCAGTATTTCGGCTGAAGAGGCGGTTTTCAACGGGGAAGCCTCCCAGGAAGAAATGAAAAGAATTGCGGGCATCGCAGAGAAAGCGGGCGCGTCCATTGTAATCGGAGTCGGCGGCGGTAAAACGCTTGATACGGCCAAAGCGGTATCAGATGAAATAAACGGCTACACCGTTATCGTGCCGACGGCCGCTTCGACGGATGCCCCGACAAGCGGGCTGTCTGTCGTGTATTCTGAACAAGGCGCGTTTGAAAATTATCGTTTCTATCATAAAAATCCCGATCTGGTTCTGGTCGATACGAAAATCGTCGCAGAAGCTCCGCCGCGCTTTTTAGCATCAGGGATTGCCGATGCGATGGCGACGTGGATAGAGGCGCGCAGTGTCATCGCCAGCGGCGGAAAAACGATGGCAGGCGGAATTCCCACAATTGCCGGGGAAGCTATCGCGGAAAAATGTGAGGAAGTTCTGTTCAAATACGGCCGTCTCGCCTATGAGTCTGTGAAAGCGAAAGTCGTCACTCCTCCATTAGAAGCGGTAGTTGAAGCGAATACACTTCTGAGCGGACTGGGATTTGAAAGCGGCGGCTTGGCTGCGGCGCATGCCATTCACAACGGCTTCACGGCGCTTGAAGGAGAAATCCATCACTTAACCCATGGTGAAAAAGTGGCATTCGGCACGCTCGTTCAGTTGGCGCTGGAAAAACGTTCGCTTGAAGAAATTGAGCGGTATATCGCGTTTTATATCAGCTTGGGACTGCCTGTCACACTTGAAGACATCAAATTAAAAGACGCTTCGAAAGAGGATATTATGAAAGTGGCAGAAGCCGCGACGATTGAGGAAGAAACGATTCATGCCGCTTTTGATGTGACGGCTGACGACGTGGCGGATGCTATCATAGCGGCCGACCAATACGCAAAAGCGTTTAAAGAAAAGCATGCGTAAACATTTTCATCGCGCGATTTGAAACCAGGGGCTGTGACGGCTCTTGGTTTTTTTATGTCTTCTTGCCCCGCTTGAAAACTTTTAAAAATAAAGAAAAAATTATGATACAATATACAAATGTTTTGAGAGACTAACAAAGGAAAGGTGGGAACGATATGCTGCATAATCCGACCGGCAAGGAGCGGCTTGCGCTGGCTTTTCTTCTTGGCATGCTTGCGATACTGGGGCCGCTGAATATAGATATGTATCTGCCGAGTTTCCCTGAAATCGCTGAAGATTTAAGCGCCCGCGCATCGCTTGTCCAGCTGAGTTTAACCGCATGTCTGATCGGACTGACAATCGGACAGGTTGTTGTCGGCCCGTTAAGTGACGCGAAGGGAAGAAGAAAACCGTTATTACTATGTATTTTTTTATTTGCTTTGTTTTCTCTGTTTTGCGCGCTTGCACCGAACATTACTACATTAGTGATTGCCCGTTTTCTTCAAGGCTTCACCGCCTCGGCGGGGCTTGTTCTGTCCCGTGCGATCGTCAGAGATGTGTTTACGGGAAGAGAGCTTTCTAAATTTTTCTCGCTGCTGATGGTCATTACCGCCGTCGCGCCGATGGTGGCGCCGATGACGGGAGGCGCGATTTTACTGCTCCCGTTTGCATCATGGCATACGATTTTTCTCTTTTTAACCTTTATCGGGTTTTTGCTTGTTCTCATTATTGCGCTCAAGCTGACAGAAACCCTGCCGCCGGAAAAGCGGATTCCGAGTTCCGTCGGAAATTCCGTGCGGACAATGGGAAGCCTGCTGAAAGACCGGTCATTTATCGGCTATGCGCTGACGGTCGGCTTTATTCACGGCGGGAGCTTTGCGTATGTTTCCGGGACGCCTTTTGTGTATCAGGATATTTACGGAGTATCGCCGCAGGTATTCAGTATTTTATTCGGCATTAACGGTCTGGCGATCATTTCCGGAAGTTTTATCATCGGGCGTTTCGGAGGAATCATTCATGAAAAAAGCCTGCTGAGAATCGGCGTGATTACAGCGATGACGGCGACTGCCGTTCTGCTCGTCATGACGATCATTCACGGGCCGCTGGCGGCACTGGTGATTTCAATTTTTATTTATATGATTACGATCGGCATGACGCTGACAAGCACCTTTACATTGGCGATGGAAAAGCAGGGACACCGCGCGGGAAGCGCAAGCGCACTGCTCGGCATGCTCCCGCTTCTTCTCGGTTCCATCGTGTCGCCGCTTGTGGGAATGAATGAAGCGACGGCCGTCCCGATGGGGGCGATTATGTTTACGACATCCGTTATCGGTTCCATCGCTTTTTTCACCTTAACAACTAAACCGGAGAAAGCAAAAAAGGAGTGAAATGATTCACTCCTTTTTTTGTTCCCGTTACTCATATGTCTTGAGCACGATCGCTGAATTATGCCCGCCAAAGCCGAATGAGTTGGAAAGACCGATCGTTAACGATTGATGTCGCGGACCGTCTGATACATAGTCCAAATCACACGCCGAATCAGGGTTTTGCAGATTGATCGTCGGCGGGATGATGCCGTGTCTCAAGCTTTCTGTCAAAGCGATGGCTTCAACTCCGCCTGCCGCGCCAAGCATGTGGCCGAGCATTGATTTGTTTGCCGTGACCGGAATGTCATAGGCAAGCTCCCCGAATAATGTCTTGATGGCCAGCGTTTCAGAGAGATCTCCGGCTTTTGTGCTTGTCGCATGAGCGCTTACGACATCAATGTCTTCCGCTGAAACGTTCGCTTTCTTCAAAGCGTTTTTCATCGCCAGGTAAGCGCCCGTTCCTTCCGGATGAGAGGCTACCATATGATAGGCATCCGAGCTCGCGCCGTAGCCGAGCACCTCACAGAGGATCGGGGCGTTTCGGCTGATTGCGCTATCCAATGATTCTAATACTAAGATGCCTGCGCCTTCACTCATGACGAATCCATCACGATCCGCATCAAACGGCCGGCTTGCCGCTTCGGGATCTTCGTTTCTTGCTGAAAGGGCGTGGGCATTGCCGAAGCTGGCCAGTGACAGATTGGTAATCGCCGCCTCCGCGCCCCCGGCAAACATGATATCCGCATCATCATTCCGAATGGCGTTGAATGCTTCCCCGATCGACGTATTGCCGATGGAACACGCGGTCACCGGAGAAAGTGAGGGGCCGAGCGCGCCTAATCTGATGCTGATTTGAGCGGCGGCCGCATTTGAGATCATCATGGGGACAAGGCTCGGGCTTACTTTTCGCGCTCCCCGTTCATTTAAAGTATGGACATTGTCAATCAAAGTCGTGATGCCGCCGATTCCGGAGCCGACGTACACGCCGAGGCGTTCACGGTCAATCTGATCGAGCTGAATTCCGGAGCTTTCCAGCGCCTGTTCCGCTGCCGCTAAAGCAAACTGGCTGAAACGGTCAAGCCGTCTCGCTTCTTTTCTGCCCCATCTTTCTTCTGCGTCAAAATCGCGGACGGTGCCGGCTATTTTTGTCTTCGAGCTGGAGACATCAAAAGAATCTATGAGAGAAATTCCCGATTTTCCTTCCGTCAGGTGTTTCCAAAATGTATTTACATCATTGCCGAGAGGTGAAATCACTCCCATTCCGGTGATGACAACTCTTTTCATGGTCATTCCTCCTTCGGTATGTATTTATTGTAACTCGCAATTATCCTATTACAAGTTGTTGTTTATCCTAGTATAATAAATACCAGGGTAGGAGAGGAGAGATTCGGTATGATACCAGAAGGAAGATTGCAGGCTCTTTCAGAGTTTTTAAAAATGCAGCGGGCCAAAATTTCTCCGCAGATGGCCGGCCTGCCGACGGGCACGCGGAGAAGAACGCCGGGACTCAGAAGAGAAGAGGTCGCGCAATTAGCCGGCGTAAGCACCACGTGGTATACGTGGCTGGAGCAGGGCAGAGACATTAAAGTGTCGGCAGGTGTATTGGACGCCGTTTCCGATGCGCTGCAGCTGAATAAAGATGAAAGAAATTATTTGTACGCACTTGCCATTGATGAGGGCGTGAAACAGCCGTTTACCGCGGAGGAAGAAGCGGTTATCAGCCCGTCCCTTTCAAAAATTCTGCAAGAGCTCCGTTATTGTCCCACCATCATCTCGGACAGGCGGTGTCATATCGTAGGGTGGAACCAGGCGGCGGCTCACGTGTTTTTAGATTTTGAACAAATTCCCCCCGAAAAACGGAATCTCATTGAGCTATTGTTTTCAAGAAAAGAATTAAGAAGTCTAGCCGTGAACTGGGAGCATTTTGTGAAAGGCTTCATTGCCATTTTCAGAACGTATTACGGCCAGTATGTAGCGGATACGTGGTATTCTCAGTTTATAGAGGAAATGGAGAAGACATATTCAGAGTTTCATACGCTGTGGAATGAGAGCGAAGTCAGCTCGGCTCCCGAAGTATTAATTGAGTTCCGCCACGCGAAGGCGGGAAAAATGGTCTTTAATCTGACTTCTTTTCAGGTTCAGGGCAATAGTGACCTGCGCTGCAGTGTGTATACACCGGTAGATCATACCGAAACGGAAGCAAAGCTGAAAAAGCTTTTCGAAAACAGGTGAAAACAGAAAAAAACGGGAGGCCGCCGCCTTCCGTTTCAGTTTAAAATAAAAGCATCAGCCCGGCGATGGCCGGTGTTAAAAAGATGGCTGATTTCAGAATGACTTTCGGCACGAGATTGGTGAATTTCGCTCCGACATATGCGCCGCACATCGTTCCGATCAGCACTTTGACCAACAGCATATAATCGACAAACCCTTCCGTCACATAACCGAGACCTCCGCCGACTGCAAGCGGGATTATGACTAGCATGGTGGTGCCGACCGACTGGCGGATGGATAAGCGCAAAAGAATCATTAAGCCGATTTGGATGAAAGGGGCAGAGCCGATGCCGAATGTTCCGGACAAGATTCCTGCGATAATACCGAGAACAACGGCTTTCACCCATATGTTCAGATGGCTTTGCGGTCCGGTGTCCTCTTGTGTTTCTTTTAAAATAAATAACCGGACTAAAATCAATAGAGCAGATAAAAACAGCATGCCCGCCGTCAAGTAATGCAGCAAATCTGCGGGGATAAGAGAAGTAAGTCTGGCCCCGAAAAATGAACCGAATGCCGCAAAAACGCCGACGATGAGACCGATTTTCATCTGAATATTGCCTTCACGGTAGTGGCTGAAAGCTCCAGACAAACTTGTGAAAGCCATTCCGGCAAGGGAAGTGCCCAAAGCCGTGTGAATCGGTACGTGAAAAAGTATAGTTAAAAGTGCAATGACAAAACCGGCTCCCCCCGCGCCGATAAACCCGAGAATAATCCCGAGCAGAAACATAACGAGTATAATAAGCACAATCTTCTCCTCCATTTAGATGCCTGATGACAATGTTTCGATCCGCTGTACCAGATGTTTAACGATCGACCGTTGTCCGTCGACCGTCGTTCAATAACTTTATGTTACCTCAAATTTAAAGTATTGGCAAGAAGCCGGAATGCTTTTATACAGCGCTCAGCAGCTCTTTGACCATCACTTTTTCCCCGTTTGAGTCCAGCTCTCCATTGAATCTAAAGCCGAATTTTTGATAAAGGCGCAGTGCGTGCACGTTATCTTCAAACAGGCTTAAATAAATCCGTCTGCAATCATATAATTGAGCGAGATGATGGATAAGGGCATCAAGCATCAGTCTGCCCAATCCCCGTCCCTGGTATCGTTCATCAATGAAAAAACGGTCAAGCCACACTCTGCCGTTTTTATTTTCTTCATCATATTCCGGAAACCAGCCGTACATGGCAAAGCCGACCAACTCCCCGTCAACATAAAGGCCGGCCGGCTGATAATGCCGGCAATCCTCAGCATCTTGTAAACACTCTTCCGCAGTTTCAATAAATGAAGCCTGTCTTTCACTTACATGAAGCGCCAGTATATCGGCACGGTTTTCTTCCGTGACTGCTCTGATTTCAATTGTCATCCTTCATACTCCTCTTCCCTTTTTCTGAAGATCATCCAATGATCATCATAAAGGATATGGTTGCCATATCGTCAAGGAGGTATTATGAGCGAAGACGTCAAAAAATACTTCATAACCGTTGAATTCATGTAAAAAAACAAATCCTGTTTCATCTGCTTTCTCCGCCAGGGGGAGAACCGGCCCCAGTCCCATTGGCGGAAAAACTGGGGTTTAATGAACCGGCAGCATTTTCTGTATTCATGAAAACATAAAGATCGGCGGGTGATTGAAAATGGAGCCAAAATGGCTTGAATGGGCAAAACAGCTTCAATCCGCGGCGCAAGCGGGGCTGGCTTATTCCAAAGACATATATGATATTGAGAGATTTGAAGAAATAAGAAAAATAAGCGTGGATATCATGGCGCATCATACCGGGGCCGGCAAAGAGATCATACAAGACGTCTTCGCAGGGGACAGCGGGTACCCCACTCCGAAAGTTGATGTCAGAGCGGCAGTTTTTAAAGATCAGAGCATATTAATGGTGCAAGAGAAAAGCGATGGCAGATGGGCGCTGCCGGGCGGGTGGGCCGATATCGGGATCTCTCCGGGCGAAGCAGCTGTCAAAGAAGTAAAAGAGGAATCGGGCATCGACGTAAAGCCGGTCAAACTGTTAGCTGTAATGGATAAGAAATGCCATTCCCATCCGCCGTCCGCCGCCCACGTTTACAAAGTGTTTATCAAATGTGAGATCATCGGCGGACAGCTCAGGGAGGGAACGGAAACAAGCGCGGCCGCTTTTTTTGCAGAAACGGAGCTGCCGCCGCTGTCAGAAGCCCGCAATACGGAAAGTCAGATTGAAAGGATGTTTGCATATCTCAAACATCCGGACGAACCCGTTTATTTTGATTAAGGCAGCAAGCAGGAAAAAGAGAGGAACTGATTCAGAACCATTTCACTTATGAATGATCCGGCCTGTGATAGAGATGGTAAATCATCAGGCCGGGTTTTAAGAGTCTGCCTGTTTCGGTGTGGTGCGCCCCTTAAAAAACCGTTTTTGAAAAATCGATAATTCTGCGGGCAGCTTCTGTCGGTTTTTCCTCGGGGACGTAATGGCCGCAGCCTTTTACCTCAAATCCGCTGACTTCACGAATTGATTCTCTCCATGTGTCAAGCACGGGAAGGCCGGCTAAGTTCCCTTTTTCTCCCCACAGCAAAAGCGTGGGAACATCCAGTTTTTTCTGTGATTCCTTTTCTGAACGATATCTCGGTAAATCAATGTGATAAGCGGCTCTGTAGTCATTAAGCGCAGCTTGGACAGCGCCGGGCTGCTTCCAGGCGGCTAAGTACCGGTCCCAGGCGCCGTCTGATGTCAGCAGGTCAAAAAGCCCGTCACCTCTGCTTAATAAAAATCTAAGATATTCCTCTTCTTTTCCTCTTATTAATTCTTCCGGCAGATGGGGAACGACTTGAAATGTCCAGTGCCAGTATTTTTTTGCCGCTTCCGCTGCCGTCAGAGAATCATAGACGTATTCAGTCGGCATAATGTCAATGAGCACAAGGCCTGCCGCCAGCTCCGGAGCATCTAAAGCGAGCCGCCTTGCGACCCTGGCGCCTCTGTCATGCCCGGCAATTAACGCTTTTTGTATATGCAGGCGGCGCATCAGACCTTGTATATCGCTTGCCATTGTTTTGTTATCATAGCCGTTTATGCCGCCCGGCTTTTCAGAATCGCCGTAGCCCCTCAGATCAATAGCGATGACTCTATGAGAAGCGGCAAGCGTCGGAATCACATAACGCCACGTCACCCAGCTTTGCGGAAAGCCGTGCAGGAGAATGACGGGGGGAGCATCCTCCTTTCCCGCAAAGACGTAATGAAGGCGGATGCCATTTACCTCAATTGAATCATGGGTCACATGCTTTTCAAATTGTTCACGAAAAGAATCCATTTTCTCTCTCCTTATAAAATGTTAATTTTTTATTTGAGAAATAATAGCGGAAGTGACGTCTTCCGTTGAATGTTTTCCGCCGACATCCGGGGTCAGGACGCCGCTGTTTGTGACCGTTTCAATTGATTGCAGGAGGAGATTGCCCAGCTCCTCTTCTCCGAATGAATCGAGCATTAATTTTGCCGTCCATATTTGGCCGATAGGGTTGGCAATCCCTTTTCCGACAATATCCGGAGCAGAGCCGTGAACAGGCTCAAACATGGAAGGGTATTTGCCGTTTACATTGATGTTGGCGGCGGGAGCGATTCCGATGCTTCCCATAATCGCCGCTCCGATATCTGTCAGCACATCTCCGAACAGGTTTGAAGCGACAATGACATCGAAGCGCTCCGGGTGAGTGACAAAAAAGGCCGCCAGTGCGTCAATATGCTGCGAGTCCGTTTCAATCCCGGCATACTCCCGGCTGACCTCTTTAAAGATGTCATCCCAAAACGGCATCGAGTGAACAATACCGTTGGATTTCGTCGCGCTTGTGACGTGTTTTTTTCGATTTGCCGCCAGTTCAAAGGCATACCGCATCACTCTTTCCGTTCCTCTGCGGGAAAAGACCGCGTTTTGAATGGCGATTTCGTCTTCGCCCTGATACATTCTGCCTCCGACAGAGCTGTACTCGCCCTCACTGTTTTCCCGGACGACCAGCAGATCAAAATCCTTCGGGTTAACGAGAGGGGAAGTGATCCCCGGCAGCAGCTTCGCCGGCCGCACATTGATCACCTGTTCAAATTCCCGGCGTATCTTGATGAGCAGCCCCCACAGCGAAACATGATCGGGGACGAGCTTTTGATTCCCCACCGCTCCTAAAAACAAAGCATCAAAGTGCTGTAACGTTTCTAATCCATCATCCGGCATCATGGTTCCGTGCTCCAAGTAATACTCGCAGCTCCACGGAAAAGAAGTAAAATCGAATGCCATGCCCCCATGTAATTCGGCGATTGCGTTCAACACCCGCTCCGCTTGCGGAACGACTTCTTTTCCCACGCCGTCCCCCGGTATGCTGGCAATCTTGTATGTTTTCATGTTCCATCCCCCCTGAATGAATTGTTTCGGTTTACGGCAGACCGTCGACCGTCGTTTGTTATAATTCCATATTACGCCATACTCGCTATGCTGACAAGCTCGGGAATGTTGCTTCCATAGATAAACTGTTATATGATCTTGGTAACAATAAGGCCTAAATTGTATGAAGAGGTAGGAAAGATGGATAACTTTAAATTAGATAAGCCAACCCCGTATTATCTGCAATTTTATTCCCAATTGAAAAAAATGATATTTGACGGGATTTTTAAACCGGGAGAACGGCTGAATGAAACACAGCTGGCCAAGGATTTCGGAGTCAGCCGGTCGCCGGTCAGAGAAGCGATGCGGCTCCTTGAAAAGGATGGGCTTCTGACGGCAGACGATCGAAACGGCTTTGTCATCTATTCTTTATCCGTAAAGGATGTTGAAGAGATTTATCAAATCAGAATGTCACTTGAATCACTGGCGGTCGAACTCGTCATTGATGAAGCGGCTGAGAGTGAAATTGAACTCATCGAAAAACAGCTGCGGGAGACGGAAGAAGCCATCCATAAAGGCGTCAAAGAGACGGAGATTATTTCCTTGAATGAAACGTTTCATCAGCTCCTTGTGGAGTTCAGCCATAACAGTCAGCTGGCCAAGCTGCTTGAGCATGTCAATGTGCTGATTCATTTTTGCAGAGTCCTTAATTTTAAAGGGGATGACCGTGCGGAAGTGATCTTACATGAGCACCGTAAAGTCTTTGAAGAAATAAAAAAAGGCGACAAAACAAAAGCCGTGCACTATATGACAGAGCATCTCAAGCACGATGCAGAACATCTGAAAGGCGTGCTGAAAGCACAAGAAACAGACGAATCATCACGATAGACAAGGCGAAAAGCCTTGTCTTTTTTTTGCCGGTGTCATCAAACCGCTATAAAGACCTGACGGATGTTTCTTGCATAATTTTTCCCGCATCATTTATGATGGATATGGAAAAGGCGCAAAAAAGGCAAAGGAGTTTGAAAAATGGCAAAACATATTCTCATGGTCAATTTTCCCGCAGAAGGACACGTAAACCCGACCCTCGGTATGACAAAGGCCTTCAGTGAACGGGGCGATCACGTTCATTATATCTCAACGGAAAAGTACAAAAGCAGGCTGGAAGGAGTAGGGGCGGAGGTTCACCTTCACCGCGATCTGCTCAGAATGACACCCATTGATCCTGACAGCCCGTCCGGCATACTGCCATTCTTAAAAATTCATATCAAAACGTCACTGGAGATTTTACATATTGTGCAGCGTCTGGCTGAGGACATTCAATTCGACGCCGTCTATTATGATAAATTCGGTGCGGGAGAGCTGGTGAGGGATTATCTCAACATTCCCGGCATCTCTTCTTCAGCATCCTTCCTGCTCAATGAAGACGGCCTGAAAACCCTCCCGCTCCATCCGGAATCGGGCGTGCCGTTTAAGCCGGACAGGGAATGTGAAGAGCTGTTGGCTGAGATGAAAGACAAATACGGCGTTGCTCCTGACAGCCTGATTCAATTTATGAACAACACGGGTGAACTGAACGTCGTCTATACAAGCAGATATTTTCAGCCCGAAAGCGAGACGTTCGGAGATGAGTATTTATTTATCAGTCCGAGTTTTCCGAAGAGAAAGGGGCACACCGACTTCCCGATTGATTCTTTAAAGGATGAAAAAGTCATTTATATTTCAATGGGGACGGTGCTCTGGGACACGGAAGCGTTTTTCAATCTGTGCATAGACGCGTTCTCAGATTTTGAAGGCAAGGTTGTCATCGCCGCCGGAGAAATAGCCGATCTGTCGAAAATCAAACAGGCGCCGGAAAACTTTATCATCGCTCCATACGTGCCGCAGCTTGAGGTGCTGGAGCAGGCTGACCTATTTGTTACACATGGCGGAATGAACAGTGTAAATGAAGGCATTCATTATCAAGTGCCGCTGGTCGTCATCCCGCATGATAAAGATCAGCCGATGATTGCACGCCGCCTGACTGAACTGAATGCCGGCTATACCGTGCAAAAAGATGAATTAAGCGCTGAAAAGTTAAAGCTTGCCGCAGAAGAAGTGCTGCATAACGGAAAATATAAACAAGGCATTCAAGCCATTAACGAAAGCTTTAAAGAATGCATGGACATGAAAGATGTCTTGGCCCGGATCGACCGGTTTATTGAACAAAAAAAATAATACACGAAAAAAGCCTGTTTCCGCTGTAAAAAGGGAAACAGGCTTTTTATAAAGACTCTTAGATGATGTGATGCTCTTCATTTGCGAGTTTGATAAGAGTCAGAAGAGATTCTGCCTCACGTGCGCCGAGTGTTTTTTCCAGACGGTCTTTTTCAAAGATCTGCTGGCCGAAAACATTCACGGACGCCTGATCTACTGTCGCGTGCCAGTCCTTTTGTGAATGATTCTCAGAAAAAGAGAAGACAAACACAGCAAAGACCGCTATAAGCATCGCCTTGATCCAAAATTTTTGCCGGTTTCCTGCTGTTGACATAGGCCGCCTCCTAAACGATCATTTTACAGTATTAGATCATATATGAGCTGTTTTTAATAGAGTAAAGAAGTAATATTTTCAGGTAGTTCAAATGGTATGGAGAACAGCCGGATGCACGCGGGTCAGGCAGATGCTCCAATTCATAGTTTGTTCATATTTTATTAAAAGTTTATCCAACCCTGTCCTTTACAGTAGGTATAACCACAAACACACTGCTGAAAGGGGCCTGAAAATGCATATTCATATGATGAACAAAAACCAGTTTGAGAGTGATTTGGAGGCGGCAGGATTCAGCCGTCAGGCAGATGATATTATCGGCAAAATGAAAGAGTACGTAACGGAATGCGCGGCTTCATCCGAACGGTTCCTGATTGAAATTCAAACCGTCATGAACGAATACAAAGCTGTCGTCTGCGCGATGTTTTCAACTATGGAAATTGCCGGGGCCAAAAAAGATGAGAAGCATGTTGAATTCGAAGCCTGTACTGTATTGTGTGAATAAAAGATCGTCATAAAAACTCCGCGGCTTCTGATTATCATCGTATATATACCGACTTGTTCCGGTTAAGGAAGAATATTGAAACTCATATGAAAGCCATTCGTATAAAAGAGAGATACAGTTTTTATATGGAGGGATCATAATGATGGATAAGAAAAAACAAGCTTTTGAACAGCTTTTCAGCACTTTAGACGGAAGGCATGAAATAAACGGAGCTGTTTTAGCGGCAGAAAACGGCCGCATTTTATATCAGGGTTCATTCGGCACTGCAGAACTGGAAACAAACAGGATGCTGAATGACCGCTCTGTCTTTGAATTGGCCTCAGTATCGAAGCCGTTTACTGCTCTCGGGATTATGAAGTTAGAGCAGCAGGGGGAGCTGCGGTATGACGATATGATAGAGCAGTGGCTTCCTGATTTTCCTTATCCGGGCATTACCATTCGGCATTTACTTCATCATACGTCAGGATTGCCGGATTATATGGAGCTGTTCTTAACACATTGGGACCGGGACAGAATTGCCGTTAATCAAGATGTGATCGATATGCTTAAGCAGCATAAACCAGATGCTTATTTCCCGCCGGGTAAGGGGTGGCTTTACAGTAATACGGGGTATGTTGTGTTAGCGGTTATGATTGAAATTGTATCAGGCATGAGTTTTGCTGAATTTATGCAGCAAGCTGTATTTCATCCGCTCCGTATGAACGATACGCGGGTTTATAACAGAAGGCTGAGTAAAGAAAACATCCCGAACTATGCATATGGCTATGTCTATGATGTGCATTCCGGAGAGTATGTCCTGCCTGATGAACTTGAGGAAACCAATTATGTCGTCTTCCTTGACGGCATTCAAGGTGACGGAACCGTTAACTCCACTATAGGAGATTTATATCTGTTTGATCAGGCTCTCTATACGGAAGAAATCATCAGCAAAGAGACGAAAGACCAAGCTTTTACACCTGGCTATTGGAATGAAGAAGAGCACTTCGGGTATGGATTTGGCTGGATGATTCAAAACAGCTCCCAAAAAGGGAAGGTTGTCAGTCACGACGGAGGCTGGCCGGGCTATTCAACTCTGATGATCCGTTACATTGACCACAATAAAACATTGATCTATCTCAGCAATATGGAACAACCGTATCAATTTGAACAAGCTGTGATTGCCGCGGCTGTAAACATCTTATTTGATCAGCCGTATGAGATTCCGAAACGTCCGGCGGATCAGAAAAAAGCAGACATCGATCCTGCGATTTACAGCAGATTTATCGGTGATTACTCATTTCAGGATGATACTCATGCATCGGTGGCGGTAAAAGAAAACCGATTGTATCTTACTATAGACGGGCAGACACCATTCGAATTATTCCCAATGACGGAAACCCGTTATTTTGTCCGGGCGCTGCCGCTTGAAATTGAATTTGCCGGTGATAAAGCCCAAGCGGCCTCACATTTCGTTTTATATCAAGACGGCACAGAAGAAACCGCTCTGCGAATAGACTGAGTGACATACAAAAAAAAAACCGCCGTCCTGAGAAGACGGCGGTAATAGAAAAGTCAAACCCCTTTGATGACGCGAAATTTTCTTTTCGGCTCTGACATAAAGATAGAAGAGAAAATCATGGCTCCGAGCATGGTGATGTATTCCATATAAAGTGAAACCTCTGCCAAAATCAAACCTGCAACCATTAAAACAGCACCCAATACCACCGCAAAAACCTTTGTTTTCATGATGAGTTCCCCCTATTATCTGATAATGGAATTATACTGCATTTCCATTAATGTGTACATTTTGTGAACAATTTCACCTGACGAAAGGCAATGAAGAGAGATTTGAAGAATTAGGAGAGATGACCGGCTGCAATTCATCTTCTGTTTTACTGACGAACCGAAACGGAAAAGTAAAAAATCAAAAAGGCAAAGGAGTTCTTGAAATGAAAGCAAGATTATTTTTATTCAGCATGTTTCTCCTCATTCCCGTCCTGGCGCTTGCCGGATGCAACAGCCAATCTTCAGGAGGAAGCGAAAAAGCGAAAGACAAAGAAACGCACGCTCACGAAGACATGAATCACTCAGGTTCATCCGAGGTGCCGAAAGGTTTAAAGAAGGCCGAAAATCCGACTTATAAAGTCGGCAGTGACGTCATGATTTTAGCTTCTCATATGAAGGGCATGAAAAATGCGCAAGGAACCGTAACAGGTGCTTATGATACAACGGTTTACAGTGTATCTTACACGCCGACAACGGGAGGAAAGCGCGTTAAAGATCATAAATGGGTCATTCAGGAAGAATTAAAGGGCGCCGGTGATAAGACGTTAAAGCCGGGTGACAAGGCCGTCATCGAGGCATCCCATATGAAAGGCATGAAGGGCGCTGAAGCCGTCATTGATTCAGCCAAAAAGACAACCGTTTATATGGTCGACTATACATCGACGGACGGCGGCCAAAAAGTAACCAACCATAAATGGGTCACAGAAGACGAACTTTCCGCCGCAAAATAAAAAAAGACCGCAAAAGCCGAAGGAACTCCTTTGGCTTTTTTGCGGTTTCACACTTATGCGGATTTTCTTTTCAAAGCAGGTCTCGTTAAAGAAAACACGGCTAACGCGACAGCGATAATGACAATCAAACCGCCGCACCAGGCGGTAGCTGTGACAGAACCCGTTTGTCTGATCACGCCGCCGCCGATGGCTGACCCGAGCGCAATGCCGATTTGCAAAGCGGATGTATTGAAGCTTTGCTGAATATCGGAAGACTCAGGCGCAATTTTGATCAAATAACTTTGCTGCGCCGGCGCAAGGCTCCAGCTGAGCAATCCCCAGATCACCATCGCAGGCAGGAAAATGATTAAAGAAACCGTTGACAGCGGAAGGATAAACAGGATCAAAGCGAAAGAAACAGTCACAAGCATGATGCTTTTAAATGATCCCAAACGGTCATACAGCCAGCCGCCGAACGGTCCGCCGCATACCGCTGACAGGCCGAACAAAAAGTAGCATACACTGACCCAAACGGAACTCAAATGAAGCGTTGTTTCCAAAAAAGGCGCAAAGTAGGCATAGAGTGTGTAATGCCCAGCCAGTGTAAACAAGGTGACAAGATGTGCGCTGGCAATTTTGGCGTTCCAGACCGTCTTGATCTGCTCACGAAACGGAATCATTTTTTCAGCAGGTATTTTTTCGAAAAAGACGCTGATAATCAGCATGGAAACAAGCGATAATACGCCGATTCCTAAAAACAGAACGCGCCATCCGAAAGCATTGCTGATGATAATGCCGACAGGCACGCCTAAAGCGATTGCGGAGCTGAAGCCCATGAAAATGATGCCGATCGCCCGCGCTCTGTATTCCGGCGCAACGATTTTAGGGGCAATCGTTAAAGATAGGACGACAATCAGTCCCGTACTCATGGAAGCGAGCACCCGTGACACCATAAGCACGGTGAAATTGGGACTGAAATAAGCGACCAGATTACTCAGGAAGAAAACAAAAAGTGCGATTAAATAAAGCCGCTTTCGTTCAGCTTTTGCCGTCACTGCCAAAAGCAGCGGGCCGGATACCGCGTAACCGAGCGCAAATACGCTGATCAGCTGCCCTGCGCTGACGATGGATATATTTAAGTCGGAAGCGATTTGCGGGAGAATACCGCCCACAATTAATTCAACCAATCCGACTGCAATAGTAGATGCTGCAAGCAGAAATACTTTGAAATTCATGTACAGATACTCCTTTTTTTATTTTTTAGAAAATAAAAAATCCTGATTACAAAAAGTGTGCGGGACAATTTTTTGTAATCAGGATTTTACGGTTCCTGGTAGACACCCTCAAACCATATCATTGAGGTTATACAATGTATACAATATTCGTTTGTGTCCGTTTCTGCAAAGAATTCTACCATAATAGTGAGAGAGATTCCATAGAAAATTCGAGGAAATCCTTTCAATTTCAATAGCGGCGGCTGTAACGTCATTGATGAAGCAGAAAAAAATTTATGATAACCGTAAGGAGTCTATACAGATCAAATATTACAAAGCCTGAGGAAACCGATGAATAAGTACGAAAAAATCGCCAACAAAATGAGAACGAGGATTAAAAGCAGTGTTTATGACATAGATCAGCCGCTCCATGATGAAAAGACGCTCGCACTGGAGTTCGAGTGCAGCCGGATGACTCGATATTAGAAGTCGAAATATGCAGGCTTTTTGGACAACGGCACTTCATTTTCCCGCTGCCGCCATGACAAGTTTGTCGTGACCTCAGTCCATATAAAACGTCCATAAAAGCGACGAAGGGTGAGAGAAAAACTCACTCTTTTTTTGTTGCAGCTGATTTACATCGTCACTTCTTTTATGTTATATTACCCAATGATAGAATCATCCTACAAATTACAGAGGTGTTCTGATGGAAATATCCAAAACAAGCAGACTGTCGCTCGTAGAACAAGTGGTGGCGCAAATTGAATCGTTAATACAATCGGATAAATGGCCGGTCGGGACGCGCATTCCTCCTGAGCTGGATTTAATGAAGCAATTTGATGTGAGCCGGAACACATTGCGTGAGGCCATTCGGGCGCTCGTACATGCCGGCCTTCTTCAGACTAGGCAGGGGAGCGGTACGTATGTCAGCTCATCCAGTGTCCTCGGCGCTGCATTTTACCGCCATATAAAAAAATCAAATTTGCTTGAAACATTAGAAGTCAGATACGCACTTGAGAGAGAAGCCGCACGATTGGCGGCCCAAAGGCGTAATGACGAAGACCTTAAAGCACTGAAGGCATGCCTGGATGAATGTGAGGCGGCCTTGCAAAATGAAGATCGAAAACGGTATGCCGAAGCTGACATTAATCTGCACAAAACAATTGTACAGGCGGCCCATAACAACATGCTTTCTGATCTATACGAGCATATGACGGAGGCGCTTTGTGCGTCAGTCCATAATCTCTTGGAAATTACGCCTGCTATCCGGATACACACCCAGCTTGCCGCTGCGATTGCCGGACAGAAACCGGATGAGGCCATGGAGGCCGTCAACCAATACATCACAGTATTTAAAGATACAATACACATGGAGGATGGACATGAAAATTGAAGACGAACATCAAGTGCTGCAAGCAAGTCAGCGTAAAAAACTGATATTGCTGGTTATCGGAGTCATATTGATAGGGGCTAACCTCAGAGCGCCTCTGACATCGGTCGGGCCGCTCGTTTCCTCAATTCGGGACAGCCTCGGCATGACCAATGCGGCTGCCGGCACCATTACGACAGTGCCCCTTTTGGCCTTTGCATGTCTGTCGCCGTTTGTTCCTTTATTGTCCCGGCGCTTCGGGACCGAGATTGTTTTACTGTCATCATTAATTGTCCTGACAGCCGGAACTCTGCTGCGCTCCATCGCCGGAATCGGCACTCTCTTTTTCGGAACGATCCTGTTGGGATTGTCGATCGCCGTATGCAACGTCCTGCTGCCGGGTCTCATTAAACATAAGTTTCCCGGAAATTTAGGCGTCATGACCGGCGTCTACTCGGTTTCTATGAATCTGTGCGGTGCGATTGCATCCGGCATCAGCGTGCCGATCGCCTCTTCAGCGGGGTTAGGCTGGAAAGGCGCGCTCGGCTGCTGGGCGATCCTTTCTTTCATTGCGTTCGTCATGTGGATTCCGCAAATGCGAGGACGCGAACTGCCCGTCCGCACGACTGGGACAAACGGAGAGAAGAAAAGCAGTCTGCTTCGGTCTCCGCTGGCTTGGAAGGTGACGTTGTTCATGGGGCTGCAATCCCTTATTTTTTACACCATCATCGCTTGGCTGCCGGAAATTCTTCAGCAGAATGGACTCAGCTCAAGTAAGGCGGGATGGATGCTTTCATTAATGCAATTCTCAGTCCTGCCGATTACTTTTATCGTGCCGATCGCTGCCGCTAAAATGAAAAACCAGCGCGCACTCGCCGGACTGACGGCTTTATTTTTCCTTATCGGGATTGCCGGCGTTCTTTTCGGAAGCCCGGCTCTCACTCCGGTATGGGTCATTTTGATCGGAATTGCGGGAGGCTGTGCGTTCAGTCTGGCGATGATGTTCTTCAGCCTGCGGACCCGCCATGTCCATGAAGCCGCGGCGCTTTCGGGAATGGCCCAGTCATTCGGATATTTGCTTGCCGCGTTCGGGCCGCTCGTATTCGGCCTGCTGCATGATATCACGCACGGCTGGACGGTTCCGTTATTCATGCTGATCGCGGTCTCCGTTCTGATTTTCATTTTCGGTGTCGGAGCCGGAAAAGCGGAACAGATCAAAACAGCATAAAAAAACAAAGGGCCCGCTTAGGGTCCTTTGTTTTTTATTTAAAAAGCTGTCTCAGGCCGTCACGTTGTCAGTTTTAAGCCGATGACACCGATGAGGATAAGCCCCAGAGACACCAATTGTGACAGATTGAATTTTTCTTTAAACCAAAGTATGCCCACGGCCGAAACGCCGATGCTTCCCATGCCGGTCCAAGCCGCATACGCGACACCTGTGGGAAGAACCTGCATCGCTCCGGAAAGGCAAAAGAATGAAAGCATAAAGCCTGTTACCATGACAATCAGCGGCCACTTTTTTTTAAAACCGTCAATATGTTTCATGGCAGCGGCTGCTACAACTTCCTCCGCTCCGGCAATAAATAACAGCAGCCATGCCATTAATGTTCACCCCTTGTTTTGTTTTCTTTCGTAAATACCTTCATTCCTAAAATGCCGGACAACAGCAGAGCCAAAAAGAAGATTTGCCCGATTGAAAAAGGTTCTCCTAAAATGACGCCCGTTACATATGTGCCGACGGTGCCTATTCCGACAAAAACGGTATATGCGGCAGCCATCGGTATTTTTTTATAAGAACGGATCAACATCAGGAAGCTGACGGCAATCAGCAGGAAAATACCGATCCAATCAACGAGCGAGTCCGCATGTTTCAGAGCGGACGCCCAAACCACTTCTAACAGTCCGGCTATCAGTACAAGCAGCCAATACATTTACAGTCACCTCAATTATGAATGAATGTCAGTCATTTTTATGGCGGTCAAAAATGATCGGTCTTCCGCCAATCATTTCTGCAAGCTTCTTTTGAGAAAGCTGAATATTTCTTTTTTATATACTTCGAGATCGACATCCTGTTCACAGCCGATATAAAACCGTTCAGCTGCGTTCTCGACAACATTGATAATCGTTCTGGCCGTCCATCTGACATGAATGCCGCTGTTGACTTCACCCTGCTCAATGGCCGTATTGATGACGCCTTCCAGCCAGGAATAATAAGGCTGATAAATGGCCTCCCATTTTTCCATTGAGTGATCGATGGCAAGACCGGAATAACAGAGAACGATAATATCTTTATGAAGCCGGGTGATGTGAAATGTTTCATCTACCAAAATGTCCAGCAACGTCCAAAAATCTTCAGAACCGTCCGTTTTCCCTTTTATTCTGTCCAGCGTAGTGTCGAGCAGGTTTTCTGCAATCGCGGATATCAGCGCGTTTTTAGAAGAAAAATATAAGTAAAACGTCCCTTGGGCCGTTCCGGCTTTTTTGACGATTTCTGAAATGGATGCTTTGTCTAATCCTTTTTCAGAAATGACTTCAATCGCGGCTTGCAGGATCTTTTCATATTTTCCCGAGCTTTGTTTTGCCAATAGAGGGGTTCCTCCTTTTATGAATGACTGTCATTCATTTTATCGCACATTCGCTTTTTTGTCATCCCTTAAAATAAAAATACCGGAAAGAAGACCATACTTCTTTCCGGCGTTCATCATTTATCACTGTCGATCATAGCCTTCGGCAGTCCCGTATATTTTGCCCAGTAATAAATACCGAGCGAACCGATGGCGATCAGAATCAGGTCAAGCGGATTGCTGATAATGCCCAATCCGTGGCCGAACGAGCCGAGATAGGAGAAAATCAGCATCATGACGTAGAAGCCGACGATCCACCAGGCTGATTTCAGCTGCTGCCGTATACTGACATCATCTTTAGGAGCATATTTACTGAAACAGAGGTAGATCAGAAACATGACAATTTGAGAACCGAGAAGCCAGGATACGGTGCGCCATCCGGACCAATATACAATATAAGAAGTGAAAATAAACGACAGCGGCCCGATGATGCTCATCCCTTTTAAATAAAACGGTCTGTTAATATCCTTCGCGTTCACCCTCAGCGCCGCTGAAGAAATCGGCGCAATGGCATAAGACAGAATCAATGCGACGGAGCACACGTTCACAAGAGCGTTCCAAGAAGGGAACGGCAGCGTCCAAAAAACAGCCAGACCGAACGAAAGCCAAAGGGAGGCACGCGGTGTCCCGGTTTCTTTATTGACTTTAGAAAAGATGCTGAATAAAGTTCCGTTTCTGGCCCAGGCGTAGACGAGACGTGAAGTCGTATTCATAAAGATATTACCGTTACCGCCCGGTGATAAGATCGCATCTAAAATAACCAATGTCGCCAGCCACCCTAATCCGAGCAAAACGGCGATATCTTTGAACGGAAGAGAGAATTCAGTCCCGATAGCCGGCCATCCGTGCTTCAGGGTATCCGCCGGAATCGCCCCGATAAAAGTGAGCTGCAGCACGGTGTAAATAATAGTAGAAACGATAATACAGACAATCAATGCGATCGGAATGTTCCGCTTCGGATTCTGCACTTCACTTGCGACAGCCACAATCGGGTGCAGCCCAAGATAGGCGAACATGACGCCGCCGGTGGAAATCGCAGCCTGAATTCCGGTGAAACCAAAAGGCGCGAATCCGTGAACGGTCATATTGCCCGGGTGAAAATGGAAAATCAGTACTATAATAACCGTAATCGGAACGACATATTTAAAAATCGAAATAATGAAGTTTGCTTTCGCAAAGGTTTTGACACTCCAATAATTGAGGAGGAAGAACAGGCAGAGCAGCGCAAATTGCAATATCCATCCGGCAATTGTCGGCGAGTCAGAACCTTTCACGGTCAGCCCGGGAAACCAGTATGCCACGTATTGGCGGACTGCCGTGACTTCTATAGAAATAAGGCTCGTGTAGGCCACAATGGTGACAAAGGAAATTAAATATCCGACCAGGTGTCCGTGTGAATATACGGGATACCGGATAATTCCCCCGGTCCGCGGCAGCGCGGCGCCCAGTTCCGCATAAACTAAGCCGATCAATAAGATGATTCCCCCGCCGATCAGCCAGGAAAAAACGCCTGATGGGCCCGCTTTAGAGGCGACGTTACTGACGGCAAACAGCCATGCTGAACCGAATATGGCTCCCATGCCGATTAAAATAAGATCAAAAAGTGACATAGATTTCTGGAAGTTTCCCTGCTTAGACATTCGCTGCCTCCTTATAAGACATGTTCTATTTACATAATTCCCATTATCATTCGAACATACCCAGCCGGCCGGCTGGAAAATTAGGACAGCTTTCGATGCTGAAGTATGTACAGCAGTATGCTCAAATCATAATGGAGTGACTTGATACGGCCGCATGTCAAGATCTCCCCGCTTATATTCCCCGTTTTGCTCACGTTCAAACCTTACATCTATAAAAATAAAAAAACGCCCGAAGCAGGCGTTTTTTTATTACAAGTTCATATCTTTCAGTCCGGGGCTGTGCTCATTCGGAAGCTCAGGAAGTTCCGGCACAGGGAACCCTTTAGGCGGCTCAGACACACTTAATTCGCCGCCGTTTCGGCTCGGCGTCTGTCCTTGCAGAATTTCTCCGATCCGTGTCGGATCCAGTCTGAAATTAAATTGGGTATTATGATATCCCATCTCAACGAATTTACGGCACTCCGGATATTTCTCAATGTCATAATTCGGCACGGGGAATAATTTGCCCCATTCAACACCCAGTGTTTCCAGCGCTTTTGTAAAAGCATTTTGATGAGCATTGTCACGGACAATCAGGAAACCGAGTGTTTCTCTGAACGTCTGATTAGAACTCATTTCATAAATGCGCGTTTTCTGCAGCACGCCGGTTGATTCCAGCACGACATTGTCCAATAAGTCGGCAATCAGATTACCGTGATTGTAGACCCAAGAGCCATTCCATGGATTGCCGCTTGCATCTGCAGGCAGAGAACTTTGCGCCCCGATAATATAATGGTGCGGATTGGCATGCTTCACCGCTTCGTCAATCGGCGCCTGATCTGAAGCCTGATTTCCGGGGCCCTCAGCTCCGCTTTCATCGAGCAGCGCATTAATCGTATGCTGGACGAGTTCAACGTGTGCGATTTCTTCTAAGAATACGCCGCGAAGCAGGTCGCGGAACTGCTTTTCTTTTCCCCTGAAATTAGAGCTTTGGAAAAAGTATTGCATCATCGTCCGCATTTCTCCGTAGTGCCCGCCTAAAATTTCCTGAAGCACCTTGGCGGCGGCTGGATCCGGCTTGTCCGGCTTAATGATATTGATCAGTTCTTCTTTGTAATAATACATGAACAGCGCCCCCTGAAATCAGTTTTCGGTTCTTCTGTTAGTGTCTTAGCAAAGTCGGTTTTTATGTATTGGCAGCAAAAAAGGACGGAAAGTGTATCCCGTCCTTTTGCGTTAAGCCTCGACCGCCCCGCGGAGCTTCGTGTTGACAAGCCCGTTCCATCCTTGGTCCATCGTACTGTGAATCTCCGAGCTTTTCCGATTGACTTTATTGATGACAGCATCCGGCTCTTTCCATCCGCCGTGAATGAGAGTGAATTCCGTATCTCCGCTTTCCGTTTCTTTCAAGACAAAAGAAACGATCCAGCCCTCCGTATCCCATGAAAAAGAAAGACGGTACGGCGCTTCGATATCCAGCACCTTGCACGGAGACGGACCGAATGGAGATTCCAGCTGAAACTCACTGTCTTCTTGAGGAGTGAAATCATTCGGCATAAACCAGAGAGACAGTCCGTCCGCAGTGGAGACCGTATCCCAGACCACTTGCAGCGGCGCCTTGAAAACGGCGGTATGAATAATGTCCGGTAATATTTGATTACTGCTGTTGTTATTTTTGTTATCATTGTTTTGTTTATCAGACATGCTGCTAACCACTCTTTCGCTGTTTTTTCTTTTGATCATACTACACGGGGCAGGACATTTGAAAACAAATCAAACTTATTTTATGCTTTTTCAAAGCCATTCAATACATTTTAAGGAGACGTAGTGATGACAGATCAATTTAAAGCGTTAGTAGTCGATCAACGTGAAGACCGGTTTTCAGTCAGCGTACAGGAGCTCGCAGTTCAGGACCTTCCCGAGGGTGAAGTGCTGATTAAGGTTTGCTATTCAGGCGTGAATTACAAAGACAGCTTGGCTGCCATTCCTGACGGCAAGATCGTAACCTCGTATCCTTTCGTGCCGGGAATTGATTTAGCGGGAATCGTCGTTTCCTCAGATGACGCCCGTTTTAAAGAAGGGGACAAAGTCATTGCGACAAGCTATGGCATAGGTGTTTCCCGCTTTGGCGGCTATAGCGGGATGGCCCGCATTCCGGCAGATTGGATCGTGCCGCTGCCTGAAGGTCTGACTCTTAAAGAAGCCATGACGATCGGAACCGCCGGCTTTACGGCCGCATTGTCCGTTCAGCGGCTTGAGGAAAACCATGCCGCCCCTGAAAAAGGGAAAGTGCTGGTGACGGGAGCAACAGGAGGCGTCGGAAGCTTTGCAGTTTCCATTCTTTCTTCATTAGGCTATGACGTAGAGGCCAGTACGGGAAAAGAAGAAGAAAGCGGCTATCTGAAGAGTCTCGGTGCGAAATCGGTTATTCACCGTGACGAAGTTTACAACGGCACGTTAAAACCGATGCAAAAACAAAAATGGGCTGCGGCCGTCGATCCGGTCGGAGGTGAGCCGCTTGCTTCAGTTCTCAGCCAGATTCAGTACGGCGGAACAGTTGCAGTGAGCGGACTGACAGCGGGAACGAAACTCCCGGCTACGGTCTTCCCGTTTATATTGCGCGGCGTCAGCCTCCTGGGAATTGATTCCGTATTCTGTCCCATGGAGACAAGAAAGAAAACATGGCAGCGTCTGGCTGAAGATTTCAAGCCAGCGGATCTCGAGACCTTTATTCAAAAGGAAATTACACTTGAGGAACTGCCGGACACGCTTCCTGCTCTCTTAAAAGGAAAAGCGAGAGGGAGAACGATCGTTAAACTGAACGAAGAATAAACAAAAACCCCCGATCAGCAGTTGGGGGTTTTTTCATTATATAATCATTTGTTGATTAAAACTGAGATGATTATTGAGTATATTATGAACGTGAGCTTATTTTAAACAAATATTGATTATATGTAGATCATATTAAGAAAATCTTTGAAATTATCTGAAATATTTATTGACTGAAAGCGCTTTTAAAATTAAGATAATAACATAAGTGCTAATAATATCATTACAACTTAACTAAAAAATAACTATAAAGTAACAATTCGACGAAAGGAGAGAGCGAATATAAATGATAAATGATGACGCTTTCGAGTGATTTTTTATATAGAAGCTGTTTTGAATTGTCGAAACGTGGGTAAGACATTATAGGCGTAAATACAGATAACTGAATATTTGGTTTATATCTCTGTATAAAAACTGGGAGGATTTGAAGATGAATAAAAATAGCAGCCAGTATTCATTTTTGAGAACCATCATTTTAGTATCGACGTTCGGGGGGCTTCTTTTCGGTTACGATACAGGTGTAATTAATGGAGCGCTTCCTTTTATGGCGAAAGCTGACCAGCTTAATCTTACGGCGCTGACTGAAGGCATGGTGGCAAGTTCCCTTCTCTTGGGGGCTGCGATCGGCGCAGTTTTCGGAGGGCGGCTGTCGGACTATAACGGCAGACGTAAAAATATCCTTTTCCTTGCCGTTTTGTTCTTTGTGGCGACGCTGGGATGTACACTGGCGCCTAACGTGTCGGTTATGATTATCTCTCGTTTTCTGCTGGGGCTTGCTGTCGGGGGAGCTTCCGTAACAGTTCCGGCATACTTGGCTGAAATGTCGCCGGCGGAAAGCCGGGGGAGAATGGTTACCCAAAATGAACTGATGATTGTAACGGGCCAGCTGCTTGCCTTCACGTGTAATGCCATCATCGGCAATGTGCTCGGTGATACGTCTCACGCTTGGCGTTACATGCTCGTTATCGCGGCTCTTCCGGCGGTATTCTTGTTTTTCGGTATGCTGAAAGTTCCTGAAAGTCCGCGCTGGTTGGTTTCTAAAGGAAGAAAAGAAGATGCTCTGCGTGTTCTCCGGAGAATACGGAATGACGAGAAAGCAAAGTCAGAACTCGCCGAGATTGAATCTGCTTTTCACAAGGAAGCGGAGATGGAGCGGGCGACATTTAAGGACCTTGCCGTTCCATGGGTGCGCCGCATTGTGTTTATCGGAATCGGAATTGCGGTAGTGCAGCAGCTCACCGGCGTAAACTCAATTATGTACTATGGAACTCAAATACTAAAAGATGCCGGCTTCGAAACAAAAGCTGCATTGATCGGCAATATCGCTAACGGTGTGATTTCCGTGCTTGCGACTTTTGTGGGCATATGGCTTCTCGGCAGAGTCGGCCGGCGTCCGATGCTGATGACGGGGCTGATCGGAACGACTGCCGTGCTGCTGCTGATCGGCATTTTATCTGTCGTGCTGAAAGGATCCCCTTCACTTCCTTATGCAGTTCTTGGGTTAACCGTCACTTTCCTTGCGTTTCAGCAGGGAGCGGTTTCTCCTGTGACCTGGCTGATGCTGTCGGAGATATTCCCGCTTCGATTGCGGGGGCTTGGTATGGGAGTCACTGTCTTCTGTCTTTGGATCGCGAACTTCCTTGTCGGTTTAACTTTCCCGGTTCTGCTCGCAAACATCGGACTCTCTGCAACCTTCTTTATTTTTGTTCTGTTAGGAATAGCGTCCGTCATATTCGTGAAAAGGTTCCTGCCGGAAACAAAAGGTCTGTCGCTTGAACAGCTTGAACAAAACTTCCGTACTTATGAAAAACCAGAGCGAAAAAGTGCAGAGGTCAAGGTGAGCGGGTAATCAAGAGAGATGCAGGGTTCTTAGGAATCCTGTTTTTTATTTTCTATATATAGAAGGAAGTAATAAGCGAGAAAAAACTTTTGTAAAAGTGTTGACGCGATTTAAGGGGCATGGTATATTAGTAAACGTCGCTGATGAACAAAGCGATCACGTTAAAAGAGAAAATGAGCTTTTGAAAAAAGACTTTACAAATTCTCAGAAACGTGTATAATAAATGAGGTTGAGAAAACAACTTCAAAAAGAAATAAAAAACACTTGACATCATCACTGATTGATAGTATGATAGTTAAGTCGCCTGATAAGCGCCCGTAGCTCAATTGGATAGAGCGTTTGACTACGGATCAAAAGGTTAGGGGTTCGACTCCTCTCGGGCGCGCCAATTTAAAATGCGGGTGTAGTTTAGTGGTAAAACCTCAGCCTTCCAAGCTGATGTCGTGAGTTCGATTCTCATCACCCGCTCCATTATAATGATCTTTGAAAACTAAACAAGACAAAACGTACCTGTTAATTCAAAGTTTTAAATAAATCGCACAGCGATGTGCGTAGTCAGTCAAACTAAGGTCTGCACGATGCAGATCACACAGACGTTACTGCAGGATGCAGTGAACTTAGTCTGTGATCCATTTATCGGAGAGTTTGATCCTGGCTCAGGACGAACGCTGGCGGCGTGCCTAATACATGCAAGTCGAGCGGACAGATGGGAGCTTGCTCCCTGATGTTAGCGGCGGACGGGTGAGTAACACGTGGGTAACCTGCCTGTAAGACTGGGATAACTCCGGGAAACCGGGGCTAATACCGGATGGTTGTTTGAACCGCATGGTTCAGACATAAAAGGTGGCTTCGGCTACCACTTACAGATGGACCCGCGGCGCATTAGCTAGTTGGTGAGGTAACGGCTCACCAAGGCGACGATGCGTAGCCGACCTGAGAGGGTGATCGGCCACACTGGGACTGAGACACGGCCCAGACTCCTACGGGAGGCAGCAGTAGGGAATCTTCCGCAATGGACGAAAGTCTGACGGAGCAACGCCGCGTGAGTGATGAAGGTTTTCGGATCGTAAAGCTCTGTTGTTAGGGAAGAACAAGTGCCGTTCAAATAGGGCGGCACCTTGACGGTACCTAACCAGAAAGCCACGGCTAACTACGTGCCAGCAGCCGCGGTAATACGTAGGTGGCAAGCGTTGTCCGGAATTATTGGGCGTAAAGGGCTCGCAGGCGGTTTCTTAAGTCTGATGTGAAAGCCCCCGGCTCAACCGGGGAGGGTCATTGGAAACTGGGGAACTTGAGTGCAGAAGAGGAGAGTGGAATTCCACGTGTAGCGGTGAAATGCGTAGAGATGTGGAGGAACACCAGTGGCGAAGGCGACTCTCTGGTCTGTAACTGACGCTGAGGAGCGAAAGCGTGGGGAGCGAACAGGATTAGATACCCTGGTAGTCCACGCCGTAAACGATGAGTGCTAAGTGTTAGGGGGTTTCCGCCCCTTAGTGCTGCAGCTAACGCATTAAGCACTCCGCCTGGGGAGTACGGTCGCAAGACTGAAACTCAAAGGAATTGACGGGGGCCCGCACAAGCGGTGGAGCATGTGGTTTAATTCGAAGCAACGCGAAGAACCTTACCAGGTCTTGACATCCTCTGACAATCCTAGAGATAGGACGTCCCCTTCGGGGGCAGAGTGACAGGTGGTGCATGGTTGTCGTCAGCTCGTGTCGTGAGATGTTGGGTTAAGTCCCGCAACGAGCGCAACCCTTGATCTTAGTTGCCAGCATTCAGTTGGGCACTCTAAGGTGACTGCCGGTGACAAACCGGAGGAAGGTGGGGATGACGTCAAATCATCATGCCCCTTATGACCTGGGCTACACACGTGCTACAATGGACAGAACAAAGGGCAGCGAAACCGCGAGGTTAAGCCAATCCCACAAATCTGTTCTCAGTTCGGATCGCAGTCTGCAACTCGACT
>NZ_CP013950.1:1350000-1637500 GCF_001553895.1 Bacillus sp. SDLI1 | reverse complement strand
GGGGATCACAAGAGTGGTAAACAGCCCGACCTTTACAATTATAAAAGAATACCATGATGGTTCGCTTCCTCTATATCATATGGATGTGTATCGCATGGAGGATGAAAGCGAAGACTTAGGCCTTGAAGAATATTTTGAAGGACAAGGCGTCTGTTTAATTGAATGGGCTCATTTAATTCAGGATCAGCTGCCCGCTGAACGGCTGCAGATCGTCATCAAGAGAGCCGGTGATGAGGAAAGGGACATTACCTTTACGGCTTGCGGAACACGGTATGAAACGCTTTGTGAGGAGATTAATAAACATGACAATACTGGCAATTGATACGTCAAATTACACGCTGGGTGCCGCGCTCGTTCGTGAGAAAACGGTGATGGCGGAGTATATTACATATTTAAAAAAGAATCATTCCGTGCGGGCGATGCCTGCTGTCAATTCATTGCTGGAGGATTGCGGCCTAACACCGCAGGACCTTACGAAAATAGCGGTGGCGAAAGGACCGGGATCGTACACTGGTGTCAGAATCGGTGTGACGCTGGCGAAGACTTTGGCTTGGTCGCTGAAGCTTCCGATTTCCGCTGTGTCGAGCCTTGAGGTGCTGGCGGCGAACGGACGGCATTTTCAAGGTCTGATCTGCCCGTTATTTGATGCCAGACGCGGACAGGTGTATACGGGACTTTATGAATATCAGGACGGCCGATTACAATCCGTTCTTCCTGATCAGAATGTGCTTTTGACGGATTGGCTCGGCATGCTGAAAGAAAAAGCGTCTCCGGTTTTATTTTTAGGGCATGATACAGCCATTCATGAAGAAACCATTCTGCATGAACTGACATCTCAAGCAGTGATGGGAACGGCTGCACAGCATAATCCGCGGCCGTCAGAGCTGGCGTTTTTAGGCTTGGAAAAAGAAGAAGCGGATGTCCACAGCCTTGTTCCAGATTATTTGCGTCTGGCAGAGGCTGAAGCGAAATGGATGGAATCTCAAAAATAGGGTGATGGGGATGAAAACGAAAACGGCGATTCGAAGCATGCGGCCGGAAGATATTGATCAAATTTATGAAATTGAAACAGCATCCTTCACTTCTCCGTGGACGAAGGATTCATTTTATCATGAGCTTTTGGAAAATCCGTATGCGCACTACCTTGTCATTGAAAAGGACGGCTGTCTGGCGGGGTATTGCGGAATCTGGATTATTATAGATGACGCGCAGATTACGAATATAGCCATTAAGCCGGAATACCGGGGCCAATCATTGGGAGAAGCTCTGTTTCGCGCTGCGGTAGAATTGTGCAGAGAAAAAAAGGCAAGGAGGCTCTCTCTCGAAGTCAGGGTCTCGAATCATCCCGCCCAATCCTTATATAAAAAATTCGGTCTTCAGGCCGGAGGAATCAGAAAACAATACTATACAGATAACGGGGAAGATGCGTTATTAATGTGGGTGACATTACATGAGTGAAAAACAAGATATTTATGTATTAGGAATTGAAACAAGCTGTGATGAAACAGCGGCTTCAGTCGTGAAAAACGGTAAAGAAATCGTTTCAAACGTAGTCGCTTCGCAAATTGAAAGCCATAAACGGTTCGGCGGGGTCGTGCCTGAAATTGCGTCCAGACATCATGTGGAGCAGATTACCTTAGTGATTGAGGAAGCTCTTTTAAAAGCGGAGATGGGCTTTGGTGATCTCGATGCGATTGCGGTAACGGAAGGACCCGGACTTGTCGGAGCCCTGTTAATCGGAGTCAATGCGGCAAAGGCGTTAAGCTTTGCCCATCAAATACCGTTAGTCGGCGTCCATCACATTGCGGGCCATATTTATGCAAACAGACTGGTAGAGGAGCTTCAGTTCCCGGCGCTTGCTTTGGTTGTGTCGGGCGGACATACGGAATTGGTTTATATGGAAGAGCACGGTTCATTCGAGGTTATCGGAGAAACGCTGGATGATGCCGCAGGCGAAGCTTACGACAAAGTGGCGAGAACGATGGGGCTTCCTTATCCGGGAGGGCCGCAGATTGATAAGCTGGCTGCTGTGGGAACGGATTCTATTCCGCTTCCGCGTGCGTGGCTGGATGAGGGGTCTTACAATTTCAGCTTCAGCGGGCTGAAGTCAGCCGTGATTAACACGCTCCATAACGCCTCGCAAAAAAATGAGGTGATTCCTCCTGAGGATCTTGCTGCGAGCTTTCAGCAGAGTGTCATTGATGTACTGACGGCAAAAACCTCTAAAGCCGCGAAAGAATACGGGGTTAAACAAGTGCTGCTGGCAGGAGGCGTAGCCGCCAACAAAGGGCTGAGAGCCGCTCTGCAGCAGGAATTCAGCCATCCGGGAGATCCTGAGCTTGTTATCCCGCCGCTTTCTTTATGCACAGACAATGCAGCGATGATTGCGGCTGCCGGAACCGTTGCTTTTGAAAAAGGAATCCGGGGTTCATATGATATGAACGGACAGCCCGGCTTGGAATTAACATCTTTTGAGCGTCTCACGTTGTAAAACGTGAGGCTTTTTTAATTTATTAACAGATAATTCTAACATATCCACAGGATTGTGAATATATTCAGAAATCCAGGCTGGATAAGGGTCTGAAAGTTGTTAGTAAAGTGGATAAAGTCAGAAAATTTTGTGGATAGTGTGTATAAAGCGCTTACTTAAATAGCAGGCAAGGAGAAAAGCTGTGGATAAAAAAGCACCCCTTAAAGAGGTGCTTGACTTTTTCTATTCTTCTGAGGAGAGTTCTTCCCACTCCGCTAATAATCGTTCCAGCTCTTGATTCAGAGCTTCGTTCTCTGTGTGAATGGTCTGTACCTTTTCATGATCCTGATACACGTCAGGGTCGCACAGCAGCTCCTCATTGGCGCTGATTTTCTCTTCGGCGGATGAGACGGCTGCTTCGATTTCTTCAATGCGTCTCAGGCGCTGCCGTTCTTTCTTTTTCCATTCTTTTTCTTCCTCGTATGTTCTTTTTGTATCCTGTTTGACCTTGCCGGCAGGCTGTGCTTGCTCTTTTTCCTGCCGTTTCATTTCTTCCAATTCCAGCTGCTGGGCTTTTTTCTCGGTGTAATAGTCATAGTCACCCAAATATTCTTCTGCATGATCCGGAGACAGCTCCAGCACCCTTGTGGCGATCCTGTTAATAAAGTAGCGGTCATGCGATA
Organism: Bacillus sp. SDLI1; assembly: GCF_001553895.1. NCBI lineage: Bacteria > Bacillati > Bacillota > Bacilli > Caryophanales > Bacillaceae > Bacillus > Bacillus sp. SDLI1. Next base: position 1,634,347 of record NZ_CP013950.1, on the reverse strand, counting down.
CAAATAACAGGGTTCCCGGATAGTCGATCAGGGCGTTTTCCAGCACTTCTTTACTGTCCAGATCAAGGTGGTTTGTCGGTTCATCAAGGATGAGAAAGTTTGCTTTTTGCAGCATCAGCTTGGCAAGCGCAACTCTTGCTTTCTCACCGCCGCTTAGAGAACGGACAGGTTTCAGGACATCGTCTCCGCTGAACAGAAAGTTGCCGAGGCATGTCCTGATCTCTTTTTCCGGCATGTCCGGATATTCATCCCACAGCTCGTCCAAGACGCGTTTGGATGAGGTCAGTTCGGCTTGCTCCTGATCATAATAGCCGATTGTGACATTGGAGCCGTACGTGATCGACCCGGATTTCGGACTGAGCGTATTGTTAATGGCTTTCAGCAGGGTTGACTTGCCGATCCCGTTCGGTCCGACGAGGGCGGCGCTTTCCCCTCTTGTAATGCCGAAGGTCAGGTTTTTCAAAAGCGGCGGCTGGCCGTCATAGCTGATGGAAACATCCTGTACGCGAAGGACGTCGTTTCCGCTCTGTTTTGTAATGTCAAAACGGAAGGCGGCTGATTTTTCATCACCGAGCGGCTTTGCCATGACGTCCATCCGTTCAAGCTGCTTTCGTCTGCTTTGGGCTCTTTTTGTTGTTGATGCTCTGGCCAGGTTGCGGTCGACAAAATCTTGGAGCTTGGCGATTTCGTCCTGCTGTTTTTCATACAGCTTCAGGTCTTTCTCATACTGCTCAGCTTTTTGTTCTAAATAGGCGCTGTAGTTGCCGAGGTATTTTTTACTTTCTGTCCGTGAGACCTCGTACACTTGGCTGACGACTTTATCAAGGAAATATCTGTCGTGGGAGACAATCAGGATGGCGCCTGAATATCCCTGTAAATAGTGCTCAAGCCATGTAAGCGTGTCGATGTCGAGATGGTTCGTCGGTTCATCCAAAATAAGCAGATCAGGCTGGGTCAGCAAAAGCTTGCCGAGTGCAAGCCTTGTTTTCTGACCGCCGCTCAGGCTTTGCACTTTCACGGAATCGTCAAATTTTCCGAAACCGAGGCCGTGAAGGATAGAACGGACGTCCGCTTCATACTGATAGCCGCCTTTATCCTTGAAGTCCTGCTGAAGCCTGTCATAGGTTTTCATCAGTGTCTCAAGCTCCGCGGGGGCGGCCGTAGCCATCTTTTCTTCAATAGAACGCATTTCTTTTTCCATTGCTTTCAGGAAATCAAAAACACTCAGCAGTTCTTCTTTTATGGTAAGCTGGGATTCCAAGCCTGTGTGCTGGGCAAGATATCCCATCGTTAATTCTTTCGGTTTGATTAATTCACCCTTTTCATATGAAAGGTGACCTGCGATAATTTTAAGGAGAGTTGATTTGCCGGCTCCGTTTCTGCCTACAATGGCGATGCGATCCCGAGATCTGACTTCAAGCTTTATATTGTTTAAAATAGGATCAGCGCCAAAAGATTTGGACAGCTGATTAATTTGTAAGATCATCATATTATTTCACCTCTGTTATAATAAGTTAAGTGTAGCTTATCAACCTGCTGTCAGCAAACAATACATCAGAATTGGAACATTATAGGATAAGACATCAGGGAGAAAATAGTGTATGATCAGAAGTAAGGAGAGTTTAAATATGAATGGATTTTCTCATTTTAATGAAGAAGGCCGTGCCCGCATGGTGGATATAAGCGATAAATCTTCAACAGTCCGTACTGCCGCTGCAATATCCAGCGTACACATGAAGCATGACGTGTACAGCAGAATCAAAAAACGCGAGATCGGAAAAGGAGACGTACTGGCTGTCGCACAGGTGGCCGGAATCATGGCTGCAAAGCAGACCTCAGCGATTATCCCGATGTGCCACCCGCTTTCTTTAAGCAGCGTCGACATTTCATTCGGCTGGGAGGAAAAGGATTCCGAAGCCGTTCTTCATATACAGGCAAGCGTAAAAACAAAAGGGAGTACAGGTGTGGAAATGGAAGCGCTAACTTCCGCTTCAGTCTGTGCTTTGACCGTTTATGACATGTGCAAGGCGCTGGATAAAGGAATGGTCATCGGCCCGACCTGCCTCATGGAAAAAACGGGAGGCAAAAACGGTGATTTTAAAAGAGATGCATCTGAGTATAAAGTGGAGGACCAATCATGAACAAGGATCAATCAAAAATTCCGCAGGCGACAGCAAAACGGCTGCCGCTTTATTACCGCTTTTTAAAGAATTTACACGCGTCAGGAAAGCAGCGCGTTTCATCTGCTGAACTGAGCGATGCGGTAAAAGTCGATTCGGCCACGATCCGCCGGGATTTTTCCTATTTCGGGGCGCTCGGCAAAAAAGGATACGGCTATAATGTGGATTACCTGCTGTCATTTTTCAGAAAAACACTGGATCAGGATGAAACGACGAACGTCATTTTGATCGGTGTCGGGAATTTAGGGACGGCGTTTCTTCACTATAATTTCACAAAAAATAATAACACAAAAATATCTATGGCTTTTGATGTGAATCAGAGTAAAATAGGAACTGAGGTAGGCGGCGTGCCTGTCTATGCTCTTAATGATTTAGAGCTTCACATTAAGGATGAACCCGTGGCGATTCTTACCGTTCCGGCGGTTGCCGCGCAGTCAATCACCGATCGGCTCGTGTCGCTCGGAATCAAGGGAATCCTTAACTTTACGCCGGCCCGTTTGAATGTGCCGGATCACATTCGAATTCATCATATAGATTTAGCTGTAGAGCTTCAATCATTGGTTTATTTCTTAAAGCATTATTCTGTTTTGGAAGAAATTGAATAACGAAAGGAGGAGCTGCACATGATCGGTCCTGGAAGCCTGGCTGTTATCGGTGTGGTGGCGGTGATTATTTTCGGTCCGAAGAAGCTTCCCGAGTTAGGAAAAGCCGCGGGGGACACGCTTCGTGAATTTAAGAACGCCACTAAGGGATTAGCCGGTGAAGAAGAGGAAAAAAAGAAAGAAGAACAGTAAGATAGGATGACGCGTATGAGAGTGAATCAAATGACGCTTGTGGAGCATATTGCCGAACTTCGGAAACGATTGCTGATTGTGGCGTTATCCTTTACGGTTTTCTTTATTGCCGGCTTTTTTCTGGCAAAACCTATCATTGTGTATCTTCAAAAAGCCGATGAAGTAAAAGAGCTCACCCTTAATGCTTTTAACCTGACGGATCCGCTGTTTATCTTTTTGCAGTTCGCGTTTATTATCGGCATCATTTTGACTTCGCCGATTATTCTCTATCAGATTTGGGCGTTTGTCAGCCCGGGGCTGTATGAGAAGGAGCGCAAAGTAACACTCAGCTATATTCCGATTTCGATCGTGCTGTTTGTCGGCGGTGTGTCATTTTCTTATTATATTTTATTTCCGCTGGTCGTTGATTTTATGAAGCGGGTCTCGAATGACCTCGATGTCAACCAAGTGATCGGAATCAGCGAGTATTTTCATTTTCTGCTGCAGCTGACGATTCCGTTCGGGCTGCTGTTTCAGATGCCGGTGCTGATCATGTTTTTAACGAGACTCGGTGTTATCACGCCGATGTTTTTATCGAAGATCAGGAAGTACGCGTATTTTGTGCTGCTTGTGATCGCAGCGATGATTGCGCCGCCTGAGCTGCTGTCTCACTTGATGATTACGATTCCGCTTTGCATTTTATACGAGGTCAGTATCCTGATTTCAAAAGCGGCGTATCGGAAAAGGCAGACCGGCAGCAGCGAATCCGACCAGGACGTATCAGCATAAAAAAAGCCATTTCTCCATGATGAGAAATGGCTTTTCTTTTATTTTTGATTTTTCTTCACTTTAAATGAGAAAGCGAACATTTTAAACGAGATGCTGATATTATAAGCGGCGAAAACCATCAGCAGTATGGAATAAAAAGACCACATGCTTCCCGGCGAGCTTGCGGCCAAATACGTAAAGATACAGCCGACTGCGAAATAAATCAAGCCCCAAGTCATTGGGTTCCTCATACAAACAATCCTCCAATAATTAATTGCATTTGTTCACTATGCTGTTCAATATATTTTTGGGCGGGGCCGAGCTGCATGACCACGACAATGGTATTCATCATGACATGGGCGAATATCGGCACAATAATCCGTTTCGTCTGCACATACAAGAACGCAAAGGTAAAGCCCATGGCCGTATATAGCAGCAGGTGTGTGAGGTCCTGGTGCACAATGCCGAAAATGACGGAACTGATCAGTCCGGCGAAAAAGAAATTCGTTTTTTCATATAATACACCGAAGATGATCTTCCGGAAAATGATTTCTTCAAGAATCGGCCCGACGATAGAAGAAACGATAATCATGAGCGGCATGGCTTTTATAATGTTGAGAATGGCTTTCGTGTTTTCGGAACCGCTGTTCACGTGAAAGACATACTGCTCAATCATTCCGGCGATACCTTGAGAAAATAAAGCGAGCCATATTCCCGCGACCGCCCAGAGAACGGACATGCCGGCGGATGCTTTCTTCCCGTTTCTTAATGTCTGCTTCGGCGCGGTTCTCAAAATCAAGAGAACGATAATCAGGCAGATAAAAAAGCTTACGACGGAATAAATCCCCTGAGCCATGGTGAGATTCGCATTCGTAGGATGCCCGCCCGCATAGCCGAATTTGTACATTAAAGGAATGCCGATCAATGCGGAAAGCTGCATGATAACGTATGTCAAAATGATATACCAATACTGTTTTCTCAAATGATATGTACTCCTTTATCCTATAAAATCAACTTATTTGTTCTTATTGTAACATAAGTGAACCAGACGTGAAAAAAGGAGAAAATCGCTGTAAGAGAGAATGATGTAAGCGTGAAAATTTTTTATTCTTATGACTTGAAATTGGAAGTGAGATTCTTTATTATAATAATTGTGTTAGCACTCTTTAGAGCTGAGTGCTAAAATTACATATTCATACTATTGAGGAGGTTATTACATTGTTAAAGCCATTAGGTGATCGCGTTGTCATTGAACTCGTAGAATCTGAAGAAAAAACTGCCAGCGGAATCGTATTACCGGATTCTGCAAAAGAAAAGCCGCAAGAAGGCAAAATCGTGGCAGCCGGTTCAGGTCGCGTGTTGGAAAGCGGAGAGCGCGTTGCTTTAGAAGTAAAAGAGGGCGACCGCATTATCTTCTCAAAATACGCCGGTACTGAAGTGAAATACGAAGGTACTGAATACTTAATCTTACGTGAAAGCGACATTTTAGCTGTTATCGGCTAAGCAAATAAATACTTTTAAAAATTCGAGGAGGTTTCGTTAACATGGCAAAAGATATTAAGTTTAGTGAAGAAGCACGCCGCGCTATGCTTCGCGGTGTCGATGCGCTTGCTGACGCTGTAAAAGTAACTTTAGGGCCAAAAGGACGCAACGTGGTTCTGGAGAAAAAATTCGGTTCTCCGTTAATTACAAATGACGGTGTGACAATCGCAAAAGAAATTGAACTTGAAGACGCGTTTGAAAACATGGGTGCGAAGCTTGTAGCTGAAGTAGCCAGCAAAACAAACGACGTTGCCGGTGACGGTACAACGACTGCAACAGTTCTTGCGCAGGCTATGATCCGTGAAGGCCTGAAAAACGTAACTGCAGGAGCTAACCCTGTCGGCGTGCGTAAAGGTATGGAACAAGCCGTAACCGTTGCAATCGAAAACTTAAAAGAAATTTCTAAGCCGATCGAAGGCAAAGAGTCTATCGCTCAGGTTGCTGCGATCTCTGCTGCTGATGAGGAAGTCGGAAGCCTTATCGCTGAAGCAATGGAGCGCGTAGGAAACGATGGCGTCATCACAATCGAAGAGTCTAAAGGCTTCACAACTGAGCTTGAAGTTGTGGAAGGTATGCAATTCGACCGCGGATATGCATCTCCTTACATGGTGACTGACTCTGATAAGATGGAAGCGGTTCTTGATAATCCTTACATCTTAATCACAGACAAAAAAATCACAAACATTCAAGAAATCCTTCCTGTGCTTGAGCAAGTTGTACAGCAAGGCAAACCATTGCTTCTGATCGCTGAAGATGTTGAAGGTGAAGCTCTTGCTACACTCGTTGTCAACAAACTTCGCGGCACATTCAACGCTGTTGCCGTTAAAGCTCCTGGCTTCGGTGACCGCCGTAAAGCAATGCTTGAAGACATTTCCGTTCTTACAGGCGGAGAAGTGATCACAGAAGATTTAGGTCTTGACCTGAAATCTACTGAAATCGGACAATTGGGACGCGCTTCTAAAGTTGTTGTAACGAAAGAAAACACAACAATCGTAGAAGGCGCCGGCGATACTGAAAAAATCGCTGCACGCGTTAACCAAATCCGCGCTCAAGTGGAAGAAACAACTTCTGAATTCGACAGAGAAAAATTACAAGAGCGTCTTGCGAAACTTGCCGGCGGCGTAGCTGTCATCAAAGTCGGCGCTGCGACTGAAACTGAGCTGAAAGAGCGTAAACTTCGCATCGAAGACGCCCTCAACTCAACTCGCGCAGCTGTTGAAGAAGGTATCGTTTCCGGCGGTGGTACAGCGCTTGTCAACGTATACAACAAAGTCGCTGCAGTTGAAGCAGAAGGCGATGCGCAAACAGGTATCAACATCGTGCTTCGCGCGCTTGAAGAGCCGATCCGTCAAATCGCGCACAATGCTGGTCTTGAAGGATCTGTCATCGTTGAGCGCCTCAAAAACGAAAAAATCGGCGTAGGCTTCAACGCTGCAACTGGCGAATGGGTAAACATGATCGAAAAAGGTATCGTTGACCCGACAAAAGTGACGCGTTCTGCTCTGCAAAACGCAGCTTCTGTAGCAGCAATGCTCTTAACAACTGAAGCCGTTGTCGCTGACAAACCGGAAGAAAACGCCGGCGGCGCAGGAATGCCTGACATGGGCGGAATGGGCGGTATGGGCGGCATGATGTAAAAAATTATGATCCCTGTTTGGACATAAGGGGTTGCCAGATGTAATGCCATACGAGGTCTCTCACAAGTTCAATGAATTTGTGAGGGGCTTTTTTTATTTCTATCATTCATCTCAAATTACGAATGAATGATGCTAATTTATTTAAGTTAGCATCGGCTATAGTACAAGATACTCTCAATTTTCCAAAAACAGATTTAATAATTCATTTGAAGCAGTTACTAAGGATGCAGAGTACTATTTAAACACCAACAATCCTGTCTATTTGAAATTTAAACATCATTTTACTGTTAATAATTATACCTAAGAGGATGGTCAAACAATTGCACAAGCATTTGCAGATTGCCTTAAAGAAAAATAAAATCTGAATAATTAATTCTTCCCAAAAGTAATGCATATTATGAGGGGGCGCATATCATTGTGATACAGTTAAAGATTATATATAAGGCAGTATTAGTAATTTTAATAAGTGCCTGTTTTTTATTGTTTAATGGATGGTATTTTCATAAATGTATTATTGATCCGCATTACTACCAATTAACAGATTTTTCGGAAGAAGATATTCAAATTTTTGAGCATTTTTATAATATTGATCTACCTTCAAACACGAAGTTTATTAAAGCAGAGCAATTTGAAACAGGGGTAGGTAATTATTCTGCGATTTTGTACGTAGCATTACCTGCCAAAAAGGTAAAGCCTTTAGTTTCTGACTATTCTTATATGCCTATCTTTTATAACAATAGGTATACAGTATTTTATGGTGTTAATATTACAAGCAGCAATAAGGAAACAGCACAAATTACATTTGGAGCAGACGATAGTTCGCTGAATGGTTCTTTATGGAGTAAGCAAGTAAGGAATCTCTTAGAATCGAGAGGGAAGTATATTGGCGTTTCAGATGAAACTTATGTTATTTCTGCGTTTTTAATTAACGTCGTTTTTATTGCATTACTTGTTTGGATCTTGAAAAAGAGCAGAAGAACTAGAGTTTGAATTAAGAAATATTTGAACTCACCAGCATAATGTTGATTAGGAATACTTAAGGGTATATCGGACAGAAAGAGTTTTCATTGCACAGATCTTTATTAAATAATAACACTAAACCAATTTTAAATGCAGTTCAAGGGTATTAGAATAGTCTTGTTTAATAGTATGGAAGGAAAGAGAAAGGGGGAAACATGAGGAACTTATCATGCTGTTATTCACATTGTGTTTTCTACCCCATATCCATTGGGCGCTTGGAAGGACACCTTGGCAAAGGTTTTATAGATGATACTATACTTCAAATTTTAAGCTTCATTTCACAAGAATCTTAAATATGCATTAATATTAATAAATTTCTATCATACTTATTCATTTCTCAGAAGAAATATATGGAAAAACCTCTGTTTTTTTTAGGAAAATATGTTATTATAATTTTGGATTTAAAATATTAAAAAGAAAAGAGGAATTCTAAAGATGAAAAAGTTAGTAATGACCCTGTTTACAGCAGTACTTTTGGGAGTTGCCATTTTCGCAGGCGGGTCAGAAGCCTTAGCTATGGATTCGAAAGGTACAATCAAATTTAAAACAGATGCTAATACATATACGAAAAGTGCTACTTCCATTGTAGTTACGGGTACTTTGGCTAGGGATTTAGATAATGGCTTTTCAGTAATTATATTAAATAATAAAGGTAAAGTATTTGCCAGAAAAGATATTTCGCATAGTATTGGTTCACGTAATTTTCGTGTGAGTTTTTCAACGAAAAATCTTCCTGCAGGCAAGTATGATGTGCAAGTTGGACAGGATTGGGGAGGAAGATATTGGTCAGGTGAACTAAAACATTATATTACAGTACAGCATTAATACGGCTGTATAAGTATTAACCTCTTGTTGTTAAAAAGTTTAACTTTAGAAATTTGTTTTCTGTGAAATATTAATTTTTCAATCAAGGTATCTTAATCAATTTACTGTACTGATAAAGATACCTTTTTATCTTTAAAAACAACAAGGTCATGAGTGTTTTTCAAAGCTCGTACCGCTAGCCGCAATGTATTTGTCTTTTAAATGAGAATATCCATTTGCTCCACCTCACCCCGAATCCCAATCCCAGGCTCCCACGAATCAATCAAACGCATCGCCTTCTGATTCGATTCTATTGCTTTCGTTTTCTCTCCTTTTCGGTACAACAGTTGTGCGATCCCGTAATGATAGTAGATCAGTTCAACTTGATTGGCGTTGTGTTTGTCATAGAGCATCTGTTCAAAGGCTTTTTCCGCTTTTTCGAGTTGATCACACTTGACGTAAGCCATGCCCAGGTTGAAATAGGCTTCTATTGTTTTTTCGCCGCCGTATGCGGCGCTGGTTGTGTTTGCCGCTTCGTATAATGTGATGGCTTCTTCGTAGTGAGAGCGGGCGAAACTCAGGTCGCCGCGAACCAGAAGAACCCTGTGCCGGATAATGGGCGAGACGGGCTGATCTTTGATGCCGTCCAGCATTGCTGCCGCTTTGTCCGGTTCTCCGATTTTTAACAGCAGCCTTGCTTGCAGGGCGATTCCCCATACTTTCAAGTCATCGTGATCCGGCGCGCCTGATTGTTCGAGTATCTTCAGGCCGGCTTCTATTTGCTTGAGAGCTCCGTCTGAATCGTTGACTTCCATCAGCGCCCAGCCTGCCGTGTCGATCCTGAAGTAGGCTTCCCGTGTGTGTTCGCCTGATTGATGGGCGGCATCGGCGGCTTTTAATCCGTATTTGATTCGCAGGGGCAGGTTGATTCTGCTTAGAAAATGGCTGATACGGATGATGAGTTTGATCAGGATTTCATGTTGTCCGGTTTCGCTCGACCATTCGATGACCTTTAGGATGTTCGGCCATTCCTTTTTCATTTGCTCTAAATTCCGTCCCAGCAGGTAGCTCCAATAGACAGAATTGGGCTGTTCCCGCTTTATATGGGTTTCCGCATAATCCATATAATAATGCGCCCAGCGGCTGCGGGCTTCTTTTGCAAATTCGTGATTTTCGGATAAGTGCTGTTCTCCGTAAGCGACAACAGTTTGATGGGCTGAATATTGAATTCTTCCTTCGCTTCGTTCCGGCTGTATTAAAGCATATGACCGCATTTGCTCAATCGCGTAATGAAAACGGCGGGCGTCTAATCCGGCCGCTTGAGCCAAGCTTGTTTCGTCAGGGGGTTTAGCGAAAAAGCAAAGCGTCTGCCATAGTTTTCGTGTGTCTTCATGACACCTTTCCCATGTGCGGCCAAAGAGAACCTCAAACAATTCCAATAATGAGTAACCCGCTTGTTTAAGCTCTTGAATGAGCTGGGGAGCGGGGATGTCGTCGTCTGACATGTATGCAATGCTCAGTGCCATGGCCTTCGGGTTGCCGGCGGCTGCCGAGACAAATTCATTCTTAAGGTCAGGCGGTAGCTCCAACAGCTGCTCCAGCTTTTCCCGTTTATGCGGGAGATTGCATGTTTGCAGACAGCGGTGCACTTCTTGGTGAAAAAAATCAAGGGCATCCGTTTGTTCAAGACCGCTCAGCTGGATGGCAGCCAGTTCTCCGAGACCGTCCCGATATGTCTGTTTTACGTTTTCCCGTGCTGTAAGGAGGACTTTTACGCCTTGCGGAAGGCCGATGATAAATTCGTGAATGTCACGTTGCGCTGTATCAATGCCGTCAACGATCAGCAGCACGGGTTTTTCATTTGAATGAGCGGCTAATGCATTGCGGACGACGAACCGTTTTTCGTTGATGGATTTGTCGATTTGTTCGGTGCGTCCGAGCTGGTAGGCAATCGTGTTTAAAAAATCGCTGAAGCTTAATCCTTTATAGTCAGCGCTGATCCAGATGATGCTGTTGAATGCCGGCCAATTTGAAGAACCTCCGGCACAAAGGCAGGCTGCTTCAAGAGCGATCGTTGTTTTTCCCATGCCGGCCCAGCCTGTGATTAAACAGACCGGTGACGGAGAAAGCATCCATTGGCGGATCGCTTCTATATCAAAGCCGCGGCCGATAAAGTTTCCGGTCCGGCGTGACGGTAAGTTATGCGTGACGGACTGTTCTGTAAGCGCATTCGTTTTATGGCTTGGTCTGTCATGAAACAGCCGCTTCACTGCTTTTTCAACATCTTCATCAGTCGGTGCTCCGAATGATCCGTCTTTCCGGCGTATTTTTGCTTTTTTTAGACAAGACGCCGTCCAAACGGGCAATGCGGGCTTGATGACGGGAATCGTGGTGTTTTCCAGAAGGCCGGTCAGCCATTCAGGATCCATGTCGGTCTTTTCTATAATAATCCAGATCATGCCGAACAGCTTTCCGTCGTCAATTCGTCCGGGAATGTAGTTTGCGCCCATCTGTCCGATCCAGCTTTTGATCGTGTTAGAGGATACGCCTAATCGGAGTGCAATTTTGTCTATATAAGACTGTCCTGCTTTTACGTTCTTTGTCCTTTTGATTTTGTAATCAGAATGAAGTTTCAGCGATTTGACGGCAGGCGCCAGCAGTTCTGCAAATTGTGTCCGGTTTTCAAGTTCAGCCATTAGCCTGCACCTCCTATTAGTACTATTTTATCAATTCAGTGTTTTTTGTATATGAAAAAATAAAAAGTACAGTGCCGCTGTCCTTTTATACAGCAGGAAAGGCTTTTGCATGTCTTGAAAAGCAGATAAAATGGGGGCAGTAACAGAGAAAACAAAAATGTATGCACTTACATTTCAGAGCAGAGAAAGGATTTTGCCAAATGACTCACACAGTGCCTCAAAACATGAAAGCGGCGGTTATGCATAACACGAGAGAAATCAAAATCGAAACATTGCCCGTGCCTGAGATCAATCATGATGAAGTATTGATAAAGGTGATGGCTGTCGGAATTTGCGGATCTGATCTGCATTACTATACAAATGGCAGAATCGGCAATTATGTAGTGGAAAAACCATTTATCCTCGGTCATGAATGCGCGGGAGAAATTGCCGCCGTCGGATCGTCTGTCGATCAATTTAAAATAGGAGACCGGGTCGCTGTCGAACCGGGTGTCACATGCGGACGCTGTGAGGCGTGCAAGGAGGGGCGTTATAATCTTTGTCCGGATGTACAGTTTTTGGCGACGCCGCCGGTTGACGGCGCGTTTGTCCAATACATCAAAATGCGTCAGGACTTTGTTTTTTTGATTCCGGATTCACTTTCCTATGAAGATGCGGCTTTGATTGAACCGTTTTCTGTCGGTATTCATGCGGCAGCGAGAACGAAGCTTCAGCCCGGATCAACGGTTGCGATTATGGGAATGGGGCCTGTTGGATTAATGGCTGTTGCGGCAGCGAAAGCATACGGGGCAGGCACAATTATTGTGACCGACTTGGAGCCGCTGCGGTTAGATGCCGCGAAGAAAATAGGAGCGACGCATGTCATCAATGTCTGTGAACAGGATGTCGGTGAAGAAATCAAAACGATCACAAATGACAGAGGTGTTGATGCTGCCTGGGAAACAGCGGGGAATCCGGCGGCATTGCAATCCGCACTGGCTTCCGTGCGCCGGGGCGGAAAACTGGCGATTGTCGGTTTGCCTTCTCAGAACGAGATTCCGCTCAATGTGCCGTTTATTGCAGATAACGAGATTGATATATACGGAATCTTCCGTTATGCCAATACGTATCCGAAGGGAATTGAATTTCTCGCTTCCGGCATTGTGGACACGAAGCATCTTGTAACGGACCAATATCCGCTTGAGCAGACGCAAGAGGCGATGGAACGCGCCCTTCAATACAAAAATGAATGCTTAAAAGTGATGGTGTATCCAAATCGCTGAGTGAACGGGGAGGATCTTTGCATTCTCCCTCTTGCTTATCAAAAATGAAAACGGATTCTTGGGGTGGGATATGATGATTGAAACAGAAAAAGCAGCGGCAATAAAGATGAAACATCGCGGCCTGTCCTGGATGGAACGGATCGGATACGGATTCGGCGATATGTCGTACAATATGATCTTTCAGTTTGTAAACGCATACTTATTATTCTACTATACAGACGTCGGCGGCATTAAGCCTGCGGTTATTGCAGCTTTGTTTCTGATCGTAAGGGTGCTGGACGCTATTTTTGACCCGATTATGGGTGTGATTTTAGACAAGACGAATACTAGATGGGGGAAGGCAAGGCCGTATCTGCTGTGGGTGGCGTTTCCTTTTGCGCTATTTACGTTCTTATGCTTCACGACCCCTCATTTCGGCGAGACGGGAAACATGGTATACGCGTACATCACCTATATTCTGCTTGGGATGTCCTTTAGCATGCAGACGATCCCGGTCAACAGCTTAACGGGGCGGATGACGAATTCCGTGGAGGAACGGACGGTTTTGACGACGACACGGATGATTTTGGTTTATATCGGAATTCTGTTATCGATTTCCTGTGCGGCACCGCTTGCGGACGCCATCGGCGGGAAAGACCAGGCGTTTGGTTTCCAGATGACGGCGCTTATTTATGCGGCGGTGAGCATCGCATTGAATCTGTTCAGTTTCTTTACTGTACGGGAGCGGATTCAGCCTGAAAAAAGAAAAAAACAAGGAATGAAAAAAACGTTATCTGTTTTGTTCAGAAATAAGCCTTTGCTTATTTTGGTTTCTTCATTTTTAGCGTTTGCGATCGGGTTTAACATTAAGCTCAGCACGATGGTGTACTATTTTACGTATAACGTCAGCCATAAGGAATTTGTGTTTTTAGGAACCGTATTGTTTTTCGGAGCGGCGCTGATCAGCAATCTGTTTATTCCTTTCTTTGCTGAGAAGCGGGGCCGGAAGCAGGTCATGATCATCACGGCGGCGCTATCGCTGATTTCTTATGCGGGCCTTCAGTTTACATCGTATTCCTCGATTCCGCTTATTTTCTTTTGGCTTTTCGTTTCTGGATTTTTCACGACGCCTTTGAATACCCTTGCTTGGGGAATGGTTGCCGATTGTGTCGATTATGCGGAATGGAAAACCGGAGTCCGGGCTGATGGCGTGGTGATATCGAGCATGAGTTTTATCAATAAGCTCGGCGTTGCGTTAGCCGGGTCATTTTCGGCCGTTTATCTCGAAATCGCCGGGTATGCCGCGAATACCGAACAGGCGGCATCGTCATTGAATGCGATTAAAAATATGAATGCGCTCATCCCGGGATTGTTCATTCTGCTGTCCATTATTCTTATTTCTTTTTATCCTTTAACTGAAAAAAAATATCAGCAGATGATGTCTGATCTGGAGCAAAGAGCTGCAAGATAAGTATATGTAAAATTTAAAATATTCAATGTAAACGGTTGTATTTATGACAGAAAGCACTATACTGAAACTATAATCGAGAATTGATAAATGAGTGTGATAATGTGGGAAGCCAATCTGTTATTTGTATTGGAGAATTATTAATTGATTTCTTTTGTACCGATGTGGATGTCGATTTGACGGAAGGGCGCAATTTCTTAAAAAGTGCCGGCGGGGCACCGGCGAATGTGTCGGCAGCGATTGCCAAACTGGGCGGAGACGCGGCTTTCAGCGGAAAAACAGGCAAGGATCCGTTCGGGTATTTTCTGAAGCAGACATTAGACGCCGTACACGTCGATACCTCTATGCTCGTCATGGATGAGAAAGCGCCTACAACGCTGGCGTTTGTTTCATTAAAACAAAATGGGGAGCGCGACTTTGTGTTTAACAGAGGAGCGGACGCTTTGTTTACGCTTGAGGATATTGATCAGGAAAGGGTCAACGATGCGAAAATCCTTCATTTCGGCTCAGCGACGGCACTGTTATCAGATCCGTTTTGCTCAGCCTATTTACGGCTGATGTCGATTGCGAAAGACAATGGACAGTTTGTTGCCTTCGATCCTAACTACCGGGAGGATTTATGGAAGGGAAGAGTTTCAGAGTTTATAAACACCGCAAAAAAAGCAATTGCCGTAAGTGATTTTGTGAAAGTCAGTGACGAGGAGCTTGAGATCATCAGCGGTGCGAAGGATCATAAAGAAGGTGTTGCGATCCTTCATGAGATCGGGGCCGGCATTGTGGCGGTGACACTCGGAAAAAGCGGGACCCTTCTTTCAAATGGAAAGGATCTTGACATCATTCCGAGTATTCCGGTGACATCAATAGATTCAACGGGAGCGGGAGATGCGTTTGTCGGAGCGGCGCTGTATCAGCTGGCGCGCATTGATGAGATTCAGACGGCAGCCGCTGATTTTGCGAAGCTGCGTGATATTGTCTCATTTGCCAATAAGGCAGGGGCGCTCGTGTGCACCAAAATCGGTGCGATCGATGCTTTGCCGACCTTAAAAGAGGTTGAAGTATCACTTTAAAATATGGAGGATGTTTCTTGAAAGTCATCGGACTTCGGGAAGCATCCTTTTTTATTTAGGACTGAAACCCTTTTCGATATACGGTATACTCTATAGAGATATCCAGTAAATTGAACCATTGTGAAGTACATACAATAACGTTTTTATCAGATCCCGAGTAAAACCAAGTTTCTGCTGCTGCCGTCATGTACAGGGTGACGGTCTTTAAATATTGGACTGCGGAGGAATGTTCATGAAACATATTTTTCTTATTGTGCAATGCGCGTTTTCTGTTTTTTGTTTTTTCTGTCTCGCTGCTGTGAATTGGTATCAGGGGAGTGAGCTTGTTTCTGATTCGTTTGATTGGAATTATACGGCTAAATTTTCAAAGCTGCTGAATGGGACGGATACAATTACAAGGCCCGAGCAGATATCGCAGCTGGATTTCTTCGTGTATTCTGCTAAGCATTATCCGTTAGTGAGCGGATTGATGATCGGGCTGTTTATTTATTTTTTGTTTTCACTGTATCTGGTCATGAAGAATATCCGCCGGCAAAAACGGGCTCGATGAGACTATTTTCATATAAAAATACATAAATTCATGAGAAATTGAAACTTTTTTCGAAAAAAATCAGTATATATAACTGTGAATTTGTTACTATTTAACTTTAGGAGGAAAATGAAAAATGAGTATTTTAGGAAGATTTAAAGACATTATGTCAAGTAATATCAATGCGTTGCTGGATAAAGCTGAAAACCCTGAGAAAATGGTTGATCAATATTTGCGGAATCTGAACAGTGATTTAGGAAAAGTGAAGGCGGAGACGGCTTCTGTCATGGCTGAGGAACAGCGGGCGAAAAGAGCGTTAACGGAATGTCAGGCCGATGCCGAAAAGATGGAAAGCTACGCGATGAAAGCTTTACAGGCAGGAAATGAAGCCGATGCGCGGACATTTTTGGAAAGGAAAGCGGCTGTTGAATCAAGACTGACTGAGCTGCAAACAGCTTATCAGCTCGCTTCTTCCAACGCGTCTCAAATGCGCAAAATGCATGACAAGCTTGTTGCTGATATCGGAGAGCTTGAGTCGCGGCGAAATGCCATCAAAGCGAAGTGGTCTGTGGCGAAAACACAGGAAAGAATGAATAAACTGGGGTCCTCTGTGTCAAATGCGGGCCAATCGCTGACCGCTTTCGGCAGAATGGAAGACAAGGTCAACCGGGCGCTTGATCATGCCAATGCGATGGCGGAGCTGAACGCGTCTCCGAAAGACGATATTGACGAGCTGACGGCTAAATATGACAGCAATCAAAGCAGTGTTGATGATGAACTGGCGGCGCTCAAGCAGAAAATGCTTTTCAGTAAAGACCAATAGAAAGCGGGCTGCAGCTTTGTCCGATATAAAGAGAAAGTGAGAGAAACAGAATGATCATTTCTTATAAATGCCCGAACTGCGGAGATGATATGGTCTTTGACAGTTCATCCGGCATGCTGACATGTCACAGCTGCGGGCGGCAGGATCAGATTGAAAGCCTGCCAAAGGAGTATATTACGACGAGATTTTCCGAAAATGAGGCGAACG
This sequence comes from Bacillus sp. SDLI1, assembly GCF_001553895.1. Taxonomy (NCBI): domain Bacteria; kingdom Bacillati; phylum Bacillota; class Bacilli; order Caryophanales; family Bacillaceae; genus Bacillus; species Bacillus sp. SDLI1. Next base: position 1,617,592 of record NZ_CP013950.1, on the reverse strand, counting down.
AGTACCGCTGTGAGAACTGCGGCGCGGTTCTGATGACTGAGGCGGAAACGACGGCCACAACGTGCGGATTTTGCGGAGGAGCCGCCGTTCTCGCCGACCGATTATCGGGAAACCTCGCGCCTTCCATGGTGATTCCTTTTACGATCAGTAAAGAAGAGGCCATGAGCGCTTTTAAAAAGTGGTGCCGAAACGGCCGGCTGACACCGAGGGGATTTATGACTGCCGATCGGGTGAAGAGCATAACCGGTATGTACGTGCCGTTTTGGATGTTTGACTTAAACAGCAAGGTTCAGGTCAATGCCGTTTGTACGAGAGTGCATCATTATGATGAAGGAGAATACCGGGTGACGGAGACTGAGTATTACAACGCGTATCGTGATATCAATCTCGATTATCTCAAAATTCCGGTCGACGCTTCAGAAAAAATGAATGATGAATTAATGGACAAATTGGAGCCTTACGCTTACAGTGAGCTGAAGGAGTTTAATACGGCTTATTTAGCTGGCTATATAGCGGAAAAGTACAATTATACCGATGACGATCTCTTTCCGCGGGCGAAGGATAAAATCAGCCATTATATTGATTCTTATATCAGATCCACCTTCTCCGGCTATACGACGGCTGACATAACGGATGAACAGATTCAGACTGATAAGATCAGCAGCTTTTACGTACTGCTTCCGGTCTGGATGGTCAGCTACGATTTTGAACGGACTGAACATATTTTCGCGATGAACGGGCAGACGGGCAAGGTTGTCGGCAAACCGCCGATCAGCGCCGGAAAAGTGGCCGCATGGTTCGGCGGCATAACCGCTGGTGCGTTTTTAGCATTAAGACTTGTCTCCCTTATGATAGGAGGCGGTTTTTGATGAGAGGATCGATGAAAAAAGCGTGTCTCTTGTGCTTCGTCCTTTTTCTGATGCTGTCTTTTTCTTTACATACAACAGCGTCTGCTGCGGAACAGACGCAATATGTTTATGACAATGCTCATTTATTAACGAAGGATGAAACGAAGAAACTTGAGGAATTGGCGGGGAAGCTCGGGGCAAAGCGCCATACCGATTTTATCATTCTTACCGCAAAAGGAACGGGCGGTAAGGACATTGAGCAGTATGCCGGTGATTTTTATGACAGTCATTTTAGCGGAAGCACGGCGATATTGACCATTGATATGAAGGATCGGGAAGTATTTATCTCCGGGTATAAAAAGGCGGAGACGTATTTGAACAGCAGCCGGCTGAATACGATCAGGAATACGATTTCGTCAGACATTTCCGCAGGTCATTATGAAAAGGCATTTCAGACCTACATTAAAATGTCTTATAAAGATATGGGGAAAAGCCCGGACAGCAAGTCTGACAATCTGCTGCTCACATGGTGGTTTCAGCTGATTATCGCCGCAGCCGCAGCCGGTATCGCCGTCACAGTGATGGTGTACAATTCCGGCGGCAGGGTCACCGTCACCGGAAGCACGTATATGGATCACGATACGTCTGAAGTGCTGGACCAGCACGACACATATATCCGAACGGACGTGACAAGAGAAAGAAAGCCTGACAAAGATAATGACAATGACGGCGGAGTCACGAGAGGCGGCACGTCTTACAGCGGAAGCAAGGGAAGCTTTTAAATTTAACGTAAAGGATTTGAACATACATGGGCTTTTTCAGAAATCAGTTAGCAAATGTGGTGGAATGGGAAGAATTCAGAGACGACATGGTTTTTTATAAATGGAACAACCGTGAAATTAAAAAAGGCAGCCGTCTGATCATCCGGCCGGGGCAGGATGCCATCTTTTTATACAACGGAAAGATTGAAGGGATTTTCCGTGATGACGGCGATTATGATATCGAATCAGAAATCATTCCGTTTCTATCGACATTAAAAGGATTTAAGTTTGGCTTTAACAGCGGCATGCGGGCTGAAGTTCTGTTTGTGAATACGAAGGAGTTCACGGTGAAGTGGGGCACGAAAAACGCCATTAACATTCCGGCGGCGGGAATGCCGGGCGGTATGCCGATCCGAGCAAACGGCACATTTAACTTCAAGGTCATTGACTACATCGGATTGATTGATAAGATTGCGGGTGTCAAGGACAGCTATTTAGTGGATGACATTAAAATCCGGATTACGTCTATTCTCGATCAGCTTTTGATGAAATGGATCACAAAAGAAGGAAAAGACATGTTCAATCTGCAGTCGAATTCATTTGAAATCGGAAAAGGCATTCAAGAAGACCTTGATATGCAGCTGATCGGAGACGGGATGTCGATTACGGGCTTCAATATTATGAGCTTTAACTATCCGCAGGAAGTGCAGGATATGATTACGAAAAACGCTTCTTTCGGCATGGTGGGCGATGTGAACCGCTATCAGCAGATTTCCATGACGGACGGAATGTCATCCGGCAAAATGAGCGGAAGCGGTGCTGCCTCTGACATGGCGGGCATGATGATGGGAATGAATATGGCCAATCAAATGATGAACCAAATGAATCAAAATCAGCAGAACCAGCCGCAGCAGAATCAAAGTCAGCAAAATCAGGGGGCGGCGCAGGCAAACGGCTCGGAAGGAGCGGCTAAGCCGAAATTTTGTCCGAACTGCGGAACGAAAACGGAAGGCGCGAATTTTTGCCCGAATTGCGGACAGAAGCTTGCCTGACGATATACGAAAAAGAGGCCTTTTGGGGGCCTCTTTTTTTGTCATGATTTCATTGTTTGAACGATGAGGGATGTCAGCGCTTTTGATCCCTCGGGTATGAGATGGACGCCGTCTGGTGTGAAGTATTCAGGGTGCTGCAATGCTTTTGCGTGCCAATCGACAAGGGTCACATTCTTGCGTGACTCGGCCTGCCGGCGCAATGACTCGTTTACTTTGCTTTCCCACTGCCGGGGCACACGTGTGTTGACAAGATAGATATCGGCTTTTGAGAAGGAGCTGATCAATGATTCAATTTGGCTGTTTGTGAAATAGCCGTTCGTTCCTAACTCGATGATGACCGCTTTGTCCGGCTGATTAAATGATGCATATTCCGAAGTGAGCCGGAGTGCTTGAGAGACTTGTCTTCCTACCTTTCCGTCGATGGTGACATGAGGAAGGGACTGCCGCAGGTATGACGCAATGTCCAGCATCACCGAGTCACCGATGGCCAGCACGTCTTGCTGAGGCTGTGTTTGTTTTGGATCAGCCGTTTTTTGAGATGACTGTTCCTTTTTGTGTTTCGTCTTCTTCGTATCTGATTTGCCTGTTGGTTTATTCTTGTTGTTGTCTGATGCGGTATCCGTTTTTTCGCCGCCGTGTTTTTTCTTGCTGTCATCTTCTTTAGCAGGTTGATTGTGATCGGCCGTTTTGTGCGAAGCGACGGCTGTTTCTTGCTGCTCGCTTTGCGCGTACGTCCATTGCGGCTGTTTTTTCTCTTCGGCTATCCCTGACAGCCCGCCCGCAAATACGAGAATGGCGGCAAGAATGAGGCCGAGCGACATTCTGCTGATGACAGAGGCCGTCTTCCATTCCAAAAAGCGGTTCAGAAACACGCGGCGTAAAAAAGGCCGGAAGCCCGCAGTGCGGATCGGTTTCTCAATGAAATGATAAGAAAGCTCGGCCAAAATGAAAGTGGCGCCGATTCTGACGGCGCAGTGCCAATAAACCGGATTTCCGATTTCCTGCACCGGGGTGCTCAGCACGATAACCGGGTAATGCCAAAGATAGATTCCGTATGATCTCGTTCCGATCCAGCGAAGCGGTTTCCATGAAAGGACATATCCTATAAAGCTGCTCGGATGACATATACATGCAACAAGAACCGCTGCGGTGATGCTGATCAAAAGCATGCCGCCTTTGTACAGGAAGGGTTCATATTCATCCGTGTAAAAGACGCAAAGCACCAGTGCGGCAAAGGCGGCAAGCTCTGCCCCGTGAAGCAGGTGTTTCATGCTGCTCGGCAGCCGTTTGGAAGATAATCGTTTCATCGGCCATACTAAAGCTAAAGCGCAGCCGATCAGCAATTCAAATGAACGGGTGTCCGTCCCGTAATAAACGCGGCTCGGATCTCCGCCGGGCACATACATCATACTCATTGCGACTGCTGAGCAAAACGCGAGGAACATGACCGCGGCTGCAAGCCGGGCCCGTGTTTTACATATGTACATTCCCGCAAGCAGCAAAAAGGGCCATATGATATAAAACTGTTCTTCAATCGCCAGCGACCACAGGTTTTTTAATGGCGAAGGGGATCCGAAGCTGTCGAAGTAAGAAAGTTTATGAAAGATAAACCACCAATTGCTTATGTAAAAAAGTGAGGAGACCGCATCTCCGCGTACGGTATGCAGGAGCTCGCTGTTAAACAGTACGACCCAAATAACTGTCGTGATAATCATGAGATAAGCCGCCGGCAGAAGCCGTCTGATCCGGCGCACCCAAAAATCACGCAAATCGAGAGTGATGTCATTGCCTTGGGCAGGCAATATAATAGATGTAATTAAATATCCCGATAAAACAAAAAAGATATCAACACCAATGAAACCGCCGTCTGCCCAATTAAAATTCAGGTGATATGCGATCACGGCGAGGACGGCAAAGGCGCGAAGTCCATCCAGTCCGGGAATATAGCGGTGGTGCAGTGACTTGTCTGACATGGTATTCCTCCAATAATGTGTGCGGAAATTCTCGCTGTTTTGCGGATGGCTATGGCAGATTTCTGTACAGTCTTCCATTTGTTCCGTTAAATAGACTCATCCGGAAGGGGATTTTGTTTCAGAAAAAATGAATGAAATGTTCTGATTCTCTTAAACTTTTCTGCCCCTGTCCGGCGTCTGTTATATGAAAGGGTTCCCTTGCGCAATGGCTGTTGCGGGGAAAAAGAAAAAATCCATGATCTGCGGATATCATGGATTTTTTTCTTTTACCGGATATAGCGGTCTCCGACAAGCAGTTTGGAGATGACAGAGGTCGGTATTGTAAACTCTGTAACGCCCATATATCCGGGTGCCGCTTCATATTCATCAAATGAGATGACAAGTTTGTGCTGATCTGTAATATAAAAGTTTTGGTCAGCGCGGATGGATTTGAAAGGCTCCGCCATATCATCATCTTCGACCCAGTATATTTTATTCGGGTCTTCTTTCATCTGTTTTTTCATTTGTTCTTTAATATTTTGGCTGATCACTTTGATATAACGGTCATCTTTGAATAAACTCTTTAACGTAAGCACGGCCTCATTTTTTTTATCAATCGTGATGTATCGGCTTTGCGTATAAGCGGAAGCTTGTGTTTTTTCGATATCACGGCGGATTGAGATCAGATCCGCTGTATCAGTCACGGTTTCATAATCGCTGTAGATGCTGAGGTGGCCTTTTTTGCTTTTTGAGGCCGCCTTCATAAATTCCTGATACAGCTCTTTGCTTTCTTTCATATAATGCCGGTTGATGCTGTCTTCAAGTTTATGATTGGAAAGGCCGGACAGAGCGGGTGTTTTCACATCAATGCTTGATTGGTTCTTTTCTTCTTTCATCTCCACGAACGTGATGGCTTGGACGACTTTGCCGATGACGGGGATTTTGGACATAGCCTGTGCGGCATCCGGATTGATATTGACAACGGCGGTAAATAAGACTGCCGCAGCGACTGCCGCGGATGTCGGCCACATCACGATTCGTTTTTTCTTCGGTTTTGGCTGAAGGGCTTTTTCGACAATGCTGTCCAATTCTTTAGGAATGGGCACACTTTTGTACTCTTCCCTTAATTGCTCTAATCTCTTTTCCATTAAGAAAGATCCTCCTTCGTCAGCTGAATGCGCATAAGCTTCAGCCCCCTGTAAAGGCGTGTTTTAACGGTGTTGATGTTTTCCCCCGTGATGTCTGCGATTTCTTCTAATTTCAGGTCTTCAAAGAAACGCAGAATGATAATGGTTTTATATGGATGCGGCAGGTCGTCAAGCGCTTCGTGAAGGTCTGTGTCTTTGTAGTGATCTTCCTTTCCGCGGCTTAAAAACTCGATCGTTTCATCGTCCATCACTTTAAGCTTTTTCTGTTTGCGGAGAAAATCAATGGCCGTGCGCACTAAAATTTTATAAAACCAGCTTTTGATCACATCGGGGTTTTTGACGGATTCGACCGATGTCAACGCTTTTTGAATTGATTCCTGAACAATATCTAACGCGTCATCCTTGTTCTTTACATAACTGTACGCAAGCCGGTAAAAGTCTTCTTTGCGCTCAGTTATGCACGTCACAAGCGACGCTTTGGCTGTTTCGTTCTTCATTGCTTCAAAGGGCTCCTTTTTAAAAAATACGTATCATAGGCTGCTGCCTAAGGATAGACGGGACAGGGTGAAAAATAGTTTGCGCAGAGCGGATCATTTTTAAAAGGAAAAGGAAGGGAAGAGGAAGAGACGAAAAAAAAGAGCCTGAACGGCTCTTTTTCGAATGTGTATGGTGTTTTGCCAAACGGCTTAGTTCGGTTTGACTAAGATTTTCACTTGGTTTTTCTCTTTGATTAAAGCGCCGAAGCCTTCTTCAATCAAATCGTCGAGCACGATTTTTTTCGTGACGAGCTTATCTGCTGAGAAGTAGCCTTCTTTCATCAGTGCGAGAACGGAAGGGAAGATATCACGGTATCCGATAATGCCTTTTACGGTCCGTTCTTTGATGACGATATCGTTCGGATGGATTTCCGCTCCTTTTTCCCAGATGCTGACGATAACCGTTTCACCGGAAATGTTTGTTGACTGGATCGCCTGGCGGAGAACGACAGGAACGCCTGTCACTTCATAAGAAACGTCAACGCCGCCGTTTGTGCGTTTAGCGATTTCTTCAACGACATCGTCCGTTTTTGACGGATCAATGATGATAGCGCCGAGTTCTTTCGCTTTTTCCTGACGTTCCGGTGAAAGTTCGACCGCGTAAATATCCGTTGCGCCGGCCGCTTTCAGGGCTTCAATCACAAGCAGTCCGATCGGTCCGCAGCCAAAAACGGCTGCCGTGTCGCCCGCTTTTAATTTGCTTTGGCGGACGGCGTAAAGCGCTACCGCTGACGGCTCAACAAGCGCGCCCTGTTCGTAAGAAAGCTCTTCAGGAAGCTTAAACAGCAATTCTTCGTCAACGGACACATATTCAGAAAATCCGCCGCCGCCTCCGGCTAAGCCTAAGAATCCCATTTGTTCATCAAGGTTATAGGCTCCCTGATGTCCGTGTGTGGCAAAAATCGGTTCCACGACGACACGGTCGCCGACGCTGTAATTTTTGACGCCTTCTCCTACTTCCACGACTTCTCCTGAGAATTCGTGACCCATCGTGACGGGCGCCATTTCGTTTGTTAACGGATGAGGTTTGCCGACCGGAATAAAGATCGGGCCTCCCAGATATTCATGAAGGTCGCTTCCGCAAATCCCGCACCATTTGACTTTAATTTTGACTTTTCCCGGTTCTGCTTTAGGTTCATCAATGTTTTCGATTCGAATGTCTTTTTGATTGTGCCATCTTGCCGCTTTCATTGATTATCACTCCTAGTCTGATAGAAACGAGTATAGGTACATGATCAATATGAACCACGGTTAAAAGGAAGAAATGCTTCCTGAAGCCTGATTTCACAAACTATATCATATTACGCAACTATCAATAGGCCTTATAAAAAGTCCATATTGAATGCAGAAATACTCTATGAATATTATAACGCTAATGTATTAAATTTTGTAGTATAATTTACCATGGAATTATATAGAACAGAAGTTTGTGTCATCAATTGAGTGCGTGTCTCCGTCACGTTGTAATGAACATGTAAAGTGATTGAAATATTATAAACGTCTTCTTGGTGTATAATTTTGCCTAGAATAAAGAATCAGGAGGATGAAAGCTTGAAGAAGTTATTCTTAGCCTTATTGATTTTAGCAGGAAGCACGCTGGGAGCGATCAGTTTCTCTTCTGATGCAAGTGCTAAAAAAGTGAACGGAAATATTACATGGTATAATGGAGTCGGTAAAAAAGGATCGTCCGGTAAAAAACTGGGACACTGGGATTGCGCGACAAAATTAGGATTTGACGTTCCGAGAAACGGAACGAAAATCAGAGCTTATGCGAAATCAAAACCGAAAAAGGTTATCACAGTATACAAAAATGATGTAGGCCGTCTGCCGAATGCCGTATTGGATGTCAGCCCGAAAGCGTTCAAAGCGCTCGGATATCCGTTAAGCAAAGGAAGAGTATCCGGACATTACAGCTATTAAAATAGACCATCTTAAAAAGCAAGGAGACTGATTCTTGCTTTTTCTGATTGACGGAGAGATTGATAATGAAGAAGAAACGATGGATTTGGATCCTCGCAGCCGCTGTTTTGGCGGCGGCGGTCATCGGAGCCGTTCTGCTGGTCAAAGGAAAAAGCGGCAGCGACGGAAAAGCCGTTGTTTCCGGCGGCCATGACAAGCTGCTTGTTTCGCTTACAGACAAAGATCTGATGACGAAATATTACGAAGACAGCCGAATGCTGTACGAGGAAAAGCTTTCGGCATATCCGGCGTTTGCGCTGGATGACGCTCACCAGGCGCTCTATTTTGTCGGTAATAATGATCAAAATGAAATGCGTCTGTATAAGCTTGATCTGAAGACGAAAAAGAAGACGGTGCTTTATAAAGGATCGGCGAGCGCTGACAGTCTGTTTTTATCAAAGGACCTGACGCACATTTATTTCCGTCTCGGTAAAGCGGATGAAGATATTTTCCGTCTCGCATCTTTTGATTTGAAAACGAAGCGTTATCAAAATCTGTATCCGGCGGCGGATGAGAAAGACGACAGTGTGAGCAGTTTCTTTTATAACCGCAGCCAAAACGATTTTGCGCTTCTGCATTATTCCGTTAAAGAGGATTATAAAAAAACGGATGAGGCAAATGAGAAGGGGATTGACCCTGAACCGACGAATATCCGGTTTGCAGCAGGGGCGGGCAAAAACCTTCAGGATCTGACCAATCTTGAACAGTTTATCAGCGACGTCGCGATGTCACCGGACGGAAAGAACCTTGTCTTTACATCTTATACACAAAAAGGGACGGAACAAAAAGCGTCCATCCGTCTGATGAATGTCAAAACGAAAAAAGATGAAACGATTATTACAAACGGGAAGGATTTCTCTCCGCTGATAGATGCCCAGCCGCAGTTTTCTAAAGACGGCAGCATCATTTATTTCATGGCGGAAGCCAAAGGCGCTAAGCGCTTGAAGGATGAAACGGGGCGGAACGCGAAGGTCCGGACCATTTATGCTTATCATTTGGATACGAAAAAATGTGAAAAAGTCTGGGAAAATGACAGCGGCATTATCAACAGCTTTTCCGTTATCCAATAATGAAAAAAACACTCAGCGCCAGCTGGGTGTTTTTTAATAAACAAAGCTGGCTGCGGCTGAGGCGAGCCATTTGAAAAAACGGAGAATCGGAACGGCAAAATGGAGTGTTTCGATGAATGACTGTGCGGCAAGGTTCTTTTTCTTCCGTTTCGCCATTTCCTTCAGGTCTTTTTGCTGCTGATCGTTTTTCATGTTCATTGCTCCTTTTCATCATAAAAGGACATGATAACGCAAAGGCCTCTCATGGGATATGGAGGCCTTCTCTATGTTGAGACTCGTAAAAGGGAGGTCTAACTTGATGCCGTTTGATTGTTGTTTTGGAGATTCACCAACGAACGGACGCCGTCGATCATTTTACTGCCGCAAAGGGGGCAAGTCGGGGTATCACTGCCGGTGCCGGCAAAATTCTTTCTGCTCCAGCCGATACAGTCCTCTTTCGTGCATTCCCACGTACTGACATCTTCTTTAGGCAGCGGTTCCTGATTACGTTTGTTGTAGTAAGACATAAAGTCACTTCTTCCCTTATGAATTTTCGTGCACTCCTTCATTGTCTCATACTTTTCCCTAATCTCCTAATTCCTTTTTCTATCCATATTTCCAATGAGGGTGCATCGTCTTCCTGTTATTACAGTATATGCAAATAAGCAGCTTCTTATTTTTTCTTTTTGGATAAATAAAAAAAGCCCCTTCTGAAAAAGGGGTGATTCTTGTTTACTGCTTATCCGTGATGTCCATCGGTCTCATCATGTCGTAATCTTCATGCTCTAAAATATGACAGTGCCATACGTAGCGTCCGCTGTAAGGAGCGAATGTCGCCGCGATTCTGATGACTTCTCCCGAGTGCGCCTGCACGGTGTCTTTCCAGCCTTTTTCACTTGGAGGAGGCGGGACGGCGGGGCCCGTATACACAATGTCGCCGAATTTGTTATAACGCTCTAAGTCAAAAGGACGCCGGTCAAGGACTTGGAAGGAAACAAGGTGCAGGTGTATCGGATGGGTTCCCCCCATCGGATTGATAATCGACCAGATTTCCGTTGTGCCGAGCTTCGGCGCTTCTGTCACAGGATCATGCCAGCGCTTGTTATTAAGCGTCAAAACCGGCCGGCCGTATTTGTCCTGCGTATTTGTGAGTTTAAGCGTCCTGATATTGTGTATTCGTTTTGAGGTCACATCAGGCATGGCTGAAAGATATTTAGGCTTCCGGCTTGTGTCTTCTCCCTTCAGGGGTTTTGTGACGCGGAACTGCATGACATTGGCGTCGGTATCCGGGTTGACCTCGCCCCCGCAGCCGGTGCCGTTCGTCAGAATGATATGTTCTCCGTCAAAAGCGGAGAAATCAATCAGCACATCATACCGCTCTGCCGGGGCTAAGCTGATGGTCTGTGTTCTGACAGAGCGGGGGAGCAGTCCGCCGTCAGAACCGATTTGGATAAACCGGCCGCCGTTATTGAGCGAGAGAGTAAATGTTCTCATATTTGAGGCGTTAAGAATGCGGAAACGGTATGTCCGCGGTTCAACTTCCATATACGGCCATGCTTTTCCGTTGACGAGAATGGTATTTCCGCAAAGAAACGGGACGATTGAAGGGGTGGGCAGCGTTTCGGAAGGGTTATCCGGCCCGCTCGGATAAGACAAGGAACCGTCGTCATTTAACGTGCGGTCCAAAATCATAAGCGGTACGTCGTACTCTCCGGCGGGAAGCTTCAGCTGCTTTTCTTTTCGCTCACGGATGATATACATCCCGGCAAGTCCGGCGTACACATTGAGCCTCGTGGCCGCCATGGCATGGTCGTGATACCATAATAGCGCCCCGCGCTGTTTGTTTGGATAATGGTATACCTCTTTTTCAAAATAAGGCCCCGTTTCCTTAAAATCCCGTGTGAACCAGGCTTCCGGATAGCCGTCGCTGTCAGGCGGCGTTTCTCCTCCGTGTAAATGGACGACGGTCCTGACATCGGGTTCCTGATGGCCGCTTTCTGAGTGGTGAATGGTATGGTCTACGGGCAGAAAGTGCTTATCTGGCAAGTCATTCATCCATTTAACATAAATGCTTTCACCTTGGTTGACGTCGATCGTCGGGCCCGGAAACAAACCGTTATACCCCCACAGCCGGGTCGGCGGGAGATCGCGGTGCAGCTTGTGAAAGCATTCCTTCATTGTGACTTCGTAATACGTGCTGCCGTCTGATTTCTTCTGCGGCTCCAGTGTTTCGATAATCGGCAGTTCATCTGCAAATTTTTCAAGTGCCATTATTTATCCTGTCCTTATCATTTATTGAATTCCTGTACTATAGATAATGCCGCCTGGAACAAGTTGGTTAAAAAAACACCCGCCCTTTTTTGAGGACGGGTGTTTCGGTTATTGCGCAACCCGGTTTGCGGAAGCGCTCTCTTTCGGTTTTTGTTTTTTGCGGAATACATAGGAGGCGAGCACCAGCAGTGTAATAAATCCTGTCAGCAGAAATTCAGACCGCATTGAACTGATAAACAGCATAGATAACAAGATGGCGCAAATAGCAATGATTGTCAGGTAGGTTAAGTATGGGTAGCACCACATTTTGATTTTAAGAGATTCAGGATTTGTCCGTTCGATTTTCTTTCTCATTCTCAGATGTGAGACGGCGATGACGAGATAGACGAGCAGTGCGATTGCCCCTGATGCATTGACCAGAAATAAGAATACGGAGTCGGGAGAAAAGTAGTTCATGACAACGGCAATATAGGAGAAAAAGGTGCCGGCGATAATGGCTTGGACCGGTACGCCTCTTTTACTCAGTTTCATAAAACGCCGCGGCGCTTCATTTCGCGCCGCCAGTGAATACAGCATCCGTGACGTTGTATAAAGCCCGGAGTTCAGGCAGGACAGAACGGCTGTCAGGACAATGAAATTCATGATCTGAGCGGCTGCGGGAACCCCGATATGTCCCAAAACGGCAACGAAGGGGCTTTCCAAAATATTGGCTGAATCCCACGGAAGCAGCGTGACCACAACCGTAATGGAACCGACGTAAAAAATAATGATCCTCCAGACGACTGAGCGGGTCGCCTTTGTGACGGATTCGACCGGGTTTGACGTTTCTCCCGCTGCGATTGCGACAATTTCAGATCCCATGAAAGAGAAAATGACGACGACGATTCCGAGCAGAACGGAACTTGGGCCATTAGGGAGAAATCCGCCGTTGCCCGTCAGATTTTCCAGCCCGACCGGTTTGCTGCCGGGGACGATTCCGAAAATGAAAGCAAATCCCGCGATTAAGAAGACAACGATCGTCGCTACCTTCACTAAGGAAAGCCAGTATTCAAATTCGCCGAACGATTTAACTGAATAAATATTCGTCAGTGTTAATAGCACGGTCAGAAGCAGACTCGTCAGCCATAACGGAATCCCGGGGAACCAGTACTGTATGATTCCGGCGCCTGCAATGGCTTCAATGGCAATGACGATGACCCAGAAAAACCAATACAGCCATCCAATGGTATAACCGGCCCATGGACCGATGGCGTCATGCGCGTACTGTGAAAACGAACCGCTTGTCGGATTGACGGAGGACATTTCCCCTAGCATCCTCATAATAAAAATCACTAATAGTCCTGCTAATGCGTAGGAGACAATCGCTCCGGGTCCGGTGGAATGAATGACGGATCCGCTTCCGACAAATAATCCGGCGCCGATCACGCCGGCAATTGAAATCATGGTCATATGCCGGGTTTTTAATCCCTTCGATAAAGAATTAGGCTGATTCATTCTTTGCCTCCTTTGGGGTTATTTTATGCTGAATATTCGGACAAATATTATTCTATCATACATGCATGAGACATTTGTTAATGATGTGAGAAAATGTGACTTCTTTTCTCATCCGTACGCAGAAAATGACGAAAGATGTTTCTATAGACCCACTGTGGTTCAGTGATGTGTCTCATTAATAGGAAAATACGAGCAGAGAGGAGTTTTTTGGTAAGGAGAGATAAGATGAACTGAAAAAAGGGAGAATCTGGGACAATGGTCACTATTGCTGCTTATCCTGTTCTATCTGCAAAGATCATCGGTTATGTTTTTCACTCAGAAGCACTTACTGCAGAGGTTTAATAATAACTGACATTATTGTTTCGGTGGCTGTGATAATCGCATCCATTCACGGCCGCTTTCGGGCGGAAACGATCGCATCGCTTATTGAATCTTTTATTGTGATGGTTGTCGGACTGCTAGTGCTGTTGGAATCTATATTTTCTGCTAGACAAGAGATGCCAAAAGCTTGGACGACAGCGGGCATGCAGCCCTGATGTTTGTAGTCTGCCAGACAATATTAGGCAGCTGGTGATAATAAATTTCGAGGCATTCGTCAGTATCAGCACGTTATCGGAATTACAGGAGAGAACAGATAATTTGTACTATTTAATATATTTTCAATTGACAGAATCATTTCGTTATAATAATCTGTTTTCTGTAAATGTATTTAATTACAAATATACAATTTATTCTTATTTTTGTAATTAAATTTAAAGGTTAATTATGTTTATTTACTAATATTCAGAATAGGAAGGTGTAACAAATGAAGGTTGAAATTGAAAATTTAGATACTAGAAAACTCGCTTATAATGAAACTTATGCGTGGACTTCAACTCTTTTAAAGTCGCTGAGAAATTCAATGGATTTATTTAAGTTTGACGAAATTGTTCCGACTCCCTTTTCTAGAAGATATGAGCCAGGTGCCAAGCATTCAGTAATCGTACTAGGGGATAAAACTTTACCTGACATTAAAGAAAATGGGGATGTTGACTCCTCCTTTAACTCAAAAGTTGAGGTGGCGGGTGAACAGTACTACTATATGAGTGTTAGTCATGTTGTAGAAAAACAGATGGCAACGGAATATTTACCTAAGGTTTATTGCCTTGCCCCATGCCTTCGATTATTGATGGAAGGGGAAGAGCTATCTGCAAAACATATTTATTCCTTCTTTCAATTTGAAATTGAATGGAGAACTGAGAGAATGGAAGATGTTTTCGATTTAGGGGAGAAGATTCTCTATGAAGCAGGCAATAAGATTTTATCTCTAATTGATAATAATGATAATTTGACGTTAACTCCTTTAGCAAAACGCAACACAGAGAGCTTGGTAAAAGGCTCATATCCTAGAATAACATTTGAAGAGGCCTTAGAAAGAGTAGGACGATCTAAAGATTCAGAAGGGGATCTTACTTCTGAAGAAGACGCACTTCTTTCTAACCAATTCGACACACCTTTTTGGATTTATAACTATCCAGCAGGAGTTAGAGATTCAATTTATCACGAAAGTCCAAAAGGTGTTTTTCAAACTTACGATTTAATGTTACCTTTTGGCTACGGTGAACTAACTACCGGGGGTATCCGCCCAACTAGCGGAGAGGAGATTATTAACCAATCAAAAACGCTCGGCAATTCTTATCATCCCGAATATGCTCAATGGAAAGATAAATCACAAGTACAAACAGCTGGATTTGGAATTGGACTGGAGAGATTGTTAAAGTTTATCTCTGGCGCAGAAAGTATTTTAGATTTCATTCAATATCATGATGCAGGTCCAAACACGACGATTACACGTCCTAATCAAAAATAATAACTTCTGATAGGGGAGAGGGTAAGGAATTAAATTCTAACCCTTTTCTTTCTTTTGAGTCGTATAGAAGGGAGAATTAGAAAAACGTGAAAACCTTATTTGTTATTGATTCTTCTGTTATTGGGCCAGAGTATATTGTAAAAGCGGCAAAGGAAATGAATCTGAATGTTCTGTTCTTGACAAACTTAAATAGTCAGGAAGGAGATGCACTCTCTCAACTTACATCTTATAAGTTTATTAATTGTAATACTAATTCTTTTGAAGAGCTGTATGAGATTATAAAAACTTTTCCAAAAGAGGACATTGCAGGAGTTATCTCTTTCTTAGATAGTAAATTAGAAATTTGCTCTAAATTATGCAGCGCTTTAGATATAAAGGGAATTGATCCAAAAATTGAATTACTTAAGGATAAGGCGTATGTCAATGACATTATCCCAGAATTTACGCCGCTATCACTTTCTTTCACTACAGGGGCGATTCCTTATTCAGAGATAAAAAAAATGTTATCAGCTTCACAGAATGGATTGATACTAAAACCATCCTTTGCAGCTGGTGCTAAAGGTATAAGTGTATTAGAGGATGAAAATGATATTGAGAATATAGAAAAATTATTTGATAAAACCTTACCTAAGCATCTGCACCCTGACGAATATGTCGTTCAAGAAATAATAGACGGAGAACTTGTAAGCTTAGAGGGATACGTTTTAGAGAGTAAAGTAATTCCAATTGGAGTAACTGGCAGAAGGAAGACGGAAAATGCAGAATCGGTATTCATATTCCCTTATCATTCTATAGCTCAGAAAGAATTGTGCAAGATTGTTCAAACTCTAGTGGAGAGAAGCGGGTATAGCAGAGGATTTTTTCATACTGAATTTATTGTTTCAGAAAATCAAGTTAAATTAATAGATTGTAACTTTGGAAGGCCTGGCGGAGCAAATATTACTGAGATTATAGCTTGTTCATACGGAATTGAACCACATAGTATTTACCGACAATCAATGGAGTTAGTCCTAAATGAAAAAGAGATCATTCCAACGGCCTTTTGGGGAGGAGAATGTAAGGAGAGCTTAGGGATAGCTTACGGAATTCCTAATCAAGATAGAGTACTTGAAATTAAGTATGCGGAAAATATGAAATCTAAGCATACACAGGCCCAAAATTTAGGGGACACCGTTTCCGCTATGGGAAGCAGTAATTGGAGTTGGCTGGGAATGCTTTCTGGACTAAAGGAAGACGTAATTAAAGATGTAGATTCTATAAGAGTAAAAACTCTACATAACGGATGGATAAAACCTGTGTACTATAATATGGAATTAAAGGAGCCTTTAGACTATCTTGAAAAAGTCTAATAGTATCTATACATCTAAATTGATTTTGTTCCTTGGGTGCAGATTTGTATCAACAGTATCCGAACAACTTCTGCTATTTGCTATCCCTTTATTAATTTTTCAATACACCGGAGAAGCGTCCAAATCAGGATTAGCATTCCTTATAGAGTGGCTGCCGGCAGTATTATTACTCCCTTTCATAGGAGTGCTCGTAGATACTTATAAAGAAAAAAAACTTTATATTATTGGCGATAGCCTGCGAGCATTAGTTTCCATATCAGGTTTCTTATTATTAATCTATATGCCAAGCCAAACATTTATTATACTTTCAGTTGCAGCATCCTTGTTCGCTATTTTAAACTCATTAAACTTTGTCACATTAGAAACAACTATCGGGAGGAACTTTGATAATAACGATATTCCCCGCATCCAATCGTTAATCCAAGGATTGGAGCTTAGTTCCCAAGTGATGGGACCAGCTTTGGCAAGTATATTGGTTCTATTTATAAAAGAGATGGATTTTCTTATTATTACTGGTATTGCATTTGCAATGACAGGTTTCGGAGTACTGGGTCTTCCCAATAAGGCTAAAAATCTGGTTGTTAGGGAAACGAAGTCCATTAAACGAGTTCTAGGAACAATTGGGGATGGGTTTAAGTTTATAGCTAAAAATTTCTTTCTTCGGCTGTTGGTACTGGCAACAATGCTTATTAATCTTGTGATGGGGACTGTAATGGCTTTAAATCCAGCTGTAGCCCAAGGGGTTCTTGGTGCAACCTCTAGAGAGTATTCATTATTGGCGATGTTTGGCGGGATCACGGGATCTATAGTGGTTTTGTTAATTCCTGTATTTTTGAAAAAAAGTAAGAGTATTAATAATATAGGCATAGCATCTATTGTGTTGTTAACATTATCTGGCGTCATTTTGGGAATAGCCAATCAATTTTACATTTATGTTATCGGCTACGCCCTTTTGGTTTGTGGAATAGGGATTTTTAATGTATTTCTAAGAACAGAACGAGTTAAGTTAATACCGAAACATCATTTAGGTAAGAGTATGGGAACTATTGTTTTCTTTAATCGTCTAAGCCTGCCCCTTGCTGGATTAATAACTTCTACCTTTACTAAAATTACAGGACCTCAAGAAGTAATATTAGGAGTTTCGATTTTTTGGATTATAGTCAACTCCACAATATTTACTTATTATTTTTATAATAAACGTCATGCTGCCCAGAAAGATGTTTTAGAATTATAATATGAAGATAAAGGGGACAAGTATTATGACTAAACACATATGTATTATTAATCGCTGGTCAGTAGGATGGGATTCTGAAAAACCTGATTATGAAAAGATAATGAATCATAACGAATATAAAGTAAGTTATATTGTTGACGCTGAAGGTAATAAGGGTTTAACTCAAAATATTTTAGAAAATTCTATCATAGAGCTTGTTGAGGATATTAACTCTTTGGATAACATTCGTACAGCATTTGAAACGATTGAAAAAAAAGGTGGAAGTATAGATCGGTTAATAGCTCTGAGTGAATGGGATATATTGAATTCAGGGAAATTAAGAGATGAAAAGGGATTAGAGGGTCTATCTTTTGAACAGGCTCTAAATGCCAGAGATAAGGTAAGGATGAAAGAGATTGTCAGCCAATCTGGCTTAAGAACTCCTGAATTTAGTAAATGTGATAGTGTAGAGGAGTTAGAACAATTTATTAACCAAGCAGGCTTTCCTATTGTCATAAAGCCTAGGAGAATGGCTGCTAGTAAAGGAGTTCATATTCTTCATAATCAAGAGGAGTATGACGAAATATTGCCACACATAGAATTTAAGGACTTGGAATGCGAGGAATATTGTGAGGGAACAGTATTTCACGTTGATGGATTAGTAAAGGATAATCAATTAAAATTTTGTATTCCGTTTCGGTATATCAATCCGCCAATAAAATTCTTTCAACAAAGTCCATTGGGATCGGTTTCTGTAGATAAGAATGAGACTATGTTATATGAGGGGCTCATCGACTTTACCCAAAAGACAGTTAATGCCCTGGGAATAAACAATACTATGTTTCATCTTGAACTAATTGCAGATGAGAAAAGTGACAAGCTCGAACCTATTTTTATGGAAATTGGAGCCCGTATGGGAGGAGCAGATATCCCAAGATGTGTAAGTCTATTGATTGGCAGAGATGCTGTAACTGATCAGTTAAAAGTTGAATTAGGGGAAGAAGTTTCGGATGTGCGGCTGGATGAAGGAGTGTCTTCAGGCTATCTCTTAATTCCTTTTCCAGCAGAACTGCCTTGTTTAATGGAAAAAAACACTTCATTTAAAGGGAAATTGTCAACTTTAGTAGAAGAGTATTTACGGAGTAAAGGAGAAGTACTGGATGGAAGCGGCGGATATTTGAAGATTCCGGCCAGATACATCTTTAAAGGGGAAACAAATCAAGTTTATAAAGATGTCATGAATGCTATAAAAGAACATCAGTATGAATATAAAAGCTTTGTAAAACAGTAATATTACAATAAAAAATAATTTTATAAGATTCATTAACTTGAGTTTTGGAAGGGGAAGATTAAATTGTCAACCTTGCTTACCGAAGAAAAAAGTTCGTCTCTAGGTATGAGTGAAGGTGTAGTTTTAGAAATATCACAGGCTGAAAAAGAACTGATTGAGAACTTAATAAAGGAAATTAATTTCAATCCAAATGTTATTAATAATTCTGCCCTAAATAGATTACAATTTGTTTCGCATAATCTTCCAGACAGAGTAAAGAGTGCTCTAATTAATTTTAAGCGAAATTCTAACAGAGAAGGAACGATTTTATTTAGAAACTTGCCTACAGACGATAGTTTACCTCAGACTCCTGATGATGGCAATCCCTCTTTGGATAAGATCTCCTTTGTTAGTGAATTATGTCTAATGCTATTCATGCTGTATATGGGTGAGCCGATTGGGTATGCTGATGAAAAAAATGGACAGCTCATTCATGATATTTGTCCGATTAAGGGGAAAGAAAGCGGTTTGGAAAACTCTGGATCGAAAGTCTTTTTTACTTATCATACTGAAGACGCTATACATCCATACAGACCTGATCACCTTGCTTTATATTGCTTACGATCAGACCATAAAAACGAAGCACAAACAGAAACTGCTTCTATAGTTAATGCTTTAGAATTACTGCCAAGTTCAGTAGTATTAACA
Source organism: Bacillus sp. SDLI1 (assembly GCF_001553895.1). NCBI lineage: Bacteria > Bacillati > Bacillota > Bacilli > Caryophanales > Bacillaceae > Bacillus > Bacillus sp. SDLI1. The sequence continues at coordinate 1,598,133 of NZ_CP013950.1, read as the reverse complement.
TTAAGAGAGCCTCTGTATAAATTAAGCCCGCCTGCTTCATTTAATTCGGATGACTTATCAAAGATCATACCCGTGCTTTCAGGCAGCATTCAAGCACCAGAAATGGTCATTCATTGTTCCTTAATGGAAGGAATAACTGAAGAAGCAAAATGGGCATTGGAATTATTAAAAGAAGCATTAAGTAAGGTTTCTATAAAAGTACCTCTCTGTCCTGGGGACCTTATTATTATCGACAACAGATTAGCAGCGCACGCTCGCTCATCCTTTACCCCACAATACGATGGGAATGATCGTTGGCTTCAAAGAATGTTTACAGTGAATGATCTAGGCCGATCTAGTTTTAGCAGAAGCCCTGGCAGTCATGTATGCATACCTCTAAAATATGAACTCAAATTAAAGTAAATTGTCGTTTTATGCAGTTAGCTTAATATAAAATTCTTAAATCATACACTTAGAATAAATTTTATTGTTTAACTAAGTGTATGGTTTATTTAAATTGTTAACCTCTAAGATATTAACAAGGAGAGAACCAGAATGAATAATAGTGAGGTTTATAAAATTGGAATTCTTGCAGGGATGGGACCAAGATCAACAGGTCCATTTTTAGAATCTGTTCTGGACTGCTGTGAAAATTTATATGGAGCAAAGTTCGATAATGATTTTCCCCATATGATAATATATTCGCTGCCAACACCTTTTCATCCTAAAAAAGCGATTGATGACAGCGAGATGTTAAAGGCATTAAAAGTCGGAATTGACTCACTAAACAATTCTAATTGTTCGATTATAGCAATACCTTGTAACGTGGTTCATTCATATTATAAAGAATTGTGCCAAATGACAAGTATACCCATATTAAATATAATTGATGAAACAGTAAATGAATTAGAAAATGAAGGAAATGAAGTCGGCTTACTTGCTACAAGAGGGACTGTGGAAAGCAATTTATATCAAGAAAAACTAAAGTTAAAAGGTAAAAATGTATTTTGGAACGATGAGTATCAAAAAAGAGTTGATGAATTAATTTTAAAAACTAAAACATTAGGAGTTTGTTCAAAAGTAACGGATGAATGGAAAACGATAGAAGATATTCTTTTAACAGAAGGGATAAATGAAGTAGTTTGTGCTTGTACTGATTTATTTTTTTGTACGAATCATACTAAACTCAAGATATATGATTCTTCTCAGATACTAGCGAGAAGACTAGTAGAAAGATATATAAAAGAGGGCTTGGAGAGTGGGAAGAATGAATAGTACCTTGAAAGTTGGGGTTTCGGCTATTTCTAAAAATATCTCTCCTTTTAATATTTATTCATGTGATTATGAAATATGCAGAGCTCTTTTTCCTCCATTATTTAAGATGTCCAAAGAAGGGCATTTATTGCCTAACATTATTGAACAATGGGAAATTAATGATTGTGATAATGAATACCTCCTTGTACTTAGAAAAGATATTTACTTTCACAATGGCAGAAAGGCTTTAGCTCGAGATATTGAGTTTTCTTTATGCAGAGGAATGATGAAGGGGGCAAGATCTACCTTTTCAGAATTACTATCCGATATAGAAGGTTACGAAGAGGTAAGTCAGACAAATAAATATGTTCCGAATATGTGTTCCGGCATAAAGGTTATTGATGATTACAGACTAAAAATAAAATTGAAACATCTAAATTTGCTTTTTCTAAAATACTTTACTCGAAGTGCCTTAAGTATTGTTCCGCGAGAAGAGTTTTTAGAAAATGATCTCTGGGTGTGGAAAGACAACCCCATAGGAGTTGGAGCTTACTGCTATGAAAGCCTAAGTGAAGACTCTAAGGTTTTGACTTTAAAAAAGAATGAGGATTACTTGGAGGAAAGAATCGATTCTTTTGATAAATTACAGTTTGTGGTATATACAGACGTAAGTCAAGTTGATTTATTAGCCGAAGTGGAAAATCAAACAGAAAACGAGTTTGACATTTTGAAAAGCCCTATAAGCGTCACAATAGCTATAGAATATTTTGTTTTACATGATAAAGATAAGATGTGGAAGGAATTAAGAAGTTTAATTAACTTAGCATTAAACAAAGAAGATATATTATCCAGCATACCGAAAACAGAGAGGTCAATATATTCGCCTGCTCATAGTTTCTTACCTGAAACTATATTAGATGTGCCTAATCATGAGGAAGAATTAATAAATTTTAATTTCCAAGCTGCTAAGGAAAATTATCTTTTAAAATGGGGCTATATTCCTCAATTAAGTATCATTGTTTACAATAATTATAGTGAACACTCTCATTTGCGTAAAATGCAGAACAAGCTATATCATTTATTGAGTGCCAAAGGCTTCGACGTAGTTAAAACAGAACTTTCTTCCTTACATGAAAGCCTTTTAGATACTCAGCAGCATATATTAGTCAGTTCCTCAAGTTTTAACTATAATGATCCGGAAGATTTATCTTTATTTTTCAGCAGTGATAAAGAAATCTATCGTGCGAATACTGGAACTCTTATGAATATTAGAGGTCTCCTCAAAGATGCGAAAAAAGAAATTAATATGAATAAGAGAAATAAAATGTATAGAAAAGTAGAAGAGTTAGTTATAGAAAACAGCTTAGTGTTTCCTATAGCTTTAACCTATGAATCTTATCTATTTCGCAAATCCAAAATGGATGGAAAAAGTTTTTTTGATCAATTTTATCAGCCGGCATATGAATACATAAAACCATTAACATTGGAAACGATGTAATCCTAGGGTGAACTTAACCATTGAGTTGCAAATCCACCTTGCTTGGATTGATACAGTCACGGCGTGTGATCGGTCTCCTTATTTTGAAAAGAATCATCCCGCTCTTTGGGCTTCGATGTAACGGACATTTCAGCTTATAAACAGACGATCGAAAAATCTCGGCGTCAGCCGTTTAAAAGATATTAAAGCGGGATATCTTGGCAGCTCTGTTCATATTGATGGCGTCATTGAGGTGCCGTCTGATCTGAATATTAAAGAGAGCCATGATTTCGCAAATGAGGCAGAACGCAGGATGAAAGAGGAACACGCCATCGGCCATTCACACGTTCATATGGAGCCTCTCCAGCTGAAATAAAGCTTCCTTTCTAAAGGGAGCTTTTTTGCTTTTTCGGACTGGACACAATTCGCTGAAACGTTTTTTTATACTAATTATATTTTGTGGTAAAGTTAGGTTACAATAATTGAAATTTGAGAGATGACTAGGGGGAGAAGAATGGCTTATAAAGAAGAGCTGCATCCGCTGCTGGAGAAAGCCGTTGAGCATATTGAAAACATCATCATAGGAAAACGGGACATCGCCATACTCAGCCTGGCCGCCATTCTCGCAAAAGGGCATGTGCTGCTGGAAGACGTGCCGGGAGTCGGAAAAACGATGATGGTCCGCGCTTTGGCCAAGCTGATCGGTGCTGACTTTAAGAGGATTCAATTCACGCCGGATCTTCTGCCGTCAGATGTGACGGGTGTCTCTATTTATAATACGAAAACGATGGAATTTGAGTACCGCCCCGGACCGATTATGGGGAACATCGTGCTGGCCGATGAAATTAACAGAACCTCGCCGAAAACGCAGTCTTCTTTGCTTGAGGCGATGGAAGAGGGAAATGTCACGATTGACGGAAAGACAATGCGGCTGGCTGAGCCGTTTTTCGTCATGGCGACACAAAACCCGGTTGAATATGAAGGGACGTATCCGCTTCCTGAAGCGCAGCTTGACCGGTTTTTATTTAAGCTGCGCATGGGCTATCCGACTGCCGAGGAGGAGCTTCGGGTACTGTCTTTGCAGGAAGGGCGCAATCCGCTCGAAACACTCGAGCCCGTCATTTCTAAAGAACAGTTCATCACCCTCCAGCAACAACTGGAGCAGGTGCGGGTAGATGATGGAATTAAAGCGTATATCGTCGGCATCACTCAGCATACCCGCCAGCATCCGTCCGTCCATTTGGGCGTAAGTCCGCGCGGTTCGATCTCATTAATGAAAGCCGCGCAGGCGTACGCGCTGCTTCATGACCGCGATTACGTCATTCCTGATGACGTCCAGTATTTGGCTCCGTATACGCTGCCGCACAGAATGATCTTGACTGCCGATGCGAAATTTAATGATGTCACGCCGGAAGCGGTTATCGAAGACATCATGCAAACGGAAAAAGTTCCCGTTCAAAGGATGTCGGTCCGCTAATGAGAAAGAAAGTGCATTGGCTGTTATACGGCTGGAAGCTGCTTATTTTGGCTGTGCTGACGGCGGCGGTCTTTTCTTATGCCATGTTCCAGGGCGGATTTGTGAGCTGGTTTTTATTTTATGCGTTTTTGCCGTTTATCGTTTACGCCGGGCTGGTCGCCGTGTATCCGCTGCGGGCGTTTCAGGCGGCGCGTGAGATTTCTTCCGCCCGGTTAACCTCTGGTGACAGACTGTCTGTCACCATCAGTCTGACGAGGCGCCTGCCGTTTCCGCTGACATATATGGTCATCGAAGACGTGATGCCGGAAACGCTCGGCGAGAGGCGCAGTGCAAAACAGCTCGTATTTCCGTGGTTTCAAAAGAAGCTGACGTTACAATATGAGCTGCCGCAGGCGCCGCGCGGGGAGCATCATTTCCATACGATAAGAGTGCGGACAGGAGATGTTCTCGGGCTCTTGGACAAGACGGCTTCATTTTCCGTAACGGACACGGTCTTAGTATTCCCGGCGTACGGGTCTGTTCATGATAAGCAGCAGGCTGCATCAGGCGAAGAAGGTGCGGGTGCCGGCACGCCGTTTCAGGTTCACCGCTCCGCAATAGCCGCGGGCGTCAGAAATTATCAGCCGGGCGACCGGTTTTCCGCTCTCGACTGGAAAACGTCCGCGCGCCGCAATGAACTGATGACGAAGGAATTTGACCCGCTGCAGAGCACGGATATGATTTTCGTTTTGGACTGCAATCCGTCTCCTTCATTTGAAGCCGCTGTGTCAGCCTCAGCATCTCTGCTTTACACCGCGCTTGTGAAGGGCTCTCCCGCAGGATTTATTTCATTAGGGAGGGACCGGACTGTTTTTCCCGTCCGGGAGGGAGAAGAGCATTTCAGAAATGTGCTGCGTTACCTGGCATCAGCTTCTGAATCGGAAGAAGCTGGTGCAGGCGGGCGTTTAGGAAAAGAGCTGGCGAATCCGCGCGTCCGCAAAGCTTTTATTGCCGTCGTGACGGGCAGTCTTACAGAAAATCTCCTCAAACAGGCTGAGTCCGTCCGCCCTGACATGACGGTGTTTTTGGCGAAAGAAACGAATGCCGTGCTTTCGGAAAAAGAACGGAATCTCGCTCTCATCTTCGCTCAAAAGAATATCAAGGTGCAAATGATCAGGGACAAACGGGTGTCCCATGTTGTTTAGAAAGAGAGGTGGCGCGCCATGCCGCATGACGAGAACCAGGGAAGCAGGCTGAGTCTGCTGCTGTTTTATTTTCTCGCTTTTTTATTGTTGTGGGAATGGCTCAGGCCGCTGCACAATTTTACGGATACAAAGCATACCGGTTTTTTCATCGTCTTTATCGGTTTGGCATTTCTGCTGTCATTCTTCCGGATGAGGTGGTACGTCACCGTGCCGTCCTGCATTCTGTTTACGTTGATCAGTATTCACATGCTGTTTTATAAAGGGTCGGTTTTTCAGCCGGAATGGCTTGCTTCTTTTTTACGGGACGTGATGCTGAATGTCCGGCACATCGGAACCGGAAGATGGAATGATATGAACCCGTCATTCCGCACACTGCTGTTCTTTGTGCTTTTATGGCTGCTTGTGTATTTGCTGCATTATTGGGTGATCTATCAGCGGAAAATCTTATTCTTTTTTATCATGACGGTGGCGTATATTACCGTACTTGATACATTTACTCCTTATGATGCCGCATACGCCGTCATCCGGATCGTCTTTATCGGCTTTTTGATGATGGGGCTTTTGTATATGGAGCGCATCCGCCTGACAGAACACATAGCATTTAAAAAAAGATTGATTATCAAATGGTTTCTGCCGCTGGCGCTGTTTATCTGCGCTTCCGTCGTGTTCGGTCTGGCGGCTCCGAAATCAGATCCGAATTGGCCGGACCCCGTGCCGTTTCTAAAAAAAATAACAAATCACAAAGAAGTGCCCGCCGCTGAAAGCAAAATCGGCTACGGCAATCATGATGAAACATTGGGCGGCCCTTTTCAGCAGGACGATACGCCGGTTTTTACATGGAAGGGAAAAGAGCGGTCGTACTTCCGGGTGGAAACGAAAGATACATATACGGGAAAAGGCTGGGTGGAGACCGACCAGGGCATGTCCTATAAACTGAACGGCGGCAATGTGGAAGACATATGGTTTGATCGGAGTGTGCAGACGAGACGCTATACGGCGCAGGTGTCCATTGATGAAAATTATCTTTATAATCACGTCATGTATCCGATCGGCCTCTCCAATATTAAACCGAAGCACTCGATTCAGCTTGAAATGAACGGAAACACCGAGCAAATCACGCCGATCAGTGAACAAGTGGGCAACATCCGCAATATGGGACGGTACACGGTGACTTTTCACGCGCCCGTCTTTAAGCTGAATGATCTCAGAAAAGTGAAAGTGAAACGATACCGTGAGCAGAACCAATTTAATGATCGGTATTTACAGCTTCCGGACAGCGTTCCGGAAAGAGTGAGACAGCTTGCGGACAGGCTGACGCGGGATCATCATAATATGTTTGATAAAGCGAAGGCCGTCGAGGACTATCTGGGATCTTCCGCATTTTCGTATGATACGCAGGATGTTGCCATTCCGGAGCACAATCAGGATTATGTCGATCAATTTCTGTTTGAAACGAAAAGAGGATATTGTGATAACTTTTCATCGGCTATGGCCGTGCTGCTCCGATCTGCGGGAATTCCCGCCCGCTGGGTGAAGGGTTATACATCCGGCGAGTATAAAAGCGCAGGCGACCATAACGGCCACATTTATGAAGTCACAAACAACAACGCCCATTCGTGGGTTGAAGTGTATTTTCCCGATCAGGGCTGGGTGACGTTTGAGCCGACGAAAGGCTTCACCAATCCGACGGAGTTTACGTCAGAGCAAAATCAAACAGCTGGAAAAGACAGCGGAAGCTCAGCGGGGAATTCGGATACACCGTCTGACAAGCAGCGTCAGGAAACAAAGCCTGAAAAAGAAGAAGCGCCGAAAAAGCGGGAGCACAGTGCGGCACCGCATCCTGTGATCCGCAACAATACCGCGGCACAGCTGTGGCCGTATGCAGCCGTCATCATCGTGATTTCTGCCGCGGCGGCGCTCGCCTGGCTGCTCCGCGCGCGCTGGATTCCGTACGCTGCAGCAGCCAGACTGAAGCGGCGCACGGATGAAGACGTCTTTTTCGACGCATATGCCGCGCTGCTCCGCCAGCTGAAACGAAAAGGATTCAGCAGAGGAGACGGAGAAACGCTGCGCGATTTTGCCGCGAGGATTGACGAGGCATACGATACAAACGACATGTCCGAGCTGACGCTGCGCTATGAGCGGGCCTTATACCGCAGGGATAATGCCGCGGAGCTTTGGAATGAATCGGGACAGTTGTGGGAAAATATAATTAAAACAAGATAGTCTTGACCGTATATCGTCCTGTTGTTAGAATAAATGAATGTTAAATGGGAGCCCGGGAGCGTTAAAAAGCCGGGCTTCCGGACAAGTCTTGCGCGACAGAGGGCTGAACGTTTGTCCTCCGTTTTTTCTGTGTCAAAAACTTAGAGGAGATTAGGTGACAACCATGACGAAGTTAGTGAATGAAATGATTCTTGTTCTTGATTTCGGCAGTCAGTATAACCAGCTGATTACCCGCCGGATCCGTGAATTTGGCGTATATAGCGAGCTGCATCCCCATACGTTGACAGCTGAGGAAATCAAAGAAATGAATCCAAAAGGAATTATCCTTTCAGGCGGACCGAACAGTGTATATGATGAAGGATCTTTCCGCTGTGACGAAAAAATCTTTGAACTCGATATTCCTGTATTAGGCATCTGCTACGGCATGCAGCTGATGACTCATTATCTCGGAGGGAAAGTCGAGGCGGCAAGCCAGCGCGAATACGGAAAAGCGAACATTCAGATTCAAGGAACTCCTGACTTGTTCAAAGATCTTCCGGAAGAACAGGTTGTGTGGATGAGCCACGGCGATTTGGTTGTAGAAGTTCCTGAAGGCTTCACTGTTGACGCCACAAGCCATCACTGCCCGAATTCAGCGATGAGCAAAGCGGACAAGAATTGGTACGGCGTTCAGTTCCACCCGGAAGTGCGCCACTCTGAATACGGCAATGATCTTCTGAAAAACTTTGTCTTCGGCGTTTGCGATTGTGAAGGCAAATGGTCAATGGAAAACTTTATCGAAATCGAAATGCAAAAAATCCGCGAAACAGTCGGAGACAAGCAGGTTCTTTGCGCGCTAAGCGGCGGTGTAGATTCCTCTGTTGTGGCTGCTTTGATTCATAAAGCGATCGGCGACCAGCTGACTTGTATTTTTGTCGATCACGGCCTGCTTCGTAAAGGCGAAGCGGAAGGCGTCATGAAAACGTTCAGCGAAGGCTTTAATATGAATGTCATTAAAGTTGATGCGAAAGACAGATTCTTAAACAAGCTGAAAGGTGTTTCTGATCCTGAGCAAAAACGCAAAATCATCGGCAACGAATTCATTTACGTGTTTGATGATGAAGCGGACAAGCTTAAAGGCATCGATTACCTTGCGCAAGGAACGCTTTACACGGATATTATCGAGAGCGGTACTGCAACGGCGCAAACGATCAAATCTCACCACAATGTCGGCGGACTTCCTGAAGATATGCAGTTTGAACTGATCGAGCCGTTAAACACCCTTTTCAAAGATGAAGTGCGCGCGCTTGGCACAGAGCTCGGCCTTCCGGATGATATCGTATGGCGTCAGCCGTTCCCTGGCCCTGGCCTTGGCATCCGCGTACTTGGCGAAGTAACGGAAGAAAAACTTGAAATCGTTCGGGAATCAGACGCGATTCTGCGTGAAGAAGTGGCGAACCACGGCCTAGAGCGCGACATCTGGCAATACTTCACGGTTCTTCCTGACATCCGCAGCGTCGGCGTCATGGGAGATGCGAGAACGTATGATTACACAATCGGTATCCGTGCCGTAACATCAATCGACGGCATGACATCTGACTGGGCGCGTATCCCTTGGGATGTGCTTGAAGTGATTTCAACACGGATCGTCAACGAAGTGAAACACATCAACCGCGTCGTGTATGACATTACGAGCAAGCCGCCTGCAACGATTGAGTGGGAATAAATCAATAAAAAAACGTCTCTTTTTAAAAAGAGGCGTTTTTTTTCATCTTTTTGAAACCGTTTTGGCCCGATTCATATCTAACAGCATAGGAGGTGGATAAGGTGAAGGAAGAACGATTGATCAAAAAGGCGAAAAAAGGTGATGCCTCAGCCTTTGAAAAACTGATCACAACCCATCAAGATACTTTATATAAAACAGCTTATCTCTATTTGCATCACAAGGAAGATACGCTGGACGCAGTGCAGGAAACGGCTTACAAGGCTTTTCTTCATATCGCGCAGCTGAAGGAGCCGAAATATTTTAAAACGTGGCTGATCCGGATTTTGCTTAATACGATTTTTGCAATGAGGAAAAAGAACGGAGACGTCATCCCGTTTGAGCCGCAACATGATACACGCGCGGAGAATAAGAACATTGAAGAATACATAGATCTTCGGAATGCCATGGAAACGCTTGACGAACATATACAGCTGACCATTCAGCTTTATTATTTTCAAGATTTCTCGATTGCCATGATTGCTGAACAGACCGGTATGGCGGAAGGCACTGTAAAAACGCATCTTCACAGGGTGAGAAAAGCATTGAAGCAGGAGCTGGAAAAGGAGGATAAGCAAATATGGAAAAGCATCAAATGAAGCAATTGTATCAGGACATTGACGTGCCGAAAGCTGAATTGAAAAACGTGATACATAGCGCCGCTGTCCGTGCCGGAAAAGAAGGCGCCGTCAGACGGAGATGGGGACGAAAAGTGATAAACGGCCTCGCAGTTGCTGCTGCTTTGTTTATTCTGTATCTGTCCTCAGGCTTGTTCATGCCCTCCGTTAATACGGCTATGGGAAACATCCCTGTTGCCGGGCAGATTTACAGGGTATTTCAGGATAAGGCAGGTTCTGCGCTGTTTAAAAGCAATTTGGTGACAAAACTGAACGAGAAAGCGGAATCGCGCGGAATCACGGTGACAGTAAAAAGTGTATATTATGACAGCGGACAGCTCGTTTATAATTTTATTGTTGACAATTTGAAATCTGATGAGGAGAGTATTCCTTTTCAAGTTGATTATAAAGATACCCGGAATATATTATCTGAGGATTATGACAGTCAGGGCATGAAAAAAATGAAAGACGGGCAGTACGGGGGGCAGCTTCGCTTTTTTGCGGACGGCCCAAAGATGAAAGACGGTGATAAGCTTCCGCTTGTCATTAAACAAATCAAGGATATCCCAGGAAACTGGCGCTTTACACTTCCGATCAAGAAACAAAAGTCCGTTTCTCTTGAAGGAACGAAAGCTGTGAATGTAAATCACGGACTATACCGTTTTTTCGATATCCGGGCGGAAAACGGAACGATGGGATCGGCTCTCTTATTTTCAGTCGACTTTCAAGATGCAGCTAAAAATGATGCCATCTCGATTCACGAAGCAACGGATGATGCAGGAAACCATTATGAAATGACGTTGGCGGCTATTGAACTTGGCAGCCGGAAGAACCTTCCCGGCGGCGGGAAAAGAGTACGCGGCCAAACTCAATTCAGCAAACCGATAGACCCGAAAGCGAAAACACTTTTCATAACGGGTGATGTAAAATCAGAATCAGAGCCGGGAGAAATCGTCCCTCTGAAAACAAAACTGCCCGCCAGCTATGAAACGAAACATCATCATGTCGGCATCACCATCAAAAAGATCAAACAGCAAGGCAGACGGGTAATCGTTGATTATCAATTCACCGGAATCAATTACAGCAAGGCGGATGAAAATCAACTGATGAATACTGGTGAATCAATCGGTCTCGGCAATACGAAAAAAATGAAAACCTGGCCATCACTTAATGAGTATGAAAAAGGCTATTATCTGAAAGGGAATAAGGCGAAAGTCACGAATCTTAAAACGGGTGAAATGGAATCCGTTTTTGAATTAGATGATTCATCCGATAAAGGCTATTCATTGCGCGATTTCTCATTCGATTCATACGCTTTGTATGTCAATCAAACGGCCATGAACTCGCTGGCGGATGACAAGGGGATCACATTCTCGGTGCCGGTGCGGCCTGCGGACGGAAAATGATGTCAGGAAGGCGGCTTTTGCCGTCTTCCATTATTGGTCAATTAACGAATAAACTAATTTTTTTAAACAAGATTGTTCGTTTTTTTATTGAGTTTTCAAAATTGAATTGATACAATAGACTCAGAAATCAAATATGCAGATATCGTATAATGGCGGGGATATGGCCCGCAAGTTTCTACCAAGCTACCGTAAATGGCTTGACTACGGATCAATCTCAATCGTTTGATATAAATAATCCATTCTTATTTATTCAGACTGAACGTATGTAGTCAAGCGTCCCAAATGTATTTGGGGCGTTTTTTATTTGGCGGATAACGGGCAGAATAAATGGGAGAGAATGAAGGAGGCAATTGGCTTGAAGCAATTTTTTCAGTTTGATGAGCTGGGGACAAGCTATCGTAATGAAATCATCGGCGGTTTAACGACCTTTTTGTCAATGGCGTACATTCTGTTCGTCAATCCGCTGACATTGTCTTTAAACGGTGTGAAAGGATTTCCGGAAGCATTAAAAATTGATCAGGGCGCGGTGTTCACCGCTACAGCCCTTGCGTCTGCGGCCGGATGTATTTTAATGGGGCTCATTGCAAAGTATCCGATCGCGATTGCGCCGGGTATGGGATTAAACGCGTTTTTTGCTTTCTCTGTCGTCCTCGGCATGGGGATTTCATGGCAGGCTGCGCTTTCCGGCGTCTTGATTTCCGGAATTATCTTCGTGGCGCTTTCGCTGACGGGATTGCGGGAAAAAATCATTAATGCGATTCCGCCTGAGCTGAAATTGGCGGTCGGCGCGGGTATCGGTTTATTCATTACATTTGTCGGTTTGCAGGGTTCGGGCATTATTGAAGCGAACTCATCGACTTTAGTATCTATCGGCAATATTCACAGCGGGCCTGTGCTGCTGACGGTTTTCGGTGTTATTGTGACGGTCATTCTGATGGTGCTTCGCGTAAACGGCGGCGTATTTATCGGAATGCTTCTGACGGCGGTTGCCGGAATGATCTGCGGGCTGATTCCGGTTCCGACACACATTGTCGGCAGCGTGCCGAGTCTTGCGCCGACTTTCGGACAGGCGTGGATGCACCTTCCGGATATCTTCTCCGTACAAATGCTGATTGTCATTTTAACTTTCCTGTTCGTCGGATTTTTCGATACGGCCGGTACGCTGGTAGCTGTAGCGACACAGGCCGGACTGATGAAGGAAAACAAACTTCCGCGTGCGGGAAGAGCGCTTTTGGCAGATTCAACTTCAATCGTTATCGGAGCCGTGCTCGGTACGTCTACAACGACTTCTTATGTTGAATCAAGCTCAGGCGTTGCGGCGGGAGCGCGCTCCGGGTTCGCGGCTGTTGTGACGGGCATTCTCTTTATGCTGGCGATGTTTTTCTCGCCGCTTCTGTCAGTTGTCACCACGAATGTGACGGCTCCGGCTTTGATTATCGTCGGCGCGCTGATGGTGGCGCCGCTCGGTAAGATCGCCTGGGATAAATTCGAGGTGGCTGTTCCGGCATTTTTAACGATGATTATGATGCCGCTGACATACAGCATTGCGACGGGGATTGCGATCGGTTTTATTTTCTACCCGATTACAATGATCTGCAAAGGAAAAGGAAAAAGCGTTCACCCGATTATGTACGGGCTGTTCGTCATCTTTATCCTGTATTTCATCTTCTTGAAATAACGGAAAAACCGGCTGTTCTCAGCCGGTTTTTTGTTTTTGTCCTATTCCGTAAAACCAATACATACTATAAAACGTCATGTGGGTGTCCGGGTGAAGAAAACCGCTTGACTGTTTAAGGACGCTTCGGTACCTTATATAAGTGTTTTATTTTCTTGCTTAACAAATTCCGCCGTATTTTTTTGATAGGAGTTGCTGACATGACGGAAGAAAGAAAAGAAACGTTGGAAGAAGAAAAACAGCATCAGGGAACTGATGAAGAACCGCTCTCGAGAATGTCCAGAAAAGCGGGACGTTATCAAAAGCAAAAGAAGAAAGAAAAGGAACGGCGCCCGGCTCCGGCTTTTACGGAAAAACTCGCTTCTGTATGGGCCGCGGTCAAACGTTATTGCCGTTTCGCATTGCGCATTTTGACATCACCGGTGAAGGTCGTTGGAGAAGACGGCTTTTCCCGCTTTAAATATGCTCTTATTTCAATGCTTGTATTCAGTATTTTTTTCTCAATCGGAAATTGGTTTCAGCTGAGGGCGAGCCAGCAGAGACCGCTCGGATACGGGGAACGGCATCACACGTTTTTTGACGGCTTTACCGTCGTTCTCGTGTATTCGCTCGTCTTTTTTGCCGCTGCGGCCGGCGCGGTCTGGCTTGTATCACGCTATCTGCTGAAACAGAAAATTACGATGCGGGATGCGGCAGCGGGAGTCGGCTCACTTCTTGTTCCGGCTGTCGTCTGCTCTATCGTGTGGATGATTTTCGCGATATTGAATCTGCCGGTTATCACCGTGGTGTTTACGGCGCTGACCTTATTTCTCGCTGCATCGGCGATGGTGCAGTTTGTGCAGATTCTGTACAAATCGGCTGAGAATCCTGCCGTCGACGTGATGTACTGTATTTCTGCGGCGGTCATCATCATGCTCGTCTTTACGGCTGTGACATGGCCGCTTATTTCAGAGTACTTTACTGCCTCGCTGATCCCTTTGTAAGTCGAAATTTGTCTTTCACAATGTTTACAAATATTTCTAATATAGCGTGTTGTTTTGAAAAGCCGTCCGATATATGATGGGAGCAACAGAAATTGGAAAGCGGCATTAATCTTTATGATTCGGAAAGGATGATGAGGATGGCCCCGTTGTTGCGAGAAGCCATTAATCGGAAAAAACAGCATCTGAGGACAAAGCTGATCCGCTCAGGGTTATACCAAAACCATGTTCAGGAACTGTCCGGATACACGCTGAGCGAGCTTGAAAAGGAATATGAAGCGGTCAAACGATTGAAGAAAGCTGAGCTTCACTGAAAAGAGTTTGAAAGTCTGCCTTGGGGCGGGCTTTTTTTTCTTTTGAAAATGATCAAAAGAGGGTAAACTATCCTTAATTGAAAGATTGGCTTTTCAAATTATCAGAGGAGGGGGAATCAATGATGCAGACGATTTTATCCAACAGTATAGGTATGGTTCTCATTATTCTCATCATTAATATTATATATGTCTCTTTTTTTACGATCAGGATGATCCTTACATTAAAGGGGCAGCGCTATTTCGCAGCAGGCATCAGTACGGTTGAAATCCTTGTGTATGTGACCGGCTTGAGTCTCGTGCTCGGCAATCTGAATCAGATTCAAAACGTCATTGCCTACGCGCTCGGCTACGGCCTCGGTGTCATAGTGGGAATGAAAATTGAAGAAAAACTGGCGCTCGGCTACATAACAGTCAACGTCATTACGAAAGAGCTTGATCTGGACCTGCCGAAACAGCTTCGGGAAAAAGGATACGGAGTCACAAGCTGGGTCGCGGGCGGCCTTGAAGGGGACCGGACCGCCATGCAGATTCTGACGCCGCGCAAATATGAGCTTCAGCTGTATGATACGATTAAAACGCTCGATGAAAAAGCGTTTATCATCGCTTTTGAGCCGAAAGCGATCCATGGCGGATTCTGGGTGAAAGCAGTGAAGAAGAGGAGAATTAAGGAATGACAAAGCCAAAAAAGAAACGGTTTGAAGTAACGGAACATGAAACGATTGACACCATTCTCACTTTAATGAAGGAAGAGGGCTATATGCCCGTCCGGCGGATGGAAGAGCCGATCTTTACAGAAAAGAAAGAAAATGGATCAATTCAAGTCGTTCCTTGCGGGAAAAAAATCGTATTTGAAGGGAAATTGATCTAAACACGAACATTAAAAGAAAGAATTTTTATATCGTTCGATAATGTCGTTGACATTATCCAAGTCCGTTGTTAAGATAAACATGAAATCAAAACACGACCTCATATAATCTTGGGAATATGGCCCATAAGTTTCTACCCGGCTGCCGTAAACGGCCGGACTATGCAGGAAAGTGATAAACAGCTGACATGGATATCGCAGAAGCGAACGACTGACGATACGCGCGCCATGCCCGGTTTGTATTGCTTCCTCATAGTTGCAATATAAGCCGGGCTTTTTTTTCTGAAAAACAAAGCATGAGAAGGTGGGAACAGAATGCAGCCGCTAGCAGGAATCATCATGGGAAGCACCTCCGATTGGGAGACAATGAAACATGCATGCGACATACTTGACGAACTTCACATTCCTTATGAAAAACAGGTAGTATCCGCGCATCGGACGCCTGATTTGATGTTTGAATATGCAGAAAGCGCAAGGGACAGGGGTTTAAAAGTCATTATTGCCGGAGCCGGGGGAGCGGCGCATCTGCCGGGAATGACAGCGGCCAAAACGACGCTGCCGGTGATCGGCGTACCGGTTCAGACGAAATCACTTAACGGGCTTGATTCTCTTCTGTCTATCGTACAGATGCCCGGCGGCGTGCCGGTCGCGACGACGGCGATCGGGAAAGCGGGCGCAGTGAACGCGGGTCTGTTAGCCGCGCAAATTTTGTCGGCATTTGACGGTGATATTGCGGATAAACTAGAGGCGAGAAGAAATGCGACAAAACAAATGGTGCTGGAAAGCAGTGATCAGCTTGTCTGATAAAAAAACGATTTTTCCCGGCGCCGTCATCGGCATTATCGGAGGCGGACAGCTCGGAAAAATGATGGCTGTCGCCGCAAAACAGATGGGTTATAAAGTCGCAGTCGTCGATCCCGTTAAAAACTCGCCATGCGGACAGATCGCCGATATTGAGATTACCGCCCAGTATAATGACCGTGAAGCGATTCAAAAATTGGCCGGAGTCAGCGACATCATTACGTACGAATTTGAAAATATCGATTACGAGGCGCTCAACTGGCTCAAAGAACATGCATACCTTCCCCAAGGAAGCGAGCTGCTGCTTATCACCCAAAACAGGGAAACGGAAAAAAAGGCGATCCAGTCAGCCGGATGTCAGGTCGCTCCTTATCGGATCGTAAACAGCAGACGGGAGCTTGAGGAAGCCGTTCAGTCATTGGGGCTTCCGGCAGTGCTGAAAACATGCCGCGGCGGATATGACGGCAAAGGCCAATTTGTCATTAAGGAAGAAGGACAGACAGATGAAGCGGCCGCGCTGCTAGAAAACGGCACGTGCATACTGGAAAGCTGGGTGTCATTCCGGATGGAGCTTTCCGTTATCGTGACAAGATCAGTGCACGGAGAGATTTCAACCTTTCCGGCTGCTGAAAATATCCACAAAAATAATATTCTGTTCCAAAGCATCGTGCCCGCGAGAGCGGAGGAAACGGTTCAGAAGCGGGCAGAGGCGCTTGCCGTTCAGCTCGCGGAGAAATTGGAGCTTGTCGGGCCGCTTGCGGTGGAAATGTTCGTCACAGAAGACGGAGACCTTTTGATCAATGAACTGGCGCCGCGTCCTCACAATTCGGGGCATTATACGCTCGACCTTTGTGAAACGAGCCAGTTCGAACAGCACATCAGAGCGGTCTGCGGACTTCCTCTCGGCCGAACCGATCTGCTCAAACCGGGAATGATGGTGAATCTTCTCGGTGATGAAGTGAAGCTTGCGGAGGAGCATACGGAGCTTTTAAAAGAAGCCAAACTGTATCTCTACGGAAAACATGAGATTAAAAAAGGCCGCAAAATGGGGCATATAACGTTTTTGCGGGAGCCTGATGAAAAATGGATTCAGGACATCACGAACATATGGATGAAAAGAGACGGAGGACGAGCATAATGATCGAACGTTATTCAAGACCTGAAATGTCCGCGATCTGGACGGACGAAAACAGATACCAGGCATGGCTGGAAGTCGAGATTTTAGCCTGTGAAGCCTGGGCTGAGCTTGGCGTCATTCCGAAAGAAGATGTTAAAGTCATGCGCGAAAACGCGTCTTTCGACATTAACCGCATTTTGGAAATCGAGCAGGATACGCGCCATGACGTCGTGGCATTCACCCGCGCGGTTTCAGAATCATTAGGCAAAGAAAGAAAATGGGTCCACTACGGCCTGACGTCAACAGATGTCGTGGATACCGCTCTTTCCTATCTATTAAAACAGGCGAATGAGATTTTGCTCAAGGACATTGAGAGATTTGTTGACATTATAAAAGAAAAAGCGAAAGAACATAAATACACGGTCATGATGGGCCGCACGCACGGCGTACACGCGGAACCGACGACATTCGGCCTGAAGCTCGCACTTTGGCACGAAGAAATGAAACGCAACCTTGAACGTTTCAAGCAGGCAAAAGAAGGGATCGAAGTCGGGAAGCTTTCCGGCGCGGTCGGCACGTACGCAAATATTGATCCGTTCGTAGAGCAGTATGTCTGTGAAAAACTCGGCCTGAAAGCGGCGCCGATTTCCACTCAGACATTGCAGCGGGACCGTCATGCGGATTATATGGCGGCACTGGCTTTGATCGCGACGAGCATTGAAAAATTCGCAGTGGAAATCCGCGGTCTGCAAAAGAGTGAAACACGTGAAGTGGAAGAGTTTTTTGCAAAAGGACAAAAAGGTTCATCGGCTATGCCTCATAAACGGAATCCGATCGGGTCGGAAAATATGACGGGCATGGCGCGCGTGATCCGCGGGTACATGCTGACGGCATACGAAAATGTTCCGTTATGGCATGAGCGTGATATTTCTCATTCATCAGCTGAACGCATCATTCTTCCTGACGCGACAATCGCGCTGAATTACATGCTGAACCGTTTCAGCAATATCGTCAAAAACTTAACGGTATTCCCGGAAAATATGAAACGCAACATGGACCGCACACTCGGTTTAATCTATTCTCAGCGCGTGCTGCTCGCTTTAATCGACACGGGTCTGCCTCGTGAAGAAGCATATGACACGGTTCAGCCGAAAGCGATGGAAGCGTGGGAAAAACAAGTGCCGTTCCGCCAGCTTGTCGAAGCGGAAGAAAAAATCACGTCCCGTCTTACACCGGAACAGATTGCCGATTGCTTTGACTACAATTATCATTTGAAAAACGTCGACTTGATCTTTGAGCGTTTAGGTTTATAGAAGAAGCCAGCCGGGGGCGGCTTCTTCAGCCGCTATAGATTGAATATTCCCAACATTCGGGTTAGGAGGCCTTCCGTGAATATTATGAACAATAATCTTCTTTATGAAGGAAAAGCGAAACGAATTTATCAAACAGAAGACGAACAGATTCTCCGCGTGGTCTACAAGGATTCCGCAACAGCCTTTAATGGTGAGAAAAAAGCGGAGATCAGCGGAAAGGGCCGTCTGAACAATGAAATTTCAAGCCTGATTTTCAAACATCTGCATGCTAAAGGAATTGACAATCACTTTGTAGAGCGCCTTTCAGAATCAGAGCAGCTTATCAAAAAGGTAAGCATCATTCCGATTGAAGTCGTGGTCAGAAACTTTGCCGCCGGAAGCATGTCGAAACGCCTCGGCATCCCGGAAGGAACTGAGCTTCCGCAGCCGATTATCGAATTTTACTATAAAGACGACGCACTCGGTGATCCGCTCATTACCGAAGATCATATCTGGCTCTTGAAAGCGGCGGTTCCTGAGCAGGTCAAAACGATCAAATCGATTACAAAACAAGTGAATCCAGAACTTCAGCATATTTTTGAAGACTGCGGTGTCAGATTAATAGATTTTAAGCTGGAATTCGGCTTAGACGCAGAGGGACGGGTGCTTTTAGCAGATGAAATTTCTCCTGACACGTGCCGTCTGTGGGATAAAGACACGAACGAAAAGCTTGATAAAGATTTGTTCAGACAGAACCTGGGAAGCTTAACCGACGGATATGAAGAGATTTTCAAAAGACTGGGAGGCATTTCATCATGTATAAAGTGAAAGTTTATGTCAGCTTAAAAGAAAGTGTGCTCGATCCTCAAGGAAGCGCGGTGCAGCATGCATTGCACAGCATGACCTATAATGAAGTGCAGGACGTGCGAATCGGAAAATACATGGAGCTGACGATCGAAAAATCTGACCGTGATCTTGACGCGCTCGTGAAAGAAATGTGTGAGAAGCTCCTAGCCAATACAGTCATTGAAGACTACCGATATGAAGTTGAGGAGGTTGTCGCACAGTGAAATTTGCGGTGATTGTGTTACCCGGCTCCAACTGTGATATTGATATGTTCCACGCCGTGAAGGACGAACTCGGCGAAGAAGTCGAGTATGTCTGGCACGAGGAAACAAGCCTTGACGGATTTGACGGCGTGCTCATCCCCGGCGGCTTCTCTTACGGCGATTACCTGAGATGCGGCGCCATCGCCAGATTCGCAAACATCATGCCGGCGGTGAAAAAAGCGGCTGCTGAAGGCAAACCGGTTCTCGGCGTCTGCAACGGATTTCAGATTTTGCAGGAGCTCGGACTTCTGCCCGGCGCCATGAGACGCAACAAAGATTTAAAATTCATCTGCCGCCCGGTTGAATTAATCGTGCAGAACGGCGAAACAATGTTCACATCTTCTTATAAAGAGGGACAATCGATTACGATTCCGGTTGCCCACGGCGAAGGCAATTTCTACTGTGATGACGAAACGCTTGAAAGTTTAAAAGAAAACAATCAAATCGCCTTCACATACGGAAGCGATATTAACGGAAGCGTAAGCGGCATTGCCGGCGTCGTGAATGAGAAAGGCAACGTATTAGGCATGATGCCTCACCCGGAGCGTGCGGTCGATGAACTGCTCGGCAGCGCAGACGGTCTTGCATTGTTCCAGTCTATTGTGAAAAATTGGAGGGAAACTCATGTCGCTACTGCTTGAACCAAGTAAAGAACAAATAAAAGAAGAGAAACTCTATCAGCAAATGGGTGTCAGTGATGACGAGTTTGCACTGATTGAATCGATTATCGGAAGATTGCCGAACTATACGGAAATCGGGATTTTTTCCGTGATGTGGTCAGAGCACTGCAGCTATAAAAACTCAAAACCGGTTTTACGCAAATTCCCGACTAGCGGCGAACGCGTGCTGCAGGGTCCCGGAGAAGGCGCGGGAATCGTTGACATCGGTGACAATAAGGCGGTCGTGTTCAAAATTGAATCGCATAACCACCCGTCAGCGCTTGAGCCATACCAAGGTGCTGCGACGGGAGTGGGCGGCATCATCCGTGATGTTTTCTCAATGGGCGCCCGTCCGATAGCTGTATTAAACTCTCTTCGATTTGGTGAACTCACTTCACCTCGAGTGAAGTACTTGTTTGAAGAAGTAGTGGCGGGAATCGCGGGATACGGAAACTGTATCGGCATTCCGACCGTCGGCGGAGAAGTGCAGTTTGACGCAAGCTATGAGGGCAATCCGCTTGTCAATGCAATGTGCGTCGGCTTAATCGATCATAAGGATATTAAAAAAGGCCAGGCGAAAGGTGTCGGCAACACGGTCATGTACGTGGGCGCTAAGACGGGGCGCGACGGCATCCACGGCGCTACTTTCGCATCAGAAGAAATGTCTGATTCGTCTGAGGAAAAACGATCCGCGGTGCAGGTCGGCGATCCTTTCATGGAAAAACTTCTCTTGGAAGCCTGCCTTGAAGTCATTCAGTGCGACGCGTTAGTCGGCATTCAGGATATGGGGGCGGCCGGTCTGACCAGTTCAAGTGCGGAAATGGCAAGCAAAGCCGGCTCCGGCATTGAAATGAACCTTGACCTCATTCCGCAGCGGGAAACAGGTATGACCGCTTACGAAATGATGCTTTCCGAGTCTCAGGAACGCATGCTTCTCGTCATTGAACGCGGGCGTGAACAGGAAATTGTCGATATTTTTAATAAATATGATCTAGAAGCGGTTTCCGTGGGTCATGTTACGGATGATAAAATGCTCCGCCTCCGCCATAACGGAGAGGTTGTTTGCGAACTTCCGGTCGACGCGCTGGCGGAAGAAGCGCCTGTGTACCACAAGCCGTCAGCGGAACCCGCGTACTACCGAGAGTTTCAGGAAACGGAAGTTCCCGCGCCTGAAGTGAAAGATGCGACAGAGACGCTTTTTGCCCTGCTGCAGCAGCCGACAATCGCCAGCAAAGAGTGGGTGTACGATCAATATGACTACATGGTGCGTACAAACACGGTGGTCGCTCCGGGATCTGATGCGGGAGTGCTCAGAATCCGCGGCACAAAAAAAGCGCTGGCGATGACGACGGATTGCAACGCCCGCTATTTATATCTTGATCCGGAAGAAGGCGGAAAAATCGCTGTTGCCGAAGCAGCGCGCAACATCATTTGCTCAGGTGCAGAACCGCTTGCGGTCACAGACAACCTTAACTTCGGAAATCCGGAGAAACCGGAAATCTTCTGGCAAATCGAAAAAGCAGCCGATGGCATCAGCGAGGCGTGCAATGTGCTCAGCACACCGGTTATTGGCGGTAACGTATCACTTTATAATGAATCGAACGGAACGGCTATCTATCCGACGCCTGTTATCGGCATGGTCGGCTTAATTGAAGATACGGCTCATATTACGACACAGCATGTCAAAGCGGCCGGAGACTTGATTTACGTCATCGGTGAAACGAAGCCTGAGTATGCAGGCAGTGAACTTCAGAAAATGACCGAAGGAAAAATCTATGGCCGAGCGCCTGAAATTGATCTGGACGTTGAAAAAGCCCGCCAAACATCACTTCTTAACGCCATTAAACAAGGTCTGATCCAATCCGCCCATGACGTGTCAGAAGGCGGCTTGGGCGTGGCGATTGCGGAAATCGTCATGACGACGGAACACCTTGGCGCGAACGTGACTGTAGAAGGGGAAGCGGCGTTATTATTCTCTGAGTCTCAATCCCGCTTTGTCGTTTCCGTGAAGAAAGAAAACAAGGCGGCGTTTGAAGCGGCTGCGGCAGATGCCGTTCATATCGGTGAAGTGACAGGAGACGGACAGCTGACGATCCGAAGCCAAGAAGGACAACAATTGGTTCACGCGCAAACGAAAGAACTTGAGCGCGCGTGGAAAGGAGCTATTCCATGCTTGCTGAAATCAAAGGCCTGAATGAAGAATGCGGTGTGTTTGGCATCTGGGGTCATGAAGAGGCTCCGCAGATTACGTATTACGGCCTGCACAGTCTGCAGCACAGAGGACAGGAAGGCGCCGGCATCGTGGCGACCGACGGCGAAAAACTGACGGCGCATAAAGGGCAGGGGCTTATTACCGAGGTTTTTCAAAACGGCGAACTGAGCAAAGTGAAGGGAAAAGGCGCGATCGGCCACGTCCGCTATGCGACGGCCGGCGGAGGCGGATATGAAAATGTCCAGCCGCTCCTGTTCCATTCGCAAAACAACGGCAGCCTCGCGCTCGCCCATAACGGCAACTTGGTCAACGCTACACAATTGAAGCAGCAGCTTGAAAACCAAGGGAGCATCTTTCAGACTTCCTCCGATACGGAAGTGCTGGCTCATCTGATTAAACGCAGCGGCCACTTTTCGCTGAAGGATCAGATCAAAAATTCGCTGTCCATGCTGAAAGGCGCTTACGCCTTTTTAATCATGACAGAAACAGAGATGATTGTAGCGCTTGATCCGAACGGACTCAGACCGCTCTCGCTCGGCATGCTCGGCGACGCTTACGTCGTGGCATCAGAAACATGCGCATTCGATGTGGTCGGCGCGGCATACCTTCGCGAGGTAGAGCCGGGCGAAATGCTGATCATCAATGATGAAGGCATGAAATCAGAGCGTTTCTCCATGAATATCAATCGTTCCATCTGCAGCATGGAGTACATTTATTTCTCAAGACCTGACAGCAATATCGACGGCATTAACGTGCACAGCGCCCGGAAGAATCTCGGGAAAATGCTTGCCCAGGAGTCCGCAGTTGAAGCGGATGTCGTCACAGGCGTGCCTGATTCCAGTATTTCTGCCGCCATCGGCTATGCCGAGGCAACGGGCATTCCGTACGAACTCGGTCTCATTAAAAACCGTTATGTCGGCAGAACGTTTATCCAGCCGTCACAGGCTCTCCGTGAGCAAGGCGTGAGAATGAAGCTGTCGGCCGTACGCGGTGTTGTTGAAGGAAAACGGGTCGTCATGGTTGATGATTCCATCGTGCGCGGAACGACAAGCCGCCGGATTGTTACAATGCTCAGAGAAGCGGGAGCAACAGAGGTGCACGTCAAGATCAGTTCACCGCCGATCGCCCATCCGTGCTTCTACGGCATTGACACATCAACCCATGAGGAACTGATCGCTTCCGCCCATTCCGTGGAAGAAATCCGCCAGATCATCGGTGCCGACACGCTGTCTTTCTTAAGTGTAGACGGATTGTTAAAAGGAGTCGGCCGAAAATTTGAAGACACCAATTGCGGACAATGCCTCGCTTGTTTTACGGGCAAATATCCGACGGAAATTTATCAGGATACAGTGCTTCCTCACGTAAAAGAAGCGGTGCTGACAAAATAAAGTTTGAAAATGATATAAAGGCAGCGCGAGTTCAGGCTGCCTTTCTCTTTCTGCCTTTAAGGAGAAACGAATTGACAAGGAGTGATAGGGATGTCTGATGCTTATAAAAATGCCGGAGTCGACATCGAAGCCGGATATGAAGCCGTCA
Organism: Bacillus sp. SDLI1; assembly: GCF_001553895.1. Taxonomy (NCBI): domain Bacteria; kingdom Bacillati; phylum Bacillota; class Bacilli; order Caryophanales; family Bacillaceae; genus Bacillus; species Bacillus sp. SDLI1. Next base: position 1,574,212 of record NZ_CP013950.1, on the reverse strand, counting down.
AACGAATGAAAAAACACGTGGAGCGCACGAAAAGGCTCGGCGTTATGGGAAGCTTGGGCGGTTTTGGCGGAATGTTTGATCTGTCAGAGCTCCCGTATCAAAAGCCCGTTTTAATTTCAGGAACAGACGGTGTCGGCACCAAGCTGAAACTCGCATTTTCAATGGATAAGCATGACACGATCGGCGTCGATGCGGTCGCGATGTGTGTAAACGATGTGCTCGCCCAGGGAGCGGAGCCGCTGTTTTTCCTTGATTATTTGGCAGTCGGCAAGGCCGATCCGGTGAAAATTGAGCAGATCGTTCAAGGTGTGGCAGACGGCTGTGAGCAGTCAGGATCAGCGCTTATCGGCGGTGAGACGGCGGAAATGCCGGGGCTGTATACAGCTGATGAATACGATATTGCCGGATTTTCAGTCGGTGTTGCGGAAAAAGACGAAATCGTCACCGGTGAACATATCGAAGAAGGGCATCTCTTAATCGGACTTACTTCAAGCGGCCTTCACAGCAACGGGTTTTCCCTTGTGAGAAAAGTGCTTCTTGATGATGGCGGACTTGATTTGGATACTGTCTATGAACCGTTTGCGCGGCCTCTCGGAGAAGAATTGCTGGAACCGACGAGAATATATGTGAAACCGGTGCTTGAGGCGGTGAAAAGCGGTAAGGTGGACGGCATGGCGCATGTGACAGGCGGAGGATTCATCGAGAACATCCCGCGGATGCTGCCGGACGGATTGAGCGCGGAAATTGATCACGGATCATGGCCGATCCCGCCGATTTTTCCGTTTTTACAGGAGCACGGCAAGCTGAAAGAAGAAGACATGTTCAATGTCTTTAACATGGGCATCGGTTTTGTCCTTGCCGTTAAAGAAGAGGACCTGACAGACGTTATCGAAACGCTTGAAGCTCAAGGCGAAAAGGCTTATTTGATCGGACGGGTCAAACGCGGCGAAGGCATTTCTTTCGGCGGTGCGGCTCTTTCATGAAGAAATTTGCGGTATTTGCTTCAGGAAACGGATCGAACTTTGAGGCCATTGCCAAACGTATGAGAGAAGAGAAGTGGGACGCGGAGCTCTCCCTTCTCGTGACGGATAAGCCCCAGGCAAAGGCTGCGGAAAGGGCGGAGGCTTTACATATCCCGTCATTCGCCTTTGAGCCGTCAGCTTTTGCAAACAAGGCCGCCTTTGAACGGGCCATTATTGAACAGCTTCGTCTGCACGGGGCGGAACTAATCGTTCTCGCCGGCTATATGAGACTGATCGGAAATACGCTCCTTGAAGCTTACGGAGGCCGCATTGTTAATATACATCCCTCGCTTCTTCCGGCATTTCCGGGAATTGACGCTGTCGGACAGGCGTATCGGGCCGGTGTGAAAGTGGCGGGCATTACCGTTCATTACGTCGACGAAGGCATGGACACCGGACCAATTATCGCGCAAAAAGCATTCGAGATACAGGAAAACGATACGCTTGAAGATATAGAACATACGATACACGAGCTTGAGCACAAATGGTATCCGAGCGTTGTGAAACAGCTGCTGGGACTAAATAACAGAGGTGAAAAGGCATGACAATCAAACGCGCACTAATCAGTGTTTCTGATAAAACAAATCTCGTACCTTTCGTAAAGGAACTGACAGAGCTCGGCGTCGAAGTCATTTCGACCGGAGGAACAAAAAAACTTCTCCAGGAAAACGGTGTGGATGTCATCGGCATTTCGGAAGTGACCGGATTTCCTGAAATCATGGACGGACGGTTAAAAACGCTCCATCCTAATATTCACGGCGGACTGCTTGCCGTAAGAGACAATGAAGAGCATATGGCGCAGATCAATGAGCACGGCATTGCCCCCATTGATCTTGTGGTCGTCAACCTTTATCCGTTTAAAGAAACGATTTCAAAAGAAGACGTAACATATGATGAAGCGATAGAAAACATTGATATCGGAGGCCCCGGCATGCTGCGCGCCGCATCGAAAAACCATCAGGATGTGACGGTCATCACAGATCCGGCCGATTACAGCTCAGTGCTCAATGAGATTAAAGAACACGGCGGCGTTTCGCTTAAAAGAAAACGCGAGCTTGCGGCAAAAGTATTCCGCCACACCGCGGCATACGACGCATTAATCGCTGATTACTTAACACGCGAGGCCGGTGAGAAAGACCCTGAGCAATTCACCGTTACATTTGAAAAAAAACAATCGCTCCGCTACGGCGAAAACCCTCACCAAGAGGCTGTTTTCTATCAAAGCGCACTGCCTGTCTCCGGCTCCATCGCGGCGGCAAAACAGCTTCACGGCAAAGAGCTTTCTTACAATAATATTAAGGACGCGGATGCGGCCGTTCAAATCGTCCGGGAGTTTGCAGAACCCGCGGCTGTTGCCGTTAAACATATGAACCCGTGCGGAGTCGGTACGGGAGCTTCAATTGAGGAAGCATTCAATAAAGCGTATGAAGCTGATAAAACGTCCATTTTCGGCGGCATCATCGCGCTGAACCGTGAAGTTGATCAGGCAACGGCTGAAGCTCTTCACGGCATCTTTTTAGAAATCGTTATCGCCCCTTCTTTCAGTGAAGAAGCGCTGAACGTGCTGACGGCGAAGAAAAATCTTCGTCTGCTCACGCTTGATGTGAACGCCTCAGGAAAGAAAGAAAAACAGCTGACTTCTGTACAGGGTGGTCTTTTGATTCAAGATTTAGACGTCCATGGATTTGATGACGCCGACATCAGCATTCCGACAAAAAGAGAGCCGAACGAGCAGGAGTGGGAAGATCTGAAGCTTGCCTGGAAAGTCGTTAAACACGTGAAATCCAACGCAATCGTTCTTGCAAAAGACCATATGACGGTCGGTGTGGGCGCAGGACAGATGAATCGCGTCGGTTCAGCCAAAATCGCCATTGAGCAGGCCGGAGAAAAAGCAAAAGGCAGCGTGCTCGGTTCAGACGCGTTTTTCCCGATGCCGGATACAGTCGAAGAAGCCGCAAAAGCGGGCGTCACGGCAATTATCCAGCCCGGCGGATCGGTTCGCGACGAAGATTCAATTAAAAAAGCGGATGAATACGGCATCGCCATGGTATTCACCGGCATCAGACATTTCAAACATTAAGGGGAGGAACGAAGCGTGAATGTATTGATTATCGGTAAAGGCGGCAGAGAGCATACACTGGCTTGGAAAGCAGCGCAAAGCCCGCTTGTTGACACGGTGTACGCCGCGCCCGCAAATGACGGTATGGCGGATTGCGCAACGCTGGTCAGCATCGAAGAAAGCGATCATGCCGCACTCATCGCCTTTGCGAAAGAACATCATGTCGGCCTGACGATTATCGGCCCCGAAGTTCCTCTGATCGAAGGGATAGCGGATGAGTTTGAAAAAGCAGGACTGCTTGTTTTCGGACCGTCCGAAAAAGCGGCAATCATTGAGGGAAGCAAACAGTTTGCCAAGGATTTAATGAAAAAATACAGCATTCCGACGGCGGAGTATGAGACATTTACTTCATTTGAAGAGGCGAAAGCTTATGTGCGGCAAAAAGGCGCGCCGATTGTCATTAAAGCCGACGGGCTTGCGGCCGGAAAAGGTGTAACGGTCGCGATGACGGAAGAAGAAGCGATCGAATGCCTGCACGATTTTCTTGAGGATGAGAAATTCGGCGAGGCGAGCGCATCTGTTGTCATTGAAGAGTTCCTCGCCGGCGAAGAATTTTCCTTAATGGCGTTTGTGAAGGGGGAGACCGTCTATCCGATGGTGATCGCCCAAGACCATAAGCGCGCCTTCGACGGAGACAAAGGGCCGAACACGGGCGGAATGGGCGCCTATTCACCGGTGCCGCACATTTCCGATGATATCGTCAAAAGCGCTGTCGAAACGATTGTGAAGCCGGCGGCAAAAGCAATGGTGAAAGAGGGGCGCTCCTTCACGGGCGTGCTGTACGCGGGGCTGATTCTAACGGAAAACGGATCAAAAGTCATTGAATTCAATGCGCGCTTCGGAGATCCGGAAACGCAGGTCGTCGTGCCGAGAATGGAATCAGACCTTATTCAGGTGCTTTTGGATCTGCTGCATGAGAAAGATGTTGACCTAAGATGGAAGGATACGGCCGCCGTCAGCGTTGTGCTGGCTTCTGAGGGCTATCCTGAAAGCTATGCGAAAGGCACACCGATCGGCAGTTTGACGGCCGCTGAAGACGGGATCGCCGTTTTTCATGCCGGAACGAAAAAAGCCGGCGGCCAATTTGTCACAAACGGCGGCCGGGTCGCCAATGTCACAGCATTTGCTGAAACATTTGAAGCGGCGAGGGATAAAGTGTACAGCGCCGTTTCAGGGCTGACAAAACCCGGACTGTTTTACAGAAGCGACATCGGCGCCCGTGCGCTGAAAGCTTCGCAGCGATAAAGAGGGAAACCCGCGTCATATAAGACGCGGGTTTTCTTCTGAAAGGACGACTAAGGTTGTTGATTTACTGTGAGAGATGATTCTTCTCGGAATAACAAGCCGTTGCGGCTTGTTATTTTTCTTGCTGATGGCTGTCATCCTGATTCATTCCGGCTTGGAACATATATGTCACCGGACAGAAGCGGAGGATGCCGGACGCCGCTTTCATCGCGCCCATCATCATACAGAAGAGATGCATCTTGCACCAAGGTTTCCTCGTATATTTCGCTGACGCAGCAGACAAAATGGTGAGGCCGCAAGTGATGCGCATAACGGCGTTCAATAAACTGATATTCGGTTTCATCATTTCAGCTCCCTTAGAAAAAGTTTTTTCGTTCATCTTCAATAATTTGTAACGTTTCAGCCGTGCGATAATTGTGCGGATGTGATACGATGGGTCTAATATAAGCGAAGGAGAGTATGTGAATGTCCGAACGTACCTTTAACTGGAAAAATAAAGACATCAGATCACAGGCGGATGTTGTAGACTCAAAGCTGCTTCCAACGCTGCTTTTACGGAACGCTCTCGTTTTAAATCCTTTTTTAAAACAATGGCTGAATAAGAATATCTGGATTTACGGAGACCGAATCGTATATGTTGGTGATGAGCTTCCTGATGCAGCAGAGCACATTCATACCATAAATTGTGAAGGAAAATACATTGTGCCAGGTTACATTGAACCGCATACACATCCTTTTCAAATATATAATCCCCAAACGCTCGCCGAATATGTGTCTCAATTCGGAACAACGACGTTTGTTAATGATAACTTGTTTTTTCTTTTGAACAGCGGTAAAAAGAAAGCGCTTACTATATTAGAGGAACTGAAAAAACAGCCGGTGCAATATTTCTGGTGGTCCAGATACGACCTGCAGACTGAAGTGCTGAATGAGGATCAGCTGCTTTCTTTTGATGTCCGCAAACAATGGATTGAGCACCCGGATGTCATTCAAGGCGGAGAATTGACCGGGTGGCCGCGTCTGATGGACGGCGATGACTTAATGCTTCATTGCATGCAGGCGACGAAAAAACTGCGCAAGCGGATCGAAGGGCATTTTCCCGGCGCTTCTGAGAAAACATTGACGAAGATGAAACTGTTTGGAGCTGATTCCGACCACGAGGCCATGAATGGTGACGAGGTGATGAGACGGCTTGAATTGGGCTACTATGTCTCACTCAGGCATTCATCCATCCGCCCTGATTTGAGAACGATATTGCAGGATCTCCATCAAAAAGGCTTCCGGCATTATGATCATTTCTTTTACACGACGGATGGGGCGGCGCCGCATTTTTATAAAGGCGGCATGACGAATGAATTGATCAAAATCGCTTTGGAAGAAGGGGTTCCGGCGATTGACGCCTACAATATGGCGTCTTTTAATATCGCGAAGTATTATCAGATGGATGACTTTCTCGGGGTGGTCGGTCCGGGACGGCTTGCCTCATTGAATATTCTCGACGACCCGATTGATCCGGACCCGGTCACGGTGATCTCCAAAGGCATCCTGCTGAGGGAAGACGGCCGAAATATGAAGGCGTTTACAAAAACGGATTGGAAAAGAGGCGGTCTTGTCCCTCTTGAGCTTTCATATGATATGACGATGGATGATTTACAGTTTTCAATGCCGATGGGTGTGAAAATGCGCAACGCGGTCATTATGGAGCCGTATATGATTGCGATTGATAATTCTGTTGACCAGCTTTCTTTTGATCATGATGAAAGTTACCTCACGCTTCTCGATAAGCATGGAAAATGGCGGGTCAATACAATGCTGAAAGGTTTTGCCGAGCGGGTGCAGGGCTTTGTCAGTTCTTACACGACAACCGGAGATATTATCGCAGCGGGAAAAAATAAGGAAGATATCCTGCTTGCTTTCTCACGGATGAAAGAAATCGGCGGCGGAATCGTGCTTGCCGAAAACGGGAAGATTCTTCATGAAATTCCCCTTGCCTTAAACGGTTCTGCATCTGCGGAGAGTTTTGAAGACGTCCTTGAAAAAGAGCATAAGCTGAGGACTTTGCTGGAGGAGCGGGGCTACCGATTCTGCGATCCGATCTATACGCTGCTCTTTTTGCAGAGCACACACCTGCCTTATATTCGCATTACGCCGAGAGGAATATTCGACGTGATGAAAAAAACTGTACTCTTTCCATCGATAATGCGTTAAAATATAAAAGCAGGGAGCCGACATATGAAAAGATGGAAAACCGTTTGTATGCTTTGTTTTGCGTTTTTGCTGCTTGCCGCCTGCCGGCAGAATGATGCCGATCAGGTGAAGCCGAAAGAGGCGGAAGCTCCTTTAACGGGGTTAAAAACTGACCGGAAACTTGCAGAACGCCGTCCGATTGCAGTGATAGTGAACAATCATCCGAAGGCAAGGCCCCAATCCGGGCTGTCAAAGGCGGATATTGTCATCGAAGCGCTTGCGGAAGGCAGGATTACGCGGTTTCTCGCGATTTTTCAGAGTGAGATGCCGGAAACGGTCGGGCCTGTGCGGAGCGCGAGGGAATACTTTGTCACCCTCAGCAGCGGGTTTAACAGCATATTTATCCATCATGGCTGGAGTCCCGGCGCTAAAAAGCAGCTGGAGTCCGGTGCTTACGATTATATAAACGGTTTGGATTTTGACGGAAGCCTGTTTTGGCGGGCCGATTTCAGCAAGCCGCCCCACAATTCCTACACGTCTTATGACAATATCAGAAAGGCGGCGGAACAAAAAGGATACAAGCTGAACGGAAAAACAAAACCGCTTCCATTTCAGACATCAGAAGCAAAACCTGGAAACGAAACCTACAATATTCAGATAGATTATGGAACACAAAACGTTACAAATCTTGTCGAATACGATTATGATAAAAAAGCTGATACTTATACAAGAAGCTCTGATGGTGTGAAAGCGACAGACCGGGAGACCGGAAAGCCTTTAGCCATGCGCAACATTTTTATTGTTGAAGCCGGCCATCGCATGACAGACAAAGATGGAAGGCGGGCCATCGATATTCAATCAGGAGGGAAAGGCCTCCTGATTCAGCACGGCGATGTTATTGAGTCAGACTGGGAATACAAAGACGGCCGTATTCTGCCCGTTAAAGGCGGTGAGATTCTTCCGTTTGTGCCGGGAAAGACATGGATTAATATCGTTCCTGATCTCGATGCAGCTTCCATTAGTAAAGGAGAAGGTGTTTGACGATGCAAATCGATAAATTACGCGGAAAAGAACTGGACCAGTTATTTTTATCTATTTTATCGCTGAAAGATCTGGAGGAATGCTATCGTTTCTTTGACGATCTTTGTACGATTAATGAAATTCAATCGCTGGCGCAGCGTTTGGAAGTGGCAAGAATGCTCCGCGAAGGAAATACGTATCACAAAATTGAAAGCGAAACGGGTGCTTCCACAGCGACGATTTCCCGAGTGAAGCGCTGCTTAAATTATGGAAATGACGCCTATGAAATGGCGCTTGACCGTGTAAACAAAGGAGAATCCTCCTCAGCAACGTAAAAAACCGACCTGCCGGTGACGGCAGGCGGTTTTTTTTATGCGTGCTGATCCATAAGGCTGGGAAGTTCCCTCAGGCTTCCGTCTTCCTCCCGGTATACGATGTGTTCAGCTGAGAAATGAATCGGCGAGCTGATGCCGGCTGCTGCGGCAAGGTGAAACAGCCCTTCACGCAGGGAAAGCACGTAGTTGCAGACGCGGTGCTGTTTGTCTTCGATACTGAGCGCGCGCTGAAGCTTCGGATCGGTTGTCGCTACACCGACAGGACAATGGTTGGTGTGGCATACTTGAGCGCGGATACAGCCGACTGAAAACATCATTCCCCGGGCAATATTGACAAAATCCGCGCCTAACGCGAGGGCGACGGCAATCTTATCCGGAGTGAGCAGCTTTCCGGATGCGAAAATTTTCAACTTATTTCTTATACCGTATGTCTTCAAAAGGCCGTCAACAAGGGGGAGGCCGGTCAGAATCGGCAGGCCGACGGAATCCGCCAGCTCATGGAAAGAAGCCCCGGTTCCCCCTTCACTGCCGTCAATCGTAATAAAGTCGGGATGCTTGCCTGATGAACTCATGCAGGAAATAAGGTCTTCAAGGTCTTTGCGGCTGCCGGGGACAATTTTAATGCCGACCGGTTTTTCACCGACAGTCCTTAATTTCTCAATGAAATCAAGCATGTCCGGAACATTTGAAAATTCGTTGAAGCGGTTGGGACTGTCAATGGATTGTCCGGGCTGCACATTCCTGATGGCGGCAATTTCTTCGGTCACCTTTGAGCCGTCAATATGCCCGCCTCTTGCTTTCGCCCCTTGGGCAAGCTTTAATTCAAAGGCTTTAATCTGCTTGAGACGGCTTTTTTTCTTAAATTCTTCCCATGAGAATTCTCCTTCTTCGGTGCGGACGCCGAACAGCCCCGGGCCGATTTGGCAAATAATATCCGCGCCGCCTTTCAGGTGATACTCTGACAGGCCGCCTTCGCCTGTATTCATCCATGTGCCTCCGGCTTGGTGCAGCCCTTTTGACAGGGCGGTAATTGCCCGGTCGCCAAGTGAGCCGTAGCTCATCGCTGATTGTCCGATTAATCCTTTTACATAAAACGGCTTTTTGCATGTGTCACGTCCGATTATTTGCACATCGTCCGGATGCAGGTAATAAGGGTCTGCTTTCGCTTTTTCACGGTGCTCGCTGCGCTTCAGCAGATTGTCCTTGTCAATTTTGTATACCATCGTCTCGATCTTCGGCGTCTGATCCGTGCGCAGTTCCTCCCTTTGTTTCGGGAAGAGGGCGTTACGGATATAATAGCCCGGCTTATCGAAATCCCGTTCTGATCCGAAGCCCATCATTCTGCTTTTATACTTTCCCGACAGGACTGTCTGTTCATATTCTCTCCGGGAAAACGGCTGTTCTTCATTATCATTGCTGAATAAATACTGCCGCAGCTCAGGTCCGATTTTTTCAAATATATAACGCAGCTTTCCCGTTACAGGATAATTGCGCAGCACTGAATGCTCTTCCTGCTTTTCGTCTCTTATGTATATCCAAAGAAACAATGCGGCGGGAACTAAAATAATCAAAATTAATATACAAATCAGTACGATAATGGCTTGTTCCATTGAAATCAGACTCCTTGCCTTTTTTCTCTTTGACATTCCACATTTTGTCTTTTTTGAAACATAGCCGTATCCCTGCAGGCGGAGCGCAATCTTTTTTTGTGAATCAGGTGAATGACGTCTTTTTCCGTTTTTCCGGGCCAAATGAATTTGTTATAATGTTTAAATGGCAAGAAACGAATGGAGGAACGAAAACGCATGTACGATGTTAACGAGTGGAAGCACGTTTTTAAACTCGATCCGAATAAAGATTTACCGGATGAACAGCTGGAACGGCTTTGTGAATCAGGGACTGACGCCATTGTGATCGGAGGAAGCGACAATGTCACCGAGGACAATGTGCTGAGGCTGATGTCAAAGGTGCGGCGGTTTTTAGTGCCGTGCGTACTTGAGGTGTCAACGATTGATTCCATTGTGCCCGGGTTTGATCTTTATTTCATTCCGAGTGTGCTTAACAGCAAAAATGCGGACTGGATTGTCGGCATGCACCACCAGGCGATGAAAGAATACGGCGAGCTCATGTCAATGGAGGAAATCGTGACCGAGGGCTATTGCATCGTCAATCCTGATTGTAAGGCGGCCGCTTTGACGGAGGCGGATACACATATAGAAACAGAAGATATTCTCGCCTATGCGCGGGTCGCGGAGAATTTGCTTCATCTCCCGATTTTTTATCTGGAATACAGCGGGATGCTGGCGGACATAGAAACAGTGGAGAAAACGAAGGCTGTGCTGGACAAGTCCGTCCTGTTTTACGGCGGCGGCATTAAAGACGCGGAAACGGCGGAACGGTTCGGCCGTCATGCCGATGTCATCGTTGTGGGAAATGCCGTATATGAAGATTTTGACCAGGCGCTCAAAACGGTGGCGGCTGTAAAGATAAAGTAGCCAAGCGGACGAATTTGATTTATGATAGAACATATGTTTGATAGGCGGTGAACGGATATGAATTACATTAGCAATCAATTATTAAGCGGATTAAATCCCGTTCAGCAGGAAGCGGTCAAGACGACGGACGGTCCGCTGCTTCTGATGGCAGGTGCGGGAAGCGGAAAAACACGGGTGCTGACGCACAGAATCGCGTACTTAATGGCGGAAAAGCACGTGGCGCCGTGGAACATTCTGGCGATTACATTTACAAATAAAGCCGCCAGAGAAATGAAGGAGCGGGTGGAGAGCATTCTCGGCCCCGGCGCGGATGAAATCTGGATATCCACCTTCCACAGCATGTGCGTGCGGATTCTGCGCAGGGACATTGACAGAATCGGCATCAACCGAAACTTCTCCATTCTTGATACGGCTGATCAGCTTTCCGTTATTAAAGGGATTCTGAAAGAGCGGAATATCGACCCGAAAAAGTTTGATCCGAGAAGCATTTTAGGCTCGATCAGCAGCGCAAAAAACGAGCTGATCGAACCTGAGGAATTCGCAAAAACGGCCGGCGGCTACTACGACCAGGTCACGAGTGACGTGTATACCGATTATCAGAAAAAACTGCTGAAAAACCAATCGCTCGATTTTGATGATTTAATCATGACGACGATCAAGCTTTTCGAGCGTGTGCCGGAAGTGCTTGAGTTTTATCAGCGCAAATTCCAGTACATTCACGTAGACGAGTATCAGGATACGAACAGAGCGCAATACCTGCTCGTTAAGCAGCTTGCGGCCCGTCTTGAAAATATCTGCGTCGTCGGTGACTCCGACCAGTCCATTTACAGATGGCGCGGGGCGGATATCGCGAATATCCTTTCCTTTGAAAAAGATTATCCGAGCGCAAACGTGATTCTGCTCGAACAAAACTACCGCTCAACAAAGCGGATTCTGCAGGCAGCCAACGAAGTGATCAAAAACAACTCAAACCGCAAGCCGAAAAATCTGTGGACGGAGAATGACGAAGGCGTCAAGCTTGCTTATTACAGCGGCGACAATGAATTCGGCGAAGGCCAATTCGTCGCGGGCAAAATTTATGAGCTGAACAGCTCAGGCCGGCGGAAGCTTTCCGATATCGCGATTTTATACCGGACAAACGCCCAGTCGCGCGTTATCGAGGAAACCCTTTTAAAAGCCGGTCTGAACTACAATATCGTCGGCGGAACCAAGTTCTACGACAGAAAAGAAATTAAAGACATTCTCGCGTATCTGCGCCTTGTGTCAAACCCGGACGATGACATCAGTTTTACACGGATCGTCAATGTGCCGAAACGGGGCGTCGGCGCCACTTCGCTTGAAAAAATCGCTTCATACGCGGCGATGAACGGCATGTCAATGTTCCAGGCGATCAAACAGATTGATTTCATCGGCGTCAGCGCGAAAGCGGCAAACGCGCTTGACGGCTTTGGCGCGATGATTGAAAATCTGACGAATATGCAGGATTACCTGTCCATTACGGAACTCACGGAAGAAATTCTCGATAAAACGGAATACAGAGAAATGCTCAAGGCTGAAAAGTCTATTGAGGCCCAGAGCCGTCTTGAAAATATCGACGAGTTTCTTTCTGTTACGAAAAACTTCGAACAAAAAAGCGAAGACAAGTCTCTCGTCGCGTTTCTGACTGATCTGGCGCTGATTGCGGATATTGACCAGCTCGACCAGAAGGAAGAGGAATCGGGCGGAAAGGATGCCGTCACGTTAATGACGCTGCACGCCGCTAAGGGGCTTGAATTTCCGGTCGTGTTCTTAATGGGCATGGAGGAAGGCGTATTCCCGCACAGCCGCTCCCTGATGGAAGAAGCCGAGATGGAAGAAGAGCGCAGGCTCGCATATGTAGGCATTACGAGGGCGGAAGAAGAACTGTACTTAACGAATGCCAAAATGCGCACCTTGTTCGGGCGCACCAATATGAATCCGGAATCACGCTTTATCAGGGAAATACCTGACGATTTATTGGAGAACCTAAATGAGAAGAAAACCCCGCGCATGCAGCCGGGAAGAAAAATGCAGCCGAAACGCGGGCCCGTATCCCGTCCTGTTTCCTACGCGAACAAAACAGGCGGCGACTCGCTCAGCTGGGCGGTCGGCGATAAAGCGGGCCATAAAAAATGGGGCACCGGAACGGTTGTCAGCGTAAAAGGAGAAGGCGAAAGCACGGAGCTTGATATCGCATTCCCGAGCCCAGTCGGCGTGAAACGTCTGCTGGCCGCCTTTGCCCCGATTGAAAAGCAGTAACCTGAAGAGGAAAGGAAGAACATGATGGACAAAGAAACAGCGAAACACCGGGCAGAAGAATTGCGCCGCACCATCGATCAGTACAGTTACGAATACTACACCCTAGATGAACCGAGCGTGCCGGATTCCGAGTACGACAGACTGATGCAGGAGCTGATGGCCATAGAAGAAGAGCACCCGGAGCTCAGAACGCCTGATTCGCCCACACAGCGGGTCGGAGGAGCGGTGCTTGAGTCGTTTCAAAAGGTGCAGCACGGCACGCCGATGCTCAGTCTCGGCAACGCATTTAACGATGACGATCTTCGCGATTTTGACCGCCGCGTCCGTCAGGCTGTCGGCGACGGCGTCGCTTACAATGTAGAGCTGAAAATAGACGGTCTTGCTGTTTCTCTCCGTTATGAAGACGGCTATTTCGTCAGAGGCGCGACAAGAGGAGACGGAACGACGGGCGAAGATATTACGGAAAACTTAAAAACGATCCGAAACATTCCGCTGAAAATGAAACGGAACCTCTCCATAGAAGTGCGCGGAGAGGCGTACATGCCGAAACAGTCATTCGAAGCACTCAACGAAGAACGGCTGAAACATGAAGAAGAGCCGTTTGCCAATCCCCGGAATGCGGCTGCGGGCTCACTCCGACAGCTCGATCCGAAAATTGCAGCGAAACGAAATCTTGACATCTTCGTCTACAGTATAGCGGAGCTTGACGAAATGGGTGTGGAAACACAGAGTCAAGGCCTGGATTTTCTGGATGAGCTCGGTTTTAAAACAAACCAGGAACGGAAAAAATGCGCCACGATAGATGAAGTGATTGAAATGATCGAAGAGCTGCAGGCGAAGCGGGCCGATCTCCCGTATGAAATTGACGGAATCGTCATCAAGGTGGATTCGCTCGATCAGCAGGAAGAGCTCGGGTATACGGCAAAAAGCCCGCGCTGGGCGATTGCTTATAAATTCCCGGCAGAAGAAGTCGTGACAAAACTGCTCGATATCGAACTGAATGTCGGAAGAACGGGCGTCATTACGCCGACTGCCGTCCTGGAGCCGGTAAAAGTCGCGGGGACGACGGTCTCAAGAGCATCCCTTCATAACGAAGATTTAATTAAAGAGAAGGACATCCGCATTCTCGATAAAGTGGTCGTCAAAAAAGCGGGCGATATCATCCCTGAGGTCGTCAATGTCTTAGTTGAACAGCGGACCGGAGAAGAAAAAGAATTCAATATGCCGACCAGCTGCCCTGAGTGCGGAAGCGAACTTGTCCGCATTGAAGGAGAGGTCGCGCTGCGCTGTATCAACCCGGAATGCCCGGCGCAAATCAGAGAAGGCCTGATTCATTTTGTCTCACGCAACGCGATGAATATTGACGGCCTCGGAGAACGTGTCATCACACAGCTTTTCCGTGAACATCTCGTCCGTAATGTCGCTGATTTATATAAGCTGACAAAAGAACAGGTCATCCGGCTTGAGCGGATGGGGGAAAAATCAACTGACAATCTGATCAGCTCCATCCAAAAGTCGAAAGAGAATTCGCTGGAACGGCTGCTGTTCGGTCTCGGCATCCGTTTTATCGGCTCAAAAGCGGCCAAAACACTGGCCATGCATTTTGAAAGCCTGGAAAATCTGAAACAAGCCACAGAGGAAGAGCTGCTTGCAGTAGACGAAATCGGTGAAAAGATGGCTGATGCCGTCATCACCTACTTCCGAAAAGAAGAAATGCTTGAGCTTTTGAATGAACTGGAAGAGCTCGGTGTGAACACACTCTATAAAGGCCCGAAAAAAGTAAAAGCGGAGGACAGCGACTCTTATTTTGCCGGAAAAACCATCGTGTTAACCGGAAAGCTTGAAGAGCTGTCCAGAAATGAAGCCAAAGCGCAGATCGAAGCGCTCGGCGGAAAGCTGACGGGATCTGTCAGCAAAAAAACAGACTTGGTGATCGCCGGAGAAGCGGCCGGAAGCAAGCTGGAAAAAGCGCAGGAATTAAACATTGAAGTATGGAATGAAGCACAGCTATTGGGAGAGCTAAAGAAATAAGAGGAGTGTTTTCTATTGAAAAAGATGTTGGCATTGGCGGCGACGGCGACGGCGACCGCGGCAGTATTGATGCTGTCAGCCTGTTCGCCGAGTTTCGGAGGAAAAAAAGAGGAAGAGATCACACAGAAAACCGCAAAGTCTTCTGAAAAAGCGATCATACCGAAATATAATATCTCTGATTCCTACTATAAGATGGTGCTTCCGTTTAAGGCCGGAAAAGCGCGCGGCCTGACCGCGGACCGGCTGAATACGAGGCTGGACATCGATGAATTCGAGACGGGGCTGATGCGGCTCGCCCAAGACACGTTCCCGACGGATGATTATTTGTATCAGGAAGGCCAGTATTTAGATGAGGATACGGTACTCAGCTGGCTTGACCGTAAAAAAGAAGGCAGTGATCTGAAAAAGGCGAAAAAAGCAGACGCCAATTTCCAGAATCTCGGCTTAAACCCGGTGCTGCCAAGTTCGGGATCGGCAAAAGAGAAAAACGAAAACAGCCCGATTTACTTAGCGTCTATGCTTGAACAGGATTACTTAGTAAGAAAAGATAAAAATTCCATCCAGCTTGGCGGTGTCATGATCGGTCTCGCTCTCAACTCTGTTTACTATTACCGCGAAAAAACCGGTGATCCGCAGCAGGAAGTAGAGCTCAGCGACAAAACGATCCGCAGCCACGGTGAAGAAATCGCCCAGGAAGTCGTTAACCGTCTCCGGAAAATGGATAACCTGAAAAATGTGCCGATTACCGTCGCCCTTTATAAACAAGCGCCGAAAACATCAATCGTACCGGGGAATTACATTGCAAAAACAGAAGTCAAAGCCGGCTCATCCACCATTTCAAACTGGGATGATGTCAAAGAAAAATACGTGTTCTATCCGGCGGATACAGACACGGCAAAGAAATACCCTGACGATTCCGAAGTGTTTAAACGCTTCAAAAACGCGATCGACAGCTACTTCCCGAACTACACCGGAGTAGTCGGAACGGCGATGTACGAAAATGATGAAATGAGAAAAATGAAAATAGAAATTCCGATGCAATTTTACGGGAAAAGCGAAGTCATCGCCTTTACCCAATACTTAACGGGTGAGCTCATGGATTATTATTCAAAAGGCTCAGTCGATGTTGAAATCAATATCACCTCATCAGACGGCCAGGAAGCGCTGATCGTCCGCAATGCGGGTGACAAAGAACCGACCGTCCATATTTACGATTAATTAAGCGCCCTTGTTCATTTCTTTATGAGCAAGGGTTTTCTTGTATATATCGTTGGTGAGAGCAGTGACGTATGTTAAGATATTTGTATAAATAAGGATTAACAGGAAAAACTTTTTTGTTTATAGGCGGATGTTACTAATCTGTTAGGAATAAAAAGAAGGGCGGGATGTTGATGAATGACTTATGCTGAGTACACATATCACTGCCAAAAGATATGAAGAGGGTGAATCAGCATGCATAAAGATATTAAAGCGGTTTTTGAGGAAGATAAGGTGCTCGCTAAAGCCGGTGAAATATACGGCTTTACCAAGTTTCAATTTATCGCAGACGCAGAGAACTACGTATATGAAATTGTGAAAGATAACGAACCTTATATCTTGAAAATTACGCATACGATCCGCAGAACACCGGAATATATTCTGGGAGAAATGGAATGGCTTCATCATCTCACAAAGGGAGGGCTTTCAGCAGCAAAACCGATTCCTTCATTAAATGACAGAGATGTCGAAGAAGTGCCGGATGGAAAAGGCGGAGCGTTTTTATTAAGAGTCTATGAAAAAGCGCCGGGCCATAAAGTAGAAGAATCAGACTGGAACGGAACTCTGTTTTATGAGCTTGGCAAGTATACGGGGCACATGCATCGGCTGACGAAAAGCTACCGTCTGAGCGACCCGAAATATAAAAGACAGGAATGGGACGAAGAGGAGCAGCTGAAGCTGAGAAAATACGTGGCCGCAGATCAGCATCTCGTATTCGAGCGGGCGGATGCTTTAATGGAGGAACTGCGGAAATTGCCGAAGAACCCGGAAAGCTACGGTTTGGTGCACGCCGATTTGCACCATGGCAATTTCAACTGGGACAACGGAAAAATTACTGCCTTTGATTTTGATGATATCGGCTACAATTGGTTTGTGAATGATATCAGTATTTTGTTGTACAACATGTTGTGGTATCCGGTCATCCCGTATGAAGACAAGGCCGCGTTTACGGGTGAATTCATGACACACTTTATGAAAGGCTACAGGGAAGAAAATGACCTTGATCCCGTATGGCTTGAAAAAATCCCGGATTTCCTCCGGCTGCGCCATATGCTGATTTACGGATTATTGCATCAGGCGTTTGACCTAGACTCACTCGGAGATGAAGAGCTTGAGATGCTGAAAGGCTTCAGACGCGATATTGAAAACGAAACACCGATTACTGAATATCATTTTTCTGCATTCGTATAAATAGAAAAACGCCGGATGACATCAGTCCGGCGTTTTTTTATAACGTATCGCATTTCACTCCGACGACACCCTGAATTTCTTTAATATCATAATACACGTCCGTGGTGTAGCGGTTTTTATGAACG
This sequence comes from Bacillus sp. SDLI1, assembly GCF_001553895.1. Taxonomy (NCBI): domain Bacteria; kingdom Bacillati; phylum Bacillota; class Bacilli; order Caryophanales; family Bacillaceae; genus Bacillus; species Bacillus sp. SDLI1. Next base: position 1,556,908 of record NZ_CP013950.1, on the reverse strand, counting down.
CTGATTTTCACTTCCATAATCGGAAATTCTTTTTCATGCAGATCATCTATCCGGACGGAGTGAATGCGGAGCTGTTTGCTTTTCATTTCCTTTAAAATCTCGGTCATTTTGTCTTTGTCGGAAAGAGACATCCTCACGCGGATATCTTTCTCCTTCAAGCGGTTGGGGCCGATTTTTCTGATCAGCCATGGAAGAAACTCGACGCTGATCAGGATAAACAAGAGGCTTGCGAACGCCTCCTTATAAAAGCCGGCGCCTGTGGCCAGACCCAATCCGGCTGCACCCCAGATGATAGCCGATGTCGTCAAGCCGGAAATGACGTCATTGCTTTTACGCAGAATTACGCCCGCTCCGATAAAGCCGACGCCGGAAATGATTTGGGCGGGAAGACGGAGCGGGTCCATCATGATACGGTAATATTTCGGAAAATGATAGGCCGCATTAATGCTGACGATCGTCAGCATACAGGAGCTGACGGCGATGACGATACAGGTTTTCAGTCCGAGCGGTTTATTTTTCAGCTCGCGCTCAAGCCCGATGATCATCCCGATCAGCGTGGCAATGCCCAGTTTTAATAAAATGTCCGGATCGATAGGCCAGCTCAATTTGCACAGCACCTCCGCAGTTTTTCTTATAGTAAATTGATATGATTTTCTCACAGTATTTATAGCAGGACAAGTGCGGAAGAAAAAAGCCGTCAGGAATAAAATCTGACGGCTTTTTGTCTATTTCTTCTTTTTCAAAAGAGTTTCCATCCGGCTGAACAGCTGATAAGAAGCATCGGCCGGTTTTTTGGTCAGCAGACTGACGGCAATACCGGCAATCAGACTGAGGAAGAACCCCGGAATGATTTCGTATATGCCGGTTGAAGCGGCAAGCCCTGTCGTAATCCAGATTAGAACGGCCGCAGCTCCGGTAATCATCGCCGCAAGCGCTCCCCATTCATTCATCCGTTTCCAGTACAGACTGAGAAGGAGCGCCGGACCGATGGCCGAACCGAAGCCTGCCCACGCATATCCGACCAGATCAAGAATGGTGCTGTTCGGATTCATGGAAAGCAGGATGGCGATCACGGCCACGATTAATACCGACAGGCGTCCGGTCATGACCAATTCTTTATCGCTCGCTTCCCGTCTGAAAAAGGCGCGGTATAAATCTTCCGTAATGGCGCTTGCCGTTACGAGAAGCTGTGAGGAGATAGAACTCATAATCGCCGCTAAAATCGCGGACAGCAGGAAGCCCGTAATCAGCGGATGGAACAAGATTTTAGAAAAAATAATGAAAATCGTTTCCGGATCTTTTACGGAGACCCCGAAGTGATGAGAATACGCAACCCCGATAATCCCGGTCAGCAGTGAACCGACAACTGAAATAACCATCCAGCTCATCCCGATTCTGCGGGCGGGTTTTAAATCCTTCACTTCTTTAATCGCCATAAATCGTACGATGATATGAGGCTGGCCGTAATAGCCGAGTCCCCATGCCAAGTAAGAAATAATGCTAATGACGCTCGCGCCTTTAAAGATATCCAATAGTTTCGGGTTTACGGCGTTGATCGAATCAATCGTCGTTGAAACGCTCCCGAGCTGGGTAAAAGCAACGATCGGCACAAGCACTAATGCCGCAAACATGATCGCTCCCTGTACGAAGTCAGTCAGACTGACAGCAAGGAAACCGCCAAACAGTGTGTAAAGCACAACAACACCGGCCGTCAAAAACAAACCGAATTTGTAGTCGGCGCCGAATGCCGATTCAAATAACCTGCCTCCGGATACCATTCCGGACGATGTGTACAGTGTGAAAAAGATCATAATAATCACGGCGGAAACAATTTTCAGCAATGATGACGAATGGCGGAAGCGTTTATCGAAGAAATCGGGAATCGTAATCGCATCATCCGCAACTTCCGTATAGGCGCGCAGCCTCGGAGCAAGCAGCAGATAATTTGAATATGCGCCGATCGTCAAACCGAGCGCCAGCCATAAGGTCGATAATCCCGTTGCGAACATTGCGCCGGGAACTCCCATCAGCATCCATGCGCTCATGTCCGCCGCACCTGCGGACAGCGCCGTTACGAACGGGCCGAGTCCTCTTCCGCCCAGCATGTAATCATTAATATTCGTTGTCTTTCTGAATGCGTACCAGCCGATTAACAGCATGGCAGCAAAGTAAATGCCAAGAGATATAATTAATTCAATACTCACGTTTCTGGACCCTCTCTTCTTTTAAGTAAATGTTGCATCACCTCTGCAGATTAGTAGTGCCGGACTTTTGCGCCGGCGGCAAGCCTTTAGTTATCATGACATGCCGAATGCATGATTTTGTGCAGGCTATGGTTACTAAACCTAACAAAGTATCCCCGATCAATCAACTCTCGAAACCTGGCCCATTCAAGGAAAAAATCCCCGGCAACATAGAACAGCTTAAAGATGAAAACGCTACCAATAAATTATAAAAGTAAAAATTTTCTGACATATAATTCGTTTCTCTTTCTCCCCGATTTAGGATAAAATAGAGAGGATTTCATCATGCCACAGGAGGCGGCGTTTTGTTGCTTTAGAGGGCTCGTTTTTGATATGATCAGTATTATATGACGAAACGGAGAATTATGCGGAGGTGGATCTTATGTCACGAATTTCTATAGAAGAAGTAAAACATGTCGCTCATTTGGCGAGACTCGCCATTACAGATGAAGAAGCTGAAATGTTCACAGAACAGCTTGACAGCATTATCTCGTTTGCCGAGGAGCTTAATGAAGTGGACACGGATAACGTGGAACCGACAACACACGTGCTGAAAATGAAAAACGTAATGAGAGAAGATGAAGCGGGTAAAGGCCTTCCGGTCGAGGATGTCATGAAGAATGCTCCCGATCATAAAGACGGCTATGTCCGTGTGCCATCTATTCTGGATTAAAGGAGGGAGACAGTATGTCATTATTTGATCACAAAATCACAGAACTGAAACAAATGATACATAATAAAGACATCAAGATTTCCGATCTTGTTGACGAATCTTACAAACGGATCGCATCCGTGGATGATAAGGTGCAGGCGTTTTTGCAGCTTGACGAAGAAAGAGCCCGCGCTTACGCGAAAGAGCTTGACGAAGCGGTTGACGGCCGGTCTGAACACGGTCTTCTTTTCGGAATGCCGATCGGCGTCAAAGACAACATCGTGACAAAAGGGCTTCGCACCACATGCTCAAGCAAAATCCTCGAAAACTTCGATCCGATTTACGATGCGACGGTAGTGGAGCGCCTTCAGGCCGCTGAAGCCGTCACGATCGGAAAGCTGAATATGGACGAGTTCGCGATGGGTTCTTCTACTGAAAACTCCGCGTACAAAGCGACGAAAAACCCTTGGAATCTTGATACGGTTCCCGGCGGATCAAGCGGCGGTTCCGCAGCTGCGGTTGCGGCCGGCGAAGTGCCGTTTTCACTCGGATCTGATACGGGCGGCTCCATCCGTCAGCCGGCTTCTTTCTGCGGCGTCGTCGGATTAAAACCTACATACGGACGCGTGTCACGTTACGGTTTGGTCGCTTTTGCATCTTCATTAGACCAGATCGGACCAATCACAAGAAACGTAGAAGATAACGCATTCCTGCTTCAGGCGATTTCAGGCGCGGACAAAATGGACTCTACGAGCGCCAATGTCGAAGTGCCGGACTTTCTTTCTTCATTAACTGGCGACATTAAAGGCTTAAAAATCGCCGTGCCGAAAGAATACCTCGGGGAAGGCGTCGGCAAAGAAGCAAAAGAATCGGTTTTAGCCGCTTTAAAAGTGCTTGAAGACCTTGGAGCGACATGGGAAGAAGTATCTCTGCCGCACAGCAAATACGCGCTTGCGACGTATTATCTGCTGTCATCTTCCGAAGCGTCTGCAAACCTTGCGCGCTTTGACGGCATCCGCTACGGATACCGCTCAGACAATGCGGACAACCTGATCGACCTTTATAAACAGACACGCTCAGAAGGCTTCGGCAACGAAGTGAAGCGCCGCATCATGCTCGGCACCTTCGCGCTCAGCTCAGGCTACTATGACGCGTATTACAAAAAAGCGCAAAAAGTGCGCACGCTCATTAAAAAAGATTTTGAAGACGTCTTTGAGAAATACGATGTCATCGTCGGACCGACAACGCCGACACCGGCTTTCAAAATCGGCGAAAAAACCAGCGATCCGCTCACAATGTACGCCAACGATATTTTAACGATCCCTGTCAATCTCGCGGGTGTGCCGGGAATCAGCGTGCCGTGCGGATTTGCAAACGGACTGCCGCTCGGACTGCAAATCATCGGAAAACACTTCGATGAAGGCACTGTATACCGTGTCGCTCATGCTTTTGAGCAGGCAACAGATCATCATAAAGCGAAACCTGAACTGTAAGGGGTGAAATGAAGTGAACTTTGAAACGGTAATCGGACTTGAAGTCCATGTGGAATTAAAAACAAAATCTAAAATTTTCTCAAGCTCACCGACGCCATTCGGAGCGGAAGCGAATACCCAAACGAGCGTCATTGACCTTGGGTATCCCGGCGTGCTGCCTGTTTTAAACAAAGAAGCGGTCGAATTCGCGATGAAAGCCGCAATGGCTTTGAACTGCGAAATCGCAACGGATACGAAGTTTGACCGGAAAAACTATTTCTACCCGGACAACCCGAAGGCATATCAAATTTCTCAATTTGACAAGCCGATCGGTGAAAACGGCTGGATCGAAATCGAAGTCGGCGGAAAAACGAAAAAAATCGGCATTACCCGTCTTCACCTTGAAGAAGATGCGGGAAAACTGACGCATACGGGCGACGGCTATTCCCTCGTTGACTTCAACCGCCAGGGCACGCCGCTTGTCGAGATTGTATCTGAGCCGGATATCCGTACACCGGAGGAAGCTTACGCATATCTCGAAAAGCTGAAATCAATTATCCAATACACAGGCGTGTCTGACTGTAAAATGGAAGAAGGTTCACTGCGCTGTGACGCCAACATTTCTCTCCGTCCGATCGGCCAGGAGAAATTCGGCACAAAAACGGAGCTGAAAAACCTGAACTCCTTCGCATTCGTGCAAAAAGGCCTTGAGCATGAAGAAAAACGCCAGGAGCAGGTGCTTCTGTCAGGAGGCGTCATTCAGCAGGAGACGCGCCGCTACGATGAAGCGACGAAAAAAACCATTTTGATGCGTATCAAAGAAGGTTCGGATGACTATCGTTATTTCCCAGAGCCTGACCTTGTCGAGCTCTACATTGATGACGAATGGAAAGAACGCGTAAGAGCAACCATTCCTGAGCTTCCGGATGAGCGCCGCAAACGTTATATCGAAGAGCTTGGCCTGCCGGCTTATGACGCAATGGTTCTGACGCTCACGAAAGAAATGGCTGATTTCTTCGAAGAAACGGTCAATAAAGGCGCAGAAGCCAAGCAGGCATCTAACTGGCTGATGGGTGAAGTGTCAGCTTACCTGAACGCCGAACAAAAAGAGCTTGAGGATGTCGCACTGACGCCTGAAGGCCTTGCCGGCATGATTAAGCTGATTGAAAAAGGGACCATTTCGTCTAAAATCGCGAAGAAAGTCTTCAAAGAATTAATTGAAAAAGGCGGAGACGCTGAAAAAATCGTCAAAGAAAAAGGCCTCGTGCAGATTTCTGACGAAAGCGTGCTTCTGAAGCTTGTGACAGATGCGCTTGACAGCAACCCGCAGTCAATTGAAGACTTCAAAAACGGAAAAGACCGCGCGATCGGCTTCCTTGTCGGGCAGATTATGAAAGCCTCAAAAGGACAGGCCAACCCGCCGATGGTCAACAAAATCTTACTTGAAGAAATCAAAAAACGATAAAAAAAGCAGCCGCCTGTAAAGGCGCTGCTGACACGGAGACCGGTATGCGCCGGTCTCTTTTTTTTATAAGCTGAAATAGGTTTCAATGGAAGCACGCAGCGTTTCAATCTGTTTATTTCCGCTGCCTGCCAAATTAGACAGCATACCTTTAATAATCGGTTTTCGCGGCTCTTCCTTTGCGCTTTCTTCTTCAATGACTTCCAGCGAAACGAGAACGTCCTCAGGCAGCCCCTGCTGAGCTTTTGCCATTTGAATATCCGCGAGCAGTCTCTTTCTGTCCGCCGCGGGCTGAGTGAAAATATCCTCAGGCAAAAGCGGATCAGGATTGTCTTTTATCAGTCCGGTAATCAGATCATCGATCCTGGCGATCAGAAAGGGGGCCACGTTTTCCGTCCGGAATGCCGTATTTTCATTGAAAATCAAGAAATGAATATAAGAGCTCACAATTCCTTGGGCCATAACGGATGCGTCCGCTAAAAACGGTATGACGGCATCTCCGTAAACGGAAAGCAAAGCATCCCGGTACAGCATGTTAAATTGAATATTCGCCTCATGAAAGTATTGTTTTACCTTTTGATTTTCTGGGATGACCTTTTCGCTCAGCAAGAGAATGATAAAGTCCTTATGCTCCATAAATTCCTGGAATTGATATGCGATTTGTTTTTGGAATACGTCCTTAGGCGGTTTATGCTGATGTTCTGTTTTGATCTTCTTTATTTCTTCCATAGACATGCCGATGTAATACTCACATGCGGACAGCAAAAGGTCTTCTTTTGATTTGAAATGGAGATAGAAGGCTCCTTTTGAAATTCCGCATTCACCGGCGATTTCCTGAATGGTTGTTGAAGAAAACCCTTTTTTGGCAAATAAATGGATGCCTGTTTTTATGATTTTCTCTTTTTTTTCGTTCATGACGTGCTTCCCCTTAATCCTGAAAAATTTAGAAAAATTTACTGCCTTATTAGTTGACGATGTTGAGTTATACCGTTTAGTATTATATAGAATGACCAGTCAGTCAATAAAAAATAACGGAGGACATGATGAACCACATTATTAACTTTGTACTGAAGAACAAATTCGCAGTTTGGCTGATGACGATTATCGTTACTGTAGCAGGGCTGTATGCCGGTCTGAATATGAAACAGGAATCCATACCGGACGTCAACATGCCTTACCTTTCAGTAAATACGACTTATCCCGGAGCTGCTCCGAGTCAAGTTGCGGATGACGTGACGAAACCAATTGAGCAGGCGGTGCAGAATTTAGAAGGAGTGAGCGTCGTATCGTCCACATCCTCTGAAAACGTCTCATCGGTTACGATTGAATATGATTACAGCAAGGATATGGACAAGGCGAAAACTGAAGTCGCTGAAGCGCTGGACAGTGTCAGCCTTCCTGACGACGCGAAAAAACCTGACATTTCCCGTTACAGCATCAACTCTTTCCCGATTTTGACGCTCAGTGTGACAAGCGGCAAAAGCTCGCTTGAAGATCTGACCAAAAATGTGGAAAACACTCTCGTTCCTAAGCTCAAAGGCATCCAGGGCGTCGCGTCCGTGCAAGTTTCCGGACAGCAGGAAGAGCAGGTGGAATTCTCTTTCAAAGACAAAAAAATGAAAGAGTACGGACTTGATGAAGATACCGTCAAGAAAGTGATCCAAGGCTCTGACGTCAATACGCCGCTTGGATTGTACACGTTCGGCAACAAAGAAAAATCAGTTGTCGTTAACGGAAATATTACGTCAATTAAAGATCTGAAAGATATGAGAATTCCGGTCACATCTTCTTCTGCCGCTCAAGGTCAAGCGGGCGGAGCTGGTGCGGCATCCGCGGCGGACGCTCAGGCTGCGCAGCAGGCACAGCAAAGCGCATCAGCAGGGGTGCCGACAGTCAAGCTTTCTGACATTGCCGACATTAAAGATGTGAAAAAAGCAGAATCCATTTCCCGCACGAACGGAAAGGACAGCATCGGAATTAATATCGTAAAGGCCAATGACGCCAACACGGTGGAAGTGGCCGATGCGATTAAAGATGAACTGAATCAATACAAAAAAGACCACAAAGGGTTCAAGTACAGTTCGACTCTTGATATGGCAAAGCCGATTACAGAGTCAGTGGAGACGATGTTAAGCAAAGCGATTTTCGGCGCGATTTTTGCGGTCGTGATTATTCTCTTATTCTTAAGAGATATTAAATCAACGATGATTTCTATCGTTTCCATCCCGCTGTCACTGCTGATTGCGCTTCTGGTGCTGAATCAGCTCGATGTCACATTGAACATTATGACACTCGGCGCGATGACGGTCGCTATCGGACGGGTAGTCGATGATTCCATTGTCGTTATCGAAAACATTTACCGCCGCATGAGGCTGAAAGATGAGCCTTTACGCGGGAAGCAATTGGTGCGTGAAGCGACAAAAGAAATGTTTAAACCGATCATGTCATCAACGATCGTAACCATTGCCGTATTCCTTCCGCTTGCCATGGTCGGCGGACAGATCGGCGAACTGTTTATGCCGTTTGCCCTAACAATCGTTTTCGCGCTTGCCGCATCATTGTTGATTTCCATCACACTGGTGCCGATGCTTGCGCACAGTTTATTCAAAAAATCGCTCACAGGCGCGCCTGTTAAAGCGAAAGAGCATAAGCCGGGCAGATTGGCCAATTTCTATAAAAAAGTGCTGAATTGGTCATTAAGCCATAAATGGATTACATCTATTATCGCGGTTCTGATGCTTGCCGGCAGTTTGTTCCTCGTACCTCTGATCGGCGCGAGCTACCTGCCTGCGCAAGCGGACAAAACGATGCAGCTCACATACACGCCTGAACCGGGCGAAACGAAAAGCGAAGCTGAAAAAGCTGCGCAAAAAGCGGAAGACATGCTGCTTAAACGCAAACATGTCGATACCGTCCAGTATTCATTAGGCTCGCAAAGCCCGCTCGGCGGAAGCTCAAACGGGGCATTGTTCTACGTGAAATACGAGGATGACACGCCTGATTTTGACAAAGAAAAAGACAATGTCTTAAAAGAAGTCAAAAAAACATCCGGCCGCGGCGAATGGAAATCACAAAATTTCAGCTCGTCAGGCAACAACAACGAATTAACGTACTATGTGTACGGAGATTCAGAGTCTGATATTAAAGGCACGGTCAAAGACATCGAAGGCATCATGAAAAAGCAGAAGGATCTGAAAGACGTCAACTCAGGCCTTTCAAGCACATATGATGAGTACACGTTCACCGCTGACCAGGAGAAGCTCAGCAAGCTGGGCCTGACGGCTTCGCAAATCTCCCAAGCCTTGATGCCGCAAACGTCACAGTCTCCTTTGACAACGGTGAAAAAAGACGGCAAAGAGCTTGACGTAAACATCAAAACAGAAAAAGACCAGTATAAGAGTGTAAAAGAATTAGAGGATAAAACCATCACATCGCCTGCAGGCCAAGAAGTAAAAATCGGCGATGTGGCGAAAGTGAAAAACGGCACGACATCTGATACCATTTCCAGACGCGACGGCAAAGTGTACGCTGACGTAACGGCAACCGTCACATCTGACAACATCACGAAGGTGTCATCTGCCGTTCAAAAGAAAGTAGACAAACTGGATAAGCCGGACAATGTATCTATTGATACCGGCGGTGTATCAGCCGATATTGCTGATTCCTTTACGAAACTCGGTTTAGCGATGCTTGCCGCAATCGCCATCGTATACCTCGTGCTTGTGATCACGTTCGGCGGAGCATTAGCGCCGTTTGCGATTCTGTTCTCTCTGCCGTTTACAATCATCGGCGCATTAGCCGGACTGTATGTATCCGGAGAGACGATCAGTCTGAATGCCATGATCGGTATGCTGATGCTGATCGGAATCGTCGTTACAAACGCGATTGTCTTAATTGACCGCGTCATCCATAAAGAAGCGGAAGGCTTATCGACGAGAGAAGCGCTCCTTGAAGCCGGCTCTACGAGATTGCGTCCGATTCTGATGACGGCGATCGCGACAATCGGCGCCCTGCTTCCATTGGCATTGGGCTTTGAAGGCGGAAGCCAGGTCATTTCTAAAGGACTCGGTGTCACCGTTATCGGCGGTTTAATCAGTTCGACTCTGCTTACCCTTCTGATTGTGCCGATCGTATATGAAGTATTGGCGAAATTCCGTAAGAAAAAACCAGGAACAGAAGAAGAGTAAGACAGCGGGCCTTGGCTCCTTAAAAGGAGCCGAGGCCTTTTTTCTTCTGGCAATTCCTGTACATATTGTTGCGATTTTCTCAAGTCATAGTATAATTAAAGGTTGTTAGTGTTAATAATGGATCGGATACTCTTAAGTAGGATGATGAGATAATGAAACGTGCACGCATAATATACAATCCGACTTCAGGACGGGAGCTTTTTAAGAAAAATCTTGCCCAGGTCCTGCAAAAATTTGAACAAGCCGGTTATGAAACCTCCACCCATGCCACCACATGCGCGGGGGATGCCACTCACGCCGCAAAAGAAGCCGCTTTGCGGGAGTTTGACCTGATTATCGCAGCCGGCGGAGACGGAACGATTAATGAAGTCGTCAACGGCCTTGCGCCGTTAGACAAACGCCCGACACTCGGCATCATTCCGGTCGGCACGACAAATGACTTCGCCAGAGCGCTGGGCATTCCGAGAGAGAGTATACTGAATGCCGCTGATACCGTCATTAACGGCGCAGCCCGCCCGATCGACATCGGCCAGGTGAACGGTCAGTACTTCATCAACATCGCCGGCGGAGGCCGTCTGACGGAGCTGACGTACGATGTGCCGAGTAAACTGAAAACGATGCTCGGCCAGCTTGCTTATTATTTAAAGGGAATGGAAATGCTGCCTTCACTTCGACCGACAGAAGTCGAGATTGAATATGACGGCAAGCTGTTTCAAGGCGAAATTATGCTGTTTTTAGTGACGCTGACCAACTCGGTCGGCGGATTCGAGAAGCTGGCCCCTGATTCCAGCCTGAATGACGGCATGTTTGATTTAATTATTTTGAAAAAAGCCAATCTCGCGGAGTTTATCAGAGTCGCGAGCATGGCGCTCAGAGGCGATCATATTAACGATCAGCACATTATCTACACAAAAGCGAACCGTGTGAAAGTAAATGTATCAGAAAAGATGCAGCTGAACCTGGACGGCGAATACGGCGGCATGCTGCCCGGCGAATTCGTGAATCTGTATCGGCATATTCACGTCATCATGCCGAAGGAGAAAGCGGAACAGCTGGATGATTAATACGCGGACAAAATCCTAAAACAGTATTCGTTTTAGGATTTTGTCATCTTTTCAGCGTGATCGGAAACCTTTGAAGGCCTGAATTTGAAGGTTTGCCAGCACGCTGAAACAAGGCTATTGGTAAAACTAGAGGTGATTATAGATGAAAATGAAACCCCCGGTAGAAAAAAATGAATACTATGACGTGACATTTGAGGATTTGACGCACGAAGGAGCGGGCGTCGCAAAGGTTGAGGGCTTCCCGATCTTCGTGCCGAACGCCCTGCCTGAGGAAAAAGCGCAAATCAAAGTGACACGCGTCAAAAAAGGCTTCGCTTTCGGCCGCTTGATTGAGCTGAAGGAAGAAAGCCCGCACAGAACGGATGCTCCGTGCCCAATCTACAAGCAATGCGGCGGCTGCCAGCTTCAGCACATGACCTATGAAGGCCAGCTATTATTTAAACAGAAACAAGTCAAAGACGTCTTAGAACGGATCGGCAAGCTGGATCTCTCTAAAGTCACCGTGCACCCGACGCTCGGCATGGAAGACCCGTGGAACTACAGAAACAAAGCACAGGTGCCTGTCGGTGAAAGAGAAAGCGGACTCGTCGCCGGATTTTATCAGCAAAGAAGCCATGACATCATCGACATGAGCGCCTGCCTGATTCAGCAATCCAAAAACGACGAAGCCGTCCAAGCCGTCAAAGACATCTGCGCAAACTACGGTGTCAAAGCCTACAACGAAGAACGCCACAAAGGCTGGCTCCGCCATATCATGGTCAGATACGGCGTCGTCACGGGCGAAATGATGATCGTCTTCATCACAAGAACAAACGACTTCCCGCACAAAGCGAAGATCATCGAAGACATTACGGCGCAATTCCCGCACGTCAAATCAATCGTGCAAAACATCAACCCAAATAAAACAAACGTGATCTTTGGGGACGAAACAAACGTCATCTGGGGCGAAGAGTATATCTATGACCTTATCGGAGACGTCAAATTCGCCATCTCCGCCAGATCGTTCTATCAGGTTAATCCAGAGCAAACGAAAGTGCTCTACGACAAAGCGCTTGAGTACGCGGAGCTTAAAGGGGAAGAAACCGTCATCGACGCCTACTGCGGCATCGGAACGATTTCTCTCTTCTTGGCGAAGCAGGCGAAAAAAGTGTACGGCGTCGAAATCGTGCCGGAAGCCATCGAGGATGCGAAACGCAACGCTGAGCTGAACGGCATCACAAACGCGGAATTCGCGGTCGGAGAAGCAGAAACCGTCATTCCAAAGTGGTACGAAGAAGGCATCACGGCAGATACACTAGTCGTCGACCCGCCAAGAAAAGGCTGTGACGAAGCGCTGTTGCGCACAATCATCGACATGAAACCGAAGCGGGTGGTGTACGTGTCCTGCAATCCAGGAACGCTTGCAAGAGACCTGAAGGTACTTGAGGATGGCGGGTATGCGACGCTCGAAGTGCAGCCCGTGGATATGTTCCCGCATACGAATCATGTGGAGGTGACAGTGAAGCTTGTTTCAAAAGGTACAGTTGATTATACAGTACCTAGTTAAGAGAAAAATGAGGGGGAAAGATTGTAATGTATTTTAATCTTTCCTTCCTTATAAACTTCTATCTTGTTAATAAGTTGTTCTAAAACTTGCTTTAAGACCTGTTCGTCATCAATGTCAAGGTTAGAAAAAGCGTTCCACTTCTTTCTTAAGTATTGTAATTCTTCTGTGGTATCTTTTCTAGTTGATAGAGCGGATTGAAGTTCAACTTTTTTGATTGCAAGTTTTTTTGTTGTTGGGCTATTCGTTCATTTTGAGCCTTGAATTGCTCTATTGTGATATCCCCTCAGTATGCAACGTGAGGATATTATCAAACCTTTTATTTACTTCTTTAATTTGTCTTTCTGTTTGCTTCATTTCCTTTTCAAAGTTTGAACTTACAAAACTAGCTTTCTTTTCTGCAATACCGTAAAGCTTTTCAAGTTTAAGATTATCTTTAATTAATCCTTTTAGGTCATCTTTAATAGTTTGTAAGAGAATACTTTCCTTCAATATTGAATGTGAATAAAAGAATTAGCCTAGTAAGACAAATTTTTCAAGCTTTTATTTATATAAATAGTAAAGGAGTCTTACATAGGGATATAAGTACAAAGAAAATTCTAATCAAAAAATATGAGGGAGTAGATATCATAAAAGTTTCTGATTTTGGTTTGGTGAAAATCCCTGATAGTACTTTGACAAGTAAGAACACTGAGTTTAAAGGCTCTTTAAATGATCCTAAGTTAGAAGTCATTGGATTTGATAAATATGAAGCAATACACGAGACATATGCACTAACAAGATTAATTTATTTCGTAATGACTGGAAGAAGAACAATAGGTTCATTTAATAGTGAAGAGTTCGAAAACTTTGTCATGAAAGGTATTTCGGATAATATTGATGAGCGATATAAAGACGTTGAGGAACTCCGTAATAATTTTGTTAAGATAAAAGATTTTAATTAGCAGCTAGCCGCCGCTGGGTATTTAGTGAATTAAATAATTGTTATTTATTGTGATGACATAGATGAATAGGAAGGGGGAGAAACATGAATAAAAAATTACAGATTTTTGTTTCTTCAACATATTTAGATTTAAAAGAGGAAAGACAAAAAGCAGTTGAAGGTATTTTAAGAGCAGGACATATTCCCGCAGGAATGGAATTATTCACTGCTGCTAGTAAAAGTCAATGGCATGTTATAGAAGAATGGATAAAAGAGTCTGACATCCTAATGTTAATACTGGGAGGAAAGTATGGTTCTATCGAGCCTGAAAGTGTTAAAAGCTATACACAATTGGAATACGAATTTGCTTTAAAACATAAGATACCTGTTTTTGCTATTGTGTTAAGCGATCAATACTTAATCAATAAGAAAGCTGGAAATATAACACTTGAATTATTTGAGCGAGAAGTCAGGGAACCACAGATAGAAAAATATGATGGTTTTAAAAAATTAGTTCTATCTAACTTAGTACGGTTTGTCGATAACATAAGTGAAATAGCCACCGAAGTTTCTTATTCATTACAAGATTTTATTAAAAAAGACAAAACTGAATACAAGTTTCGAGGCTGGATTAGAGGTACAGAGTTTGACCAAAACACCCCTATAGTGCAAAGTACTCAAAACGATAAGTTGTTTGAAATGGATGAAAATTTGTTATACGAAGTTATTGATACTCTTGAGAAAGAGAATTTTATAGATACAATTGAGTACATATCTGCTTATTGTTCTTATAAGTCTGAAACTAGGCAAAAGATAGATGATTTTGTTTATACTTATTCTCAACCATCCAAAAGGTTTTTTTATGAGGAATTACAAAATCTATTCAGAAAATTATTAAAGTCTCTTGATGACTATACAAACCATTTAGTGGGTAATTTTTTTCCAAGGAATGAGAGACTATACTTATATCCAGACTTAAATATTGACTTTAATTGGGTGGATGAAAAGGGGATAGAACTTTACGATAAGCATTTAAGAAAGTTATCCCAGATCTCAAGAGAAACTATAGATGAGATTAGAGACTTTGTACATGACTCTAGGGTTACACTTTATAAATAAGAACTAATGTCACTCCTGTATACAGAATCAATTCAACACATGTGGAGTGTGTGGCAATGCTGGAATTAAGAGTAGGCAACTAATTCTGTTAGGGATGGTTGCCTTTTTTCAATCCATATATAATAACGGGTGCAAAAGATTGTATCAGCTGGTATATCTTGCGAATAAATCAGTTGACGTTTTTCTGGTGGCTTGAAGTGAAAGAGAAGCATGGTAGAGTCATCTAATACTTCTGCATAAAGATATATTTTTGCCCATTCACAAGGTATGATGTCATTTAATTCTCTGGTACAAATCTTGCGTTTTTTTAGTTTCCAACCTTTTTCACCCTCAATCGTCGAGAGATCCTAGTTATAAAAAATAGCCCAGCAGTAAAGCGCTGAGCCATTATAGATTTATAGATCGAAGTAGCTTATTAAAAATTCTTTATCATCCTCATCTTTAGGCAATATCCCTAAATTTTGATATTTCCAAACATCGCGTCTTTGAAGGTCATCAAGTTCAGAGGATAAAACATCATCATAATTATAATCAATTGAAAACTTTCCGGTGTTTTCAAATTTTAAAGTGAGATTTGTCCAAATATCTTGATTGCCTAGTTTAAATTCTTCTTTTAGTTCTTCAAATAGCTCTTGAAGTTCAATCAGCAGTTGATCGTAAATCTCTTCGCTTACATTAAATTGTTCAGGTATATAATGAGAATATAAGTAATCACCATTATTTGGTGTTGTGAAATAAAAGTATATATCCGCTGAGTCATCAAGTATTTCAGCATATAAAACGATCTTTTCCCATCGAGATGGAATCATTTCATTTAGATGTTCAGCAATCTTTTGATATAATTCACCCATTTTTTCATTGTTCATTTAGATATTGTTCAAGGAACTTTCTGCTGCTCTCGCTTATTGGCGTAATTCCCAAGTGCTTATATTCCCAAATTACTTGTCGCTCAGTATCAGTATATTTTGAAGCGAGTACATCTTCATAATCATAATCAATTGAGAATTCACCGTTTCTATCTAAATTTAGTGTGAGGTTAGTCCAAATATCTGAGGATTGCTTTTTAAATTCATCCCTTAATTCATCAAATAAATCTTGAAGGTCTAGCAGCATATTTTTGTAAATTCGATTACTTACTTGAAAATGTTCTGGAATATCGTGTGAATAAATATATTCTTCGTCTTCATGTGTGTTAAAGAAAAAATAAACTTCTCTGGAATCATCTAAAATTTCAGCGTATAGAGTAACCCTCATCCATTCGGAGGGAATCATATCATTTATTTTTTCAGCAATCATTTGATATAGTTGTTCCATTTTTGTAGTTTCCATTTTCATCAGCCCCCAATTTGGTTTCTAATTGTTATGCTCTTTGTTCTTTCTTCTCCAATTTTATATGTTATATCAAATAAAGTGGGTCTTAACGAATCGCTTTCATACACATTTTCAATTGTGACCGTAACCTTCTTTGGAGGTTCTTCTTTAAGCGCCTGCGACCATGCCTGTTCTAACTTATACCATTTCCCGCCGCTCCTATTAATCTGAGAGTTCATTGGCACGATATTGTCGAATTGGCCTGAGCCTTTGAATTGGGTGGCGATTAGGTGGCCTCCGTCGTCATCTGTCAGACGGTCAGGTTTACCTGCTTTTGACTGTGCATATTGGTTGCGTTTTGCTTCTCCCAGCTGCAAGTCTGCTTTGACACTTGTAATTCTACCATAGTTGTCAGTGGTGTACGTGTAGCCTTCTTTTGTTTTGTAGATGACATTCGGCTTCAATACTTTCTTTCTGGTCCATTTCGCAAAATGCTCGCCGTATTTGACCGTTACCGGCGGTACATGCGGTGCCGGTGTCCGTCTGCCGCTTGCGGAGGTTCCATACGGTTTCGGCAGGATGACCTTAGCGAATTTCTGAAGTCCTTCTTTAAGTGTGACCCCGTTGACAGCATTGTAAGGCACGCCCGCCGGCACTAAGTCGTGACGCGGATGATACGGGAGAAAATCAGCCAGAGTGAGATCTCCGATTTGATTCAACTTGGTTTTGACACGTTTTTTTGATACTTCCATGCCTGTGTTGACCTTTTGCTTGATGTGGTCAACGGTTTGTTTTGAGACCGTTATCGCTTTTTGAGCTGTGGCGGATTTGCTTGCTGCTGTTTTGACTTTGGTCGTCACTTTGGCGGCTGTGCCTGTTTTTGAGACGGCGCCGACGCCTTTTGTACCGACAACTGATGTCACAACTGTGCCCACTGCATATGACACCCATCTTGCTCTTGAGTAGGTGTCGCCATTCACCATGTCTTTTTGGTACGATTCTTCGATTGCCGCTGAAATCGCTTCATACGTTTTGATCGGGTGAGCCACCGCTCCTGTAATGGCTTCAACCGTTTCGCCTGGATCTGTGACCATATCCCACAGGCCGGTGACCGCGTCTTTTCCGGAATCATAAAGGCCGACGGCAACGCCTTTGAAACCGTCTGTGAGTTCACGCGTGTTTTCAATTTGAGTGAAGTAGCGCTGCTGTTCTTTTGTCAGGTTTTTATAGCCAATCGTTTTGGCCATTGAATAGAATTCATCGGCATTTGCATAATCGTAGTTTTTCAGTCTTTCTTTCAGTTTTTCAATCTCCCGCTCTTTCGCTTCTTCCTTTTTAATCGTCAAATAAGCATCCGAATGTCTTGCGATATCGCCTTTTTTCTTATGGATGTCGCTTTCTCGGTACGCTTTGGCATTGTAGTGAAGCGGCGTGGCGCTTTTTCCTTTGCCTGTGGCGTTTTGGAGCTGCTGAAAGTCGGCTTGGATGAACTGTTCGTTTGCTTCGGTTTCTGCGTATTCTTTCGTTAGATCGTGATCAAGCTTGCCGAGCTTATGTATTGTTTCGTTTCTCTTTTTGTCGGCTGATTGGAGCTTGTGATCCACGCTTTCGGTCGAAAAGAGATCAAGCGAGATGATGTCATTGATCTCACCGAGGATGGAGCGCATGTCCTTTTTTTGCTCTTCCATAATCGCCTTTGATTTACTAAGGGCGTGGGTGAGCTCGTGCTCCAGAAACGATTCCTCCACATGCGAATTGGAAAGTCCGGCGTCTTCAATTTTGCCGGGAAGGCTTGTGAGAAATGCGATTTTCATATCGATCAGATCAAGCCAGCTGTCTGTGACGCCGGCGTGGTCTTGGAAAAAGGCTTTGATGTTGTCGGCGCCCCGGCCTGAGAAATCATTGTCCCCAAGATCAGCCATGACTTGAAACGCTTTTTTCAGGTTGACCATCTGACCGCGCAGTTTTTTGTATTCACCCGCGCGCTGTTTGGCAGCGGACAGCAGGCTGTTTGCTTCGAAAACTTTCATGACCATATCCTTTCTTTTGTTCGATATCAAAATTTTACCACGTGAGTCGGGGTATACAGTGTAGGAAATAGGTAATGAGAACAAAATAAATCTTTTGGCTTGCGACTTCCTTCCTGTATGAAGGATTGTACAATAACCCTCAAATTCGGCTTAGTGCGCGCGGTGATTTTGAGCGTGCCTGTTTTTTCTAATGTCTTACACTCGAAACAACCCAATCGCTGAGGTATAATAGAAACAGAGTATTTAATCATACAGATTCAATTCGTGAAAGAGAGTGGAACAAAATGGGCCGTAAGTGGAACAATATTAAAGAAAAGAAAGCATCAAAGGACGCAAATACGAGCCGGATTTACGCGAAGTTCGGACGTGAGATTTATGTGGCGGCAAAACAGGGCGAGCCTGATCCAGAATCGAACCAGGCGTTAAAAGTGGTGCTTGAGCGCGCGAAGACGTACAGTGTGCCGAAAAACATTATTGAGCGTGCGATTGAAAAGGCGAAAGGCGGCGCGGAGGAGAACTTTGACGAGCTGCGTTACGAAGGTTTCGGGCCGAACGGTTCAATGATCATCGTGGATGCGTTAACGAATAATGTAAACCGCACGGCGCCTGAAGTGCGCGCCGCATTCGGGAAAAACGGCGGAAATATGGGTGTGAGCGGGTCTGTCGCTTACATGTTCGATGCGACTGCCGTTATCGGCGTTGAAGGCAAGACGGCGGATGAAGCGCTGGAATTGCTGATGGAGGCTGATGTGGACGTTCGCGATATTTTGGAAGAGGATGACAGTGTGATCGTGTATGCCGAGCCTGATCAATTCCATGCTGTACAAGAGGCATTCAAAAATGCCGGCGTTGAAGAGTTCACAGTTGCGGAGCTGACGATGCTTGCGCAAAATGAAATCGAGCTTCCCGAAGATGCGAAAGCTCAATTTGAAAAGCTGATCGATGTGCTGGAAGACCTGGAAGACGTACAGCAGGTTTATCACAATGTAGATTTAGGCGAATAAAGACAAAAAGGCCGGGACTGCTTATGTTCCGGCTTTTTATTTTGCCCGTGCGTTCAGCCTGTATTGCAATCCGTAAAGCTATAATTGATTAATTCGCCAAAACTGGGCGGCTGCCCATACGTTTCCCTCCGAATGTCATAAACTGGACTGTAACCTATGTGAAGGAGCGATAAATCATGGATGAAAGAAGACCGATTTACGGCGGCGGCTATGGAGGGTTTGGAGGCTATCCGGGGCACGGCTTTGGCGGTTACGGAGGCTTCGGAGGCTATCCGGGGTACGGCTTCGGCGGAGGCTTCGGAGGCTATCCGGGGTACGGCTTCGGCGGAGGCTTCGGAGGCTACCCGGGATACGGTTTTGGCGGTTACGGAGGTTACGGCGGCTTTGGCGGCTTTGGCGGCCATGGCGGCTTCGGAGGCTATCCGGGGTACGGTTTTGGCGGCTATGGCGGAGGCTACGGCGGTTACCCGTTCCATCATCGGGACAGTCAATATATCTGACCATTCGGGAAAAAGCACTCTTGGACAGCAAGAGTGTTTTTTTTTGTGACCGTTTCTAAGCGCCGGGCTTTTTTCATTTCTTGCGGGGCATAAATCCCGTTACGGGTTCATACCTATTAAGGTCATGTGTTTAGGAAAGGAGGATCGTAATGAAAGAAAATCAGCCGTTTACACCGGTTAAATCTTATAAGCCCTTCCACAGCCGGTTTGATCCCTGCCCGCCGATCGGGAGAAAATACTACAGAACGCCGCCGCATCTTTATATGCGGTTTCAGCCGTATCACTTGGAGCAGTTTTCTCCGATGGAGGCATTGAGAAAAGGGACCCTTTGGAAGGATCTTTACGATTTCTATGATAATCCTTATCGGGGGGGAATCGAATATGGCGAAAAAGATTGATGATGAATACTATCGGCTGCTGGAGCAAATCCAGGCGGCGGACTTTGTCTTAGTGGAGCTGACGCTTTATCTGGATACGCATCCCCATGACCGTCTCGCGCTTCAGCAGTTTCATGAATATTCCCGGTACTCAAGGCAGCTGAGAAAGCGGTTTGAGCCTGAGTACGGACCGCTTCTGCAATTTGGCGTGAGTCAGGTCGGCGCGCAGTGGGATTGGGGCCGCGGTCCTTGGCCGTGGCAAGTATAAGGAGGGATCTGTAAATGTGGGTATATGAAAAAAAGCTGCAGTATCCGGTTAAAGTGAGCACATGCAACCCGATGCTGGCTAAGTTTTTGATTGAACAATACGGCGGGGCTGACGGCGAATTAGCCGCCGCGCTCCGGTATTTAAACCAGCGCTACACGATTCCCGATAAGGTGATCGGCCTGCTGACGGATATCGGCACGGAGGAGTTTGCCCATTTGGAAATGATTGCGACGATGATTTATAAGCTGACAAAAGATGCAACCCCGCAGCAGCTGCGTGATGCAGGGCTCAGCGACCATTATGTCAACCATGACAGCGCGCTGTTTTATCATAATGCGGCCGGAGTTCCGTTCACGGCGTCTTACATACAGGCGAAGGGAGACCCAATCGCTGATTTATATGAAGATATCGCGGCTGAAGAGAAGGCGAGAGCGACGTATCAATGGATTATTGATATTTCCGATGACCCTGACCTGAATGATTCACTCCGTTTTCTGCGTGAGCGTGAAATCGTTCACTCCATGCGTTTCAGGGAAGCGGTTGAGATTTTAAAAGAAGAACGTGATAAGAAGAAAATTTTTTAAACGGCCCTCAAACATGACGGCTGTTTTTTTCCTTTCTGCGTTTGGTCTATAATGAAGGTGTCGAATATTCTGATTACGGGAGGATTTTATGACACCATTTACGATTACGGAAGAGACGGCGGGAGCCTTCCGGGTCACCCCCGCCCGGAAGGATGATACAAAAGAGGTGATGGAGCTGCTCGTGTCAGCGGCGGAATGGCTTCGGGATAAAGGATCAAACCAGTGGAGCGGGCTTTTGCAAGGGGAAGATACCCACAATATGCGGGAGGCGATTGCCAAAGGACATGTTTTTTTATTCAGGCAGAAAGCAGAGCTGGCCGGTGTCGTCATGCTGCTTCCCGAAGCAAGCGAGTGGGACAGACGTCTATGGGGCAATGAAGGACATGGAGAATCCGTATATCTGCATCGGCTAGCGATTAACAGGCGGTTTGCAGGCGCGGGACTCGGCCGGACGATCATGACATGGGCGGAGACGGGGGTGTCTTGTCCGGGAAAAACGAAAATCCGGCTCGATTGCGTGTCTGACAACAAGGCGCTTCAGTCGTTTTACAGCGGGATGGGATACGAATCAAAAGGATTTGCATCAGGTTATCATTTGTTTGAAAAAGAGATGAGCAAATAAAAAGCTCCTCATGACGGAGGTGCAAGAGACATGGGATATTTTTATCTGATCTGTCTGGCCGCGTTTTGTCTTAATTTTGCCGTATCGGCTGTTCTCCGTAAAAAATGGCCGAAAAAGATGTGGCCTGAATGCCTTTTGGCGGTTCTGGGCCTTGCTGCATTCGGTACGGTTGTTTACAGCATTTTCGGTGTCGGCGGCTGGGAAGGGATGGGCGTGGGCCTTGCTGCGATGTTTGCCGGTTTCGGAGCGGCCGTCGGTTATGTCGCTGAGACGTGCGTTCGGATCGTGAGATCGAATCAAAAACATTAAACAGAGAAACGCGGCTGCGGCTGCGTTTTTTGTGTTTTCGGCCGCTGTATAGAAAACAGGCGGATGTCCATAATGGTAATGACTTTTAAGAAGAAGGTGCAGATATGGGACATTTATTTACAGTGGCTTGGGAATTAGTATGCGGTTTGGGTATTTTATTTGTGATTTTAAAATTGCTCGGAAAAACTCAATTCTCACAGATTACGCCATTTGATTTTATTTCGGCGCTTATCCTCGGCGAATTGGTCGGAAATGCGGTGTATGATAAAGGCGTCAGGATCGTTGAAATCATTTTTGCTTCTCTGTTATGGGGGATTTTAATCTATTTCATCGAACTGATTACGCAGAAAGTGAAAAGCTCCAGAAAGCTGTTGGAAGGCGAGCCGAACATTGTCATCCATAAAGGAAAACTGAAATATGATGTGCTGAAAAAGAATAAATTGGACATAAATCAGCTGCAGAGCCTTCTCAGACAGGCGAACTGCTTTTCCATACAGGAAGCGGAATATGCGATTTTAGAAACAAACGGGATGGTCAGCGTCCTGCCGAAATTTCCGTACGACACGACGAAAAACGGAGACATGCAAATCAAGCCGAAGCAGGTCTCCTTACCGGTCACACTGATTATTGATGGTGAAGTGCTGCACGAAAATCTGAAAGAAGCCGGGGTGGAAGAAGAACAGCTGATGCAAGACCTGAAAAAGCAAAACATCAAAAAAACGGAGGACGTGTTGTATGCGGAATGGAAGCCCGATAAACCGCTGTTTGTCCTGCCGTATGAGGAGAAAAAATAAAAAGAGCTTTGCCCTGGGGCAAACGCTCTTTATTATTTTCCATGTACGCCTGTTTTAACGGCTTTGACATGATACATACCGACGTCCGTCCCAAGCATGTAATCAGGTTTCGGCTTGCCTTGGTTTGCTTTGTGGGCCGCGATGTGGTCTTCGCTTTTTTCCCATTGTTTCCAATGGTCTTCTGACTCCCAGCGGATTAACACGACGACTTCTTCATCACCGCGGCGGACTTTTTTCTCCAGGACTGTTACGTCAATCAAGCCTTCCTGCTTTTCGATTACGCCTTCTGAGCTGAAGCGTTCGATCACTTTATCGGCATGTCCTTCTTTTACGGTCATTTTTCTGATTTGCACGAACATCTGGCATCTCTCCAATCCTTTTCACGCTTTATTCAACATCTTAAATGAAAATGATTCTCAAAGTCAATTGAGATGCCTGACGGATTACGATTTCAGGAGAAAGACATGACCATCCTCATCTTTAAATTGCACGAAGCTTCCCCATTCCATTTGTTTCGGTTCATCTAAAAAGGTGATGCCGTTCTTTTTCATCTGTTCGTATGCGGCAAAGACATCTTCGCATTCAAATACGATTGAAGCCTTCATATGCTCGGCCCCTTTCATCATCGCTTTCGGATAGATAACCAAATGAGTCTCGGCTCCTTTTGGCGCTACTTCAAGCCAGAAGGCATTCGGGCCCATCGGATGTTCGGCGACGGTTTCAAATCCCGCTTTTTCCGTCCAGAATGTTTTTGCTTTTTGCTGATCGTCAGTGTATACGGCGACTGTCGCGATTTTTTTGATCATCTTACTGACCTCCTGTTTCATTTCTTTTATAGTGTGTCCTGCAGGCGAAAAAAGCAACCGAAAGCTTTAATGTGCCGGCTTTTTTTTATTTCTCTAGTACGATCGGCAATTCCGATTTATAATTTAGACAAAAGGACATATTCTTGAAAGAGGAGACGGCAGTGAACAAAGACCAATTACTTCATGATTATATTATTACACATTCGGCCGAGCTGACGGAAAAATGGCTCAAGCTGAGACGGAAGCTGAGAGGGCATTTTTATTCTGCGGATCAATTAAGTGAGGAAATGAAACGGCTGCTGATCGAGCAGCATACCTTTACGAACACGGCCGTCGCAAGCGCTTTTTTGGAAGACCCGGCTGTTTTTCAGCATAACAAAGAAAAATGGGCCGCACAGGTAGCGAAAAGCAGAGTGGAGCAGGACGCGCAGGTTCATGAGGTCGTTGAAGCGATCGGCAATTCAAGAACCGTCTTTTGGGAAGCGGTCACCCGTTTTATAGATGAGAATCCGGATATCGTAACAAAAGAGGATGTCCGCCGCTGGAATCATCTTGTTAACGGCTCATTTGATCAGCTGATGACGGATTTTACTGAACAGTATCAGACATTAATGATCGCGAGGCTGTCATCTCAGCAGGAGCTAATTTCCGAATTGAGCTGTCCGGTTATTTTGATCGCGGATACGATCGGCACTCTGCCGCTCATCGGCGCGATTGATACGAGACGGGCGCGCGTGATATTGGAGACGGTGCCGGAAAACTGTGTCGCTAAACGGATCACAAACCTTGTGATTGATCTGTCCGGTGTGCCCATTGTCGATACGATGGTGGCGCAGCAATTGTACATGCTGTCGAAAACGTTATTTCTCCTCGGCATCAGAACCGTGTTTTCCGGCATTCGGCCTGATGTGGCACAGACTTCTATCCAATTGGGGCTTGATTTTTCAGCGTATCAAACCTACGGCTCTCTGGAGCAGGCGCTCGCCAGCATGGGTGTCACATGTACTATTGAGGAAACAAAAGCATAGAAAAAAAGTGCTCCGGCCAGAGGCGGGGCGCTTTTTTTGTCAGCGGGAAACAAGTACGATTATTCGGTCAATTGAAGGCATATTATGTTCCTTTTTTAAAAAGGAGATCATATGCCTTTTTTTATGCAGAGAAAGAGAAAAGAAAACATATCCAAAAATCGTGTAAATGTTATTGATTTTTGGAGGGAAACATAATAGTATAATTGTATATTTCTTATCAGAATAGTATGAATTAAAAACCATTGTCTTCAAGACGAACGGCCAGACATAAAGGGGGAGCATGATGACGTCCAAAGGAAACGTAGATCCGCATGTGGTTGAAAAGATTATCAGTGCGCTGGAAACGATCGATTTCGGGACTGTTCAGATTACGGTTCATAATTCCCAAGTGACACAAATTGATAAGGTGGAGAAATATCGATTTTCCCTGAAGAGCAAAGAAGTAAAGCAATCTTAAAAAACGGCCAATGACAGGAGGCGGTACATATGAAGCATTCAACTGTTCCTTTCCGGGAGAGCCGGTATCTGCACCTGCCCGAAGTGCGCTTTCTGCATTGGTGCACGAAGCAGTACGGCATAAATAAAGGCGTGCTGAATACAATTGACGGCTGGTTTTATGATGCGGGCATCATTCCCATTCCCGTCAGGCGCCTTTATGTGCTGGCGTTTCTCGATTATGCGAAAACGCCGGGACAGAAGGGGAATATCCGATTCGGGCACGGCGGATTGACGAAAAAACTGTATGATTTCATGAATATGCAGGAGTGTGCAGCAAAACGCCAGGCCTGATATCCTTAAAATTTTCTTAAAATCATGCAAATTTCTCCCATTTTATTTATAATAGACCTATTACGATCAATTTTTGGGAGGACTTTTGACATGCAAACTGCTGCTTATGAGAGCAAACAATCTATTATGCAGCGCATTATAACGGTATTTGTGTTTACGCTGTTAGTTGCGACAATCGGCCTGTATACCGGCCAGTTCATTCCGCCGGCATTGATGCTGCCGCTGTCGATCTTAGAGGTCGTCATGATCTTCGCGGCGTTTTGGCTGCGCCGAAAAAAAGCCGTCGGATATGCGTTTGTGTTTTCATTCGCTTTTATTTCCGGAGTGACGCTGTTTCCGATTATCAGCCATTATGCGTCCGCAGCGGGCGCCTATGTCGTATTGGAAGCATTCGGTTCTTCGTTTGTGATTTTTGCGGTGCTCGGCACGATCGGCGCTAAGACGAAAAAGGACTTGTCGTTTTTATGGTCCTTCTTGCTTGTCGCTGTTATCGCGCTTCTCGCGGTGGGGATCTTTAATATTTTCAGCCCGCTGAATTCCGCCGCTATGATGGCGTATTCCGTCATCGGAACGATTGTGTTTTCAATGTACATCTTATACGACCTGAACCAGATCAAACACCGTGACATCACGGCGGATCTGATCCCTTTGATGGCATTGACGCTTTATATCGACTTTATCAACCTGTTTATCAACCTGCTTCGATTTTTCGGGATTTTAAACAGTGATGATTAACCGCGCGAAAAAGGCGCCCTTCTAAAGGGGCGCCTTTTATGTTCTGCCGCCGGAAAACAGCAGAATCTTATCAAATAATACTTCAAGCATTTTTGTGAAGGCCGCTTTTTCTTCAGCGGTGAAGTTTTCCATGACACCTGAAATTTTAGAAAAGTGGCCGGGGAGGAACAGCATCAGCTTTTCTTTTCCTTCCTTTGTGAGCTCGATGCTGATTTTTCGTCTGTCGCCGGTATGCCGGCTGCGGTTTACAAAGCCGTCCCGTGCGAGTCCGTCGATCAATCCGGTGATGGTCGCTTTGGTGACGTTGGATTTTTTCGCCAGCTCCGTCGGACTCAGGCTGCGGCCGGGTGCGTCAAACAGAAACATTAAAATTTTGAATTTGCCTTCTGACAATCCGTGACTTGAGAAATAATGCTCCATGACATGATTCATTTTTTTCGCCATATCAAATAAAGTCAAAAATGTTTTCAATGAGTCAGCGTCCATATCGGCGTAAATCTCAGCGTGTCCGGCAATCTGCGAGTAATCCGGCAAATCTCTCAATTCCATTTTGTAAGCCTCCGTACATTTTTGTGATTCAAAGTATAAGCTTGCCGGATTCAAAAGGCAACTTATAAAGATTGACAGTTTTTCAGCCTATATAGTAAGGTGGCTAATAGTTAATGGATAGTAAACAAATAGAGAAGGCGGTATCGTGATGAACCATGAAGTGAAGAAGATCATCATAGCGGGCGGAGGGATCGGCGGCTTGTCTGCAGCGATTTCTCTCGGGAGAGCGGGTTTTGAAGTGACCCTCTGCGAGGCGGCGTCCGATATGCGAAAAAGCGGAGCGGGCATTCTTCAGCCTCAAAATGCGCTGCGGGTGCTGAGGGAAATCGGTGTGTATGAAGAATGCTGCCAACACGGCTTTCAAACGGGATGGCTGAAGCAGCATGATGAAAACGGAACGCTGCTGTTTAAAGTAAGTGAGGCGTTTTTAGATGATTCATTGCCTGGGAGGAATAATATACTTCGGCAAGCCTTAAATGATGTCCTCAGAAAGCATGCTGAAGCGGCAGGGGTTACGATTCTGCTGGGGAAAAGAGTCGTATCTTACGAAGAAACGGCGGATGAAATAACGGTGCATTTCGCAGACGGAACCGCGCTGACGGCTGACATTCTCGCCGGTTTTGACGGCATCCGCTCTGCTGTCCGCGATCAAATGCTGCAAAGAGAAGTGAAAACGGAGTATCTCGGCATGGGGGCGCACAGATTTTACATCTCTTTTCCCGAGCCGATATTCCATGATTCGACACTGATGTATAAAAAAGGGCAGACACAGGTCGGGGTCGTGCCGCTGTCCGAAAAAACAGGATACGTATTTATCATCCGGCCGTATGACGCTGACTTCAGGGATGATGAAGACACACGTTTTGAACGGGTGAAAGACTTGCTGCGCGGAATTCCGGGAGTGAAGTTTGTGACAGATCATATGTCAAAGGAATATCCCGTTTTGTTTCATAAGGTTGAGCAGATGGCGGTCAAAGAGCCGTGGCACAGAGGCCGCGTCGTTCTGGGCGGGGATGCCGTCCATGCAGGAGCACCGACATTGGCGCAGGGCGCGGCGATGGCGATTGAAGACGCGATCGTGCTTAGTGAAGAACTGCAAAAGCACAAAAACCATGAAACTGCTTGTCAAGCATACTTCGAACGACGGGCGGAGCGGGCTTTACGGGTGCAGAATCTCTCATCTGAAATCGTCCGCCGCGAGATTAAGGGAACGACCGGCATCCAAGACATCATCGGTGAATGCTATCGATTGCTCAGAGAGCCTTATTAAATAGAGAAAGTCCAGAACATGGCGTCTGGACTTTTGTCAGTCTTGTTCAGATTTATTCCGTATCCGCTCAATCACCTCATGCAGCCCCTCAGGCTTGTGAAACTCCACCGGCGAACTGCCTTTTTCAAACGAGATCGTCTCCGCTTCAATGAGCGCGACATATCGCCCGTTTACTTTCGCAAGATGGATGGATTCGCCGAAATCGGCCAGCAATCCTTTAATCTCTGTTTCTCCGACTTTCATTTTCAGCTCGGCTTCCGGCGTATGTTCAATGATCTGGGCAGATGCCTCGATGACTTGATGGGTGTCGAGGCGCTCCTGAATTTCCCGCTTTTCACTCGCTTCCCAAATTTCAATGTCGTGCTCAAACTGCTGAAGCTCTTCGCTGTTTTCTTCAAAAGTTTCATACACGTGCTCCTGCACCATGTTCATGACTTGGTTTTTCATGATTTCCGGCATCGATTCGCTGTATTCGACAAATTTGAGAAAGTCCTCAAAATAACGGGCATGCGAGGCTTGATGGATTTTCAGCTCGTGCTCTTCCGTCATGCCTTCTTCGGGCATATACGGATATTGAATGCTTTTCATGTTTTTTGTTGTGATGGCCATTTCGACCTTTTTAATGAGAGATGAAGCGTCTGAGATCCGGGCGACTTTCGGCTCGAAATCGCATTTCATCATAAAGACGAACTTGTCCTCAAAATATTTACGCGGCACGGCCGATGCCACGATAAAAACACCGCCGCGAACGGCGCTCGTGTCCAGATAAGTGCGGACGAACTGCTCGCTTGCTTCGATAAATGCGTCCTTCGTATCCGCAAGTCTGGCGCGGTTGAAAAGGTTGTAATTCGGATTTGAATCAAGCTCATGGCCCGGCTCCGTGATAAAATGGCCGATTTTTGTGGGGACTTGCTCGGATTGCGGATGCCGTTCGGCTTTCCGTTTGACGATTTTCTTCAATTCCCCGTCCAGGAAATCCTTCAGCTCGCTTTCTTCAAATTCTTCCGTATCAAGCGTCTGGAAATGTTTGAACTGTTTGTTTGCCTGTTCGTCTTTTCCTTCCACTTGAATGACATAAAACGATAAAAACTTGATTTCAAAATCCATATATGAACTCACCTTATTTCTGTATTTGACAAGCCTCTCCAGTATAGAAAAAACCGTTAATGATCGTCAATGAGGATTGCCCGCTCTGGCGGATAATCGGCGGGTGAAAAGGGCACTGTAGTTGGAAGAAACGCATTCCGTTTAAGAAAGGGTGTTATTCATGAAGGAAACAAGTCCGATTCCGCAGCCGAAGACGTTCGGCCCGCTCGGAAATCTTCCTTTGCTTGATAAAGACAAGCCCACCATGTCGCTTCTCAAACTGGCAAATGAGCAGGGGCCTATTTTTCAGCTGCATACGCCGGCGGGTACGATTATCGTCGTGTCCGGCCATGAACTGGTGAAAGAGGTGTGTGATGAAGAACGGTTCGATAAAAGCATTGAAGGGGCTTTGGAGAAAGTCCGCGCGTTTGCCGGTGACGGGCTGTTTACAAGCTGGACGCATGAGCCTAACTGGCGAAAGGCACATCATATTCTGATGCCGACCTTCAGCCAGCGCGCGATGAAAGATTATCATGCGATGATGACGGATATCGCAGTGCAGCTGATTCAAAAATGGGCAAGGCTGAACCCGGATGAGGCCGTTGATGTGCCTGCCGATATGACCCGGCTGACGCTCGATACGATCGGGCTGTGCGGTTTTAACTATCGGTTTAACAGCTATTACAGGGAAACGCCTCATCCGTTTATCAACAGCATGGTGCGCGCCCTTGATGAAGCGATGCACCAAATGCAGCGCCTTGATGTTCAGGATAAGCTCATGATCAGAACGAAGCGCCAATTTCATCATGACATTCAGGCGATGTTTTCGTTAGTAGACAGTATTATCGCAGAGCGTAAGTCAGACGGCGGCCGGGATGAAAAGGATCTGCTGGCCAGAATGCTGAATGTGGAAGACCCGGAAACAGGCGACAAACTTGACGATGAAAATATCCGGTTTCAAATCATCACGTTTTTAATTGCCGGCCATGAAACGACAAGCGGCCTGCTTTCTTTTGCCATCTACTTTCTGCTGAAGCATCCCCGTGTTTTGGAAAAAGCCTATGAGGAAGCCGATCGGGTATTGACCGATCCCGTTCCTTCATATAAACAAGTGCTGGATCTTACTTATATCCGGATGATTTTACAGGAGTCATTGCGCTTATGGCCGACCGCGCCTGCGTTCAGTCTTTATGCGAAAGAGGATACGGTGATTGGCGGGAAATATCCGATCACGGCAAAAGACAGAATCTCCGTCTTAATTCCTCAGCTTCATCGTGATAAAGAGGCGTGGGGAGACAATGCGGAGGAATTTTATCCGGAGCGGTTTGAAGATCCGGATCAAGTGCCCCACCATGCGTACAAGCCGTTCGGAAACGGTCAGAGGGCGTGTATCGGTATGCAGTTCGCCCTGCACGAAGCAACTCTTGTTCTGGGGATGATTCTCCAGCATTTTACCTTTACAGACCACACCGATTATGAGCTCGATATTAAACAAACATTAACGCTCAAGCCCGGCGATTTTCATATTCGGGTGCGGCCGCGAAACAAAGAAGCCGTTTCGGCTGCTCTCCCGGCGGCTGAAAAAGCGGGGGAAGGCGTCAAAAAAGAAAAACAGGAGACAAAAGGCGCTTCCATTATCGGACTTGATAACCGTCCGCTTCTGATTCTGTACGGCTCAGATACGGGAACTGCAGAAGGCGTGGCGCGGGAGCTTGCCGATACTGCCGGGATGCACGGCGTCCGGACTGAAACAGCGCCCTTGAATGACCGGATCGGAAAACTGCCGAAAGAAGGAGCGCTCTTGATCATTACATCCTCTTATAACGGAAAGCCTCCGAGCAACGCGGGGCAATTCGTGCAATGGCTTGAAGAAGTCAAACCCGGGGAACTGAAAGGCGTCCGATATGCCGTCTTCGGCTGCGGTGACCATAACTGGGCGGCGACATATCAGGCCGTTCCGAGACTGATTGATGAAAAACTTGCCGAAAAAGGAGCGGAACGCTTTTCTTCCCGCGGCGAAGGGGATGTCAGCGGCGATTTTGAAGGAAAGCTTGATGAATGGAAAAAAAGGATGTGGGCGGACGCCATGAAAGCGTTCGATCTCAAGCTGAATGAAAATGCCGAAAAAGAGCGGAGTACGCTGGGCCTTCAATTTGTGAGCGGGCTTGGCGGCTCCCCTTTGGCACAGACGTATGAAGCGGTTTACGCATCCGTTGCGGTAAACAGGGAGCTTCAGGCGCCGGAAAGCGGCCGAAGCACAAGGCATATTGAAATCATTCTGCCGAAAGAGGCTGCTTACAATGAGGGGGATCATCTCGGCGTGCTGCCTGTAAACAGCAAAGAGCAGGTCGGCCGTGTTCTCCGCCGGTATAATCTGAACGGGAACGACCAAGTGCTGCTGACGGCCAGCGGACAGAGCGCGGCTCATCTCCCGCTCGATCGGCCGGTCAGGCTGCACGATCTTCTGAGCAGCTGTGTCGAATTGCAGGAAGCAGCATCAAGGGCGCAAATCCGGGAAATGGCCGCTTATACGGTCTGCCCGCCGCACAAACGGGAATTGGAAGATTTACTCGGAGAGGGCGTCTATCAGGAGCAAATCTTAACATTGCGCGTCTCAATGCTCGATCTCCTTGAAAAATATGAAGCGTGTGAACTGCCGTTTGAGCGATTTCTGGAGCTTTTGCGTCCGCTGAAGCCGCGTTATTATTCGATTTCCAGCTCACCGCGGAAACATCCCGGACAGGCTTCAATTACCGTCGGCGTCGTTCGCGGCCCCGCCCGGAGCGGTTTGGGGGAGTATCGCGGAGTCGCTTCGAATTATTTGGCGGAACGCAGACCTGATGATGGTATCGTGATGTTTGTCCGCACTCCGGAAACAAGATTCCGGCTGCCCGAAGACCCGGAAAAACCGATTATTATGGTCGGTCCCGGCACAGGAGTCGCCCCCTTCCGCGGATTTCTGCAGGCACGCGCGGCGTTAAAAGAAGAAGGGAAAGAGCTGGGGGAAGCTCATCTGTATTTCGGATGCAGAAACGATCATGATTTTATTTACCGTGATGAGCTTGAAGGTTATGAAAAAGACGGAGTCGTGACGCTTCATACGGCGTTTTCACGCAAAGAAGGCGTGCCGAAAACGTATGTGCAGCACGTCATGACGGAGGATGCCGAAGCTTTAATTTCGATCCTTGACCGGGGAGGGCATCTATACGTATGCGGCGACGGAAGCAAAATGGCGCCTGATGTAGAGGCAGCACTGCAAAAAGCGTATCAGTCGGTCCACGAAACAGATGCACGGCAAGCGCAAGAATGGCTTTTGGATCTCCAAACAAAGGGCATTTACGCAAAAGATGTCTGGGCCGGCATTTGACCGATTTGATGAAAAGGACTGGATGACTCCAGTCCTTTTTTGCATCGGCGGAAAAAAATATTCAAGTTTTTCAATCCCTTTGCATACAATAACTTCAGCCCGCCTGTCGGGCGGCTGCCTTTGATATTCATTTTTCGTTTTTAAGTAGTTTGTGTTATTCTTATATTTGGTATCTCCTAGTTTCAGACCGAGTCTGAAACGGTACCTTTTAATGCCAGAAAAAAATGTGAAACGAAGAACGGATATCCTGCGTCTAATGGCTGGCGGGATAAGATGTTCAATGGGCATGACACGAATGATAAATATATCGTTTATTAAAATGGTGTGTTTATGGGGCTGTGTGATGCTTTCGTTTTGCTCGGAAAGCAGGAATTGAAGCAAAAAGTAAGAATACAGATTTAAAGTGTTTAGGAAAGTAGAGGTTGCCATGAAGAAATTATTTTCTTACAGACTTAGTTTTTTTGTACTGGCTATTATTTTGTTTTGGGCCAAAACGTATTTAGCCTATCATGCTGAATTCAACCTTGGGGTGAAGGGGCCGACGCAGCAGTTTCTGCTAGTGATCAATCCGTTCTCAAGCGCCATTTTCTTTTTAGGACTGGCATTGTTTGCGAAAGGCCGCAAATCAGCGATTATCATGGTGATTATTGATTTCATCATGACGTTTATTTTGTATGCAAATATCCTATTCTATCGATTCTTCGATGATTTCTTGACATTCCCTAACTTAAAGCAATCCGGTAATGTCGGAAATATGGGAGACGGCATCTTCAGCATTATGTCCGGCCATGATATTTTGTACTTTGTTGACATTATTATTTTAATCGCACTTCTGGTGTGGAGACGTGAGCTGAAGGAATTCAAGCTGAAAAAACGGTATACGTCTTTAATTATCGTGACGGGTATTGTTTTGTTCTTTGTTAACTTGGCGATTGCCGAAGAGGACCGCCCGGAGCTGCTGACAAGAACGTTTGACCGCAATTACATTGTAAAATACTTAGGTCTTTATAATTACACGATTTATGACGGCGTGCAGACGGCGCAGACGGAAACGCAGCGGGCATATGCAAGCAGCGATGACCTGACGAGCGTTGAGAACTACACATCGTCGCATTATGCGAAGCCGAACGCCGAGTATTTCGGCAAGGCCAAAGGCAAAAACATCATTAAGATTCACTTGGAAAGTTTCCAATCGTTTTTAATCAACTACAAACTTGACGGAAAAGAAGTCACGCCGTTCCTGAATAAACTCGCCCGCGGCGGTGAGGACATGACGTACTTTGATAACTTTTTCCACCAAACAGGCCAAGGTAAAACATCTGACGCCGAGCTGATGATGGATAACAGCCTGTTCGGACTGCCTGAAGGGTCAGCCTTCGTGACAAAAGGGGAAAACACGTATCAATCGCTTCCTGCCATCCTTGACCAAAGTGAAGGCTATACAAGCGCCGTTTTACACGGTGACTACAAATCATTCTGGAACCGTGACCAGATTTACAAACATATCGGCTATGACAAATTCTTTGACGCCAGCACATACGATATGTCTGATGACAACCTTGTCAATATGGGACTGAAGGATAAACCGTTCTTCAAAGAATCCATTCCGAAGCTTAAATCGCTGAAACAGCCGTTCTATGCGCATTTGCTCACGCTGACGAACCATTATCCGTTTACGCTTGATGAAAAAGATGCAACGATTGAAAAAGCGAAAACAGGCGATGCAACTGTAGATGACTATTTCCAGACGGCGCGTTATCTCGACGAAGCGCTTGAACAGTTCTTTAAAGATCTGAAGTCATCCGGTTTATATGACAACTCGGTGATTATGATTTACGGAGACCACTACGGAATCTCTGAAAACCATAACCGCGCGATGAAAGAAATTCTCGGCAAAGAAATTACGCCTTATCAAAACGCGCAGAACCAGCGTGTGCCGCTTATGCTTCACATCCCTGGCAAAAAAGGCGGAGTGAACCATACATTCGGCGGTGAAATGGACGTTGTGCCGACGATCCTTCACTTGGAAGGCATTGATTCTAAGAAATATATTAATTTCGGAACCGATCTCTTCTCGAAAGACCATGATGATACGGTGACGTTCCGTAACGGAGACTACGTCACGCCGAAATATACTTCTATCTCCAATGTCGTATACGATACGAAGACAGGAAAAGAACTGAAAGGCAATCAGGAAACGAAAAATCTGAAAGCCAGAGTCACAGAGCAGCTGAAGCTGTCTGACAGCGTGATGTACAAAGACCTGCTCAGATTCCACAAATTGAGCGACTTTACGCCGGTTGATCCGTCTAAATATCATTACGGCAAAGAAAAGCTTAATGAGGATAATAAATAATAGAAAGAGCCTTACGGAATTTCCGTGAGGCTCTTTTTTTGTGTGTATCTTCACCAATCTGAAAAAAGAGAGAGCTTTCGATCACAAAGGGCGCCAATCTCTCATATCTTACAGTAGATTTTGAAACCGGTGATAGAGAATCGGACAAATTATCCGGTTGGGTTTCTCTTATACGGGCGGTTTCGAATCCAATATTCACAGAGAAGAGGGGTAGAGATGAAAGCAGTCATTCTCTGCGGCGGAAAAGGAACGAGAATGAGCGAAATCACCAATGAACGTCCCAAACCGCTCGCCATGATAGGCGAAAAACCGATTCTATGGCATATTATGAAACTCTATCAATACTATGGCGTGAACGAATTTATCCTGCTTCTTGGTTTCAAAGGAGAGATGATTAAGGAATATTTCTTAGATTATGACTGGAAGAATCATAGTATGACGCTCGACAGCTCTACCGGAGAAGTGCGGATATTGGGAAAATCCGAGCCGTGGAAAATCACTTTTTTAGACACGGGGGAACACACGCAGACAGCGGGGCGGCTTTTACAGGCAAAGGACATCATCGGTGATGAAACCTTTCTCATGACATACGGAGACGGACTGGCCAACATCAACCTGTTTCACCTGATCAGCTATCATCAATCAAAAGGGGCTGCGGCAACCGTCACCGGTATTGAAAAGACCTCGCAATTCGGGACGCTGACAGTCGAAGACGGCATGGCGAAAAGCTTTTCTGAAAAAACCTCGAGTGACGGCATCATCAACGGCGGATTCTTCGTGCTCAGCCCGAAGGTATTCGATTATCTGCCGAAAGACAGCGATGTCATGTTTGAAGAAGAACCGCTGAAGGAGCTGGCGAAGGACGGCGAATTGGCGGTATATCGGCATTACGGTTTCTGGACGGCGATCGATACGTATAAAAACTTGCTGGAAATCAACAAGATGTGGGACAGGGGACAACATGTATGGAAGGTATGGTGATCAAGTTTGAGTTTCTGGAAAAATAAAAATGTGTTTGTGACGGGATGTACAGGTCTTTTAGGAAGCTGCTTGGTAAAGGAACTGATCGATCAGGGGGCCAATGTGACGGGACTTGTCCGTGACACTGTGCCCAAATCTAATCTGTATCAGGGAGAACAAGTGAAGCAAATGAATATCGTGCAGGGCGCTCTTGAAGATCTGGATGTGATTGAGCGGGCGCTGGGCGAATATGAAATCGACACGGTCTTTCATTTAGCAGCACAGGCGATCGTCGGCGTCGCAAACCGCAATCCGATTTCCACATTTGAAGCCAATATTCTCGGCACATGGAACATCCTTGAAGCGTGCCGCCGGCATCCGCTCATCAAGCGGGTGATCGTCGCCTCCAGTGATAAAGCGTACGGCGACCAGCCGGCACTGCCGTACGATGAAAACATGCCTCTTCAGGGCAAACATCCGTATGATGTGTCAAAAAGCTGTGCCGATCTGATAAGCCACACATATTTTAATACGTACGGCCTTCCGGTTTG
Source organism: Bacillus sp. SDLI1 (assembly GCF_001553895.1). Taxonomy (NCBI): domain Bacteria; kingdom Bacillati; phylum Bacillota; class Bacilli; order Caryophanales; family Bacillaceae; genus Bacillus; species Bacillus sp. SDLI1. Next base: position 1,520,948 of record NZ_CP013950.1, on the reverse strand, counting down.
TATTACGCGCTGCGGCAACTTGTACGGCGGCGGGGATTTGAATTTCAACCGGATTATCCCGCAGACGATTCAGCTCGTGCTGAACGGTGTAGCGCCGGAAATCCGCAGCGACGGCACATTTATCCGTGATTATTTTTACATTGAGGATGCGGTCGACGCGTACCTTTTGCTGGCGGAAAAGATGGAGGAGCTCAATCTTGCGGGAGAAGCGTTCAACTTCAGCAATGAGATTCAGCTGACGGTGCTGGAACTTGTAGAAAAAATTCTTAAGGCTATGGACAGTGACTTGAAGCCGAAAGTGCTCAACCAGGGGAGCCACGAAATTAAGCATCAATATTTGTCGGCGGAAAAGGCGAGAAAGCTTCTGAACTGGACACCCGCGCATACCATTGATGAAGGGTTGGAAAAAACGATCGAATGGTATAAAGCCTTTTTTCAAAAGTAACAGAAACAGAGGTGATAAAGACGTGACAAGCGCATATTGCACAGTTTTATCAAAAGGAAGGCTGTATCAGGCCATCGCTTTATTCGGCTCATTGAAAGAGGTTCAGGCTGACGCCCCCATTTTTACTTTGTGTATGGATCAAGACACCTATGACGTGCTTCAGGCAATGCAGCCGGATAATGTCACCCTGATTCCGGTGTCTGAACTGGAAAATGAGGAGCTCCTTGAACTGAAGCGGACGAGAGATCAGAGCGAATACTGCTGGACGGTGAAGCCGGTATTTCTCGAATTCGTGCTGGACGGACATCCGGACTTAGAGCGTGTCACGTACATTGATGCCGATTTGTTTTTTTTCGCTGATCCGCGCCCGATTTTTGAAAATCAGCCGGATTGTTCGGTGCTTCTGTCACGGGGCGATATCGTCATCCCCTCATTTGAAAAACAGGAAATTGACATGCTGCAGCGCCTTTTAGGCCGGTATAACTCCGGTTTTCTCAGCTTCAAAAACGACCGGGCCGGCACAGATTGTCTCAGATGGTGGAAAGAACGCTGCCTTGAAGAATGCAAAAATGCGCCGGGTGAAGGGAAATTCGGAGATCAGGGCTACTTGGATCACATGTCTGATCTATTCCCGAATGTGTGTGACATCACAACGCCCGGTGTGAATATCGGCCATTGGAATTACGGCCGGCACACATTTTCATGGAAGGACGGGCGTCTTGTTCTCGAAGACGAAAGTCCGCTGATTTTCTATCATTTCAGCGGATACCGGATCATCACAGCCGGCGACATTCGGCAGATTCACGAGAAGACCCGGACCGACCTGCCGTTTGTCCATCAGCTTTACAAAGACATTCTGAAGCAGGTGATCGGGACGGTCAGCGCCGTCTGCCCGAAGTTCAGCGGCTTTGCATCTGAGGACGATAACAAATAAATGATTATATACAGGAAGTGAACAAAAGTGAAGGCAAGCGTCATAGTTCCCGCATATAATTCCAGGGAGCGGCTTTATAACAGCCTGCTGTCCCTGAATGAACAGGAATGCACAGAGCCGTTCGAAGTGATTGTGGCTGACAACGGTTCGGAAGACGGAACTTTATCCATGCTCGAATCATTCAGCGCGAATTTTCCGCTGATTTTTGTGAGAATTAAAGAAAACAGAGGGATCGCTTACGGCCGGAATCAGGCGGTCCGCAATGCCAGAGGCGATATTTTGATTTTTCATGACAGTGACATGCTTGCCGAAAAGGATTTGGTGGCGAAGCATATCAAGGCTCATGAGAACCGGGACGATCTTGTTGTATGCGGTATGTTCTGGAAGCGGCTGTACAGCTTTTATTATGACCGTTTTGAAAAAGAGCATAAGGAAAAGCTCGCCGAACTGTATGAAGAGCTGCCGGGCGATAAAGAGCCGCTTCTTGATGAAAGTGCCATCAGAGACGGAAGCTTTCTCGACCGATGCTTTGACTTAGATACCGATTTTATACGTGTGCTGAAAAGCATTTTGGAAAAATACGGAGACGGCTTGAAAGGCTACCGTCTGCCGTGGCGTTTTTTCATTACGAACAATTCCTCAGTCAAACGGCAGCACGTGGCAGATCTCGGTCTGTTTGATGAAGGCATTGTCAGATACGGTTTTGAAGATTATGATCTCGGCATCAGGCTTCACCAGTCGGGCTTGTCGTTTCAGCTGCGGCGCGATATCATGAGCGTCCATCAGGAGCATCCGAGCAACTGTGCTTCCGTTGATGACATTAGGACGAATATTGCGTACATGTGCGACAAGTACAATGACATCCATTCGCTTGACGTGCACCTCGCGTTTAACGGCCCGTTTGACGCGGAGTTAACCAACAGCATTATGGCAGACATCGAAGTGCTGCTTGATTATGAGAAATATGAAAGCCTGCTGTACATCTTTCTTGAGCTGATGCACGCGGTTAAAGACCGCAACCTCGATCCGGACTGGAGGACGAAAAGCCCGCGTATCACGGCGAACAGCTTTCATCTGCCGGAGGCCCAAAAGCTTTTGTCAAAAGCGGAAAAAAAGCTGGGCGTTACGCACTTTGCAAGAGCGTTCAAAGCGCTGTTTGCTGATTTACTGCATGTGGATTTTAAATAAATTGGATGTGATATGGTGAGTAAATATCATTTTTCAACCATTGTTTCAAGAACGCATATCTTTAAACTGATGCCGATGATTCATTCTCTCCATGAGCATTGCCGTGATTTTCATCTGTATGTGCTGTGTGTCGACAAGAAGGCGTATGAACTGCTTCAGCAGGTGCCGTGGGAGCATGTCACGGCGGTTCAGCTCCATGAAATGGAGGACCCGGAGCTGCTTGAAGCAAAGGGCGGGCGGACGTTTCATGAATATTGCTGGACGCTGAAGCCGGCATTTCTGTTCCATGTGATGACGGAGTATGATGAAGCCGAATATTTTGCCCATTTGGACACCGATCTCTTTTTCTTCTCAGATGCGGGCGAGCTGTTTGCGGAAAAGCCGGATGCTTCTCTTTTCCTGACGGATCACCGCAATTCAGAACGGTTTGCGTCTTATTACAAGCTGACCGGGCAGTACAACACCGGGTTTGTCGGCGCGCGGAATACTGAGGAAGCGTATCGGGCGGTCTGGCAGTGGAGACAGGATTGCATCTCCTATTGTACGGTGGAGATGAATGAAGAAAAAAAGACATACGGTGACCAAAGGTATGTTGAAAAATGGCCCGCGCAGTTTGAGAACGTTCATGTCACGGAGTCGATCGGCGCGAATGCCGCGCTGTGGAATATTGAGCAATACGAAGTCAGCCTGCGTGACGGGGCTGTATATGTCAATGACACCCCGCTGATTTTTTATCATTTTTCAGGCTTTACGCTCGTCACGGAGAACGAATTCAATCTGTGCTGGTACTATCACATTGATGACGAGGCGACAGTCAATATGATTTACGTGCCGTACATCAAAAACATAAAAAAATGGATTGATGGAATTCAAAAGGCGTTTCCTGATTTCAGAGACGGGTTTATTCCGAAATATGCGGTTCCTGACACTCATTTTTATACGGTTGAAACATAAAATCCCTGCCGAAAAGGCAGGGATTTTTTTATGAATGCCATTCTTTTAATGTTTTGTCGCTCGGCAGGACAAACGCGAGCAGTCCTAAAACGGGCAGAAAGGCGACGGCTGTCATGGTCGGCGTCAATCCCGCGGAATCAATGAGGGCGCCGAGTGCAACGGCTCCGATCGCGCCCATTCCGAAGGCGAGCCCGACCGTAAGCCCTGACATCGTGCCGATTTTACCCGGAACGAGCTCCTGCGCGTAGACAACGGTCACAGAGAAGCTGGACATCAGGACAACGCCGATCAGCGCCAGTACGCCATAGGCGATGACAGGTCCCGCAAACGGAAGGAAAATCGTCAAGGGAGCCGATGCCATCATTGATACGATAATGACGTTCCGCTTTCCGAAACGGTCTGCCAGCGGCCCGCCGAGAAACGTTCCGACAGCCCCGAAGAATAAAAAGACGAAGATGTAGCTCTGTGCCTGCTGAATGCTGACATGATAGGCATTCATCGCATAGAACGTATAAAAGTTGCCGATCGCGCTCACATACCAGGAACGCGCGAAAATCAGGAAGATAATCATGATAAGGGCAAGAATAATCGGCTTTGTAATCACAGTCTCCACAGCGGCAGCCGGTGATTTTTTACTTGCGGCACGCAAATGAATAAGGCGGCCTTTATACCATTTGGCGATATAAATGAGAAACAGCACAGCGATTGCGGCGACAAGCGTAAACCAGACAGAGCCGAATTGACCGAGCGGAACGAGAATCAGCGCGGTAATCAGGGGCGCCATCGCCTGACCGGTGTTTCCGCCGACTTGGTAAATCGATTGCGCCAAGCCGCGCTTTTCGCCGGCGGCCATGTAAGCGACACGCGATCCTTCAGGGTGAAAAACGGCGGAGCCAAGGCCGATAAAAAATACACAGCATAAAATCGTCAGAAAAGACGGGGCGAACGCGAGACCTAAAATGCCGAGCATGCTTGCGGTGAGTCCGAGCGGCAGGGCATACGGCATCGGGCGTTTATCCGTATACCAGCCGATGACGGGCTGCATCACGGAAGACACCATATTCAGCGTAAAGGCGATCATTCCGAGCTGTGTAAAGGTAAGGCTCATGGAACGTTCCAAAATAGGAAACATCGCCGGAATCACCGCTTGCAGTGAATCGTTCAGCAAATGACAAATCCCGATAATCAATAAAATGGAATACATGGTTGTATCGGGACGATGGACAGGTTTTTCTTTCATCGGTGCGGCAATTGCCAAAGTGATTCTCCTCCTTTTATGTAAGCAAAGCATACACCATATTATTCATAAGGTGAATGAATGATCAAGAGCAAAAAAGGCTCTTCTTTCTCAAATCGAAAAAAGAGCCTCCCTTTTTATTTGTTTAACAAACTGTGTTTTCTCGAATAAACCATATAAACGACGATCCCGGCGGCGATCCAGATGACAAAGGAAAGCCATGTCACGCCGGGCAGGCTGCTTGCGAGATAGAGGCAGAAGCATGCGCTGATGATCGGCACAAAAGGAACGAAAGGAACACGGAAGGAAGATTTGATCTCCGGATGTTTCTTTCTTAAAACGATGACGGCGATCGCGATGACCGTAAAGGCCGCCAAGGTTCCCATATTGACGAGATGGGCTAATGTTCCCAAATCAATCAAACCGGCGAGCCCGGCGGCAACGATCCCCGTCACCCAGGTGTTTTGAAACGGTGTTTTAAAACGCGGGTGCACCTTGGAAAATACGCGGGGCAAAAGACCGTCTCTGCTCATCGCAAATGTGAGACGCACCTGAGCGTACAGCAGAGCAAGCATGACTGTTGTAATCCCGATAATCGCGCCGACGGAAATAATGCCCGCGATTTTGTTCTGGCCGACAAACTGCAGCGCAAATGATACCGGATCTCCGACATTTAATTTAGTGTACGAAAGCATTCCCGTCAGAACGAGCGATACGGTAATGTAAAGAATGGTGCAGATGGCGAGCGCGCCGATAATCCCGATCGGCATTGATTTCTGCGGGTTCTTCACTTCTTCCGATGCGTTGGACACAGCATCAAATCCGAGATACGCGAAGAAAACGGTCGCGGCGCTCGTGATGACGCCTTTCATTCCGAACGGCATAAACGGCGACCAGTTTTCCGGTTTCACGTAGCCGAATCCGACGATGATAAACAGCAAAATGATGGCAATTTTCATCAAAACAATGACATTATTAAAGCGGGTGCTTTCTTTCACGCCTCTTGAAACAATCGCGGTAATCATCAAAATAATAATAACGGCCGGCAGATTGAGCACGGCGCCCGCTTTGCTTCCGGGTGCGGCGGTCAGCCCCTCCGGAAGATGCAGCCCGAAGCCCGCAAGAAGCGACTGGAAATACGATGACCAGCCGGTTGCGACGGCGGCGATCGCAATGACATATTCAAGCATTAAGTCCCATCCGATCAAAAACGCGAGACATTCTCCGAGAGTGACATAGGAGTAAGTATATACGCTGCCTGAAATCGGAATGGTTGAAGAAAATTCCGCATAACAAAACGCTGCGAGCGCGCAGGCAAGACCCGCGAGCACAAACGACAGAATCAAAGCCGGCCCTGCCCCTGTTGCGGCCACGGTCCCGGTAATTACAAAAATCCCCGTGCCGACAACACAGCCAATTCCGAGTAAAACCAAGTCAAAAGCGCTTAACGAGCGGGCCAGACCGGCCTGTTTGCTCTGGGCCTTTAAGTCGGCGATCGGCTTTTTCCGAAATAATAAAGACATATGGGTCCTCCTGAAAATTCATAATATTCATATCATTATATACACTGACGTTTGTATTATATTGTCGAAATTTCGCACAGTCAATTAAAGAATTTTCCACTTTAAAAGGAAAAAGCTCAAAAGCGTCGATGTGCGGAAGGAACAGTAATTTTATTGTGAAATAGTTCAATTTTCTTACGTTAAGACCGATACAAAAAATGACTCATCAACTATTTTCAAGTTTCGGTGAAAGGGAGATGTTTACATGTTTCAATATGAAGAACTAAATAAGCAGTTTATCGGCGGCCGATGGAGGGATGGGAGCAGCCGGAACGTATTGGAAAACAGGAATCCTTATACTCAGAAAGTCATCACCTCATTCCGAAAAGCGACGCCTGATGACGTAGATGCGGCGTATCGCGCCGCGGCTCTTGCGAAACAAGAATGGGACAAAGTCAATCCTTTTAAAAAGCGGGCCATTTTGGAAAAAGCCGTATCTTTCATCGAAGAGCACGAAGAAGCGATCATTTACTTAATCATGGAGGAGCTTGGCGGAACAAGGCTGAAGGCTGAGTTTGAAATCGGACTTGTCAAAAATATGATAAAAGAAGCCGCAACATTTCCGGTGCGGATGGAAGGGAAAATTCTCCCGTCCACGATTGACGGAAAAGAAAACAGGCTGTACAGAATACCGGCCGGCGTCGTCGGGGTCATCAGCCCGTTTAACTTCCCGTTTTTCCTTTCGGTGAAATCAGTTGCGCCGGCACTCGGAGCTGGCAACGGCGTTGTGCTGAAGCCTCATGAAGAAACACCGATCTGCGGCGGAACACTGATTGCGAAGATTTTTGAAGCGGCCGGCGTACCGGACGGGCTGCTGAATGTCATCGTGACGGATATCGGGGAGATCGGCGACAGTTTTGTTGAGCATCCCGTGCCGCGGATTATCTCATTTACGGGTTCAACCGGAGTGGGCAGCTATATCGGACAGCTTGCGATCAAACACTTCAAAAAACCGCTGTTGGAGCTTGGCGGAAACAGCGCGCTGATCGTGCTTGAGGACGCTGATCTCGAATACGCCGTCAATGCGGGTGTATTCAGCCGGTTTACGCATCAAGGCCAGATCTGCATGTCGGCGAACCGGGTGCTCGTACACACATCTGTATATGACAAATTCACAGAGCTTTACGAAGCGAAAGTGTCATCGCTGAAAGTCGGCGATCCGATGGACCCTGACACGGTGATCGGGCCTTTAATCAATGAGAGGCAGGCGGAAGGTCTGAGACGGTCTGTCGAAAAAGCGATAGAAGAGGGAGCGGTTCCGGTGCTGTCCGGCCGATTCAGCGGAACGGTCGCTGAGCCCGTCATTTTAAAAGATGTGAAACCTGAGATGAGCATCGCGAAGGAGGAGCTGTTCGGTCCGGCCGTCTGCATCATGCCGTTTGAAACGGAGGATGAAGCGGTAAGCATCGCAAACGCGACACCGTTCGGTTTAAGCGGAGCCGTGCATACGGCAAACGTTGAGCGCGGCGTTGAGTTTGCTAAGCGGATCGAAACCGGCATGATTCACGTCAACGATACGACTATTAATGATGAACCGAATGTCGCGTTCGGCGGCGAGAAGCAATCAGGTCTCGGCAGGCTGAACGGCGAATGGAGCCTGGAAGAATTCACTACGCTGAAATGGATTTCGGTTCAGCATGAAAAACGGCAATTCCCATATTAAGAAGGAGTGAAAGAAATGAGTATACAGACGGAACAGCAAACGCACAGCCTGCTTGACGCTTTTGTCAAAGTTGCGCCTTTTTTAAACAGCCTGATCCAAGATGACATCACCATCGGGATTTATGATACAGAAAAATTAATCGTGAATATTCCGGCTAAAACGTTTTCTCTTAATGTAAAGCCGGGAGACCCGCTCCAAAAAGGAGACATCATTACAGACGCAATCCGTTTGAATCAGAAAAAGACAAGCATGGTGCCGAAAGAGCTGTTCGGATTTCCGCTGATCGCCAGAGCGATCCCGCTTCACGATGAAAACGGAAAAGTCATCGGCGGCGTCGGTCTCGGCACGAGCCTTGAAAAATCAGCCAAGCTTCATGATGTCGCTGAAAGCCTGTCCGCCGTCGTGGAACAGACTGCTTCAGCCATCGCGGATATTTCAGAATCCATCAGCGGCTTTTCATCACAGATGTCCGGGATTTCCGTTCAGGCGAAACAAGTCAGTGAAAGCGCGGGAGAAATCGCCGACATTTCCGTCACTGTCAAGGGCATTTCAGATCAAAGCAATCTGCTCGGTTTGAATGCGGCCATTGAAGCCGCGAGAGCGGGAGAATCCGGAAAGGGCTTTTCCGTGGTGGCGGACGAGATCCGCAAGCTTGCCACTCATTCAAAAGACAACGTCGGACAAATTGACCAGATTACGAAAAAAATCCACAGCCTGCTGAAAGGGCTGGAGGACTCTATTGAATCCATCAACCAGAACACAGACGGCCAAGCGGCGGCGGTTGAACAAATTTCTGCCACGATGCAGGAGATTTCAGGAAGCGCCCAGCATTTAGCGAAAATGGCTGAAAATGTGCTCGGAGATTCATAAAAAAGGGGAGCTTATGGGCTCCTTTTTTGTTTTCTCTCCATTATTCGGAAACTGCATTTCATACGTTTGATCCGCTATGCTCAGGGGTACACATACCAATACATCACCAATGATAAAGGAGAGTTTTGTATGTCTGATGCAAATCTGCACAACCCGCTGACGAAATATGATCATGATGAATTTCCAAAACAATATCAAGAACCGCCCGGTTTGCAGAAAGAGATGAAGCCTGTGCCGGACTGCGGCGAAACAAGCTATAAAGGAGCCGGCAAGCTGAAGGGAAGAAAAGCCCTCGTCACCGGCGGCGATTCGGGGATCGGCCGGGCCGCCGCGATTGCTTATGCCCGGGAAGGGGCGGATGTGGCGATTAACTATCTGCCTGAGGAACAGCCGGATGCTGAAGAAGTGAAAGCGTTAATTGAAAAAGAGGGAAGAAAAGCCGTTCTGCTGCCGGGAGATTTAAGCGATGAAGCGTTTTGCGGAGAATTGGCGGAAAAAGCGTATCAAGAGCTTGGCGGTCTTGACACGCTCGCTCTTGTCGCCGGCAAACAGCAGGCAGTGGATGATATCAGCGATCTTGCCACAGAACAAATCTATCAAACATTCGAAGTCAACGTGTTCTCGCTGTATTGGCTCGTCAAAGCCGCGCTTCCGTATCTGCCGGAAGGTGCGTCTATTATCACGACAACTTCTGTCGAAGGGTACAATCCAAGTCCGATGCTGTTGGATTATGCCGCGACGAAACATGCCATTATCGGCTTTACCGTCGGCTTAGGAAAGCAGCTGGCGAATAAAGGAATCAGAGTCAACTCTGTAGCGCCGGGGCCGATCTGGACGCCGCTTCAGATTTCCGGAGGACAGCCCGGTGAAAACATTCCGAAATTCGGCAAGGAAACACCGGCCGTGCCATTACAGCGTGCCGGCCAGCCCGCGGAGCTTGCAGGGATTTATGTCTTTTTGGCCTCAGAAGAATCGAGCTATGTGACATCCCAGATCTACAGTGTCAGCGGAGGTATTCCGACGGCGTAATGAATAAGGAGCTGCCCTCTTACAGGGGGCAGCTCTTTTTTTGATGTTATGTGCCGAGCACGTTTTGATTATACAGTACGCTCGGATGTGACGGGTGATAGGAGGCGGCTTTGTCGTTATGAATCTTCGCTTTTTCTCTGTCGCCGAGCTGCCAGTGGCAGACGCAGAGCTGCAGATGAGGATACCAGGTGGAATATTCGAGCTGGGTAAAGCCTGAATCGCTGTATGTGGCGGATAGGGCGAGCTCATACCAAAACACGCCCTGCCGGTATTGCCGTTTCTCCGCAAAATAGTCGCCAAGCCTGCAGCAGAACTCCGGCCGCGGACAATCAATCAAAAATGATTTTAAGAGCGACGTCATGGCGGCCTCTTCATGGCCGACCGCCCTGTAGCAATCGAATAGATATTGGCACGTTCTGATCTCGTCTTCGATCCAGCACTGTTTAGTGGAAAGAAAATGGTGATAATACGTAATGGCGCGCTGATACTGGCCGTGATCCTTTAATTCATTCGCGAAATAAAATAAATCGCGCGGTGTCATCGTTTCACTGTTTTCCGCCATTTTCTCGTAAATCCTCAGGTTGCGGTCTGAGGGAGGCGAGTGCTTTTTCTCGGATTTGCGGTGTGTGACGGCGATATCGGTTTCTATGATGTTTCCGTATACTTCCAGATATTCATGCACGGCTCCGATCCAGCGGAACCCTTTTTCCCGCTTGACGAGACGGTTGCGGCGGTATCTGAAGCTGACCTCTCCCCGATCATCAAAGCCGACGTGATAATACATGGATACCGCGTCCACCTCTTTTGAAAGCGACGCCTTCAGTTCAATCAGTTTTTCACGATCCTTTTCCGTCAGCATATCGTCGGCGTCCAGCCACAGAATATATTCCATTTCCGCTTTCGAAAACGCAAAATTACGGGCGGCCGCAAAGTGATCGATCCATTCAAAATCATAAATCTTATCCGTATAACGGGCCGCGATTTCTTTCGTCCGGTCGGTCGACCCCGTATCAGCAATCACAATTTCATCCGCAATGTCTTTGACGGAATCAAGACAGCCCGCAAGCACTTCCTCTTCATTTTTCACGATAACGCATAAACTGATGCTGATCATGTCATCACCTCTTCACCTCCAGTGTATAAAAGGAGAGGCGGAAACATTCTTCGGACAAAATGATCGCTTCCAAGAAATTTGTCTGCCCTTTTACTAGTTTTATTCCAGCGCCTGATTTAAAATGAACACATGAACTTACGTGAGGATTGATAGGAACCATGAGCATCATAAAAGCGGAAAACCTTTATAAAACATACGGAGAAAAGACATTATTCGACCATATCTCCTTTCATATTGAAGAGAATGAAAGAATCGGTTTAATCGGCCCGAACGGAACGGGGAAGTCCACGCTTCTGAAAACCATTGCCGGCCTCGAATCAACGGAGGAAGGCGAGATGACGGCTTCAGGAAACGTGCATATTGAGTTTTTGCATCAGGACCCTGAGCTTCCTGCCGGACAAACCGTCCTTGAGCATATTTATTCCGGCGACTCAGCCGTCATGAGAACGATGCGGGAGTACGAAAAAGCGCTTCAGGAGCTGAATGAAGAGCCGGAAAATGAACAGCGCCAAAAGCACCTGCTTGATGCGCAGGCGAGAATGGACGCGAATGACGCGTGGGAGGCGAATACATTAGCCAAAACGGTTTTAACCAAACTCGGTGTCACCGACTTGATGAAGGATGTCAGCGAGCTGTCCGGCGGCCAGAAAAAGCGCGTCGCGATTGCGAAAAACGTCATCCAGCCGGCTGACCTGCTTATTTTGGATGAACCGACAAACCATTTGGACAATGAAACGATTGAATGGCTGGAAGGCTACTTATCGCAATATCCGGGCGCCGTCATGCTTGTCACGCACGACAGGTATTTTCTGAACAGGGTGACGAACAGAATTTACGAGCTTGAGAGAGGCAGCCTTTATACGTATAAGGGAAACTATGAAGTATTCCTGGAAAAACGGGCCGAACGGGAGGCGCTGGCAGAGCAGAAAGAAACGAAACGTCAAAACCTCCTGCGCCGCGAATTGGCGTGGCTCAGAAGAGGAGCGAAAGCACGCTCGACGAAACAAAAAGCGAGAGTGGACAGAGCGGAGGCGCTCAAGGAGCAAAAAGGGCCGGCAGTCTCCGGATCGCTCGATTTCGCGATCGGGTCCCACCGTCTCGGAAAACAGGTGATAGAAGCGGAAAACGTCACCCTCACCTACGACGGCCAAGCGCTGATCAGCCAATTTAACGAGCTTGTCATCCCGGGTGAAAGAATCGGCATCATCGGGCCGAACGGAATCGGGAAAACGACACTTTTAAACAGCCTCGCCGGCAGAATTCAGCCAGACAGCGGCCGCATCACCATCGGGCAGACGGTCAGGATCGGGTACTACACCCAGGACCACAGCGAAATGAACGGCGATATGAAAGTCATTGACTATATAAAAGAGACGGCTGAAATCGTCAAGACGGCGGAAGGTGATGTCATCACCGCGGAACAAATGCTTGAGCGCTTTCTGTTCCCGCGCCCGATGCAGCAGACATATATCAGAAAGCTGTCAGGCGGGGAAAAGCGCCGTCTGTACTTGCTGAATGTACTGATGCAGGAGCCGAATGTGCTGTTTTTAGATGAGCCGACCAATGATCTGGACACAGAAACATTAAGCGTGCTCGAAGATTACATCGAACAGTTTCCGGGCGTCGTCATTACCGTATCCCATGACCGCTATTTCCTTGACCGTGTTGTGGACCGCCTGATCGTATTTGAAGGACAAGGCATCATTTCGCGTTTCCAAGGTTCGTACAGTGAATACATGGAATACGCAAAAGCGAAGAAGACTGCGGTAAAACAGCCGGCCGAAGAGAAAAAGGCGGAAGAAGAGCCGAAGAAAAAGCGCAAAAAGCTTTCGTACAAGGATCAGATCGAATGGGACGGCATCGAAGACAAAATCGCCGGCCTTGAAGAAAAGCATCAGCGTTTGGAAGCGGAAATCGCTGAAGCGGGAAGTGATTTCGGAAAGATTCAAGAACTGATGGCCGAACAGGCAAAAACGGCTGAAGAGCTTGAAGCGGCGATGGAGCGCTGGACCGAATTGTCACTGATGATTGAAGAACTTGAGAATTAATAGAATGCGGATGCACGCCGCGCTTTTTTACACAAGCCTTATTATCGTAAAAACGTTGCTTTGAACCGCTTCACCGCATTGTTAGAGCACTAAGCAGTTTCCATCAGTGACAGGGGTTCAGCTAATCGAGACAAAAAACCAGCGGAGCGTGTATGCTTCACTGGTTTTTTGTTTCGTTATAAAAATAATAAATAGTTTAGCAAAAATAAACACGCAACGAAGCAAACGGTGACATTTAGCTCTTTCCCTTTTCCACACAGGATTTTAATCAGAGGATAAGAAATAAACCCAAATGCCATGCCGTCGGCAATATTATAGGTTAAAGGAATTAAGACAATCGTTAAAAATGCCGGAAAATATTCTGTCACATCATTGAAGTGAATGTCACGTATACTTTGAAGCATCAAGCTTCCGATTAAAATTAAGATAGGAGCGATAGCGCTGTCAGGTATGGCTTTAATAACAGGCATAAAAAATACCGAGCATAAAAATAATAAACCGACTACAGCCGAGGACAGACCCGTTCTCGCGCCGGAAGCAATACCGACAGAACTTTCCAATGCAGCCACTGTAGAGCTTGTGCCAAACGTTCCCGCAAAGATATTTGAAACTCCTGTCGCTCGGTAAGCGTGAGTGAATTTTCTCTCGTTTTTTTCAAAAGTTTGGATCGTTCCCAGATTTTGAAACAGCAAAATCATGGTTAACGAAAACACAGCCGTCCAAAAGGGAAGTGTAAGGAAGCGATCAAACGAAAATGCTCCGAATAAATGCTGGTACTGCCGCAGTCCTGCTGACCAATCACTCGAACCGTCCCATTCGGTAAAACCGAACGGAATTGCCAGAAGCGCACCTGCTGCAATGCTGATAAGAAGTCCGCCCTTTACATTCCTGATAAATAAAACCGCTGTGATAAGCAAAGAAACCAGCGTAAGCAAAGTTTTGGGACTTGTCAAATCCCCCAATTCAATAAGATTTTGCTTATTTGCCGTCACGATACCGCCTTTTTGCAGGCCGATAAAAGTAATAAACAAGCCTATGCCGACAGTAATCGCACTTTTCATTGAAAGAGGAATGGATTTTGTTAAAGATGCCGCTAAAGGAGAAAATGCAATAATGGTGTATAAAACGCCTGAAATGAATACAATAGCCAAGCCTTCTTGCCATGAAAAGCCGAGAGCACGGACAATGGTATATGAAAAAAATATATTTTCACCCATTCCGGGAATAATCACTAAAGGGGAATTTGCCCAGAAGGCTATCATCAGACAGCCTAAAAAACAAGTGATAGAGGTTGCGATTGCGGATGCTTCTTGGCTCATGCCGGCATCCTTTAAAATTGAGGCATTGACGATAACTATATACGCAACTGTGAAAAAGGCAGTTAGCCCCGAAAGAAATTCCCGCTGAACAGTCGTCTCATGCGCTTTAAGCTTGAAGGTTCGATTCATCCAATTTGTTAACAATGTTGCTCTCCTCCTGATATGATGGGATCTCCGCTGCTTTTGTACTGATGATAGTCAGATGATTCAGCGTTCTGAAACCGAACGTATCCATCCAGCTGGCTTTTGATTGAGAAAGATTCTGTCCCTGAAAAGCCTTTTGAAATGATTTTGCAAATATAGCCAAAGATTTCTTTGTAATTACCGCACCCGCACAGTAATGACTCCCTGCTCCAAAAGTAAGCGGTGCCGATTTGTGACTGTGCTGATGAATACAAGAAGGATTTATGTATTGTTGGGGGTCTACATTTCCCGCAGAAATAAAAAAGATTACCCGGTTGCCTTTTTTTATAGTTTTGCTGCCGATTTGAATGTCTTCATTCGCATTACGGGCGCAGTATGGAAAAGGTATTTCCAGCCTCAGTGTCTCTTCGGCAAATGTTTCAATCGGCAGACTGTCAAGAAATGACGGGTTTTCAGATGAGTATTTGATGAAGAAATACATAAACGTTTTAATAGCGCTTAAAAACGGTTCATGCCCGTCAATAACAATATTAATGATCAGCGCGAGGGATTCCTGATGTGTGCCGATGCTTTTTAAAACGCAGTCGAACAGTCTGTCCTCTTCAAAACGTTCATCGTCTATTATTTCATTAATCAGTCTGTAGGTTTTCTTAATGGATGCTATGGCGTTTTGGATGTGTGAGTGATCTGGGTGAGGGTTCCAAAGGAAGTCTACTGCGCTTGTTGCTTCAGCTAAAATAGTTGAATAATCTTTAACGCTTAATCCAAGCAAGTCTGCCATAACGTTGTTTATAAACGGGTCGGCGATTTCACTTACCGCGTCTATAACCGCTTGTCCCTCTTTAAGGGGAATGCGGCTGAAAACAGAGTTTGCAGCGCTTTGTGAGATTTCGGTTATTCGGGCATTTATTTTGTTAATAGGAAGTTGCACTTTTCTTCGCAATTGCGTATGTTCAGGTGCATCCATATACATAAGCCATTTCGAATAGAAAGACGTTAAAAATTGTTTTTCTTCTTCTGCGATGTTCAGTTTTTCGAAAAACTCTTTTTTTCTGTTGGCTGTAAATCGCTTGTCTTTTAAAAAATGAGAAATGAAATCATAGCGAAAGATCAGCCAGGCATTCAAGTCGTCTGACCACAATGGGTCATTGTGCTGCAGAGCTTCTTCATAAAAGGAAAAACGATTTGCTGTCATCTTGCCGATGATACCTTCGGTCAGTGGACAGCCGCTTATACTGGTCAATGTGAATACCTCCGAACATATTTGAATATTAACTATTTATAATTGGTTATAACTAGTTATAATGGATAATAACATAAACATGTTATTTTTTAAATAAAATGTTACAAAAAGTAAAAAACCGATCTGAGATCGGTTTTATATATCAAACGAGAGGAGCCAGCGCTTTATATCTTTGGGAAAGCTCCGTTATTTTTTGTGCAATTGCTTCTTCAGTATTCTCTTCAGTCGGAATCGTCTCGTCTGCATAAGGCTCCAAATCAGGATGACAGCCGATTCTTACCGCGTAAGCAGCGTTTTGAAACATTGTAATATCGTTTGTATCATTTCCGAAGGCAATATATTCTTCAGCATTCACCGGAATTCTTTGCAAGGCGCTCCATTTATGAATATTGGCAGGACTGATGTCAATCAGGTTTTCATTCGTATGTTTATGCACTACCATATCTTCATGTTCAAGCTCCCGCGCCATCGCGTCCATGTCATCTGCTTCAACAATCAAAATCTTAACAAAAGACTCCATTTCTTCAACCGTCACAATTTTCGCCAGTTTAAGTTCATCAACTTGTTTTAAAATCGGGTGGGTGGCAGGACCTGTGTAAGCATAGTTCCAATCACTGTCAATTAAGTATGACGCATTGTATTTTTCAATCAGATGTAAAATTGTTTTTCTTTGTTCATCTGTAAAACAGTGTGTGTGAACGATCTTTCCCGTGCTGGAAGACAACGCGCCGTTTCCGCCGATGAGATACGAATTATGAAAGTGTTTGTCAAGAACCGGTATCATATCACGAATCGGTCTGGCAGAAGCGAAGACTGCTTCATGCCCTTCGTCCTGCAAGGTGAGGATTGCATCAGCTATCACGCTGGAAACGGGTTTTCCTTTAAAACATATCGTTCCATCCAAGTCAAAAACAAATTTCATAGTATCCCCCTGTATATCATTATTTATATCTATTTATAACTAATAATAACATTTATTCTCTTCATCATCCTCATATTTTTCAAGCAGAAAAACCAAACCTTTACGTTTACGTTAAGGTTCAAATGGTGTATAATAGAAACAGAAACGACAAGAGGGGGATTCACCTTGGAATGGATGAAGATTGATCAAGTTGCCAAACGAAGCGGATTGACAAAACGAACCATTCGTTTTTACGAGGAGATTGGTTTGATTCCTGCTCCTAAACGGACAGAAGGCGGCGTCCGGCTTTACTCTGAAGATGATATGGAGGAGCTTGAAAAAGTCACCAGCACAAAAGAAGTGCTCGGTTTTTCCCTTCAGGAGCTTCAGCAGTTTATGGAGATGAGCCGTCAGCTGGAATTAAACAAAGAGGGGTACTTGTTGTCACTGGATCCGAAGGAACGGAAAGCAAAGCTGGAAGAGCTTCAGCACGCATTAAACCACCAGCTTGAGATGATTGATGAGAAGATCAGCACATTTCTGCATTTTAAAGAGCGCCTTAACGGAATGAAAGAAAAAGCTGACCGCGCCATTCAATCAATCGAATGATTTTGCTGTAAACGCTATGAAGATAGCGTTTCTTTTAATGGATTAAATAGGAGGTCTGATCAAATGGATACATCATCACAACAGAAAACAGGCTTATTCAGCCAGCCGAAAGCCGTTTGGGCGGTTGCGTTTGCCTGTGTGATTTCCTTTATGGGAATCGGACTCGTCGACCCGATACTTCCGGCGATTGCCGCACAATTACATGCTTCACCTAGTGAAGTATCTCTGTTATTTACAAGTTATTTACTCGTTACCGGTTTTATGATGTTTTTCTCAGGCGCAATTTCCAGCTGGATCGGCGCGAAATGGACGCTGCTTCTCGGACTTATTTTTATCATCGTGTTTGCCGCCCTTGGCGGAAGCTCAAGTTCAATCGCTCAGCTTGTCGGCTATCGCGGCGGCTGGGGGCTTGGGAATGCTCTCTTTATTTCAACCGCGCTTGCCGTCATTGTCGGGGTATCTGTCGGCGGCAGCGCCAAAGCCATTATTTTGTATGAGGCCGCGCTCGGCTTGGGGATTTCCGTCGGGCCGCTTGCAGGCGGAGAGCTTGGCAGCATTTCATGGCGCGCTCCGTTCTTCGGAGTGTCTGTCCTGATGTTTATAGCGCTTTGCGCGATTTCACTCATGCTGCCGAAGCTTCCGAAACCGGCGAAACGCGTCGGTGTGTTTGATGCGATGAAGGCGCTCAAATATAAAGGCCTTTTGACAATGGCAGTATCGGCATTCTTATACAACTTTGGATTTTTTATTTTGCTTGCTTATTCTCCGTTCGTTCTGGATTTAGATGAACACGGTCTTGGATACGTCTTCTTCGGCTGGGGATTATTGCTGGCAATTACGTCAGTCTTTACGGCGCCGCTCTTGCACAAAGCGCTGGGAACAGTGCGTTCGCTCGTCGTTCTCTTTATCGCCTTTGCGGTCATTCTCATCGTTATGGGGATCTGTACTGACCATCAGACATTGATCATTACATGTATCGTTGTCGCCGGTGCCGTGCTCGGTATGGTGAATACGATCATGACAACCGCTGTGATGGGTTCTGCGCCGGTTGAACGTTCAATCGCGTCTTCAGCCTACAGCTCAGTCCGCTTTATCGGCGGTGCGCTCGCTCCGTGGATTGCCGGAATGCTGTCAGAACACTTTACCGCAAGCACACCATATACAGTAGGCGGGATCGTCGTTTTTGTCGGCATGCTTGTCCTTCTCATGGGACGCAAACATCTCGCCGGAATAAAAGCCGGACATTAAGAAAAAAAGGAACTTCCGCACAGGCGGGAGTTCCTTTTTGTGTTTACAGCACTTTCGTCGTCCAAGACTCGCAGTTCCATGTTTCCGTCGCGATATCCATATAGAACTCCGGTTCGTGGGAAATGAGCAGAATGGAGCCTTTGTATTCTTTCAGCGCGCGTTTCAGCTCTTCTTTCGCATCGACATCCAGGTGGTTTGTCGGCTCGTCAAGCACGAGCAGATTTGTTTCTGAATTGATCAGCTTGCACAGTCTGACCTTCGCTTTTTCTCCTCCGCTTAATACGGAGACGCGGCTTTCAATGTGTTTAGTGGTCAGGCCGCATTTGGCGAGGGCGGCGCGGATTTCGTACTGGGTAAAGGAAGGAAATTCGCTCCACACTTCTTCGATGCACGTATTGTTATTGGTTTCTTTTACTTCCTGCTCGAAATAGCCCGTGTATTGATGCTCGCCGCGTTCCACCGTGCCTTCCAGCGGCTGAATTTCACCGAGC
The DNA here is from genome assembly GCF_001553895.1 of Bacillus sp. SDLI1. Lineage (NCBI taxonomy): Bacteria > Bacillati > Bacillota > Bacilli > Caryophanales > Bacillaceae > Bacillus > Bacillus sp. SDLI1. The sequence goes on along the minus strand of NZ_CP013950.1, from coordinate 1,501,949 downwards.
AGGCTTTTTAACAGCGTCGTTTTCCCGATGCCGTTCGCGCCGTACAGGGCGACTTTCTGTCCGCGTTCCATTCTGAGGTTGAGCGGACGTGACAGCGGGGTATCGTAGCCGATGACTAAGTCCTTCGTTTCAAAAATCAGCTTGCCTGACGTTCTCGCCGGCTTGAAATGGAATTCCGGTTTCGGTTTTTCAGCCGCCAGCTCAATCATATCCATCTTATCGAGTTTCTTTTGGCGGGACATCGCCATATTTCTCGTGCTGACCCGCGCTTTGTTGCGGGCGACGAAATCTTTCAGCTCAGCCACTTCCTGCTGCTGCTTTTTGTAGGCCGCTTCGAGCTGCTGTTTTTTCACCTCGTATACTTCCATAAACTGATGGTAGTCGCCGACATAACGCGTCAGCTCTTGATTTTCCACATGATAAATCAAATTGATCACGCTGTTTAAAAACGGAATGTCGTGAGAAATTAAGATGAACGCATTTTCATATTCCTGCAAATAGCGTTTCAGCCATTCAATATGCTGCTCATCAAGGTAGTTGGTCGGTTCGTCCAACAGGAGGATTTCCGGTTTTTCCAAAAGCAGCTTGGCGAGCAGCACTTTCGTCCGCTGTCCGCCGCTTAAGTCAGTGACATCGCGGTCAAGGCCGACATCCTGCAGGCCGAGGCCGCGGGCGATTTCTTCAACTTTGCTGTCAATCACGTAGAAATCATTATTTGTCAGGGCGTCCTGAATGACACCGACATCTTCAAGCAGCTGCTCAAGCTCATCGGGGTCCGCTTCGCCCATTTTGTTGTAAATCTCATTCATTTCTTCTTCCATCGCAAATAAGTAATGGAACGCATCTTTCAGCACGTCGCGGACCGTTTTTCCTTTTTCAAGCACGGTATGCTGATCGAGATAGCCGACGCGCACGTTTTTCGCCCATTCAACCTTTCCCTCATCAGGCTCAAGCTTTCCGGTAATAATATTCATAAATGTTGATTTACCTTCGCCGTTAGCTCCGATTAAGCCGACGTGTTCCCCTTTTAAAAGACGGAACGATACATTGTTAAAAAGCGCACGGTCACCGAAGCCGTGGCTTAAATCTTTTACGGATAAAATACTCATCATTACACCTCTATCGTTATCAGACACGCTTTTTCATTATGTGTCTTTCTCATTAATGATTATAAAGGAGGAGACCGTTTGTTAAAAGGCTTGGAAGGAAAAAGAAAATTGCGTTTGCCGCGTGCATTTGAGATACTATGGAGTAGATTTTAAGAATTGAGGAGAACGACATGACCCAAACATGGCCATTTTTACAGCATACACAACCATTTATCGCCGAAAACTGGAAGGCGTCTGGCTTTCAGAAGCCGACCGACATTCAGGAAAAAGCCGCTCAGGTGATCATGGAAGGGAAAGACGTCATCGCCGAATCCCCGACGGGAACGGGAAAAACATTGGCGTATACGCTTCCGGTTCTGGAGCGGATCAATCCGGAGCAAAAACATCCGCAAGTGATTATTTTAGCGCCGTCCCGCGAGCTTGTGATGCAGATTTTTCAGGTGATTCAGGATTGGAAAAAAGGCTCCGATCTTCGCGCCCTGTCTTTGATCGGCGGAGCAAACGTGAAAAAGCAGGTGGAAAAGCTCAAAAATAAACCGCATATCATTGCAGGCACACCGGGCAGGGTGCTCGAATTGATTCAGGCAAAAAAGCTGAAAATGCATGAAGTCAAGACGATCGTTCTTGATGAAGCGGATCAGCTCGTGACAAAGGAACACCGTGAAACAATGAAAAAAATCATTAAAACGACGCTGAAAGACCGCCAGCTTTTAAGCTTTTCCGCTACGCTGCAGCCGGAGACAGAAGAGGTGCTGAAGGGAATTGCACACGAACCGGCCGTTTTGAAGGTGGAGCGGAATACGGCGGAAAAAGCTCGGGTCACGCATCAATATCTCGTCTGCGATCAGCGGGATAAAGTGAAGCTATTGCAAAAGCTGTCACGGCTGAACGGCATGCAGGCGCTCGTGTTCGTCAGAGATATCGGCAATTTAAGCGTCTATGCGGAAAAACTCGCCTATCATCACGTGGATCTCGGCATCCTGCACGGAGAAGCGAAAAAAATGGAGCGGGCAAAGATATTATCAGCGTTTGAACGAGGAGAATTTCCGCTGCTTCTGGCGACTGACATAGCGGCGCGCGGACTCGATATCGAGGATCTTCCGTACGTCATTCACGCGGACATCCCGAATGAAGACGGGTACATTCACAGATCCGGCCGGACGGGGCGGGCCGGTAAAGAAGGAACGGTACTCAGCCTTGTCACGCCGATGGAAGAATCCAAACTGAAAAAAATGGCCAAATCACTCGGAATTGAGCTGAAAGAGGCCGTTTATTCAGGCGGAAAATTATCTGAGAAATAAGAAACGGAGGGCGCGAAGCCCTTCTTTTTTTTGTTGTGAAATAATAGAAAAGGTTCGCACGGGGGATGGGAAGATGGTTTCAATAGACAGATTTCAAATATTGAAGGAACGTGAGCTGAAAATACTTGAACACTGGTTTAAGGACGATAATATCAGTCGGAGAATGGATGCGATACTGCCATTAGATGCGTGGTATGCACGATTGAATAAAGATGAAGACGATACTGTCCTTATGGCATATGACGGGCAGCTGCCGGCAGGCATAGTCTCTATAGAGTTTGTGGAGGAACGGGCGTATATCGGATTGATCGTCAATCCTTTGTACCAGCTTCAAGGGTACGGAAAACGGATATTGCAAAAACTCCTGACTGACCCTGGGTTTACCAGTGTGCGGGAATGGGCGGCAAGCATCGAAAAAGACAATCAAATCAGTTTAGCCTGCTTTCAAGCAGCGGATTCACTTTGGAAGATACGGAGCCGGATGAAGACAGATTTCTGACTTTGATTCTTCGCAGCTGATCCGAAAAAGCAGAAAAGGAGGGGACAAAGCCCTCCTTTTTTTCATCATCATGTTAACTTGGATCACTGACTTTGATGATCTGTTTGCCTTTGTTTTCTCCCTTAAACAAACCGAGGAACGCGTCAGGGATATGGCTGAATCCTTCCGTAATCGTTTCTTCATAATGAAGCTTTCCGTCCTTGAGCCATTCAGCCAATTGTTTCGCGCCTTCGGAAAAGCGGTCAGCATAATCACCGACGATGAATCCCTGCATCAGCGCTTTTGTTTTGATCAGTTTCGGCTGTACGCGGGGGCCCATGTCTTCCTCTTCACTTTCAGTATTGTATGAAGAGATCGCTCCGCATACCGGAATACGGGCGAATTCATTCAGCAGGTTGATCACCGCATCTGAAATCGGTCCGCCGACATTGTCAAAATAGACATCGACGCCGTCAGGGCATGCCTGTTCAAGCGCTTTTTGAATATCATCCGCCGTTTTGTAATTAATGGCCTCATCAAATTGAAGCTCCTCTTTCAGATACGCGATTTTTTCGTCAGAACCGGCGATGCCGACAACCCGCGCGCCTTTGATTTTGGCAATCTGCCCGACCGTTGAGCCGACGGCGCCCGCAGCCCCTGAAACAACGACGGTTTCGCCTTTTTTCGGACGGCCGATATCAAGCAGCCCGAAGTAAGCGGTCAGTCCGGTCATCCCTAAAATGCCGAGATACGCCGAGGCGGGTGCGATATCCGTATCCAGTTTGCGGAGGGCGGACTCATTCACTGCTGAGTATTCCTGCCATGCGAGATTCCCGATCACGATATCGCCTTTTTTCAGCTTATTGCCGTCTGTGAGAACCTCGGCAATCACTCCGCCTGTTATGGCTTCATCTAAAGCGAACGGCTCGACATATGATTTTGTATCCTGCATTCGTCCGCGCATGTACGGATCAACGGACACATAACTCGTTTTTACAAGCACTTCACCGTCTTGCGGCTCGGGAACGGCAATCGTTTCAAAACGGAAATCGTCATGGGCGGGAACGCCTTTAGGGCGTCTCGCCAATTGAATCTGCTGCTGATTTTTCGGCATGATGCATCCTCCTTCAACATGAGTGTTTATTCCAAATGTGTAACACGAACCATTTCCCGAATACAAAATCAAACCGTCGGCCGGCAACAAAAAAAGAAGGGCCCGGGCCCTTCTTTCCTATGCGTCATTTAATAGAACAGCCGGAACATCTCAGTGTTTTTCTCATGTTCCAAATATTCATAGGCATTTGTTTTAGAAGAATGAAGCATGTCAGCGTTAATGACGGGCTGAAGCGTGGTCAGATAAGTACCCAGCGTATTCTCAATTTCTTTCGGCAGAACGGATTCGATATCACCGATATTGATAATAATAGAGAAAACGAAATCAATATTAATATGAAAGGTATCTTCAGCAAAGGCCGTAAGCTCTTTTATTCCATCCGGGCAGCGGGTATGCCGGCGGAATACCTGTTTCACTAAATCACTGACAACCCAAGCGTTAAATCGCTGTTCCGGTGAAAAATAATGAATAGGAACCACCTCCCTGCTTGATCGGCTCTTGAGAATTTTTATTTTTCTGATAAAAGCAGCTTCTCCTACTGTAACATGTCCCGGAAGAAAATATCCACCGACAATCTGCCCGATTTTTCACTGAACGCTCTTTCTTTTGTTTGGCACTTGGTGAAGCGGGTAAACACACAATATACAAAAACAAAAGGGAGGACTTCTCAATGAAACCGGTAGTAAGAGAGTATACAAACGATCAAAAACTGATGCAGGACGTAAAAGAGCTTCAGCAAATGGGTGTTGCAAAAGAAGATGTATACGTGCTTTCTCATGATGATGACAGAACGGAACGACTGGCCGACAATACGGATGTCAATACCATCGGAGCAAAAGAAACGGGCATTAAACACGCGGTCGGCAATATGTTTAATAAAAAGGGCGACGAGCTCCGCAACAAAATTCACGAAATCGGCTTTTCAGAAGAGGAAGCGTCACAATTTGAAAAGCGCTTAGATGAAGGAAAAGTTCTTCTGTTTGTCACGGATAACGAAAAAGTAAAATCATGGGCGTAAGCCGATCAGGTCCCAAGGGGTTTCGGTCCCTTGGGATTTTTTTGCGGTTTCCGCAATAAAACCGAAAGACACATTCTGTACATTTTCGGTGCTGTTTCTCAACTGATTTGATACAATTCGGTTGTAATAAATTGGAATCGAAAATCAGGAGGAACACAATTCATGAAAAAAATGTTATTTATGCTGGCGGTTTGTTTATGTATGATCCCTGCGGACGTCTATGCCGCTGATCTGGGGCGGCAGACGTTAGGAACAAATGACGGCTGGGGAGCCGCTTCCGGCGGGACAACCGGCGGCGCGAAAGCCTCTTCATCGAATGTATACACCGTATCAAACAGACAGCAGCTCGTTTCCGCATTAGGGGGAAGCGCCAACAGCACGCCGAAGATTATTTACATACAAGGCACAATCAATATGAATACCGACGACCGCAATAAAACGCTCGGCTTTTATGACTATAAAGATCCGGCGTATGATCTCAACGCCTATTTGAAGGCGTACGATCCGGATAAATGGGGGAAAAAAGCACCGTCAGGCACCCAGGAAGACGCCAGACAGCGATCCCAAAAAAACCAGAAAGCGCGGGTCGTGATTGATATCCCTTCAAATACGACGATCATCGGGTCAGGCTCAAACGCCAAAGTGACAGGCGGAAATTTTAATATGAAGAACGGCGTCGACAACGTCATCATCCGCAACATCGAATTTCAAGACGCATACGACTATTTTCCGCAATGGGACCCGACTGACGGCAGCAGCGGCAACTGGAACTCGGAATATGACAATATTACCATTAACGGCGCGACGCACGTCTGGATCGACCATTGCACTTTCAATGACGGATCGAATCCCGACAGCGGTTTTCCCTACTATTACGGGAGAAAATATCAGCACCATGACGGCCAGACGGATATAGCCAACGGGGCGAATTATATGACATTATCCTATAATAAATATCATGACCATGACAAAGGCTCCGTCATCGGAAACAGCGACAGCAAGACGTCGGATGAAGGAAAACTGAAGGTGACCCTTCACCATAACTATTACCAGAACATCGTCCAGCGCGCCCCGCGGGTCCGGTACGGGCAGGTTCATATTTATAATAATTTTTACGCAGGCTCGAAAAGCGCCGCATACCCGTTCAGTTATGCATGGGGCGCAGGATATGCGTCAAAAATATATGCACAGAATAATGTTTTTGAGGTGCCGGGTCTGGCTGCTGGTAAGGTCATCAGTGTCTTCAGCGGCGGAAAAGCGCTTCATGAAGAGGGCACTCTTTTAAACGGCGCTGCCATTAACGCGTCAGCCGCCAACGGATTAAGTCAGTCTGTCGGCTGGACACCGGCATTGCACGGCTCTATCGGCTCATCCGCAAATGTAAAACCGGATGTTATATCTAAAGCCGGTTCGGGTACGTTAAAATAAGAAACACAAAGGAATATTTTCCTTTGTGTTTTTTAATTAACAAAAACGTTTATTAACTTAGTTAAGTAGTAAAATGGGATGGGGGATGGAAGACAACAAAATAGGAGGAGACCTGTAATGGCTTCAGAAAAAGACGCAAAAAAACAGCAGGCGGTAAAAATCATTCCTTTGCTTATTACTGTTGCTGTGGGATTAATCATTTGGTTTATTCCCGCGCCGTCCGGACTTGAACCTAAAGCATGGCATTTGTTCGCTATTTTTGTCGCAACAATTATCGGCTTTATCTCCAAGCCCTTGCCAATGGGCGCAATTGCAATTTTTGCATTGGCAGTCACCGCGTTAACGGGAACGCTTTCTATTGAAAATACGTTAAGCGGATTTGGAAACAAGACAATCTGGCTGATTGTCATCGCCTTTTTTATTTCCCGGGGATTTATCAAAACCGGGCTCGGCGCCAGGATTTCTTACGTATTCGTACAACGGTTCGGGAAGAAAACACTCGGCCTTTCTTATTCACTGCTGTTCAGTGATTTAATTTTATCACCTGCCATTCCGAGTAACACGGCACGGGCGGGCGGCATTATTTTTCCTATTATCAGATCATTATCCGAAACTTTCGGGTCAACGCCGGCAGACGGAACAGAGCGGAAAATCGGCGCTTTCTTATTAAAGACCGGTTTCCAAGGAAACTTGATTACGTCTGCGATGTTTTTGACGGCAATGGCGGCGAACCCGCTGATCGCCAAGCTGGCCCACGATGTCGCAGGGGTGGACATCACATGGACAAGCTGGGCAATTGCGGCCATTGTCCCGGGATTGGCGAGCTTAATCATTACACCGCTTGTCATTTATAAGCTGTATCCGCCGGAAATTAAAGAAACACCGGATGCGGCTAAAATCGCAACGGAAAAATTGAAAGAAATGGGTCCGTTTAAAAAATCCGAGCTCTCCATGGTCATCGTCTTTTTATTGGTGCTTGCGCTGTGGATTTTCGGAGGAAGCTTAAATATCGACGCAACGACGACGGCCCTGATCGGATTATCCGTTTTGCTTTTGTCACAGGTATTAACATGGGAGGACATCAAAAAGGAACAAGGTGCGTGGGATACACTGACTTGGTTCGCGGCGCTTGTGATGCTGGCGAATTTCCTGAATGAACTCGGCATGGTGTCTTGGTTCAGTAATATGATGAAATCCTCTGTTTCCGGTTTTTCATGGATTGTGGCATTTATGATTCTGATCGTTGTGTATTATTACACCCATTACTTCTTTGCGAGCGCAACCGCGCATATCAGCGCCATGTATGCGGCATTTCTCGCCGTCATCGTGGCGGCAGGCGCTCCGCCGTTATTGGCGGCGCTCAGCCTGGCGTTTTTCAGCAACCTTTTCGGTTCGACGACGCATTACGGCTCAGGAGCGGCTCCGGTCTTTTTCGGAGCGGGCTATATTTCGCAAAGCAAATGGTGGTCCATCGGCTTTATCCTGTCAATCGTCCATATTGTGACATGGCTTGTGATTGGCGGATTATGGTGGAAAGTATTAGGTTTATGGTAGAAGAAAAAAGGCAGACTCAGGTCTGCCTTTTTTTGTTTTGATAAGAGGCGGGAAGGCCCTGCACATGATGGCTTCAGCGTGAATACAATATAGCCGGGGTGATAATATGAGCAGCGGCCGTAATCAATACATGATATTGAAACAGAAACCTTACAAATATATGAGCAGACATATGAAACGCTGGTATGAACAATTACTATATGATAATGAAAAAACGGAAATAGTGACGGAAAAACAGTTTCCGTCTTTAGATGAAAATCGATCTGCCCTGTGCGTGCCCCAGATGCGGGGTCCCGAAGGCAAAAGAGGCCCCGCCGGCTCCCGCGGTCCGCAAGGGGAAGCAGGTCCGCCCGGTCCCCCGGGGCCTGAGGGTCCGCCCGGTGCGGTTCCGGCTGTAGCTTTTCAAAATACAGCAGAACAAATGACGATTCCGTTAGAAGGAACACCGATAAATGTATTAAGCACTGTGGTAGATGCGCCGACAGATCAATTGGTAAAAACGGATGCCGTCATACAAGTAAATGTGGAATTAGATCTGCTCGCTTCTAATTTTTCATTAGACTTAGCTGTCGATCTCCAAAGAAATGGGGTATCTATTCAAACACTAAGACAAGAGCTGAACCTCTTTTCTTCAGGCGGGCAAATCTTGGGGATTCCTTTTACGTACATCGAGGAAATGACGGCGGGAGAAACAGCTGCGTATCAGCTCTTTTTATCTGTACTGTCTTCGAATCATGTCACACAAGTCACAGCGGCAAACCGTTCCCTCATTGCAACGGGATTCCCCATTCAAGGATCGGACTAAGGTGATGAATAGAAATCACCTTTTTTATTTAGGTTGTCAAAAGACAGCCCGTATTAATATGCTGTCTTAAAAAGTAAGGTTATCCGCAACAGAAAGGAGAGGGAAAAAGCTTGAATGAATAATCCGATTATAAATGGGAGCTTTGAAACCGGTACATTAGAGGGTTGGAGTTCGGCAAATACCCAGATTAACAGTTTGTTTGCACATTCAGGGAGATATTCTGCACAATTTATTGGAACTCAGCCATATGCTTACCTCAGTCAAATCATCCCCATTTCAGCTCAGTCACTGACTCTATTCGTATCACTGGCAACGCTCGGAAATGAGCCAAGTCCCCAGGTAACCCTCCAGATCATATATGTCAGCGCAGCAGGTGAACAAATCAGTTCCGTTCAAGAAAATATCACACCCGGAAATTTGCCGAACGTGCTCTTTCATACATGGTCTGAAATCTATAAAACAAGCAGTGTGCCCTCTGGCGCGGCCTCTGCTGTCATTGTATTAAGTAAAGTTTCTTCCGGTACGGTTTTAATAGACGATGTTTCATTGGCACAAACCGGGGGTGAACCTGGCGTTACAGGCCCCACAGGAGCAACTGGGGTAACCGGATCAACAGGTCCAACGGGTGCAACCGGCTCAACCGGATCGACTGGAATCACCGGGTCAACCGGTCCAACTGGAGTAACCGGAGTAACGGGAGCAACTGGAGCAACGGGTGCAAGAGGAGCAACCGGATCGACTGGAATCACCGGATCAACAGGTCCAACTGGAGTAACAGGAACAACAGGAGCAACAGGTCCAACGGGTGCAACCGGGTCAACCGGATCGACTGGAATCACCGGGTCAACAGGTCCAACTGGAGTAACCGGAGTAACGGGAGCAACTGGAGCAACGGGTGCAAGAGGAGCAACCGGATCGACTGGAATCACCGGGTCAACCGGTCCAACTGGAGTAACCGGAGTAACGGGAGCAACAGGTCCAACGGGTGCAACCGGCTCAACCGGATCGACTGGAATCACCGGGTCAACCGGTCCAACTGGAGTAACCGGAGTAACGGGAGCAACGGGTGCAAGAGGAGCAACCGGATCGACTGGAATCACCGGGTCAACCGGTCCAACTGGAGTAACAGGAACAACAGGAGCAACAGGTCCAACGGGTGCAACCGGCTCAACCGGATCGACTGGAATCACCGGGTCAACAGGTCCAACTGGAGTAACCGGAGTAACGGGAGCAACAGGTCCAACGGGTGCAACCGGGTCAACCGGATCGACTGGAATCACCGGGTCAACAGGTCCAACTGGTATAACAGGATCAACAGGAGTAACAGGTCCAACGGGTGCAACCGGCTCAACTGGATCGACTGGAATCACCGGGTCAACCGGTCCAACTGGTATAACAGGATCAACAGGAGTAACAGGTCCAACGGGTGCAACCGGCTCAACTGGATCGACTGGAATCACCGGGTCAACAGGTCCAACTGGTATAACAGGATCAACAGGAGTAACAGGAGTAACAGGTCCAACGGGTGCAACCGGCTCAACTGGATCGACTGGGATCACCGGGTCAACCGGTCCAACTGGAGTAACAGGAACAACAGGAGCAACAGGTCCAACGGGTGCAACCGGCTCAACCGGATCGACTGGAATCACCGGGTCAACCGGTCCAACTGGAGTAACTGGAGTAACAGGAGTAACAGGTCCAACGGGTGCAACCGGCTCAACCGGATCGACTGGGATCACAGGGTCAACCGGTCCAACTGGAGTAACAGGAACAACAGGAGCAACTGGTGTAACAGGGGCAACAGGAGAAACAGGAGCAACAGGCTCAACTGGAGTGACTGGAGAAACTGGCCCAACGGGTCCAACCGGATCGACTGGCTCAACTGGTATAACAGGGGCAACAGGCCCAACGGGTGCAACCGGGGCAACAGGAGTAACAGGAGAAACTGGCCCAACAGGTCCAACCGGATCGACTGGCTTAACTGGAGCAACCGGAGTAACCGGCTCAACTGGAGCAACAGGCTCAACCGGAGCAACTGGAGAAACCGGCCCAACGGGTGCAACCGGGGAAACAGGTCCAACCGGAGCAACAGGAGTAACTGGTGTAACCGGAGCGACCGGAGAAACCGGCCCAACGGGAGCAACCGGGGAAACAGGTCCAACAGGAACAACAGGAGTAACGGGTGCAACAGGCTCAACTGGAGTGACTGGAGAAACTGGTCCAACGGGTCCAACCGGGTCAACAGGACCAACCGGAGCAACTGGCCCAACAGGAGTAACTGGCGTAACGGGTCCAACTGGAGAAACAGGTCCAACAGGAGCAACTGGTGTAACAGGATCAACAGGAGAAACCGGAGCAACAGGAGTAACTGGTCCAACCGGATCGACTGGCTTAACTGGAGCAACCGGAGTAACCGGCTCAACTGGAGCAACAGGAGCGACCGGAGTAACTGGAGAAACCGGCCCAACCGGAGCAACAGGCTCAACCGGAGTGACTGGAGAAACCGGCCCAACGGGTCCAACCGGAGCAACTGGCCCAACAGGAGTAACTGGCGTAACGGGTCCAACTGGAGAAACAGGTCCAACCGGCCCAACAGGAGTAACTGGCGTAACGGGTCCAACTGGAGAAACAGGTCCAACCGGAGCAACAGGAGTAACTGGTGTAACCGGAGCGACAGGAGAAACCGGCCCAACCGGAGCAACAGGCTCAACCGGAGTGACTGGAGAAACCGGCCCAACGGGAGCAACCGGGGCAACAGGTCCAACAGGAACAACAGGAGTAACGGGTGCAACAGGAGCAACCGGATCGACTGGCTTAACAGGAGCAACAGGCTCAACTGGAGTGACTGGAGAAACTGGCCCAACGGGTGCAACCGGATCGACTGGCTTAACAGGAGCAACAGGCTCAACCGGAGCGACAGGAGAAACCGGCCCAACGGGAGCAACCGGGGCAACAGGTCCAACAGGAACAACAGGAGTAACGGGTGCAACAGGCTCAACTGGAGTGACTGGAGAAACTGGTCCAACAGGACCAACCGGATCGACTGGCTTAACTGGAGCAACAGGTGTAACCGGTGTAACGGGTCCAACTGGAGAAACAGGCTCAACCGGAGAAATCGGAGCAACTGGTGTAACAGGATCAACAGGAGAAACCGGGGCAACCGGGGCAACCGGAGCAACCGGGGCAACAGGCCCAACCGGAGCAACAGGCTCAACCGGAGTGACTGGAGAAACCGGCCCAACAGGATCGACTGGCTTAACTGGAGCAACAGGAGTAACCGGCTCAACTGGAGAAACAGGAGCGACAGGAGTAACAGGCCCAACCGGAGCAACAGGCTCAACTGGAGTGACTGGAGAAACCGGCCCAACGGGTGCAACCGGGGAAACAGGTCCAACCGGAGCAACAGGAGTAACTGGTGTAACCGGAGCGACAGGAGAAACCGGCCCAACCGGAGCAACAGGAGAAACCGGGGCAACTGGAGAAACAGGAGCAACAGGCTCAACCGGAGTGACTGGAGAAACCGGCCCAACGGGTGCAACCGGGGAAACAGGTCCAACCGGAGCAACAGGAGAAACCGGCCCAACCGGAGCAACAGGAGTAACTGGTGTAACCGGAGCGACAGGAACAACCGGAGCAACCGGGGCAGCTGGAGCAACAGGTCCAACAGGCCCAACCGGAGCAACAGGGACAACAGGAGTAACGGGTGCAACCGGGGCAACAGGTCCAACAGGAACAACAGGAGTAACGGGTGCAACAGGCTCAACTGGAGTGACTGGAGCAACAGGTCCAACAGGCTCAACCGGAGTGACTGGAGAAACTGGCCCAACAGGAGCAACAGGAGTAACTGGTGTAACCGGAGCGACAGGAACAACCGGAGCAACCGGGGCAACTGGAGCAACAGGTCCAACAGGCTCAACTGGAGTGACTGGAGAAACTGGTCCAACAGGACCAACCGGATCGACTGGCTTAACAGGAGCAACAGGTGTAACCGGTGTAACGGGTCCAACTGGAGAAACAGGATCAACAGGAGAAACCGGCCCAACGGGAGCAACCGGGGCAACTGGAGTAACCGGAGTAACGGGAGCCACCGGAGTAACAGGCCCAACCGGGGTAACAGGCCCGACCGGGGTGACTGGCCCAACGGGTGTAACGGGTCCAACAGGAGCAACCGGGGTGACTGGCCCAACGGGTGTAACGGGCCCAACCGGAGTAACAGGATCAACAGGGGCAACCGGAGTAACAGGAGTAACGGGAGCCACCGGAGTAACGGGAGCCACTGGAGTGACTGGTGAAACTGGTGCAACGGGTTCAACTGGTTCAACAGGTCCAACCGGAGTAACAGGAACAACTGGGATAACAGGAGCAACAGGTCCAACTGGAGTAACTGGAGCAACCGGCTCGACTGGTGGAACAGGGCCAACAGGAGCAACCGGGGCAACAGGAGCAACTGGGGTAACTGGAGTAACGGGAGTAACCGGGGTAACCGGTCTAACCGGAGCCACTGGGGTAACTGGAGCAACCGGCTCCACCGGAGCAACAGGTGTAACGGGAGCAACTGGGATAACCGGGTCAACAGGCCCAACCGGAGCAACAGGCAGTACACCAACCTTGCTCTTCACAAGAGCTAATGGGCCGCTCACTGTTTTTCCGCCGTTAAATACAGAAGTTCCCGTTGCTACACTGGCAATCCCAGTTAATGCTTTGCAGAATGTAAAGCTGGATTATGCACTCAGTGTCGCGTTAACAACTGCAGCAAATTCAAACTTTGTTTTTGAAGTGAGACTCTATAGGGGAGCAGTGCAAATTCATACAAGAACTTTGTCGCGAACTAGTACTACCGCAGCTACGGATAGTTTTTCGATTGCTGATACAACAGTGGATACTGCGCCGACCGCAGGAACGAACACTTACCAGCTCAGGGTTATTTTCACAACTGCTAATAATTTAACGACAGCAACTGCTCTGAATATCGATTTTAACAGCATTGTTTTTCCGACATCATAATGAAAAGACCTGACTGATATTTTAAAGATGAAAGACCTGACTGATATACGGTTAGGTCTTTTTTTCTGTAAATGAATCTTTTAAATGGGATTTTGAAACACAGTTGTATTCTGAAAATATTGTAAGAAGAGATAGTGTAGTGAGAAAAGGGGATACATGGTATAACAGATACGAGTCTTGGGATGGCTGCTGTGGGTATTGTTATGAGGCTGTCATTGCCAACATAAATGAACGGGGTTGACTGAGCAACAGGGCTAACCGGAGCAGGCGCGATCATTCCTTGTTACATAAATCCTCAAAAGTGAAAATATACCTATCATCCTTTTTGAAAATCGGCAAGAGAAAAAGATCACGAAAATTCTTAAAAATAAGGATATAAAAAGTGGTATGATTTTAGGAGGAAAGGACGGCTGGTGCTGTGTTGGAAGAGAAACGGTTTTATGTCTCTCTGCAAATGAAAATCGCCGGATTAATTACGGCTTTATTAATACTTGTCATCGGAACGCTTACTGTTATATTTGCCTTTCAGCAATTAAAGGAAGGCCAGAAGCAGGCGGAACAGCTGGCGGTGCAGACGGCAAAAACCATATCATACATGCCGCCTGTAAAAGAGGCATTCCGGCTTGCGGATCAAAATGCTTTTAAAAAGTTAGACGTCATTGAACAAATGAAAGAACAGGCAGGTGCGCACGCCGTCTACATGACCGATCAAAAAGGGCGTGCCGTGTTTCATTCGGACCGCAGCAGCATTCCGAAAGACAATCAAAATCTGAAAAACAAAGCCGTCATGTTCGGCGGGGCTCCGGTTTCTGACGGAATGAAGGCCGTCCGGGGAAGCGCACCGGTTATTCTGGAGGAAAAAAATCATAACGAAGTCGTCGGAACGGTGACAGTCGAGTTTCTGCAAGATGAGATAGAAAAAGATATGAAAGCGCATTTGCGGCACTTAAGCTATTTTGCATGTTTGGTGTTTCTTATCGGCATCGGAGGAGCAGCGGCGCTTGCAAAAAGCATCCGTAAAGATACACTCGGCCTTGAACCGCATGAAATTGCGGCGCTGTACCGGGAGCGGAATGCGATGCTCCTTGCGATTAAAGAAGGGATTATCGCCGTAAACAAAGAAGGCGCGGTGACCATGATGAATTTGTCTGCGGCTGATATGCTGCATCTTCCTGAACCGATGATCGGAAGGCATATAAAAGAAATCATGCCGGGCGCAAGGCTCATGCCGGTTTTTGCAGGCGGAGAATTACCGCCGAACGTGGAGGTGCGAGCCGGGGATAAAGTGTTTATCTTAAACGTGAAAGAGATGAGACAGGCCGGGCAAGTATACGGAGCGGTCATAAGCTTTCGCGAAAAAACGGAGCTCAAGAAGCTGATTAACGAGCTGACTGAAATAAAAAAATACTCGGAAGATCTCCGTGCGCAAACGCATGAATTCTCGAATAAGCTTTACGCGATACTCGGTCTGTTGGAACTGGGAGAATACGATGAAGCCATTGAACTGATTAAAGAAGAGTACGCCATCCAGAATGAACAGCACGAAATCCTCTTTCAAAACATTCATTCACAGCGGGTTCAGGCCATACTATTAGGAAAAATGGGAAAGGCATCTGAGAAGAAAGTGAAGCTTTCAATAGATGAAAACAGCTTTTTAGAATCGCTGCCGGCGCATGTGGGCTCATCCCAGCTCATTACAATCATCGGAAATCTCATTGATAACGCTTTCGAAGCCGTCGCCGAAAAAGAGAAAAAAGAGGTATCCTTTTTTATGACCGATATCGGAAGGGATATTGTCATAGAAGTGGCGGACTCAGGAGACGGGGTGCCTCAGGAAAAAACAGAAACGATATTTGAAAAGGGATACTCTTCAAAGGGGACAAGGAGAGGATACGGCTTAGCCAATCTGAAGGAAGCCGTCAGTGAATTGCAGGGATGGATAGAGATTTCGCAGCAAAAGAGCGGCGGTGCCGTATTTACGGTGTTTATACCGAAAGAAAGGCCAAAGGGGGAATCCGTGTGATTAACATCGCGATTGCAGAGGACGACTTTCGAATCGCGCAAATCCATGAAAAATTTATCGAACATCTTGATGGATTCAATGTCATCGGCAAAGCAATCAATGCCAAAGACACCATATCGCTGCTTGAGAACCGGCAGCCTGATCTGCTGCTTTTGGATATTTATATGCCGGATGAGCTGGGAACAGATTTGCTTCCGCTCATCCGCTGCCGTTTTCCTTCTGTTGATATCATCATTATTACGGCTTCTGCCGAAACAAGACTGCTGCAGGAAGCGCTCAGATTAGGCGTTTCCCACTATGTCATAAAGCCGGTTTCGGCACATAAATTTACAGAAGTGCTTTTGCAGTACCGTGAAAAAAGAGAATGGCTGCACTCACAGCCGGAGCTGAGCCAGTCCGTCATCGATATGTTTTTCGGAAGCGGCCAGAAAGAACAAAAACAGCTCAATGATCTGCCCAAAGGCATTAATTCTATTACACTCCAAAAGATAAAAAACGCGCTCAGGACTGCCGAAAAAGGGATGACGGCTGAAGAACTGGGTGAAAAAATGGGGGCCTCCAGAACAACGGCGCGGCGCTACGCCGAGTTTCTCGTTTCTCAGGAAGAAGCGCTCGCTGAATTAGAGTACGGCATTATCGGCAGGCCGGAACGGAAATATTATTTAGCACATGAATAAGGGATGGGAGAAATGAAGCGGTTGGGAGTGCTCCTTGTTTTGCTGGCGGCGCTGGTTTCATTTGACGGACGGCAGATGGCGGGCATCCGCTCAGCCGGAGGGCCGATTGAAATCGTCGTACCCGCAGCGCCTCAAGGGGGCTGGGATGTAACGGCAAAAGCTTTGCAATCGGTAATAGAGCGGAAGCATATATTAGACCGGCCCGTAAAGATTGTCTATAAGCCCGGCGGAGGCGGAGACAGCGGCTGGAAATATGTAAACGAACGAAAAACGGATGTCATCAGTATGAATTCAAGCCTGCTGTTAAGCAATGAAATTTTAGGACAAAGCCGGCTGAAGGCAGATGATTTTACACCTTTGGCCATTATCGCAAAAGAGTGGCAGACTGTCGCTCTTCCGAAAGATTCAAAGATAAAAAGCGGAAAGCAGCTGCTCGGCGATATTAAAACACATCCGGGCGGCATAAAGATCGGATTTGCGCCCGGTCTCGGAAATGATGACCAGCTCTCCTTTGCGAGAGCCGCGGAAATGGCGGGAATTTCGCCGTTTGATATCCGCTTTTTTCAATACGGGAGCAGCAATGAAGTCATTGAAGCTCTTATCAACCACGATATAGATGCCGCCTCGATGACCATTTCAGAAGCGAGAGACACCTATGAGAAAGGAAAAATCACATTAGCGGCCGTTACTTCTGACAAAAGGCTTTCAGGCTTCAGCGATGTTCCGACATGGAAAGAACAGGGGGTGCCGTTTGTCTTTGCGCATTGGAGAGGCATCATGGGACCGAAAGACATGACCGAAGGCGAAATCGCTTATTGGGATCAGGCTTTGAAACAGATTACCTCATCTGCGGAGTGGAAACAAATGATGAAAAAACGGGATTGGGAGAGTTTTTATAAAAACAGCAGCGGCGCAAAACACTTTTTAGAAGAGCAGACCGAGTTTTATAAAGAAATGATGAGCAGCGAAAAATAAGGATTCCGCAGACATGCGGAATCCTTTTTATTTATAAATGAACAAAATGAACGAAAAGGTTATAAAAAATTAAAAATCTTTAAAATCCAAAATATTTACTTCAATATGCAATTCTCATAATATAGCAAAAAGGCGGATAAAGGGGAATCGGGCCTTTAAAATGTAAGCGTATTCATAATAAGGGGGACATACTGTGTTAGCAATCTTAGGCTTTCTTATGATGGTTGTTTTTATGGTGCTGATTATGACAAAACGGCTTTCGGTGTTAACGGCGCTCGTATTGACGCCGATCGTCTTTGCGCTGATTGCCGGCTTTTCATTTAATCGGGTCGGCGGGATGATGATCTCCGGTATTGAACAGGTGGCGCCGATTGCAGTCATGATTATGTTCGCGATTCTTTATTTCGGCATTATGATTGATACCGGTTTATTCGATCCGATGGTTGCGCGTATTTTAAAACTGGTCAAGGGCGATCCGCTCAAAATTGTTGTCGGAACAGCCGTGCTGACCATGCTTGTCGCGCTGGACGGAGACGGTTCGACGACGTATATGATTACAACTAGCGCAATGCTGCCTTTATATATCATGCTCGGAATCCGTCCGATTATTTTAGCGGGAATCGCCGGGGTCGGCATGGGGATTATGAACACGATCCCATGGGGCGGCGCGACGCCGCGTGCGGCGAGCGCGCTCGGCGTGGACCCGGCGGAGCTGACGGGACCGATGCTGCCTGTCATTGCGAGCGGCATGGTGTGTATGATTGCGGTCGCTTATGTACTCGGAAGGATGGAGAGGAAACGGCTCGGGGTGATCGAATTAAAGCAGCCGTCCCATACAAATGAAACGGCTGCGGCTGCAGAAGATGAATGGAAGCGGCCGAAACTGTGGTGGTTCAATTTACTGTTAACGCTTTCTTTAGTCGGGTTTTTAGTATCAGGAAAAGTGAATTTAACCGTGCTGTTCATCATCGCGTTTTGTATCGCGCTGATTGTCAATTATCCGAAGCTTAACGATCAAAGGGAGCGCATTTCAGCCCATTCGAGCAATGTGCTGGCGATCGGGTCGATGATTTTTGCCGCAGGCGTGTTTACCGGAATTTTAACGGGGACGAAGATGGTTGATGAAATGGCCATCTCTCTCGTTTCGCTTATTCCGGAGCAGCTGGGGGGATTTATTCCGGCGATTGTTGCCTTAACGAGCGGTATTTTTACATTTCTGATGCCCAATGACGCCTATTTTTACGGCGTGCTGCCCATTTTGTCCGAAACCGCCGTGGCGTATGGTGTTGATAAGGTGGAAATCGCCCGCGCTTCGATTATCGGCCAGCCGATTCATATGTTAAGCCCGCTCGTGCCGTCGACGCATTTATTAGTCGGGCTTGCCGGGGTAACCATTGATGAGCATCAGAAATTTGCGATGAAATGGGCGGTTCTCGCCGTTATCGTCATGACTGCCTTTGCACTCCTTATCGGCGCGATCACGATTTTTTAACATAAAACAGCCTGTTCGCCGCACACTAAAGGCATCAGAGGAGGTGCCATGATGAGTGATCCGTTTATGCCGCTTTTTTCGGTTAAAAGCGGCGGACGGCGTTTACGGACTGACCGTGCAGATTGCGAATGTTTACTTTATCGAAAATCCCTCGGTTCCGGGGGAAATCATTCTGGTTGACGCGGGAATGCCGCAATCGGCGGAAATGATTACAGATGAAATGAAACGCTGGTTCGGAGAGGGGTATCAGCTGAAGGCGGTCATTTTGACGCACGGCCATTTTGATCATGTCGGTGCGATGGAAGAGCTGCTTAAGCATTGGGATGTACCGGTTTATACGATGTCAGGAAAAAACTACCGTGATGATTTGCTTACACTGGCTGAAAAACTGCATTCCGTTTTGTGAAACACCTGCGAAAATCACAGGTGTTTTTTCTTTGCACTTTCCAGTATGAGACAAAAAAACCATTGTGTTCACCCTTAAAAACGATACAATGGGAAGCAGATGTAAATTGAAGGAGAGAGTTTTTTGAAACATACGGAATTACTCTGGGATGAGGCGAAGGATTTTATTGAGGTCTGCTATCAGGAACTCGGCATGGAATCACAAATCAATGCGCGTCTTCACGCGATAAAAGATGAGATAGATCGGACGGGCAGTTACGTCCATACGGCGGAAGAGCTTGAACACGGGGCGAAAATGGCATGGCGCAACAGCAACCGCTGTATCGGGCGTCTGTTCTGGCAATCGCTGAACGTCATTGACCGGCGCGGCGTGAATACGAAAGAAGAGGTGCGCGACGCTTTATTTGAACATATCGAAATCGCAACGAACGGCGGAAAAATTAAACCGACAATTACGATTTTCCCTCCTGAGAAGAATGGGGAGAAACAGGTGGAAATCTGGAATCATCAGCTCATCCGCTATGCGGGATATGAGACTGAAAAAGGAAGAATCGGCGATCCGGCATCGTATGAGCTGACGGCTGTCTGCGAAAAGCTCGGCTGGCGCGGAAAGCGGACTGATTTTGATATTTTGCCGCTGCTGTTCCGGATGAAAGGGGACGAGCAGCCGGTCTGGTACGACCTGCCTCAGGCTCTCGTGAAAGAGGTGCCGATCTCCCATCCTGATATAGTAGAGTTTGCCGATTTGAATATCAAATGGTACGGGGTTCCGATTATCGCCGATATGAGGCTTGAAATCGGCGGACTGTCGTACAACGCGGCGCCTTTTAACGGCTGGTATATGGGAACCGAAATCGGCGCAAGGAATCTCGCTGATGAGAAACGGTATGATCTGCTCAGAAAAATCGCGTCGGCCATAGGGATTTCATCCAGCCTGAATACCGACCTGTGGAAAGATCAGGTGCTTGTAGAACTGAATAAGGCAGTGCTCTATTCATACAAAAAACACGGTGTCAGCATTGTCGATCATCATACGGCGGCAAATCAATTTAAGCGCTTTGAAGAGCAGGAACAAGACGCGGGCAGAAAGCTGACGGGAGACTGGACCTGGCTGATTCCGCCGATCTCGCCGGCTTCCACCCACATTTTCCATACATCATACGACAATACGATTGTGAAGCCGAATTATTTTTATCAGGACAAGCCTTATCAGTAACTGATGGAAAAGGTGCGGTACCCTTTCAGTTGGCGTGATTCTTCGATGGTTACGCCTGTTACCTTTGAGAAGGGGCTGCCTTTTCTGACGGCTTCGGCAAAGTGTTTTAACGACTCTTCAGGGCCTTCGGCAAGGATTTCAACCCGGCCGTCATCGCGGTTTTTGACCCAGCCGGTAATCTTATGTCTGTCTGCTTCCATCTGGACGAAGTAGCGAAAACCGACGCCTTGAACCCGGCCGTCTGCAAACATATGATATTGAAGCATGGAAAAACCACCTTTTTCCTACTATGATAAAGGAAAGATATGATATTTCGCAAAGGATGTGAACGGGATGACGCAAGACTATTCTGTCTTATCTATCAATCTCGGAATGCCGGCAATTCATGAATTTGCCGGCAGACAAATCAATTCCGGCATCGTCAAGCGGCCTGCGGATTCTTCCGTCATGCTGTATAAAAACCATTTTGCGGGGGACGGACAAGCCGATCTGAAGAATCACGGCGGCGCTGATAAAGCGGTGTGCGTGTATCCCGCCGAGCATTATTCATATTGGGAAACAATGCTTGCGAGAAAGCTGCCCGCCGCAGCGTTCGGAGAGAATGTAACGGTCAAAGGGCTGGCCGAACAGGACGTATGGATCGGAGACGTGTTTCAGCTGGGCGAAGCCGTCGTGCAAGTAAGCCAGCCGCGCCAGCCCTGCGTCAAACTCGCCCTCAAGTACGGCATCAAAGATATGGTGCTCCGTGTACAGCAGACGGGATTTACCGGCTTTTATTTCAGGGTGCTTGAAGAAGGATATGTCGATCCGCATCCGGTCCTCAAGCGTTTGTCGCGAGGCAAAGAAAGCATTTCCGTCTGGTATGCGAATGAAGTGAAGTACCGTGATTCAGGCAATCTGCCGGCCATTGAAGAAGTGCTGCGGGAAGAAGCGCTGTCAGAAAGCTGGAGGGAGTCCTTCCTTAAAAAAAGAGACCGGCTCTTGAATGTATAGAAAAAAAGCCGTGCTGCACTGACAGCACGGCTGATTGACGTTATGCTTGTTTCTTTGTTTCCAGCAGATTGGCAAGGAAATACTTTTTGAAGCTTTGAAGCTTTCTTCCTTCATAGTGGGTAATTCCTTTTTTCTTTAATTCTTCTACATACCAGCCTTTACTGCCATAATGCATGTCAGAAAACTCCTTTCTCATTCTCCCTCAGGGGAGAGTTTCTTCAGTTTTTGCCAAACTTTTGGCATTGTAACATCTATAAAAAGACGCTGAAAAGGGGTAAAGCAAAAACTGAGCCTTTCGATTCAGAGATGTAAAGCTTTCTTACATATATATGTAAAGGGCGGTCTTTTCATGCTTAATGGCCGGTTAATTTTAACAGCACCGTGCCGAGTGTCATAATTCCGAATACGACGCCGAAATAAATCAGCATCCCCTTCTTTTTCTTCACCCCGTAAACGGTAAGAATGATGCTTTCAATAAAGAAAATAAACCCGAAGATAATAAACCACATGTTGAAAAATGGCTCCTTTCACAGACATATGTCCAGTGTAGCACATCTCTTGTCACGAAACATAAAAAGCCGGGCACTGTATCAGTGTCCGGCAAGTTTGACGAGAAGCTGGGCCAAATGCTGTTTTTCATTGTCATCCGCAATATCCCACAGCTCTTGTAAAAGTTTTTCTTCCGCATTGCGGGGCTCCTCGTGCTTGGCGAGATAGTCCCCGAGGATGGCGGCGCTTTTGATGATTTTGCTGTCATCCAGGCCTAGTTTCTTTCCGGCGGAAATTTTCTGGTGAAGGTACGCTTTAAATTCCTCGAAATCCTCTAAAATCTGCTGTTTCGTTACGCCGTGCATGGCGTGTATTTCGTTTTCGATTTTGATTTTTTCTTTATCTTTTTTCATGCGTCTCCCTCCTTCGGGTTAGTTGTTGTATACCTGTTTGGAAGGGAGATGAAACATTACAATGCCGTTAAAATAATCGGTTTGTCTTTTGTGATGACGATGGTGTGCTCCACTTGGGCGACAAGGCTTTTATCCGGTGTTTTATATGTCCAGCCGTCTCCCGCTTCAACAATGGTTTCAGCCTTCGTGGAAATAAACGGCTCAAGCGCGATCACGGTGCCGTTTTTAAACAGCGCGTTATCAAACGGATCGTAGTAATTCATGATGTGGTTCGGCGCTTCATGGAGGTTTCTGCCGATTCCGTGGCCCGTCAGCGTTTTAATGACGGTAAATCCGTTGGAGCGGGCTTCATGGTAGACGGCTCTGCCGATCTGATTTTGGCGTTTGCCGGCTTTTGCCTGATCCAATCCTTTCTGAAATGCGGATGCTGCGCAGTTACAAAGCTTTTGCAGACGTTCATCGCCTTCTCCGAGCACAAATGAAATGCCCGTATCTGAATAAAAACCGCCGAACTCCGCCGAAATATCGATATTTACAAGATCTCCGGCTTTTAAGATTTTAGAGGCGCTCGGAATGCCGTGAGCGACTTCGTCATTTACGCTGATGCATGTCACGCCGGGGAAATCGTATTCCTTCTCCGGAGCGGAAGCAGCTCCGTGTTCGTCAAGCACCGCCTTTCCGATCAGGTCAAGATCTTTCGTGCTCATGCCGGGCTCTGCCTTTTTCTTCATTTCTTCACGCGCCAGGGCGACGATTCTGCCGATTTTTTTAAGACCTTCTAATTCTTGATCGTTCGTTACAATCATTGTCATTCCCGCTTTCTATGTTTAATCATCTGATTCAAGCTTACCACAACTGCTTTATAAATAGAAAACCAACAAGCCTTATGTGCATAAATGAAGGGAAAATTGGTATAGATCACTAGATAACTTATGTGATATATTTAAGAAAAAAGAAGGGGGATGGGTAAAATGCTTCAATTTTTGCAAAAACTCGGAAAATCCTTTATGCTTCCGATTGCCGTTCTGCCCGCCGTGGGTATTATTTTGGCCATCGGCAGAGAGGATTTATTAAATATTCCGTTCATTTATGCGGCGGGGACAGCGGTATTTGATCATTTGCCGCTGATTTTTGCGATCGGAATCGCGATCGGGATCTCAAAAGACAGCAATGGGGCCGCCGCTCTGTCGGGAGCAATTTCCTATATCATGCTGGACGCGGCTGTAAAATCAATCAATTCGACAAATAATATGGCCGTTTTCGGAGGGATTATCGCGGGGTTAATTGCGGGATACACGTATAATCGATTTAAGGATACGAAGCTGCCTGAATATCTCGGATTTTTCAGCGGCCGCAGGCTCGTTCCGATTGTAACGGCGCTGATTACCATTATTTTGGCCGGTATTTTCGGCTTTGTGTGGCCGCCGATTCAGTCGGTGATTACGTCATTCGGGGAATGGATGATCGGGCTCGGGGGCATCGGCGCCGGAATTTTCGGGATTTTTAACCGGCTTTTGATTCCATTCGGTCTTCATCACGTGCTGAATAATATTTTTTGGTTCCAATTTGGCGATTTTCACGGAAAAACGGGAGATCTGGCCCGCTTCTTTGCGAAGGATCCGACGGCCGGGACTTATATGACGGGGTTCTTCCCGATTATGATGTTCGGGCTTCCGGCCGCTTGTCTGGCAATGATTGCCGCAGCTAAGCCAAGCAAGCGCAAAGCAACGGCCGGGATGATGATCGGTCTTGCGCTGACGGCATTTATTACCGGAATTACAGAACCGATTGAATTTGCATTTATGTTTTTATCACCGCTTCTGTACGGGGTTCATGCTTTATTAACCGGATTCTCTTTATTTATCGTCAATATTCTCGGCATCAGATCAGGCTTTTCGTTCTCAGCGGGGGCGATAGATTATCTTCTCAGCTACGGTATTGCGGAAAAACCGCTTTTGCTGCTCGTTGTCGGGCTTTGTTATGCGGTGATCTATTTTGCCGTCTTCTACGTGCTCATCAAATCGTTAAACTTGAAGACGCCGGGACGGGAAGATGATGAGGAAGAGGAAGAAGTGCTTAGTGAGGATACGGCCGGTTCGGTTGAAGAACATGCCATGCTCAAGGGGCTCGGCGGCAGACAAAATCTCGAAACGATTGACCACTGTGCGACCCGCCTCAGACTGACCGTTCAGGATACATCCCTCATTAATGAGACGGCACTTAAAAAAGCGGGAGCAAAAGGGGTTATCAAAACGGGGAATAAAACGGCGCAGGTCATTATCGGGCCGAACGTCGAATTTGTTGCAGAAGAGCTGAGAGAGGCCGTCCGTCATGACGGTCAGAAGTAGACCGAAGCCCGGATCATTTATGTGATCCGGGTTTTTTGTGAACATATATCAAGTTTCACATAATGGACAAAAAACAACGTTTCCTTCTGTGGTAAGATTCATGTAGAACAAGTATGGAGATGATGTAAGGTGACGTGGATTGCAGTTGTTTCAATTGTTGTCATAAGTTTGATTAAGATTGTGCTGACATGCCTTCCTACCGGAGCGGTGGAATGGATTCTCCGAAAATTTGAAACCCATTCGAAGCTCAGTGACGCGTCCGCTGCCGTATCCCTCGGCGGAAAACGTCTGGAAGGCGAAGACAAACGCCGGGTGATTGATGATTTTAACGAAGCCGTATTTATCGAACGGCATTATATATACCCAGGTGATGAAGAGCGGTATCTTCATCCGCAGAACGGAGCCGATCCGCTTGTCATTAAGACGAGAAAAGGGAAAAAAGATGTGACGGTGTTTGTATACAGCTATGAAGATCATGTAGATGTCGTCAAACAGCAGAAAAAGAAAGTCGTCGCTTATTCGGTTCTTTCCGACAGCCTGCAAAAGCGCTCTATGGCCGCTGCCGGGAGCTGAACGATAAAAAAGCCAGATCATTGATATGATCTGGCTTTTGTTTATTCTTTTTGATCATCTGCTGAAGAATCTTCACGCTTTGTATAATCGAATTGTGAAGGATCCACTTTCTTGAAGCCTTTCGGCTGGTAGAAGCGAAGCAGATCTCCGTTGATGATCTTATCAGACATTTCAAGCTCAGTCTTGACGAGTGAGTCTTCTTTTTTGTCGACTTCTGAATCATCTAAAAGTCTTCCGGTTTTCGTATCGTAATACTTGCCGGATACTTTCGTGTAGTTCGGTGAGATGAAGTCGCCGTTACGGAACGGAATCACTTCTCTGTGCTCTTTCGATAAGATATCTGAACCTGACATGAGATAATCTTTCGTATCGACGCCGAGCAGATGGAGAACGGTCGGCGCGACATCGACATCGCCGGCAAATTTATGATTGCGGCCGCCTTTCACGCCCGGAGCGTGGATAAAGAGCGGAACCCGCTGAAGCTGGGCATTCTCGTATTCATTGATCTCATCTTTGCCAAGCACTTTCGCCATCGCTTTATTATGGTTTTCAGAGATGCCGTAGTGGTCTCCGTACATCACAATAATCGATTTATCATACAGGCCGTCTTTTTTCAGGTCATGAAAGAACTGTTCGATTGATTCATCCAGATAGTTCGCGGACTGGAAGTAGTTATTGACGACCGAATCGCCAAAGTCTCCCGCCGGGAAGTCTGTGTCTTCTTTATCCATCCCGAACGGGAAGTGGTTTGACAGCGTAATGAACTTCGTATAGAACGGCTGCGGCAGGCTCTTTAAGAGCGGCATGGATTCTTTGAAATACGGTTTGTCTTTCATGCCGTAGTTTTTCGTATTCTCTTCGCTCATGTCATAATAAGCAGAATCGAAAAACTTATCGATGCCTTCCGCTTTGTACATTTCGTTACGGTTCCAGAACGTCTGCGTATTTCCGTGGAAAGCGGCAGACGTGTAGTTTTTGCCTTTTAAAATCGCAGGAACGGACTGCAGCGTGTTTTGCGCTTTATTGACGAAAACCGAACCTTGCGAGAGCGGGTACAGAGAGTTCTCCATCATAAATTCCGCATCTGATGTTTTACCTTGTCCCGTTTGGTGGAAAAAGTTATCAAAGTAGAATGTTTGATTGTCATGCGCCAGTTTGTTTAAAAACGGCGTCACTTCCTTGCCGTTAATTTTGTAATCAATGATGAAGGACTGCAGAGACTCTAATGAGACGTAGATGACGTTTTTTCCTTCGGCTTTACCGAAGTAGACGTTGTTCGGCACGTCATAGTTGGCCTTCATATAGTTTTCCACATCCGTTACATCGCTTGAATCGGCAAGCGCGCGCTGGCTGTTTGACTTCACATTCTGCACGGCATCGTAAATCGTAAAGTTGTACGTGCCCAAGTATTTCACCAGATAGTTACGGTCAAATGAGCGTGTCAAAAGCTCAGGACGGTCGGTTTCCGCTACGGCGAGGTTGATCAGGAACACAAGCACGGCGGAAGCCAAAACGATTCTGAATGATTTCTTCGCCGGTTTTTCAGCCGGTTTTTTCATCTTAATGGCCAAAATAATCAAAATGACGGTATCCAGGAAGTAGAAGACGTCTGTCCATCTCATTAATGAGAACGCGCTGTCTCCGAGCTGGCCGCCGTTTGTTTTTGCCTGCATCATGACCGGGATGGTAATGAAATCATTAAAGAATCTATAATAGACGATGTTTGCATAAAGCAAAAAAGACAATAAAAAATGAATCACAATAATGGCTGTCTGCTGTAATTTTTTCTTGAAAAGAAGTCCAAATCCAAGAAAGAACAGTCCGGAGCTCAGCGGATTCACAAAAAGCAATATTTTCTGGATCGTGTTGTCTATGCCGAGGTTAAAGTTTAAAATATAAGCAGCATATGTTTTCACCCATAATAACACGACCGCTATCAAGAAGAAGGCAAGTCCTCTTTCTTTTATAAATGTTTTCATTGTTACACTCCTTTTTTCCGATCACGGTTTACACGGAACGATAGAAAAAACGAACGTAATCAATATACCATGAAACCAGCAAATAGAAAAGGTGGAAAAGGCTCATCGGAAAAAGGGCGAAAAACGCTGTCGCAACGGAGGTTTATCTGTTGAAAGCCGGCTATGAAAAATTCGAATGGAACAAAATGGGATATGGATTTTTGTATGGATATGATCCGGTTTAATTGAAAAAAGGAGGTAACAAGTGATGGATATTGCCCATATCGTGGCTGAAGATAAAATCAAGCGCGCCATTAAGGATGGAGAATTCGCCGGCATCAAAGGCATGGGAAAGCCCCTGCCGAAAGACGATGCCGCACATCTTCCGGAGTCGCTCAGAATGGGCTACCGCATGTTGAAAAATGCCGGGATCGCCGAGGATGAGGGCGCGCTGAAGAAAGAGCTGATGACGCTCGATTATTTGATCGCCAAGTGCCGCAATGAAACGGAGCTGGATCACCTGCGGAACAAACGGACGGAAAAACAAGTCAGACTCGACAAGCTGACGGAGGAGAGAGACATGTTCTCAGAACCCGCATCTTCTCATTATAAGGAGAAAGTGTACAGACGCCTGAACCGTCCGTAAACCGGTTCCTTATATTTTCTGCTGAAAAGGAATGTATTCCATAAGGCGCGGATAGGAAATGTGTAGCAGGCCGTTCATGCACTGCGCCTGCAGCAGATGGGGCTCAGCCGGTTCAGGAAGTTCAATCGTCTCATCAATTTCTCCGTAATACCGGTTTTGGCAGATCCCCATGTCCTTTGGAAAAAGGGGCGTGATATTTCCTTTTATATGCAGCCGCGTTCTTGACACCAGCCTCAATGTCAATTCTTCTTCGTAAACGCCGGGCATTTCCACAATGACAAATGTGTGCTGTTCATCCTGATAGATATCATAAACCAGGGTGTTTTTTTGTAAGGAGAAAAACTCTTCGGGAGATTTCCGTTTCAGGACATTGGTCCAAAAGTCGCTGGGCTTGTGCTCGTTTGTAATCTCAAGCCACTTTCTCATTTTTTCGATATCCACTTCAGCAAACCCCCCTTATATTTGATTTGCGATCGGCATTGACGGGTTGGCGATCTGATCCTGGTCGCTCACATCAGGATCAAGATGGCCCGAATTCAAACATCCGGCGGCCGGTGAAAAGTCTCCTAAAGAAAAGTTCGCGCCGACAAATTTGCTGTTGGCGGTGTGGCTGTTTTGTACGGTCTGACCGATATCGACGTTTCCGTTTTGGGTGGCTCCGTTTACTTTTATATTGACGACGTTAATTTGGTAAGGCATTCATAAAAACCCCTTTAATCTATAATGGGCGGCACCGGCGTAATATTTGCGGTATCTGCGGTTCCGATGGCTGTCTGGTCGTTTACATCAGGATCATTTAACAAGTTCTCCATCATCGATTCTATAGGTGACGTATCGCCGAATGAAGAGTTCAGTCCTTGTGATTTGTTGTTTGTGGTGGGACTGTTGTATGCCGCTTCCCCAATCGTAATAGATCCGTTGCCAGAAATACTGTTAATCTTCAGATAGTACAGGTTGATAACAGTGGATGGCATCTCTTCACACCTCTTTAACTTAGTTGTACAGTACTGTATGCTTTTTGCGCTCCTGTTGTGAATTCCGCCCGGATTCAGCCATATGGCGGTCGTGAAAAACCGTATCTTTTTGGAGGGCGCCAGCCTCTTTCAGTACACAGAAAGCCGGCACAGGCTCGATATATTCGGTTTCGTCGGCTTTGCGAGAAGAGAAAAATAAAAACGGACTGCATCGGCAGCCCGTTTTTTTGTCAGTATCAAAATGAATACTATCCAACAAAAATGTGCGTACTGGTACTTTCAAAAATAATGGCTACAATAGTACATAACGAGATAAAAAGGAGAGATCATGAATGTCAGATAAAAAACAGCAGATCATCGAAGCGTATCAATTCAGACACGCCACAAAGGAATTTGATCCTGAGAAAAAAATTTCAGAAAGCGATTTTGAATTCATTTTAGAAACGGGAAGACTGTCCCCAAGCTCACTCGGTTTGGAGCCTTGGAAATTTGTCGTCGTTCAAAACCCGGAGCTTCGTGAAAAACTCCGCGAGTTCACATGGGGCGCGCAAAAGCAGCTGCCGACTGCAAGCCACTTCGTACTTCTGCTTGCCCGGACGGCAAAGGATATCCGTTTTGACGCCGATTATGTCAAAAACCACTTGAAGGAAGTCAAAAAAATGCCGGAAGATATGTATGAAGGCTATATCAGCAAAACAGAAGATTTCCAGAAAAATGATTTCAATCTGCTTGAATCAGATCGCGCGCTGTTTGACTGGGCTTCAAAACAGACATACATCGCCCTTGGCAATATGATGACAGCCGCGGCGCAGATCGGAATCGACTCCTGCCCTGTAGAAGGCTTCAACTACAAAGAAATCCACCGGATTCTTGAAGAAGAAGGACTTCTGGAAAACGGAAGTTTCGACATCTCTGTCATGGCCGCATTCGGTTACCGTGTCAGAGAACCGCGTCCGAAAACAAGATCTGCCGCAAAAGACGTTGTAAAGTGGGTATAAGGTAAATAAAAAAAGCTGCCGGGAGTTTCCCGGCAGCTTTTAACGTTTCGTCTGTTTCGCTAAAAAACAGGCGGTGATCCAGGACGTAACGGGAATGATGATGCCGATCCCGACGCCGGCGCAAAGAATGGTGACGGCTTCCGCGCTGAAGACTTTTGAGTTCACTATTTTTTCAGCAGAGTATGATAAGTCTTTAAACCATATAATTAAAGCCAAATAGCTGCCGAAAAAAGCAAAGAATAGCGTATTTGTATTCGTTCCTAAAATATCTCTTCCGATGCTTAAACCGAATTTGTACAGATCTTTTCGGCTCATGGACGGATTATAGCTGTAAATCTCTCTCATGGGTGATGTAATGGAGATCGCGACATCGGTAATTGCCCCTATCGTGCCCATAATGATCATAGCCGCGGTAACCTTCACAAAATCCACCCCGACAAAAAGTGTGAATATGCCGATATCACCCAGTTCTTCTTCACCAAACCCTTGAATCGAAGTCTGTTTCGTGACGGCCAGAATAAAAAACAGCATCAATACGATCGTCAGCATGGCAGCAATAAAGGCGGTTACGGTTTTGACGTTTCCCCCGTTAATATAAAAAAGTGTAATGCTGCAAATCGCGGCGGAAGAGAGCAACGTTAAAACAATCGGATTGATGTGCGGGTCAGTCATTAAAATGATGGTGAGAAAGAGAACGCCGAAATTTAAAAATAGCGCAATAAAAGACCTCGCTCCCTTTTTACCGCCGATGAGAACCATCAATAGAAATAAAATCGCCGCAAGAATTACGATGACATTCATGAGCTTGCCTTCTTTCGTTTAATAAAAAAGACAGAAGCATACAGACTGGCGGGGATGGTTAATACAATTCCGATTCCCCCGGCCAATGCTCTGGCTATTTCCAAGGAAATGTTCATAGAAAGAGTGAATCCTATCGGGGAATCATTTTTCAAATACAAAAGCATCATCGGTATAGAGCCGCTGATATAGGCAAAAAACAGAATGTTGGTCATCGCCCCCATGATGTCTTTACCGATCTCCATTCCGGAACGTTTGAGTGCTTGTAATGAGATACTCTTGTTTTCTTCATATAATCCAAAGACAGATGACGTCATGGTAATGGCCACATCCATGACCGCTCCCAGTGATCCGATAAATACTCCGGCCATGAACACCGTGTGATAAGGGCGGGTTAAATACTGCATTTCTTCATATCTGAGACCTTTTTCTCCGGTTGCCGCCATCACCAAATACGTAATGAGCAGGGAGACAAAAGTGCCTGCGAGCGTCGCGGCTATGGCGGCATATGTTTTCTCGTGAAAACCGCTGACAAGCAGCAATGAAATGACAGTAAAGATGAGAATGCAGATACCGCAGATGAAAATCAGCCCGATATTCGGGTGCTTTCGGTACAAATCTAATGCATAAGACAATAAAACAGCGTTAAACATCAGGCTGATGATCGAAAAGAAGCCTTGTTTTTTGCCGACGATCAGTAAGGTGAATATGAAAATCCAAGCGATCAGCAAAAGCTGTTTATCCCGTTTTTTATCTATAATGCTTCCGGATATATCCTTACTTGATGTTTTCCCTTTATCAATAGAGACGAATACTTCATCGCCGGGCTGATACTTTTGATCATTCGCTCCGGATGAGGAATACTGATTGGACAAATGAATGAGCTTTCCTTTTTGACTGCCGTTTTCAAGTTTGGCTGTAATCGTCTGATTGAAAATCTTATCTTTGTTTTTGTGCATGTCCTGCACATCAGACTGGTGTTCCAATGCTGTTTTTGTCACTTTGGCAATCGGGCGCTCATAAAAAGAAGCGTTGTAATTGACGAAAATGAGCGAGCTGATACAGCAAAGCGCTGTTATCACGTAAAACAGCTTTATTTTGTAAGTCATGCTGTTGCGTTTGTTTTTTGTTATTTTCAAAAAAAGTCCTCCAAACAGGCCCCGCTGTGAAGTGTCAAGCTATGCAGCTGCTGCATAAATAACGCTCATATTTTATCATTCGGCCGTACCGCTGTCGATTCAGAAGGCGGACCGGGAAAAGCTCCCCTGACATCAGATCAGGAGAGCTTTTGGGATGAACCGGCCGAGAAAAGCGGCCTTTTTATGCTTCATTCACTTTTTTTGCTTTTCTTCTTTGATACAGATACAGTGCCGTTCCGAGCGCGCTGATGAGAAACCCGGCAAGGAGGATGGAATACATCGCTGTGGCTGTATCAGGAAGCAGGCCGCCCGGCGATACTCCGTCCTGCGCTTGGCCGGATGAAGGGTTTTGTCCGTTTGGCTGCTTTCCGGAGCCGTGATCTCCGCTTGTCGGCGGCGCGCTCTTCGTGTTTGCGTTTAATATGGCGTATTCACTGAAATGATTGGTATAGCCCGTGACGAGATCGTGTGAAACCGATCCGTTGTCTGTTTTTGTATAGACGTTCTTTTTCCGGTCTATGTGATAAATGCCCGGCTGTTTCGCCTTTTTCGTATTCTCAATGCGCATGGTAAGCTTTACAGGCGCTTTGAATGTTTTGATGTCTTTGTTTTTCTGCTTCATTGTAAAGTCGTATACATTTGAAAGCGCGCCGCTTACTTTCTTTTTCGGCGTCACGCCGAACCGTGTGTCATTAGCTGCAGCGTTTGCCATCGGCATTTTCATGCTGAACTTGTCATGCAGGATCGTAAGGGAAGAATCAGATGTTCTGTCCCTTAACAGGCCGATCTGATTTTTGGTTACGCTGAGATCAATCGGCTTTTTGGCGCCGTCATTCTTGTCGTAGTATACGATCGGTGTATTGGCGTTTTTGGCATAGGCCGCAAATGCGCTGTCATCTTCAAGCGTCCACGAGCCGTTTTTTTGCTTCGTCGGCAGGTACACTTCTTGCGCGCGGCCGTCAACTTTCGGTTCCACCGCTTTTCCCGCTTTTTCAAGCTGCTCGATGAAGACCTCATAGTCGACAAAGCCAAGGTCTTCTTTATGGGACGCTTCGTTAAAGACGGAATATCCGTCTCCGCCTTCACCGACAAAGTTACTGGTGGCGACTCTGTATGTTTTCTTATCAGAAATCGGCTTTACGCTGCCGTCATCCTGCACGGCCGCAGCTTGAAGAACGCGGTGTCCCGGCTTTTTATTCAGTGTAAACGTGTATGTTAAACCGGCAACTTGAGGGAAGGCGCCCCCTTGAGCCTCAATTCCGCTTAACCCTTGTTCCAAGGCTTGTTTGATCTGTTTCCCGGTTAAATCCGCGACGTAAAGCGTGTTGCCGAACGGCATCACATTCAGCACATCGCCGAGTGTGATGTCTCCTTTATCAATGCCTGCGCGGATGCCGCCCCCGTTTGTGATCGCGATCTGGGCGCCGGAGGCTTCCTTCGCTTTTTGCAGCATGCCGTCCGCGATGAAGTTTCCGAGATTGGTTTCTTTAGAGCGGACATGCTCGCGCCGGCCGTCAAGCGCAACTTTCGTGGAGCCGACTTTTTCATTTTTGACGGAGACGAGCTCTTTTTTAAACGGATTAAGCTCTGTTTTCAGATCCGGATCTTCTTTCGTCTGCTCATTCACCGGCAGGGCTTGAAGAGAGGATTGTTCCGGCAGGACGACCCCATTTTTGTCAAATGCGACATCCACCCGGCCTAAATATTCGCCGTATTCTTTTGCCTGGGCGACGATGGTCGGCTCTTCGTTTTTGACAATTTCCATTTTATCTACAAGCGTATGCGTATGTCCGCCGACGATTAAGTCAATGCCTTTTACTTTTTTGGCGAGATCGAGATCACGCTGATGCCCGATATGGGTCAGGGCGATAATTTTATTGACATGTTCCTTGTTCTGTATTTCTTTTACCGTACCTTGTGCGGATTGGAAGGCATCATTAAAGACAATGCTTTTACCCGGGCTTGATGTGACGGACGTATCTTCCGTCGTTAAGCCGAATACGGCAACTTTTTCTCCGTTTACATCAAGCAGAATGTATGGATAGATGCCTGCTTTTTTCTTTTTCCCTGCCGTAAAGGTGTCTGCTTTTTTCATGAATGGTCTGAGTTTTGACTCTTTGGACACATCGACATTTGAGCTGACGAGCGGGAAGTCAGGCGCTTGGAAATTGTATTTTCCGGGCGGGTCAGCCGCGCTTCCGTTCCCGCTCAGGAAGCTGGCGAGAGCACCCGGGCCTTTATCAAATTCATGATTTCCGAAGGTCATTGCGTCGTAGCCCATGCTGTTCATCAATTTTAAATCAGCCAGCCCCTGCCACTTTGTAAAATAGAGATCGCCTGAGAAAACGTCTCCCGCATCAAGCAGAATGCTGCGGTCGGTTTCGCCTCTGATTTCTTTGATTTTCGTCATCCGCCTCGCCGCGTTATCAAGATGGGCGTGCGTGTCGTTTGTATGCATAACGGTGAGTTTCCATGCGTCATCTTTCGGAGGATCTGTGCCCGATTCATCATCTTTGAATTGGAGCTTGTACTGTCCATAGCCGGCGTTTTGTGATTTTCCGATATAGGCGACGTCATCTGCGCGGTCGGCAAACGGCTTTGCGGCCAAGGAGGATTCAAATGTCAGGTTCGTCCCTTTGACCGGAAGGATGGACCAGTTATGATCAGCCTGCGGATTAATTGTTTTCTGCTGGATGATGTAATCCATTAAGACCTGCCTGTTTTCATCGGCTGATGAGTATACGATTTTATCATTGCTTAAGTGAGGAAATCCTCCGCCTCCTGAAGCGCGGTAATTATTTGTGACAATCAGAAATTCCTGCTTGGCGCTGACGGGCTTTCCTTGATAAGAAAGGTTGACGATCCTGCTTGCATCGGGATGAATGACTGTTCCGTTTTCGTTGTATTTCGCCGGTTTAGTGACATCGACCTGATAGGTGACGCCGTCAATGACATCAAAATTGTATGAGCGGTAGGCGTCATTTAAAAGCGCTTGGCTGCCGCCTTTTGCCTGATCGATCTGATTAAATTGCCCTGCGGACATTTCAAGCCAGTCTTTCACTTCGCTGCCGTTCAGCTTGACGATCTGAACCGTGTTGTCATACAGGTATAAATCGCCGATATTTTTGATGGCGAGGTCACCTGCGGAAATGTTTGTATAGTAGTTTGAACCGTTCCGCCCGCCGGCTTTAAACGGAGCGCCCGCCGAGAGGATTGGCAGATCTTTATATTCTGTATCTTTCATCCTATTTTCGGCGTACCATTTTTGCGCATCCGTCACGATTTGAATGGACGGATCATCTTTGACTTGGGCGAAAAAACTGTTGATATCGGCTTTTGTCTGGCCGACGGGTTCTCTGATGTATTGCAGTGTGCTTTCATGCGCTTTTTTGACGGTATTGACGACGGTTTCGTTTTCCGAAGTCACATTGCCGGCAATCGGCTCGATCCTGCCTTTTCCATCTTCCACATGCCATGCGCCGTCTGTTTTTTCAAGCCGGAGGTTGATGACGCCCGCATATTTGCCCCAGCTGCTTGACATGACAACGGGGATGCCGTTAATCGTGCCTTTATCGACGTCGAATTGATCAGCGCCTTTGTATTCGCCATCAGGGAACAGACCGTGCTGATGGCCTGATACGATCGCGTCAATTCCGCTGACTTTCGTTGCCAGATCAAAAACGGCATTTTCCGCACGGGAGGACTGTGCTTTTTTTTCGATGCCGCTGTGGGCGAGGGCGATGACGATATCAGCACCTTCAGCTTTCATTTTCGGAACGGTTTTCTTCGCGGATTCCACAATGTCCTCGACTTGAACGCGTCCTTCAAGATTTTTTTTATCCCACGTCATGATTTGGGGAGGGACAAAGCCGATGTAGCCGACTTTTAGCTGGTGTTTTCCGCCGTTTTCATCCGTAACGGTTTTGTCTTTTATGACATAAGGCGTATAACGGTTTTCACCGCTCAATGTTTTCACATTGGCGTTGACGATCGGATAATCAGCGCCTTTCATCGTCCCGTCCAGAAAATCCAGCCCGTAATTAAATTCATGATTGCCGAGTGTTCCTGCGTCATAGTGCAGACTATTCATCACTTCAATGATCGGATGGGTCTTTGCGCCTGAAATGATATCGTTTTTCTGATATTTTACAGCGTATTCTCCGAGGGGATTTCCTTGAATCAGGTCTCCGTTATCGACAAGCAGCGTATTCGGATTTTCGCTTCTGTGCTTCGCAATGAGCTGAGCCGTTCGGGCCAGCCCGAATTCCGTTGTCGGTTTGTCGCTGTAGTAATCGTAGTCCATCATATTGGCGTGAACGTCAGTTGTCGCTAAAATGCTGAGATTCACACTGGAGGATTTGTTTTCTTCTGCTTTAATGGGTGTTATTGGGAGGATTAGACTAAGTATCATAACTAGGGGCAGCAGAATACGGAGTGTCTTATTGACGCTGCATCGTCTTTTCTGTATTCTCACCTGTTCTCCACCTTTCAACAAATTTTGTCATGCAGTACCATTGTAAGAATATTTTGTGAAAGTTTATATAGATTTCATGATGATTCTTGTAAAAAGAAGAAAAATGAGGATAATGACCTATGTAAAACGAATGGGCGGCAAATGAGTCTTTTATGTTTGATGTTAGTGTGGCTGGGGTACATGGATTTATGTAGACTTCATCAAGCAGGAGGTAGTAACTATGGGTAAAAAAATTGCAGTTGTATTAACGGATTATTTTGAGGACGTCGAGTATACAGAACCTGTGAAAGCTTTTGAAGATGCGGGTCATGAATTAACAGTGATTGAACAGGAAAAAGGAAAAACAGTCAAAGGCAAACAAGGGGAAGCGGAAGTGAAAGTGGATGCGTCCATAGATGATGTGAATCCGAAAGACTTTGACGCATTGCTGATCCCGGGCGGATTCTCACCTGACATGCTGCGTGCGGATGACCGATTCGTCCAATTTGCCAAAGCGTTTATGGATGATAAAAAACCGGTTTTCGCCATCTGCCACGGCCCTCAGCTTCTTATCAACGCGAAAGCATTGGACGGGCGCAAAGCGACAGGATTTACATCCATTCGTATTGACATGGAAAACGCAGGCGCAAATGTGGTGGATGAAGAAGTCGTCGTCTGCCAGAACCAGCTGGTCACAAGCCGCACACCGGATGACATTCCGGCATTCAACCGCGAGTCATTAAAACTGCTTGCATAATATAAAAGCGGAGCGCCGTATCAGGCGTTCCGCTTTTTTTGTGAAGATTCACGAATGACCAGCTCAGGCGCCAAAATAATGCGCTGTTTTTGGTGCTGGGAATTGGTGATTTTATGATGCAGCAATTGAGCCGCTTCTTTTCCCGACTGCCGCGGAAAAGAAGCAACGGTTGTAAGCGGGGGATAAGAAATTTCAGCTTCCGGCACGTTGTCAAAGCCGACAATATCAATATCTTCGCCCGGGATGAGTCCTGCTTTTCTGATCCCTTGCATGACGCCGAACGCGACCAAATCACTGAAGCAGAAAATCGCGGCCGGGCGCTCAGGCCGGCGGAGCAGCTTCATCACAGCTTCATAGCCTGCCTCGCGGGTCGGCGCGCTGTCAATCACAAATTCACTTTTCACTGCAAGATCCGCTTCACGGAGCGCTTTTTTAAACCCTTTTATCCGTTTCGTCCATGTTGATGAGTGCTTCACGCCGCCCAGAAACGCAATCTCCTGATGCCCTTTTTCAATGAGATGGCGCACTGCCTTATAGGTGCCTTCCTCATAGTCAGCTCCGACAAAATCACAGTCCGCATCGGCAATCTCCCTGACGGCGAGCACGACCGGAATATCAAGCTGCTCAAGGCGGGAAAGGGTTTCCTCGGCCGCGCCTGAAACCGGGCATAAAATCAATCCGCCGACCCTGTGTTCCAGCATGGTCGAGATCAGCTGCTCCTGTTTGGCGACGGAATCAAATGTCGTGCCTAAGAGCACTGTTAATCCGACTTCCTCGAGTGTATTCTGCACGCCGATCAGAAACTCTGAGAAAAACGTATTGGAAATGTCAGTGATAATCAATCCTACCGTTGTAGACGTCTGTGATCGTAAATTCGCGGCGACCCGATCATATACGTACCCAAGCTCCCGCATGGACTGCAGCACTTTCTCACGGGTTGCTTCGGAAATTCGCGGATTATTGCGGACGATTAATGAGGCGGTGGATGTTGAGACGCCGGCATGCTCAGCGACCTGCTGCAATGTCACCCGGCGTTTTTTTTGCTGTTTCATACGTCGCATTCCTCACTTGGTTATTATTCGTTACCTCCATTATAAGCGTTTTGGCGCGTGAGAAGAAAGAGAGAGGGGGAGAAAAAGATAAAGCGCCGGAAGACGGATTGTCCTTCGGCGCTTTCTATCACAATAGATTATTCAAACATCTGCTCTTTAATATACTGAACCGGCATTTCACGGCCTGTCCAATATTCAAACGCCTTGGCGCCCTGCCAAAGCATCATGCCGAGGCCGTTAATGGTTTTGCAGCCGGCCGCTTGAGCCTGTTCAAGCAATTTCGACGTAACGGGGGTGTAAACGACGTCTGTCACAATCAAATCCGGACGGAGCATGGATGTGTCTTCAATAACACTCAAGCCTTCAAGCGGTTTCATGCCGACACCCGTTCCGTTTGTAAAAATATCGCTTGAAGCGATTTCAGCACGCAGCGCATCTTGATCTTCGAGCGGGAAAAGATTCGCTTTACAAGAAGAGCCCTTCATTTCTTCATTAATGATGCGGACATTCTCTTCCGCCTTTTCGAAAAACGCGTCATTGCGGGCGAAAATTGAGATTTCGCCGAGGCCTTCCAATGCGGATTGAATCGCAATCGGAGTGGCGGCTCCGCCGGAACCGACCAGCGTCATTTTTTTGCCTGTGATGTCGATGCCGTGTTCTTTTAGGTTGCGGACGTATCCCATACCGTCAGTGGAGTGTCCGATCAATTTTCCGTTCTCATTCACCACTGTATTCACCGCGCCGGTGAATTTCGCTGAATCCGCGAGTTCATCGAGGTAAGGGAGAATGTTCATCTTGTTCGGCATCGAGACATTGAAGCCCCTGACGTTTAAGGCGCGCATTCCCGTCACCACATCTTCAAGCTGTTCATTGCCGACTTCAAATGCGAGGTAAGCGTAGTTCAGCCCTAATTTTTTAAACGCCAGGTTGTGCATCGCCGGAGATAAAGAGTGTCCGATCGGTGTCGCGAATAATCCGATAAGCTGCGTTTTTCCGTTAATCCGTCCTAAATCTTTCTTCATGATGTATTCCTCCGTTAGTCCATTCATCTGTTTTTCATCCCGCTTGAGGGGAGAAAAACGCTGGTTACATATTTTTATTTAAAATGCTGAGTACTCTTCGCAATTCAGCAACGGGAATCTGTCCGGGCGCAGATGCTTCTTTGCCCGCGCCGAACGTACACGCCGAGCCGAAGACTTCCCCGGCCAGCCGGCTGATCAGGCCCGTTCCCGCCATTGACATCGTGATGATCGGCCGGTCTGCGTATTGTGTTTTCATCGTATGTGTGGCATCCAATAAGACGAAAACATCTTCAGTGTTTTGCGGCATCACCGCGATTTTCGGGATGTGCGCGCCGTACGCCTGCATGTTCCGCAGCCGGGAGATGATTTCTTCTTTTTTCGGTGTCTGATGAAAATCATGATTGGACATGACGACATATACGCCGTTGTCTTCAGCAGTTTTCACAATTGATTTGACTTCCGCTTCTCCCGTAAACAATTCAACGTCTACAAGTTCAATGTGTCTTGTTTCGATTACGGTTTTAAGCAATTCAATGTAAAGGCGGACGTCAATAACTTTATTTCCGCCTTCTTTATGGGTTCTGAATGTAAAAAGCAGCGGTGTTGCGCCTGCGGCTTTCCGCACCTTTTCAAGCATGCCTTTTACGGCGTCCGGGCTTTCAACGTGCTCATATACATCCGCCCGCCACTCAATGATATCCGGGTTAAGCCTGTTGACGGCTTCAATTTCTTCAAGGAGCTCTTTCTCTCCGCCTGCCATCAGCGGCACAATGATCTTCGGAAGTCCTTCGCCGATGACCGTGTTTCTGATTGTAATAGATTGCATGATAGGTTCTCTCCCTTTAAAAATAGTCAGGCTTTCATCACCTGCTTAAAACGGATACCGATAAACAATGCGAGGAGGGCGCTGACAGCCGCAATTCCGATATCAAGCAGAAAAACAGGGGTCAGGCCGGCCGTTTTGGATATCGCTCCCGTTATAAGCGGAATGACAATAAAAGATAAGCTTGATGCTATATTAACAAAAGATGTGATGGTCCCTTTATTTTTAGGGAATAAAACAGCCATAACCGTCATCGCCAATTGCAGAATGCCCGCAGTTGAAAGTCCGATGACGAAGGAACTGATGACCGATACGGCCGGCTGCTGAATGAAAATCAGAGCAAGCAGCGCGATTGCCGCGATCACCGGGTACAGCACCATTACCGTAATCGGCTGAATCACTCTGTTTAACAGCACAGCCAGCAATAACACGGACACAAGCGCCCCGATGCTGTAATAGCTCAACAATTTGACGGCTTGCACTTCGGGCATGCCCAAAACGGATTGACCGAACTTAGGAAGCCATACTTGAACGAGCATAAACAGCGCTGTTGATGAAAAGCCTAACAAAATAATCGCAAGGCCTTCGCGCCATATCGACGGCTGTGATCTGAACGTGTCATCAGACGGAGAGGCATCCGCCCGGCCGCCGTCTTCTTTTTGCTTATGATTCGGGAACGGAACTTTCAACAGGAAAAAGCCGTTCAGGAAGAAAATGATGCCGGGCACGAAAAACGTCCACCCGTAAAACAAATGCCTGTCCGCAATAAATGCGATAAAAAACGGAAGCACCGTCGCGCCGATGGATACAAACGCTTTGATTAACACGGTTGCAGAGCTTGCGTTTTTCGGAAATCCTTCAATAAGCGCCGGATATGTGCCGGAATCCAAAAATGAATTGGCGATCCCTGCGAAAATAGCGAAGATAAACGCTTCCGTATAGTTTGTCGAAAGCGGAATTCCGATTAAGAAAATCAGATACAGAAATGCGCCCGCCACGATAAACGGCCGTCTCCCGAATGTATCTGAGAGCTTTCCGGCAAAAAGAAGCGAGATCAGCTTCCCGATGCCGATGGCGGAGACCAAATAGCTGACTCCGGCTGCTGATGTATGAAGCTGTTTTGATAATGCTTCCATATTCGATGCGATCATAATATTGATCATGCCCAGCAGGAAATAGTTGATATAAAGACCCGCTGCCATTTTGGTGTATATGTTTTTCATGATGACATCCCCTAATGCGGTTATTAAAGTTAAATTATTGATGAACGCACAGAACCATTCCCCTTTATTGAACCACTGCCTTTCTTTAAAAAACTGGTTTGATAAAACGGCTGCATGTATACTTGATTAACGTTGATAAGACAGTAAGTATATCGTTATACTAAAAAACAAATTAGAAGACCGCATATATCGTTCTGCCAAAGTTCGCAGTTACTATACCCCTTCTTTTTATATGTGTCAAACCGATGAACTTTTATTTTTTGCTTTTTTAAATCAAAGAAGCCCCGCTGTTTTTCGGCGGGGCTGACACGGGTTTATTTTCTGAGAGAGGCGAGTTCCTCAGCAATGGCCTGCATTTCACTCGGGCTGAATGATGTTTTTTTCATGACCATTTGATGAAGGTATGTAAGATCTTCTATTTTTTCATCACTGAAATCTTCCGCTCTGATGACGCCGACATTGAGCATGTTGAGCTTCTGCGAAATGTCTTCAATCATTTTGTTTAACGTTTCTGTTTGTTGGCTCGGCAAATTCATGCATCCTTTCATGACCGTTTTCGTACCCTTTATTCTAACAGAATTCATTTAGAATAAAAGCTTATTTCCACAGCCGCAGAAAAATTGCTAAGATGATGATAAGGTTTTTGATCCTCAAAATGTGGGGAAAGAATAGGGAGGTTATCGATATGATACATGTGCTGTTTGTCTGTCTGGGAAATATTTGCCGTTCGCCTATGGCAGAGGCGGTATTTTCTGATATGGTGAAGAAAAACGGGCTGAACGGGCAGATTAACATTGATTCAGCGGGAATCGGCGCCTGGCATGCGGGAAATCCGCCGCATGAGGGAACGGAGCAGATCCTTAAAGAGAAAGGGATCAGCACAAGCGGTATCACGGCGAGACAGGTCCGTGAGTCTGATCTGACCGATTTTGATTACGTCATTGCGATGGATGCTGAAAATATCGGGCATCTGCGCAGCATGGCCGGTTATAAAAAAGCGGCGCCGCGTATCGCAAGGCTGCTTGATTATGTACCGGAGTCGGATCTTGCGGACGTGCCTGATCCGTATTATACCGGGAATTTCAGCGAAGTGTACGCTCTGATCGAGTCCGGGTGCCGTCATTTGCTGGAAACAATAAAGAAAGACCATCATTTATAAGGGGGATTGACCGATGAAGCAGACACGCATCATGGCAAAAGCGATTCTGATCGGCGCTGCCGCCGGCGGAGCACTTTCTTTATTACATAAGCCGACAAGAGAGGCATGTTTCCGGAACATGGACGCGTGCAGGCGGCGTGCGGCATTTTACCGGAATAATCCCGAAGCCTTGAAACAGGAGGCTTCTGCAAAACTGGATCAAGTGAAAAGCATCGCCAATACCGTATCGGACGATCTGAGTTTTTTAAACGGGCAGATCACCAAGCTGAAGCAGACGACGCCGCAGGTCATTGGTCTGTTAAAAGAGACGAAGGAGCATTTTTCGAAAAACGATCATTGAGGTGGGATGTCATGAGTTTTATAAAGGAGCTGTTTGCAAGATTTTCTCTGCATGAAGGACAAAGTAAATCGGCGGAGCTGGCGTATTTTTTTCTTCTGTCATTGTTTCCGTTAATGATTTTCATGCTGACGCTCACGGCCTATCTTCCCATATCGGCAGAAGACGTGCTCGGCGCAGTCGATCAATACGCGCCTGACAGCGCAATGTCCATGGTGAAATCCATTACGGAGCAAACGCTGAACAAACGCAGCGGCGGACTTTTGTCATTCGGGATAATCGCCGTCATCTGGTCGGCTTCCAACGGTATGAACGCGATTGTCAGAGCGTTTAACCATGCCTACGAAGTCGAGGAAAACCGCTCATTTATCATCATTCGCCTGACCTCAATTTTTTTAACCATCGCGATGGTGGTTACGATTTTAATCGCACTGCTTCTGCCGGTGTTCGGCAGAGAAATCGGACTGCTGGTCGCAGATTTCATCGGCGCCCCCGGCTTGTTTTTGCAGGTGTGGTCGGTTGTCCGCTGGGGTATCAGTCCGCTTATCCTTTTAATCGTCTTTACCGCGCTTTACATTTTCGCGCCGAATAAAAGGCTTTCCCTCCGTTTTGTGCTGCCGGGAGCCGTATTCGCGGC
Source organism: Bacillus sp. SDLI1 (assembly GCF_001553895.1). NCBI lineage: Bacteria > Bacillati > Bacillota > Bacilli > Caryophanales > Bacillaceae > Bacillus > Bacillus sp. SDLI1. Next base: position 1,458,558 of record NZ_CP013950.1, on the reverse strand, counting down.
AGCCGGCTGGATTATCGTCAGTATGCTGTTCTCATTTTATGTCGGCACCTTTGCCAACTACAGCGCCACATACGGGAGCATCGGGGGAATTATCGTCCTTATGATCTGGTTTTACCTTACGGGAACCCTGCTGATTTTAGGAGGAGAAATCAACGCGCTTTTACATAAACGTAAAAAGCTTCCTGATGAAAATCCGTACCGCGGGAGCAAGCTATAGAGGAACGGATGACGTTCAAGCTGAAAAACGGAGGGGAATCGCTATGACCAAGCATACGAAAAAAGGCGGAAGCCATAATAAACAAAACTCAAAAAACGGCCCGAAGAATAAAACAAGCGGAAGCGCCAACGGGCAGAACGGATACCACTAGAAAAAAGCCGCCTGGCCTAAATCAGGCGGCTTTTTATGAGGCGGGAAAAGAATGGGATTCGGATGCGGCGCTGTGCTTTGTTTCCCCGAAGACGAGCGCAAGCCAAATACAGACCAGGATCACTGTAATAAAGTAAAACAAATTGGCGCTTTCAAACCGCTGCATATACCAGCCGCCCGCCACCGGCCCGATCATGCTGCCGAGGCTGAACGAAATCCCGCAGAGCAGATTGCCCGCCGGAAGAAGATGGGACGGCAGCAGGTCGCTCATATAGCTGATGCCGAGGGAAAACATACTGCCGACCGCCATCCCCGCCATGAAAAAGCAGCCGTCGATGACAGAAGGCGACGGAAACAATCCGGCCGTCAAAAAGCACAGGGCGCCCGTCAGTAAAATGACGAGCAGGACACGTTTTCTTCCAAACCGATCGCTTAATAAACCAAGCGGAAACTGGAATACAATACTTCCGATGGCGAAAGCGGGCAATATCAATGCGACGGCATCAACGGATATGCCTAAGCGCAGGGCGTACACGGGGAAGCTTCCATTCAGCGCCGTTTCTAAAAAACCGTAGCCGAATGCCGGAAGAAAAGCGACCCAGCCGAAAAGCAGGGCGCGGTAAAACCGTTTTGCGCTGTTGTCCCCGGATGTTTCATCCGGACCTTGCGCCGGGTGCTCATTACGTAAGACAAATACAAACAGCCAGGCGGCGAGACTGATACAGCCGGAGACGATAAACGGAAGGGACGGACTTGTTTTTACGAGAGGGACCATAAACGGACCGACAGCGAAACCAAGCCCGAAGGACAGCCCGTACAGCGAAATGTTTCTTCCTCTGTTTTGGGGCGTTGATTTTGAAGTCACCCATGTTTGGGTTGAGAAATGCAGCATATGATCCCCGATTCCGATCAGCAGCCGAAGAAAAAACCATAACCAGATGGATTGAAGCCAAATAAAACTGAATAAGCTGATGAAAACAAGAAATCCGCCCGTGACCATCAGAGGTTTGAATCCGAGCTTGCGCAGCGGGGCCTCCATAAACGGCGACGCCAGAAGCACGCCGATATACAGGCCGGTTGCGTGCAGGCCGTTTATAGCGGCTGATTCTCCGTTCGTTTCAAAAATGACGGAAATGACCGGCAGAAGCATGCCTTGGGAAAAACCGGAGATGGAAACAAGCAGAACCAAAATAAAGAAGTGCAGTCGTGACATCGCGTATTTTCTCCTTCTTCAGTATCTTTCTTGATCGTACACGGATTTTTCGCGTCCGGCAACCTGAAAATGCCAATTGGGATTTCTCCGGAAGTGTAATTGAGGGAGTTTTTGAGAAGGATATAAAAAGACTCATTCGAAAAAAGGAGCCAGGCAGAATATGAATCGGATTTTTTTCTTTACCGCTGCGGCGGGAGTGCCGCTTTCAGTTATCGGAAGCCTGATGCACTGGCCGTCAGCTGTTTTGTTTATGATTTATTGCTTGACGATTATCGCGCTTGCAAGTTTTATGGGGAGAGCGACTGAATCTCTGGCCATTATCGCGGGCCCGCGGGTCGGGGGGCTGCTGAATGCGACGTTCGGAAATGCGGTAGAGCTGATTATATCGCTATTTGCCTTAAAGGAAGGGCTGACGGGCATCGTGCTTGCTTCACTGACCGGTTCGGTACTTGGCAACCTTCTGCTTGTCGCGGGATTGTCGTTTTTTATCGGCGGTTTGAAATACAAGCGTCAGGAATTCAATATTCATGATGCCCGGCACAATTCAGTACTGTTAATATTTGCTATTATCGTAGCTTTGGTCATTCCCGAAGTGTTTTCCATCGATATGGGGGAAAAAAGCAAGCTTGATTTGAGTGTCGGCATCAGCATCATCATGATCCTTTTATACGTGGCGGCTCTTTATTTCAAGCTCGTCACCCACCGCGGTGTTTATCAGCCGAACCAGCCGGAGGCCAAGGAAGAAGAGGAGCAGCCTGAGTGGTCGGGGAAAAGAGCGACAGCCGTCTTATTTATCGCAACCATTATTGTCGCCTACATATCTGAAAACCTTGTCCATACGTTTCATGCGGTGGCTGAACAGTTCGGCTGGAGCGAATTGTTTATCGGGGTGATTATCGTCGCAATCGTCGGAAATGCCGCAGAGCATGCGTCGGCCATCATTATGGCGTACAAAGACAAAATGGATGTCGCCGTTGAAATCGCGGTCGGCTCGACTTTGCAGATCGCCATGTTTGTCGCTCCGGTGCTAGTGATCTGTTCCGTCTTTTTCCCGGTGAATATGCCGCTGGTATTCACATTGCCTGAGCTTGTCGCGATGATATCATCCGTCCTTTTGATGACGATGATTTCAAATGACGGTGATTCAAACTGGTTTGAGGGAGCTACTCTCCTTGCCGCTTATGTCATCATGGCGATCGGATTTTTCCTGCTTTAACCTGTAAAAAATGCGGATAACAACGATTACGGAGGAAAAGACTAAAGGAAAATGCTATAGAAAGAGTGATATGATGAAAAAGCTGTTTCATGCCACATTGATTCTGCTGTTATCCTTTAGTTTTTTTGCAGCGCCGTCTGCCGGTGCAAAGAAACCGTTTAAGGTTCCCAACTCTGTCGTCAGCGTTTCCAAGGAAAATACGTATCCGAATGCTTCACAGGACCAGCCGATGCTTCAGCCGAGCAAACTGGCAAAGGAATTGTTAGATACATCAGAGATCAACATCGAAAATCCGCATCTGATAAAGATGCTGAATGAATCCTCGGTTTCCGGTTCACCGCTTGCCATCGGATACCGGGCGACAATATTTCTCGGGAAATGGGCGCTCGGCTATCAATCGAACGAAACGGTCGCCAACTGGGAATATAAAAAAATCAACACGAACAGAGCGGATAACCGGGGCGGGCAGCAAGCCGCGGAAATCTCATACGCCCAAGAACAGCAATACAAAATCAAAGGCGGGCTCACAGCGAAAGTGCCGAACGCAGAAGACGTGAAAAGCATGATGATGCAAAAAGCGATGAAGAAAACAAAACTGCCGCTCGCGTTTGAAACGGTCATCGGCGCCGGCACAAAACGCGATCAGATTTATAAAATTTCTCCGCAGCGGCTCGGCTACCTGCACGCCTATGCCCCGGCCGTTAATGAGAAAGGAAAAGTAACATACGGCGAAGTGTATTTGGTGCTGAAAGGCAGCAAGCGGAAACTTGTCGTCAAAAATGTGACCTCGCAAGGAATCGGCGCTTGGATTCCGGTGCAGGATCATGTCACATTCGGTTTTCAAATGACAGCGCAGCCGAGATAAATAAAAAAAGCTGATTCCGGTTTGGGAATCAGCTTTTTTGTGTATAATTCATTTCCTCAAGCAATTGCACATTGTTGTTGTACAGCTCCCGGGCAAGAACGCGTCTCACCGCAAGGCTCGCCGAGAAGTATTCTGTGTCTTGAACCATGCCTTTGACGGTAAACTCAATGCCTCTCGTCAATTTGTTCAGGCTCATGATGCCATGCACTTGAAACGGTTCCGTCGCATTGAGAAATTCATCCCGCTTCAGTGAATCGCGAAGCTCATCATTGAGCATGTCACAGGCTTTTTCTAAGACGGCATATACCCGCTCAGGATCTTCCTTATAACTGATCACGACAGACTCGGTAATCCGCATAAAATCAATGTTATAGTTTTGAAGCTGTCTCACCTCACCATTTGAAATGGTAAGCAGCTTGCCGGTCCACTCACGGATCTGCAGGGAACGGAGGCCGATTTCTTCCACTGTACCGTTGAAGAGATTATTAATCGTCACGTAATCGCCTTTATGCAGCTGGCGTTCGTATATTAAAAAGATACCGGCCAAAATATCCTTGATTAAAGACTGGGCGCCGAAACCGATGACGATACCGGCAACGCCCGCCCCGGCTAAAATTCTGCCGAAATCATGAACGAATAAAGAAATGACGTAAAAGATAAATCCGATCGTCGCCGTATACTGGGTGATGGATCGGACGAGGCTCTCAATCGTTTTCCCTTTCCGTTCCTCCAAGAAATCTGTGCGTTTAAATAACACCTGTACAAAACGGTTGATCAGAAAGACACCGGCGTAAAGCACGAGAGCGACGATGATGATCTCAACCACTTTGCTTTTTAAAATATCCGTAATTGTCGTTTCCATCTTCTGTTAACCTCTGGCTTTTCGTAATGAAAAATCTGTCTCCTGATAATAACTGTTTTTGACAAGGACGTTCGGACCGAGGCACCGGACGTTTGTACAGCGGCAGTTCAGCTCTTTGCTCAGCTTCGTCTGTCTCCACTTGTCATACGCTTCAGGAAGGCTGTCAGTTTTAATATTGCCGAGCGGCGGTGTATCACCGAAATCCGTGACAATGATATTTCCGTCAAAGATGTTGACGTTCAGGCGGGAGCGGCCGTCAGGATCGTTTCGCACCGTAACGTTTTTCGCTTCCCGCAGGCGGCGGAGGAGCTTCTGGTCTTCTTCATCAGGACTGCATGCGTAAAACGGGAGCGTGCCGAACAGCATCCATGTTTCTTCATCGCGAATATCGAGCAGATGATGAATGGCCTGTCTCATGTCCTTCAGGCTGAGTGATTCAAGCGCGCTGGCGAAATCACTCGGATACATCGGATGGACTTCGTGGCGCTGGCATTTCATTTCTTCCGTAATCTGCCGGTGAATATGTTCAATATGCGGCAGCGTGCGTTTATTCAGCATCGTTTCCGCTGAAACCATTACACCCGCTTCGACCAGCGTGCGGCTGTTTTCAATCATTTTGTCAAAATAGCGCGCCCGCTGTTCAAATGTCGGTTTTTTCTCCATCATCGCAAATCCGATGTCGGCAAAGTCCTCGACCGTTCCCCAGTTGTGGGAAATGTGAAGGACGTCCAAATAAGGAATAATCCGTTCGTAGCGCCCGATATCAAGCGTCAGGTTTGAATTGATCTGTGTGCGTACGCCGCGTTCATGCGCATATTTCAAAAGCGGGACGACATATTCCTTTACCGATTTCAGCGAAAGCATCGGTTCGCCGCCCGTAATGCTGATCGAGCGTAACAGCGGAATTTCTTCAAGCCGCTTTAATAAAAGGTCAATAGGCAGCGCATTCGGGTCTTTCGGCTGAAGCGTGTACCCGACCGCGCAGTGCTCGCATCTCATATTGCACAAGGTCGTCGTTGTAAATTCAACGTTCGTCAGTTTCATATCTCCATACTGGTCGACATCCATGTACGCTTCCCAAGGATCGTACTCCGGTGTGATCGGACGCAGTGCTGTGTTTTGTGTCATGACTATCTAACTCCTTTATAAATGGGCATACTAACGTCTGCCAAGTGTTAATTTTAGACCTGATCTGCCAAGATCGCAAGTAGCGGAACCATTGAAAAACGGCAAAAAATACGCTACCATTATAAAAAATGAATGGAGTGGAAGTATGGGGAACGCAGTAAACAGCAAAGATCAGCAGCTCGATTACTTGAAGAACAGACTCGATATGTTTATGAATGTCATTGATTCATTAGACCCTGAATCAACGGACGTTGAAGATATAGACCGGCTCATCGGCATGCTTGATGATCTGGAAGCAAAATACGAACGCTTCAAAAAGGATTGGGAATAAACCTCGGCAGTCTGCCGGGGTTTTTCTCTTTCCATAATGCGGCTGTATAAAAGGGATGAGCCTACTGCAAAATAAGGAAAAATGCAGAAGGAGTGCTGGGCATGAAATGGTTTTGTTCAATTTGCTGCATGGCTGTTTTACTTGCGGGAGGCATGAACAGTGCAGAGGCCGTGCCGAATGAACGGATAAACTGGGGATTTAAACGCAGCGTCAATCATCAGCCGCCGGATGCCGGCAGACAGCTGGACAATCTTGTCAAAAAATACGATGCCTTTTATTTAGGCAACACGAAAGAAAAGACCATTTATTTAACGTTTGATAACGGATATGAAAATGGGTATACCCCGAAAGTGCTTGATGTTTTAAAGAAACATCATGTCACAGGCACTTTTTTTGTCACAGGCCATTTTGTGAAAGAGCAGCCTGATTTGATTAAACGGATGTCAAAGGAAGGCCATATTATCGGCAATCATTCTTTTCATCATCCTGATCTGACGACAAAAACGGGCGATCAGATTCAAGATGAACTCGATTCCGTCACGGAAGCTGTTTACAACATTACCGGAAAGCGGGACAATCTGTATCTCCGTCCGCCGCGCGGCGTGTTCAGCGAATATGTCCTGAAAGAAACGAAGCGCCTCGGCTACCAAACCGTTTTCTGGTCCGTCGCATTTGTCGATTGGAAGGTTAACGAGCAGAAAGGGAAAAAATACGCCTATGATCACATGATAAAACAGGCGCATCCCGGCGCGATCTATCTTCTCCACACCGTTTCAAAGGACAATTCAGAAGCTCTGGACGATGCGATTACCGATTTGAAAAAAGAAGGCTACACGTTTAAAAGCATCGATGATCTGATGTTTGAGAAAGAAATGAAGCTGCCGCGTCTGTAAAAAACACCTCTCCTGATAACGGAGAGGTGTTTTGTTATTTCAGACATTTAATCAAAGCGGCCCAATCCAAATCCCCGAATCCTTGTTCGATCCCGCTTTCAAAATGGCTCTTGGCCAGCTCGGCAAGAGGGAGCTTGGCGGAAACCTGTTCCGCGGCGGTGAGCGCCAGATTGGTATCCTTCAGCCCTAAAGACATTTTGAAACCGGCCGGCTCAAATGCCTCATCAGCCATAATGGTGCCGTAATTTTGATAGACAGGAGAGCCAAAGAGCGCGCTGGCGATTTCTAAAAATTGTTTCCGTTCTAAACCGTACTTCTCCATCATTAAGAATGATTCAGATAGCGCCTCCAGCATAGAAACGAGCAAGAAATTGATGCTGATTTTCGTGGCATTTGCGGTCTTTGTTTCTTCACCGACGTCAAATATCTGCTGGCTCAGGCTTTTTAGCAAAGACTTGGCTTTTTTCTTCGCTTCTGCCGGTCCGGCTGTGATGATGCGGAGCTCGGCCTTCTCAGCGGCATCGGGCCGGCCGAGGACGGGAGCGGCAATAAAGGATTGGCCTCTGCCCGAATGTGCGGCGGAAAGCTGTTCTGACAGCGCTGTACTGATGGTGCTCATTGAAATATGAATGCCGTTTTCAGATAACCCGGCAATAATGCCGTCAGCTCCGAACGTCACGCCTGTTACGGCTTCATCGTCTGACAGCATTGAAAGTACAATGTCCGCATGTTCAGCTGCCTGGCGGGGCGTTTCGGCATATTCAGCCCCTTTTTCCAGCAGATCAGCCGCTTTTTCCTTCGTCCGGTTATATACAGTCAGACTGTATCCGGCTTTCATGATATTTTCGGCGATGGGGCGTCCCATATTGCCGAGTCCGACGATGGCGATCTTCATTTAACAATCCCTCCAATTACGTGTTTTCCATCATTATATAGGCAACGTGTTTATTCTGCTGTGTTCAGGCTTGCCACTTTTAATTCAGGTTCTGAAGACCATCCGGAGTCTGAAGCGGCTTTTCCTTTATAAAACCCGGTAAACCGCGTCTTGATGATTGTTTTTGAACGGGGCTTTACTGTGAACGTTTTTGATTTGAATGTGACGCCTTTTATGTCCTCAGATAAGTCCGGCGTGACAGAAATGGCTTGTTCCCCTTTTCCGTAGTGATTGACATAAAGCGTACAGCTCATGCTCGCTCTTTTTCCCTCAATGAAATGGCTGCATTCGCTGCGGTGCTTCAAATATTCGACAGCCTCTTTTTCGGGCGCGAATTGTTTTAAGGAAAAAGCGGCATATTCGGTGGCGGGACTGATACCGGAAGCGGCCCCCATACTGAGAAAGATCAAAAACAGCCCCGCCGCGGGAAGCGTCCGTCTGAACGCGGCGGCACACCAGATTAACGCCGCAAAGTAAAGGACGACCCCGGGAATGACGGAGATATGGGCTCCGTCTTCAGACCAGGGAGAAAAGCCGAGCGATTCAAAGATGTAATCAGACATCGTACAGCCGTTATACAGCGGGGCAATGGACATGACACAAAAAAGCAGGAGGACAGAAGAAATGGTTTTGTGAGAAAGCATGATAACGGCGCACACCTCTTTACGTTTTTTTCCAACATATCATGTTTTCTCAAAAAAAAGAACAGCCGGCAGCCGTTCTTACTTGAAAATATTAAACCAGCCTTTGCGGGCGAACCAAAACAGCATGGCGGCCACAAGAACGGCCATGACGCCCAAAACGATAAAATATCCGTATTTCCAGTGAAGCTCGGGCATGTTATCAAAATTCATACCGTACACCCCCGCGATGAACGTCAGCGGTATAAAGATGGTCGAGACGATGGTTAACGTCATCATAATGGCGTTCATCCGGTTTGAATTCAGCGTCACGTAGCTGTCCCGCAGATCTGACGTCATATCACGGTTTGACTCGATCAGCTCAGCCAGTTTTAACAGGTGGTCATAAATATCGCTGAAATAAGCCTTCGTTTCACGGCTTTCTTTTACATGGTCAAGGCTCAAAATCCGGTACATTAAATCGCGCATCGGAATGATCGTCCGTCTCAGGTTCAAAAGATCAGTCCGCAATTCAAACACTTCATTCATTAAAGTGCCGTAAGATTTATGTGTTCTGCTGTCTTCAATTTCATTCAGCCGGTCTTCAATTTTGTACAGCACAGGGAAATATTCATCGACAAGCTGATCCATAATCATATAAGTGATATGTCCGGGCCCTTTTTTAGCTAACCCCGGAGAAGCGAAAAACCGTTCTCTCACCCTTGAGACGCCGGGCGATTCGTGCAAATGGAAGCTGACGATGAAACGGTCGGACTGAAAGATGTCCACCTCTTCCATTTCCAGTGTGTCCGGGTTTAAAGCGTGGAGCACATAAAAACGGTAGCCGTCATAGTGGTCGATTTTCGGCCGCTGCATGTGCTGAAAGCAATCCTCGATCGCGAGCGGATGAAAATGAAAATAATCCCGCAGCAGCTCGGTTTCATCATTCTCGGCGCCGAAAAAATCAACCCAATACCATGCGATGTCCGGTTGTTCTGTACGTGATAGGGGGATATTATCTAATATCTCATTATGTGTTGTGATTGCGGTTATATGTATCATAAACAACCCTCCGCCTGCCATTATATCATGCGGCGTTATGAAGAAAAGTATACGAATTGCCGCCGGGCCGCTTCATGATATACTTGGACAAAAAGGGGTGGAGCATATGTGGGAGGAAACGGTTTCGGTCACGCCGCCGTATCATTTTGATAAAGTGCTTGAAAGGCTGTCACTCGATCCGCTGAATGCGGTCGATCTTAAAGCAAGATCAATCAAAGTGCCGCTCAGAACACGGGACGGCAAACTGTCCGTCATCACGGTTCAAGCGGAAGGCACCGCCGCAGACCCGGTTTTTCTCGTCAGCGGAGAAAGTGACCGCGCGGAGATGATTGAACGGATCAAACACATTTTTCAGTGGGAGCAGCCGCTTCAGCCGGTGCTTGATCATTTCTCAAAAACAAATCTGTCGGCGCTTTTTGAGGAGCATGCGGGAACCCCGCTCGTCTTAGAATATGACGTCTACAACTGTCTTATGAAATGCATCATCCACCAGCAGCTCAATCTGTCCTTCGCTTTTACGTTAACGGAACGGTTCGTCCATGCCTTCGGTGAACAAAAAGACGGCGTCTGGTGCTATCCAGAGCCGAAAACGATTGCGGCGCTTGATTATCAGGACTTGAGGGAGCTCCAGTTCAGTATGAGAAAAGCGGAATATGCGATTGACATTTCACGGATGATTGCAGATGGGGCGCTCAATCTGGCGGAACTGTCCCATCTATCGGATGAAGACATTATGAAAAAGCTGATCACCATCAGAGGCATCGGGCCGTGGACCGTCCAAAACGTCCTCATGTTCGGCCTCGGCCGCCCGAATCTGTTTCCTTTGGCGGACATCGGCCTGCAAAACGCCGTCAAACGCCGCTTCGCCCTTGAGGATAAACCGTCAAAAGACATGATGCTCCAGGTAAGCAGCGAATGGGCGCCGTATTTAAGCTATGCGTCCTTATATTTGTGGAGAAGTATTGAATGAAAACCGCTTTGATCATTTTTTGGAAACTTCCAATGAAAAACATGAAGGAACCGCCGGCTGCATGTTATACTGAAAAGATGCGGTATTTCAAATCAGCCGTTTTCCCATGAGGAAGGCTTTATATAGAAACGGAGAGAAAAAAACGTGAATCAACATCAAAAAAAGGCGCCTGCCGAATTGAAAATCGGACAGACATTTCCGCTGACCATCAAACGCCTCGGCATTAATGGAGAGGGCGTCGGTTATTTTAAGAAAAAGGTTGTCTTCGTTCCCGGCGCTCTGCCCGGCGAAGAAGTCGTTGCCGAAGCGACAAATGTGCAGCCGAAATTTTCAGAAGCACGCGTCAAAAAAATCCGCAAGCCGTCTGAACACCGCGTCACACCGCCATGTCCGGTCTATGACCAGTGCGGCGGCTGTCAGCTTCAGCATCTGGCATACACCCAGCAGCTTCGCGAAAAACGCGATATCGTCATTCAGTCTTTGGAACGTCATACGAGATTCAATGCCGAAGAAATGAACATTAAAGAAACGATCGGAATGGACAACCCGTGGAATTACCGGAACAAAAGCCAGTTCCAAGTCGGACGCTCGCAAAGCGGCAGCATCATTGCCGGCTTATACGGACTTGACTCCCATAAAATTGTTCCGATCAAGGAATGCATTGTCCAGCATCCGGCGACAAACAAAACAACGGGTATCGTCCGCCGCATTTTGGAAAAACACAACGTATCTGTTTATAACGAACGGACCAAAAAAGGCGATGTCCGCACCATCGTGACGAGAGTCGGTTTTGAAACAGGCGAAGTGCAGGTTGTGCTTGTCACTGCGAAGGAGACACTGCCGAATAAAGACGAAATCGTCAAAGCCATTCAAAACCGTCTGCCGGAAGTGAAATCGATTATTCAAAACATCAACGGCGCGCGCACATCCGTCATTTTCGGTGACAAAACAAAAGCGCTGGCCGGAAGCCATGCCATTCAAGAGGTGCTTGGCGACGTGTCATTTGAACTGAGCGCCCGCGCTTTCTTCCAGCTCAACCCTGAGCAGACGGTCAAGCTGTATGACGAAGTGAAAAAAGCGGCGCAGCTGACCGGAACAGAGAAAGTCGTTGACGCATATTGCGGCGTCGGTACGATCGGCATGTGGGTCTCAAGCGGCGCAAAAGAGATCCGCGGCATGGACGTCATTAAAGAATCAATTGATGATGCGAAGAAGAACGCCAAAAAACACGGCATCAAAAACGCGGCATATGTCACAGGAACAGCCGAACACTGGCTCCCGAAATGGACGAAAGAAGGTTTCCGCCCTGACGTGGTCATCGTCGACCCGCCGAGAACCGGCTGTGACAGAACATTTTTAGACACCATCAAAAAAGTAAAACCGAAACGCTTCGTCTATGTTTCCTGCAATCCTTCCACACTGGCCAAAGACTTGCAGGCGCTGTCGAAAGACTATCGCGTCGAATATATTCAGCCTGTGGATATGTTTCCGCAGACGGCTCATGTGGAAGCTGTGGCGAAGCTTGTATTGAAATCGTCTCACTAAAAATAAACAATTTCTCATCAGATCTGGATTTCGGCAGAATGAACATTGCCGATTTCCGGATCTTTTTCATGTGCGGATACTTATTTTAACTGACGAAAAGAGTTGAAAAACGTGAGATAAGCGAATGAAAACAGCTAATGTCGAGCAGAAAAGTATGCAGGAAAAGTCTATTACAACTCGAACGGTGGACTTCGGGTTGGAAGGTCTGATTTAGGAAAAGTACATCGTAAAAGGGAAGAGATTTTACTGCTCCGAAAGTGCCGGCATAACTCTATCCAGTTCTCAAAATCGTTATATCGGCAGCCAATAATAAAAATTGATCGTTTCAAAAAAGAATTTTATAACAGTTAAAACTCTAACACTTATCGTTCGATGATAATCATTGAAGGTTGGAATGAAAACAGTTCACGTACAGACTTATGAAGGTAGTGAGAAAAGAAGTTGGCACATCTGCTGCTTCATAATATAATGATTTTAGATGGACACTTAGTAAAAATATTACAGAAAAGGAAACTGGCTAAATGGATAAAGTAAACAAAAAACGACCGTTATATAAAAGAAGTTGGTTTCTCACGGTTTTGGCATTTTTAGTTTCACAGCTTTATTTTAACTTTGTAGAATTAACGGGATGGGGTCCTAAGTATAGAGAAATGAATGGATTCCCAGCAAATATAGTTGAACTGGATTTCTTTCAAAACTATCTTTCATTCTATGAGAATCCATGGTTTAATATTGTCACTGTTTTCTTGGGGATTTTCACTGTTATACAAATCATCACAGGTATAAAAAAGGATATTCGAAATGAAGACTGCGGCACTTAGTCAGCAGTCTATTTTATTGGTTTTGGATCAGGGTTACCGAATCGAAACCTTATCCAAACATATATAGTGATTTCTGGCGGCGCCTTATAAATGTAATTATTTATTTTTTTATGCAGATATTTTGACAATTATTTTGCATTGGTAATCGGGAGAACTCATATGATATTCTATTTAGGTTGGAATCCTTTTTATCCAAAAAGCTCATAAGTAAGGCTGCTGCGAAAGATGAAGGTCAGCGCTACTATTAATAACCACAATATAAATAAGGTGCACTTAATCATCACACTTTTTCTCTTAGAACCTATTAAAGGTTAAGGAGTTGACTGAGTTGATCAGAAATGAACGATATGAGGATAACTATAGCGATAGTCTATTACGTTAACTCAATTCATGTGTTCTGCTTCAGTTTGCTTTTTCACTTTTTTACGTGTAAAAAGTGAAATGTTCAAAATTTACTATCGTTTGATAAGAAAAGCTTTCGCGTGCTATAAGTGTAAAAGGAAAGCATGGTCAGTTTTTTAATAAATGATGCAGCCTTATTCCCTAATGAAAGGATATGAATTTGTTATGATAGATAATTTCTGGCGTGAATTGCCGCGGCCATTTTTTGTATTGGCGCCAATGGAAGATGTGACGGATGTTGTTTTTCGCCATGTTGTGAGTGAAGCTGGCAGGCCTGATGTGTTTTTTACAGAGTTTACAAACTCAGAAAGCTATTGTCACCCGGATGGGAAGGATAGTGTGCGCGGCCGTTTGACTTTTACAGAGGATGAACAGCCGATGGTAGCCCACATATGGGGAGATAAGCCTGAAAACTTTCGCCAAATGAGTATTGGGATGGCGGAATTAGGGTTTAAAGGGCTGGATATCAATATGGGCTGTCCTGTGCCTAATGTGGCGGGGAACGGAAAGGGAAGCGGCCTGATCTGCCGTCCTGAAGTTGCAGCCGAATTAATACAGGCAGCGAAAGCGGGAGGACTGCCGGTAAGTGTGAAGACCAGACTTGGCTACACGGATGTAGACGAATGGCGCGGCTGGCTGACACACGTATTGAAACAGGATATTGCTAACCTTTCCATTCATCTGCGCACCAGAGCGGAAATGAGTAAAGTAGATGCGCATTGGGAGCTGATCCCGGAAATCAAGAAACTTCGTGACGAGATAGCGCCAGATACCCTTTTGACGATCAACGGGGATATTCCTGACCGGGAAACCGGGTTAAAGCTTGCCGAACAATACGGTGTTGACGGGATTATGATTGGACGAGGCATTTTTACAAATCCATTCGCCTTTGAAAAGGAGCCGAAAGAGCATAGCAGTAAGGAATTGCTTGATCTTTTGAGACTGCATCTGGATCTTCATGATGAATATTCAAAAGAAGAAGCTAGAGCATACAAACCGCTCCCTCGCTTTTTCAAGATTTATCTCCGCGGATTCCGGGGGGCAAGTGAATTAAGAAATCAATGCATGAATACAAAGTCAACAGATGAAGTGCGTGCATTGCTCGATGACTTTGAGAGAAAGTATCTTGATGGGATGGAGCAAGAGTGACATATACAATTCCTCATCCGGCCCGGATTTCAGTATGAATTCCGGGTCTTTTTGTGTGCAGCCTTTCCCCCGCCTGCACCCTGATTACAGAAAGCAGATCTATGTCCCGTTCCAAGGGCTTCTGTCTGACGTTTTATCATGCGTAAATCAGCAGATAATGGTACATTGATATGAGAAACTGCATAAAGGGGGAAAGAAAAATGAAACGACTGTGCATCATCCCCTGCGGCAAGAAAAAAATCTGGGACATCAATCCGGATACAGGGCCGGTAAAGGCGGAGGACGCCTATCTCAGCCCATTTCATCAAGCATGCGAGCGATACGCGAAAGCTTTTTTCGATGAGTGGGTGATTTTGTCGGCAAAGCACGGATTCCTTCGTCCGGATGATATGGTTCCTGAAAATTACGATGTCACTTTTGGAACCGGTCATCCGGAGATCATGGCAGCGGAGGAGCTGCAGCGCCAATTTTGTGAAAAAGGCTTTTCTGACACCGTTGAAATTGTCATGCTTGGCGGGAAAAAATACCGAAGCGTCCTAAACGCCGTTATCGAAAAGCATCAGCATGTCAGCTGGCCTCTGTCATCGTACAAAGGCATTGGCTACATGCTTCAAGCGCTGAAGAAGGCTGCAGAAGAAAAGCATGAACTGTAACAGCCATTCAGACAAGCAGTGCAGAAGTATGAAGCTGTTAAAAGATTTCCGAGGAAATAAATACGTCGATCATTGTCAAAGACCGGGTGATATCCGGTCTTTTTTGTATACCTGAAAACGAGACAAATGGATATAGATCGAGACAAAATGAGACACCTGTATCAAACTGTCTCACAGTATAAAATAAAAACATTGATTTTACGGGCTTTAAAAGCTGGCACACTTCTTGCATTTATAAATATGAACCCTAAATAGAAGGAGGCGCACAAAAAATGGAATTGTTAAAACGAGAAGGCTTGTCATTAACTGAGGAGAAAGCGCTGTGGATGTACCAAAAGATGCTGGAAATCAGGGGCTTTGAAGACAAAGTCCATGAACTGTTCGCGCAGGGAGTGCTTCCAGGATTCGTCCATTTGTATGCCGGTGAGGAAGCGGTAGCTGCAGGGGTGTGCGCTCATTTGAATGATGGAGACAGCATTACAAGCACACACAGAGGACATGGCCATTGTATCGCCAAAGGCTGTGATCTGGATGGTATGATGGCGGAAATATTCGGGAAAGCGACCGGACTGTGTAAAGGCAAGGGCGGTTCTATGCACATTGCAGATCTGGATAAAGGCATGCTCGGCGCAAACGGAATTGTAGGCGGAGGCTTTACGCTTGCCTGCGGATCAGCGCTGACGGCTAAATATAAAGGGACTAATAATGTAAGCGTTTGCTTCTTCGGGGACGGCGCAAACAACCAAGGCACGTTTCATGAGGGGCTCAATCTGGCGGCTGTATGGAATCTTCCTGTCGTGTTTATCGCGGAAAACAACGGCTACGGAGAAGCGACGCCGTTTTCGTACGCGTCGGCCTGTGACTCTATTGCCGACAGAGCGGCGGCTTACCGGATGCCCGGCGTAACTGTGGACGGAAAAGACGTGCTGGCCGTTTATGAAGCCGCAGAAGAAGCGGTCACGCGGGCGAGAAACGGCGGAGGGCCGTCATTAATTGAATGCATGACTTACAGAAATTACGGCCACTTCGAAGGAGACGCCCAGACGTATAAGCCGAAAGAGGAAAAGACGGATCACTTAGACCGTGATGCAATCAGCGCTTTTAAAGCATATCTGCTTCAGGAAAAGACAGCGGAACAAAAGCTCGCCGATATTGAAAACAATGTGAAACAAGCGGTTGAAAAAGCGGTTTCTTTCAGTGAGAAAAGCCCGTATCCGAGCGAATCTGAGCTTCTGACCGATGTGTATGTGAGCTATTAAAAAAGGGGGAATGTTGAAATGGCAAGAATCGTGAGCATGTCTGATGCAATCAATGAAGCGATGAGACTTGCGATGCAAAGAGATGAAAATGTGCTGTTAATCGGTGAAGATGTGGCCGGAGGCGCGGATGTCGACCATTTGCAGAATGATGAAGCATGGGGCGGCGTGCTTGGTGTGACGAAGGGGCTTGTTCAGGAATTCGGGAGAAGCAGGGTGCTTGATACGCCGATTTCTGAAGCGGGTTACATGGGAGCGGCCATGGCTGCGGCCTCCACCGGACTCAGACCGATTGCCGAGCTGATGTTCAATGACTTTATCGGAACCTGTTTTGATCAGGTGCTTAATCAGGGGGCGAAATTCCGCTATATGTTCGGCGGGAAAGCCCAAGTGCCGATTACAGTGCGTACGACTTACGGAGCGGGTTTCAGAGCGGCCGCCCAGCATTCTCAAGCCATGTATGCTCTGTTTACAAGCATTCCCGGCCTGAAAACCGTCGTTCCTTCAAATCCGTATGATGCAAAAGGACTTCTTCTGGCTGCGATTGAGGACAATGATCCGGTGTTCTTTTTTGAAGACAAAACGTCCTACAGCATGACAGGCGAGGTGCCTGAAGGATATTATACGATTCCGCTCGGCAAAGCCGATATTAAACGCCAAGGCGGCGATGTGACGCTTTTTGCAGTCGGCAAGCAGGTGAATACGGCGCTGGAAGCCGCGGAAGAGCTGTCGAAAAAAGGGATCGAAGCCGAGGTGCTTGACCCCCGCAGTCTGTCACCGCTTGATGAAGAGGCTATCCTTGCGTCACTTGAAAAAACAAACAGGCTGATCATTATTGATGAAGCCAATCCGCGCTGCAGCATTGCGACAGACATCGCGGCGCTTGCTGCGGATAAAGGCTTTGACCTGCTGGACGCACCGATAAAACGAATCACGGCCCCGCATACGCCTGTTCCGTTTTCGCCGGTCTTAGAAGATATCTATCTTCCGACGCCGGCACGTATCGTAAATGAGACGCTTGAGCTTTTAGGAGAACCTTTGGCGTATTAAAGGAGGGATAAAGAATGGCTGTAAAAGTAGTGATGCCGAAGCTTGGAATGGCGATGAAAAAAGGTGAAGTATCCGTCTGGAATAAAAAAGTCGGCGACCCGGTTGAAAAGGGAGAAAGCATCGCCAGCATCAACTCTGAAAAAATAGAAATGGACATTGAAGCGCCTGAAAGCGGCACGCTTCTTCATATTAAAGTCAAAGAGGGAGAGGGAGTCCCGCCGGGAACGGCCATCTGTTATATCGGGGAAAACGGCGAAGAAGTGCGGGAAAAAGAGACACCGGCGCCTGAAAATGAAGGGAAACCGCAAGCTGAACCTGAAAATATTCCCGCTCCCAAAGCCGGGCAAAAGCGTAAACACCGCGTGAAAATATCTCCCGTTGCCCGAAAAATGGCCGAGAAAGCCGGATTGAAAGTTGATACGCTGAACGGGACGGGTCCCGGAGGCCGAATTGTAAAAGCTGACGTCATCAAGGCCATGAAGACGGAAGCTGAACCGCAGTCTTCGGTTCAGACGGCACAGCCGGAGGGAAAACCGGCTTCAGCGATGAGAAAAGTGATTGCAGACCGAATGCACAAAAGCCTGCAAAACAGCGCCCAGCTGACGCTGACCATGAAAGCCGACATTACAGAGCTGTTGAAATGGCAGCGGCAGCTCGCTGACAGTGCGAAAAAGCGGAGCGGTGTTAAGCTGACAGTCACGCACTTCGTATCCCGGGCGGCGGTGCTTGCGCTGAAACAGCATCCTGAACTGAACAGCTCTTATCAAGAGGAGCGGATCATCACCTATCCATATGTCCATCTCGGGATGGCGGTTTCGCTTGAAAACGGCCTTGTTGTGCCGGTGATCCGGGATGCGGAAAAGCTTTCATTCCTTGAGCTTGCGGATCACATCAGCACATCTGCACGGCGGGCGCGGGAAGGCAATGCTTCCGGCGATGACCTTCGCGGATCGACATTTTCTATTACGAATCTCGGAGGTTACGGAGTGGAGCATTTCACCCCGATCCTCAACCCGCCTGAAGCCGGTATTCTCGGAGTGGGCGCAAGCTATGAAACACCGGCGTTCAAAGGAGATGAGCTTGTCAAAAGCACCATCCTGCCGCTGAGCCTTACTTTTGATCACAGAGTATGTGACGGCGCCCCGGCTGCGGACTTCCTGAAAACGGTCAAAACGCTGCTTGAAGAGCCTGCCGGATTGATTTTATAGAGAGAGGTGAAGAAATGAAACTAGCCATTATCGGCGGCGGGCCGGCCGGATATGCAGCTGCCGTGACTGCCGCGCGGAGGGGAGCAGAAGTCGTTCTGATAGACAAAGGACCGCTCGGGGGCACGTGTCTCAATGAAGGGTGCATCCCGACAAAGTCGCTTTTGGAAAGCGCAAATGTGCTTGATAAAATCAGGCACGCAGATACATTCGGCATCGAACTCCCGCAAAACATTACACTCAATTGGGCCCGCATGCAGGGGCGCAAACGGCAAATCGTCAGCCAGCTCGTGCAGGGAATTCAATACTTAATGAAAGCAAATCAGATTAAAGTCATCTGCGGAACTGCTTCATTTCTCACAGATCAGACGCTGCTGATTGAAGAAGAAGAAGGCGCAAAAGACATTCTGGAAGCGGACCGGATATTGATTGCATCCGGATCTGAACCGGCGGAGCTGCCGTTTGCCCCTTTTGACGGCAATTGGGTGATCGACAGCAAAGATGCGCTTTCTTTGCAGCACATTCCTTCTTCTCTTCTCATTGTCGGAGGAGGTGTAATCGGCTGTGAGTTTGCATCTTTATTCAGCCGGTTTAAAACGAAAGTAACGGTGATTGAATCGGCTGACAGGCTGCTCCCGGCAGAAGACGGAGAAATCGCGGCCGCTTTTGAAGACTCTTTAAGAGAAAGCGGGGTTGATATTCAGACGAAAGCCGCCCTCCAGCGGATTGACAGAGAAAGGAAAACCGCCGTGTGGACACAAGACGGCAAAGAAATTGAGGCCAATGCTGATCACATTCTGGTTGCAATCGGCAGAAAACCGCGTTTGCAAAAGCTGAACATGGAGCAGGCAGGCATCCGGTATTCTCCGCGCGGCATTGAAGTCAATGACCATATGCAGACAAATGTGCCGCATATATATGCATGCGGCGACGCGGCCGGAGGAATGCAGCTGGCGCATGCCGCTATTCATGAAGGCATCACCGCCGCTTCGCATGCCACGGGAAAAGATAGTAAAGTCGATATGCGGGCGGTGCCCCGCTGCATTTATACATCGCCGGAAATGGCCGCTGTCGGACTGACGGAAACGCAGGCGAGAGAGAAATACGGAGACGTGAAAATCGGAGAATGCTCATTTTCCGCTAACGGAAAAGCGTTAATTAAACATCAGCACGGCGGCAAAATGAAAATCATTGCCGAACCGGAATTCGGAGAAATCGTCGGCGTGTCAATGATCGGGCCGGACGTAACAGAATTGATCGGCCAGGCGGTCATGCTGATGAACGGTGAAATGACGGCGGATATGTCAGAGCACTTGATCGCCGCGCATCCGACTCTTTCAGAAACACTTCAGGAAGCTCTGCTGAATGTCACCGGACTTGCGGTGCATTCCGTGTAGCCGGGATACCCTTTCTCAGACTGAGAAGGGGTATTTTTTATTGAAAGCGCTTTACTTTTCCCCTACAATATATGAAAAGATGGTCTGAACAGGGGGGAGCGGATACGATGAATGTCATTCGGAATGATTTTAACACCTGGAAGCGCTTTGTGAAAGAAGGCGTGCTTGATGAATCCCGTATTCAGAAGCGGATCGCAGCCTCATGGCACCGCTGCAAAAACGCCGACGTCAACCCTTATCTGGAAAAGGGGCCGAAGGTAATGCCGGCAGATCATTTAGAAAGGCAGGCCGAGAAGCATGCGTTATTTTTGGCGGCCTCGTCGCCGCACGCAGAAAAAATGAAGACGGCGATGCGGGAAATGGAAATGATGGTTCTCCTGATTGATGCCGACGGCGTTGTCCATTCAGTTAACGGCCACCCGCGCACCATTCATGAAGCAAACCGCATCAATTTCTTAAAAGGCGCCTGCTGGACGGAAACGGCGGTCGGCACGAATGCGATCGGGACGGCCCTTTATACGAATGAGCCGGTCATGATACACGGCTCTGAACATTATTCGCTCGCTTCCCATCAGTGGAGCTGTTCCGCCGCTCCGATCCGTTATGAAGACGGGCGGCTGGCCGGTGTCATTGATATTTCCTGCCCTGCCGCCCGCGCTCAGCCATTTATGCTCGGAATTGCTTCCTCCATCGCTTATACGGCGGAACGGGAGCTCGCCTTAAAGATGAAGATGACAGAACTTGATATGATCGGAAAATTTGAGGAACTCACCAAGTCTCATGAACCGATCGTGCTTTGCAATGAGATCAATCGGATTATCGCGGCAAGCCGACCCGTTCAGCATTTTACCGGGCATACGCTGCGCGAGCTTGAGGAACAGGGCTTTCAGATGAAGCAGGCGAAACGGGAGGAGAACGGCTTCACATGCTTTTATGTAACCAAACGAGAAGAAAAGCCGTCTTTTATATTTCATGGCGCGGCAGGCGAAAGCCCGTCATCCCGACATATGCTGCAGCAGCTGGAGCTTGTCGCCCGAACGGACGCAACCGTCTGTCTGACCGGAGAAACCGGTACCGGAAAGGAGGTTGCCGCCCGGGCGATTCATGACAACAGCTCCCGAAAAAACGGCCCGTTTATCGCAGTGAACTGCGGAGCGGTCCCCGAGAAGCTGATTGAAAGCGAACTATTCGGCTACACGGAAGGCGCCTTCACCGGAGCCAAACGGAAAGGACAGATCGGCGCATTGCAAAAAGCTGATAAAGGCACGCTTTTCCTCGATGAAATCGGAGAAATATCACACACCATGCAGGTCGCTCTGTTACGGGTGCTGCAGGAACGGAAGGTCACTCCGATCGGCGGGACGAAAGAAATTCCCGTTGACATCAGAATCATCACCGCCGCCCAAACTGATCTGAAACAGCTTGTCGAAAGCAAAAAGCTGAGAGAGGATTTATTTTACCGGCTTCACGTCTGTCCGATTCATCTCCCGCCATTAAGAGAACGCACCGAAGACATTCCCGGCCTCTTCTTTGAATTTCAGCGGAACCGCGGCTGGCCGGGAGAGCTTCCTGATGATTTTTTAGACATCTTAAAGAACCGCAAATGGCCGGGAAATATCAGAGAATTGTTTAATGTGTTTGAACGTCTGTCCGTCATGTTCCCGGACGGAAGACTGTCAGGGCGCCCTCTCCCATCTCTGCTTGAAGCGTCAGGCCTCACAGAAGAGTTTCAGTCTTTTAGCCAAGAAGAAGCGCCTCCTGTTTCCTTCCGAGAGCACATTCAGAAAAACATCATCGTAAACGCGCTTGAATCGGCAAAGGGAAATGTCACGCTGGCCGCCAAAATGGCGGGAATTCCGCGGAGCACGTTTTACAAACGCCTCAAAAAATTCAAACTCACCGCCGGACAATTGTAAGAAACAAGCATACTTCTCTTGGCTGCCGGACACGTTATGTGTGAGGCCTAAAGGAGGTTTGAGACGTGAACACACAGCGTGCGAAAGACATTGCTGAATCCGCTGCCATGGCGTATGTGACATATGAAGGCGTCCCGATTTATATTCAGCATGTCAACGAGGACAAGGAAACAGCCAGGATTTTTCCGATCGGAAATCCTCAATTTGAGCAGGAAGTGCAGCTTTCTGATTTACAAGAGCATTTTTGAGACACAGGTCTGCTGATCACAGCAGGCCTTTTTTGTTCCTGTGAGAATTTTCCCGCTTTTTGAGAAAAATAACTAAAAATGATTAAATGTTCTAACTCCCACAAACCCGGTACAGAGAAGCCGTTCTCATGATATAAATAAAATGTAAACGTTATCAGAGGAGGGCTTCACATGACAGACAAATCATTCTCAATCGTTATTGCAGGCGGCGGCAGCACATTTACCCCCGGAATTGTATTAATGCTTTTGAATCACCTGGAAGAGTTTCCGATCAGAAAGCTGAAACTTTATGACAATGATAAAGAAAGGCAGGAGCGGATTGCGGGTGCGTGTGAGGTATTCATAAAAGAAAAAGCGCCGGACATTGAATTTTTGGCAACTGATGACCCGGAGACGGCTTTTACGGATGTTGATTTCGTCATGGCGCATATCCGCGTCGGGAAATATGCGATGCGCGCGCTGGATGAACAAATCCCGCTGAAGTACGGTGTCGTCGGGCAGGAAACATGCGGGCCGGGCGGAATTGCATACGGCATGCGGTCTATCGGCGGCGTTCTGGAAATCCTTGATTATATGGAAACGTACTCGCCTGACGCATGGATGCTGAATTACTCCAATCCTGCGGCGATTGTGGCCGAAGCGACACGGCGCCTCAGACCGAATTCAAAAATATTGAACATCTGCGACATGCCGGTCGGAATTGAGGATCGCATGGCGAACATCCTCGGATTATCGTCAAGAAAAGAAATGAAGGTCCGTTATTACGGCTTGAACCACTTTGGCTGGTGGACGTCCATCACTGATCGAGAGGGCAATGATTTAATGCCGAAGCTGAAAGAGCATGTCCGTGAATACGGCTACGTTCCGAAGACGGAGGCCGAACAGACCGAAGCAAGCTGGAATGACACCTTCAAAAAGGCGCGCGACGTTCAGGCGGCCGATCCGGATACACTTCCGAACACATATCTGCAATATTACTTATTCCCGGATGATATGGTGAAAAAATCAAATCCGAATCATACGAGAGCCAACGAAGTCATGGAAGGGCGCGAAGCTTTCATTTTCAGCCAATGTGATATGATTACGCGCGAGCAGTCATCGGAAAACAGTGAAATTACAATTGACGATCATGCTTCCTATATCGTCGATCTTGCCCGGGCCATCGCTTACAATACCGGGGAGAGAATGCTGTTAATCGTTGAAAATAACGGCGCGATCGCAAATTTTGATCCATCAGCCATGGTTGAGATTCCTTGTCTCGTAGGTTCAAACGGACCTGAACCGCTCTCCGTCGGGAATATTCCGCAATTTCAAAAAGGCCTGATGGAACAGCAGGTATCTGTCGAAAAACTGACGGCTGAAGCATGGGAAGAGCGGTCATTTCAAAAGCTGTGGCAGGCGCTGATCCTGTCAAAAACAGTGCCGAATGCCCGTGTGGCAAGACTGATTCTTGAAGATCTGATGGAGGCCAATAAGGATTACTGGCCTGAGCTTGATGTAAGTCCGTCTCATATTTCCTGATGACAATCTTCCCCGTTTTCTTCATCTGTTATTCTATATAATAGAAAGAAAACGGGGGGATTTTGGGATGAGTCTTGAAGAACTGGTGAATCAGCATTACGCGAAATTAAATGACAACGATTTTTATATTTTAAAATATATATTGAACAATAAGCATACGTGCTACCATCTCGGTATCAATGACATGGCAAAAGCCTGCAATGTCTCTCGGTCTTCGATCCTGCGGCTCGCCCAAAAGCTCGGCTTCAGCGGCTACAGTGAATTCCGGGTTTTTCTGAAATGGGAGGATCAGCCTGAAGAAGGCGAGAATATGACATTTGAAAAGCTGCTGGATGATATTGAAGCCAACGTAAAATACGTAAAGTCAAAAGATATGACGGAGATGTGCCGGCTGATAGATGAAGCAAAACGGATTTTCGTTTACGGATCGGGCACGGCTCAAAGGGTGTGCGCCCGCGAGCTGCAGCGGATGTTTGTATCCCGGCGGAAGTATTTGATTTTAATACAGGACATCACAGAGTTTGATATCATGTGTGATGATTTTACGGTTGATGACGTATTCATCATTATTTCTTTATCCGGGGAAACACCCGAATTAATTCCGCAGGCAAGGACCTTGTCCGCAAAGGGAGTTCCGTTCATTTCAATCACCAATCTGAAAAACAACGTACTGGCGCAGACGACGCCGTATAATCTTTATGCGACCAGCAAGCCGGTGACGTTAAGCGATAAAACGGAAATTGTCGCATTTGCCCCGTTTTTTCTGGTGGGCGAAGCGTTATTCCGTGCATATGTTGATTATAAAGAGCTTGAAAATTTTGATAAATAGCGGGGGGTCACGTGAAATGATGCAAAAAGTCCAGCGCTTCGGCAGCGCGATGTTTGTGCCTGTTTTGTTATTTGCATTTTCCGGTATTATTGTCGGTCTGAGTACGCTCTTTAAAAATAAAACGCTGATGGGGCCGCTGGCTGATCCAGACGGGCTTTGGTATCAATGCTGGTACGTCATTGAACAAGGCGGCTGGACCGTCTTTAATCAAATGCCGCTCCTGTTTGCGATCGGCATCCCTGTCGCTTTAGCGAAAAAAGCGCAGGCGCGGGCTTGTTTGGAAGCGCTTACAGTTTATCTTACATTCAATTACTTTATCAATGCGATTCTGACGGTTTGGGGCGGGGCTTTTCATGTCGATATGAACCAGGAAGCCGGCGGAACGAGCGGGCTGACGATGATCGCCGGCATCAAAACGCTTGATACGAATATTATCGGCGCCATCTTTATTTCATCTATTGTCGTTTACTTGCACAATCGGTATTTTGATAAAAAACTGCCGGATTTCCTGGGGATTTTCCAAGGATCTTCGTACATCGTCATTATTTCTTTTTTCATTATGATACCGATTTCACTTGCGGTGGCCTACGTATGGCCGATGGTTCAGTCCGGAATCGGATCGCTGCAAAGCTTTCTCGTTTCTTCCGGGGCGGTCGGCGTGTGGATTTACACGTTCCTGGAGCGGATTTTAATTCCGACGGGTCTGCATCATTTTATTTACTCACCGTTTGTTTACGGGCCGGCTGTAGCTGAAGGCGGTATCGTCACCTATTGGGCCCAGCATCTCGGAGAATACTCCCAAAGCGTCAAACCGCTGAAAGAATTGTTCCCGCAGGGGGGCTTCGCGCTTCACGGCAACTCGAAAATCTTCGGCATTCCGGGAATCGCGCTCGCCTTTTACGCTACGGCTTCAAAGGAAAAGAAAAAAATCGTTGCCGGCCTTTTGATCCCGGTCGCTTTGACGTCCATTGTCGCCGGTATTACGGAGCCGATTGAATTTACATTCCTTTTTATCTCGCCGTTTTTATTTGCGGTTCATGCTTTGCTTGCCGCTTCCATGGCGACCGTCATGTATATGGCCGGCGTTGTCGGAAATATGGGCGGCGGTTTGATTGAAGCGGCGACCTTGAACTGGATTCCGCTGGCGCCAAGCCACGGTTTGACGTATGTATACCAGATCATCATCGGCTTGTGCTTTACCGCCATTTACTTTTTCGTCTTCCGCTTCCTCATTCTCAAATTCAACATCGCCACCCCGGGCAGAGAGAAAGAGGAAGGACAGGAAACAAAGCTTTATTCGAAAAAGGAGTACAGAGAACGGAAGCAGGCTTCAAAAGAAACAGCGGCGGCAGACGAAACACAGCGGGATACAGCTGCTTTGTATATTGAAGCGCTGGGCGGAAAGGACAATATTACAGAGGTCACCAATTGCGCCACCCGTCTCCGTGTCACTGTCGCTGATGAATCAAAGGTTAAAAGTGATGCCGATTTCAGAGAGCTGGGAGCCCACGGCGTCGTCAGAAAAGGCAAGGCGCTTCAGGTCATTGTCGGATTAAGCGTTCCGCAAATACGGGAGCGTGTCGAGAAAATATTGAACGGTTAAAATACTGCAGCAGACTATGTGCAGAATGGGAAGAGCGCTTGTTAATCCGGCGCTCTTTTTATGTTTTGAAAAAATGTATGAATTTGTCATACCTTTGCCACCTGTACATGCAGGAGTGAAAGTGGGAGATGCAAAAACGGAATGACTCCTGCGATATTTCAAATAGCAATTAAAAAATGGGAGGGCAAGATCATGACAAACTATACGACGTTTTTAGGACTGTACAAACCCGATAAAACTGAGGGGATTGAAGTTGAAAGCATTGCTCAAAACTTTGAAGCGATTGACAGCAAAATCGGTGCTGCCCTTAGCGATGGCACGTCAACTTATGAAAATTTAAATGAAAGACTTAAAATGTATGAAAACAGATTTGAACATGTGACAGAGCGAAACGTTATGGATTTTGGAGCTAAAGGTGACGGAGTAACAGATGATACGCAGGCATTTCATGATGCTATGGCCGACGGAGGTTATGTCGTAACGGTTCCTGCGGGTGTATTCAGAACATCCGGATTGTTTGTTCCGTCAAATACAATGCTTGTCGGAGCAGGCAAGAAAAGAACGGTCATTAAATTATTAGACGAAACACCGGTCGGCCATTCTGTTCTGACCAACAGTGATTATACGAACGGTAATGAAAATATTTACGTCGGCCATCTTACGCTGGACTGGAACAAGGATACGCGTCCTGCCGGCTGGAAGATTCCGAAGGGCCCTACTTCAAGCTGTTTGCTTTTTGCGAATGTTGACTATTCTTTTGTCGAGCATGTGTTTGCGAAGAACGCCGGCCTGCATGGCTTTGATTCTACAAGCCCGAACTATAACAGACATGGAGAAATGGACGACCCCACTTATTATCAGCCCAACGGCTGTAACTTTGTAACGTTCTCTCATTGTGAAGCAACAGGGTCCGGCGATGATAACTTTACTTGTCATTTTGGGAAACACACGACTTTCAGTCATTGCCTCTCTTACCATCCAATGGGGCTAAACGACGGAACTTCTAACACGAATTGTTTTGAAATTGATGACGGCTCTCAAGACGTAATGATTGATAGTTGTATCTCAATTGGAGGAGTCCGAGGCTTTGAAATTAAAGCACACGGTTATGCACCGGCTGCGAAGAGAGTACAGCTTGTTAATTGTCGCGCATACGAAAATGCCATTGGATATAGCATTCGCCATATCGGTCACCACACAGCAAGCGATCCTCAGTCAGCGACAGCACATGATGTGCAGCTCGCGAATTGTATCTCATATAACCCTAAACCAAATGATCTATACAAAGGGGCGGGTCCAAACGCGTTGCAAATCTCCGGATATGATGGTGTGAGCGTTGTGAATTTCCATGCTATTTGTGATGACAGTTCAATTGATTATAAGGGGAATTCGGTAGTCAGCGTATTTTATAAAGGACGCTTAATCAGTCTAAAGAATATAACCATCCGCGGATTTAAAACTGCAGACAACGACTTATATATTGTCGGCGGGGATAACTCAGTAGGGAAAGTGATGGTGGATGGTGTCACATTGATTGACTCCGGAAAAAAAGGAGTTGCATTCGGCAGCGGAATGTACGAGTCTGTTGTTAGCAATGTTTGGGGACAGAGATCTCCAAAAAATAATAGCGGGACAGTTGGAATTTATTCCTCAGATCCAGACCTTAATGTATCCAATTGTGATTTTTCAGGTTATGAAACTGACTTTAACATTGGAGGAGCAGTCACTCCTTATTTCTTATTTAAACATAAAGGAAGCGGAGTCATTGGCTCCCGTGAATCTCATGCTACAGGGAACAATAATTTTGTGGCTGGTTCTGTTCGGGGAAGAGCGGCCGGAGCGGCACAATCTTCAGTGCTTTCTTCGTACAATACAATTAACCCGAATTCAGATTCTGTAGCACTTGGCTGGGGTGCCGGCAGTACTCCGTCATCAGCCAACAGAAAAATTGAGCTTCACGCAAAAGAAGGAACAATTAAGGCTTCCGGAGGCGTAACAGGTTCCTCGACATTCTCTGACTACGCCGAGTATTTTGAGAGCCTGAGCGGGGAGAAAATTCCGACGGGAACACTTGTCACACTTGAAGGTGATAAGATCAGACCGGCTGAAAAGGGTGATCTCATGCTTGGGGTTATTTCCGAGACTGCCGGAGTGATTCTCGGTGAGTCGAGTTTTCACTGGTCGGGCCGATACGTAAAGAATGAGTTTGGCGGCTATGTTTATGAAGAACAGAAAGATGCGAACGGCCATACGGTCATGGCGCCAAAAGAAAATCCGGACTTTCGCCCTGAAGAAGACTACACTTCAAGACAAGAAAGAGACGAGTGGAACATTGTCGGGCTTATCGGTCAGGTATATGTCAAATGCGATGAGACTGTGAAAGCGGGAGATTTTATTCATGCCCATAACGGGATTGCAGCAAAATCCGACGCTCCAAACCAGCGCTGGCAGGTCATGAAAGTGATCAAAGAGTTTGATGCCGATAAAGGATTCGGGGTCGCTCTCGTTTTTATTCGTTAAATGAAATGACAAAGCATAAATGACCATCCTGAATAGCGGACGCCTTTTTAAAGGCTCCGCTCATTCATTCTAAAATCAGGGCTCCGGTTCAGGAGCTGGTAAAAAGAAAAGATAAGACAGCCTCCATATATCTGCATCCCTCATTCCTTCAATTTTGATCTTCAATGATTTCCGTTTTTTCTTCACAAAGTACATAATAAAAGGTGCGGGTTCAAGGGTTAATCCTTTATTCATTTAAGACAAACAAATAAAATAAATATACATACATACTGAACAAAGAATTTGGAGGCTTACACATGTCAAAGGCTTTATCATATGTAAAACCGTATTCTCTGTTGGCGGGAATCGCTCTGTTTTTCATGCTCATCGAGCTTGCAGTAGAGCTGATACAGCCCCTGCTGATCGGGAAAATCATCGATGAAGGAATTTTAAAGCAGGAGCTCGGAACGGTCTGGCTGTGGGGCGGCGTGATGATCGGACTGACTGTTGTTTCATTTGCATCGGGCATATTAAATTCGTTCTACTCCGCCCACATCAGCCAAAGCTATGCGTATGATACGCGAAAAGGGCTATTTCAAAAAATCCAGTCCTTCTCCTATTCGACGTTTGCGCAATTCTCGTCCACATCGTTTATCACCCGGCTGACAAACGATGTGACGCAGGTCCAAAATATGCTTTTCATGAGTCTCCGGTTTATGCTTCGGGCGCCGTTAATGATCGCGGGCGGCATTATTCTCTCGCTGACCGTCAATGCGAAACTCGGTTTTTTTCTGCTGATCACGGTGCCGATTTTGCTTTTGTTTTTGCTGTGGGTGCTGAAAAGAGGCGGCGCGCTGTTTCGGTCTGTCCAAAAGCGGCTTGACCAGGTCAATACGATCATGCAGGAAAACCTGACGGCGATCAAACTGATTAAAGCGCTTCTCCGTGCAAACCACGAAGTGAAACGTTTTTTGAAATCGAATACGAAGCTGATGGAAAAAACAGTATCCGCCTTTCGTCTCGTGGAAGCGGCGATGCCGATCTTAATGCTGCTGATGAACAGCTGCATTTTGTTTATCTTATGGTTCGGCGCCAAAAGCATTGACCAGGGAGGGGCGCAGGTCGGAGATATCGTTTCCGTGATTAACTATGCGACGCGGATTACAGGCGCGCTGTCCGTCCTGCCATTTCTCATTATGGTATTTTCCCGGGCGAAGGCTTCCGGAGAAAGAATCGGCGAGGTGCTGGAAACAGAAGGCGGCGAGGGAACGGGACATGACCCGGCACAAGCGCTTGCAGGCGAAATTGAGTTTCGCGAAGTGTCCTTCCGCTATCCGGACATGGAAAAAGACGCGCTGCATCACGTTTCCTTTTCTGCCAGCCCGAAAGAAACGGTTGCCATTATGGGCGCGACAGGCTCAGGAAAATCAACGCTCTTTCAGCTGATTCCGCGCCTGTACACGGCTGATTCAGGCAGTATTTTCATAGACGGAAAACCGATCGGTGAATTCTCCGCTCACGGGCTGCGCAGGGAAATCGGCTATGTTCCGCAGGAAGTGCTCCTGTTTTCGGGCACAATCCGTGAAAATATCGCCTGGGGGCGGGAGGATGCTTCACTAGATGAAGTAATAGAAGCAGCCAAAGACGCGCAAATCCATGAAACGATTATGAAGCTGTCAAACGGATACGACACGGTGCTGGGACAGCGGGGCGTCAATTTGTCAGGCGGGCAGAAGCAGCGCATTTCCATCGCGCGCGCTTTTATCAGAAAGCCGTCCCTCCTGCTGTTAGACGACAGTATGAGCGCGCTGGATCTTCAGACGGAAGCAAAGCTTTTAAAAGCGATCAGATCATATGAATGCACGACACTGATTATCACGCAAAAAATAACGACCGCAATGAAGGCTGACACCATCTTATTGCTTGAAGACGGCGAACTGCTGGCAAAAGGCACGCACCAAGAGCTGATGGCAGAGTCTCATTTGTACCGGCAGATTTATGAATCCCAATTCGGAAAGGAGAGAGCTGACAGTGGAGAAAGACATTCGTAAACCTTTCCGTTATCCGAAAATACCGCTCAAATCGAGTGAAGGCGGCAGAAAACGCGCGAAAGCAAAAGATGCAAAAGGCACGCTGCGCAGAATCTGGTCGTATGTAGCAGAGAAAAAAGGGCTATTGACTCTTGTGATTATCATGGTAGTCATAAGCGCCATATTCGGCCTCCTCGGACCGTTCGTCATCGGGAAAGCGATTGATCATTTCATCGTCGGACGGACGACGGACGGATTGGCGGGTGTGCTGTTCATACTGTTTGGGATTTACCTCGTGCAATCATTGTCCTTATGGTTTCAAAACTATTGGATGATCAATATCTCGCAAAGCACCGTGTTTAAAATGCGGAGCGAGCTGTTTACCCATCTGCATGAGCTGCCGATTCCGTTTTTTGATAAACAGCGGCTCGGCGACTTGATGAGCCGGGTCACCAATGATATTGAAAATGTCAGCTCCACTTTAAATACATCCGTCATTCAGGTGCTCTCTAGCGTCATTACATTCGCAGGCACAATCGCCGTGATGCTGTACATGAGCCCGCTTTTAACATTGATCACGCTTTTGATCATTCCGATCATGTTTTTAAGCATCAAATGGATCACCAACCGGACGGGACTCCTGTTTAAGCAGCAGCAGAAAAACCTCGGCGAGCTGAACGGTTTTATTGAAGAGTCGGTATCAGGAGCGAAGGTCATTAAAGCCTACTCCAGAGAAGACCGCGTCATGGAGCAATTTTTAGAAAAAAACGCGGCGTTAAAATCATCAGGGTTTTGGGCGCAGACAATTTCGGGATTCATTCCGAAAGTAATGAACTCTTTAAACAATTTAAGCTTTACGATTATAGCGGCGGTCGGCGGGCTGTTTGCGCTGAAAGGGTGGATTTCGATCGGTTCCATTGTCGTATTCGCCGAATACTCGCGGCAGTTCACCCGCCCTTTGAATGATTTAGCCAATCAGTTCAATACGATGTTATCGGCAATCGCCGGGGCTGAACGGGTGTTTGACGTGCTTGATGAAAAAGAGGAGAGGGAAGATGAAGAGCATGCGGCGCACCAGCCGATCAAAACGGGTGACATCGAATTCCGCGATGTCTCCTTCGGCTATCAGGAAGACAGCCTGATCTTAAAACATCTGTCCTTCAGCGTTCCGAAAGGGCAGTCAATCGCCTTCGTCGGTCCGACCGGAGCGGGTAAAACAACCGTTACGAGCCTGATCGCCCGTTTTTATGAGCCGAATGAAGGAAAAATTCTCATTGACGGAACGGACATCAAAAAACTGACAAGATCCAGTCTGAGAAAAAACATGGGGTTTGTTCTGCAGGATTCATTTCTCTTCCAGGGCACCATCAGGGAGAACATCCGCTACGGCCGGCTGGATGCTTCTGACAAAGAGGTGGAGGAAGCCGCAAAAGCCGCCAATGCCCACGGATTCATCGAACGGCTCCCGAAAGGCTATGATACCGTCCTTACCCAAAACGGCGCGGGCATCAGCCAAGGACAAAAGCAGCTCATTTCCATCGCGAGAGCTGTGCTCGCGGACCCGATTCTGCTCATTTTGGATGAAGCGACGAGCAACATTGATACAGTGACCGAAGTGAAAATACAAGAAGCGCTCGGCCGTTTAATGGCAGGCAGAACGAGCGTCATTATTGCTCACAGGCTGAACACGATTCAAAAAGCCGACCAGATTCTTGTGCTGAAAGACGGCGAAATGGCTGAAAAAGGAACCCATGCCGAACTTCTCAGCCAGAAAGGTTTTTACCAAGAATTATATGAAAGCCAGTTCCGGGAATCGTAAATATCGTAAATAGGGACAAAGACCTCCGACAGAGTGCGGAGGTCTTTTTTTATGCGGATAAATAGTACTTTTCAGTTATTTTCGTGAAATGTAACGAAATTACTTGACGTAAATAAGTTATGTATATATACTAGCTTACATAAAGTAAGTGATAATAATTTTCAAGGAGGATTTTATGAATAAATCATTCGAAACAGGAACACTGCTTTTAAGGGTTGTAACAGGTATTATCTTTTTTGTACACGGTTTATCCAAGTTCCAAGGATTAGAAGGCACCACACAATTTTTCCAAAGCATCGGGCTTCCGGCGTTTATGGTCTATGTCATCGCAACGATTGAGCTTGTCGGCGGGGTTCTGATCTTTTTCGGCTTGGCGACGCGCATAATCGGCGTTCTGTTTGCCCTTACATTAGTCGGCGCCATCTTTACGGCGAAGCTTTCCTCCCCATTTATGGG
This sequence comes from Bacillus sp. SDLI1, assembly GCF_001553895.1. Taxonomy (NCBI): domain Bacteria; kingdom Bacillati; phylum Bacillota; class Bacilli; order Caryophanales; family Bacillaceae; genus Bacillus; species Bacillus sp. SDLI1. The sequence goes on along the minus strand of NZ_CP013950.1, from coordinate 1,425,698 downwards.
CGGCTCGGAATTTGATTTCATCTTACTGGCGGCATCTATTCACTTAGCGCTTTCAGGAAGCCGTCTGCTTTCATTGGACCAGCTCCTTTTCAAATCAAAAAAGGGAGAAACTTTTTCAGCATAAGAAAGAAGGCGTTCAAATGACCGGCATTCATCAAGATACAGCAATCGGTTATGTCAAATTGACCATCAAAAATTTGGAACGGTCGCTCGACTTTTACCAAAATGTGATCGGCTTTCAAGTCATCTCGCAAACCGATCGTTCCGCAGAACTGTCAGCAGACGGAAAACGCGTCCTGCTGATGCTTGAAGAAAATCCAAGCGCCGTCATTCTACCGGAGCGGTCTGTCACCGGCCTGTACCATTTCGCGATACTTCTGCCTGACCGGAAAGAACTCGGCATCGCATTGGCCCGGCTGATTGAAAACGGCATCGCGCTCGGTCAGGGGGATCACGCGGTCAGTGAGGCTCTTTACCTGTCTGATCCGGACGGAAACGGCATTGAAATATACGCCGATCGTCCCCGCAGCACGTGGCAGCGCGATGCAGAGGGCAATTACGTCATGCAAACGGCGCCAGTCGATGTGGACGGGCTTTTGAAAGAAGCCGGAGCTGAACGGAAAAGCCGTCTCCCGGAAGGAACCGTAATCGGTCACATCCATCTCCATGTGACGGATTTACAGGAAGCTAAAGCTTTTTATACCGATATCCTCGGTTTTGACATTGTCGGCAATTACGCCGCCATGTCCGCCCTGTTTGTTTCAGCGGGAGGGTACCACCATCACATCGGCCTGAATATATGGGCCGGAACACATGCGCCGCCGAAACCGGGAAACGCAAGCGGACTGGATTATTACACCATCGTGCTTCCGCATCAAAAAGAGCTGTCACGTGTGACAAAAGCGCTGACCGATGCCGGCTTTGAGATTGAAGAAAAACAAGCGGGCATATTCGTCAAAGACCCTGTGTCAGGGGCGGATATCGCATTTACATTGTAAGAAAGAAACCTTGCCGTCTGCCGGCAAGGTTTTTTATTCTGCTAAAGTGTTCTCGAAAGAGAGCGAAAATCACAGTGACGCGCAAAAATGGCGCCTGGAGCCCGCCATCGCCGGCCCGCGCTCAGAACCTCCGCTGAATTGAAAACTGTGTACGTCCGGCAAGAGCCGAAAGCCGCATTCGGTCAGAAGATGCGGCTTTTCGTATACTATTTACAATTTTGTGAAAAGTAACCGGCATGAATTGAACTTCCTTATTCTTCCTGATATGATAAGCCGAAAAAGGAGAACCTGAACTGATGAATTCTAATGCAGCACAGACGGAACAGCCGATGAAGCATAATAAAAACCGGGTGACGGTCAAGGACTTTATCATCCTTGCCAAACCGGGGATTATCATCTCGAATTCACTTGCCGCATTGGGCGGATTTTGGATCGCGTGGCTTCAGTCAGAAAGGACGGGCGGAGGGCCCGGTATATTTGCTGCTATGACGATCGCCATGATCGGAACGGCGCTTGTCATGGCATCAAGCACTGTTTTTAATAACTTCTTTGACCGCGGCATGGATGCAAAGATGGCGCGAACCCGCACCCGCGCAAGCGTCACGGGGAAAATACCGCCGCCGGTCATGATCCTGTACGGCATCTGTCTCGGCGCATGCGGATTCATCATGCTTGCTGCGCTTAATGTACTGACTGCCGTTCTTGGCCTGCTTGCGTTTTTGCTGTATGCCGTCGTTTATACGCTTTGGTTTAAAAGACAATCCGTCTGGAGTACATTTGTCGGCAGCTTTCCGGGAGCCGCTCCGCCCTTAATCGGTTATTGCGCGCTGGCCGGGTGTATTGATATGCCCGCGATTTTGTTATATGCGATTATGTTTTTGTGGCAGCCGCCGCATTTTTGGGCGATCGGGATCAGGCGAAAGGAAGAGTATCGTGCCGCCGGTATTCCGCTTTTGCCGATTGTAAAAGGCAACCGCGTCACAAAAATGAAAATGCTGCGTTACATCGCCGTTCTGACTGCGGTTTCGCTGCTCGTTCCTTTCTATATAGATGTCAGCCCGCTTTATACCGCGTCCGCTCTTCTGCTCGGAGCCATCTGGCTGTACCGGAGCGTCAAAGGTTTTCAGGCGGCGGATGACACGCAATGGTCGAAGGGGATGTTTTTGTATTCGATTGTATATTTCAGCCTGCTTTTTCTTATTTTAATGGCTGATTCGTTGATCACGGCGGTTCTCAGTACGTAAACAGGCGGCTTATAGATACAGAGCCGCCCGTTTTTTTGTTTATGCTTTTTTGATGAGAGCCAAAATATCTTCAAGCCAGGAAATGTAATTGCGTTCCCGCTCAAGCGCTTTTGTCAGCACGAGATAATGGCCGAAATCCGGAGACGAAAACGAATCCGCATCCTCGGACGATGTCATCAGTTCGTGATAACTGTTTTCCAAGTCGGACAATTTCTCCTTCCGCTTTACGAGCTGATCGGTGAATAGCTCATCCGCTTCCTCCCGGGTCAAAGCTGAGATGAAATAAGCCTTCAGCATAAATTCATCCTTCACCGTTTCCGGAATCGGATCTTTTTTCGTCAGCCAGGCGGCAAGCTCCCGTTCTCCGTTGCCGGTCAGCGTGTACATTTTTTTCTCAAGCTTCGTTCCTTGGATCGCAGTGCGGAACGTAATAAACCCCTCAGCCGTCAGTTTTTTCAATTCCGGATAAATCTGGCTGTGCTTTGCGCTCCAGAACTGGCCGAGCTCTTCTTTAAAATAGCTCGATATATCATATCCGCTCAATTCGCCTTTTCTTAAAAGCCCTAAAATCGCGTACTTTAAAATTCTCATGTTGTCCTCCAAGCCCATTCATTTGACAGCTAGTATACCACACGGCTGCGAAAAAACGCAGAAGTGCCGGATGCGGCAATCCTGATCATAGAAAGACTTCAGGATTGGACTTTGATTTCAGCCGCATACAGATTTGAAACGCCTTTCATCATGTCTTTGCCTTATTCATATGACATCATGATATAATCATTGTAAAAATTAAAAAATACTGGGAGGGACATATGAAGACGGTGATTGTGTATGCAGATCCGGATGAGAACAGCTTCAATGCGGCTATCGTAAAATACGTCGCCATGGCTTTGAAGGACAGCGGCAAAAGCTATACTGTCATTGACTTATACGCCGATCAATTTGATCCCGTGCTGAAGGCCGGAGATGAAAAAAAGCGGACGGATATGAACCGGGACGCTGAAACGAAGAGATACCGGAAACTGGTGAAAGAAGCGGATCATCTCATTTTCATCTACCCGCTGTGGTGGGGAGGCGTTCCGGCGATTATGAAAGGCTTTTTTGACAAAGTGCTTGTCGCCGGAGAAGCCTACACATTTGAAAACGGCCGTGTAAAAGGCCTGCTGCGGGCAGAGACGGCACAGGTGTTTTATACGGCGGACTCCCCGAACAGGCACTTAAAGTGGTTCCGGAAAAACGCGGACTGGATTACGCTGAAAAAAGGAATTCTGCAATGTTGCGGCATTCAAAAAGCCGAACGGAACTTTATGCCCTCAGTTAAAACGAGCACACCCGAGCTGCGGGAAAAGCGGCTTCGCCAGGCATACGCCAAAGTCCGCCGCGCTTGTGAAAAAGGAGCAGCCGCATGGAGATAAAAGAAATTTTCGTGATCCGCTGTCTGTCCTGCTTAAGTGTCGTTCTGCTGCACGTGGTATCAATGGTGCTGATGATTCAGGAAGAGTCCTTAGCAAGCGCCGCCCATACGGTTGATGCATTCCGGACCTTGCTGATGTTCAGCACGCCGGCGTTTATCTTTATCTCGGAATTTCTGCTTGCCAGGTCCTATCCGGAAGGCGTCCCCGCAGGTTTCTTAAAGAAAAGGGGAAAAGTTATTTTCGTGCCGTTTCTGTTTATCGCCGCGGTGGATGCCATCTTAATGAAAAGTGTCGCAGAAGAGGGAGCCGGTTTCGTTTCAGTGTTCGGTAAATTTTTAGAAAACGTCTTTTTAGGAAACTTTATCGGGTACTTCATTCTTGTGATCTTTCAATTTTACATTCTCCATATGCTGCTGCACCGCTGGCTGAGCAACACATCTCCCGTGTGGGTGCTGTCTGTTTCGTTTATCATCAACGCCGTCTATCTGGCCTATTTTTCAATCGTTCGTCCGCCTGCTTCATCGGGGCTTGATTCTATTTTTCCGTTCTTTTGGGTTCCGTTTCCGGGCTGGCTGTTTTATTTCTGTCTGGCATTTTATTGCGGAAAGGAATACCGGCGTTTTTTAGCGCTCATCAATCAATACCGTTATGCGGTTTACTTCAGTGCGGCCGTATCGGCCATATTGATTGTGGCGGTTTCATATGTCAGCGGCGGCTCCATTTCCTCTAAGCGTCCGGATATTATGATTTACGCGGTCAGTATGATCTTTCTGTGTTTTCATCTGTTTTCAAAGCTCAAAAAAGTGCCCGCGATTGTGATGATGATCAGCAACTATTCGTTTTCAATCTATCTGCTGCACTCCTACTTTTTAATCAGCGGATATCTTCTGGAAGGCTATTTGCGGTCAATGCCTTTGCCGGATGCCATCCTTCTTTTATTTTTGATCTGCACGCTCGGTCCCATTTTCGTATCTTGGGGGTGCAGCCATTTTAGATACGGATACCTGTTTGTCGGGAAAGTGTATCAGCCGAAGAAGCAGACCAAAAGAAATACGGCGGCGTCTCAAAGCCGCACAATCTGAAAAAAAGGCGGCGTTTCGGCCGCCTTTTTGATACGGGTCCGCTTTAAGTTGTACATCCTGCATACAAAGCCCCCCGCGGCAAGCCGACAGAGAATGCCAGGTAAGCGGTATCGGGCGGCCAATCTCTAATTTTAATAGCGCTTTCACTGTAAGGCTGAAGACCCCCGCCTGCATCCGTTTTGACCGGATGCATTTATGACAAAATAACGCCATCGATTTTCTCCCTTGTGAAGACCGATATATTGTATACTTATAGGAAATACTTTCAAAAAAAGTGAAAAAGAGAAAAACGGTGAGCTTGGATGAACGACTAAAAAGGAGCGGGGACATTATGAATGACTGTGTCAAAACATTCGGAGAACTTCCGGCCGAACTTTATTCCTCTGCGGGAGGAAAAGGAAGCATTCTCTCTAAAATGTATCAAAGCGGGTATCCTGTGCCTGAAGGGTTTGTGATTTTGCCGTCAGCCTTTCAGGACGGACAGCTCCGCCATCAGGCGAGAGAGGCTATTGATCAATATGTGAATTCCATCCGCAGCCGCCATGCAACTGCGTTGTTTGCCGTACGCTCATCTGCGCTGAGCGAGGATTCCGCTCAGGCTTCCTTTGCCGGAGAATTCGATACGGTGTTGAATGTCAAAACAGATCAAGACATATCCAAGGCGATTGATGAAGTCCGCCGATCGGCACAGTCAGAAAGGGTAAAAGCGTACAGCGCCGTTCAGGGAATGGAAGATGAGCATGAAATCGCAATCGTCATCCAGCTGATGATACCGTCTGAGATATCCGGAGTGCTGTTTACCGCAGATCCGATTACGGGGAGCAGGCGGGAGATGACAGGCAATTACGTCTACGGTCTCGGGGAGCAGCTCGTTTCCGGGGAAGCCGATGCCTATTCTTTTAAACTGGCACGGCCTAAGAAAAAATATGACGGCCCCGGGGAATTTCGTAAATATGCGTCAAAGCTCTATAAACTGGCGAAAAAGCTGGAAAAAGATCTTGGAGGGCCGCAGGATATTGAATGGGCCGCCGCGGGCGGGACATTGTATATTCTTCAATCCCGCCCGATTACGACCTTACAAGCCGGAAATCTGGAAACCTATGAATGGAATGATTCTTTCAGCGGTGATTTTTTATGGACAAACACAAATATAGGAGAAGCGATTCCCGATGTGATGACGCCGCTGACATGGTCGCTCCTCCGGAATCTGGATGAAGAGTCGGGCATTATTCCGGGTTATTATGTCTGGTCCGGCAATATTTGCGGAAGAGCCTATAACAATATGAGCCAGCCGCTTTCCGTTCTCGCCGCTTTCGGTCTGAATCCGAAAGGCGGAAAAATAGGAAAAATGATGAGCGATACATTGGGAGAAATCCCGGCGGAAATGAAGATTCCTTTATATCCGTTCTCAAAGTATGAACTTTTGAAGATCGTCTCGAAAAAACTGAAACCGTATCTGTCGAAAATGAAGCACGCAAAAAAAAACATGTCTTCCTACTTGGACGAATCGCCGGAGTGGTGCCGGAATATTGAGGAAAAGCTGAAACGTGCCGAAACGGAGCGGGCATTATTGGCGATATGGAACAATGAGATCTATCCGTATTTATGCAACGCGTGGTTTGCGTTAATATCCGGCGGGCGTGATTCTGCGCAATCCTCTTCGTCGTTAACCTCTCAATTAACAAAACTCGCAGGCATAGAAGATGCGAATCTCCTGCTTTCCAATCTGAGGGGAAAAGGCGGACTGGCCAGCCTGGAGCCGATTATCGGCATTGATCAAGTCATGAAAGGCCGTATGAGCGAGGAAGAATATCTCAGGAACCAAGGCCACCGAGGCCCGCATGAATACGAACTTTCCATACCGCATCCGGGAGAAAACCGGGATTGGCTGACGAAGCAGATCAAAGAACACAAGGAGTCGGGTATTGATGCCGAACAACTGCTTTTGAAACAGCAGCGGGCGCATGAACAGGCCTTCCGAAGATTTGAAGAAAAGTTTCCTCATAAGGTCAAATGGCTCAAAGCCAAAATGGAAAAAGCGTCAGAATATGCGAATATTAGAGAAACAACCAGATCCGAATTTGTCAGGGTGTACCGGACAGCCAGAGCATTCGCGCTCAGAGCGGCGGAAATGACCGGCATGAAGGACGATATTTTCTTCTTGTATCTGCATGAAATAACCGATCTGCTCGCGGGGAAAGAGCCGGCGGTTGCGTCGATTCAAGCGAGAAAGCAAAACTATGAAACCTATAAAAAACTGCCGCCGTTCCCATCCGTTATTAACGGAAGATTCAATCCGTTTAAATGGGCTGAGGATCCTGACAGAAGAGCGGATTATTACGATGCTTTTATGCCTGCGGAAACTGATGATACGCACACTTTAAAAGGTTTCGCGGGAGCGGCCGGGAGAGTGGAGGGCATTGTCCGTGTCCTTGATGTCCCGGAAGACGGGGATTCTTTTGCGGCGGGGGAAATTTTAGTGACTTCGACAACCAATGTAGGCTGGACCCCGCTTTTTCCAAGAGCGGCTGCTATCATAACGGACGTCGGCGCCCCTTTGTCCCACGCGGCGATCGTCGCCCGGGAACTGGGGATTCCTGCTGTTGTCGGGTGCGGAAATGCAACGTCAAAACTGAAAACGGGGGACAGGGTGGCCGTTGACGGCGGGCAAGGCATCGTCCAGCTGGAACCGCGGCAGACTCCGGTCACTTCTGAAGAGGAAAATGGTAAACTGATAGAATAAAATCATGAGAAAGGAGCCGCACATGAAAAAAGCAATCATTAACGGGGAACAAATCAGAAGTATGAGCGACTTGCACAAGACATTGAAAAAGGAGCTTGCCCTTCCTGAATACTACGGTGAAAACCTTGACGCTTTATGGGATTGTCTGACCGGCTGGGTCGAGTACCCTCTCGTTTTAGAATGGAGACAGTTTGAACAAAGCAAGCAGCTTACAGAAAACGGCGCCGAGAGTGTGCTTCAAGTCTTTCGTGAAGCGAAAGCGGAAGGCTGCGATATCACCATCATACTTTCATAATACGATCAACGGGAGAGAGACAAAAATGGAAAAACAAACCCTCAGCTATCCGATTGGAGAATATCAGCCGGCTGAATCGATTTCGGGCGGACAGAAACAAGAATGGATCAATGCGCTGGAACATGCTCCGGCCAAACTGAAACAAGCTGTCAGAGCGATGTCGGACAATCAGCTCGATACGCCGTACCGCGAAGGGGGATGGACTGTCCGTCAAGTGGTTCACCATCTGGCGGACAGCCACATGAACGGCTATACCCGGTTTAAATTGGCTTTAACAGAAGATGAACCGGAAATCCGTCCCTATGATGAAAAAGGCTGGGCCGATCTTCATGATTCAAAAACCGCCGCTTGCGGGGATGCGCTTGAGCTGTTAACAATCCTGCACAGAAGATGGGCCGCTCTTTTGCGCTCCATGACGGAAGCCCAATTCAAACGGACATACTTCCATCCTGTTTCCAAAGAGACGGTTACGCTGGAACAAGCGCTCGGATTATATGTCTGGCACTCTGAACATCATATCGCCCATATTACTGAGCTTTGCCGGCGGATGGGCTGGCATTTGTCTTAGAGGATGCCGGCCTCCGGAAAAACGCCAAAACAGCCGCGGACACAATCGTGCATAACGAAATGACGGCGGCTGCCGTATAAAGGTGATGATAGCCGCTGGCAATGCCCGCTTCAATCGCATCAGAAACCGCTTTTTTGACGGCGGGCACGGGGATTCGGCTTACCTGTTCCTGCAACGAAGAAAGCCCGCCGCTGATATCGGGCAATTGCGCCTGATCAGCGGGAACGCCGCTTTTTGCTAAACGGTTTTTGATGTCATCTCCGATCCGGTCAAAGCCGGCTGTAATGAAGCTGGCATATAAGGCCGGGGCGAGCGTCAGCCCGACCTGCCTCACGAGGGAAAGCGTGCCGAGCGCCGTCCCTTTGTTTTGGTCCGCCGTTTCTGATACAAGCACATTCAGCGGAGCTCCGAGCAGAAATCCGAAACCGGTCCCCGCAATGACACTCGCCGTGACAAATTCCCATTTATCCGTCACCCATAACGGAAACAGGCTGAAGCCGGCAAATGCGATAGCGCCTGATACAACAGCAGAGAAGACCGGCCCTTTTTTATCCGTGACCGCCCCGCCGAGCCATGCGCCGATGCCTGATGCCAACGCGAGCGGCGTCATCCAATAACCCGCTTTCTCCGCCGATACGTGCAAATACTGCTCCGCGTAAGAAGGAATAAAAATGACCGCAGCGAGCAGCCCGCCCGATAAAAACCCGATGACAAGCGTCCATTGAAACACTTTATTTTGCAGCAGCGAGTAGGCGAGAATCGGATCGCCCCCGCGGTTTTCAACCCGCTTTTCAACCTTAAGCAGCGCAAGAAAGAGAAATGCCGCCCCCAGAAGATATCCGTACACCTTCACGTCCATTATGCTTTCTGAAAGCTTTGCCCCATCGAGGTTCGTGATACCGATCATGCAAGATAAAATTGCCAGAGACAACATCATCGTGCCGGCAAGATCAAGCTTTTTCGCCTCAGGCTCTTTCGTTTCAGCGATAAACAAACCGCCGCACACAACCAAAGCGGCGGCTATCGGCAGATTAATCAGAAACAGCCAATGCCACGACCCGGTTACATCAAGCAAAAAACTCCCGATATTCGGTCCGAGGACGGCCGCCATACCGTTCATCGCCCCTAAAAGCCCGAGAGCTTTTCCCTGTTTTTCTTTCGGAAGCACAGCCAGCACATGTGAGCTGCCGATAATAAAAATTCCCCCGCCGCCAAAGGCCTGAATGAGCCGCGCCGCCAAAAACATCGGGAAGCTCTGACTGAGTGCGACAAGCAAAGAGCCAAGACCGAACAGTCCGACTTCAATCATAAACAGTTTTTTCCGCCCGTAGCGGTCCGACAGCTTGCCGACAATCGGCACACTGACACTGAGTCCCAATGTGTAAAGGGTCACGCCCCACGATCCCCATGAAGGAGAAATATCAAAAGAGCTGTTAATCGTCGTCAGAGCAGCGGAAATAATTCCGTTGTCCAGCGCCGCCATGAACACACCGATCGTAAAAAGGGTGATGGCCCAGCTCTGGTTTTTTCCTGTTTGCACTCGTCTCGGCATACTGATCAATCCTTCCATTTTAATTCACTCAAAATATATTATTCACTTTGAGTGAATTAAATGTCAAATGAAAAAAGGCCGCCGATACGGCAGGCCTTTTTCATCTTTATGCCTGTTTGGAGGATTCCAGTGCTTTTGCCAAAAAGGCGAGCCCTTGATTAACCGTTTGTTTTTCTTCAGCGGTCAGCGTTTCCAATGAACGCTTCAATTTTATATGCCCTTTTTGATAAAGGCTGCGGAAAATGTCTTTCGCGTTTTCCGTCAATTGAACGACGACTGAACGGCGGTCTTCTTCTGACGGGGCGCGTGTAACGAAATCCGATTTTTCCAACCGGTCAAGCAGCCCCGTCGTATTTGAAAGGGAAGCGCCCATTTTTTCTGCAATTTCACTCACCTTCAGCGTCCCGTGGTTGTTCAGAAGCATCAGCACCTTCATTTGCGGCATGCTCATATCAAGCTTCATCCATTCGGACACATCGCCGAGTCCAGCCGACGTCATCACTTTCATATACAGCACCCAAATATCCCGTTCCTCAGGAGAAAAAATATCGCCACCCAAGACCGTTGTATCATGCAGGTTGTAATCCATCGTCTCACTTCCTCATTCATACTCCTTCATACCATATTACTGATTTTCATCTGAGAAAGAAAGTTGCAGGCGAGTTTTGTTTGAATAGGAGGTGGTAGTGTATAATATGTTGGAGATTATTGGGGGAATTATAATAAATAAGCTATTTTATGATGATTGGAGAGAATATTGCTGACTAAAAAGAATGCCTTATCGATATTAAAAGTATTATTTCCTATTGCAGTTTTGCTTTTAGTCATTTATCAGTCGAAGAAGGAATTGACGGATCTTTCTTTTAAACGCACGCTGTACATTATTAACGGGATTGAGCGGTACGATTTATTTATCCTCGTTCTGCTCGGCCTCCTTGCCGTCAGTGCGATGTCCTTTTATGACTTTGTGCTGAAACGGACGCTGCGGCTCAACATTCCGAATTGGAAAGTGTTCAGGGTTTCCTTTATCGCCAATTCCTTTAACAATGTCCTTGGATTCGGGGGTCTGGCGGGCGTCGGACTGCGGACGATGCTGTACAAAGAGCATACGAGCGACGTAAAACGACTTGTCGCAGGCATTGCCTGGCTTACTTCTTCAGCGCTGCTCGGACTGTCGGTCTTCAGTATTCTGACTTTCGCCCGGGTGCTGCCGGTGGGCGAAATCACAGGCGAGAAGCCGTGGCTGTGGGCTGTCATCGCCGGCGTGGCGCTTATTGTGCCGGTGGCCTTAATCGCCGCTTGGATCAACAATAAAAAAGCTCGAACGGAAGATGGTGAAGCAAAACTGAGGCATCCGATTTTTTCTTATATCGGAGCTTCGTTTGCCGAATGGTTTGCGGCGGCCGTCGTTATGTATTATTCACTGCACGTCATGGGGATTCACGCAGATGTCCGCCATGTATTCGGTGTATTCGCGATAGCCGCTATCGGGGGAATCATCAGCCTTGTGCCGGGCGGATTCGGCTCGTTTGACCTCCTGTTTCTGCTCGGCATGCAGAATATGGGCTTTCCGCAGGAGGCAGTTGTGACATCCATCGTCATCTACCGGATTGTGTATTCATTTATTCCGTTTGTGTTCGGGCTGTTCTTTGCGGCCGGCGACTTAACGGAAAACACGCTGAAACGGCTGGAATCAAATCCGAAGATGGCGCCTGCCGTAGAAACGACGAACGTGCTTCTCGTATTGCAGCGCGGGATCTTAATCAGAGTGCTTTACGGTTCGCTGTCGCTTTTGGTTTTCGTGTCGGGAGTGGTCGTGCTTGCGTCCGTCGCATTGCCGATTGACAGAGAAACGGTCATTCCGCACATTCCGCGCCCGGCGCTCCTTGCGTTTAACGCGCTATCGCTAAGTGCGGCATTGATTCTATTAATCCTGCCGATTGAATTATACAAACGGACGAAACGCTCTTATTCAATGGCGGTCGCCGCGCTGGTCGGCGGTTTTGTGTTCAGTTTCTTAAAAGGAATGAACATCAGTGCAATCTTTATTCTGCCTGTCGTCATCGTCGTGCTTGTGCTGCTGAAGCGGCAGTTTATCAGGGAGCAGGCATCGTATACACTCGGCCAGATGATTTTTGCGGCCGCTCTGTTTATTATCGCCTTGTTTAACTATAATCTCATTGCCGGTTTTATTTGGGATAAAATGAATCGGCTGCTGCGCCACGATTACTTCGTCCATAATAATTCGCACATTACATATGCGACGATGACGGCCATTATTGTCGTGCCTCTGTTTTTCCTTTTGTTTACGGTCTTTTATCATAAAAGATTGAAGCCGATCGGGGAAGAGGCCGATCCTGAACGGCTGAAGACCTTTTTGGCGGAACAAGGCGGAAATGCGCTCAGCCATCTCGGCTTTCTCGGGGATAAGAGGTTTTATTTCTCAAGCGACGGCAAAGCGCTTTTATTGTTCGGCCAGATTTCGAGAAGACTTGTCGTGCTCGGTGATCCGTCGGGACAGAAAGACTCTTTTCCGCTGGTGATCGAGGAATTTCTGAACGAAGCGCATAAGCAGGGACTGAGCGTCATGTTTTATCAGATTGAACGTGAAGACATGGCGCTATACCACGACTTCGGCTATAACTTCTTCAAGCTTGGAGAAGAAGCTCTCGTGGATATGGAGGCATTTACGCTGTCAGGAAAGAAAAAAGCGGGGCTGCGGGCGATTAACAACAAATTTGACCGCGAAGGCTACACATTTCATGTCGGGGAACCGCCGTTTTCTTCCGAGTTTATGGCCAAGCTGAAAGACATTTCGGACGAATGGCTCGGACCGAAAAAAGAGAAAGGCTTTTCTCTCGGTTTCTTCGATCGGGACTATTTGGAACAGGCTCCGATTGCTTACGTAAAAGACACAGAAGGGGAGATCATCGCTTTTGCCAACCTTATGCCGATGTACCAGGAAGGCGAAATATCAGTCGACTTGATGCGTTATCGGAAAAACGCGCCGAACGGTATCATGGACGCGCTTTTCATCCGTCTGTTTCTCTGGGCGCAGGAAAAAGGCTATACCACTTTTAATATGGGGATGGCTCCGTTGTCAAACGTAGGAACGGCCTTTACATCTTTCTGGTCGGAAAGAATCGCAGCCGTCATCTTCAACAACGTCCGGTATATGTACAGCTTCAGCGGGCTGCGGGCCTTTAAAGAAAAATACAAACCGGAATGGCGCGGGAAATACTTGGCGTACCGCAAAAACAGATCGCTGTCTGTCACGATGTTTCTCGTCACCCGCCTGATCGGAAAAACAAAAAAAAGACGCCGTTAAAAGGCGTCTTTTTTTTCCTGTAATGTAATTAACTAAAAATTCTAATTTTCTTTTGTTATACTGAATAACATACCATAAGACGAAAGGAAGACTGATGAATGAAACAGGCAGTTGTATTTAAATATGAAGCGTTTACCGATATTCCTGATCTGGGAAATCCCGCTGGAATCGTCTTTAACGGTGATGATTATTCAGATGAAGAGATGCAGATGATCGCCGAAATGGCAGGGTACAATGAAACCTCATTTCTCTGTAAAAGCGGAGAAGCCGATCTGCGCATCCGCTATTTTACACCCGGCCATGAAATGAATTTATGCGGACATGCTACCGTTGCCTCTCTCTACGCATTAATTGAAAAGGGAAGGCTTCACGCTGATCAGGCGTATCGGATTGAGACAAAAGCCGGTATTCTTCCCGTAAAAGCCGCTGAACGAAACGGGCGGGTATACATCACGCTTGAACAGGCTCCCCCGCAATTTCTGCCGTTTACGGGAGACAAAGAAAAGCTTGCGGCTTCGCTCGGGATAACGGCTGAGGATTTCCACGGCGAGCTTCCGATTGTTTACGGATCAACGGGAATCTGGACGCTGATTGTTCCGCTGAAATCACTGGAAGCATCACGGAATATGGTGCCGGACAACTCACAATTTCCCGCTGTATTGCAAGATCTTCCGAAAGCGAGTGTTCATCCTTTTTCTCTGGAAACTGTTCATCAGGAAAGCGATCTGCACGGACGCCATTTTTCTTCTCCTTTTTCCGGAACGACCGAAGACCCCGTCACGGGAACCGCTTCAGGCGTCATGGCGGCCTATATGCGGCAATACGGGGGCTCTGAAGCCGAATGCCTCACGATTGAACAAGGTCAGGAAATAGGGAAAGACGGAAAAGTGGAAATCAGGATCACGGAGGAAGACGGCGAGGTGAAAATCGAGATGACGGGAACGGCCGTGTATGCCGAATCAATTCATTTTCAGCTTCCGTAACGGTTTACAAAAGCCGGTTCTATCCGTTATATTATAAATGATAATCATTTTCAATTGAATAGGAAGGTGAATCGGCATGCCGAAAACCGAACAATTACAGCAAAACGAGAGTCTTAAACATACGATCAGAAACAGAAGATCCATCCGGTCATTTAAACCGGAAACCGTTCCTTCTGAAGTCATATTAGATATGCTCGAAACGGCCGTTTACGCACCGAACCACAGACTGACGGAGCCATGGCGTTTTATCTACGCGGCAAGCGAAGCGGGAAAAGAAAAGCTTGCGGACAGCTACGTCTCATTTTTCAAAAAAATAAAAGATGATTTCAACGAGGAAAAAGAGCGGAACATGAGAAAAAATCTCAGTGCCGTTCCGGGATTTTTGTTGGTCGTCTTAAAAGAAGATGAAAATGAATTTACGCGAAATGATGATTTCGCGGCGCTGAGCGGCATGATTCAAAACCTTCAGCTTCTCGCACATGAAAACGGCATCGGCATGGTTTGGAAAAGCGGCCGCATTATGTATGACAAACAGGTGCATCAAGACTTCGGCCTTGCAGACAATGAACGCTTCGCCGCCATCATCCAAACGGGCTATCCGGATGAACAGCCTAAGGCGAAAGAACGGACGCCGGCAAAAAGCCTGTTTACCGAACTGTAAAAAAACCCCCGTCCTCAAGAAGAGGCGGGGATTTTGTATTAGCGGGTTTTGCTTTTTGCTCTGTTGTCAGCGGCTTTCATCCGCGCTTGCGCTTCGCGGTCAGCGGAATCAGCAAGCTCGCTTGAATATTCCTCATATGTGCCGTCTGTTTCACGTTTCAAAGCAGCCGGAACTTGAGGAAGTTTTTGTTTGTTTTTATCACGGTTTTTGTGAGTATGATTTCTGCCCATAACAATCGCCCCCTGAAAAAAGTGATATCAAACAAACATAGTATCTGCCCGGTCCCGATCTTTATTCGTTTATTTCCGTTTGGCTGCTCTTTCCGCTTTTTTGAATTCACCGGAATAAAGGACTTCCTGCATTTTTTTGAGATTGGCTCCCTGCTGATGTTTTTCGCGCTTCTTTTCCATAAAAGAAGACCCTCCTTCAAAACAGAATACCAATAGGATTGGCTTTTATTTCCGTTTTTATGCAGATAAGAGATCCTTTAAAGCCAAATCAAGTTCTTCATACGTAAATTGAAAACCGGATGTCAGCGCCTGTTTAGGCAGGGCGCGCTGGCCTTTTACGATCAGCAGGCTCATCTCTCCCAATGCTTTCTCCAGAAAAAATTCCGGTACGGGAATCCAGTGGGGGCGGTGCAGGACGCTTGCGATCGTCTTTCCGAATTGCTTCATTTCAACGGGGTTCGGCGATGTCACATTCATCGGGCCGGACAAGTCATCATGCTCCGCCGCATACGCGATGAGTTCCGCGGCGTCATCGACATGAACCCATGACAGCCATTGCCGTCCCGAGCCGACAGTGCCGCCCGCTAACAGCTTATAAGGGAGAACCATGAGCGGCAGGGCGCCTTTTTCACCGAGCATCACGCCGAATCTGGCATATACCGTCCGGATGCCGAGCGCTTCAATTTTCTGGCCTTCACGCTCCCACATATGAGCCGTATGACTGAGAAAGTCTTCATTTGACGTATCGGACTGCTCAGTGAACGTTTTCTCTGTACTGGTGCCGTAAATGCCGACGGCGCTAGCCTGAATGAAAGCCCGCGGTTTTTGAGGCTGCTGCTTCATAATCCGTCTGACTTCTCTCGTCGCTTTTACCCGGCTTGAGATAATTTGTTCCTTCGTTGTGTCCGTCCAGCGGTCAAAGATGGATTTGCCGGCGAGATTCACCCATACATCAATAGGGGGAAGCTCGCGCTCAGGCGCCGCATTTTCGGCCAGCCATTGAACATATGTCACATTTTTTTGTTCGGTTTCTCTCTGTTTTCTTGATAAAATATAGACATGATGTCCCCGGCGGGTAAATACATCTGTCAGATGCCGGCCGAGAAAACCCGTGCCGCCTGTCATCGCGATATTCATATCCATCTCTCCTTACACGTTGATACATATACTGTACCTCATTTGCCGAAAAGAAAAACGCCTGAACATCGGGGCGGGAAAGGAGACCGGTATGCCGTTTATTACAAAAATATCGACCCAAAAGAAAAACACTGAGCGCTTCAACATCTTTCTTGATGAGAAATATGCATTCAGCGTCGACGCCGACGTGCTTGTGCGTTTTGACCTGAAAAAAGGGAAAGAACTGGACGAGCTTGACATTCTTGAAATCCAGCACGGCGATGAAGCGAAAAAAGCCTTTAACCGCGCCGTAGATTTTTTATCATACCGGATGCGCTCTGAAAAAGAAGTCCGGGACCATCTGAAGAAAAAAGAAACACCTGAGATGGTCATTCCTGAAGTCATCCATAAACTGTACGATTACCGCTACTTAAATGACAAAGAATTTGCCGAAGCCTATGCAAGCACCCACAAGAAAACAAACGGCAAAGGCCCTGACGTCTTGTTCCGCGAGCTGAAAGCGAAAGGAATAGACGACGATACCATCAAGGAGACGCTCAGTGCGTTTACATTTGATGAGCAGATACAAGAAGCGCTGAAACATATCGGGAAAATCCTGAAAAAAGACAAAAAGCTGTCCACAAAAGAGATCAGACAGCGGGCGCAGATGCAGCTTCAGCGAAAAGGTTTTCCATTCGACGTGATCAACGCCGCCCTGGAGCAGACGGAGTATGAGAATGATGACGAAACTGAGATGGAAGCCCTGAAGATTCATGCGGAAAAGGCGATCAGGAAATACCGCTATGACGGCAGCTATGAAAGCAGAATGAAGGTCAAACAGTACTTATTCAGAAAAGGATTCTCGATTGACGATATTGAACAATTTTTGCAGGAAGAGGAGTAAACTGAAATGGACAAACGATACAGTCAAATGACGCCTCATGAACTACAGACAGAAATTGCGGGATTGACGGAAAAAGCGAGAAAAGCGGAACAGATGGGCATTGTAAATGAATTGGCCGTGCTTGAACGGAAAATCACGATGGCCAAAGCCTACATGCTGGAGCCTGAAGACTTTCGGCCCGGCGCAGTGTATCAGATAGAAGGTTCTGATGACACATTCAGCATTGATTACATCAACGGCGTATTCGCCTGGGGGCACAGATCTTCGTCGCCTGACCGGGAAGAGGCGCTGCCGATTTCTGTTTTGAAAGAAAAAAGTTAACAAAAGAGGCCGGTTCCGGCCTCTTTTTTTCGGGCACATTCGTTTCAAACGTTCAGTAAAAAATGATTGAATTCAATTTCGATATCTTTTAAGATGAAATTCGTTGTTTTTTTATTAAAAAGGAGGCGATTCGCGTTGAATATCAAAATGAAACAGCCATCAGTGAAATTAATGATTTTTGTTTTAATGATTTGCACGTTTTCCATCGGGTATACGGAATATGCTGTCATGGGTATTTTGACGTCGATTGCCGATGACTTTCATATACATGTGTCCTCAGCGGGCATGCTTGTTACGGCGTACGCGGCAAGCGTCTGCCTGACGGGTCCGATCGTAACCATTATCGCGGTTAAGCTCCCGAGAAAGCTGGTGCTGCTCGGTTTGATGGGCATCTTCGTCCTTGCCAACCTGATGAGCGTCTTTGCGCCAAATTTTGCCGTGCTGGCGATTTCCAGAATTTTATCCGCATCCATTCACGGAGCCTTTTTTGCGATTGCTATGGTGTTTGCAAGTGAAATGGTGCCGCCTGAAAAACGTTCCGCTGCCGCTGCCTCGATGAATGGAGGATTAACCGTGGCGCTGATGCTCGGCGTTCCGTTCGGCTCTTATTTAGGGGATGCCCTTAATTGGCGTGCCGTCTTTTTCATTATTTCTGTTTTAGGCCTGATCGGACTGATCGGCCTGATGCTGGTCGTACCGAATCAAAAACCGAAAGTGATTCCGATGCTGATGAATGAATGGAGTGTCTTTAAGCATAAGCAAGTCATTTTTTCCTTTGCGATCACCATTCTCGGCTACTCAGGCGTTTTTATCGCTTACACGTTTATCGAGCCGATTTTAAGAGATTCAGCGGGATTCGGCACGGTCGGCATCACAGGCGCGTTATTTGCCTACGGTCTCGGCGGAGTGGCGGGGAATTTCTTCGCAGGGAAAGTGCCGCTCAAACTGCTGACACGCACAATGATCGGCGTGATGATCGGCTTGATCGGCGTCATGGCGATTTTCCCTTATATCGCTGTTTTTCCCGCCGCAGCCGTTTCGGCGACGTTTTTATTCGGTGCATGTGCGTTCGGTACGCCGCCGCTTTTACAGACAAAGGTTATATCTTCCTCTGAAAACGGCACGACGATCGCCGCCGCGGTGAGCGTTTCCGCCTTTAACCTGGCAAACGCGCTCGGCGCCTGGATCGGCGGTTTGATTCTCGGCGGAACGGGATCGTACTCATGGCTGTTTGCCGGCGGTGCGCTGATGACCGCTCTCGGCCTTGTGCTGTCCACGTTCGCTCATCTGTCTGAGAAGAAGGACGTTTATGAATACCAAATGCATAAAGGATAACAAAAAGCTTGCAGCGGATATTCCGTCCGCAAGCTTTTTCAGTTTTCATCACGGTGAGCCGTCAGCGAGAGTAACGGGCAGCGGTTTTTCACTGACATATTACGGACTCAAGAGGATTTTTTCGGATGCAAAAAAGAGACCGGATCATTCCCGGTCTCTTTACGGTCTGTTTATCGTCTGCCTGAAGCTCTCATGCGCTCTTGCGGGTGCGAATTAATTGAACCGTCCGCCCGTTTAGAAGCGTAGTCATCTTTTGCCCGCGGTTCGCCTTCAAACTTATTATTGTTCTGATTAGGAAATCCTTTTGCTTTGTTCCGGACCATTTGTTTTCCCCCTCGGCCAATATCAAAAGGTTGCGCCTTCTGGACTGAAGACGTAAAGTTAGTATATGCCTGTGACAAGCTGCGTAAAAGCAGCAGGTTTTCCCAAGGAAAGGAGACAGAGACATGAATACATATATCGACAAACTGACGAATTTGCTGCTTGAGAAAAATGATATGCTCAGCTATTTGCAAGCACGTACTTGGGTGGAGCTTTTATGGGGAGATTTCGAAGCGACTTACGCGAAAGCCGGCCGCCCGTATCAGGGAGAGCAAATGACAGAACGCGTCGTCAAGGAATGGATTGAATCGTACGGCAGCAAGCTTCATATGTTCCAAAGCATGCGGGAAGACGTTTCTCATTATTTGGATCAAAGCAGGGGACTCCTGCATTAACATAATAGTGCGTTCCGCCGGAATCTTCCGGCGGTTTTTTCTTTTTATAAAAGAAATAGGAAAATCATGTTTGATGACCCGCAAAGTGTGGAATTGTGTAATAACTTAAAATAGCGGGGAGGAACCACAATGAACATGAAAAAAGGGTTAACCGCAATTATTCCGGCCGCAGGACTTTGCTTATTTTTAGCCGCAGGCACCGTTTTTTTTGATCCGTCAGCGAATGCCGCAGCAGTTCAGCAGACAAAAATAGACACCGCAGCAGATACATATATCGTGAAAGCAGGAGAACTTAACGTCCGTAAAGAACCAAATAAACAAGGGCGGATTGTCGGCACGCTCCGTTCAGAAGATGCCGTAAAGGTTAAACAGCTTGAAGGGGCAGATTGGGCCGAGATTGACTACAAAGGCCAGAAAGCCTATATCTCCACTCATTTTCTGATGAAGCAGCCGATGAAGGCAGTGACCGCGAAACAAACCGCTTTTTATACGCCGACTTTGGAAACCGGCAAAAAAAGCTCCGTGAAAGCGGGGGAAACCGTCAATGTGCTCGGCTGGGGATTCAGCCATGACGGAGGATTTGACCGTAAATGGGCGTACGTCACATACGGCGGGAAAGCAGGTTATGTGAAGACGGCCGACTTAGTTCAAAAATAAAGATTCAGGCAGGCGGATGAGCCTGCTTTTTTTCTGAAACTTTCCGCCTTTCCTTACGTATGAAATGAAAAGGAGAGTGACGGATATGATAATGGTAATCGGCGGCCTTCTGATGGCTGCAGCCGGCATTTTAGTCACACTTTTCCCGCCGAAGTCAATTAACAGCCTGTACGGATATCGGACAAAACGCTCTATGGCGGATGAATCCCAGTGGAGAGAAGGCAACCGTTTCAGTGCGATCCTCATGATTCTGTTCGGCCTTCTGACAGCTGCAGCCGGATTTGCGGGCAGCCTGCTCATTCCGCTCACTCAGCCGTACAGCCTGATCGTCCAGGCCGTATGTTTGATCGCGATCAGCGCGCTGATCATAGCCTTAACAGAAAGAAGATTAAAACAAAAGGGGAGGAGAACCGATTGAATGACATCACTTTTCACATGATCGAAACAAACGGAGTGACACTGCACACGGCTTCAGCGGGTCCGAAAGACGGCCCTTTGGCGGTGCTGCTGCACGGGTTTCCGGAATTTTGGCACGGCTGGAAGAGCCAGATCAAACCGCTTGCGGATGCCGGATACCATGTTGTCGTGCCCGATCAGCGCGGCTATAATCTCAGTGATAAACCGGAGGGCATTGAAAACTATACCATTGATAAACTCAGGGATGACATTATCGGGCTGATCACTCACTTTACAGATGACAAGGCCGTCGTCATCGGTCACGATTGGGGAGGAGCCGTAGCCTGGCACTTGGCATCCACGCGGCCGCAATACGTTGAAAAATTGATCACGGTCAATATCCCGCATCCGGCGGTTATGCGGAAGGTCACACCGTTCTACCCGCCGCAATGGAAGAAAAGCTCTTATATCGCATTTTTTCAGCTACCGGAAAAACCTGAGCGGAGATTATCTGAAGACAATTACCGCGTATTGGATCACGCCATCGGCTTATCCGAACGCCCGGAGCTTTTTTCACGGGAAGATGTCGACAGCTACAAAGAAGCGTGGGGCAGAAAAGGAGCCCTCACGGCTATGCTGAACTGGTACCGGGCGATCAGATGCGGCGGTTTAGGCCCTGCCGTTCCGCTTAAAATGCCTGTTCCGTACCGATTAATGTGGGGCGTCAATGACCGCGCGCTGAGCAAAAAGCTCGCTTCGGAAACAAAACGGATGATTCCAAACGGCGACTTAATCTTCATAGACGATGCCTCGCATTGGGTCATTCACGAAAAACCGCGCATCGTCAGCCATTTGATTCATGAATACCTTCAGCAATAAAGTCTGTCCCGCGTACAGACTTTTTCTTTTTTTTCTCATATCTGCCGAAAAACATGACAAAATAAAAATATATAACCATATGCAGAAAAATTTTTCTTTCCCTGTAACGAAAAAAGGGTTTAAACGACTTTAAAAAAAGGAAAAGCCTTACTGAAGTTTTGCGGACTATTCCACTAAGGCCGTATTAAAAAAAGAATAATACAAAGAAGGTGCCTTCATGAAACAAAGGTTAATCTCAATTATTATTCCGTCTTACAATGAAGGAAACAACGTCAAGCTCATCCATGAATCTTTAAAAAAAGAGTTTCAATCGATTCATTATGACTATGAAATTTTCTACATTAATGACGGAAGCGCGGATGACACCCTTCAGCAGATTAAGGAACTGGCCGCCAGAAACCATCGCGTCAAATACATATCTTTTTCCCGCAACTTCGGGAAAGAAGCGGCCATTTTGGCGGGGTTTGAACACGTGCAGGGCGAAGCGGTAATCGTGATGGACGCCGATCTGCAGCACCCGACGCATCTGCTGAAAGACTTCATTCAAGGCTATGAAGAAGGGTATGACCAAGTCATTGCGCAGCGCAACCGAAAAGGGGACAGCCCCGTGCGTTCCGTGCTTTCTTCCCTGTATTATAAATTTATTAACAAAGCCGTCGAAGTGGATTTGCGTGACGGAGTCGGCGATTTCCGCCTGCTGAGCCGGCAGGCCGTTGATGCCCTTTTGAAGCTGAGTGAAGGGAACCGCTTCTCAAAAGGGCTGTTCTGCTGGATCGGGTTTGACCAGAAAATCGTATTTTATGAAAATGTCGAAAGGAAGAACGGCACGTCCAAATGGTCATTCAGCAATCTGTTCAACTACGGAATGGACGGTGTCGTCTCCTTTAACAACAAACCGCTGAGGGTTTGCTTTTTCACCGGTATTCTGATATTGCTTCTGTCGATGGTTTATATTGTAACGACCTTTATTCATATTCTGACAAACGGCGTGTCCGTTCCCGGATACTTCACCATTATTTCCGCCGTGCTGTTTTTAGGAGGCATCCAGCTTTTGAGTCTCGGCATCATCGGCGAGTACATCGGCCGGATTTACTATGAAACGAAAAAACGCCCGCACTATTTAATTAAAGAAGCGAATATTACGTACGGAGAACAAAATGAAACGAATTATACAAAAAAGCGCAAGTGGAACCATTAAACAGCCGCCGCTGTGCGCAGGGTCTGGAGACGTTGTATGAAAAAAAATAAATGGATCTTGCCGGCAGCCTGTGTGCTGGCCGCGGCAGCCGCTCATATTTTTTTCTTGAAGGAGTGGTCAGAAGGCCGCTATATGACGGGGTCTGGAGACGGGATCGCCCAAATGGCGGTCTTCAAAAAGCTGTTGTTTGACCAATATATGAACGGCCGGCTGTTTTACAGCTATTCGTTCGGAATGGGCGGGGGAGTGTACAGTCAGCTCGGCTATTATTTCTCTACTTCTTTTCTCTTTCTGTTTATCTCCGCCGCTGTCCGCATCCTGCAGCTTATGCAGCTGTCGGGTGACGCGGATGCGCTGTTTTGGGCCCAGGCCTCCGTTTTTATCAGCATCGCCAAGCAGAGTTTCGTCATATTCACGGCAGCCTGTGTGTTCCGTTATTTCGTCAAACGGACGGTGCCTGCTTTTGTCGGCGCCGTGTTGTACGGGGCCTCGATTATCTACTTCCGGCATGAGGTGTATTGGGACTTTTTCACTGACAGTATGGTGTGGCTGCCGCTGCTCGTGCTCGGCGCGGAAAAAATCATCACAGAAAAAAAGCCGGCATGGTTTATCTTCGCCTGTGCGCTGACATTGATTAACAACTTTTATTTTGCGTATATTAATCTGATTTTCATCGGCATTTACATCTTATTCAGATGGATCATTCATCTTGAAGACAATGAAGCCAAAAAGCTCACTCAATGCAGAATGTTTATTCTGTCAGGCCTGCTCGGCTTCGGCATAAGCGCAGTCTCCTTTATCCCTGTCGTATACGGATATCTTCATAATCTGCGGCCGCCGTATTCAGGGCAGATTGCTTGGCTTGATTTTTCCGACAACATTTTATTTTCAAGCCGGATAATCATTCTGCCGGCGGTTTTTTTGCTTTTTCTATTTACATTTTCCTTATACAAAAACCGGCTGTTCCGGCTGTTTGCGGGAATCAGTCTGCTGTACATTCTGTTTCACTTCAGTCCGTTTGCGGCAAGTGCCTTTAACGGTTTTTCAGCTCCGCAAAACAGGTTTGAATACGTCCTGTGCTTCACGATTGCCGGAACGGTCGCAGCAGGGCTTTCTAAGCTTTCAGACATCAGCATGAAGAGTATGCTGATATCCGCCGTACTCGCCGTTCTGCTCTATTGGAGCCAGGTGAGGCGGTTCAGCCTGGATATTTCTGATCAGGCCAACCTGTCTATCCTGCTCCTTCTGGGGCTGACCATTGCCGCTTTCCTTGCAGCAAAGACAAGACTGAAAGGTGCGGTGCCCGCCGTCTATGCCGTCATTCTCTTGACGGCGGTGCTGACGGCTAATACATATGAAAAATATGCGTTATCAGAAGGCGGGAAGATTTATACGGTATCGCATACCTTTATGACGGGTCCTGACTATAAGGGCAAAGAACAAACAGAGCTTATTCAGCGTCTGAAAGAAAAAGGCCCGGATCCCTTTGCCCGTTTAGATTGGATGAACGGAGTATTCAATAATACCCCGATCATTTACGGGTTCAACGGATTCAGCGTATACTCAAGCATCCTGAACCGCAATCTGCTGTCCTTTTACTGGAACGACCTCCAGATTGATATGGGCAGAGAAAGCGTCAGCCGCTATGCGACATTAGGAAACAGAGCTAATTTATACAGCCTGCTTTACGGAAAATATTATATGACGGAAAAAACAAACGAGGCCGGCGTCCCTTACGGATTCAAAAAAATCATGGAGTCATCCCGCTATGCGGTTTATCAAAATCAATATGTGCTCCCGTTCGTACGGACAGCCGATCGTGTATATAACGAGGGCGACTTGAAAAAAGCGCCCGCCCTTGCCAGGGAGCGGGCGATGCTTGATGGGATCATCACGGAATCGAGCACAGTAAAAACGAAAAAAGCGCCAGAAGCGAAAAATATGATCCGTCAGGCAAAGGTAACGGCCGACCATGCGGATTATCAAGACGGCGTCCTGACGGTAAACGAAGACGGCGGCGGCCTGATCATTACACCGCACGGCGCTGAGGCTGGCGGCGGAGATTATTATGTCAGCTTTTATTTATTGAACAAAGCGAAGGACCAGGGATTTACATTAAAAGTGAACGATTACACGACAACGAGAAAATCGAATCAATCCATTTATAAAACAGGTGTAAATGATCTCACCGTCAGAGTGCCAAAAACAAAAAACATTCAAATCCGGCTGCCGAAAGGAACGTATCAGCTCGACAGACTGGCGCTTTATGAAGAACGGTACGGAACGCTGAAAAATGCATACCGAAAAGCGGAAAAAGAACCGCCGGCCGATCTCAGCTGGCGCGGAAATACGCTTCATATCTCGTATGAAAACAAAACCGGCGCGCCGTATATCATGCTTCCGATTCCATATGAAAAGGGCTGGGAGCTGAAGGTAAACGGCAGACAAGAACAGGTTGAAAAAGCGGATTATTCCTTTATCGGATTTAAAGCGCAAAAAGGAAAAAATGATATTCGATTAACGTATTACCCGCCGTTTTTTAAACCGTCTGCTGCTCTATCGGTGATCAGCCTCGTGTTTGCCGCCATATATGTGAGAAGACAAAAAAAGCCCGGCTCTTAAACAGAGCCGAGCTTTAATTTTTTCTGCAGTTTTTCCTCGCTGAAAATCCAGCCCGTGTAAGAAGAAAGAGGCTCTAAATCATGACTGAGGTGAACGATGGCGACAAAGGGGTAGTGCCCTTTGCTTCGATAGCGCAAATCAATAAAGCGCACCTCATAATGATCTTTAAAGGTATCGACCTCCCACCTGTAAACGGGCGAGAACGATAGAAAGGCTGCAATATTTTCATCCTGTTTCGCGGCCTTCATCACATCGGTTTCCGGTACGGGCACGCGGTTGAATGTATCCAATATCACCACATGGCCGTCAAGGCTTCTGCCGACATAAAACGCGTGCGCCGTCGTTACGGCGATTCGCCACTGCCTGAATTTCATCGTCGGCGAAATAATGATGGTTTCAATTTCTTCTTCAATCATCTCACGCAGCCGCCGCTTAATCCGCAGCTGCATCAAAAACCGTACGGCGTAATATCCCGCGAGGATGATATACAGCGTCAAAAATGTCACGCCCGGATGGCCTCCGATATACCACACGGCAATCGCGGCCAAATGGCTGATGAAAATAAACGGGTCAAAGGTATTGATGAGACCGAGAGCGACCCATTTTTTCGAAAACGGGCGGAGGGCCTGCGTTCCGTACGCGTTAAAAATGTCGACAAACACATGCAAAACGACAGCCAAAAGCGTCCACAGCCACAAGTGCAGAAAGTTCGCTTCCGGGTAAAACATAAACAGAATGCCCGGAATCAGAATGGACCAAAATAAAACGGCGGGAATGGAGTGCGTGAACCCTCTATGATTTCGAATATAAACGGCATTATTTTTCAGCTTCAATATGGTATCAATATCAGGTGCCTGAGAGCCGGCAAGAGCGGCGATCATAACTGCCTGAGACATGGGGGTATGCATGCCGACGGCAGGATCGAGAGTTGCGATTCCGCCAAGCGCGATGCCCATGACAACGTGAGTGCCAGTATCCATTGGTGACCTCCTAGCAGGCGTTATACATCAGTCGCCCGCATATTTCGCATTATAAGATATTCCCCATTTTCTGTTTGCCCAATCATGGCGTTTATCCGCCGTTCTCATATGTTTCCGCTTTTTCTTTATCACTATTGAATGTAACAATAAATGAAAATCCCTTAAAAATAAAGGGTTTAGCTCGGATATTTTAAAACCCTCCCCCAAAACCTCCCCCACTTCAAAGGGCTAAAGCGTCCGCGAAGGCCTCAACGGATTCCTCTTCAAGTTCTTTGAATGAATGCCCGTATGTGTTTAAAACCATTTCAGGGGTATTGCCAAGACGATCAGATATAACTTTCACGGGGATTCTCTTACTAATCAGAATGGTTGCATGAGTATGTCGGAGGCCATGCACTGTTATTCTTTTTAAATTCTCTTTTTTAGTAACACGATCAATTGCATACCTTATTACTGTATGGGAAATTGGTTTTGTTGTTGATTTGTTTATGAAAATAAAATCATCTTCTGATAAGTGTTTCCCAAAAGAAATCATTAATTCTTTGCACCATTTACGGTATACTTTAAGCTGTGTAATCAGTTCCCCAATTACTTTTATAGTGCGGTAGCTATTTTTTGTTTTTGGGGAGCGTATGCCGTTAGCATCTCTTGTTCTGTTGATCGAAATGGTTAAGCCTTCAAAGTCAACATCAGACCATTTTAAACCCATGGCCTCGCCTCTTCTCATTCCGGTGAATGCTAACAACTCAACCATTGTATAATTGGTGATATTTTCATATCGCTTAAAGGCTTCAAGAAATTCCCTCAATTCTGAGGCGGTGTAAAAATTTTCTGATTCCTTTTTGGGCTGCGGTATAATTATTTTATTAAATCTGTTTCGTCGCAGTATTTCAGAATCTACAGCCGCATTAATAGAAATTTTAAAGGTTGCGTGGTATTGCGCGACGCTACCGGGACTGTATTCTTTAAGCAGCTCATTTATAAATAATCTTTTGTAAGTGACTTTATCTAATTTAGTCAACTTAATTTTCCCAAGTAAAGGTTTTATGATAGTTTCAATAATTAACTTTCTGTTCTCGCATGTGGAGATTTCCCATTGATTTTTATTTGTTTCATACCATATATCAAGCCATTCACTGATAGTTAAATTTTCATTTTCAACTTCTTTTATGTCTCCGTTTAAAACAGCCGTTTTGACTTCCAGTAAGGCTCTATATGCTTCGTTCTCTTTTTTGAATCCCTGTTTAGACTTCTCACGCCGTTTTCCAAAAGCATCATAATAGCGATACCGATATAACCAACGCTTTTCTTTCTTTGCGTTGAAGTAATAATATAAATCATCGTCTTTATCTGTTTTATACATTTTCATTTGTAACAGCCCTTTCCTTCGTGGACAGACGCATAAAAGGGGCTATGAGTATTTTGACATCACCTCCTTAAAATTCCTCTAACATTTCTATAACGCCAAGAGGTCGAAAACAGATAGTCAATCCGTTCACCTTTTTAAAAAGTCCGTACTCTTCTTCATATCTTTTTAAGGCCTCTTCTAAAAAAACCTCAGTTACATTTAAAAACTCGGCCAATTCATAACGGCTTTTTATTCCCGCTTTTTGGGCGTCAATAATTTTAGTCAAAGGGACTAATTTTTTATATGCCCAATTTCTGGCCCGTTTTTCTTGTTTTCGGTTTTCCATCTTGCTCTGATCCAATATATCTCCATAAGAGGTGAAATGATGTCCTAATTCTTCGGCAAGGGTACAACCTTTTTCAATTCTTGACTGTTGCCGATTAATCCAGACAATGCCGCTATTATAAAGGCCCTTTAATCTAGGTGGCATAATCCTTTCAATAACTTCAATTCTGTTACGGGAAGCCTCTAACAATAGATGATCATAAACCAAAACAAATACACCTCTTATTTTTTCTCTCTCTTTAAGCGTACGAATTCCTTAAATCGTTCTATTTCTTCTAGCTCTTCTTCCGTCCAGTCTTCACCGTCATGGTGAGCTGCTATTGTTTCAACAGGGGAATCAGTTCTGCCAAGTAAATAATCAACGGATACATTAAAATAATCGGCTATTGCTTCGACTCGTTCTGTTGATGTTTTTTGGTTCTTTAATTTGTATAAAACGTTAGTGCTCAAACCTAAATTTCTTTCTAACTCAGCAATTGATAAACCGCGGCTTTCAGCAAGCTTTTTTACTCTGTCGAATAAATTCATGATCACTCACCTGTATTAAGCTAGACACATCTAACCAAAAGGTTAAATAAAAATGTTGACTTCTAACCTAAAGGGTAGTAAACTGTGTTCATAAGCTACTTATTTAGCTTTTTGGGCACTACAAACAAAAGCCAAAGACCACGTTCCCCAACGTTCAAGGCTATTACTGTAGGCTTATTCAGCTATGTTTTGATTTTAACCTATAGGTTAAAAAATGTCAATAAAAAGCTAAATAATTAGCTGAAAATATAGAGTAGGGGTTGGTTTTATGGTTGGTAACACGGACTTCGGAAAAAAAGTAAAAACTTGGCTCATCATGAACGAGATGCAGCAAAAGGAATTGGCTGAAATGCTTAATATTTCAAATGCTTACTTGTCAGACATATTGTTAGGCAAGCGGCAGGGAAAAAAGGTACGTGAAAAAATAGTGAAAATTGTAAATGAAAGAGGGGCGTCATGGCTTGCCGACTGTTAAATTTGACGTTGCTGTCAATGAAACCGAAATCCGTGACTATATCAATCAACAATTGGATCAGGCCATAAGGGAATCACTTTTTGTATGGGATATTGAAACCATGTCAAAAAGAACCTGCATGAGCAAAAGCTTTTTAGAAAATGAATTTTTGCGTGATCCGAGAATGAAATTGATTGAGCGCCGAAAGGAGAAAGGCAAGCGGTTTTGGTTCTATGAAGAATCCAAACAGGTAATGAAAGACATTATGGACGAATGGTAAAAAACAAAAGCGTGGACAGACGCACTTATAAAATTGGAGGCTTACTAATTTGAAAAAACGAAAAATTTTAGGGGTTTCTCTTTTCCTTTTTGGTTTTGAAATGAGCCTGACAGCTCAGTGTAAACGAAAAGTAGTAACCCACGAAGAAGAGCAGCGCGGTCGCCATTGGAAAGAGTACCTGAAAGGAGAAAAGGCATGAAATTAGATCACTTCTTAAAATCAGACAGCGAATCTGTTTTACGAAAGCTTTCAACTGCTCAATTTTTATTAAGCGAATTACTTCCGGCTGAAATCGAGGATTGTAATTTTGAGGAATGCATTGATCTTTGTCTATCGGCAGCAGAAATGTTCAAGGAAATCAATCGAATGCATCAACCGGCATCAGTCACACAATTACATGAAATCGCGTCCCGTTTTTCTTTAAAAGGGATAGATGTTTCGGTTGTGCAAAGGAGGCTGACAAGTGAACATGTCTAATTCAGTTTCCCCGCAAATCACAAATATATGGCCGGAGGATGAAAAGTCGAGAGAATTCATATCACTTTTAACTGAAAATGGCCCGCTCTTCATTTTTCCCAAGGATGCTGCAGACAACCGAGGGGAAAAAGTGGAGATCATCGAAAGGACAAAATCAATTTCCGGTAAAGTCCTCATGGAATTTACTCAAAACGGAACTGATTACTGTATCCAGTGGTGCCGAGCTTCTGAGAAGGAAATCATTAAAATTAGACAACGGGAATTAAAGAAAATGGAGGAAGCAACATGCAATTAAATTTAATCGAATTAAACGGACTGCATTTTGTTGATAGTCGGGATGTGGCAGAAATTATTGATAAAAGACATGACCACCTTTTACGGGACATTAAGAAATACATTGATGTTATTTCAACTGCCCCAACTTTGGGGGCGTCAGATTTCTTCATTCCGTCAACATACGAAGACAGAAAAGGAGAAATCCGCCCTTGCTTTTTACTCACTAAAAAAGGCTGTGAAATGGTTGCCAACAAAATGACAGGAGAAAAAGGTACCCTGTTTACTGCTGCTTACGTGAACCAATTTAATCAGATGGAGCAGCAATTACAAAGTGATTATTCACAATTAAGCCCGCATCTTCAACAGATGATCCGCTTTGAACAAAGACAGAATGAGCAGGATCAACGATTAAGCAAGCTTGAGAACAACTGGCAAATTGATTCCTTTCAACAAAAGGTTATTCAGAAACAGATTAATAAGCGTGTTTATGAAATCCGCGACAATTACGATAACAGCAAGACAGGCACACGCCGATTGTTTGCAGGCATTCACCGTAATTTTAGAGATGCATTCGCCGTTCCATCGTACAGGGATTTACGGAAGCTTGATTTTGAGGACGCAATATCATGGATTAAATCATGGAGACCGCTATTTTAGGAGGAATGGAAAATGAATACATTTGAGTTTTATAGTCAAGTCAAAGCGTTAAAAGTGGAAGTGAACCATGTTTCTACAGAGTTTCAAGCCTTTATCCTGAATGCAAATAAAGCACTTGAAGATGGTCTTGACCGTATAGCAGAATCAAATTTAACGCATCTGTTTGCTGGTGCATCAGAGGGGGATATCCCTGTGGAGGTTCTTCAATCACTGAGTGAATTTTTTAACGTAGATAAAATTATGGCCGCTTCAAAATATAGCCCCTATAACACTATGGTTTGGATTAAGCGGCTGCAGCGCAAAATAAACGATTGGAATAAACTCACTTTGAAGTATCAAAAGCGTCTGTGGGCCATATTGAACGAGGTTGAGGGCTTAGGAACCTCTCAAGCCATAGGGCATAAATGGCGAACTGAGATCAACGAAATTAAGCAAGAAATTAAAACAGCATTAAATTACAGAATCTCGTGTCAAGAGAAACTAGAACAATATCTATCTATGTCTGTAGGCTACTGGAAAATGAAAAAGAACGATTTTTTGTCTCTTCTATCTGTGGATCACAGTAAAGAAAGAGCGGCTGAAATGAGAAAGATAATTGATGATCTGCCGGCCGAAATTGATTCTGACAGACTTTTAGTTGAGGTTGTCACTAAAAATATAGAGGCCCCCGAAGATGATGTTTACTTTGATATTTTCTTTGCTGGTGTTATGGAACGTGTTAAAAGCGGGGAGATTGATACGTTAAGAATGTTTCAAGAGGTTATAAAAGAGCCGATCCCGGTGTATAAAGCCGTAAAAGATGAATACGGCCGAGTTGTATCAATTGAACGGGAGCGGCCCAACCTAAAACTACTGTAGAAGAAGGTATGCCATTTGGTCGAGAAAGAGTGCTGCCACACTTTTTCTTGACTGGCTTGAATAGAAAATACCACGCTTCTTTTAAAAAATCAATTCAATATTTCAAATATATACCATGAAAAGGGGAAGAATTTATGAAATTAATGGGTACGCCTTCTAAAATGATCGAGGTTGGAAATAAATGCGGGATTCAGCATGGCGCGGTCGAGCTGGGTTCACATTTCTATGACGCCGGAATGGTTGCAATTCTAAAGCTTGTCGCACGTACGGAGCTGCATGATTCGAACGAGGTGAAAATTGAAGTTTCGGAAAAAGCAAAGGCTGCTAATGAACAGGTAAACAAGCTTTTCGAAGCCTTAGTAAATAAGCTGTCAGGAGAGCAACTGGAGCTATTCAAAGCGTTTGATGAAGCGTATTCTTGCAAAGCTTCATTTGATACAGAAGATGCATTCAGCGCGGGTTTTGTGGGCGGTTTCCGGTACTTAATGGGGGAAGCGGCTTACAGCAACGATATGAATTTTTACAAGTAAAGGTGATTTAAATGGTCGGTTGGATAAAGCTTCATAGAAAAATACAAGATCACTGGATTTATCAGGAGAAAAGAAAATTTTCACGGTATGAGGCTTGGCTTGATCTCCTGATGCTTGCCAACCACAAAGACAATAAGGTCCTTTTGGGAAATGAGTTGTTGCTCGTTGAAAAAGGGAGTTTCATAACATCAGAACTGAAATTAATGGAGCGCTGGTCATGGGGAAAAGGGAAGTTAAGAACTTTCTTAGAAATGCTCGAAACGGACGGAATGATAATCAGAAAAACGGACCGCAAAAAAACCACCATAACCATATGTAATTACAGCGTTTATCACGAATCCGAAGAAACAAACAGACCACAAACGGACTATTCGCGGACTATGAACGGACTATCAGCGGACACAAACAAGAATGAAAAGAATGTAAAGAATGAAAAGAATATAAAACCTTCTCGTCTCAAATATGAAATTTGCGACATGGAGAACGCGGAATATCTTTTTAAAGAAATCCAAAACAATAACCCGGATGCTAAAAAGCCGAATCTTGAAAAATGGGCCAATGAATTTAGATTGATCCGCGAACGGGACAAGCGCACAGATCAGCAGATCAAATATTTAATCAATTGGTCACAGCAAGATAGCTTTTGGAAAACCAATATACTTAGCCCGGCCAGTCTTAGAAAACAGTTTGATAGACTTGTCACCAAAATTAAAAGTGATAAAGAGCAAAAAAAGGCAAATAAGGCTCCGCGGTTAAACGTAGAGGAGTTTGATTTAGATGATTAAAAAACAAACCTTTGAAATCATGGCGCTCATAAAACAATACTTTGAGCATTTCGAGATAACGCAGGATAAAGTTGATTCGTGGCATGAACTGTTACACGATGCTGATTTTGAACAAGTGCGTGGTAATCTCATTCGTTTTTGTAAACGGAGCAAGTTTCCGCCAAAAGTTGCTGACTTGCTAAACGAAAAAAATCTTATCGTTGATCGGATTAATGCGATCCCGTCCATAGAAGAGACAAAAAACTATCTTGCCAGTCTTTCCTCTCCCGTTGAGCAAACGGAAGAGGAACGGGCGTCAATTGAAAAGTCAAAAGCGGAAATTAGAAAAATCTTAGGAATCGGTGAATGACATGAACGCAACTGCTTTTCTATACAACACAGACGCGGAGCAAACCTTTTTGGGGGCGCTTCTTCTTAATCCTGATTTATTAAAAGACTGCCGCACAAAGCCGCTCCACTTATCCCAGGTCAAGCATAAAAACTTATTATCTGCGATGTTAGAGCTGGACACAAAAGGGATTCCAATAGACTTGGTTTCAATTACGGAATATATCGGCCGGGACAACCTGGGGAGCGTTGGGGGTCATCAGTATTTGGCGGCCTTAGCTTCCTCTGTTCCGACTACTGCAAATATCGGGTTCTATGAAAAAATCATTTTTGAGCACTGGCAAAGGCGAGAAATGGGAAAAATAGCGGAAGAAATTAAGCAGAATTCATCAAATGACGATCCCTCCGCTGTCATTCAATCTACTATATCCGATTTAATGCGCTTAGAAGACGCCACAGGCGACGAAGAAGACGGGGCAATACAAAATGACCTGTTAGAGATTTACGAGGAACTAGCGGAGCCTAAAGGGGAAATTACGGGCATGCGGAGCGGCTTCACAGAGTTAGATCGAATGACGTCAGGTTTTCAAAAACAAGAATTAGTGATTATTGCCGCGCGTCCGTCTGTAGGGAAAACCGCTTTTTGTCTCAACGTGGCTCAAAACTTTATGTCAAGCCCGCTTAATCAATATAAAGGCGGGGCAGTGGGGATTTTCTCCCTTGAAATGTCACGAAAGCAACTTTTAAAACGAATGGCGTCAAGCCTTGGAAATATTAACGCCCATGCAATGCGAACCGGCAATTTAACGGCAAATGACTGGAACAAACTTTCACAAGCAAACGGGGTTCTTGGCTCCGCCGATCTTAGGATTTTTGACCGCCCAGGCGTTACGGTTAATGAAATATGGTCAAAGGTCAGAAAAATGAAACGTGAATTTGCTGGAAAAGATATCTTGATCATTATTGATTATCTGCAGCTTATTTCAGGATCAGCAAAACACAGGGGCAACAGAACGCAAGAAATAAGCGAGATCAGCCGCATGTTAAAACACATGGCCCGCGAGTTGGATATTTGCGTTATTGCTCTCAGTCAGCTTTCACGGGGTGTTGAACAGCGGCAGGATAAACGACCGATGATGTCAGACATAAGAGAATCGGGACAAATTGAACAGGACGCGGATGTCATTGGGTTTCTTTATCGGGATGATTATTACGACAAAGAAAGCGAAAGCAAGAATATTATTGAGATCATTATAGGCAAGCAGCGAAACGGCCCGGTCGGAACTGTTTCACTGGCGTTCATCAAAGAATACGGGCTTTTTGTCAACCTGGAGCGGCGTTTTGACGATTAGAGATTGGTATGAGGCAGCGCTTCGACACAATTATTACTCACTTATCCTGCTGATCGAATTTTTGGTGTACGAGAAAAAAACGGTGCGGCTGCAGGATTCGGAAGAGGTGCTGAATTTTTATTTGCAAGAGAAATTTAGAGACAGGATGAACGCTTATTTGCTTGAATACGAACGGCAAAACCAAAAAGAGAAACCGGTATTTCAAAATTAAGTATAAAAAACGATAGAAACGAACGTTTCAGGATCCCATGAGATTTATATATTCGGGTTTTGTGATAGCAGCTTTACAGGAACAAAAGCAAAGAGCGGGAATTGTCACAAAAGAAATTGAGCCGCTCCACGTCCTTGTAAGATAAATAATCCAAAAAGGGGGCAACCATTTGAGACTAATTAAATTAGATTCTATAATAGAGAAGGATAAACTTGTTATAGACACGAAACAGCATGAAAATTTTGCTGTCATTGTTTCCAATGGAGAAGCAAAAATGACGCCGCTTCCTGAGCATGGAGAAACAAAAATTTTCACGAGTAAAGGGAAAGTAACCCGCGTTAAGTGGGATGAAGGCGAATTATTCAACTAAATAAGTCCAAGACGGAAAGCCTGCGGACACTGATCATTGTACGGATGAAAATCTGTATTTTGGTTGGTGTCCGTTTTTTGTTTTTCAGGAGAGTAGGCAAAGAAATGCTGATAAAAACGCACAGGATGCAATCTGAACGCTTTTTCCCAAGATGTTGGGATAAAGGTTGCGCAAAGCTGAAACGATCCGGGAGCGGCTATTTAAGGGGAAATAACAGGAGGAAACATATGCAAGATTTAATCATCGAATATAAAAGCGCATTAAAAGATGTCAAAAAGATGTACCGGCAGTTATCGGTGGTCGCTGACAGTCTCTTAACGGCTGAACAAAAAAGCGATAAAAAGATTATTGGCGGCATGATAAGCGACCTTGAATATACAATCGAATGGCTACAGAACGGAAGACACCCCGGCGCCCGTCGTGGTGCTGATCGCAGGGACGCGTATAAAAGACCCATTCTGGCTGATCCGCGTTTAATTGATGCGCTGCCGGAAGAGTATGCAATCATTCAGGAGCCGAACGGAGAAGTAAGTGATTGGGATAAGGAGAGAATAGCGGATGCTTTATCTGTACTGACAGACCGCGAGAAAGATATTTTTATCATGCACGCTGTGCAAAATATGTCTTTTGAAGAAATAGCCGCTTTACTCAATATAAAAAAAGGAACCGTCCAAAAGAATATTGAACGATCCCGCTTAAAAATGAAAAATAGAGCAAATGACAGCCTTTTTTGTTTAGCTTAACAGGCTGTCTTTTTTTATGATGATCTTTTGTTAATGCCAAGCCGCTCACGTAATGCAAATTGAAGAAGCTGCGAAAAGTTTACACCTTCTTTTTCTGCTGCTTCCGCCAGCCATTTAGGTACAGTAAGTGTCTTTTTAACCGCTTTGTTTTCCATTTCATCACGGACAATATCTGTCCAGGCGCTTACCATAACAACAAAACCGGTTGCCGGCACTTTGATATCTTTTGGAGCGGATGGGGAAGGGATGTCTTCGCCGTCTTCTTCCATGCCATATAGAAAGCCTTCGAGCGCATTTTTTGCCATACTCATAGCATCATCCACGTTTTCACCTTCTGAAATGCAGCCGGGTAAATCGGGGAAAGTAATTGTGTAGCCGTCGCTTCCGTCTTCTCCTGCATCAAAAATCGCCGGAAATAAATACTTTGCCATATATATAAAACCTCCTTACAAGGGGGCTATTTAAGCCCCGCCTGTTTAAGTATAGAGTTTAGTGTGCCGGGTTTGAAGTCCTTTTTTGGGTGTGGGACTGTTACCGTTCCCGGTTTGGTTGGGTGTTTAAAGTGATGATGACTACCAACAACCCGCTTTAAATACCACCCATCTTTTGTAAGTAACTTTATGATATCTCTTGAAGACTTCATGTTTCCCTCCCTTCACTTATATTATAACACGTATTATCTATACGTGTCGATACTTATTTTTGAAAAAAAGCATTTTTTGTCTTACGGTTGAGACTAATATATGAAAAGAACTTTTGTTCGACAAATTTCGCAAAAGGTTCCATTGTCACTTTCTTTTTCCGATAATAAGGAAGAAGGGGGTGAGAAAATGAGTGCAAGTCTAAGATATGAAAAAATGCCTCAGCTAGGTGCTTATAGAGGAATTTATCTTTTAAAAGATGAAGAAATAGTATTGAAATTGAAAGTTTCATTTTTGACATACTATCTCGATGATAAAATAAAAGCAATGGATGAAAAGTCTCTCCATGATTGGTTGTTTGAAATAGCAAAACAACACGCTGGAAAAGATACTAAAGAATCAGTTATCATCAAGGAGAATGATGTGAAAGATGGGGAGTTAAAAACTTCATGGGAGTCACTTGAGAGAGAACCTTTTGATAAACAGGATTAAGGCATAAATAGTATTCTGCGCTTTCCTTTTGGAAGGTGCTTTTTATGTTCTCTGTAAACTGCTTCCGGTAAATCGTTTGTTAAATTAGTTGATTACATTTTCATGCTCCTTTGCCGATACTAAAGGTAAGGGGGTGATTTGTGTGAAACTTATTCAGGTTAACAATTCAGAATATGAGCATCAAGGATATGGAGCCGGAGGCGGCGATGTGATAAGAGAAGAATATATATGCCCTTGTGGAAGTGGGCGAGTAGTTTACGAAAAAGAAAATATTCCCGGTTTTAGAAGTACCGAGATTGATTGTTACTGTAAGCAATGTAATGAAAAATACGATTTCGGTAGAGGAACGGCAACATTAAAAAAATAATTATTAGTTTGAATTGCGCTCCTTCGGGGGTGCTTTTTTATATTCTCTGTAAACTGCGTCCGGAAATCGTTCGACAAATTTTGCGAATGGTTCCCTTATTTCTCCCTTTTACCGATAATAAGGTGGGGGTGAAGCGATGTGGATGAACTTATAAAAACTTTCGGTGTACTACCAACAGCATTAACTGCTGCGGCAGCTATCATAGTACCATTCATTACATTTATTTTAGGTAGAATCAATGATGATCGTAAAGTAAAGTTTGAATACAGAACTTTTATGGTGATGGATGAGATAACAGGAAAATATCATCTTAAAAATGCTCCTTTCGTAAAGAAGGGAGCCAAGTTATTATTGCCAAAAAGCTACGAGAGTTTAGAAAGATTCATAATAGGAAAAAGACTTGATCAAGATGGTACTTTCACTGATGTATCTAGATTTAACTATTTACAGGTAAGGACTGTTGGGAAAAGTATTATTACAGGCGGATATATTAAAATAAAATTAGGTAACGATGATGAGAGTATAATAGAAATATCTTTGCCATTTATGCTTCCTGATGATGAGGTTTATATCCCACTGGATATAAATTATGGGAATGTTACGCATCGCAAATATGGAATTAAAAGAATAGATGTTTGGTATCAATTACAAACAGGACAATGGATGAAATTTAAAAGCGTAAGATCATTTAAAGAGGAAGAAAACGAGACAATCGTTAACGATAGTCATAGTGTAAAGAAATATCATTTGTTTTACTGGAAGATACAAAATTTAAGAGGGAAAAACATGGGATGGTATTATCTAAATTTAAATAAGGACGAAAAAACGAACCCTTCTAACTGAAGGGTTTTTATATTCTCTGTAAACTGCGTCCGGTAAATCTCAGAAATACTATTGGCGGTTAACGATCTGAGTGCGGGGGCGGTTTAGAAAGAATATGATTGGAGGGATTACATGAAAACAATTAGTCAAGCCTTTGAGGAATTAGGAAAGAATCTGAGGTGTGCGGCTGAAAGGATGCCAAAGCCCAAGCCGCTTTCCACTGAAGCTTTTATTATGTTGAGTAAAGGAGATAGAGCATGGAAACAATTTATGCGCACCCATTTGAGACGTCATGGTTTATTTCGCTCACGTTCTTCTGTTTATCGTGTGTAGTCTGTTCAGGTAAGTCAGAAAAGGAATAAGCATGGCAAGGCAACGTGATGAGTTAGACAAAATCTATAATACAGCACGCTGGAAGCGAGTAAGAAAAGTCGTTCTGATAAGGGACGGCTATTTATGTTGTGAGTGCCGTCGTCGTGGATTGATAACGGAGGCAAATACGGTTCACCATATCACTGCATTAAGGGATGATCCGAGCCGGGCGTTTGATCTTGATAATCTTGAAACGATCTGTTTAGAGTGCCACAACAGGGAGCATCCGGAAAGAAGCGGCGGGGAGAAGAAGAAAAAACGCAACGAAAATGTTTTCAAATTCTACGGGAACAACGAAATCAGTTAAAAAAGCGCTGAAACATACCCCCCCTACCCTTTAAAGATGGGGCAATGCGCTTTTCAAACAACGGTATGCCCCTTCCTATACAATAAATTCGATTTTGAAGATTTTTCGCCCCGGAAAAACAGAAGAGAGCATCCCGGCCGAAGCCTTGATGCTCTTGGGTTTATCGTATATCGGGGGCCGCAATTTGTAAAGGGTGAAAATGAATTTTTTTCGAAAGAGGGTGAAAACGGTGGCTATGCCTGCAAAAAGTGCCAAACTCACATTATTAGACGGCAATAAAAGCCGCTATACGAAAGCCGAGTTAGAAAAACGTATTGAAAATGAAGAGAAAATGAAAATGAGGGCCGAAAATATCGAGCCGCCTTCCTGGTTGTCTGCTACTGCAAAAAAGGAATTTAAACGGCTGACTGAGCTTCTTTTAGAAGTGGAATTGATCAATGAGGCCGATATCACACATTTAGCCTTTTATTGTGACGCGTATTCTCAATACATTTCATTTGAAAGGCAAATTAAAAAATATGGGTTGTGGGTTGATGGAAAGCCCAACCCTTTTATTATGCGTAAAAAAGATATGGCAGCGCAACTACGGGCGTATGGTTCGGATTTAGGCTTGTCGCCGGCAGCGCGTGCAAAATTAGCAATTAACTTGGAGAGCGGGGAAGAAGAGGAAGAAGATGACTTCTAAACCCTTGCTTGACATGAGTTATTCGGAGCTTACCAAGTGGTGGGCTGATTATCAAGCAGAACAACAATCATGGGGCGGCATCCTTGTAGAGCCTTATCCCGAATTACTAACAACATGGTATGCGGAGCAGGTTATAGATGGGTCAATCCCGGCATCAAAGGAAAATATCTTAGCTGCTAAACGACATATGAGAGATTTAGAGCGGCAGGGTACAGATGATTTTCCTTGGATTTTTGATGAAGAGAAAGGGCATCGCCCTGTCAGGTTTATCGAAAAGAAGTGCAGGCCATCGAAAGGTGACTACGATCAACTTGTTCTGCAGCCATGGCAACATTTTGTCATCGGCTCCATTTTTGGATGGGTTCATAAAGATACAGGAATTCGGAAATACCGTGAGGCCGTGGATTTTGTTGGCCGAAAGAACGGGAAAACAACGATTATCTCAGGTACTTCTAATTATATGTTGGGTTTTGACGGAGAGCGCGGGGCCAATGTTTATGTTTTGGCCAATTCGCAAAAACAATCATCTATTCTGTTCAATGAATCAAAGGCCATGATTGAGAATTCCCCATATTTAAACAAACGCTTTAAGGCTTTAAGAAGTGAGATTCGTTACGAAACTATGAAATGCACAATGCAAGCCATGTCAGCGGAAAAGAATAATAAAGATGGGGAAAATCTTCATTTTGCTGTATTTGATGAAATTCACGAATATGTGGATTATGCACTAATCAATGTCATGAAAAAGTCAAGGGGTATGAGGAAGCAGCCATTAATTATTTATATCACGACTGCCGGCTACGTTTTAGATGGGCCGTTAATGAATTTCTTTGAGGCGGGAAAAGAATGCCTTGAAAACCTTGAAGATGATTTAGACGAACGGACTTTTTATTATCTGGCGAAGCTGGACAAGCCGGAAGAGGCGGACGATCCGCGGATGTGGATAAAAGCCAATCCAAACATTGGCCTTATGGACTTTGTAAACCTTGTGACCGACTACAAAAAGGATAGAAAAAACCCCCAGGAGCTGGCCGACTGGTTAACAAAGCAATTTAATATTTTCAGTGATGTGGATGAACTGTCATTTGTTGATGTTGCCACGATCAATAAAAACAACAAAGAAATTGACATTGACTTGCTGAAAGGCCGGGAATGTGTCGGCGGTTATGACTTATCCGAAACTGAGGATTTTACCAGCGCTTGCTTAGAGTTTCCATTGGATAACGGAGAGATATTTTATCTGACACATTCCTGGATACCGGAGGCCCGATATAACCGGGACAATAATCAACAGCGGTTAGATGAATGGAGGAAAAAAGGATATTTGACCATTATTCCGGAGGCTGATTATGTCAATTACGAGGTTGTGTTGAATTGGTTTATTGAGAAATCCAAACTGTACAAGATAAAGAAAATTGGTTATGACAAGGCCAAGGCGCTATTTTTAAACGCTGCGCTTGAAGAGCACGGTTTTGAAACAGAAAAAGTAATCCAAGGATTTAAAACGCTTGGCGGCCCTATGCAGAACTTTAAGGAACTGATGTTAGATGGAAAAGTCATTTTTAACAATAACAAGCTTTTCCGTTGGTATCTGAACAATGTAAGAATGGTCAAAGATCGTAATAATAACTGGATGCCCACGAAACAGTCCAAGAATCGCAAAATAGACGGGGTGGCTGCAGCATTAACAGCCCATACGTTTGTAATTCCTATGATGATCAAGCCGAAAAAGTCCGGGAAAGTGAAGTATTATTCCGTTGCCGATTTAAAAAACATGTAGGGGGGTGAGGCTTTGGGATTAAAGGAGATATTTAAACGTTTTTTTAACCGGGTCACGTTTCAAAAACCGGTTACGCATCACATGAGTTTCCAAGGTGACTATTTTAGCAGCGCTTCAGATATGAACGAAGCGATATTCAGTGCAGTGAGCCGATTGGGAAATACGTTTGCCAGTCTGCCGTTAAAATTATTTGATGACAATTTTCAGCAGCCATCTGATTGTGCCGGCTTTAATTTGCTGAGGGATGGGCCGCGATACTTTACCCGATTCGATTTTTTTAGAGACATTGAAACTATCCGGAATTTAAAGGGGAATGCTTTTGTTCAGTTATTCCGCAATGTGAACGGGCAAATTATTGATATGGCTCTCGTAAAGCCTGGGTGTTGTGAGCCGGTGCTTGATATAACGTCTGGTGAGTTATATTATGCCGTTTCATCCATTGATAATGCACCCAATCAACAAACAATGTATGTCCATTACAGTGAAATGCTCCATTTTAAACATGCGCGTTTTGGTCAAGTTATGGGGATGAACCCTATTGACTTGTTAAAGAACACGATTGACTATGATCACGAAGTAAGAAAAATATCTATGAATCAATTAAACGGCACAAATGAGGGGCTTATTGTAAGGTTTGATGGAAGCTTAGATGAAGAGCAAAAGGAAGCACATATCAAAGCAATAGCGGGATTTTATCGAGATAATGGCGGTTTGCTGGTCGAGGAAAGCGGGATTACAATTACACGGGTTGAGCGTCAAGTTGTAGACCCGAAATTGATTGATATTGATAAAGTGACAAGATCCCGTGTTGCTATGGTGTACAACGTGCCTGAGCATTTCTTAGGTGATAATACATCTAGCTTTTCATCATTAGAGCAGCTTAATTTAGAATTTGTAACAAACAATCTGCTGCCTACTCTCAAACAATATGAAGAAGAGCTGAACAAAAAGATTTTGACACCGGATCAAAAGCAAAGAGGCTATCATTTTACTTTTGTTGTCAACTCACTGCTGCGCGGTGATACACAGACCCGACAAAATTACTATCAAGCGGCGGTCAGAAATTCGTGGATGCGCCCCAATGAGGTTAGATTAGAAGAAGGGCAGCCGCCCGATCCTGATCCGAACGCTAATAAATTATGGATTAGCGGCGACCTATACCCAATCGAAACGCCGGTTTCTGAACGTAAAGGGGGTGAAAGCAAAAATGAAAAAAAACCAAGCGAAAAATAAGTATTGGAGTATGAAGGCATCCGGTGACAGCAGCGCGGATGTTTTTATTTTTGGTGAAGTGGTCACAAGCGGTTATGAATGGGATGAAATAGATACATCGGCCGCCTCATTCAAGCAGGATTTAGACAGCTTGGGAGATATGAGTGTTTTAAATGTACACATTAATTCGCCCGGTGGCTCTGTATTTGAAGGCGTGGCCATCTGCTCCATGCTCAAACAGCATAAAGCATTCGTTAACGTATATATTGATGGGTTAGCTGCTTCAATCGCAAGTGTCATCGCAATGGCGGGTGACGCTATTTTTATGCCCTCAAACGCGATGCTGATGGTTCATAATCCGTGGACAATAGCGATGGGAAACGCCAATGAAATGAGAAAGCAGGCTGATGTCCTTGACAAAATTTCCGAGTCTATGAAAGCGTCCTATCTTGAAAAAGCGGGCGACAAATTGACAAAAGAAACACTGGATTCTTTGATGGATAACGAAACGTGGTTATCTGCTAGTGAAGCCGTTTCTTACGGTCTTGCGGATGAAATTACAGCAGCAAACCAAGCGGCAGCTTGCGTTTCCTCTGCATTATTTTCTCGTTATCGAAATGTGCCGCACGCACTCAAAGAACCTGAATCTATAGACGCGAAACAACCAAAATTACTGAATAAGAAATTACAGATTCTTAAAGGAGAGTTTAACCGATGACATATGAAGAACTAAAAAATACTTGGATTAATGCGGGGCAGCGGGTTTCTGATGCACAACACAATTTACAGCTTGCACTTGTTGACGATGAAGTAACCGCGGAGGAAGTCGAGGGCTTAAAGGCAAAGCTACAAGCAGCTCAGGCAAAACGAGACATTGCAAAAGAACAGATGGAAGAAGCCGAAAAAGCGGCTATTAAACAAGCGAAACAGGCCCCGTCTATCCCTTCTACGGCAGCGGATGTAAAAGACCAATTTATAAAGGATTTTAAAGACCTATTAAGCGGCAGACCGAGCGCGGCCGTGACTACCAAACTGGATGAAAACGGGGAAGGGATTGGCTTGACGATCCCGCAAGATATCCAAACTGCGGTCAACAAACTAAAACGTCAGTTTGATGCCCTGGAACAATACGTTAATGTGGTGCCGGTAACGTCCCTTTCAGGAAGCCGAAATATTGAAAAATTAAGCGATGTAACACCGTTTAAAAATATCGACAATGAAAGCGATGAAATAAACGAGAATGACGATCCATCTGCAAGCATTCTGAGATACTTAATTCAGCGGTATGCGGGCATTTCAACCATTACTAACACACTATTAAAAGAGTCGGCAG
This sequence comes from Bacillus sp. SDLI1, assembly GCF_001553895.1. NCBI lineage: Bacteria > Bacillati > Bacillota > Bacilli > Caryophanales > Bacillaceae > Bacillus > Bacillus sp. SDLI1. The sequence continues at coordinate 1,381,923 of NZ_CP013950.1, read as the reverse complement.
AACAAATTATCGCGTGGATTACTGATTGGTTGGCGAAAAAATCAACAGCAACGCGGAACGCAAAAATTATCCAAGTATTAAACGGCCTGCCTGATGCACAGAAAAAGACCGTTGCAAATGTGGATGATATCAAAGACGTTATGAATGTGAAACTCGATCCAGCTATCAAACTGACTTCATCTTTTATTACAAATCAAAGCGGCTTTAATGTTTTGGACAAGGTTAAAGATGCATTCGGCCGTTATTTGCTGCAGCCGAACCCGCAGAACCCAACAGAATTAATGTTATTGAATAAGCCAGTCAAGGTTATTTCAGACAAATATTTACCAAACGGTGGAACAGACAAAGCGCCTGTTTATCCTCTATTTGCTGGTGATTTAAAAGAGGCTGTGGTTTTATTTGACCGGGAACAGCTTTCTATCATGATGACAAATATCGGCGCCGGCGCTTTTGAAAAAGATCAAACCAAAATCCGCGCTATTGACCGGTTTGACGTGAAATTGTGGGATGAGGAAGCGGTTGTTTTTGCGAGCTTTAAAGGTATTGCCGATGAAACGCCAGCAGCATCCGCAACAACAGCAGGGTAAGGGAGTGAGATAAATGGCAGTATCTCTGTCCGAGGTGAAAGCGGCGGTAAGGATCGATACTGACGCTGATGACAAATTATTGGAGAAATATATTAAGGCTGCGGCTGACACCCTTATTTCTGCTGTAGGGGATAAGGTTGCTGGTTTTTACGATGATAACCCTATTTTTGACGTAGCAGTTATGAGATTGGTGGATCACTATTATAAAAACCGGTCTGCTACTTCAAACGGCGTAAAGGTGCGTGATATCCCATTCGGGATTACGCCCTCTATCCTAACGTTGAAAGGCAAGTATTTACGACAATTGCAAGAACAAGAAGGAAGGTAAAAAACGGTGCCAATCGCGAAAACAGGTGACTTAAACGAGCGAATTACGTTTAATGTTCAAAAATCAATCAAAATTAACGGAGTGCCGAAAATGGGGCCTGTTGAGGTTGCTACGGTTTGGGCCGCGGTGTGGCGGCAACGCTTAAAAGACCGAATTAATAACCTGGGGGAAGGTATCGCCAACAAAATAACATTTGTTGTCCGTCAAAATCTGCCTTTTAAAATTACAAATGATATGACGATCTCCCATAAAGGAACAGAATACAAAATCGTAGACATTGAACCGGATACCGTTAATTACGAATGGAAAACCATCATTTGTGAGGCGATAACATGAGTGTGGAAGTAGATATGACCGGTTTAGATGCTCAACTCCGTAAAGTGGCTTACCGGACAAAAAGTGGAGGCGTAAAAGCGACATTAGCGGGCGCTATGATCGTTAAAGAAGCTTTAAAGGTAAATACCCCTTACGAGAATGAATCTGACCGGAAATGGAAAGCACAGCGGCAAATTGAGGCTAAAACAGGGGAATCCCATGAGTTTAAACATATGCGTGACGATATCGTAATTTCAAAGCCTGACAAATTGGGCGAGGTAACGGTTGGCTATGGAAAGGATACGGCTTGGAGATCCCATTTTGTAAATGACGGCACAATTCATCAGCCGCCGCAGCATTTCGCGGAGAAAACCGTGGCAGAAACAAGGGAGACGGTAACGGCAACCATGCAGCGCGTCATTAACACGGAGGTTGCCGGTTTATGAGCTTACTGACTGAAGCTTATGACCTTCTCACTGCCCAGGACAATCCGTTAATGATTAATGAAGATTACGTTTTTATGCATACGGTTCCGGTTGTCCTCTCGGACGGCACGGGTTTAAAAGACGCAAAGAACGCCATTGTGAAAATAAGTCATATTCTCAACAAAAGGGCGGGATATGCAAGTAATTTTAGTCGAGAAATTCAAACGTCTGTGCAAATACAAATTTGGTATGAGTATGACGATAGTTTGGCTGAACAATATGACGACTTACTAAATGGTTACTTTGAGTCAAACGGCTTTTATTCTTTCGAGAGTTACATATCCGTTGATCCGGATATTGAAAAGCTCTATTTAACGGCAAAATTCAAAAAAACAAGTGTGAATTAGTCACTGTCAGCCAGTGGCTTTTTTTAATACAAAAAATTAAGTAAAGGAATGATGATGAATGGCAACGGTGGGTTTTGAATCTATTGTTATTACCGTCTTGGATGAAAACGAAAAAGCAACAGATAAAAAATTCGTGTTGGACGGGAAGAAAGATAAAAACGGCGTAGTTGAGGCCAATATCACAGGCTTGGCACCGACTAAAACGAAAAACTACGCGTCAAACATGGCGATTGACGTTTCCGCAAAAGGCACCGGGGATGTAAAATGCGAGCTGTCTATTTATAACTTACCGGATGATTGTTTGTCGGAAATTACCGGTATGAAAAAAGTAAACGGCATCTATCAGCTTGGAAAGGATACGCAGCCGCCGTTTGTGTCTGTGGAATGCTTATCATCTGATATAAACGGAAATAAGCTCCATGTTGGTCTGTTAAAAGGAATGTTCGGCGCGCCGGATTCCGATCTAAAGACAAATGATGCAAACGTACAAACGGCGCAAGATAAAATTTCAGGGGAATTTATTGCCCGATCTTCTGACGGGCTGGTTTATGGTAAAGCAAACGAGGGGGATAAAGATTTTTCACAGGAAGCATGGGAAAAATTTATCCGTCCTTCTGACACACAAGCTGCATAAAATCACACTTTGCAGGGCCGGAAATCCCGGCCTCTTTTAATCCGAAAAATTGAAATCGAAAAGGAGAAATGAAACATGTTAAGAATCGAATTACTCAATCAAAAAGGTGAAAAAGTAGTCTATGAACAGGGGTTTGTGTCTGGCCGTAAAGTACGTGAAGCGTTGGCATTGCAGGATGAAATGGATAAAAATGAAAATCTGTCAGAAGCGGAACGTTTAGATAAAATGGTCATGTTCGTTGCCGATGTTTTCAGTGATGAAAAAGTAACGATGGATTCTATTTATGATGGAATAGACGCACGTAAACTTATGCGAACAATTGAGGGAATTATGGATATCGTCATGGGAAACGAGGAAGAGGGCTTAAAGGAAGTAGCACTAAAGGCACAGGAGTAACAGCAGCCGAGGCCCTCAGAAACTTAAAAAAAATGTATAGAAATTTGATGGAGGCCGGATGGTCGTTTCGTGATATCGACGAAGCAGATTATTACGGCCTTTTAGATGTGCTATCGGAAGACGCGCATGTGATGACGGGGGAAGAATTCTTTAATTCGATTACGTAAGAAAGGAGGGAGAACATGGCCGAGGGTGTTGTCATTAAAGTTGGTTTAGATGGAACAAAAGTAACGCAAAGTTTAAAAGCTATTAAAAACACTGTTGCGGCATCTACCAGCCAATGGAAAGCTGAGTTTCAAATTTTCAAAAATGCCGGGGATCAATTAGGCATGTTGGGCGCAAAGTATGACGGATTAAGCCGGACGATCAAGATACAAGACGTACAAGTTAAAAAGCTGACAGAATCGTATAACAAGGCCATTGAAAAGTACGGGAAAAATACTGAAGAGGCAATGCGGTTTGCTAATCAAATCAACAATACAACCCGGAGACAGGCGCTTTACCGTCAAGAATTGAAAGATACTGAGATCGCTATGAATGATCAAAAAAGAGGAACAAGCCTTGTACGGGAAAACCTGTCTTTATTAACAAGGGAAACAACGGCAGCGATCAACAAATTTAAAGCCCAGGGCAAAGCGCTCCGGGCCAATAAAGAAGAATACAAGGGCCTTGGAAATCAGATTAAGGAACGTAACCAGCTTATTGAAAAAGAAAAGCTGAAACTACAGGAATTAATAGAGAAAAAAGGCGCCGACAATATCGCAACCAAAAAGCAACGCACAGCCATTTTGGAATTGGAAGCGGCACAAGCATCTGCTGTCAGCCGGTATAAAACACTCAATAGGCAAGTGGGTAGCTCTTCAAAACTCAGTTTAACGTTTCGCGATAACGTCAACAAATTAAGGGATTCTGTGAACCGGGCCAGCGATAAATTAACGAGTGCCGGCCATTCAATGACAGCAGCCACATTTGGCATTGGAGGGGCATTTGTTTACGGAACAAAGCAGGCCGTTGAATTTGAACGGAAAATGACGGACATTAAGTCCTTGCTTGAATCTGACGGAGAATCTGCGAAAGAGGCCGGCGAGATTACAAAGGACATGGAAAAGCAAGCGACGGAGCTATCCGGAAAATACGGTATTTCTGTTCAAAAAATCGGTGATGCGTATGAAACCATGATCCGTAAGGGTGATACCGGCCGGCAAGCCATTGCTGCGGTTGAAAAAATGATTAAAGCGTCAACGGCTGCGGGATCTGAATTTAAAGAAACAACAAAAGTTTCTATGAACGTCATGGAGCAATTTTTTGACAAGTCAAAGTCAGCGGCAAAGACGGCCGAGAACACGACGAGAGTTACAAACGCCATGACTTACGCGGCGGATCATGGATCGGCTAAATTCACAGAATTGGGCTATTCCATGAACTATGTAGGGGATTATGCTAAATCCGTCGGCTACTCAATGGAAGATATGGCGGCATACCTTGAAGTCATGTCAAGGCGCGGCGTGGAAGGAACGTCCGCCGGTACTGGCCTGCGTGGAGTTATGGCAAGCCTTGTTAAGCCGTCAAAACAGGCAGCCGGAGCAATGGCACAGATTGGGCTAAAAACAAGCGATTCACACGGGAACTTGTTGAGATTGTCCGAAATTGTGGAACAGTTGCGCGAAAAAACAAAAGGAATGGGAACCGAGGAAAAAGGAAATTTACTTTCCCGCATGTTTGGCCGGACTTCTCTTCCTACTATTACCGCATTAATGACGGAATCAGGGGAGCACCTGGACAAGTTTTCTGCGAAAATCAAGAATGCTGAAAAGACGGATTATGCCGGAACCGTTACAAACCGCATGATGAAGTCAGGGAAAAAACAGCTTGATATTTTCAAAGAAACTTCCAAAAACTTTGCTATGGAAGTATCAGCAACCCTGCTGCCGTCTGTGACATCGCTTGTAAAGCATCTTAATAAATTACTTGTTAAATTTGAAAATTTGTCACCCAAAACAAAGAAAACAATTGGTACCGTTGCGGCCCTGACTGCAGTATTCGCGCCTCTTGCTATTGGTTTAGGGGCTGTGTTTAAAGCTATCAGCATTACAACGTCGGGCCTCATGGGTTTAGGCCGGGCCATATCCTTTGTTGCGAAATCACCTTTTACCTTCTTCAAAAATGCAAGAATGGAAGGAACGAAGACAAACAAAGTTTTAAAAGGGATCGGCAAGGGTTTTAAATGGACTGGAAAACTGGCATGGGGCGGCGTAAAGAAGACCGGTTCAGCTATTAAAATATTTGGCAAAGGGATCGGAAAAGCCTTCAAATGGACGGGCAAGCTGGTATGGAGCGGTGTAAAGAAAACCGGCTCATTAATTAAGATTTTCGGAAAAGGAATCGGCAAGGCGTTTAAGTGGACTGGAAAATTGGCATGGTCAGGTGTTAAGGCTGCGGGCCGGGGGATTACTGCCTCTGGAAAGGCCATCGGAAAATCTTTTAAATGGACAGCCCGTCTTGCTGCTACCGGTATCAAAAAAACGATTGTTGGTATTGGTGTAGCTTCAAAAGCTACAGCAAAAGGCATAAAAACAATGACAAAAGCTTCCCTGGCCTTTGCGAAAACGGGAAGTATTTGGGTTGCGCAAAAAGTGAAAATACTTGCAGTGGCAACGGCTCAAAGAGTTGCGGCAGCGTCTACAAAAGCATGGGCGGTCGCTCAAAGAGTATTAAACGTAGCTTTAAAAGCAAATCCTATCGGGCTTGTTATTACGGCTATAGGCTTGCTTGTGTCGGCTGTCATCTATTCGTATAAACACTTTAAGGGATTCCGAAAAGTGGTTGACTCTGTTTGGTCGGGCGTGAAGAAATCTTTTTCTTCATCGGTAAAATATTGTAAAAAACTTTTTACGAATTTGTCCAAGCATTTCGGCGATACATGGGGAGATATAAAGGACGAATTTAAAAGCGCAACAAAATTATTTAAAAGTATTCTAAAAACATTTTCTGATTTTTTTCATGGCCGGTGGGATAAACTTTGGGACGATGTAAAATCCATTGTTAAAAATGGCGTGAAGCTTGTCAAATCACAATTTAAAGCCGGATTTAATTTCTTGAATAAAATAACCGGCGGAACACTCGGCAAGATGTGGAAAAAGGTTTCTAAAGTCGGCGGGGATATTATTTCTTTCTTTAAGAAACTGCCCGGAAAAATGGCTGACGGGATTAAAAAAGGAGCTAAAGCTCTTGGGAATGCCGGAATCTTTGTTGGAAACAAACTGATTGATGGCGTAGAAAGCGTGACAAACGGCGTTATTGGCGGGGTAAACTGGGTTCTTAAAAAAGTTGATATGCCAACAATCGACGACGTTAAAATGAAACATATCCCTTACTTTGCAAAAGGAACATGGCAGGGTGAACCGAACGCATTCGCCGGCGGGCTTGCTCACGTTGGTGATGGCGGTAAACATGAATTAATGCGTTTTCCAAACGGGGAAATGGCCCTATCTCCAAACACAGATACCGTCATGAATCTACCACGAGGTACGTCAATTTTAGGCGGTGACAAAACCGAACAATTAATGAAAAGCGGGGCACTGCCGAAATTTTCAATTGGAACATGGCTCGGTTCTGCAAAAGACTTTATTAAGGGCGGCTGGAGCAAACTTAAAGGCATTGGATCAAATATCTATGATTATTTATCCGATCCGACGAAATTATTAAATACGGTTGTTTCTAAATTCGCCGGCTCCGCGCTTGGGAAGCTGGGCGGCTCCGTCCTTGATATGGGAAAAGGGATAATTAAAAAGATTATCAGCGGCGTGAAAGACAAACTGACTGATTTTGCATCCGGCGGCGTTGATACTGGCGATGTGAAGGTTTCCGGCTCCCTGAAATCATGGGTACAAAAAGGAATGAAGATTGCAGGCGTAAGCGGCGCCGCATGGGAAAAAGGTTTAGAGACAATAGCGATACATGAATCCGGTGGCACGGCCGGTTCTCATATAAACAAATGGGATTCAAACTGGCGAGCCGGTCATCCGTCAGCCGGGTTAATGCAGATGATTGAAACAACGTTTGCATCTTATGCCAAGGCTGGTCATAAACAATGGCTTAACCCGATAGATCAGGTAGCGTCAGCAATCGGATATATTAAATCAAGATATCACGGGATCGGGAATGTCCCCGGCATTAAGGCACTGGCTCATGGACGTAAATACGTCGGATATGCTACCGGTACGGATCATCATAACGGCGGCCCGGCAGTTTTGGGCGACGGCGGGCAGCGTGAACCATATTTAACGCCACAGGGCCAGTTTGGTGTAAGTCCGAACGTGCCGACTCTTTTCGCAAACCTACCAAAAGGCACGAAAGTATGGCCGTCTATTAAAGCGTTTAAAGAGCAAGTGGGGCACTTTGCGAAAGGGACAAATGAGGTTTGGGTTGATGGCTATTACCGGGATAACGGAACCTATGTAAAAGGATATTGGCGGAAGAAACCTGAAAGTCATTCAACTAAATCCGGCTCCTCAAAGAAAACAAAAACGAGAACCATTATAAAGTATGTGACACGGCCGGCGGCCAACAACAAAACACTGAGTAAGGAGGCAAAAAAACAAAAGGCTGCAGCAGCGGCAAAGAAAAAAGCGGCTGAACTCAGTAAGAAAATTTCTGACAGCATTTCAACGATCATTACAGATTACAGGGCCGGGAAAATTTCAGCCAAAACCGAAAGGGCACGACTTGAAGCCATTCAAAAGAATCATAAATTAACAGCGACACAACGCAACCGCATTGTTGCGGCAATTGGTGCGTCAAGTAAAGCCATTGCAAAGCAAATCAGCTCCTATAATAACGCGATAGGCAACGCAATTAATAAGTTTGACAGCACAATGAAAACAATCAGAACAACATATAACAATGCGGTGGCAGATGCGAAAAAAACGTATCAATCGGCTGTGAATGAAAACAGAAACACGGCGTACACGTCTTTTGCAATGTTTGATAAGGCGGAACAATCGAAAGTGTCCGGGGTGGGTCTGCTGCGTAATCTTAAATCACAAAATTCTCTTTATAAAAAATTCACATCGAATATAAAGAAATTACAGCGGCGCGGCGCCTCTAAAAAGATGATTAATGAACTGCTGCAGCAAGGGCCATCCGCAAATGCAGATGTAGAGGCATTATTGAGCCTGTCCGCAAGTGATTGGAAGTCTTACAAAGGAGCGTACTCAGAAAAGACCAAGACAGCAAATGCTTTGGGTGATCTCACAACCTCATACGGTGAGGCAAAAACTGATCTTAACAAGGCTTTAAAAACAGCAAAAGCTAAATATCAATCAAGCGTGAATGATGCCGTAAATACGTTGGGAAATGCCATGAAATCGGCCAATAAAAAATATAAAAGCACCGGGATAACACTCAGCGGCCATTTTGTAAGCGGAATTGTAAATGGGTTGAAAAAGAGTCAAAAGGATGTTTCATCTGCTGCCGAGAAAATCGCACACAATATCGAAAATTCAATCCGGAAGAGATTAGACATTCATTCGCCTTCTCGTGTTGCTGTGCGGCTTATGGGTTTCTTTGGTGATGGTCTTGTGAATGGTCTGACTGGCAGCATCAGCAACGTTTCGCGGGCGGCCCTTCACGTCTCGGATTCCATCACAAAAAATATTATCCCGATAGATGGAACGGCAGCCGTAGAAAACCTGCAGGCGGTAGCGGTGGCCGCAGCCCGAAAAACGCAACGAAGTAATCAAGCGAGCGGCAAAAATGACGAGCTATTAACAAAATTGTTATTGGCCCAGGAAAGAACCAATCAATTGTTAGCTCAACTATTGATCGGGCAGGGGGCCAATCAAAACAATGGAGCTGCGGACTTAAAAACAATCGCTAACCTACTTAATGGGATCAACGGCAACGCATTAGGGTTGAATACATTCATGCAAGGGGGTAAACCGTGAGCATCCTACAAGACTTAATCATAAATAAAAATGGGGTAGAACAGGCATTATCAAAGACGGTAAACATGCGTGGACTGCAGTTTTTGGATATGACTGTTTCCGCCCCGTCCCTTACACCGTCCTATCTGACAAATCCGGCCCTTGATGGTCAAATTGAGTCGGGATCGGCCGTATACGGAGCCAGAACAGTAAGTGTTAACTTCTTATTCAAAGGAAAAGATTTACACGACTTTGAATTGGGCTGCCGGGCTATTCATGCTTTTCTTTTTAGTCGGGAGGCTTTCTATATAAGGAGTACGCTTATGCCTGCCATGCGTTACAAAGTAAGGGCGAAGCCGTATGAAACGACACGCCTTAGCTTAACAGATATGACGTTTACCGTGGAATTTGACTTGCCTTCCGGTTTCCGGGAGGCTTTTCAAACGACACAGGAAGCGGACTTTTCAAACGATGCTGCAGCATGGCCCATTGGAATGAATATACCATTAGACCAACCATTATTTTATACATTTAAGACGAATTCGTTTTCTGTTTACAATGCGTCAGAGATTGTCTTAAATCCGTTGAAACATCATTTGTTAGATATCACATTGACTTGCACTGGCACGCCGACCATTACGAATAAGACAACCGGCGATGTTTTTAAGCTCAATAAAAAAATGGCTGCCTCTGACACACTTTTATTAAACGGGTGTTATCCGTTTTTAAACGGCAACAGATGCGGACGGGACACAAATCACGGTGTTATTACATTGGCCGAGGGATGGAATGATTTTGTGCTCACAGGATGCGAAAACCCGGTAATCTCATTTAATACGAGATTCCTGTATTTATAGGTGAAGCCATGAAAATTCTTATTGTTAAAAATCCAGAATACGAAGAGATTGTAATGGACTTTACAGACTTTGAGCGCAGCATAGAAAGCAACCTGACAAACTGGCAAATTTCATTTAATATCACTCAGACAAACACCAATGCATTTGTTTTTAATTTGCTGCAAAGCGACCAAGCTTCTTTACTATTTGAGGGCCAAGAATATGTTATACAGCAGATCAACCCGGTATTGAGCGGAAATACGCAAACAATTTCTGTTACGGCCACACATATTTATTATGACGTACAGAAAAAAATTAGATTGGAAGACACCATAGATTCGGATTATGAGGACGACAGCCGGCCAAAACATACGCTTGAAGAATACTTGTCCTATCTGTTTAAGGGAAATACCTACGGGTACAGCTACGAAATTAAAGGAGCTTTTACGGCCCGTAAATTAATAACCGAGTTTGGTAAATCAGATGCGGTTTCCTTAATCAATACCTTAATTGATACTTTTCAGTGTTATGTGATGGCGGATAATAAGAAGGTTATCTTTATGGATGAAGCCCATTTTAAAACTGTCACAGAAGAACAATTCAGATGGCTGTACAACACTGATGACATTAATTTATCACTGGATAAAACGAATCTACGGACAAAATGTTGGGTGTATCCGTATAAGGATGCCCACGATAACTATTTTTTCGAACCGTATGTTTATACGTCCGTCAATGCTGCAAGATTCGGTGACTCATTCGCGGAGCCGTTGGATTTAACAGGCGATACGGATGCAACAACAAAAAAATATACAGATGCGGAGGCTGTAAAACATCTGCAGGACGTACCGGAAGCCACGTTCACATTGAATTATTACGGCTCCCGTCTCCCGACAATAGGGGAAGTGTGGATGGCTATCATTGAGCCAATGGGCTTGGATGTAGATGTTTCAATCGTTGGGGTAAAGGATTACCCTTTCGATGATACAAAGGCCGCAGAATTGACGTTCAGCAACGCAAGGAAGGACATGCTTTCTATTCAACAGCAAATATCCAAAAAAGCAACGACCGCCTATAATAAATCCCATATTGCAACAGAGTTAATCAGCAGCGTTCAAAATGTGGCTGTCAACGCATGGGATGCACGGCTCGTCATTGAAAAGGTAGGCGAGGTAGATGACTGATATTGTCATTCTGAAAGATTCCAAAAGCAACCCGTTTTATCCTAAAACTCATACCTCGGCGGTGGCCGGTTTAAACGACAGGCTATCCGAATACGACAACAGAATGACAAATGTTGAGTTAAGTAATTTAGTGGTTAACCCGTTGAAATGGAAGGGCGGCAACGCCTCAGCATTCGGCCGCAAACAGTATGCTGATATTTATCATGATGCCAGCAAATTAAATCTGAACACATTGACAATTCCATTGCAAATAGCAGCCGCCGACGCGTCTGATTCTAACCCTGTTATTACCGACTACTCATATAACGAAGTATGGGAGGCCATACCGAAAGCCAAACGAGACGGATACAGGGTTATTTTAGAGCCATACCCGTTCATAGCAAACGGAACGGTCGCGGAAACAGACTGGATACCGACCGATATTGAACAATGGTTTTCTGTTTGGGGCCAGCATTTGAAAAATCTTGCTGCTACCTGTGAAGAGAATGGCGTTGATGGGCTTTACATTGCTTCTAACCTGGTTCATATGGAAAGCTTTACTGACAAATGGAAAGCGTTAATTTCCGAGGTTCGTACGGTTTACACAGGGAAAATTCTCTATCGTACAAATTATTGGATCACAGCTTCATGGGCGCCCGATTATGTGGAAGCGTATGAAAATAAACTCAATAACGCTCTTTTTGGATTGGTTGACGTCATAGCAATTGCGGCATACTTCGAGTTGACCGATAATAAAAGCCCTTCCGTTGATGAGCTTATAGATGCTATTTACAGCGTACCGTTGTACGGCCGCGGTCAAAATATTTTTGATGAAATAAAGGCTTTCCATGATAAGTGGGATAAGCCTATTTTTTTTGGTGAATTAGGGATACCGCCCTATTCAAATTCGCCGCAGCAGCCGCACAATGCTTTTGGTGATCTTGGAGAATATAACGAATCCATTCAGTCTAATTGGTTTGAGGCGTGGGTAAGGGCTTTTCAAACACAAGAATGGTGGCTCGGTTATTCCATTTACACGATCGCAGATGAAAAATCAGTGTACAACGTAATGGGCCGTAAAGCAGAGACGGTTATTCGCGGCCAATCATTGGGCGGGCAACAATACAGCATGAACGAAGTGATCAACCAGCTCAACGAGTTGAAAAAACAACTCGACGAATTGAAAAATAAGTGAGTAAAGAGAGGATGAAATCATGATCAATTTAAATAAGGATTTACCGACCAGCTTAGACCGAGATTTTCGTGAGGCACTAAATACAAATTTCGAGAAAATCGAACAGGCTATCAATAATCCTTCCGCGCAGCTATCACCAGAGGAAATTGGCGAGAAGATCAAAGAAAATAATGACGAAATGTATAGAGAAATCAGGGCAATTATAACACCCGACATGTCGCCCTTAGAGGTTACGGAGCAAGTGGAACAGGCGAAAACAGACAGTAAAAACGTCAAACACGCCACGTTATCGGAACGAATCGCGGCGGAAACAGCATACTCACAAAATAGTAATGAGTTAAATCAGCTTCTAAATATCACCGACAGCGGCCATATCAGTGTTGATTTTATTAAGAAAAGCAATCTGCTCAACGCAAAGAAAATCGCTATTTTGGGGGATAGTGTGGCCCACGGGCTGCGCGCTCAATACAACTTTGGCGATATCTTGAAGGAACGGACAGGTGCCGAGGTTATAAATCTTTCTGTCAGCGGCGTTAACATGAGCAATAACGGAAACAACAATATCTATCAGCAGGCTCTTAAAACGTCCGGGAACGATGTTGTCATTGTACAGGGAACGGATGATGACTGGTGTAACAGCATTGATGTAGGGACAGACGAAAAAGACATTACAAAATTCTACGGCGGTTTTTATCAAGTCATTCAACAGCTCCGTATGAGAAATAAAGGCTGTAAGATCATCGTGATGACTGCCACACGACAAGCGAAGATTTCAAACGGAAAAATAGTCCGCCGGGATACGGATAAAAACAAATTGGGCCTGACATTGGCCGACTATGTGGATGCACAAAAGGAAGCGTGTACGCTGCTTTCTGTCCCGTATGCTGACATGTTTTATACGGATTTATTTGATCCTTACAATCCTGCATTCAGAAAGATGTGTATGTCAGAAGGGCTGCACCCGAATGAGATCGGGCATCAAATTATTTTCCAAGAAATTTGCCGGAATTATTTTTACTACTACGGATAAGGGGAGCGTTTAAAACATGGCAAATCAAGATTTAGTTTTTGATATTAGCAAGGCACATTTAGAGCAAATTAACCAGCAGCTTATCATTGGAAGAGTGGGGGACGGCGGTTTAAAAGCGGTGACGGTATCAGTCATATCAAACGGTACGCCTTATGATCTAACCGGGAAAACTGTCTCTTTCGAAGGGCTGAAGCCTGACGGCACGCATATTATTGATACAAACGGTGGTATTGTCCTTAATGCCCAGGGCGGGATTTTTCGTTATGTGTTCCCTTACCAAGCATTTGCGGCCATGGGGGAATATGAACAGGCATTCTTTAAAGTGAGCCGAGACAGTCAAACAGACACCACATTAGAATTTAAAATCAAGGTGCTTGAAAATAAAGTGGAAATGGGTATCAATTCAGCCTCCTTTATTTCTGATTTTGAAAATTTGAAAACGCAGCTTAAACAAGCCTATGACGACTTTTTAACCTTGGTCAAATCAGATCAGGAAGCAACACAAAATATCATAGAGGGCACTAAAACAACAATCCAATCATTGCAAGAGCAATTAAATACGCTTAATACTAAAATTCAAAACAGTGATATTGTCACCACCGGCCAATATGAAAATGATATGAGAACCCTCAATGATCAAATTAGTCAATTCAACAGCGTAGTTGATAATTTGGGAAAAAGCGTGTCCGCTGATCTTGGAGAAATGAAACAAAAGATTGATACAGCTATCGTTAACAAAATGGATACAACACCCGTTGTTTTAGCAGACATTCATGACATTATCAGTACCGGCGTTTATTGGTATAATTCCACAACTCAAAACCTGCCGCCTAAATTAAACGGCGACAATGCAAATGGATTTATTTTTGCCGTTTTCAGTGATCAGGATAATGGTTTAGTGACTTTGCAGGGATCTGATTGGCATATTGAAAAATATCAGGGAGCCTATCGTAATTGGGTGTCAAAATCACCGGTTCTATTGTTTTCAGGGAGCGCGAAAGCGGGGGATACTATTAAACTTGCTGCAGACATTTCGAATTTCAGCTATTTCCTTTTCGAAGTCCATTTCAAAACGGACTATTACCATGTTTCGACGCAGCGCCCCGTCCCGGTCGATACTGTTTTTTATATCAACAATGCCGGCCTAAAAAGCAACGGGAAAGGCATGTATCAAGATGAAATCAGACTGAAGTACACGGACGGAAAGACATTAGTTGTGACAGAATGTCTTTCGCTGGATACTGAAAAAATGGAAATCAGTAACCCTGAAATCTATATTTCGAGTATCAAGGGGGTCTTTTAATTGCAAATTGTCCTAAATGAAAACAACGAAGTAGCAGCTTATGCTTTGGTAGGGGAGCTGGATAAAGCAATTGAGATATCGGATGAATTTGCCACGGCTGAATTTATTTCCAATCCGTTCCGTTACAAATTATCTGATGGTGCTCTCATTATTAACCCGGATTATCAAAATCCCGTCATTAATGATTCGAATACGCCCGGCCCAATGGAGCAGGCCCAGGAACAAATTGTTGCTCTTGTGCAGCAGCACATTACGGATAGTCAAACTATCAAGCAAATGCAAGATCAAATTATTCAATTGACTAAAGCAGTCATGACATTACAGAAAGGGGAATAGTAACACATGAATTTTCCAACATATGCAGATGCACAGGTTTATTATCAATGGGGTTTTGATATTTCATTTTGTGTTGAAGGCGGCGCCATTACTCCCGATCAATTTAAGGAGATTACCGGAAAGGATTACGGAGAAGAGTCAACGGAAACGGCAGGCGATGCCACACCCTCGGCCGGGTCTTCTGAGTCAACTGGCAGCACTACTGAAAATGAACAAGTAAAGAATAATGAAACGGCACCTGTAACCGAATAGGTGTTTTTATTTTGTCAAAAAGGAGACGTCAACAATGGAAATGGATATCATGCAATATTTGATGACTCAGGGGCCGTTTGCGGTGTTATTTTGCTCCCTGCTGTATTATGTCATGAAAACGAGCAGAGAGCGGGAGGCGAAGCTATACGGGCAAATTGATTCTCAAAATGAGCTTTTAGCAAGATTCAGTGATAAATATGAAATTGTCATTGATAAGCTGGACGAAATTCAAATGAAAATTGAAAAATAGGAGGATTCTTTATGTTGAATATGAGAGACAGGGGTACGATCATTCGGACTGTACTTCTTTTTATTGCATTAATTAACCAAACAATGCTGATGTTTGGAAAGTCTCCGCTAGAGATTACAGACAGTCAGGTCACTCAACTTGTGAATGGATTGTATACCGTCGGATCGGCGGCTTTTACAATTGGTACAACGTTAACAGCGTGGTTTAAAAATAACTACGTGACTGAGAAAGGCCATAAACAGAAAGCCATTCTGAAACACCACAAACTCATTAAATGAGGGGTTGCCGTTCGGCAGCCTCTTTTATATTTCAAAACAGAATAGGAGAGATTTTTATGTCATCATTCAGAAACCAATATATTGATATTAACAAATGGACGCGGCCGGGAATCAAAAACAACGGCGTGAAGAAACTGGCCGTTCATTACACGGCAAACCCCGGCGCGTCTGCTGCCAATCATTATAGATATTTTGGTCAAACGCTCCCTGCACAGAACAGAAATCTGTCTGAGAAAAAACAGACGTTTGCATCAGCACATATTTTTGTCGATCGTATAGAGGCTATTTGCATCATTCCGTTGAATGAGGTGGCCTATCATGCGAATGATGTTCAGCAATTCGTTAACGGGCAGCCTTACCGGGGTGTCGCGGCACTGAAGCCGAATGCGAATTTCTTATCTATAGGCGTGGAGCTTTGCATTGAAAAAGACGGTACTTTCCATCCTGATACCATTGCCCGCGCAGAACAAGTTTGTGCCGAGCTGTGCAAAATGTATAAACTTGATCCAATCAATGATATTGTGCGGCACTATGATATTACTCATAAAATTTGCCCGGCGCCGTGGGTGAGTAGGTCACAGGGGTTTACCGATTTTAAAGCCCGCGTTAACAAGCGGATGGCCGGCACGGTTGTAACGGTGCCTGTGGTATCGAATTCAGCCGTTACCCATACAGACACGGGAAGATTTATAAAAAATACGGTTGTGGCAAAGGATGGGCTTGTTTTACGCACACAACGAAGCGCTGGCTCCTCTATGGTGCTTACCCTGCCGAATGGCACGATTGTAAAATATCAGCTTGGTTCAACTGTGAAAGGGTGGGGATATATTGAGTACACCAATTCAAAAGGCCAGACATTCCACGGATACGTCAACGTGTCTTATATAAAGAGCGATAATGAACTGAAAAGCAGCGGGAAAAAGAAGGCTGCAGTAAAGTCCAAAACAAGCAATAAACCAAAATTTCCCCTGCCTGACGGTGTTTTCAAAGTCACCAACCCATTAACCAGGGGCGCAGCCGTAAAACAAATACAGTCAGCGTTGGCGGCACTTTATTTCTATCCGGACAAAGGAGCACCGAACAATGGGATTGATAGCGTATATGGGCCAAAAACAGCAAATGCGGTCAAACGATTTCAATTGATGAACGGTTTAACGTCTGATGGAATTTACGGGCAGGAGACTAGACATAAAATCCTGCATTTATTGCGATAAGTAGTCGTTTATACCTTTCGGTGATCAAGTGGGTAAAACTAAATGACCAGGGGTGAAAAAGCTTTCTTAGTTAATTTTAACCAAAATATGGTACTGGGGTTTTTTTGAAAACCAGAGTTTGATATGGTTTTTTAAAAGGAGGAATGTATTTTGAAATTTAAGATTTTTAGTTCAGTAATGTCAATCGCTATTGCATCTAGTTTAACTTTGCCGTCATTTGCTTCGGCTGAAACTTTCTCTGCCCCTAAAGTATCTAAGGAATGTTCACAACCATTATCAGAGGGAGAGGTGACCGATAAATACGGGAAACCTATTGAATTAAAAGATACAGATACTGATATGAAAATTGCATTAGAGATTGCAAAATCTGATTTAGAAGAAAAGGCAGTAGTTAATAAAGAGGGTTTTGCTGAAAACTTTTACAAGAATGCAAAAGATGCAAATGTTAGTGAAAAAGCTTTCGAGGAATTTAATGCATCATTGGAAAATTTAAATAAGGGTGTAAAAAACGGTCAATATAAATTAGGTAGTAATATATCAGATATAAACGTATCAGCCGCAGAAAATAGTGATGTTTCTGCTCAAGCAACATGGTTCATCTCCCATTCTAAATCTGCAAAAGCCCAAAAATTAATTTTGGCGGGTGCAGGAGTTTCTTTGCTTGCTTCTGAATTAGGTGTTCCGGTTCTCGTGGCTTCTGGTTTAGCTGCACTAGCAGCCGGAGCAGGCCTGTGTGATTGGAATGACAAGGGTTTTTATTTGATCTATGCTGCTAACCTTTTTTATTGTGTGCCAAGGCTTTAAAAAATTAAAAGAGTTCAGGGTGGGCTAAATGCATAAAATTATTAATTACATCATGGTAAGCTTGTTATTGGTGTATATCATTGTTTCCTTTTCTTTGGATTTTAGTAACAATGATATTCCATATATTTTTGTTGCTCTGATTCTCATCATTGTTTCCTTTATCTTTGAGAAGAGAAAGTCATATAAAAATTGAATTTTTCAAGTAGAAAGGCCTTTCCTAGATGGAAGGGCCTTTTTTTGGATAGTGGCTTATCCATAACGTCATTTTAACAATGAACCCTAAAAAATAGTAATATTTTCCCTTGCCTCTAATTGCGTAAAAACGAAATAAGAATTGCGGTATATCGAAAATTATTTCTATATATTACATATTATGCTAAACGTATGCTAGAATGTTGTTTGAGAAAATTTAGAATATTTGTAGAAAGAGGGGTTTATCTTATGAGTAAACTGGCTTCTGAATGTGTTGCAAATATATTAAATGATTGGTATATCGCGATAAAACAACAAGACACGGAGTCTGCTGAGAAATATTTTGAAGAGATCAAACCATTGTTTGATGAAATGGAAGAGGATCAGGAAGTTTTGATGTATTATTCTTTATTAGAAGAAAGACATAAAATGCTTTTGTACCAGGTGAAAGGGGAGGAGCTGCCGCCCCATTCATATTTTAATGAAAACCACGCTGATGAAATAAAAAAAACAGATCACATGATTGAATATTATTTCTTTCTATTTGAAGCGTTATATGAGTCGCACAAAAGAAATTTTGAGAAAGCAATTACTTTGTTCAAAATAGCAGAGAAAAAATTGAAAGATATACCCGATTGTATAGAGCGGGCTGAATTTTATTCGAAAGTGGCATCTATGTACATGATGCTGCGGCAGAGTCTAATTTCTTTGAATTATATCAATGATGCTCTACAAATTTATAGAGAAAATGAAGGCTATAAACGAAAGCTTGCCACGTCTCTTATGATTGTTGGCCAAAACTACACTGATTTAGGACTCTACGAAAAAGCAGAGGAAAGTTATTTAGAAGCAATCAGAATTTCGAGACTTCTTCACGATTCGCTTTTCACCGCTTTAATACATCATAATTTAAGTATTACATATTCTGCAGCAAACCGTCCCCAAGACTGTATAAATGCTTTGAAAAAGGCCATCAGAAATAAAGAGTGGAGAGAATCGGTTTATTATATAAATTCCCTGTATATGTTTTTGAAAGAGCTTTATAAAATAGGGGATGTAAATAAAATTCCATATTATTATAAAAAGACAAAGGAATATTTTAAACGAAAAGAGAATAAGGTGTATGAGGCTAAAATAAATATTATTTACGGACTTCTGCAGCAGGATCAGAGGAAAAGCATTGAAACTTGTCGAGGTGGTATTTCTTATTTATATAAAGTAAATGACCTTGATAGCGTTTTTGATCTTTCTTTGGTTATTTCAGAACACTGTGAGCAGCATGGACTCTTTAAAGAGGCGCTGGAATTTTCTAAACATGCTATTTTAGCCGAGAAGAAAATGAGGCACCTGGAGGGATTGTAATTGAAAAAAATTATTCTTTGTGCAGCTCTAACCTTCGTTGCGTTAAGTGGTTTAGCTGTAGTCAAAATTAATCATGCATCATCGGATGTTAAGATAACAGAGCGACCGGTGGGTACTCTAAAATTAGCAGAGCGACCAGTAGGCACATAAAAAAAGCCCCGGACAGGGCTTTTTTTTGCGCTCATGGCGTTCTATGTTTGTGATTAATCGGGGGCAATATGGTGCGCCTGTCCTCTTAAAATCCCCCCAATATCCCCCAATCCCCCCAAATGTTTAAGGTGTTATACTATAATTTACAAAGCATAGTACACTTAAAAAAACATCGGAACACTGATATAATAGGGTTTCTTGATTATTGAAATAATCATTTAATAAGCATCGGCATTACACTATTTAATGTAACATATTATCGTAACGTGCCCTTAGTTTACACCAAAATACAGTGTCAAGAAAAGCGGGACCCGAAACATCTGAGGAGAAGATATGAACGCACTTGAAGAAAAATTGAAACAAAAAGATATAGACGCATTTCGTGAGGACTTAGTTACATGGTTCGAAAGAGAACAGAGAATTCTGCCGTGGAGAGAAAATCAGGACCCGTATCGGGTGTGGGTGTCAGAGGTCATGCTGCAGCAGACGCGCGTAGATACCGTCATCCCTTATTTCCAACGGTTTCTTGAGCAATTTCCGACCGTCTCGGCGCTCGCTGAAGCCGATGAGGAAAAAGTGCTCAAAGCCTGGGAAGGGTTAGGCTATTACTCCCGTGTGAGAAATCTGCAAAGCGCCGTAAAAGAAGTACACGAGCGGTATGGGGGAGTCGTTCCTGACGGGGAAAAGGAATTCGGCGGACTGAAAGGTGTCGGCCCTTATACAAAAGGCGCCGTGCTCAGCATCGCATACAACAAGCCGATTCCGGCCGTAGACGGCAATGTGATGCGTGTCATGTCGAGAATTCTTTCCATATGGGACGATATCGCAAAACCGAAAACGAGAACCATTTTCGAACAGGCGGTATCCGCATTCATTTCTCATGAAAAACCTTCTGAATTCAATCAGGGTTTAATGGAGCTCGGCGCGATCATCTGCACCCCGAAATCGCCGTCCTGTCTGCTGTGCCCCGTGCAAAAGCACTGTTCGGCATTTGCGGAAGGGACAGAGCGGGAGCTGCCCGTCAAAAGCAAAAAGAAAAAACCCGGGGTGAAAACAATGGCAGCCGTTGTGCTGACAGACGACCAGGACAATGTCTATATTCATAAACGGCCGCCAAAAGGATTGCTCGCCAATCTGTGGGAGTTTCCGAACACCGAAACCCAAAAAGGAATCAAAACCGAAAGAGAGCAGCTTGAAGCCTTTTTAGAAAAAGAGATGGGAACAACCGCTGAAATCGGGGAGCTGGAAGGCATCGTTGAGCATGTTTTTACTCATCTCGTCTGGAATATTTCGGTCTTTTTCGGTAAAGTAAAACAAGTGTCGGATACATCAGAATTAATACGGGTCACAAAAGAGGAACTCGGGGAATATGCTTTTCCCGTTTCCCATCAAAAGATTTGGAAAATGGCGGACGAGAGCGGCCGCCGGTAAAAAGCGTCAGTCATAGCTGACGCGCGTGCCGTGGCTGTAATCCGCCTCATTCCGTTTCAGTCCGCCGCGGGCTTCGATTTCCTGAATCAGTTCCCGGTATTTGGACTGGCCTTCCTCGTTTAAATACGGCATAATTTGCTGGAAGGCATGGTGGAAATAGGCGAGCTCTGAATCTTTCCAATCTTGTTTGGGCATCATAGCCAATTCGCCCATATCACGTCCGACATACATATAAAAAGACCCCTTTCAACAATTATTGCTTTTATTGTTTGTTGAATGAAAAGAACTATACGCAGCAAGGAGCTGAGGAAAAATGGAACAAAATAAATGCGCACTGGTCACAGGAAGCAGCCGAGGCGTCGGAAAAGCGGCAGCCATCAGACTCGCGGAAAAAGGCTACAACATCGTTATCAATTACGCCCGCAGTAAAAAAGCGGCACTAGAAACAGCCGAAGAAATTGAGAAACTCGGCGTTAAAACGCTCGTCATTAAAGTCAATGTCGGCCAGCCGGCAAAAATTAAAGACATGTTCCGCCAGATCGACGAAACATTCGGCAGACTGGACGTATTCGTCAATAACGCGGCTTCAGGTGTGCTGAGACCGGTCATGGAACTCGAAGAAACACATTGGGACTGGACGATGAATATCAACGCGAAAGCATTGCTTTTCTGCGCTCAGGAAGCGGCAAAGCTGATGGAGAAAAACGGAGGCGGCCACATCGTCAGCATCAGCTCGCTCGGCAGCATCCGCTATCTTGAGAACTATACGACGGTCGGTGTCTCAAAAGCCGCTTTAGAAGCGTTAACCCGTTACCTGGCGGTTGAGCTTTCTCCGAAAAACATCATCGTAAACGCGGTTTCCGGCGGAGCGATTGATACGGACGCGCTGAAGCATTTCCCTAACAGAGACGAATTGCTTGAAGATGCCCGCCAAAATACGCCGGCCGGACGAATGGTCGAAATTAAAGATATGATCGATACGGTGGAGTTTTTAGTTTCTTCAAAAGCGGACATGATCCGCGGCCAGACCATCATTATCGACGGCGGACGCTCTCTGCTCGTATAAGTTTTTAAAAAACATGAATAGCCTTAACACCTCCTGCACATTCTAAAGTGCGTGGAGGTGATAACAATGGCAAACTCAAAATACAGCAAAACAGACGTTCAGCAGGTGAAAAAACAAAACCAGCAATCAGCTTCCGGTCAAGGTCAATACGGCACTGAATTCGGCAGTGAAACTGATGCACAGCAGGTAAGAAAGCAAAACCAATCTGCTGAACAAAACAAACAGCAAAACAGCTAATCACTGAAACAAAAAAGCACTTCATCTTCGGGTGGAAGTGCTTTTTTCTTTTATCCAAACGACAAAACTTGTGATTCCTCTACAGAATGAGTCAAAGGGTTTTCCTGCAGAAAATCGAAATGGTAAGGAGTATCAACCTAAAAGCCTAAGGAGGAACCCGATGTCAGAGTTTGAAAAGCTTGTAAGTGAACAGATGAAGATCATGGATCAGCTTCTCGAGCTGCAGTCAGAACTCGACCGCTGCCGGCAGGTGGAGGCGGAACTCATCAGTCTGGAAAGAGATGCGAAGCTGGACAATGTACAGGACGAAATTGCGACAAAGCGAAAAGATCTGGCCGGCATACAGGAGTTATTCCAAAGGCAGACAGAGCAAGTCATCCAGTCTTATCGCAGCACGGAAAAGCCGTCTTCCTATGTGCAGAAATGAATGTGCCATTCCGGAAGCGGAGTGGTTCTTTTATTTTCATTTTTTAATTCGTAACGGTATAATAGTGAAAAGACTTGTCGGAAAGCAATTGCGGCTGCATTGACTGCAGGGCTTTACAGAAAGTAGGGGAGAAATATGGGATATCCCAAGGAAGGAGAAACCATTCAAATTCACAGCTATAAGCATAACGGGCTGCTTCATCGAATTTGGAATGAAACGACGATTTTAAAAAGTACGGAATTGTGTATCATTGGAGCTAACGACCGGACAATGGTGACCGAATCCGACGGACGGACGTGGGTGACGAGAGAACCGGCGATCTGCTACTTTCATGCCCGTCAGTGGTTTAACGTTATTGGAATGCTGAGAGATGACGGGGTTCACTATTATTGCAACATCAGCTCGCCGTTCGCTTATGACGGGGAGGCCATCAAATATATTGATTACGATTTGGATGTCAAGGTGTTTCCGGATATGACGTATAACATTCTTGACGAAGATGAATACGATGATCACCGCAAATCAATGAATTACCCTAAAGAGATCGACAGCATTCTGAAGGAGTATCTGAATACGCTGCTGCACTGGATTCATCAGCGGAAAGGACCGTTTGCTCCGGAATTTGTTGATATGTGGTATGAACGGTATCTGCGCTATACAAAATAAAGAATATAATAAAAACCTGTTGGGGTGTCAACAGGTTTTTCACATGGGCTCACACGCCTTAAAGAGAGAGGGGGATAAAGTGTGGGCGTAATCAGACGCTATATGCAATTTGTAAAACCTTATAAAAAACAAATCTTTATCACAGTGTGTATCGGTATTATAAAATTCTCCATCCCGCTGGCTCTCCCGCTTCTGTTAAAATACGTAGTCGACGACATTATTCAAGGGAGCGGAACGGCAAGCGCTAAAACGTCATCACTATTCACGATTATGGGCATCATGTTCGTGCTGTTTTTAGTTCTGCGTCCGCCGGTAGAGTATTATCGGCAATATTTCGCGCAATGGACGGGCAGCCGGGTGCTCTACGATATCAGAGGAGTATTGTTTGACCATATTCAAAAATTGAGCCTGCGGTTTTATGCCAATACGAGGACAGGCGAAGTCATTTCCCGGGTGATAAATGATGTCGAACAGACAAAAGACTTTGTCATAACGGGACTGATGAATATCTGGCTTGATATGATGACGGTGCTGATCGTCATCTGTATTATGTTCACACTCGATATCAAGCTGACACTGATATCTGTCATTTTATTTCCGTTATACGGAATTTCAGTGAAATACTTTTACGGCCGTCTCCGAAAACTGACACGCGAGCGTTCTCAGGCTCTCGCTCAGGTGCAGGGCCATTTGCACGAAAGAGTTCAAGGGATGCCCGTTATCAGAAGCTTCGCCATTGAGAATTATGAACAAGCCAATTTTGATGAGAAAAATGGACATTTTCTGGACAAAGCGATCCGTCATACGAATTGGAACGCCAAAACATTTGCGGTCGTAAACACCATTACGGATTTAGCGCCGCTGCTCGTTATCGCGTTTGCGGGCTATTTTGTCATAAACGGCCCGCTGACAGTAGGAACAATGGTTGCATTCGTCGGTTACATTGACAGAATGTACAATCCGGTCAGAAGATTGATCAACTCATCGACGACGCTGACCCAGTCGATTGCTTCAATGGACCGCATATTTGAATTTATCGACGAGCCGTATGAATTGACTGATAAACCGAATGCCGTCAAAGCTGACGGCATTAAAGGCGAGGTTGAATTCCGAAATGTCTCGTTCTCCTATGAAGAAGGGAAAGAAAAGATCTTGCGGGACGTTTCCTTAAAGGTGACAAAAGGGGAGACCGTTGCGCTTGTCGGGATGAGCGGCGGCGGAAAATCGACGCTTGTCAGCCTCATACCGCGTTTTTATGATGTGTCCGGCGGCAGCCTGCTGATTGACGGCACAGATATTCGCGATTATGAAGCGAGAAGCCTCCGCAATCAAGTCGGAATGGTGCTTCAGGATACATTTCTGTTCAGTGAGACGATTCGTGAAAATATCGCCATCGGTAAACCGGGAGCGTCTCTGGATGAGGTGGTTGCGGCTGCGAAAGCGGCAAATGCCCATGAATTTATTATGGGTTTCCCCGAAGGCTATGAGACCAAAGTAGGCGAGCGGGGCGTCAAATTGTCAGGCGGGCAGAAGCAGCGGATTTCGATCGCCCGTGTATTCTTAAAAAATCCGCCGCTGCTGATTTTGGATGAAGCGACATCGGCTCTTGATCTTGAAAGTGAACACTACATTCAGGAAGCGATGGACAAGCTTGCGAAAAACCGGACGACATTTATCGTCGCCCACAGGCTGTCCACGATTACGCATGCGGATAAAATTGTCGTCATGGAAAACGGCTCCGTCATTGAAACCGGCACGCACGAAGAATTAATGGCGCGGGACGGCCAGTACAGACATTTATTTACGATCCAGAATTTAAATTGACTGAAAAACTTATGCCGACCGAATGGGCGGCATATGTTTTTTTATACAAAAAACCCGGTTCTTCTTAGCACCGGGTTACTCATCATCGTCTGTTTCTAATTCGCTGTCTTTCGGGTGGTATGTCTGAAAACTCGTAATCAGTGTATCAAGATGTTCCAGCTGCTCGCGGTATTCCGCAACCGCAGCCATAATGCTGAGCATATTGTAATCAAGCAGTTCATCCTCACAGTTCTGCTGATTTTTCAAGAAAGACTTCGTCAAAAGCTGTTTATATCTTATGCTTTCTTCAGCATCGTCATCATGCGGCTTAATCTTGCCGACAGTCCGCATCAAAATTCTTTCGTGCCAATGAAGCAGATAATCAATTTCTTCTGTCAGCGTCTCCTGAAATTCCTCCGGCATATGATAAATCTCGTTTTCATAGCGATGCAGCTTTTTCAGCGTATCAAGCGCCCGGTTCGCCGTAATAATGGCCTGTCTGAATAAAACAAGCTTGCGCGACTTTACATACGTCGTCTTCTTAAAGTAGCTTCTCTCTTCTTTATAAAGGAGATACGTATGGTCAAGCTTCATCATCTTTTCCTTCAGCTTCTCAATATCCTCTTTCAATATCGAGTGCTCCGTCGACTGGCGCATGGTCAGTCGGATCCATTTCATGATCTCATCGGTATATTCAACCGTATGATGAGTCAGTTTCGTTTCGTATTTCGGCGGAAGAAACACAAGGTTCACAATAAAGGAAGACAGCACGCCTAAAATAACGGTGCTTGTTCGAATCAGAGCGAACGTCAGGAAGCTGTTTCCCGGTGTTTCCAAAATCGCGATAACCGTAACGAGCGCAATCGAAATGGTGTGTTCAATTTTCAGTTTTAACATAATCGTAATGACAATGACTGCGGTCAATCCGATCATAATCGGACTCGGTCCGAAAATCAGTCCGAATACTGTAGCGATGACAGCGCCGATGATATTTGCCTGCACCTGATCAATAATGATAAGAAAAGACCTGTAAATAGAGGGCTGTATGGCAAATATAGCTGCAATCCCGGCAAAGATCGGCGACGGAAGTCCGATCCATGATGCTAAGTAGAGGGCGAGCGTAATCGCAATCCCTGTTTTAAAAATGCGGGCACCAAGTTTCATTGGTTTGTGCGTGCATTCCTTTCTCTAATAAATTATGTGCCGAACGAACGGCTGACACTTACATTTCCCTGTCGGTTTATTTGCTAAACAATAAAGTAATATACAGGGATCATACCAATTATTCAAGGTCTTTTTTTGAAAAAACCATTATCTCACAAATCGGACAAAAAGAAAAAGCGGAAGCCCCGGGCTCCCGCTTGTTTCAGCAGTTATTTTTTCATATGTCTGAACGCATCTTCAACCGCTTTTAAAGTGGCGTCGATATCTTCTTCAGTATGTGCGGTTGTGATAAACCAAGCTTCATACTTCGACGGGGCGAGATTGATCCCGCGTTCTAGCATCAGCTTGAAGAACTTGGCAAATGCTTCTCCGTCCGTATTTTCCGCCTGCTCATAATTGACGATTTTTTCATCACTGAAGTAAACCGTAAGCGCGCCTTTTAAACGGTTGACGGTAATGGTAATGCCATGTGTCTCCGCATGGGCGAGAATGCCTTGCTCAAGTCTGGCGCCGAGCTGATCAAGCCGCTCATAAACGCCTTCTTCCTTCAGCACTTCCAGACAGGCGATACCTGATAAGATGGATGCGGGATTCCCGGCCATCGTGCCGGCTTGATATGCCGGACCGAGCGGAGCGACCTGCTCCATGATCTCTTTTTTGCCTCCGTAAGCGCCGATCGGCAACCCGCCTCCGATGATTTTTCCGAGCGCCGTTAAATCAGGCTTTACTTGGAGAAGATCCTGCGCGCCTCCGTACATAAAACGGAACGCCGTGATCACTTCATCATAAATGACGAGCGCGCCCGCTTTGTGGGTCAATTCATTGACCTGTTCCAAAAAGCCTTCTTTAGGTTCAACGATGCCGAAATTGCCGACAATCGGCTCGACAAGAACCGCTGCAATTTCTGAACCCCATTTGTCCAATGCGGCCTTGTAGCTGTCAATGTCATTGAAAGGAACGGTAATCACCTCTTTGGCGATGCTTTTCGGCACACCGGCGGAATCGGGGGTGCCGAGCGTAGACGGACCTGAACCCGCAGCGACGAGCACGAGATCAGAATGGCCGTGATAGCAGCCGGCGAATTTAATGATTTTTGTCCGGCCTGTATAAGCGCGTGCAACCCGGATCGTTGTCATCACAGCTTCAGTACCCGAGTTTACGAACCGCACTTTATCAAGTGAAGGAATGGCCTCCTTCAGCATTTTGGCGAAAGTGACCTCATGCTTAGTCGGCGTTCCGTACAGTACGCCGTTTTCAGCGGCTTTTTTAATCGCTTCTGTAATATGCGGGTGGGCATGTCCGGTAATAATCGGACCGTAAGCCGCTAAATAATCAATATACTGATTCCCGTCTACATCCCAGAAATAAGCGCCGTTTGCTTTTTCCATCGCAACTGGTGAACCGCCGCCTACCGCTTTATAGGATCTGGACGGGCTGTTCACGCCTCCCACGATATGCTCTAACGCTTCTTTATGAAGTTCAACTGATTTTGTATACAAAAAATGACCCTCCTAATATCTCCTTACATCATATTCTATTGTAGCATGCTTCAATGTGAGCACAACGGTTCTTGCTTCCAGAAAAGAGCGGGGGATAACGGTTGTAATCTTAACGCGAATTGGATACGCTTAATAAAAAACCCGGAGGTATAAGAAATGACGATTGAAATCGGACAAGCAGCACCGGATATGAAATTAGTGAACGACAGCGGAGAAAAAGTATCATTAACGGATTTTAGAGGAAAGTACGTCGTGCTCTATTTTTATCCGAAAGACATGACACCCGGATGCACGACGGAAGCATGCGATTTCCGTGATCAGCACGAAAGTTTCGCGGGACTTGATGCGGTTATCATCGGAGTAAGCCCTGACAGCCGTGACAAACATGAAAAATTCAAGCAGAAACACGATCTTCCTTTCCAGCTCCTCGTCGATGATGAGCACAAACTGGCGGAAGCTTTTGATGTGTGGAAGCTGAAGAAGAATTTTGGGAAAGAATATATGGGAATCGAACGCTCCACCTTTCTGTTAGACAAAGAAGGCCGTCTCGTGAAGGAATGGAGAAAGGTAAAAGTAAAAGATCATGTTGCGGAAGCGCTTCGCGAATTGGAACAAATTGCGTCTAATTAATGGACAAATGCTGAACTCACGGGGTTTTCGTCAGATTGCATTTGACAGGAGACCGGAAAAAGATGTACACTAATTATAAACATTATAAAGTAAGAATCTTTTTTAGAAGAGAGGTGCATGACGGATGGCTGCACATGAATTAAAAGAAGCCTTAGACACGTTGAAGGATACGGGAGTCCGGATTACTCCTCAACGTCATGCCATTCTGGAATATCTCGTGGACTCTATGGCTCATCCGACAGCGGACGATATATATAAAGCCTTGGAAGGGAAATTCCCTAATATGAGTGTTGCGACAGTTTATAACAATTTGCGTGTATTCCGGGAAGCGGGGCTTGTAAAGGAGCTTACGTACGGAGATGCGTCCAGCAGATTTGACTTTGTCACCTCTGACCATTATCACGCCATTTGTGAAAACTGCGGAAAAATCGTGGACTTCCATTATCCTGGCCTTGACGAAGTGGAACAGCTTGCGGCTCACGTAACGGGGTTTAAGGTAAGCCACCATCGTTTGGAGATTTACGGCGTCTGCCAAGAATGCTCCAAAAAAGAAAACCATTAAACGAAGCTGACCGCTTTGATACGGTCAGCTTTGTTTATTTCACACTGTTTTTTCTATTATAAGACTCATCGAACGCTTTGCCTTCCAAACCTTTATCCAATGTAAGCGGCTCTCTGCAATGCATGCACATATCTACTCTGCCCAGAATTTTCGTTTCTTTCTCGCAGGCGGGGCACATCACCCGGACCGCTTTTGTGGACAGCATGCCGATCCAAAAATAAACGGCGGTGCTGAGCCCGATCGACAGCAGGCCGAGAATCATAAACAAGCTGGCAAGCAAAACAGACTGCTTAAAGAACAGCCCGATGTACATAATGATAAACCCAACGAAAACCAAACTTAACGCAAACGTTCTGATCTTATTAATTTTGCTTGAGTATTTCGCCATGTCCATCCCCCTCTGGTTTAACTATAGCACAAATCAGATGGCATATTCTTCATGTTTTCGTAAGAAAAGGGAAGAATAGATATGGCAGCTGAAAGGAAATTTGTTATAATAGTTCAATGTGTTTAGAAAAAAGGACTTTCATGTTTTATCATAGAAATGTAGAAACAAAAGCTTGTGAAACAATCGCATTGGAGGAATCGTAATGGACAATCTTCTCCGTCCAATTTACCAAGAAAGAGCAAGTCATCCCGATACGCTGGCCGTCCTTATGATTGAGAGAAGGAGCAAAGCATCATCCATCACAGATAACTTTGATGCGGTCATGCTTGTCATTGTCAAACAGGCTGAAGAGCCTCTTTTTATAAAGCATTATGAATTCGAACACAAAACCGCTTCCTTACATATTGTAACGGATGCCCTGCTCCAGGAATGGATTCTGCTGGGGACAAATAGAAGAGTTATAGATTGGATCATAAACGGCAAGGTGCTGTTTGACCGCAATGAATATATATCTGAACTCAATGACCGGCTCAGCACTTTTCCTTTCGCCGAGCGGAAATTAAAGATCGGAATGGAATACGGCAAGCTGATCAGAAGGTTTGTAGAAGGAAAAGCGTTTTTTGAAGCTGATCATTTTCTGGATGCATATTATGCGGTCGTGCATGCTCTTCACCACTTGGCCCGCATAGAAGTGATTGACCGGGGGTTCTATCCTGAAACGACTGTCTGGAATCAGGTCCGCCATATTGAGCCGCAGGTATATAAGTTATATTCCGAACTTGTTGAGAGTCACGAAAGTTTGGAGAAAAGGCTCGAATTATTATTCTTAGCAAATGATTTTCTCATCCATTCAAAAGCTGAAATCGGTTCGGCGCATCTTTTTCAAGTTATGAGTGAAAAAGAAATGTGGCAGTTTGGAGAATTGCTCCAGCATCCTGAGCTGGCGCCTTTCACCCAAGATCTCGGTGTCATGCTTGATTACCTGACGGAAAAAGGTTTTATTGAAGTATCTCAAATAGAGACAAAAGGGCAGGAAGTATATCATCGAGGATATTCTTTCAAAAAAAGTGTTGACGCTGAATTATAGGCGTGTTATATTTTTAAACGTCGCTGATGCGCTTCGACAAAAAGCACACAGCGGCGGAGAAATAAAAACAAAAAAACATTTGACAGCAACTCGCTGAAATGTTATACTGAGAAAGTCGCCTCAAGATGAGGTTGAAGATGATCTTTGAAAACTAAACAAGACAAAACGTACCTGTTAATTCAAAGTTTTAAATAAATCGCACAGTGATGTGCGTAGTCAGTCAAACTAAGGTCTGCATGATGCGGATCACACAGACGTTACTGCAGGATGCAGTGAACTTAGTCTGTGATCCATTTATCGGAGAGTTTGATCCTGGCTCAGGACGAACGCTGGCGGCGTGCCTAATACATGCAAGTCGAGCGGACAGATGGGAGCTTGCTCCCTGATGTTAGCGGCGGACGGGTGAGTAACACGTGGGTAACCTGCCTGTAAGACTGGGATAACTCCGGGAAACCGGGGCTAATACCGGATGGTTGTTTGAACCGCATGGTTCAGACATAAAAGGTGGCTTCGGCTACCACTTACAGATGGACCCGCGGCGCATTAGCTAGTTGGTGAGGTAACGGCTCACCAAGGCGACGATGCGTAGCCGACCTGAGAGGGTGATCGGCCACACTGGGACTGAGACACGGCCCAGACTCCTACGGGAGGCAGCAGTAGGGAATCTTCCGCAATGGACGAAAGTCTGACGGAGCAACGCCGCGTGAGTGATGAAGGTTTTCGGATCGTAAAGCTCTGTTGTTAGGGAAGAACAAGTGCCGTTCAAATAGGGCGGCGCCTTGACGGTACCTAACCAGAAAGCCACGGCTAACTACGTGCCAGCAGCCGCGGTAATACGTAGGTGGCAAGCGTTGTCCGGAATTATTGGGCGTAAAGGGCTCGCAGGCGGTTTCTTAAGTCTGATGTGAAAGCCCCCGGCTCAACCGGGGAGGGTCATTGGAAACTGGGGAACTTGAGTGCAGAAGAGGAGAGTGGAATTCCACGTGTAGCGGTGAAATGCGTAGAGATGTGGAGGAACACCAGTGGCGAAGGCGACTCTCTGGTCTGTAACTGACGCTGAGGAGCGAAAGCGTGGGGAGCGAACAGGATTAGATACCCTGGTAGTCCACGCCGTAAACGATGAGTGCTAAGTGTTAGGGGGTTTCCGCCCCTTAGTGCTGCAGCTAACGCATTAAGCACTCCGCCTGGGGAGTACGGTCGCAAGACTGAAACTCAAAGGAATTGACGGGGGCCCGCACAAGCGGTGGAGCATGTGGTTTAATTCGAAGCAACGCGAAGAACCTTACCAGGTCTTGACATCCTCTGACAATCCTAGAGATAGGACGTCCCCTTCGGGGCAGAGTGACAGGTGGTGCATGGTTGTCGTCAGCTCGTGTCGTGAGATGTTGGGTTAAGTCCCGCAACGAGCGCAACCCTTGATCTTAGTTGCCAGCATTCAGTTGGGCACTCTAAGGTGACTGCCGGTGACAAACCGGAGGAAGGTGGGGATGACGTCAAATCATCATGCCCCTTATGACCTGGGCTACACACGTGCTACAATGGACAGAACAAAGGGCAGCGAAACCGCGAGGTTAAGCCAATC
>NZ_CP013950.1:0-1345000 GCF_001553895.1 Bacillus sp. SDLI1 | reverse complement strand
TTACAAAACATATATGAGAGTGATTTGCATATTGCAGATCACTTTTTTTATATAATAAAAGCGTCAAGACTATGAATATAAATTTCTTGCTTTTATTGTGTATACTGCATTACCATAAAAAAACTTTACTAAAACCGTTGACACTTTATAAAATGCATGTTATATTTATATACGTCAGTTGAACACGACGTATTACATGCCGGTGTGGCGGAATTGGCAGACGCGCACGACTCAAAATCGTGTTCCTTCTGGAGTGCCGGTTCGACCCCGGCCACCGGTATTACTTGCTCTTTATAAGAGCCGATAAGAAATTTCAAAACGCCCCTGAATGTTGGTCTACCAATGTTCAGGGGCGTTTTGCGTTTTTGAAGAACAAGACACAAAACGATATGTTTTTAAATCTTTTTGCACAAATTTTCACAGGAACCTCATTGGCGGCCATTTCCTCAAAAATGTTTACTGTCTCATTTTCATCTCTGGGACTGACCCCTGTTTTTGAGACAGGGATCAAAACACCTTTAAACAGCCAGCTGTTTTCAGACGCACTTTCTTTGTAGGCGTGGTTACTGGTACAGTTACAAAGCTGTTTTCTTGAGAAGAATCCCCAAGAATCTCAATATTTTCGGGGTTAGGAAAACGCATCATACGATTGTATCCTAAATCTTTTTGAACACCGTTAACAACGGCATATTCAAATCCTGACCAATCTAATTGATCATCAGAATTATTTTTTAATGAATATGTAATCTGGGCATAGGTGAAGGTACTTAAATCTTCTTTTAATGAGTTTTGAAGGTCGCTATGGTATTGATCAGCCATATTACTCACAGTAAGAACTTTTACACCTGTAAGATAAACACTTAAATCTCCAACTTTTAAAACTTGGTTCAGATCTTTAGATGATTCTAAAGTGACTGTACCCACATTGGGATCTTCTACACTATCTCCTACAGTATTCAATGTCTTTCTTTCTTCTTTTGAGTTGGTTGTATCAGTGGACTTTTCAGCAGAAATTTCCGTGTTCTCTGTGGTAAGAGTTTTAGAATTGTTACTATCACATGCAGATAAAGCTAAACAAATGAATGCAGACAATAATAAAATACAATATTTCTTCATTTGTAATATTTCCCGCTTTATGCTTATGAAGCAAGAATATCACATATGAAGATAAATCTTTCCTACTTGAATAAATTTCTCAATAGCTTATTTGTTGCCTTGCCTGCAGCACGACGGGCCATCCTTTTTCCGAGTGTGCCGTTTTTGGTTGCTTGAACATCGCCGAGAATACGCGCGATCTTGTACAATAAACCCCTTGTTTTTTAATGTTCATGATTATCGGAATTACACAAACAAAAACACTTAAAATATTTTTACACAAATTTTGCAAGGGTAAAAGAAAACCTTTATATATCAATGGTTCGAGGGGTTTATTCGACCCCGGCCACTGGTATAAAATCTAAGTACACAATTTATTAAATACTATTACCGAAAAAGACAGGAAGTAATTCCCTGTCTCTTTTTGTTATTGAAAATTTTTATTTGCATAAATGTGTTTGCATCGATGGATAAAATAATGGAGTGAAGAAATGGATGAGATGAAAGATATTCGTTCAAATAAAGGTTACGACTTACTATTAAGTGAATTCTTAATATTCCTTGCTATCCCATCGTACTACCACCTAGACCCATGGTAAAATAAAGGAATAATAGAGGAGGTTTGTACCTTGGTTTCTGTGGAGTTACAAGATTATTTGCAATACCATATTGTATTAAAAAATGAGAGTTTACATGTTAGGGATGCATCGGAAGAGAATGGCATTATTCATATATCAGTAATTAAGCGAACGGCGAGAACAAGAAGGATTGTTGCAAGGCTAATGGTTGGGATTAATACGGACTTACAGGGAATAGATAAAATTCCAACAAAACTAACCAACAGTTTTAAAAGTCCGAATACGAAAAAGCAGGTTGATCTTTCTGATGAAACCTATGAATGGATTCGTTTTGGGTGGATAATTCGTGAAATTCGTTTAGAAAAAGATGAGAGAACAGTAAAAACAGAACGATACCGAATGGGCTTTATACTTTATCAACTGAGCTTAAAGGCAGAACTAGAATCAGAAAAGGAGAGTAGAAACTGGATAAGTGATTGGAATAAGCAGTGGGAAGTTGCCAGGCGTAGCAATGTGCCAGGTTTTGAACAAGACCAGCGCGCAGATGTTGTTTCCCTATTAGCAAAGCACTTAGATGAAATTGCAAGTGAGACAGATAGGGTTTTAGCTGGGGAGGCAAAATTAATTAAGAGTATTCATCCATCTTGGCGTTTAAGGAAACAAGTAGTATTCCTACATTTTTTGATTGCTTTATACCAACTGTCATGTACGGAAAAACATTTTGATTGGAAGCAAATAGGTGCCACCTACTATCGGATAATAGGTGGATCAAAGCAGTTTGATGCTTATAAAAAGGAATTTATTGAAGAAACAGAAAACCTTCTTCAGCGTCCAATTCAATTGTTAGGTCTGGCAAGTATGGGGACAATTACACCATTGTTTTTTACTGGGCCAATGCAAGGGGACTACGTGGATTATAGTTATGGTACTGTCCATGCAACGACAGATCTAGCTGTTTTTTCGGAGACGTTTAATACGAAAGCAGACGTGTTGTGGCTGGTTGAAAATAGAGGTGTGTTAACACGTATGGCCTACGAGGAAGAATTTTTAAGAGGTACGAAAAGCTTTGTATTAGGTGTGGATGGACAAGTTAGGTCTGCACATAGACTACTAATTTCGCAAGTAGTAACGTGTGTCAGTCAAGTTATTATTTGGACCGACGTTGATGAAGCAGGTTATCAGATTGCCGAGAAATTATATAAGTTAACACAAGATGAACATGTCCTAACAAAATGGATAGTGCCACCATTAACCGTGGTGACTGAATGGGAAACTTTTGCAAATAAATATCAACAATCCATACAAATGAGGAAAGAAGAGCAGGAACAAGAAATTGGAGGAGTAGAGCTGTGGAAAAAGTGGATCAATCATTAATTTCGATCTTTGCTGTTACAGATGATAAACCTGAGCTACTACAATCGATGCGTGATATTGCCCAACTTTCGGGTGTATTAACGGAATTAAGTGATAAGGAATATTTTCAGTCACCAATCCACGTACTTCGTTTCCTCCGAGTGTTAAATATTATTAATCTAGAAGCACTCGGTATCGCAGAACCAATTGAAAGCGAGGAAACGTTATTTTATCGCTATCGCAATGTATATGGCTATGATGAAGCAATTACGCAGGGTTACATGAAACATCTTGTGTTCGTTTTGGGAAAATTCAATTGGGTAGCAAAAACAGCAAAACGAATTAAAATGCGTGATGTAGGAAAACGAATGATGGATGTACTAATTCGTTTAGCTAATGATTCTCTTGCTTATTATCTTAATGATGATGTGGCAAGGTCTCTCTTTCAAGCAAAAAGAGATGCAGAACTAAGTGAAGCATATGATGATAAAGGGATTTCTGGCGGGAATAAGCTTGCTAGTATGATTAAAAACGTGGAAGAAGCTGTATTGCTTCTCTATGAGAGGGAGCTTGAGTATTTAGCAGACCGAAATGCATTAACACAAGTAGAAGTGATTCATCATCTGATGACAGAGCTAGAAGGTAAGATGGCAGAACGAATGGAGAAATTTGAAACAGTAGATCAAGAGCTTGTGTTTTCCGATATAAAACAACGAGGTACGGCTGCGATTAGTGATGGGACAAAAATTAGCCTTGGGACAATTAATAAAATTCTAAAGTTCGCCCACCTACAAGAAACGGATTTTAACCATAGAATCAAGCCAGAAGAGTTTCGCACGTTCATCGTAAAATCGTTTGATCCGCCTCTTGGTTCAGAAATACCGAATGCACATCAAATACTAAGCTTCATGGAACAAGGACAATACGAGGACGAAAATATAGATGGTCTATGGGCGCCAGTGAAATTTGCTAGCCCGCTATCACCGAGGGCCATTGATGAGGGAATTAACTATATCGAAAATTATGAACCTATTACAGAAGAGATAGAGGAAACAGTGGAAGAAGAATTTACAGGCACAGAAGAAATAATGGAAAATCAGTTGGATGAAATAATGGGTGATTCGAAATGGCAAATGACGAAACAAATGATACACACAGAGCGGATTGAAGCATATCTGGAGGAAGTAGAAGAAGCGGGCCTTGACGAACTAATTATTCGGTCTGGATCATCCAAATGGAGTGACGTACTCAACGGATTAATTGGTGTTTCAGCACTAGTGGCTAATAAAAAAGCTGACATTGATGAATATGCGAAAAAGAAACTGCTTGATAACAAAGATCAACGTGATTGGAGGTGGAGTGAGGATGAACAAGGAACATATGGAATTAGAAAACGAGGAAGAAATCACGAACGTTAATCCGTTAGCAACCCTACAATCGATAAAAGGATTTTTAACTACAGAGGAAGAGCTTGCATTTATGCAAATCCTATTCTCATCGTCTGCTACAATTCGAAGTGGGAATTTTGGACTTTCACGTAAGGAAGTAGAAAAAATAATTGGTATTACAGATGATGATCAAGCATTTTTTTCTTTTCTCAAGCGAGTAAACCAAGCTGTTAGTCGTTATATGAAAGTGATTTATGATGAGCGGAGAAATCAAGTGGTAGTCCTCATGCGCGTGCCCGCAAAACAAGCAAAAACACTATTAAATAAACAAAGTCTAGCTATTCTCATGTTTATTTTTTATCACCAGGAAGTACTACAGAATGAATATACACTCTTTTCCCAATTGATTAATAGTTTTGGTCACGAATCATTGCAGGTAACACGAAAAATTCAAGCTAACTTGGATCCGCTGAAAAAGATTGGGGCAATTGAAGTATATGATACGAGCTCAGAGGAAGAAGCCTATCAACTTACATCTATCGGTGCTCATTTGTTTTCGAATTCCTTTTTACGAAGATACACCGAGTTTAGTCAATCGAATCAGTTGCACATGGATGATATCTTGCGGTTCTTTAAACGCTACAACATGAATGGAGGCACAAGTAATGATTCCATGGAGACTTAAATTTTCAGGAATACGGGATTATACGCCGACAGTTATGGATTTCTCTGATAAAGATCACCATATTTTAATATCTGGACCAAATGGTGCTGGAAAATCAACGGTTACGTTTTGTATGGGTGGCGTTCTTTATTCAAGTAAAGTTGATCTTGAAGGGTTAAAGTCAAACAACCTTCCAACAGACCAAACGTGGCGAGCAAAGGTTGAATTGCTGTTTAAAAATGATGGGCAAATCAAGGTTGATGCGCCACAGTTTGTGCAGTTTCGATTAGACATTGAACAGAAACCGGGTGATCCGATAAAAAGAGAATTTTATATTCAAGAGGGGGAAATCATTGACAAGTGGGAACGGGAAACGAAATATTCTTCTGGAGATCGGAACTTTAACTTTACTGAATATAAAAACCAGATTCTCTATAAATATGCTGTTGATCCGGATGAATTTTATTTGATTTGGTATCAAAAAGAGGTAAACCAATTTGCAGTGATGCATCCAGAAGAACGCTTCCGTATTTTCAGTGAAATGAATGGTATTGATAGAATCCAGAAAAACTGGGAAGAAAGCAAAGAACTTGTAAAAGAAACGGAGCAGACCTTGCAGGAAGCAGAGGGTAAACAAGGTCTTAACAAACTCCAGTTAACTCAAAAGAAAACGGAATTAGACAGGTATTATAATCGAAATGAGCGGTTAGAAGACGGATTCAAGCAGTATCTTTCAGCTCTTAAATGGTTGGAAAAACATCATCTTAATCAAATGAATACTTTAAAAGATCAAATAGAGACACTAAAAGCAGACAAAGAGGAGAAAATTACAGACAAGCAGCAAGATTTAATTTTACAAGCAGACCAGAGAGAAGAGCATGAAAAGTTTCAGTCAGCAATCACTCAAATGGAGTCCCGTGAAATCGGGCTAGCCGATGAGCTAAATCATTTACAGAAAGAGATAACCAGACATACAGATAAGGTGGAGGCTATCTCAAACGAAATCGAGGAAATTACGAAGAGAGTAGAACGAATAGGCATGACTGAAGAAGAAGTAAATGAAGCTTTGGTTAATGCGGAGGAAAAGTATGTTTCTATTGATGCTTCAATGGAAGAAAAGCAACAGTTGTTGAAAAGAAATAAACAAAAATTAGATGACCTAACCCCGCAAATTGCTGAACTAAAAGTGAAGATTGACCAAGACAGTGCTAGGGAACAAGACGTGCGTAAACTTATTGATGCATATAAAAGTAGTCAAGCTGTGCAGGAAGAGATGGAGTTCAATGAGCAATGACTAGAAAATGCAAAAAATGAAAAAGGGAAACTTATAATTAAAAAAGACAATTTAGAAAAAGAACTAGAAAATCTTAGAATGAATCGCGTTTACAGTTCTCGTCAGGAAGTGTCTATCCAATACTTCAAAAAGCGAAATATAGAAGTCTATCCTTTGCGGGAGCTTGTTGAATTAGATGAAACAGCTAAGCCGAATGATGAAGATTTGTTTGATACGATAAAGTATACGTTGTTTGTGAACCAAAAGGATTTTCATGCGCCAAATGATTTATACCATGTCCCATTGCCAAATATTGTTCCGGAAAAAACAATTACACAACTTCCGGGTAAACATTTGCAGATAAAAGAAAAATTAAGAAATAATCTTTATCCGCTTGCGGTAAAAGCACTGTGGTGGGTTAAGAGCTTTTTTGAAAATGAAAAACCACAGATTCAAAATGGTGTGCTTCTCGATGCGAGAGGGATAAGAGGTCCTCAAGAGGAAAAGCGGATTATTCTAAGTGAAAAAGTTTTAAAAAAATATCAACTACAAGTAGAAGATGAGCTTGATAGGGTTGGCAATGACATTAGCATTCTATCCAATGAAATAGATGAATTAACACGTAGAAATAGTACGCTATTTCGAAGACGTGAATCTTTAAAAGATGCGGAAGCCTTTTTGATAAAAGAAAATGAACGAGAATGGCGAAAGAGTAAGCATTACAATCTAAGTAATGAAAAACTTGAACTCGAAGAAAATAGGGATGAGATTCAGGGAGAGTGGAATAGGCTCAATGAAGAGCGTGCTGACTGGAAGCAAAAGGTAGAAACCTTTAAAAACTATCAGGAAATTTTTATTCAGTATGAAAAAGAGAAGGGAAAAATAACAGAAGTACGCCAATTGAAGCAATACTTAATTGAGTTAGAAGAAGAGAAGAAGAATAAAAATGCACAGTTAGAACAACTTGGTTCTCTTTTAGATAAGAAGCGACGTGAAGAAAAGAAATTAAATCGGGACATAGAAGATTTGAAAGAAAGCCTCCTATACAAAGACCGAGAAATTGAGTCAATAGAAAGGCAAATCAAACATCGGTCTGAAGAATATTTAACAAATGAAGAGAACTATTCAACAATCAAACATGACATCCAAAGGTTATTAGATTCTGTAAAACAGGAATTAAAAGATTTTGC
Source organism: Bacillus sp. SDLI1 (assembly GCF_001553895.1). NCBI lineage: Bacteria > Bacillati > Bacillota > Bacilli > Caryophanales > Bacillaceae > Bacillus > Bacillus sp. SDLI1. The sequence continues at coordinate 1,337,459 of NZ_CP013950.1, read as the reverse complement.
ATTAGAGCTTACAGAACTACCTAATGTAACTAAATCTGAGGCAGAAGACATGCGAGAAAGTGGGAAAATTAAATACTCTCATGCAGCAAATGAAACAGGGATTGATGAAGCTGCTCCAGAAAATTATCAAAAAATGAAAGAAGAGTATGATCGTTCTGCAACAGAAGTGAAGACATCCAAACTATTGTTAGAGGAATATACAGAGCGTATGGAACGTCTAAAAGAAGACTTAGAAAGCACAATTAATAGTAAAGTTATTGGTGTTAATCAAAAGTTTGTCCATTATATGTCTCTGTTTGGCTTTCAAGGGGAGATAGATTGGGATATGAGAACAGACCGACGTCATCAAATCCACTATGCTTTATATATTAAAGCACGTAAAGAAGGACATCGAGGAAAATTAGAGGATGTAAGTGTTAAAGCAAGAGGCGGCAAAGTAGGAAAAGGGGTATCTGGTGGGGAAGAGTCTCTTAGTTCCTTACTATTTGCTTTGGCATTATTACAAACAATTCAAGCAACACCAGGCTATATCGTACTCGATGAGTTTGATAGTGCACTCGATGAAGGACGTAAAGATAAAGTGTTTGAGTTATATGAACAGGAATTAAAGCGGAAAATGATAATCTTAACTCCTAAGTCTCATGAAGCAGAGTATCTATATCGTTTTTCTAAAGCATATGTTGTTCATCACAATCCCAATATTCCGCAGAGTAAGATCTTTAAGGTGAAAAGAAGTGAAGAAGTGCTAAAATGATTTACAGTCATTGAAATGAACTCGTTGGTCAGACCAACTATTGGACAAATATTCAGGAAGATGGTTAGACTCATTTTTATAATCTGTATTTTATTACTTATGAACGAACACTATTGTGGTGAATTTATACAAAGTGAGTTATTATAAACCAAAAACGTAACATGATTTAGAGAACGTATTGACAACAATACGAAGCTGCTTTTCATCAATGTGTGTATAACGTAGAATACGGTCCACCGGTATATTGAAAAACACAATTCTTCATATAAGAAACGGGTTTTTATATTTGATCTAAGAAAGGAGCCAAGCTTATTTGAGAGCTCCTTTTTCTAATTTATTCAGTGTTGGTCTAGGATCTCTCCTAGCACCTCTTCAAGCTCTTCTGTATCTTCAAGCTTTGATTGGCTGAAGCGGACACGTACGAGCTGTTCTCCGTCATTATACATCTCTTCCAGCCATCCTCGCAGTCCTCTTGCCGAAAGTTTTTTTAAAAATGACCTGTTAGATCTTCCCCTTTTTCTCAACAGACATACGTAAGAAAGAGGGAAAAGAATTCGTTTGATTCATACTTTTTTCTATTATTTTCCTGCCTTCGGGCAGACTAAGAATAATATTGCTGATGAATTACACAGAATGTTTTTAGCCGGTGAGCTGCAAATCACGGTAGAGAGGATATAAACAATATTTCTGAAAGGCTGAGAAACGGCGATCTCAATTTAGAGCGATTAAGCGGTGAAGACGCGTTTATAAAAGAAACGGTAAATGAGGCTTTAAGAAGAGTGGAGCAATAAAATAAAGAGACGGTGTCTCAAGACATCGTCTTTTTTGTATGACTTTGTTTCAGTTCTCTGCAAGATAAATGCGAATCAATTTGAAATTGTTTATCCAGGAGCCAACCTTTTTCCGACAGGAGTACTGACAGTTCACCATCAAGATGGACAACTGCATCTAATTGTTCATGCAGCGCTGTGCTAAGGCAGAGATTTGCGATTTCTGTTATTGCGACAGTATACTTTTTTATGCTGGTCTGTTAAGAAAATATTTATCTCTGCGTGTATACAACTGCTATAATGAATAACAAATTTTTCGGGGGGAGTGGGATGATGAAACAGATTATTGCGATGGGCGGCGGCGGATTCTCGATGGAGCCGGAAAATTTATCCCTCGATCAATATGTCATCACGCAATCAGAGCGAAAGTCGCCTCGTATTTGTTTTTTGCCGACGGCGAGCGGTGATTCTCAAAACTATGTGCAGCGGTTTTATCGTGCATTTCAAACACTTGATTGTGTGCCGTCTCATTTATCGTTGTTTAAGCCGCCGTCAACAGATTTAACTTCTTTTCTTATGGAAAAGGACGTAATTTATGTCGGCGGGGGAAATACGCGGAATATGCTTGTGTTGTGGAAGGAGTGGGGATTGGATCTTATTCTGAGAGAAGCATGGAAGAGCGGTGTGGTGTTAGCCGGATTAAGCGCGGGTGCAATCTGCTGGTTTGAAGAAGGAGTGACAGATTCAGCCGGGCCGCTGACCAGTATGAAAAGTTTAGGTTTTTTGCAAGGGAGCTTTTGTCCTCATTATGACGGCGAAAAGGACCGGAGACCGATGTATCACCAGCTGATATCTAACGAATTCTTGTGCGGCGGCTATGCGACGGACGATGGAGCGGCTCTTCATTTCATAAATGATCAGCTGTTTCAAACAGTGAGTTCAAGACCAGTTGCAAGGGCATATCGGGTGATGAGGGGGAAACATGGAATAATTGAAACTCCATTGCCTGTCAAATATTTGGGTTGAATTTGCTGAATATTTTCTATATTCCTCTTTTTTTTCGAATGTTTTTATGTTAAGATGAGTCCGAAATCAATAGTTACTGGGGGTGCCCGTCTGAGCGGGCTGAGAGAGAAGCGGCGGCTTCTTAACCCTTTGGACCTGATCTGGTTCGTACCAGCGTGGGGAAGTAAAGGTTTTATTATTGTTGAGGAAAACAATAATAGTTTCTTTCTGACTGCAAAACCGGGTTCTCCAATGAATCCGGTTTTTTTGTGCTGGTGCTGAGCTTGGTTCTGTTATTCAAATGGATAAGGGAGAGATTTGTATGCAAAATCAATCAGTACAGCAAGCGAACATTTCTATTATGTCGAGTTTTTCAGGCAGTAAAAAGGTTTATGTAAAGGGTTCTTCGCCTGACATACGAGTGCCGATGCGGGAAATCAGCCTTAGTCCGACAACGGGGGCGTTTGGGGAAGAGGAGAACCCGCCGGTCCGTGTTTATGATACGAGCGGACCGTATACAGACCCGGATGTACAAATTCAAATTCATGAAGGTCTGAAGCCGCTCCGCACAAAGTGGATTACAAAGCGCGGCGATGTGGAGGAATATAACGGACGGACCGTGAAACCTGAGGACAACGGCTATAAAAAAGAGGGCCGTGCCGCCGAATATCCCGGTTTACAGCGGAAACCGCTGCGGGCCAAGGCAGGGAAAAATGTGACACAATTGCATTATGCGAGAAAAGGCATCATTACGCCGGAAATGGAGTTTATCGCAATTCGCGAGCATGTGTCTCCCGAATTTGTCAGAGACGAGGTAGCCAGCGGCCGGGCGATCATTCCGTCAAATATTAATCATCCTGAAAGTGAACCGATGATTATCGGCAGGAATTTTCATGTGAAAATCAATGCAAATATCGGCAACTCAGCTGTTACATCTTCTATTGAAGAAGAAGTTGAAAAAATGACGTGGGCGATTCGCTGGGGCGCCGATACGATGATGGACTTATCCACTGGGAAAGATATTCATACGACACGTGAATGGATCATCCGCAATTGCCCCGTACCTGTGGGGACGGTGCCGATTTATCAGGCGCTTGAAAAAGTAAACGGCATCGCTGAGGATTTAACGTGGGACATTTATCGAGACACATTGATTGAGCAGGCGGAGCAGGGCGTGGATTATTTCACCATCCATGCCGGCGTATTGCTTCGTTACGTCCCGTTAACGGCCAAACGCACGACGGGAATCGTATCCCGCGGCGGGGCGATTATGGCGCAATGGTGCCTGGCTCACCATCAGGAAAGCTTTCTGTACACGCACTTTGAAGAAATCTGTGAAATTATGAAGACGTATGATATTGCATTTTCTCTTGGAGATGGGCTGCGTCCCGGCTCGATTGCGGATGCTAATGATGAAGCGCAGTTTGCGGAATTGGAGACTCTCGGAGAATTGACGGAAATCGCGTGGAAGCACGATGTGCAAGTGATGATCGAAGGACCGGGTCATGTGCCGATGCATAAAATTAAAGAGAACATGGACAAACAGCTGGAAATTTGTAAAGAGGCGCCTTTTTATACACTCGGCCCATTAACGACTGATATCGCTCCGGGCTATGACCATATTACTTCGGCGATCGGCGCGGCGATGATCGGCTGGTACGGGACGGCGATGCTTTGTTATGTCACGCCGAAGGAGCATTTGGGCCTGCCGAATCGTGATGATGTAAGAGAGGGAGTCATTACGTATAAAATCGCGGCCCATGCGGCAGACCTTGCCAAAGGGCATCCGGGTGCTCAGATCCGGGATGACGCTCTGTCTAAGGCGCGGTTTGAATTCCGGTGGCGCGATCAATTTCATTTGTCGCTTGATCCTGAAAGAGCAATGGAATATCACGATGAAACGCTGCCGGCTGAAGGCGCAAAAACGGCTCACTTCTGTTCGATGTGCGGCCCGAAGTTCTGCAGCATGAGAATTTCTCAGGATATTCGCGATTATGCGAAAGAAAACGGTCTGACTGAAGACGATGCCCTCAATGAAGGATTAAAAGAAAAAGCAAAAGAGTTTGTCGAGAAGGGAAGCCATTTATATCAATAAAAAAGAAAAGATGAGGATGGAGTGTGTCCATCTTCATCTTTTTTTAGAAAAACGGTGACCGGCGAAACGGCGGAATGCTCTGCTCAAAGCGGAATACGTTTTCCGGGTCATACTTCGTTTTGACTTGGCGGAGGCGGTCAACATTTCCTCCGTAATATGTCCGCAGCCAGTTTCTGATGTCTATATCAGGCCAATTCACGTAATCCCCCATCGTTTCTCTTGAAAGAGACGTTCTCAGCTCTTCGATCCAGCGGACGTTTTGTCTTTCCTCTTCAGGAGATGTCCAGTTTGTTATATATTCCTGGGCAATGATTGCATCGCGATAGTAGAATGCCGTTTGATCCGGAGCGATCCGTCCGGCCGCCCCGCCGAGAGATTGCTGCCAGACACTGGCGTTTTTATTCGGAGCGTGCTCCAAGTAGTATTTTAAAGCAGAAATTGCGCGCGTTGACAATGGTTTTTCAATAAAGGATCCTGACCGCTTCATCTTTTGCGGCTCATTGCCTCCCGGGCTGTTAAAAAAGGCTGCCGCTCTGATAAACGGAACTGTCTTGACCATGCCGCTTGTCGGGTTTCCCGCTTTCATTAACGGAGCCAGCAGTTCTTTCAGCTCATTTTTTGTTCCGATAAATTGGCCGAGCGCTTCTATGCGGTTGACTTCTTTAGGCCAAGACTGAATGGATGAAGTAAGGCGGTTATCTGTAAATGGAGCCCAGCGCTGCCACGTATTAAATACCTCTTCGAAATCATCCCAGCCCCAAGTGACAGAAAAAACAGTCACGTACGAGATCGGCACGGCTTTAAACACCATGGATGTGACAATGCCGAAGTTGCCGCCGCCTCCGCCCTGAGACGCCCAAAATAAATCAGGATGCTTTGAGCGGTTGACTGTTATCAATTCAGCACCCGCTTTTTCGTCTGCTGTGATCATCTCGAGTTGGAGGAGACGATCGCAAGTCAGGCCGGCAGCCCTTGTTAAATATCCGATTCCTCCTCCGAGCGCCAGCCCCGTGATTCCCACATTTGCAATGGTTCCCGCGGGAAGAGTCAAGCCGTACCGCCAGAGTGTCCGGTACACTTCTCCCAAATCGGCACCCGCTTCAATCGAGACCAGCCGTTTATCTTTATTCACTCTTATTTTCTTCATTTCACTGAGATCAATGACAAGCCCGTCATTTAACAGGGAAAAATTCTCGTAGCTGTGTCTTCCGCCTCTGATGCGGAAAGGCACGTTATTCTCACGCGCCCATCTCAGTGCATTGACGGCATCATGTTTGTTTTGGCAAAACACAATGATGTCCGGATATCTTTGCAGGCTTAAATTGATATTGGTTCTTGCTTCATTATAGTCGGGGTCATCTTTTCTGACGATGCGCCCGGTCAATGTTGTCTTTTCCACACTCTCACTCTCTTTCATCGGGATCTGTTATTTCTTCTAACATATGCGGAAAAATAAGAGAGTGTATGAGGAAAACCCCCGGAATGAAACGATATTTTAAATTGTAGTTGACAGGTAGGGATTGTATGAATTAACATAGTCAGTACATATTTCCAAACGTTGGCTGATCGGATCACCGAAGGCTCTTATCTTGTAAACAGATAAGGGCCTTTTTTTGCGTGAAAGCCATTGGATGAAAAGCGGAGGGATGAAAAGTGGCGTTAAAAAAGGCATCACATGTGCGCAAAAAAAGTAAAAAGCGAAAAAAGTACAGAAAACACACATTGAATTTCGAACTGCTTGTGGAGAAAAACAAACGGGAGATTATGAGAAATGAGGAACAGATGGAGCAGATTTATATAAAGATAGATGAAAAGCATGCGGGGGTTCGATCAAAATGAAGGGGAACACTTTGAGGATGAAAACAACGGGCATCATACTCGCGCTGTCGGTATCATTCATGTTATCAGGGTGCGCGTTAGGGAGTGCCGGAGAAGAACCGTCTTCTGCGGCGGATAAAAAACAGGAAACGCGTATCGCCCATGTCAAAACAAAGAAATTTAAAGCTTCTCATCCGGAGGCGCTTCCCGTTAAATCGAAAGCCAGAACGGACACTTTTGTTGCGGGGATTTCCGCGCCGGGGGGAGTGTTTCTGCCGTACTTTTATGAAAACGGCTGGGATGGAAATGCGACAGATCCTATTTTTGAACCGTTAGTCAAGCTGGATAAAACGGGTAAGCCCGCACCGGCACTTGCTGAAAGCTGGACTATTTCCAAAGATCAGCTTACCTACACGTTCCGCTTAAGAAAAAATCTCGTTTTCAGTGACGGTTCGCCGCTCACCGCAAAGGATGCCGCATTCACTTTAACACTGCTGCATGATCCCGCTTACGCAGGCTATGAAGATATCACCACGGCCTATATTAAAGGCGGCAAGGCTTATAAAGAAGGAAAAGCAAAGACGATAGAGGGCATTCGCGTCCTTGATGACAGAACCATTAAAATCACGACTGAGAAAGTCAGTGCGAAGTCGCTGCTTCTTTTAGGCGGGCAGGTGCTGTCGGAAGCTTACTACGGAAAGAACTATCGGTTCGGCAAACTGGACTATTTAAAAGAGCTTTATGCCAAACCGCTCGGAGCAGGGCCTTATCAATTTACAGAATACCTCCCGGGACAGGAAATACGCTATCAGGCAAATAAACACTATTATTCCGGAAAACCGAAAACAGAAAAGCTGATCTATAAAATTATTGATCCGTCAACTTCCCTTCAGCTGTTTGAAACGGGTGATCTTGATTACGCTTCATTTTCTCCTGATGATGATACGGTTGAGCATTTAAAAAGCCTCGGTTTTGCGAATATAAGCGTCTCGGTCGTGAATGATTACGGGCTTGTGTACGTGAATCATAAGCGTCCGCCTTTTCAAGATAAGAAAGTGTCCCAAGCGCTTATTTACGGGCTGGACCGTCAAAAAATCGTCGATGTCCGCTTTAAACATTACGGAGAAGTCGCTAATGTGCCGGTGTCTCCGGTTTCATGGGCTTATGATGACAAAGGAGTCAATCCGTATACGTTTAATCCGGAAAAAGCCAAGAAGCTTCTTGATGAAGCAGGCTGGAAAACGGGGAAAGACGGCGTGCGTGAAAAAAACGGCAAAAAGCTTGAAATCAGCTATTACACGTCTAAAGCGGATGATGATTTCATCCCGATCGCGAAAGAAAATTACGCGGACATCGGAATCTCATTAAAACCGGAAGTGATGGATTTTAATACAGAGGTAGCGAAAATAAATGATAAACAGTACGATCTTGCCGCCGTTTCCACCTCGCAGATTCTTGATCCGAATGGCACGGTGGAAAAGCTGGCTTCCGGCCATCCCAATAATGTGACGGGGTATTCCAATCCGAAAGCGGACCGGCTGATCGAGAAAGGAGCCGGCACGCTTGATATCAGCAAAAGAAAAGAGATTTATCACCAGCTGTACCGGGAGCTCGGGGAAAACCCGCCTTACATTCTGATTCATTACCGTCAGAGCGCAAGGGCGGTCAGCGGAAAAATAAAAGGGCTTGAGCCTGACAATTATTCGGGAATCAGTTCGAGTCTCTCAAACGTGTCAATTCAGTAGAACAATGGCGCAAAATACCCGGTGTCCAGGGTATTTTGCCCTTTCAGCGGAAGGGAGAGGCTTTTTGTGAAACGGTATGCCGCAGAACGGTTCATTCAAATGCTTGTGATCTTATTCGGTACGTCCTTTATTATTTTTTTCTTATTCGCGATGCTGCCGGGCGATTACATTGATTCCAATGTCAACCTGACCCCGGAGAGGGCGAAGGAGCTAAAAGCGCTTTACGGCCTGGATCAGCCGATTTGGCAGCGTTATGTGACGTGGCTCGGCAATGTGCTCAGCGGAGATTTGGGATTCTCTTTGAAGTATCAGGAAAACGTCCTGTCACTGCTTCAGAAATATGTCTGGAATTCGTTTTTTGTCGCGTTTTTGGCTTTGCTTGTCACATGGTCAGCCGCGATGATAACGGGTGTCATATCCGCTGTCAGGAAATACTCATGGTTTGACGGGATCGTAACATTTTTTGTGATTGCTTCCATGGCGTTCCCGTCTTTTTTTATCAGCCTTCTGTTTATTAAATGGTTTGGAGTGGATTTGAAAATATTGCCCGTCGGAGGGATGGTTGATACCGGAAGCACGAGTTCTGGTTTTTCGTACGTGCTTGAAGCTGCCAGACATATGATTCTTCCGGTCGTGATTTTATCTATGCTCGGCATCGGCTCACTGACAAGATATTTCCGCTCCGGGATGCTTGATGTGATCAGGCAGGATTATATCAGAACAGCGAGAGCGAAGGGGTTGAAAGAGCGCACCGTCATTTGGAAACATGCGCTGAAAAATGCGCTCCTTCCGGCGATCACCCTGCTTGCTTTTGAACTGCCGGGTCTGTTTTCCGGGGCTATTATTATTGAACAGATTTTCGGATGGCCGGGTGTCGGCCGTATTCAGCTGGAATCTGTGCATTATCGGGACTACCCGGTTTTGATGGCGTTTACTTTGTTTTTGTCTTGTTTAACGATTGTGGGGAATTTTTTGGCGGATATCGCTTATGCCGCGGTTGATCCGCGAGTCAGGCTGAAATAGGGGGTGTTTTGGGTGAAACAACAAAAAGGGGCGCCGCCTTCTCTTTGGAAGCAGACGTACCGCCGCCTGCTGCATCATAAGCTGACGGTCATCAGTCTTCTATTCTTATGTTTTATGTTTTTATTGTGTTTTATCGGGCCGTCTTTTTCTCCGTACATAACGGATCGGACGGATATTTCAAATGCCAATCAGCATCCGGGGGTTCATCATTGGCTTGGCACCGACCAGTACGGGAGAGATGTGCTGACGAGGCTGATGCTGGCGGGGCAGATTTCTCTGACCGTGGGGCTTGCTTCGATGGTGCTGTCACTTGTCATTGGTTCATTGCTTGGGGTTGCGGCGGGATTTTATCGGGGAGCCGCTGATATGATCATTATGCGCATCGCTGATATGCTCATGTCCATCCCGGGTCTGCCGCTGCTTTTGATTTTGGCTGCGGTGATGTCGGAGTGGAAAGTGCCTTCTGAATACAGGATGTACCTGATTATGATGATGTTAAGCCTGATCGGATGGCCCGGTTTGGCGCGGCTTGTACGCGGACAGATTTTGTCGCTGAAGGAGCAGCCGTTTATGATGGCCGCGGAAGTTTTGGGGCTCAGTGATAAACGGAAAATCCTCTATCATTTGCTTCCCAATACATTGCCGTTACTCATGGTAGCGGCGACTTTGCATGTGGCGGGGGCGATGCTGAGTGAATCGGCGCTGAGTTTTCTCGGACTCGGTGTTGCTCCGCCGACTCCTTCTTGGGGAAACATGATGGAAGCGGCAAATCATTATATGGATTTTACACTCCGCCCGTGGCTGTGGATACCGCCGGGTACGGCCATTTTTCTGACCGTTGTGGCGATTCATCTGCTTGGAGACGGTTTAAGAGACGCTTTTGATCCTAAGGTAAAACGGCAGGTGAAAGTGAAATGACAAAACCGCTTTTAGAAGTGAGGCACTTGGAAACCGTTTTTTATACGGAGGAAGGTGCGGTAAAGGCCGTGGACGATGTCAGCTTTACGATTCATGAGGAGGAAACGGTTTGCATTGTAGGGGAATCCGGCTGCGGGAAAAGCATGGCGTCATTGTCCATTATGCAGCTCATTCCCGAGGCGGGAAGAATCGAACGGGGAGCGGTGCATTTTTCAGGAAGAAACCTGTTGAAACTGAAACAAAAAGAAATGCAGAAAATCCGCGGCTGCGAAATCGGGATGATTTTTCAGGAGCCGATGACCTCTTTAAATCCGGTGTTTACAATCGGTGAGCAGCTGACGGAACCGATTCGCGAGCATTTATTGCTGAGTAAGAAAGAGGCATGGAGGAAGGCGGTTGAACTTCTCACGTTAGTGGAGATCCCCCATGCCGAGCAGATGATGCACCGATATCCTCATGAGCTGAGCGGCGGCATGCTGCAGCGCATTATGACGGCTGTCGCGCTCAGCTGCGATCCGAAACTGATCATTGCCGATGAGCCGACGACGGCGCTTGACGTAACCATTCAGGCGCAGATATTGGATTTATTGCGGGATGTGAAAAAGCAATTTCACACGTCTATTTTATTCATTACCCATGACCTTGGCGTGGTTGCCGAAATGGCTGATTATGTGATTGTCATGTATGCGGGGAAAATTGTGGAGGAAGGACCGGTTGCGGAGCTGTTTTCCGATCCGAAGCATCCGTATACGAAAGGGCTGCTCGCGGCAAAACCGGTTATCGGTCAAAGGAGAGAGACGCTCTATACCATCCCGGGCCAGGTTCCCGCGCTTGCAGACCTGTCCGGATCGTCTTGTTATTTTGCGGAGCGGTGTGAACACAGCACGGCAATATGCCGGAGGTCGAGCCCGCATTTTACTGAATTCGGGAAAGGGCATCAGGCGGCGTGCTGGCTTTACGGAGAGGAGAAAGCAGATGAGTGATGTGTTGCTGGAGGTCAAAGGGCTGAAAAAATATTATGAGGAGCAGGGGGGGATGAGAAAGGCCCGCAACAATCCCGTAAAAGCGGTGGACGGCGTCAGTTTTACGATAGGAAAGGGAGAAGTGTTCGGTTTAGCGGGTGAATCGGGCAGCGGCAAGTCATCAATCGGAAAAACCATTTTAAGACTTCATGACAAAACAGAGGGAGAGGTATTTTTTCAGGGGCGAGATGTGTTCCGGATGAACCGGCGTGAGCTGAAAACATTCAGATCGGAAGCGCAGCTCATTTTTCAAGATCCGTTCAGCTCTTTAAATCCTAGGCGACGGATCGGAGAAGCCATCGGTGAAGCGATGATCGAGCACCAATTGGCGGTCAAGCGGAACGCGCGTGATAAAGCGGCGGAGGTTCTTGAATCCTGCGGTCTTTCCGCAAACTTTATCGACCGTTATCCGCATGAGTTTTCCGGAGGGCAGCGGCAGCGGATCGTGATTGCAAGAGCGATGGCGCTTAAGCCGCAATTTATCATTATGGATGAACCCGTGGCGGCATTGGATGTCTCCATTCAGGCGCAGATGATCAATTTGTTCAGCAGCCTTCAGCAACGGCACGGGCTTTCATATTTGTTCATTTCTCATGATTTAAGCGTGGTGGAGCACTTATGTACAAAGGTTGCGATTATGTATTTAGGGACGATTGTCGAATACGCGTCAAAGGAAGAGCTTTTTTCACGGCCGCTTCATCCTTATACAAAAGCGCTGTTATCAGCCGTGCCCGTTCCTGATCCAAGAGTGAAAAGGGAGCGGGTGATGTTAAAGGGTGATATTCCAAGTCCCTCTGATCCGCCCTCAGGCTGTAAATTCCGAATGAGATGTCCGGCAGCCGAGAAGATATGTGCTGAGAAAAGTCCGCCGCTGTCGGAGAAGGGGTCTCAGCATTTTGCAGCATGCCATTTTGTATAATTGAGAAAAAGCATTTTTTATTGATAATACACAGGAAAAACCTGCCGGACAGACCGGCAGGTTTTTTGATGTTATTTTGGTAACGGCAGTCCGAGCCCTTCGGCAACGCGTCTGCCGTATTCAGGGTCAGCTTTGTAGAAGTGGCCGATCTGGCGCAGCTTAATTTCTTCCTTTTCCACAGGTTTCATCGCACCGACGATATTGGCGACAAGGCGTGCGCGCTCTTCCTCGCTCATCAGGCGGTACAGATCGCCGGCTTGTGTGTAATGATCATGATGATTATAGCTTACACTGTCAGCCAAACCTGATACAGGATATGCCGCCTGTTTATCTTCAGGTGACTCTTTCGGACCTCCGAAGCTGTTAGGCTCGTAATAGACGGAGCGGCCGCCATTATCATCAAAACGCATTTGCCCGTCACGCTGATAGTTTTTCACTTCATTGCGGGAACGGTTGATCGGCAGCGCCTGGTGGTTCGCGCCGACACGGTAGCGATGGGCGTCATGGTATGCGAACAACCGGCCTTGAAGCATTTTGTCAGGTGAGACGTCGACGCCAGGGACTAATGTTCCGGGAGAGAACGTCGCCTGTTCTACTTCCGCAAAGTAATTTTCCGGATTGCGGTCCAGAACCATGCGGCCGACTTCAATGAGCGGATAGTCTTTTTGAGACCATACTTTTGTGACGTCAAACGGATCAAAGCGGTATGTGTTTGCGTCTTCTAACGGCATGATTTGAACATATAATTTCCATGCGGGGAAATCGCCGTTTTCAATCGCGTTGAATAAATCTTCCGTATGGTAATCGGGATTTTCGCCCGCGAGTTTTGCAGCTGTATTGACATCAAGGTTTTTCACGCCTTGTTCTGTTTTAAAGTGATATTTAATCCAGACACCTTCGCCTTTATCATTTGTCCATTTAAATGTATGGCTTCCGAATCCGTGCATATGGCGAAGGGTTGCCGGAATGCCCCGGTCTGACATCAGAATGGTTACCTGATGCAGTGATTCCGGTGAAAGAGACCAGAAATCCCAAACGGCCGTCGGGTTTTTCAAATGTGTTCTCGGATCTCTTTTTTGTGTATGGATAAAGTCAGGGAACTTAATAGCATCGCGGATGAAAAACACGGGTGTATTGTTTCCGACGATGTCGTAGTTTCCGTCTTCTGTATAAAACTTAACGGCAAATCCGCGCGGGTCGCGCACTGTGTCACTAGAGCCCAGTTCGCCTGCAACGGTTGAGAAACGGACAAAGAGCGGTGTGCGTTTACCGACTTCTGACAGAAATGCGGCTTTCGTATATTTTGTAACGTCATTTGTGACTTCAAAATAACCGTGTGCGCCCGCGCCTTTTGCGTGAACGACACGCTCGGGAACGCGTTCTCTGTTAAAGTGCGCCAATTTCTCAAGCAGATGGACGTCTTGTATTAAAGCAGGGCCGCGATCTCCGGCCGTCATTGAGTTTTGGTTATCTCCGACAGGAGCGCCCCAGCTGGTTGTCAATTTATTTGAACTCATGTGATCACCTCTTTAGATTTATAAAAACATAATATCACCTATCAGTAAAAAGTCAATATTATTTTATAATGATTATAAAATAATTATTTTTATTATCGGAAAGAGAATTCGGGTTTGAAAGCTTACTTGACTGACGGGAATAATGGGTTTAAGATGAGAAAAAATAGAAACCGCTGACTTGAACACAAGAGGCTCTTATTCTTTATGGGATAAGGGCTTTTTTTCATTGTCGGCGGTAAGGGAGGCGGCGATTGTATGCTTTTCCGGCAGCATTTTAAACCTGTTGATATTCACGGTCATCTGCCGTACAGCCTTGATTTCGGCAAAAATGATAAGACATTTTCCGATTATAATCGGGAGCGGTCAGAAAGAATGAATCTGACTTGGGATTTTCCTGATCCGCAAGAGGCTGATGACGGGGAAATCCCTTTGATGACAAAATGGGAGAATGAATTAGATAAGTACGGCATCGGCGTACTGAATTTTTTAACAGCGGAGAGCAATGACCGGATGGCGGCGTTTATTCAAGCCAATCCTGCGAAGTTTACCGGATTTGCATATCATCCTTTGGAGCGGGAGGATGCATATGAAGAGCTGAAAAGAGCCGTAGAAGAGCTCGGTCTGAAAGGGTATAAACTATTCGGACCGCTGACAGACATTGAGTTTCATGATCCGGCGCTGAAAAAGCTTTGGACGTATTTAGCTGACAAAAGGCTCCCTGTATTAATCCACTTCGGGCTTTTAGGGAGAGCGGGGGGCATTGTCAGCCACCGCAACATCAATCCGCTCTCCATCTATCGCGTCGCGAGAGAGTATGCTGATATACCATTCATTATTCCGCATTTCGGCGCCGGATATTATCAGGAACTGCTGCAGCTGTGCTGGAGCTGCCCGAATGTGTATATTGACACGTCCGGATCAAACCAGTGGATGAGGTGGATGCCGTACCCGCTTGATTTGGAAATTCTGTTTCGGAAGACATCCGAATTAATCGGTGCTGAACGAATCATCTTCGGGACGGATTCGAACGGATTTCCGAGAGGATACGTATACAGATATCTTCAGGAGCAGGTCCGGACCTGCCGGGAAATCAACATGCGGGAAGAAGACATAGAGAAGATTTTCGGAAACAATGCGCGGACATTGCTGAAAATCGACCAGCCGCAAAAGGAAATAAATACGTGATACAGCTGATGCGCTCTTTGGCAGGTTTATGCCGGAGGGCGCATTTTTAATTCTTATAAAAAACAGTTGACAAGTCGGAATAATTTGAATTAACATGATATTCAAATTTAAAAACAAACGGGCAGCTGATCGGACCGCCGAAGGCTCTCATCTCTACAAGCAACGGAGATGGGGGCCTTTTTGTTTTTCGATCGCATGCGGCAAAAAGAGAGGGGAAAAGACAGATGGCTGTAACCATCAGCATACAAGAAAAAGCGTTTGAGCATGAAGGACGGAAAACAGCGGTGCTGAATGATATTGAACTGTCCATTGCATCAGGAGAATTTTTGACTGTCATCGGGCCGAGCGGCTGCGGAAAAAGCACGCTTTTAAAATTGATTGCCGGGCTTGATACCGATTATAAAGGCTCTGTCGCAATAAACGGCCGCCATGTGTCGGGACCGGGCATCCGGCAGGGATTTATCTTTCAGGAGCACCGGCTGTTTCCCTGGCTGACGGTGAAACAAAACATCGCTGCCGATCTCAATATAAACGACCCGGCCGTTCGTCAAAAAGTGGATGATCTGATTGAGGTTGTCAGGCTGCAGGGAGCAGAGGACGCTTATCCGCGCGAATTATCCGGCGGCATGTCGCAGCGGGTCGCCATCGCCAGAGCCCTGTTGCGTGAGCCCGAGGTGCTGCTTTTGGATGAACCGTTCGGAGCGCTTGACGCTTTTACGAGAAAACACTTGCAGGATGTGCTGCTTGATATATGGCGCGAGAAAAAAACGACGATGATTCTGGTTACGCATGATATTGACGAATCTGTCTATTTAGGCGATAAGCTGGCAATTCTCAGGGCAAAGCCCGGCCGGCTGCACAGTCTGGTGCCGATTCAGCTTCCGCATCCGCGCAATCGGACGTCAGCTGATTTTCAGGCCGTCCGGCAGAAGGTGCTTGCTGAATTTGAGAAAACGGAAGATCTCCGGTTTGCGGATGGATCAGGGATATAGAAAGGACGAAGCGAAGTGAAAAAAACCATCATTCTTTTAGCCGCAGCAGTCATGATGTTAGCCGGATGCAGTGCCGACGGAGCAGGAGGGAGCGGGAAAACGGTGAAAGAAATCCGGATCGGCATCCAGCAGAGTTTAAGCCCGCTTCTCATTGCCAAGGAAAAAGGCTGGTTTGAAGAAGCCTTCAAAAAAGACGGAATAAAGGTAAAATGGGTCGAATTCCAAAGCGGTCCCCCGCAATTTGAAGGTCTTGCCGCCGATAAGCTTGATTTTTCCCAGGTCGGCAATTCACCGGTCATTTCCGGTCAGGCGGCAGGAATTGATTTTAAAGAGATCGGGCTGTCCCAAGACGGGTTAAAGGCAAACGGCATTCTCGTAAACAAGGGCAGCGGAATTAAGAGTCTGAAAGAGTTGAAAGGGAAAAAAATCGCCGTAGCCAAAGGCAGCAGCGGCTTTGATTTTCTTTATAAAGCTTTGGATAAAGCCGGACTTTCCGCCGATGACGTCACCATCATTCAGCTTCAGCCTGATGAGGCGGTTTCCGCTTTTGAAAACAAATCTGTTGATGCATGGTCGATTTGGGAGCCGTATTTGTCGATTGAAACGCTGCAGCACGGGGCGGAAATATTAGCGAACGGAGAGAGCACGGATTTATATTCTCCGGGTTTTACGTTAGTCAGGACCGGATTTTCCAAGGAGCACCCGGATGAGGTCGTCCGTTTTCTGAAAGTGTTCAATAAAGCAGTCACATGGCAAAAGGAACACAAAGAGGAAGCTGTCTCTTTATATGCGAAAATCAAAAATCTTGATCCCTCAGTCGTCAGAAACGTGCTCAACAATACAGAGCCTCTTAATCAACCGATTAATGATGATATTGTCAAAGTCCAGCAGAAAACCGCTGATTTTCAATATCAAACAAAAGCGATTCATAAGAAAATCAATGTAAAAGACGTTGTCGACAATTCATTTATCAAAAAGGCGCTTGAAACGGAGGGCGGTAAATAATGAAAGCAGAAGCATCAACGGCTCCCGGCACATTGAGCCAATCAGAAAAGAAAGCTGCGGCAAAGTCCCGGCGGTATTCATACCAATGGATGAAAGGGTTTGTACTCCCGGCTGCGGTTATCGCGGTATGGCAGTTTATCGCAAGTCTGGGCATCGTCTCGGCAACGGTGCTCCCGTCACCCGTCGTCATTTTACAGACTTTTCAGGAACTTCTTCTGTCAGGCGAGCTTTGGGGCCATTTAGAGATTAGCTTATATCGGGCGGCCGCCGGATTTCTGCTTGGTGCGGGCCTCGGGCTTGTTTTCGGGCTGCTGGTCGGGTTCTCAAAACGGACGGAAGCGTATCTCGATCCGTCTCTGCAAATGCTCAGGACGGTTCCGCACTTAGCGGTGACCCCGCTGTTTATTTTGTGGTTCGGATTTGATGAGACATCAAAAATTCTGCTGATCGCATTGGGGGCTTTTTTCCCTGTATACATTAATACGTTTCTCGGAATCCGCAGCGTGGACGCAAAGCTGTTTGATGTCGCCCGGGTGCTGGAATTTAACTGGTATCAGCAGATGGCGAAATTGATTCTTCCGGCGTCTCTGCCGAGTATCCTGCTCGGCATCCGGCTCTCTCTCGGTATTGCGTGGCTCGGCCTTGTGGTGGCGGAACTGATGGGATCGAGCGCGGGCGTCGGCTATATGATTATGGATGCGAGACAATTTTCACAGACAAATAAGGTGTTTGTCGGCATTATCATTTTTGCGGCTGTCGGCAAGCTGACGGATGCATTGGTCAGAATGCTCGAACGGAAACTATTAAAATGGCGGAACAGTTATGAAGGGTAGCCTATTTAAAAAAGGAGAGATTCATATGGAGATTCTTTGGTTTATTCCGACGCATGGAGACGGACGGTTTCTAGGGACGCAAACGGGAGGAAGAACCGCCGATCATCTTTATTTTAAGCAAGTGGCACAGGCGGCAGACAGACTCGGGTATACGGGAGTTCTGCTGCCGACGGGGAGATCATGTGAAGACCCATGGCTGACGGCTGCGGCTTTAGCGGGTGAAACGAAAGATTTAAAATTTTTAGTGGCGGTCCGTCCGGGACTGATGCAGCCATCTGTCGCCGCGAGAATGGCATCGACAATGGATCGGCTGTCAGACGGCCGTCTGCTCGTAAATGTCGTAGCGGGCGGAGATCCTTATGAGCTGGCGGGAGACGGGATGTTTATCAGCCACGATGAGCGCTATAAGGCGACTGAAGAATTTTTGACCGTATGGCGCGGACTCATGCGGGGAGAAACGGTGACATATGAAGGGGACCATATCAAAGTGGAAAACAGCAATCTGCTGTTTCCGCCAAAACAGGCTCCGCATCCGCCATTATATTTCGGCGGTTCATCACAGGCGGGAATTGAGGCCGCGGCGAAACATACAGATGTGTATTTAACATGGGGGGAGCCGCCGGAGCAGGTAAAAGAAAAGATTGAAACCGTCAAAAAACAGGCTGCCCAAGAAGGAAGGACAATGCGCTTTGGCATCAGGCTTCACGTGATTGTCCGGGAGACTGAGGAAGAGGCATGGAAAGCGGCAGAACGATTAATCAGCCATTTAGACGAAGAGACGATTGCGAAAGCGCAGGCTGCACTCCGGCGCGCTGATTCTTCAGGACAAAAACGGATGGCCGATCTTCATAACGGCGACCGGACGAAGCTTGAGATCAGCCCGAATCTCTGGGCCGGCATCGGGCTGGTCAGAGGCGGAGCGGGCACGGCGCTTGTTGGTGATCCCCAGACCGTCGCCGATCGAATTTTAGAGTACCGGGCACTCGGCATTGAGTCGTTTATCTTTTCAGGCTACCCGCATCTTGAAGAAGCTTATTATCTGGCTGAACTCGTGTTTCCGCTTCTGCCGTTTCAAAACGAGCGGACGAAAAAGCTTGAGCGCAGACTGGGCGAAGCAATGGGCAACGACCATTTTGCAAGAGGGAACAAAGCGACAGTCTGAATAAACAAATGCCTCTTTTTTCTGATAATGATACAATCATCAAAAAGAGGTGTTTTTTCTGAAGGTATTCAAATGGGCGGCAGCTTGCTGTCTGCTGGCTGGATTCACGGCATGCGGACATTCCAGCGGCATGCAGATAAAAGAAGCTGATTTATCAAAGACAGAGAAATACAGAATGGAAATTGCCTCGTCAGAAAGCGGAGCGGCAGCAGTGACCGGGGTCACAAAAGACTTGGCGGCCGCACAGATGTATATTGAGCATTATCAAAACGGAAAACTGACGGATAAAGCAGGGCCGCTTGAATCAGATTACAGCGGCGATGCAACTAAACCAGAAGAATTGCAATTCATCTTTTACACGGACCGAGAAGACAAAGGGAAAAAGGAAAAAGACAAAGTTCGTTTCGGTATCGTCGATGACGGCGGGAAAGTCTCTGCAGACGCTGTTTTTACCCGGAATCAGGGAGATGACAGAGCATCATCCGTGTTTATCTCCTCTGCCGAGTCAGTGACTTATGGAAAACCAGTTTTGATCGGTGCGAGTGTGAAAAATTCAGGAAAGCATGTCCATATGTCACGAGATAAAAAGATGCTGATCAGCCATTCTGACGTATTACTCTATTATGTGAAGCTGAATAAGCGGGCTTAGCGGGGGCCCGTTTTCTTTATGCCGGAAGCTTGCTTTATAAACATACGGATGATACGATATAAAACGTAATTATTACGATTTAAAAGGAGTGCTGGAATGGCTAAAAAATCAAAAGTGATCAAAGAGCTCAAGCGGCAGAAGCTTGTTGAACAATATGCGGACATCAGAAGAGAATTAAAGGCAAAAGGAGACTGGGAAGCGCTGAGCAAACTGCCGCGTGATTCTGCTCCGGCCAGACTTCATAACCGCTGTACGGTGACGGGACGGCCCCGCGGATATATGAGAAAATTTAAACTGTCCAGAATCGCGTTCAGGGAGCTGGCCCATAAAGGCCGGGTTCCCGGAGTGAAAAAAGCGAGCTGGTAACATAAAAAACTCCGGATCTGTCATGAACCGGAGTTTTTGCCGTGCTTATGAAATGTGAAAACATAAGCCAAATGCTGAATCATCATCAGAATGAAAATCAAAAGAATCGGAAAAAAGGGAAGATGCGGCTGAATCAGCGGATAAAACAAAAGCAGAACGGCTGCGGCCGGCAATGAGAAGTAAACGGCAATATACGAGGAACGGCAGGCTTTAGCCGTCATCATCCGTTCTCTTTCATCCTGTTCCTCAAATTCATCGGGCACAAGCCTGTGCTTTTTGCCGTTCCGTTTTTTCTTTTCAGTGTAGATATATAATACGGCACAAACGGTAAACAGCAGAAACGGCGTGATGTTCAGCTCAAATGAATCGTTCCCCTCCGTCTGGAAAAACTGTGCGATACGCGGCACTGCTTCCATAATGGAAATAAGCGTCCAGCAGGCCAATCCGTAGAGTGCAAGGTGAAAACACGCTTTTCTTTTTAAACTCATTTTTTCTCCTCCTCCAGCCAGAATACTTCCTCCATCGGCAGGGAGAAAGCCCGGCAGATATTAAGCGCCAATAAGAGTGATGGCACATAATCTCCTTTTTCAATCGCCGCAATCGTCTGTCTGGTGGCTCCGGCTTCTTTTCCGAGCGTTTCCTGAGAATAGCCGAATCTGGCTCTCAGCTCTTTTACTTTATTTTTCATCATCAGGCGTACCTCAAGTTTTCTTCTTTCTTATATTGTATGGTATTCTTAACAAAATGTAAACCTGACTTAACATGTGGACAAAAGAAGAATTTTTTTCGACAAATTTTTTAACATTCCCTTGACGAAAAAAAAATATGCATGTAATATTAGAAACATCAAATCGGTGCTGACAAAAAAGCATTTTGATGCGGGTGTAGTTTAGTGGTAAAACCTCAGCCTTCCAAGCTGATGTCGTGAGTTCGATTCTCATCACCCGCTCCATACATACGTTATTAACGCAGTGTTTCGTTTCTCTGATAAACGAAGTATTGCGTTTTTTTATGTGAAAAAAGACACGGAAGGCGTGTCTTTTTATGAAAGCCAAGAGACGGTATGTGTGCCTCCGTGAATTTGTTCAAACATTTTGGTTAAGGATGTTAACAGCTCATCTGCCGCGTCGGCATGAATTGAAGGCGGAAAAAAGATCAGCTGCAGCATGTCCTTTGTCCCGGCTGTTACAGGGCGGGTGTTGATTTGTCCGGTAAGGCCGCCGAAAATGCCGCCAGAGTCGGAGAAAGCCAGTACGTGTTCTTTTTCTCCGATTGTGATTGAAATCGGTTCATTCATCTTTGCGGCGTCATACGCCATGATGGGCAATGAATATTTCAAGGAGAAAAAAAGTATGGTATCATGGGCTGAATTCACACTTTCGATGAAGCGCTCCCGGGAAATATCGCCGAGCATAAGCTCCATCGGCGTTTTTTGTCCTGAAAAGGCGGGACTGAGCTGTTCCATCATACGCGCCCATTCTTTCACAAAAGGCTGTTCATCTATACCGCCGTCAGCATAATCAAAGTAAAGCGATTCTTGAAATAAACGGAGGCGGCCTTTCAGCATTTGCGGGGCAGGCCCGACTTCAATCTGTTCATATAATACGGCTGCCGCTTTGATCCCCGGCACCCGTTCAGCAATAAGAGGATCTAAACTGATGTTCAACTGTGTTCACTCCATTTCGGGATGATAAAACTCTATTATACCCGTACGGGAGCCTGATCACAAAGAAAGGAGGCTGTGCAAAAAATGAATATTCATAAACTGAAAGAAGAATTAATCGAATACGCCAAAAGCATCGGAGTCGACAAAATCGGGTTTACGACGGCTGATACGTTCGACAGTCTGCGGGACCGGCTGATTCTTCAGGAATCACTCGGCTATTTATCCGGGTTTGAAGAGCCTGATATTGAAAAACGGGTCACTCCGTCTTTGCTTCTGCCAAAAGCCAAATCGATCGTAGCCATCGCCCTTGCCTATCCTTCCAAAATGAAAGATGCGCCGAGGAGCACGAGGGACGGCCGGCGCGGCATTTTTTGCAGAGCTTCCTGGGGGAAGGATTATCATGACGTGCTGCGCGAAAAGCTTGATCTGCTGGAGAATTTTCTCCAAAGCAAACATGAGGATATCCGCACGAAGTCAATGGTGGATACGGGAGAATTGTCCGACAGGGCCGTGGCGGAACGGGCGGGAATCGGTTTCAGCGCCAAAAACTGCATGATCACCACACCTGAATACGGTTCTTACGTCTATCTCGCTGAAATGATCACCAATCTGCCCTTTGAACCGGATGTGCCGATTGAAGATATGTGCGGATCGTGCACAAAATGTTTAGACGCGTGCCCGACCGGCGCGCTCGTTAATCCCGGACAGCTTAATGCCCAGCGCTGTATTTCATTCCTGACCCAGACAAAGGGGTTTTTGCCGGATGAATTCCGCACGAAAATCGGAAACCGCCTGTACGGCTGCGACACGTGCCAGACGGTCTGCCCGATTAATAAGGGGAAAGATTTTCATCTTCATCCGCAGATGGAGCCCGATCCGGAAATCGCCAAGCCGCTGTTAAAGCCGCTCCTGACTATAAGCAACCGGGAATTTAAAGAAAAATTCGGACATGTATCCGGTTCATGGCGCGGCAAGAAGCCGATTCAGCGAAATGCTATTTTAGCATTGGCTCATTTCAAAGATGCTTCTTCTCTTCCCGAATTGACGGCTTTGATGCACCAAGACCCGCGACCCGTCATCAGGGGAACGGCCGCCTGGGCCATCGGGAAAATCGGTGATCCGGCATATGCGAAGGAATTAGAAAAAGCGCTTCACAAGGAGCAGGATGAGGAAGCCATACAGGAAATAGAAAAGGGGCTGGAGCTGCTTTCGGTTTCTGATAAGACTAAAACCGGCCCGTCCTGACATATGTATAGAGAAAAAGCACTTGGCGTGAGTTCAGGTGTTTTTTCTTTATAAAACAGTATGGTGGGTGGAGCGCTTGAAGCATATTATTGAAGACTTAGCGGAGGCCCGGCTTCATTATTTAGTCAACGGAACCGAGATGAGGCACAATGGGCAGGCCGGCGATCTTGAGGTCCTGACGAGAAAAAAAGAGCTGTTTGAAAAACGGAAAGTTGACATCGTTAAAGCGAAAGCGAAAGCCGTCATTGTCAAAAGCAGTCTTGAGGATGACGGCACGTTATGCGTCATGTACACCATTCATTTCGAATATTTGTGCAAGGAGCAGGACGGGCATCTTTATTTAGAAGAGCAGGTTGAGGAACGGAATGCTTTTCTCTATGACCAGCTGCTGATTAAAGATCGGGAAATAAAGAAAAAACCGGCCGGATTTTCCGACGGAAACAGCGTGATCGAATATGAGCGGAGTGAACGGGAAGATTTCGGGCGGGCATTTCAATACGACCGTCTGGCTGCCGTTCAGTACGCGGAAAAGTTTTGGAATAAACGAAATCCCGCTTATAAAAATTTCGGCGACAACTGCACAAATTTTATTTCCCAATGTTTACATGCCGGAAAAGCGCCGATGCGGGGGCATCCGAACAGAGGCGCAGGCTGGTGGATGAAGGAAAGCTCATGGAGCTACAGCTGGACGGTCGCGCATTCCATGAAGATGTATCTGGCCCAATCCAAGGCCGGGCTTCGCGCGGTGCAGGTGTCAAGCGCAGAGGAGCTTATGCCTGGAGATGTGATTTGCTATGATTTTGAAGGTGACGGCCGTTTTAACCATACGACGATCGTGGTCGCAAAAGATAAAAGCAATATGCCGCTCGTCAATGCCCAAACATATGACAGCAGAATGAGATATTGGTCATATGAGGATTCAACGGCATATACTCCTTCCATCAGATATGTGTTTTTTCATATTACGGATGATACGACAAAAGAGTAATTAATGATATAATGGTGGGCGGAATAAAAAACAGAGGTGAACATCGTGGCATTACATGTCGTTTTATATCAACCCGAAATCCCGGCCAATACGGGAAATATCGCACGTACTTGTGCGGCAACAGACACAACGCTTCATTTGATCCGCCCGCTCGGATTCTCAACCGATGATAAAATGCTGAAGCGCGCCGGACTCGATTATTGGGAGTTCGTCAACGTCGTTTATCATGATTCATTGGATGAATTATTTGAGGCATATGAGAACGGAAAGTTTTTCTTCATTACAAAATTCGGGCAAAAGCCGCACACATCGTTTGACTACTCAAATACGGAGGAAGACTTTTTCTTCGTATTCGGCAGAGAAACGAGCGGACTTCCGAAAGAATTGATCGAAAACAATATGGACCGCTGCCTGCGTCTTCCGATGACCGAGCATGTGAGATCATTAAACCTGTCCAACACTGCCGCGATTCTTGTATATGAAGCGCTGCGCCAGCAAAATTACAGAGATTTGACATGAGAAAAAACCGCCCGGATTCGGGCGGTTTTTTTATTGAATGCAGCGGGGATTCATACAATGTTATATGTATAGGCTTAACAACGTAACAGTGTTATGTTACAATGTGTTCATCGAAGGAGCTGGATTTATGGAGGAACAACTGATTTCTAAAAAAGAATTGCTTGAAGAAACATCAATCTCATATGGACAGCTGTATCGCTGGAAGCGGAAAAATTTAATTCCTGAGGAGTGGTTTATCCGAAAATCAACGTTTACAGGCCAGGAAACATTTTTTCCGAGAGCGGAAATCTTAAAACGCATCTCAAAAATACAGAAAATGAAAGAAAATCTGTCTCTGGATGAAATGAGGGAAATGCTGTCTCCGCAAATGGCTGATGTCGATATATCGTCTGCGGAGCTGCTTCAAAAAGGGTTGATTTCAAAGGCCGCGCTGCAAGTTTACGGAGAAGACGGCGTGACATTCACGTCCCGGGCGCTGCTGTCTTTATATGTGCTTGAAAGGCTTTTGCAGTCGGGCAATATCAGTCTTGAAGAAGGAAAAATGGCGGCAGAGGTGCTGAAAACGTATGAGGCTTCTGAGCTGAAGGCAAATACAGAGCTCGTCATGCTCCGGAAACTCGGCGTAACGACGTGCTTCATCGCTGACGCGGAACATATTCTGTTTGAACCGTCTGTCAAAGTGGCTGAACGAGTGGCGCTTGCTGCGGCATCAGAAGAATTAAAAACAAAATGGATGCAGGAGGACCATCAATGGATGTAACAGATAAATTAGTCATTAACGGTTCAGGAAGTTCAAAAGGAGGCCGTTTTCATACGGTGGAAATCAACGGCAGCGGCACGGTGTCAGGTGACGTAGAGTGCACGAGCCTTTTGTTTAACGGCAGCGGTAAAACAGACGGAAATGTCAAAACGCAAACGCTGACGATCAGCGGTTCGGGGAAAATTTCCGGCAGTGCCGAAGCCGAATCCATCCGAATCAACGGAACGGGTGTCATTAAAGGTGATGTCAAAACGAAGCGGCTGAACGTCGCGGGATTTTCATCTTTCGGCGGCGGTGTAAAAGCTGATGATATTTTCATATCCGGGAAAGCCGGGATTGAAGGGGATTGCGAGACAGAAACGTTCCGTTCGGAAGGCAAATGCAAAATCGGAGGCCTGCTGAACGCCGATGACGTCAATATGAAGCTGGCGGCGGGCGAGAGCCGGGTGAAAGAAATCGGCTGCCGTCATTTAAAGGTGATGAGCAGAAAAAGCGTGCTTGCGCGGTTTAAGCTGATGCCGGCCCCGGTGCTGACCGCAGAGCTGATTGAAGGTGACATCATTGAATTGGCGGACACGCACGCGAAGACAGTCCGCGGAAATTCTGTGCAGATCGGCGCAGGCTGTATCATTGAGATGGTGGAATACAGCGGAGATTTTACATGTGATCCGTCAGCTTTAGTAAACAAAGCCGTAAAAATATAGGAGGAGCTTCAGTGGACACAACAAAAAAATTGAGTCATTTAAAAATGTACGGAGCCGGACACGCCGCCGGGGGCTCCTACCAGAATGTAAGCATTAAAGGAGAAGGCATTGTCGGCGAAGGACTTCAAAGCGAGCGCTGCCGGATATTCGGTACGGGGCGTTTTCTCGGAGATGCCGAAATTAATCGGCTGAAAATTTTCGGGGAACATGAAACTGATGGAGATTTATCGGCACGTTCCGCAAATGTGATCGGCACGCTGAAAATCGGCGGCTCCATGCGTTTCACCACGCTGAGGCTGAAAGGACTTGCCGACATTTCCGGCGGGGCCGCGGGAGAGCAGTGTCATATTAAAGGAAGCCTCACCGTCGGCGGCGATTGCGAGACAGAGCAGCTTCATGTAACAGGCTGTATCAATGTGGCGGGATTGTTAAACGCGGGAGACGTCAATATCCATTTGCGTTATGACCGAAGCAACGTGAAGGAAATCGGCGGTACATCGATCACAGTCAGGCGGAAACCCGGTTTTCTGAAACGGAAAGCCGGCATGCTTTCGGCTGAATTGATCGAGGGAGATACGATTTACCTCGAATACACGGAAGCGGACATCGTCAGAGGAAAGCGTGTGGAAATCGGCCCGGGCTGCAAAATCGGAAAAATCGAGTATCAAACAAGCTGCAAAGCCCATGAAAAATCAACTGTCCAAGAACACATTCAAATGTGAAACATTGTTATGTTGTACAGGAAAGGGTGCTCTTCATAAGGAGCACCCTTTTTGCCGTTATTCGTTTTCAGGTTTGCTGTCGTAACCCGCCGTAAAAATGGATACTAAAAAAGTGAGAATGACCCCCAGTAAGATGATCGTTTTCATCATTTCTCCTCCTCTTTGCTTTTCCATTTGATGTCCGAGTCTGGATGAAACTGTATTTCTTTCATTATGAACGGTGCACCAGACCCTTGTCAATGACCGCCCTTGAGCCGCCTTTATTTTTAAGAAACGAAAAGCATGTATTATCACGTCACCGCATAGATTGTAACAAAGTACCTTATTTCTAGTGCATTAACCATGATAGAGGAGGTTCTTATGGATATATTAAAGAAAATTGAAAAGTACAGAGAGGAAGAGCAGCGTCTCAAATGGGAAGGGACGTTCGCTGATTATTTGGAGATCATAAAAGAAAATCCATTGGTCGCGCAGTCTGCTCATTCTCGCGTTTTTAATATGATAAAAGACAGCGGAATCGAGGAGGATGACGGGAAAAAGACATACAGTTTTTTCTCGCGGGAACTGTTCGGCCTTGAAGAATCTCTGGAACGGCTCGTGGAGGAATACTTTCACCCGGCTGCCAAACGGCTCGATGTAAGAAAACGGATCTTACTATTAATGGGGCCTGTCAGCGGCGGGAAATCAACCCTTGTCACCATGCTGAAAAAAGGGCTTGAAGCCTACTCGTTGACAGACAACGGGGCAGTTTACGCCATCAAAGGCTGCCCGATGCATGAAGATCCTCTCCATCTCATTCCCCATCATCTGCGCGAAGACTTCTACAGAGAATACGGGATCAGAATCGAGGGAAGCCTGTCTCCGCTTAATGTCATGCGGCTTGAAGAAGAATACGGCGGCAGAATTGAGGATGTAAAGGTTGAACGCATTTTCTTCTCGGAGGATAAGCGTACCGGAATCGGAACCTTCAGCCCGTCTGATCCGAAATCACAGGATATCGCCGATTTGACGGGAAGCATTGATTTTTCAACGATTGCCGAATACGGCTCGGAATCAGATCCGCGCGCTTATCGGTTTGACGGTGAATTAAATAAAGCGAACCGCGGAATGATGGAGTTTCAGGAAATGCTGAAATGCGATGAAAAATTTCTCTGGCACCTTCTGTCACTCACACAGGAAGGGAATTTTAAAGCCGGACGGTTTGCGCTCATCTCAGCCGACGAATTGATTGTTGCGCATACGAACGAAACGGAGTACCGCTCGTTTATCGCCAATAAAAAAAATGAAGCCCTTCACTCCAGAATCATCGTGATGCCTGTTCCTTATAATTTAAAGGTGTCCGAGGAAGAACGGATTTATGAAAAAATGATTTCGGAAAGTGATGTTTCTGACGTTCACATCGCCCCCCATACATTAAAAGTGGCCGCGATGTTTTCTATTTTGACCCGGCTGAAGGAACCGAACCGGTCTGATATTGATCTCGTTAAAAAAATGAGGCTCTATGACGGAGAAAGCGTTGAAGGTTACAATTCCGTTGATCTGGAGGATATGAAGAAGGAATTCCATGATGAAGGAATGAGCGGAATTGACCCGCGTTATGTCATCAACCGTATTTCCTCAACGATTATCAGGAAAAATATGGAATCCATCAATTCGCTTGACGTGCTGCGTTCCTTAAAGGAAGGACTCGATCAGCATCCGTCCATTTCCGCTGAGGACAAAGAGCGGTATATGAATTTTATTTCCGCCGCCAGGAAAGAGTACGATGACATCGCCAAAAAAGAGGTGCAGAAGGCGTTTGTTTATTCATATGAAGAATCCGCGAAAACACTCATGGATAATTATTTAGATAATGTGGAAGCGTACTGCAACAAAAATAAGCTCCGCGATCCGCTGACGGGTGAAGAAATGAACCCTGACGAAAAGCTGATGAGATCCATTGAAGAGCAGATCGGCATTTCAGAAAACGCCAAAAAAGCATTCCGCGAAGAAATTTTAATCCGCATATCCGCTTATGCAAGAAAAGGAAAACGCTTCGACTATAACTCACACGAAAGACTCCGCGAAGCGATTCAGAAAAAGCTTTTCGCAGACTTAAAAGATGTAGTGAAAATTACGACCTCAACCAAAACGCCGGATGAGCAGCAGCTTAAAAAGGTTAATGAGGTAGTGGCGCGGTTAATAGATGAACACGGTTATAATTCGACAAGCGCAAATGAACTGCTGAAGTATGTCGGAAGCCTGCTCAACCGCTGATGCTTGATTGATGAAAGGCCCGTCCGTACAAGGACGGGTTCTTTTGTCTATGTTTCAAAATTGTTTGTCAATTGAAAAGTCCGTCCGGCATAAGATAAGAATAAATCTTTTCGCCGGACTTGTTTCATAAACAGGACCAAGCCGGAATACACATGTAAAACGACCATAACGGTTAAGGAGGGGAATTCATGTCCCGTAATGACAGCGGAAATTTTTTGATTTCAGAGGAAGACTGGTCCCTCCATCGCAAAGGCTTTGACGACCAGCAGCGTCACCAAAAGAAAGTACAGGAAGCGATAAAAAACAACCTTCCGGACCTTGTCACTGAGGAAAGCATTATTATGTCCAACGGAAAAGATGTCGTGAAAATCCCGATTCGTTCGCTTGATGAATATAAAATCCGTTATAACTATGATAAAAACAAACATGTCGGCCAAGGTGACGGCGACAGCGAAATCGGCGATGTCGTCGCAAGAGACGGCGCAGATAAAAAGCAGGGGGCCGGAAAAGGCCAGGGAGCCGGCGATCAGGCAGGCGAGGATTATTATGAAGCCGAGGTCTCATTGATGGACCTGGAAGAAGCGCTGTTTCAGGAATTAGAACTGCCGAATCTGCAGCAAAAGGAAAGGGACAATATCGTTCATACCGATATTGAATTTAATGATATCCGGAAAACCGGGCTGACAGGGAATATTGATAAGAAACGAACGATGCTGTCTGCCTATAAACGAAACGCCATGTCAGGCAAGCCGTCGTTTTATCCAATTTATCCGGAAGATCTGAAATACAAAACATGGAATGATGTGACGAAGCCGGAATCGAAAGCTGTCGTTTTAGCCATGATGGATACAAGCGGTTCGATGGGCGTATGGGAAAAGTATATGGCGAGGAGCTTCTTTTTTTGGATGACACGATTTTTACGGACAAAGTATGAAACGGTAGATATCGAATTTATCGCCCACCACACGGAAGCGAAGGTGGTGTCGGAAGAAGATTTCTTCTCGAAAGGCGAGAGCGGGGGAACCATCTGCTCCTCCGTCTACCGGAAGTCTCTTGAATTAATTGATGAAAAATATGACCCCGCCCGCTACAACATCTATCCGTTCCATTTTTCAGACGGGGATAATTTAACATCGGATAACGCCCGATGCGTAAAGCTCGTCAATGACATCATGAAAAAATCGAATCTGTTCTGCTACGGTGAGGTTAATCAATATAACAGGCATTCAACACTCATGTCCGCCTATAAAAACGTCAAAGATGATAAATTTAAATATTACATCTTAAAGCAGAAATCAGACGTTTTTCAAGCGCTGAAAAGCTTCTTTAAAAAAGAGGAAGCGGGGGTAAGCAAAGCATAAGTATTAAACATAAAGCCGAGTGAAGAATCGTGCGGCCGCGGTTCTTCACTCGGCTTTTTTAAATTAAAAATAAAGAGAAAAAAAAGGCATAAAAAAAATCCTTTAAAAATAAAACTTTTCTCTTTACAAATCTTCTTTCATTTATTAATATTTTATCTTGTGAACTATTATTAAGGGAATGAGGTGAAAATACGGTGATTGAATCAGAGCTCGCTTTGCTCAGTTTTGAACAACTGTTTGATACTTCCAGATCAATTTACAAAAAGCAGAAAATGATCTTGGAGACAGTTCTTGAACCTTTTGATATTACAGTCCTGCAGTATCTGCTGATGTTCAAAATACATAAGAGCAAAAGCACGCAGCTTTCAAGGCTGGCTTTGTCGCTTGATCTGAAACCGGCGTCTGTCACGAGAATGACCGATATTCTGTATAAGCGCCGCTTAATGGTTCGGAGCGACTATCACGACGACCGGCGTGTTGTTATGATTCAGTTAACCGAAGAGGGGGAAGAACTTCTAAAGACAGCTGCTGTTCAATATGCCGAAAAAGCGGCAGTCTTATACCGGCAGCTCAATACCGCTGAACTGCAGTACCTGCGCAAGCTGGCGGAAAGTTTAACGAAGCTTGCAAACGGCTGTGCAGTGAAAAACGGAAAATAAAAAAATCCCCACATATTTTTATCATCATTCCACAAAATGATAGAGGAAGAAACGAAAGGAGAAAACAAAATGAACAGAGGACGTTTAATTCTGACCAACATTATCGGTTTGATTGTTGTTCTTGCAATTATAGGCGGAGGTGCTTACTACTATTATCAAAGCACGCACTATGTAAAAACCGATGAAGCAAAAGTTGCCGGCGACATGGCTGCTATCACAGCTCCTGCTGCGGGTAAAGTAACTGACTGGAACCTTGATGAGGGGAAAGAAGTAAGCAAAAACGACGTTGTTGCAAAAATCAAAGGACAGCAAAATGCTGACGTTAAAGCCATCATGGATGGAACAATCGTGAAAAACGAAGTGAAAAACGGTCAAATGGTGCAAGCCGGTACGACAATTGCCCAAGAAATTGACATGAAACACCTTTACATCACTGCAAACATTAAAGAAACTGACATCAGAGACATTGAAGTAGGAAACAAAGTAGACGTCATTGTTGACGGTGACCCTAATACAACATTTGACGGAACTGTAGAAGAAATCGGCTATGCGACAAATTCAACTTTTGATATGCTGCCTTCTTCAAACTCAAGCGGCAACTACACAAAAGTAACGCAAAAAGTTCCTGTTAAAATTTCACTCAGCAACCCATCTGACAAGGTGCTTCCTGGTATGAACGCATCTGTAAAAATCTCTGAATAATACAGATCAGTCATCAAACCATGAAGGGAGGTTGTCTTAGGTGGCTAAATCAGATAATCAAGTAAAAAGTCCTAAAACATTGCTTATTGTGCTTATGGCCGGGTTATTCCTGGCGATCTTGAACCAAACGCTTCTTAACGTGGCGATGCCGCACTTAATGACCGAGTTCGGTGTGAGTGCGACGACGATTCAGTGGCTGACGACCGGATACATGCTGGTCAACGGTGTTTTGATTCCGTTATCGGCCTTCTTAATTACCCGGTTCGGGCAAAGAAGCCTCTTTCTCGTAGCCATGTTCTGTTTTACAGCGGGAACGTTAGTCTGCGGAATCGCGCCTAACTTCTCAACCATGCTGATCGGCCGGTTAATTCAGGCGGTCGGCGGCGGTATCTTGCAGCCGCTGGTCATGACAACCATTCTGCTTATCTTCCCGCCTGAAAGCAGGGGGAAAGGAATGGGGATTTTCGGTCTTGCGATGATGTTTGCTCCGGCGGTCGGACCGACTCTTTCCGGCTGGATCATTGAGCATTACACATGGCGCATTATGTTCTACGGCCTTGTTCCGATCGGGGCGATCGTTATTGTCATAGCGTTTTTCCTCTTTAAGAACTTGGTGGAACCGCAAAAAATCAAACTCGACAGCTTGGGTGCGATTCTATCCATTGTCGGATTCGCCTCCTTGCTTTACGGAGTCAGTGAAGCGGGAAGCGACGGCTGGGGAGACCCAATCGTTCTGTCTACCGTCATTGTCGGTATCGTCGCGATTGCCGCGTTTGTCATTCAGCAATTGCGCTCTGAAAAACCGATGCTTGACTTCCGGGTATTTAAATATGATATTTTCTCACTTTCCAGTGTGATTAACATCATTATTACCGTTGCGCTTTACACAGGAATGTTCCTGCTTCCGATTTATCTGCAGAACTTAGTCGGCTTTACGGCGCTGCAATCAGGCCTCTTGCTATTGCCGGGCGCGATTGTCATGCTGATCATGTCGCCGATTTCCGGTATTCTGTTTGACAAAATCGGTCCGAGACCGCTTGCGATCGTCGGGCTGGTCATTACGGTCGCAACGACATTCCAGTATACAAAATTGACAATTGACACACCTTATACGCATATCATGCTTGTCTATGCCATCCGCGCATTCGGTATGTCACTGTTAATGATGCCTGTAATGACAGCCGGAATGAACCAGCTTCCGGCACGGTTGAACAGCCACGGCACGGCGATGAGCAACACGCTCCGCCAGATCAGCGGTTCAATCGGAACAAGTTTGATCACAACGATCTATACGAACCGCACGACGATGCATTATTCGCAGATTGCGGATAAAACAAGCACGGCAGATCCAAGCTTCATGCAGTCGTTCCAAAGCGCGGTTTCGAATTTAATGGTCAACATGAACATGTCGCTTGATGCGGCGAAACAAACCGTTTATGCCTATCTCTACAAAACGGCTTCACTTAATTCCAACGTTATGGGAATTAATGACGCATTTATGTGGGCGACGATCTTTGCGGTTATCGGCGTAGTCTTGAGCCTGTTCTTGCGTGACGTACGGAAAGACAAACAGCGGGCGAAGAAAAAAGAGGAGCTGTCATTGCTTCCGGCCCCTAAAGAAGTGAAGGAATCTTAATCATCTGAATGGGAGGTTTCCTGAATGAAAATTTACGTAGTGTACGATAGTGAAGGCGAACACACAAAATACCTTGCCGAAGCCATTGCGGAAGGAGCAAGTGAAAACGCTGATGCTGAAGTCTTGATTGACCATGTCGATCAAGCCGACATCCGCAAGCTGAAGGACATGGATGCGATTATCTGGGGATGCCCTGGACACTTCGGCACCATCAGTTCAGGCTTAAAAGCGTGGATCGACAGACTCGGCTATTTGTGGGCTGAGGGCGAGCTGATTGATAAAGTCGGCGCCGTATTCTGTACGACTGCGACAACCCATGGCGGATTAGAAATGACAATGCACAATCTGATCACTCCTATGTTTCACCAAGGCATGATTGTTGTCGGTCTTCCCGGCAACGTTCCTGAAAATGCGCTGTACGGTTCTTACTACGGCGCGGGCGTCACATGCCCGGTTGACAGCGATGTGCTGATGACGGAAGAAGGCCTTCAATTAGGCCGTGCGCTTGGCAGACGTGTCAGCCAGGTCACAGGTAATTTAACTGCCGGACGACAGTAAGGAGAGGGTTATATGGCCATTATTATAGCGGTTATTGCTGCTGTCATTGTGATTGCACTTCTTATCACATTCAATGTCCGCAGCACTGCTGCAGGACAGGATGTCAAAGAAGAAAAGAGAGAAGCGATCGGCACTACAGCCGAACAGCCGGAAAAGCATGATCCGGCCGAGGAACGCTCAGCCGAGCATGTTCCCGTCGTTGTAAAATCTGAATCTCCCCGCGAGAAAAAGAATACAATGGGCGATGATGTGTACCGTCAGGCGCTTCAGAAGTTCAAGACTTCTGAGACGGATCAGGAAACAACAGATCCCGAAAGCAGCGGCAAAATGCAGGATAGCAGCTATCGTGATGCGCTGCTCTCCTTAAAAAACAAAAAGAAGTAATTGAAAAGGCAAATCTGCGTAAGAGCGGATTTGCCTTTTTTTTATTGAAGATATTGTAATTTGTGATGATCTAGTGTACTATGTGACTCATACACTGGTCCCGAATGGAGAGAGAAAGAATGACATCGTTTTTAGGTCTGCTGAAAAAAGATGCGAAGGTTTCATGGGTCTGGCTGGCGGTTTGGCTTTGCGGCATGATCTTCTGGGCGGCGGCAGCCCACGTTATTGCTGTCCGTCAGAAAGAACCGCTCGTCATTTTCGGCTTTTTTGCGGCAATGGGGTTTTTTCAATTTCTTGCGGCGCCGCTTTTTATGTACTATCACCTCCGCAAAGAAGGGAAAAATCAGCTGTGGCTTTACAATCCGAATGGCGGGTTTTATCTGCTGGCTTCCAAGCTGACGGCCTCACTGCTGTATCAGTTTATCGGGCAGCTGGCGCTGACCGGCTACGGTATTTGGATGTACCGGATGCTTGCTGCAAAAGGAGCGCTGGAACACACCATTCCCCTGGCCGGCACATTAACAGGACTGAATGCTTACCTGCTGATCAGCTCAGCATACTTATCTGTGATCGTGGCCGTATTTTGGACTGTTTTTCACTCGTTAAAATATTTCCCCGTTCTCCGCTGGGTGATCTGCATCGTGCTTGCGTTTGTCTGGGCCTATATTGACGATAAACTCATTACGCCTTTCACTTCATCTCAACACGATCTATGGCCGGTAAAAGTGTATGCGAATTTTGAATTTCATTATACAAAATTGGCCGGCTGGACGATGGAGCTGAACGCCGTCCACATCCCGCTTTTCAGCTTCCTGGCCGTGATTGTGCTTGCGGCGCTCTGTCTCGCGCTGGCCTCAATGCTGCTGAATCGCAAGGTTGAGGTGTAATGATGAAGCATGAATTTCAATCATCAAAGCCGATTTATCTGCAAATTGCCGACCGTGTATATTACCGGCTGATTCGAAACGAGCTTTCGCCGGGTGACAAACTGCCGTCCGTAAGAGAGATGGCCGTGCAGATGAAAGTGAATCCGAATACGATACAAAGAACGTACAGTGAAATGGAAAGGCTGGGGATCGTGGAAACGAGAAGAGGACAGGGAACCTTTATAGCTGAAAGGCCCGATCTGAAAGAAGAGCTGAAAGACAGGCTGACAAAAGACGTATTCAAACGCTTTATTCAGGAAATGGCGGAGCTGGGGTTATCTCCTGAAGAAATGCTCGACGGGATCAAACAATATGCGGAGGAAGCAGACGATGAATCTTGATTTTGAACACGTTACAAAAAAATACGGCCGCAGGCTCGCGGTCAGCGATGTATCATTTTCATTGTCTCCGGGTAAGATCTACGGAATATTAGGACCGAACGGAAGCGGTAAATCAACAACGCTGAAAATGCTTGCCGGGCTTGCATTTCCCACCTCGGGCGCTGTTCGGATCGGCGGACGTGCCGTAAGCCGGAAAATGCTTTTTCGTACGGCTTATTTAACCGAACATGATACGTTTTTCGCCCGGACGACTGTCGGTGATATGCTCACATTTTATCATTCACAATTCCCGGATTTTCAGCTGGAAAAAGCACGGAATCTATTATCGGAAATGAATCTCTCAGCGGAGCAGAAAATAAAAGAGCTGTCTAAAGGCAGCCGGGGCAGGCTGAAAATCGTCCTGGCCCTGTCGAGAAAAGCATCCGTCATTCTGCTGGATGAGCCGTTTTCCGGTCTGGATCCGGCGGTCCGGGAATCAATCGTCAACAGTCTCGTATCGTATATTGATTTTGACAGTCAGATCGTAGTTATCGCCACACATGAGATCGATGAGATTGAGACGCTTTTGGACGAAGTGATGGTGTTCAGAAAAGGGAAAATCGCTGAACGGCGTGAAGTCGAAGAGCTCAGGGAGCAGGAAGGAATGTCCGTGCTGCAATGGTATAAAAGCATTATGCAGGCGTACGAAAAAGAAGGGGGATTCTAATTGGAAACAGTATTGGAATTGCAACAGGTAAAGAAAACGATTAAAGGACGAACGATTATTCATGATCTGAGCTTCTCCGTCCGGGCAGGCGAAGTGTTTGGGTTTCTGGGACCGAACGGAGCGGGGAAAACGACTACGATCAGAATGATGGTCGGATTAATGAAACTGTCTCATGGAGACATCGTAATCTGCGGAGAATCCATTACGAAGAACTATGCAAAAGCGGTCAGGCATATCGGAGCCATCGTGGAAAATCCGGAGCTGTACAAATTCCTGAGCGGCTATAAAAATTTACAGCAGTACGCCAGAATGGTAAAAGGCGTTACGAAAGAAAAAATAGATGAGGTCATCGAGCTCGTCGGATTACAGGACAGAATTCATGACAAAGTAAAGACCTATTCTCTCGGGATGAGACAGCGCCTCGGTCTTGCTCAGAGTCTGCTGCATAACCCGAAGGTGCTGATTCTGGATGAACCGACAAACGGCCTTGATCCCGCCGGTATCAGGGAAATCAGAGATCATCTGAAAAAACTGACACGAGAAAAAGGAATGGCGGTGATCGTCTCGAGCCATCTGCTGTCCGAAATGGAATTGATGTGCGATCGAATCGGGATTTTGCAAAAAGGAGAGCTTGTTGATATTCAAAAGGTAAGAGATGAAGGAACAGAAGAAAAAGATACATACTTTTTCCATATTGAACAAAGGGAAGAGGCGCTTGCCGTCCTGAGTCAGTTTGACTGTGTGAAGAAGACAAGCGGCTTTGAGATCAAGCTGTCAAAACAGGAAGTGCCTGATGTGATTTCACTTCTCGTCCGTGAAAATATCCGCTTATATGAAGTGAAAATCATAACAAAATCTTTAGAAGACCGTTTCCTGGAAATTACCGGCGGGACGAAAGAGGAGGCTCAATATGCTTAAACTGATCTATAATGAATGGATTAAAATCTTCAGCCGTGTCGGCACGTGGGCTATGATTGTGATTTTAGGCCTTGCGATGACCGGCTTTGCACTTCTGTCAAACCATTTCACCTCCAACGAAGCCAATCCGAATTGGAAGCAGGAGCTCCAGGGTGCAAACAAAGAAATGAAACAGCAGATGAAGGAAACCGGAAATCAGACTGTCATTGATAGTCTGAAACAGAATATCGCGATAAATGAATACCGTATGGATCATAATATCCCCGAGGATACAGGGTACACCGTGTGGTCATACGTAGCTGATTCTTCGATGATGACGGTTTTGACCGGCTTGTTCACGATTATCATCGCAGCAGGCATCGTGGCGAATGAGTTCAACTGGGGAACCATCAAACTGCTGGCCATCCGTCCGCTCAGCCGTTTTCAAATTTTGCTTTCTAAATATATGACGGTGCTGTTGTTCGGACTGTTGATGCTTGTGATTTTATTTGCCGGTTCCGCTCTGTTGGGATTGCTCTTTTTCGGTACAGGCGGAGATACTGCGGCCAATGTCCATCTCGTATACAAAGACGGCCGTGTTTTTGAACAAAATATCATCGCCTTTCTCGCTAAAACATATATCTATGAATCTGTCTCCGCTTTTATGCTTGCGACGATGGCGTTTATGCTATCTGCGGTATTCCGAAACAGCTCATTAGCGGTCGGATTCTCTATTTTTCTATTGGTTATGGGCAACACGGCGACTGTATTTCTTGCCACGAAATTTGAATGGACGAAATATATTTTATTCGCGAACACGGATTTGTCGCAATATATGAACGGGACTCCTTTAGTAGAGGGGATGACGATGACATTTTCGGTTGTGATGCTTGTGATTTACTTCATTATTTTTATGGCGCTCGCATTCGGCGTCTTCTTAAAACGGGATATTGCTACCTGATGTAAAAAAGCTGTTTTGCCTAGGCAAAACAGCTTTTAGATATAAAAAAAACCGCCGGCTTGCACCGGCAGGTTTTTTTAAGACATTTATGCTTTTGTTACGTTAGCAGCTTGTGGTCCGCGGTTTCCTTCAACGATTTCGAAAGAAACAGATTGGCCTTCTTCTAAAGTTTTGAAGCCTTCGCCTTGAATAGCAGAGAAGTGAACGAATACATCGTCTTGACCTTCTACTTCGATGAATCCGAATCCTTTTTCAGAGTTGAACCATTTTACTTTACCTTCTAACATGAAATTTCCTCCTAAAGCGACATAACGCTTAAATTCACTATTCTTGCTCTAAAACAAACTTCCAAGACGAAAACTCTTACAAAACTTTCTTCTTAAAGATAGTTCGAACAAAAATAATTACCTTTACTCTACCAGTAATCCGGAGAAAAAACAACTGCTAAATGTAACTTTTTTTGAAATAACATTTTTAAAGTCGAAATCGCGCGGATACGGAAGGCTGATCTGAGATTGAACAGCACATTTTGCAGCTCATAAAAGCCGCTCTCTACAACCTTAACTTAATCATGAGCCCGAATGCATGGTGCAGTGCTGCACATAAAAATAGATAGGGAGTAGGTCATCTTGAAGCTGCGGATTATAAAGAATCTGGTTTCTCTTCATTTTGATCATGCCGCTTACTTCATGCCACGATCCCGCTTGGAATCGAGCCATTACTATTGGAATCAATGAATGTCATCCATTTATCTGGGGATTTGTTGCAAAAAGCCGGAGAGGAAGGATTGAAACTTTCATTGGTAACGTTTTCGGATTATGCCGAGGCTGATTTGGCATTTGCCAGCGGGGATTTTGATGCCGATACATTTCAAACCGTTGCTTATTTTAAATGTTTGCCGACTATTGGAAAAAAGAAGCTGCCCCTTTAGGAACGACGTAATGCGGCGTGTGCTCGGCATTTATTCCAAGCAGTATAAACGGCTGAAGGATGTACCGGACGTAGAGGTCATGATCATGCCTGATGAAGCTGTGGGTTTCGGCAGAGCGCTCTTTTTTATGCCAGGAGGCGGGCTGATTACATAGAAAAGGCGTGACGCAGCAGTTTTCGCCAAAAAAGCAGGATTTCATGCGGCTGCAAGAACTCCTGTCTTTGTATCGAATATCAGGACAGCCTGATTCTCGTTTTCCAGCCGGGCGCCGTTGTCACTGAAAAGAAAGAATGATTCTCCCTGTGGCGATCATTCTTTTTTTTCAGTGCTGCACACTTGATTGCGTCCTGAGGTTTTCGCTTTGTACAGCATCCGGTCTGCGATCAGAGGCAGGGTCTGCGGATCCGCCGTATTTGTCGGAAAGTGCGCGATGCCGATAGAAACGGTCACGAAAATTGTATCTCCGCTCGTCAGCAGAATCGGGTTCCCGTCCATCGTCTGCCTGATTTCTTCTGCGAGGTGAAGCCCTTTTGTATACGTGCAATTCGGTATAAGCACCGCAAACTCTTCGCCGCCGATACGGGCTGACGGATCAGAACTGCTGATTAAGAACCTCAGCCGCGTCCCCAGTTCTTTCAGCACTTGATCACCTTCATAATGGCCGTATTGATCATTGATCTGTTTAAAGTGATCAATATCTAAATAAATAAGCGCAAGCTGAGATGAGGATGATTGAGATGCCCGGTCGTACAGGACACGCGAGATCTCCTCGAATTTTCTTTTATTAAAAATCCCCGTCAGAAAATCATAATTCGCTTGAAACTTGTATTTCTTGAATAAAAGTCGGGCATCGGCTTCGTGTTTGATGATATACAGTGACAGCATTCCGCCCAAAGTGGAAATGAGCCAATAATAAACGAGGATTCCGGCAGGCTGTTCAGGCACAAGAAACAGCAGCGTCAGGGTGAAAATAACGTTTGAGAAAAGCAGCATAACGAACGCCTTTTTGCGATTCGGCTTTTTTCCTCTGAATACTGCCACAGAAAGTATGGCAATCATGCCGACTGCGGCGATGGAATAAATGGCGCTGGCATTGAAATTGATCAGGATACGGCCTGCCACAATAATCGCAAAGGCAACTGCCGTAGACACCCAGCCTCCGTAAAGAGCGGCGATGATAATCGGGATATTTCTGAGATCAATGATAGAATCAGAGTAAGAAAATCCGAAAGCAATCAGAAAAACCCCTAAAAGCCCGCAAGCCGCCCCCTTCAGTAATTGAAACATCGGACGGTCTTCTTTATACGACAGCGACTCTTTAAAAAGAAGGGTGAAGAGATAATTAAATGTGATTAAAATCGTCAAATTAAGAAACAGTTCCTTCAGCATAACAATCACCCTTATATAAGTTACTAAAGAAAGGGTGGAAAGAAAAGAGAAAAGTCTATAAAAATACATATATTGTAAAATCATACTTGACCGATCGGAATTCATATAATATAGTGTGTAAGGAAAATGAGCAAGGGAGTGTTTACCTGTTTTGGAGAATTTATTTGTAGTCTTACATGTTTTCATTATGCTTCTGCTTATAGCAGGTCTGTTTGTGATGCAAAAAAAACACGTTTCCTTTTCTAAACGTGTTTTTACCGCGCTCGGATTAGGCATTGTATTCGGTTTTGCACTGCAATTGATTTACGGACCGGCTTCACATATCGTGACACAAACAGCTGATTGGTTTAATATCGCCGGCGGCGGTTATGTCAAGTTGCTCCAGATGATCGTCATGCCGCTTGTCTTTATTTCCATTCTGGGCGCATTTACGAAGCTGAAACTGACCCATAACATCGGAAAAATCAGCGGCCTGATCATCGGAATTTTGATCGCCACGACAGCAATTGCCGCGGCAGTCGGAATTGTTTCGGCGCTTTCCTTTGATCTGAAGGCCGTTCATATCGACCAGGGGAGCACTGAGCTATCAAGAGGCCAGGAGCTTCAGCAAAAATCGGAGGATATGACGGCCAAAACGCTTCCTCAGCAAATCGTTGAGCTTCTGCCGGGAAATCCGTTTCTTGATTTCACCGGGGCCAGACCGACTTCCACCATCGGAGTCGTTATTTTCGCCGCTTTTCTCGGCATCGCTTTCCTTGGCGTGAAACGGAAGCAGCCGGAGCACGCCGCGACATTCAGCGGAATTGTCGATGCGGTTTACGCGATTATTATGCGCGTCGTGACATTAATTTTAAGACTGACGCCTTACGGGGTGTTGGCGATTATGACCAAAACGATCGCGACAAGCGACATCGACAGCATTGCGAAACTGGGGATGTTTGTGATCGCATCATATGCCGCGCTTATCGTCATGTTTATCATTCACTTGCTGCTGATTACGTTCAGCGGTTTAAATCCGATCACATACGTGAAAAAAGCATTTCCGGTCATGGTGTTTGCGTTTACGTCCCGTTCAAGCGCAGGGGCTTTGCCGCTCAATATTAAAACGCAAAAAAGCATGGGCGTACCGGAAGGAATTGCGAACTTCGCCGGTTCATTCGGCTTATCGATCGGTCAAAACGGCTGTGCCGGCATTTATCCTGCAATGCTCGCGATGATGATTGCGCCGACAGTGGGGCAAAATCCGTTTGAACCCGGATTTATTATTTCGGTCATCGCGATAGTGGCAATCAGTTCGTTCGGTGTAGCAGGCGTAGGAGGCGGCGCGACATTTGCGGCTCTTCTCGTCTTATCCGCTTTAAATATGCCTGTTGCGCTTGCCGGGCTGCTCATCTCAATTGAGCCGTTAATTGACATGGGGCGCACTGCCTTAAATGTCAGCGGCAGCATGACCGCGGGACTGTTAACAAGTAAAATGACGAAGGAAACCGATACCTCGGTTTACAATGATTCCTCAATCGTCGTTGAAGCTGAAGAAGCTTAAAAAGAGGATCATCAGCAAAAACCAGCCGTGACGCATCACTTTGCTGTGAAGCCGCACTGTATGGTTAGCAAGATCTTTCCTCAATCTGAAAAGCCTTAACTTCACCTGAAGTTAAGGCTTTTTTAGCGGGAACAACATTATCCGCTCCCCGGCGTTATGATTAAGGGAACTTCTTCAAATCGGTTAAAAAACGAAGTCGCGTATTTTTAATGATTTCCGGGTTCCAGATCTTCCAGCATATTCATCACGGTGCTGTCATTTAAAACATTTACCGCGCTTTCTTCAAAGTGAATCGGCTCCGTATAGTGAGGCTTTGCCGAAGTCTCTTTTCGGCGGTCCGCCTGTCCGTCCGTATGGCTCCGGCTATGTTCATGAGACGATGAAGATGAGCCGGAGTGTTGGCCGGAAGTCTGCTCATGCCGCTGTCCGCCGGATTCTCCGCCGAAAGCCTGTTTGATCATCTCGGCGGGCTGCATGGAGCCGCTTGGTGAATGCCGTGCTTTGTCCGTGTGCCGCTGTCCGCCGGATTCTCCGCCGAAAGCCTGTTTGATCATCTCGGCAGGCTGCATGGAGCCGCCTTGTGAGTGCCGTGCTTTGTCCGTGTGCTGCTGTCCGCCGGATTCTCCGCCGAAAGCCTGCTTAATCATCTCAGCAGGCTGCATGGAGTGTGCGTCATCTTTATGCTGCATTCGGCCTGAAACCATTCCGGTGATTTTGCGGCGGATTTCCGGTGATAAAGCTGCAATCAAAAGTGATGAGCCGATCAGCAGCGCTGTCGGGCTGATGCCTTTTTTTTGTCTGAACAAGTTAAATCCCTCCTCATTCTAGTGATTACATTTATCTTTTCCTTTCCTTCTGATATTTATCCAAACCGCTCAAAATGCAAACGGAGTGCATAAATCCAGCCGAATAGAAAAACCTATACGTAAAGTGAGAAAGGAGGAATTCACATGATAAAAAAACAAGCAGTTATCTCTGCCCTTCTTCTGCCGATGCTGATTACAGCAGGGTGCAGTATGGGAAACCAGGGAGAAGGAAAACGAAATGACAACCGCACCCAAAATGTAAATTACCGCAACACGCCTAACGACGGTGCGACAAATATGAATACAGGGAACCGTCATAACCAAAACACCGCAGATCACAATAACGACCGTAACCTGAGCGTTGCCGATAAAGCCGCAGACAAGGTGACTGATCTGAAAGAAGTTAAAAATGCAACTGTGATCATTGCCGGAAACACCGCTTATGTTGCTGTTGTTTTGACAAACGGGCAAAAAGGCGCCATCGCCAACCATTTGAAAAATAAGATTACCGATAAGGTGAAATCAGCCGATAAACATGTCCGGACAGTATATGTATCAGCGAATCCGGATTTCGTGGAACGTATGCAAGGCTACGGAAAACGAATCAAAAACGGCCACCCGGTATCCGGTCTGTTTGATGAATTCGGCCAAATGGTGCAGCGTGTATTCCCAACCCCCAATAAATAAATGAAATGAATGGAAAAGCCGCATTTGCTGCGGCTTTTTTATTTTATCTGCCGTCACGGCCAAACCTTCCGGCGCATAAAGTAAAGAATGAGATGAAAATTGAAGGATCGGGGAGGGAGCTTGTTTGCGTGACGGCATGGGGAAACGGGCGGCATTCACTCTGATCCTGTGCGGGGTCCTTGTCATATTGGCTGTCAGTTCAGCCATTTCGGTAAGTTTGATGTACGTCCTGTCGGGCCAAAACAGCCGCTTTGTTCCGACGAAGGAACAAGTGACTGAACACATGAATAAAGAAATTTACAAACATACAGCGATTTACTATACGGCGGATGAAAAGCCGCTCTTGGACCTGACCAAGCTTACGTTAGACTACGCAAAGCGTATCAATCAAATCATTGTCGGCTATAAAGGAACAGCGCCTCTTGAACTTATTTTCTTTGCGGATGAAGCTGAAATTGAGCAATATTCCGGCTTGAAAAACGTAGTCGGTTTTTATTCAGAGCAGGAGCAGATGATGGGGCTTTTGCCTGAAGAGAAAAAACAGCTTTTGAAAAAAGATGAGCTGGCCGTTTTTATGTATAAACAATTGATTATTCATGAATATACGCACTATGCGTTTCATCAAAAAACGCGGCAAATGGGAACGTCTACGTCTGAATTTCCGCTTTGGTTTCATGAGGGGCTGAGCGAATGGGTTGCGCATTATGATGTAGTCATTGATCCGATTGCATTTTCCGTCGTGCCGTTTGATCAATTAACGACCGACCGAAAATGGCA
Organism: Bacillus sp. SDLI1; assembly: GCF_001553895.1. Classification (NCBI taxonomy): domain Bacteria; kingdom Bacillati; phylum Bacillota; class Bacilli; order Caryophanales; family Bacillaceae; genus Bacillus; species Bacillus sp. SDLI1. Next base: position 1,293,557 of record NZ_CP013950.1, on the reverse strand, counting down.
GAAATCGCGGATGGTATATGAGACGGATGTATATTTGCAAAGCTTCTATATGATAAAGGATTTAACCGATACATTCGGAGAAGGCATTATCTTAACCATTATCAACAAAACCGCCGAAACACAGGATTTTGAAAAAGGCTTTGAAGCGGCCGCCAAAGAAACCCTGAAACAGTTTGAACGTGATTTCACAAAAACATATGAAAAAAAGAAAACGGCATTGGAGAGTCGGGTATCCAACGCCGTTTCTTAATCAATGCAGGTTTTGCTGCTGCCCCATTTGTCCTTTAATCGGAGGCATTTGCGGCTGTCCCTGAGCCGGCCCAAATGAATTCAGCATCGTCTGCATATCTTGTGCATTAAGCTGAGGAACTTGATAATAACCGTGTTTGTTTTGGTACAAGAAGATTTCAAATGCCATTTCAACATATTGCTGAATTTGGGCGGAGAGCACTCTTCTTATCACGGGATTGGTCATTTCAAGCGAGCTCATCGTCAAAAGAGAAGCTTGAGCTTTAATCAGGCCGAGCATATGGCCGCTTATCCCGAGATCTTTGACATCATTTAAGGATTGATTCGGTTTTTTCGGCTGTGTCGGTTTTATGCCGTACACGGCTTGGTTCTGTTCCTTCATCATATATGTCGAAGTTTCCTGAGAAGGCTTTTGGCCGGTCTTAAAGCATTCTGCCGTCAGATTATAAAGTCCGAGAATGAATTGGTATTGGCGGTCAAGAATATCCGCCAGCTGCTGATCCTGTATAAATTGTCTGAGCATCATAAATTGATCCAGGACGCCGACTGTTCCGGCCAGGACTTCATGCATATCGAAAAGCTCATGTCCTCCGTGATTCACTTGCGGTGAACCCGGCATCCCCTGATTTACTGGCGGCTGCTGATTCTGCTGCTGTTCCACTGATTGTTTTCCTCCTTCATGTCAAATCATCATTAAGATGTGAAAAAAGCTGATCCGTTATACGTGCAGACCGATTTCGTTACATGGGGACTATTTACTATTTTGCGCCAGTGAAGACAATCTTTACAAAAAAAGTGGTGTGATTTTTAAGAAAATAAGCTAACGTATTTCTTAGAAGACAAGGGGGGAAATGAATGAAGAAAAAAAGGGGGATGCGTCTTTCGTGCTGTGTGCTGATGGCTTGTTTTATGGTCTCCGGCGTGAAAGATGCGGCAGCAATCGGACAAGCCGGACCGCTGAATGAGAGTAGAACGGATAAGGCGAATCAAGAACAGCATACTGAAGACACCGGCCGTGTCCCGCTCAGAATCATCAGCATGAATGATCTGCACGGAAAAATTGATCAGCAATATGAGCTTGATCTTAACGGAGATGGTAAACCGGATGACATGTTCGGCCGAATGGACTACGCTGCGGCGTACATTAAAAAAGCAAAAGCCGAAAAAGAACACGCCTTCGTGGTGCACGCGGGCGATATGATCGGGGGCAGTTCTCCCGTGTCAGCCCTTTTTCAAGATGAACCGACAGTAGAACTGATGGAAGACATCGGGTTTGACGCCGGGACTGTCGGCAATCATGAATTCGATGAAGGAACAAATGAGCTTAAACGGATCATCAATGGAGGAGATCATCCGGACGGAAAGGGGACAAGCGGTTATGACGGCCAAAATTTCCCGCTCGTCTGCGCCAACTGTAAACTGAAATCAGGAGAGCCCTTTCTGCCGCCGTATGAAATCAAATACGTTTCCGGAATTCCGGTTGCATTTATCGGAGTTGTAACCAGATCGGCAGCAGGAATGGTCATTCCGGACGGAATTAAAAACATCACGTTTACGGATGAGGTAAAAGCCGTCAATGCCGCCGCCGCTGACCTGAAGAAAAAAGGAATTAAAGCCATCGCCGTGCTCGCTCATATGTCTGCTGAACAAAACGGCAGTGCGATCACGGGAGAAGCCGCAAAGCTTGCCGGCGGGACAGACTCAGAGATTGACGTGATTTTCGCCGCGCACAATCATAAAGTCGTAAACGGAGAAGTCAACGGCAAGCTGATCGTGCAGGCATTTGAATACGGAAAAGCAATCGGAATCGCCGATCTTGAACTTGATAAAGAGTCGAAGGATATCGTGAAAAAATCAGCGGAAATCCAATATATCGACCAAAGTAAAATCAAGCCGGACCCGGATGCGGCAGGCATATTAAGCAAATATGAAGAGAAAGTGAAACCGATTATCAGCGAAGCGGTCGGGGAAGCGGCCCATGATATAACGGGCGGCTATTCAAATGACGGCGACACGGCGCTTGGAAATCTGATTGCCGACGGTATGAAAACGAAGATGAAATCCGATTTTGCGCTTATGAATGGCGGCGGCATCCGGGACGGCATAAAAAAAGGACCGATTACATGGGGAGACCTTTATAATGTTCAGCCGTTCGGCAATGTGCTGACGAAGCTTGAAATCAAAGGAAAAGATTTGCGGGAGATCATCAACGCGCAAATTTCTCCGGTTTACGGACCGGATTACAGCATCAGCGGTTTTTCCTATACATGGAACCCGGAAACCGGAAAAGCGATTGATATGAAAATGGCGGACGGGACAGACATACAGCCCGAGAAAGGATATACATTAACAGTCAATCAATTTATGGCAACGGCAGCGGGGGCCAAATACGGCCCGATCGGGAAACTCGGCAAGAATCCGGTGACGGGGCCTGAGGATTTGGAAGCGACAGTAGACTATGTCAAAAGCTTTTCCGCTCCGATTTCTTATCAAACCGACGGCCGCATCCGCACGGCATCAGCAACCGAAACACCTGATGACACCGGCAGTCAGCCGGGAAAAGGGGAAACACCGGGCGGCACCAGACCTGATAAAACAGAAAAACCCCAAGCGGAAAAACCCGCTAAAAACCCGGATGCTGCAAAACAGCCTGACCAAGCCAAAAAACCAGAGCGTCCCATTATAAAAGAAACAGCTTCCAAAACCCGTCCGTCGCCGGCGGCAAATCCGGAAGAAAGCACAAAACAGACTGAAAGCGGCACACAAAAAGGCCGTCCATTACCTGATACTTCAGCGGGCAGCCATCAGACGGCACTGGCCGGACTGGTGATCACAGGCGCCGGCGTATATTGGCTTTTCAGAAAGAAAAGGAGCAACCGCACACCATGAATAAACTGAAACATATTCCGCTTCTTGTCATCATTATCGGTGTCATCGTCACATGCTACGGAAGCTGGAAGATCGTCGATTCACATATGAAGACAAACCAATCGCTTCAAGAAGCAAAAAAAACGGCTGAACCCGTTCTGGCAAAGAAAGAAACGAATAGAGCCGTTTTGGCGCAGCGCAAAAAAGAATTTCATCCTAAAACAGGTGAAGCAAGCGGTATTTTAGAGATCCCTAAAATTGATGCTGAGCTCCCGATCGTGGAAGGGACTGACGCAGACGATTTAGCAAAAGGCGTCGGCCATTACAAAGACAGCTATTATCCGGATGAACACGGCCAAATCGTATTATCCGGCCACAGGGACACGGTGTTCCGACGGACCGGCGAACTGAAAAAAGGAGACAGGCTGAACGTGATTCTGTCTTACGGCGCGTTTTCTTATAAAATCAGCCATACAAAAATCGTCAGCCGGAATGATACGTCCGTCATCACCCTTCAGCACGAGCGGGAGGAACTGATCCTGACCACTTGCTATCCGTTTTCTTACATCGGAAATGCACCGAAACGATATATTATATATGCTTACCCGGTTTAAGAAAAATACGTGTCGGCAAAGTGTGCCAGATCAGCGGGCATCGGCGCTTCGGCAATGATTTCTTCTCCGGAGACCGGATGGACGACGCTGACCTTTTTGGCGTGAAGCGCCTGTCTGTGAAACAGCGCCCGGCTTCCGCCGTACAGGTCATCTCCCGCTAACGGATGGCCGATGCTTGCCATATGCACTCTGATTTGATGTGTTCTTCCGGTTTCCAATTCAAGCTCGACCAGAGAAAGCTGCGCGCCGGAATGATAGCCTTTTACCTTGTAATGGGTGACGGCGGCTTGTCCGCCGGGTGAGACGCGCCGTCTGACGGAATGTGACCTGTCGCGGCCGATCGGCGAATCAACCGTGCCTTTTTTCGGCGTCACTTTTCCTTCCGCTGCGGCGATATAGGTTCGTTTTAATGTTTTGGTTTCAAGCTGCCGATCGAGGATGGCATGAGCCAGGCGGTGTTTAGCGAAAACGACCGCACCTGACGTGTCCCGGTCAAGCCGGTGAACATGGCGGACTTTCGCTTGTTCGCCGTTGATTTGAAAATGGTAAGCGATCAGATTGCTGAGGGTTCCGGTCTGACCCTCTTCATTCGGATGAGTCGGCATCCCCGCCGGCTTATTTGCAATCAGCATATGATTGTCCTCAAATAAGATTTCCGCTTCCCCGTATTCCGGGATCACCGATGACTCCGTTTTTTCCTGAAGATCAATGAACAGGCGGTCTCCGGTTTTCAGGATGATGTTGTTTTTGGGAGATGTGCGATTGACCTGAATGCTTTCTTGGTTCATCCATTCGGTTATCACGGGTTTTGATGCCTGAAATTCTGATTTCAGGACTGAAAACAGCCATTGTCCGGCGTGCTTTTCCGTTATCAGAAGTTCCAGCCCGCGGTCATTTTGTTTCATATCATAAAGCTCCTTTTTCAAGCGGAAAGCGGCTGTTCCAATAGGAAACACTTACCTTAGCTTTCGCGTTTTTTTCTGTGCTATTCTTGATAAAGATTAAGGATATTCACATGGCAAGAAAGGTGATTGATGTGAGAATTGTCAACGCAGCGACTGACGGACAAGAAAGCGCGATACAAGAGCTTTCCTCTGAACTGTTCCAAAATGTCTTTCCTCTTTATTTCTCCGAACTGGAAATGCAGCGCTTTAAAAAAAAGGGCGTATTGTCTTTACAAAACCAACTTTACCAAGGAACGTTAAAAGAAGCATTTCAAATTATGGCTTGTCTGCAAACGGTACATATCATGCTGTCAAAGCCGCACGCGGTATATGATGCCAAAGAGCGGGCGCTGTTTGATAAAAATTGCGCTTTGCTGAATGATTGCGGAATGAATTTTCCGTTTACCTATGATGATTTCGAGACAAGAGCCGAATCAGAAGCCTGCGGTCACAGAAGGCTGATCTGACGGATGTAAAGAGCCTTTTTACAGGCTCTTTTTTGCTTCTTTGACATGATACCACAATTTCTTTCCTCTAACTCCCTTTATAATGAGACAAACCCCTGAGCATAATAAATGGCGAAAGGGGTGCTTTACAATGAGTTCAATCAAACAATCAATGACTACCCACGTGGCTACCGTTTCTCCCAATCAAACGATTCAGGAAGCGGCCGCGCTGATGCATCAGCATAATGTCGGAGCGATTCCCGTCGTTGACGGAGGGGAATTAAAAGGGATGCTGACAGACCGTGATATCGCATTGAGAACAACGGCTCAAGGCCGCGACGGCCAAACACCTGTTTCGCACGTGATGTCTTCTAAAGTAGTATCCGGAAACCCGGAGATGAGTCTTGAAGAGGCGTCACACCTGATGGCCCAACACCAAATCCGCCGCCTTCCCATTGTTGATCAAAATCATTTGGTCGGGATCGTTGCGCTTGGAGACTTAGCGGTCGATCAGCGTTCAAACGAGTCTGCGGGAGCAGCTCTTTCTAATATTTCCAGCCAAAACTCACAGTAACGGATCAAGAGAGCTTGCATTCATGCAGGCTCTTCTTTCCGTCCGAATGTTACATTTTGAACGCGAAAGAAATTCACGGTATAGTGTATACATAGGTCACAATACGTTAACTAAAGGAGCTGTAAGCAGTGATAAAAGCATTAATCTTTGATTTTGACGGGTTAATTTTAGATACAGAAACCCATGAATATGAAGTGCTGCAAGAAATGTTTGAAGAACACGGATCGACATTGCCTTTATCTGTCTGGGGAAAGGTGATCGGAACGGCCGCGGGGTTTAAGCCGTTCGCGTATTTAGAGGAGCAGCTGGGAAGAAAGCTCGATCATGACGAACTGACGGCGATCAGACGTGCGCGCTTCGATCAGCGGATGAAAACGGAAACGGCGCGTCCCGGGGTGGAGGCTTATTTAGCCGCGGCGAAAGAATTAGGATTGAAGGTGGGGCTTGCTTCAAGCTCAGATTTCAAATGGGTATCGGGCCACCTGAAGGAGTTAGGCCTGTTTGATGAATTTGAAGTGATTCAGACGGCGGATGACGTAGAAGAAGTGAAGCCGAATCCGGAACTCTATTTGAAAGCGGCGGAACATTTAGGCGTCGAACCTTCCGAATGTCTTGCTTTTGAGGATTCCGTCAATGGCTCAATCGCAGCCAAACGTGCCGGCATGAAATGTGTGATCGTACCGAATAAGGTAACAAGCGCCCTGTTGTTTGAAGAATACGATCACAGACTGGAATCGATGGCGGAAATGGAACTTGAATTACTTTTACAGCGCTTGAACAATCAAAACGAATCGGCAGGGGGAAGCGGCATTGTCTGAGAAACTTGATCTGACCCGTTTTGAAAAGAAAATGGTCATACGGAACATGGAAGAGAAAGATATCAACAAAATTATTGAGCTGCAAAAGGATTGTTTCCCGGGGATGGAGCCTTGGGAGCCTGAGCATTTAATCAGCCATCTCGCGCATTTTCCGGAAGGTCAGTTTTGCGCCGAGTATGAAGGGGAAATTATCGGATCATGCTCCAGCCTGATCATCAATTTCGATGAATACGATGACCGCCACACATGGCAGGACATTACAGACGACGGTTACATCACGAACCACAATCCGGACTGTACGGAATTGAAGTGATGGTGCATCCGGCATACAGACGGATGAAGATCGGACACCGGCTGTATGAAGCGAGAAAAGACCTGGCGAGACGATTAAACCTGAAAAGCATCATTATCGGCGGACGGATTCCGAATTACCATAAATATGCGGAAGAAATGACGGCGAGAGCCTATGTCGAACAGGTGACGCGCCATCAGATTTATGATCCGGTGCTTTCCTTTCAGCTGATGAACGGATTTACGCTCATGCGGATCAATCCGAATTATCTCCCGGATGACACCGCGTCCATTAAATATGCGACATTAATGGAGTGGAACAATGTCGATTACCTGCCGCAGTCGAAGCGCTATTACAAATCGGCATTTCCGGTGCGTATTTGCGTCATCCAGTATGAAATGAAAAAGATTTATTCCTTCGAGGAATTTGCCAATCAGGTTGAATATTATGTGGATGTGGCTTCCGATGCAAGATCTGATTTCGCGGTATTTCCGGAGATTTTCACGACGCAGCTCATGTCATTCCTCGAGGAGCGTTCTCCGAGTCTGGCCATTCAGAGGATTACCGAATATACAGAGGACTATATCAGCCTCTTTACAGATCTCGCGGTGAAATATAATGTCAACATCATCGGCGGCTCCCACTTCGTTGAAGAAGAAGGGAAAATTTATAACATCGCTTACTTATTCAGACGTGACGGCACGATTGAAAAACAGTATAAGCTTCACATTACGCCGAATGAGCGGAAATGGTGGGGCATCAGCGCCGGAGACAGAGTGCGCGTATTTGATACAGACTGCGGAAAGATCGCCATTCAGATCTGCTACGATATTGAATTTCCGGAGCTTGCGAGAATTGCCGCGGATCAAGGGGCGAAAATTATCTTTACGCCGTTCTGCACTGAAGACCGCCAAGGCTACTTGCGCGTAAGATACTGCTCTCAGGCGAGAGCGGTTGAAAACCAAATTTACACTGTCATCTCAGGTACGGTCGGGAACCTGCCGCAAACAGAAAATATGGACATTCAATACGCACAGTCAGCCATTTTTGCTCCGTCTGATTTTGAATTTGCCAGAGACGGAATCGTCGGTGAAACGAACCCGAATATCGAAATGGTTGTGATCGGGGACGTTGACCTTGAAATTTTAAGAAGGCAGCGTGAAAACGGAACCGTGCGCCAGCTGAAAGACCGGCGCAAAGACATTTACCGGATTACGCATCTTAAATGAAAAAAGCCCGCTCCGGTTTAAGGAGCGGGTTTTTTTATAAAAATACTTGCACCGTCCCCGGTTTCGGGATATGCTCTTGTAGCCCTTTCGCTTTCTGGGAGAAAGCGTTTTTTTAATTGCCGCCGCTTTATTGACTCGCCCATGCCGCGCCTTTATATTCTTATTAAGAGGAAAACTTCACCAAGAGAATCGGCGCCAGAAGCCGGGCAGCTTTCGATACAGTGCAATGATATTGAAAGGGAGATGAGCGGTGTGGAACATGTACAAAAAAATCAGTCACTCAAACAAAAGGATAAAGAGCTGATTTGGCACGCGATGAAAGGGGCGGAGCCGGATGACAGCATAATTGTCCAAAAAGGGGAAGGCGCCTGGGTTACGGACATTGACGGCAGGCGGTATTTGGACGGCATGTCAGGACTGTGGTGCGTCAATATCGGATACGGGAGAAAGGAGCTTGCCGATGCGGCATACAGCCAATTGAAGGAGCTTCCTTATTATCCGCTGACCCAAAGCCATCAACCTGCGATTGAACTTGCGGAAAAACTGAATGAATGGCTCGGCGGCGATTATGTAATCTTCTTTTCCAACAGCGGATCGGAAGCAAATGAAACCGCGTTCAAAATTGCCCGCCAATACCACATTGAAAACGGCGATCACAGCCGCTTCAAATTCATCTCCCGGTACAGAGGCTATCACGGCAATACGATGGGGGCGCTCGCCGCTACCGGCCAGGCGCAGAGAAAATACAAATACGAGCCGCTCTCCCAAGGATTTTTGCATGCGGCGCCGCCTGATCTCTATCGGAATCCCGCCGATGCTGACACATTGGAAAGCGCACATGAAATCGACCGGATCATGACGTGGGAATTAAGCGAAACGATTGCCGGCGTTATTATGGAACCGATTATTACAGGCGGAGGTATACTGATGCCCCCGGACGGGTATATGGCAAAGGTAGAGGACATTTGCCGCCGCCACGGCGCGCTGCTTATCAGTGATGAAGTCATCTGCGGTTTCGGCCGCACGGGAGAGCCGTTCGGATTTCAGCATTACGGCGTTTCACCGGACATCGTCACAATGGCAAAAGGCATCACGAGCGCTTACCTGCCGCTGTCGGCGACGGCGGTGAAACGGGAGATTTTTGAAGCGTATTCGGACGGTGAGCCGTACGGCCGTTTCCGGCACGTGAATACATTCGGAGGCAATCCGGCAGCCTGCGCCCTTGCTTTGAAAAACCTGCAATTGATGGAGGAGGAAAATCTGATCGCCCGTTCCCGGGAGCTTGGCGAAAGGCTGCTCAGGGAGCTTCAGCCGCTCAGAGAACATCCCGCGGTCGGAGATGTACGGGGAAAGGGCCTTCTTGCCGGCATCGAGCTCGTAAAGGACAAAATCACGAAAGAACCCGCTGATGCCGCCGCTGTCCAGCACGTCATCACCGCCTGTAAGAAAAAAGGCCTGCTCGTCGGGAAAAATGGCGATACCGCAGCGGGATATAATAATGTCATTCAGCTTTCACCGCCTTTCTGCCTTTCTGACGAGGAGCTTTCTTTCATCATTTCAACGGTCAAAGAAAGCGTGCTGAGCATTGATTTTTAATGTAAAGGAGTAAAACATGAGTTTTCACAACCAGCAGATTTTACCGGCTATCCGGAACATGAAGCAATTCGATGCATTTTTAGAAAGTCCGTTCTTATACGGCGTTATTTTAGATATTCACCTCGGTCAATTAAAAGGTGTCGTGAATGAAGCGAAAAAACACGGAAAACACCTGATGGTTCACGTCGATTTAATTCACGGCATTAAGCATGATGAATACGGGGCTGAATTTATTTGTCAGGACATCCGGCCCGCCGGCATCATTTCGACGAGATCGGCCGTCATCGTCAAAGCGAAACAAAAGAAAATATATGCGATCCAGCGTCTGTTTCTCTTGGATACGAGCGCGATGGAAAAGAGCATGGAATTCGTCGGGAAGCATAAGCCTGACTTTATCGAGGTTCTCCCGGGCATCGTTCCGACTTTAATCCGGGAAATTAAAGAGATGACGGGCATTCCGATTTTTGCCGGCGGCTTTATCCGCACGGAACAGGATGTTGAAAACGCTTTGCAGGCGGGGGCCACGGCTGTCACGACTTCAGACACCGAGCTGTGGGCTAAATATGAACATTCTATGACAAAAAAAGATTGACACCGCTTACACCCGTTGTTACAATAGACCTAGGTTAATACTATGTGATGGAGACCCGGAGACCCACAACAGCTCTTTACGGCAGCAATAAAGCGTAAAGCGGTCTGTTGTGGGTTTTTTATTCTCTATAACTCTGTCAAACCTGCTATTATGTCATTTAGGAGGAATGATGATGACAGCATTTTGGGGAGAAGTAATCGGTACAATGCTGCTTATTATTTTCGGCGGCGGCGTTTGTGCGGGAGTCAATTTAAAGAAATCGCTTTCATACCAATCCGGATGGATTGTTGTTGTATTCGGCTGGGGGCTTGGAGTAGCCATGGCGGCATATGCTGTCGGCGGAATCAGCGGCGCTCACTTGAATCCGGCTTTAACGATAGGCCTTGCGCTTGAAGGCAGTTTTCCTTGGAAAGAAGTCCCTGTCTATATTGCTGGACAGATGATCGGAGCAATAATCGGTGCGGTTATTGTGTACCTTCATTATCTGCCGCATTGGAAGGCGACGGATGATCCGGCCGCTAAGCTGGGCGTTTTCTCGACCGGACCGAGTATTCCTCATACATTTGGGAATATGATAAGTGAAGTCATTGGGACATTTGTGCTTGTGCTCGGCATTTTGGCAATCGGAGCGAATGAATTTACAAAAGGGCTGAACCCGCTGATTGTCGGATTCCTCATCGTGGCTATCGGAATTTCTCTCGGAGGAACGACCGGGTATGCGATCAACCCTGCGCGGGATTTGGGGCCGAGAATCGCGCACGCCTTTCTGCCGATCCCGAAAAAAGGACCGTCAAATTGGAAATATGCCTGGATTCCCGTTATCGGTCCGATTATGGGCGGTGCGTTCGGCGGCGTATTTTACAATGCCGCGTTTAAAGGAAATGTGACATCTAGCTTTTGGTTTGTAAGCGTTATAATGGTTGTATTGCTTTTCATACTCTATGTTTATACCAAGAAATCTCAATCACGAAAAACATTATCAAATTCTGAATATATTTAAAAAGGAGAGCGGCATCATGGAGACCTATATTTTATCAATTGACCAAGGCACAACAAGTTCAAGAGCGATTCTTTTTAATAAAGAAGGAAAAATCGTGCATTCCGCTCAAAAGGAATTCACACAGCACTTCCCTCAGCCGGGCTGGGTGGAGCATAATGCGAACGAAATCTGGGGATCGGTGCTCGCCGTTATCGCGACTGTGATCTCAGAGTCCGGAATCAGCGCGGACCAAATTTCCGGCATCGGCATCACGAACCAAAGGGAAACGACGGTCGTATGGGATAAAGATACCGGAAAGCCGGTATACAATGCGATTGTGTGGCAATCGAGACAAACATCCGGCATTTGCGAAGAGCTTCGTGAAAAAGGATATAATGATACATTCAGAGAAAAAACGGGACTTTTGATCGACCCTTATTTCTCAGGAACGAAAGTCAAATGGATTCTTGACAATGTAGAAGGCGCGCGGGAAAAAGCGGAAAACGGAAATCTCCTTTTCGGAACGATTGATTCATGGCTCATCTGGAAAATGTCCGGAGGCGCGGCGCACGTAACGGATTATTCCAACGCTTCAAGAACGCTGATGTTTAATATCCATGAATTAAAATGGGATGACGAGCTTCTTGACATTTTAGGCGTGCCGAAATCAATGCTGCCGGAAGTGAAACCGTCTTCTCATGTGTACGCGAAAACGGTTGATTATCATTTCTTCGGCAAAAATATTCCGATTGCGGGTGCGGCCGGAGACCAGCAGTCAGCGCTGTTCGGTCAGGCGTGCTTTGAAGAAGGCATGGGGAAAAACACATACGGCACAGGCTGCTTTATGCTCATGAATACCGGAGAAAAAGCCATTGCTTCAGAGCACGGCCTTCTGACGACGATCGCCTGGGGATTAGACGGAAAAGTCGAGTATGCGCTGGAAGGAAGCATCTTTGTCGCAGGTTCTGCCATCCAATGGCTGAGAGACGGCATGCGGATGTTCCATGATTCGAAAGAAAGCGAGACGTACGCAGAGCGTGTGGATTCCGCTGACGGTGTTTATGTCGTGCCCGCTTTCGTCGGATTGGGCACACCGTACTGGGACAGTGACGTGCGCGGCTCGGTTTTCGGCCTGACACGCGGAACGACGAAGGAGCATTTTATCCGGGCTACGCTTGAATCTCTCGCTTATCAGGCGAAAGATGTGCTTGATGCCATGGAAGCTGATTCAGGCATCTCTTTAAAAACGTTGCGTGTAGACGGCGGAGCGGTTAAAAATAATTTCCTTATGCAGTTCCAAAGCGACTTGCTTGATGTGCCGGTCGAACGTCCGGAAATTAATGAAACGACGGCGCTCGGTGCCGCGTATTTGGCCGGAATCGCTGTCGGCTACTGGAAAGACAGCACTGAAATCGCCGATCAGTGGAATCTGGATAAGCAATTCAAACCGGAAATGGAAGATGAAAAACGCGATGAATTGTACGGCGGATGGAAAAAAGCAGTAAATGCAGCTATGGCTTTTAAGTAAGATAAAATTATGATATACTGAAAACAAGTTAATAGGAACGGTCCTGAGATGAGGAGAGACCACAGCACCAAAGTGATAACATGCGCTTTGGCTGTTGTGGTCTCTTTTTCTATACCGTGACAACAAGGAGGAAACGTAATGATGAATCACCAATTTTCGAGTTTGGAACGGGATCATATGCTGGAAGACATGACTAAAAAAACATACGATCTGTTTATTATAGGCGGAGGCATTACGGGTGCCGGTACGGCGCTTGACGCTGCTTCAAGGGGAATGAAAGTCGCTTTGAGCGAAATGCAGGATTTCGCGGCCGGCACATCAAGCCGATCCACAAAGCTTGTCCACGGCGGTTTGCGTTATCTGAAGCAATTCGAAGTCAAAATGGTGGCTGAAGTCGGTAAAGAACGTGCCATTGTATACGAAAACGGCCCGCACGTCACGACGCCGGAATGGATGCTGCTTCCGTTCCATAAAGGAGGCACATTCGGTTCATTCTCTACGTCCATCGGTCTGCGTGTATATGACTATTTAGCAGGGGTAAAAAAATCAGAGCGCAGAAGCATGCTGTCTGCAAAAGAAACGCTGCAAAAAGAACCGCTCGTCAAAAAAGACGGCTTAAAAGGCGGAGGCTACTATGTAGAGTACCGGACGGACGACGCCAGACTGACGATTGAAGTCATGAAAGAAGCCGTTAAATTCGGTGCGGAGCCTGTCAACTATTCTAAAGTGAAAGAGCTGCTTTATGAAAAAGGAAAAGTCGTCGGCGTTTTAATTGAAGATCTGCTGTCAGGCAAGGAATACAAAGTTTACGCAAAAAAAATCGTCAATGCGACAGGTCCTTGGGTCGACGAGCTGAGAGAAAAAGACCACAGCAAAAGCGGAAAGCATCTCCAGCATACAAAAGGGGTCCATCTCGTATTCGACCAATCCGTATTCCCGCTTAAACAGGCTGTATATTTTGACACGCCGGACGGACGGATGGTGTTCGCCATTCCGCGTGAAGGAAAAACATACGTGGGCACGACAGACACGGTTTATAAACAAAAGCTTGAGCATCCGCGCATGACGGTGCAGGATCGTGATTATGTCGTCAGCTCCATCAATTATATGTTCCCGGAACTGAATATTACGGCGGACGATATTGAATCAAGCTGGGCCGGCCTCAGACCGCTCATTCACGAAGAAGGAAAAGATCCGTCCGAGATCTCCCGTAAAGATGAAATCTGGACATCTCAATCTGGCTTGATCACAATCGCCGGAGGAAAACTGACGGGCTACCGTAAAATGGCTGAGCACATTGTCGATCTTGTCCGCGACCGCTTAAAAGAAGAGGGCGGCCAGGACTTCGGCGGCTGTAAGACGAAGTCCTGGCCGATTTCCGGCGGACATGTCGGCGGCTCTAAAAACTTCGAGTCATTTGTGGAAGCAAAGACAAAAGACGGATTGAAAATCGGTTTATCACAGGAAACAGCTAAACAGTTAGCCATCAGATACGGCTCTAACGTCGAAAATGTATTCAGCCGGATTGAAGGCCTGAAAGATGAAGCGGCAAAACGCCAGATTCCGGTTCACATTCTGGCGGAAGCGGCTTACAGCATTGAAGAAGAGATGGCTGCGACACCTGCTGATTTCTTCGTCCGCAGAACGGGCAGACTGTTCTTCGACATCAAATGGGTGCAAACGTATAAAACGGCTGTGATTGATTACATGAGCGACCGGTTCCAATGGGATGACGAAACGAAAGCGAAACATACCGAGTGGTTAAACACGCTGCTGCACGATGCGGTTGTTCCGCTCGAACAATAATAACCGGAGGGCTGTGCCGAAAAGGCATGAGCCCTTCTTTTTACATAAAGCGCTGTGTTAAGTTATCAAGTGACACGGACAGCCGCTTCATATTAAAATATGGTCATAAGCTGAAATTATAGGAGGACGAACATGAGTTGGAGTAAGAGTTACGAACGCTGGAATCAGGCCGAACAATTAGATTCAGAATTAAAAAAATTATTGGCGGACGCAGAAGGAAACGAGCAGCTGCTGGAAGACTTTTTCTACAAAAATCTTGAGTTCGGAACAGGAGGCATGAGAGGAGAAATCGGGCCGGGCACAAACAGAATGAACATTTACACGGTCCGCAAAGCATCCGCCGGGCTTGCTGCGTATATCGCAAAACAAGGAGAAGAAGCGAAAAAAAGAGGCGTTGCGATCGCGTACGACTCCCGTCATAAATCTCCTGAGTTTGCGATGGAAGCAGCCAAAACCCTTGCTTCCCAAGGCATTCAAACATACGTATTTGATGAGCTCCGCCCGACGCCTGAGCTGTCTTTTGCGGTGAGAGAACTGAACGCTTATGCGGGTATCGTCGTGACGGCCAGCCATAACCCGCCTGAATATAACGGATATAAAGTGTACGGCGATGACGGGGCACAGCTGCCGCCGAAAGAAGCGGACATCGTCATTGCGGAAGTGAATGCGATTGAAAATGAATTAACGATTCAAGTTGAAGATGAACAGGCGTTGAAGGAAAAAGGTTTAATTAAGATCATCGGCGAAGAAATTGATACATCCTATACTGAAAAACTGACTTCCATCTCCGTCCATCCCGAGCTTTCGGAAGAAGTCGACGTGAGCGTCGTGTTCACTCCGCTGCACGGCACGGCGAATAAACCGGTACGCCGCGGTCTCGAAGCGCTAGGTTACAAAAACGTCACTGTCGTAAAGGAACAGGAGCTTCCGGATCCGGATTTTTCAACCGTCAAATCGCCAAATCCTGAAGAGCACGCGGCATTCGAATATGCCATTAAACTGGGAGAAGAACAAAACGCCGATATTCTCGTCGCTACGGACCCGGATGCCGACCGTCTCGGCATTGCCGCAAAAAACAGTGAAGGCAAGTATACGGTGCTGACGGGGAACCAGACAGGCGCGCTTTTATTGCACTACCTGCTTTCTGAAAAGAAAAAACAGGGCGTCCTTCCTGAGAACGGCGTCGTCATGAAAACGATTGTCACAAGTGAATTGGGCCGCGCCGTCGCTTCATCGTTCGGGTTAGATACGGTCGACACGCTGACAGGCTTCAAATTTATCGGTGAAAAGATCAAAGAATATGAAAAAACCGGACAATACACGTTCCAGTTCGGGTATGAAGAAAGCTACGGCTACTTAATCGGCGATTTCGCGCGTGACAAAGATGCGATCCAGGCTGCGCTGTTAGCCGTCGAAGTATGCGCCTTTTATAAAAAGCAGGGCATGTCGCTTTATGACGCGCTGCTGTCCATTTTTAAAGAATACGGTTATTACCGTGAAGGTTTGAAGTCATTGACGTTAAAAGGAAAACAGGGAGCAGAGCAGATTTCCGCTATCCTGACGTCATTCCGAAACGATCCGCCGAAGCAGATGGCCGGAAAACAAATCACGCAGGCTGAAGACTATTCAACGGGAAAACGGACTGTATTTGCCGATCATCGTGAAGAAGATATTGATCTTCCGAAGTCAAATGTTCTGAAATATTTCCTTGAAGACGGCTCTTGGTTCTGCCTCCGTCCATCCGGAACGGAGCCGAAAGTCAAGTTCTACTTCGCAGTGAAGGGAACTTCTTTACAAGACAGCGAACAGCGTCTTGCCGCATTATCTGAAGCCGTCATGAAAACGGTGGATGCCATAGTGGAAAAAACGAAATAAACAAAAAACCGCCGGAAGCGATATCCGGCGGTTTTTTTACGCCTCATCCGAAAGTATGAGGAAAAATCATGCTGAAGCAAAGGCAAATACAGATTAGAATTGATATAATATGGATAATTCTGAATGGCCGGAGTGAGGGAGTTTGACGAAAACGACGGTAGAAACCTTAAAAACCTTAAAAGCGATTGCGGAAACCTTAAACCAATGCCACGATATGAAGGAAGCGCTTGATAAAGTCCTGCGCGAACTGCTCAGCCTGACCGGGCTGCAGACAGGGTGGATTTTTCTGATTGATCCGGACGGGTCCTATACGCTCGCCGCATCCGCTTATTTACCGCCGGCTCTCGGTCAGCGGGAAAACGCATTAATGTGCAGCGGGGACTGCTATTGTCTGACCAAATTCAGCAATGGCGGATTGACCAAGGCTGTAAACATTATGAATTGTAAACGGATTGAATTTGCGGAACAGACGACGGACTGCAGCGACACCGAAGGCATTACCCATCATGCGACTGTTCCGCTTGAAGACGGCGGCCGGACATTCGGTTTATTAAACGTCGCTGCAGGAGAAAAGACGTTTTTCAGCGAAGAAGAACTGCATCTTCTTGAAGGGGTCGCATTCCAAATCGGAACGGCGATCCAGCGGATGAAACTGGCCGAATTTGCGCAGCAGAACGCCCTGCTGATGGAACGGAGCAGACTGGCGCAAGAGCTGCATGATTCCGTCAATCAGATGCTGTTTTCCGTCAGCTTAACGGCAAAAGCCGCTAAAAGCTTTACAGATGATGAACGGCTCCGGCAGATGATTACGTTCATCCAAGAGCTGTCGCAGGATGCGTTGACAGAAATGAGGACGCTTATTTGGCAGCTGAGACCGGAAAGTTTAACGAAAGGGCTGTATGCGTCGATCAAAAGCTATGCCGCTCTCATCGGTCTGGAAGCCGTCTGTGACATGGAAGATGAACTGAAGCTTACGGATGAACAGGAACACGCGCTTTGGCGGATCGCTCAAGAAGCCTTGAATAACTGTAAAAAGCATGCGGGAACGGACCGGGTTATCATTTCTGCCGTTAAAAAGCCGGATCATGCTGAGCTTCGCATTATCGACCATGGAGCGGGCTTCAGCGCTGATGCGCATGCGGGACTGCCGTCACTTGGCATTGCGGGTATGAAATCGCGCGCCGAAGCAATCGGAGGCCGGTTTGCATTGCAATCTGAGCTTGGCGCCGGTACGATTGTCTCCGTTCGGCTTCCATTTTACGGGATAGGAGGTCTGATTGATGAAAATTGTGATCGCTGATGATCATCACGTTGTCCGCAAAGGACTGCGCTTTTTCTTCGCCACTCAGGAAGATATTGAAGTTGTCGGTGAGGCGTCTACCGGTGCTGAAGCGCTTCAGCAAGCTGAACTAACGAAGCCTGACATCGTTTAATGGATTTATCAATGCCTGATATGGACGGCATTGAAGCGGCAAAAATCGCGGCTGAACGATTTCCGGACATCCGTATCGTCGTTTTGACGAGCTATTCCGACCCGCAGCATGTCATTCCCGCCCTTAAAGCCGGGGCCAAAGCGTATCAGCTGAAAGACGCCCAGCCCGATGATTTAGTGAAAACACTCCGGGAAGTGTATTCCGGACGGTACCGGCTCTCTGCGGATATTGTGCCTCACGTGCTGACACATATGGTTCAGGAGGATCAGGATAAGGAAAAATATGATCAGCTGACTCCCCGTGAAAAAGATGTTCTTCAAGAAATAGCCAAAGGGAAAAGCAATAAGGAAATTGCCGCAGCTCTGTTTATTTCTGAAAAAACAGTGAAGACCCATGTGTCCAATCTGCTGTCAAAGCTGAATCTTTCAGACAGGACACAAGCGGCATTGTATGCCGTAAAATACAATGTTTCCGGAAAGGCGGTAAACTAAATGAGCATATTAGTGATCAGCGGCACGCCGAGAAAAAACGGGCGGACAAGAATTGCCGCTTCGTATAACAGAGACCGGTTTCAAACCGATTTTATTGATTTAAGCAAAAGTGAACTGCCGCTTTATAACGGTGAAGAAGAACAGAACGATCTGCCCTCAGTGCAAGAGTTAAGGCGGCAGGTGAAAAAGTCGTCTGCCGTCGTCTTATTATCTCCCGAGTATCACAGCGGCATGAGCGGCGCTTTAAAAAACGCCATTGATTTTTTAAGCAGTGACTGCTGGAGATACAAACCGGCGGCCATCATTGCAGCGGCGGGCGGGGGAAAAGGCGGCATGAACGCGCTGGCGAATATGCGGACTGTGATGAGGGGCGTCTATGCAAATGTCATCCCGAAACAGCTGGTCTTAGACCCGATTCACATCGACATGGAGCGCCGGACCGTATCTGAGGATATGGCGGTCAGCCTGACAGACATGATGGAAGAGCTGAATATGTTTACAAACATGGGGAATCCCGGCGCGTGACGCCGGGATTGTTTTTATGTCAGCATGGCTAATTGATCTTCATACGCGAGCTCTGCCGCATGATCAATATACCTGAGAAGGGAATACAGCTCTTTTTCAAGCACCGCATAATCAAGTTCAAAATGATATGCATGCAGAAAGTGCTCAATACGCTTTGATAACAAATCATCTTTCGTACGCACCATCAAAATTAATAAATTGTCCCATTGAGACCGGTGTGTGTAATATAAGGCTTTATCATAATCGGCATGATCCATCTTACGCTTCCCCTTTCAATGAGAAGTTCTCCGTTAGTGTATGCCGCCGAAGCCCGGATGCAACGGGGGAAAAGTTGGTGTCCGTATAAATTGGGCATAGCAATATGAGGGAGACATAAAATAAAAACGCATATCCGTCTCTTCTTTGGACACGCTAAGATTGACAAAAACGACTCAGGAGAACATAAAGATGAAATTCCTTCCATTTACGCTTGCCCTCTTGTTTTGCGGCATTCTCATTGCCTCAATCGCTGAAAAAGGGCATACAGAACACCTCGATCCATCAGCCGGAAAATGGGAGCAGCTTGCATGGAACCAGCTGGAACGTGAATACAAGGGGGCCGAGCTTACCGATTATTCGTACATGGGCCGTACGAAAGTAAACCGGGAACAGACGAAAGACGTGTTTCGCGTAACGGTGCAAACAAAAAAAGAGACGTTTTCCTCCCGTGCTGAAGTGTATTTTCACCCCGTGACTAAACATGTGATCAGCATTAATATTTTCAGGCTGTAAAAAAAGCTGCACAGCCTTTTCGGCTGTGCAGCTTGTCTGTATCAGAAGAATCGTTTCGCTCCGAGGTAGCGCTGTTTCCAATAGGAATTGTTCATGCTGGAAATGACGACACCCGAATCGTTGGCATTAATAAACTGTCCGTTTCCGAGATAAATGCCGACGTGAGAAGGACCGGCTTTATAAGTTGAGAAAAAGACAAAGTCACCGACCGCCGGCTGGCTGACTGATGTCATCGTATTCCAGTAGCCTGCGGCTGAAAGTCTGGATACGGAAGTGACCTTATTAAGAACGTAATAAATAAAACCGCTGCAGTCAAAGCCTCTCGGCGTTGTCCCGCCCCATACATACGGTACACCCAGCTGAGCTTTTGCGGCATCGATCATTACATTAATCTTCGCGCTTGTTGAACCTGTGCCGCCTGTGCTGCCGGACTGATTCGGTGTCGTGTTTGACTGCTGTCCTGTAATCGTCAGCTTCTGTCCGATTTGAAGCACATCTGTTTTCAAATTGTTTTTCTCGCGGATCTGCTGGGCGGTCACATTGAACTTTTGGGCGATCACCCATAAAGAATCCCCGCTTTTCACGGTATATGTAGTGGTTTTCCCTGTATCTCCGGACGGGTTCGGAGCTGACGGTGAAGACGAAGAACCGGAAGATGACGTTTTTGTCAGCTTCAGCACTTGTCCGACCCGCAGCATGTCTGACGTCAGTTTATTGATGCTTCTGATTTGCTGAACCGTCATATTGTATGCGTTTGCGATCTTCCAGAGCGAGTCTCCGCTTTTTACTGTATAAGATGATGTTTGCGTCTGGTTTTGATTTTTGTTTGAATTGTCTTTTGACGGCGTGTTTCCCGAAGAAGACGTTCCTTTTGTTTTCAGGACTTGGTTTACGTAGATCGTATCCGTTTTTAAGTTGTTTAATACTTTGAGTTCCGCAATGGTCATATTGACGCTGTTTGCGATCTTCCAGAGCGAATCGCCGAGTTTGACTTTATATGTCCCGGAAGATGAAGATGACTGATTTTTACTGCTGTTTGAGCTGCTGCCCGGCACGGTTTTTGTCTTGTCGGTGCTTGAGGAAACGTTCCCCCTCACTTGCAGCTTCTGTCCGGCGCGGATTAAGTCGCTTGACAGGCCGTTCAGTTTTTTCAGTTCCTGTACGGACATTTTAAAATCAGACGCGATCAGCCACAGCGAGTCTCCGCTTTTCACCGTATACACACTTGTCGTCTTGCTGCTGTTCTTTGAAGATGGCGCCGGGCTGCCGGAATCTGATTTGCCGTTAGGGATGTTGAGCGTCTGCCCGATGGAAATAACGGTGGATTTTAAATGATTGGCTGATGAAATGGCATCCACGCTTGTATTGTAGGTTTGGGCAAGCTTCCATAATGAATCTCCGCTTTTGACCTTAATCGTTTGTGCTTCTGCCGGTGTTACAGCTAACGCAGACCCGACAATCGCAGATGCAGTCAAACCGACCGCTACCTTTTTTTTCATAGTGAATCTCCTTTTTCCTGCGATGATTTTACTATCCCCATTCGTTGCAGCCGCAAGGTGAGGATAACAGTAATGATAATCTTTATATCGGCACTTGTCTGCAATCATTTATCATATTAGTAGAAATAGTTCTTTTTTCTTATGCAGGCATAAAAAAAGAAGGAATGCGGGCATTCCTTCAGCTTCTGAGCAGTCTCATAATCTCCTCTTTATTTTTGACCAGGTCCCTTAACGTATATTTGTCCAAAACGGCCAGATAAGCTTGCAGGGCTTCATTCAGCAGATTCTTTAAGTTGCAGGCGGGAGATATGATACAGAGATTTTTTTGGGAGTCAAAGCATTCTACGATGTTGAAGTCGTCTTCTGTATGCCGAACGACTTCTCCAATGTTAATGTCTTCCGGTTTCATTCCTAATCGGATTCCGCCTCCGCGGCCCCGGATCGTTTCCACATACCCGAGCTGTCCGAGACGGTAAATGACTTTCATGAGGTGGTTTTTAGAGATGGAATATGTGTCGGCGATTTCTTTTATGTTGGAAAGTTCTTCGGAATGTCTGGAAGCCAAAAAAATCAAAACGCGTAAAGAATAATCGGTATAGTTCGTTAATTTCATAGAATGACCTCGAAAAAAGAGATTTTGCTTCTGTTACAGTTTATCATATAGGATTTCAAAATGAAAAAAAAGGAATTTGCCCATCAATCTCAAAAAAAAAAAACGTGCGCTCCTTCCGAGCACACGTTTTTTTCGTTAAGACATCGGCGGTTTACGGTCATCAGCCGATTGATGTTTTTCAATTTTGCGGTCCAATTTCGCCAGATAACGGGAAGCAAATTCTTTTCCGCCAAGACCGAATGAAAGTCCGAAGGCAAGCGCGAAACCGCCCAGGATCAGAATAAATGCGGCATTTACGATCGTGTCGGCGACACCGAGCTGATCCAGCGCCATAAAGATTGAGAGCGTGATAATCGTATATTTCGCAAGAGGCGCCAGGAATCTGAATTCTTTCCCGCTCAGCATGCCGACAAGCAGTCTGCTGACAAGCTGTCCGGCCAAAAGCCCGATTCCGAGAATAAATACAGCGGCCAGAACATTAGGCAGGTAAGCGATAATCCCGGTCGCGATGACGACGAGAAATTCGAGATGAACCAGCTGCAGCGCCTCTGCCGTAAAGAGCAGGACGATGATGATCTGCGCAATCATGCCGACCGTTTGAGAAAGCGTAAGCTTCGGACGATCCGCCTGTTCAAAGCCCATTTTTCCGAGAAGAGAGTCAAACCCGGCCCGGTGCAGCAGCCCTGATACAATACTGTTTACCCATTTTCCGATCCAGATGCTGGCGATAATCAGCACAATACCGATGATGATATTAGGAAGCATTGTAAAGACCGTGTTCAGCATGGCTGAGGCGGGTTCAGAAATGCCCGCAATATCAAGCCGGTCAAGCGCAGAAATGACCACCGGAATGAAAATCAGCACGTAGACAATCGTTCCGATGATTGCCGACAGGCTTGTATCCTTCAGGTAAATAGAAAGCCCCATACGTGCGGCAAGTCTTTCCGTGCCGATACTCGCCAGAAAGTTTGTGACGATATCACGGACGAGACGGGCAACAAGCCAGCCGATTAAGACAATCAGCGCCGCGGCGAATAATTTCGGTATAAAGGATAACACGCTTTGGATCATATGTGTAAACGGCCCTGATACTCCGCTGATTTGAAGAGCGGACAAGACGCCCGGCAGGAACAGGAGCAAGACGAAATAAAAAACGATTCGTGAAGCGGCCGTAACGGACTTGCTCATCTCCGCCTCTTCAGAAACCATGGTCCATTTTCTGATCCAGCCGTTTTCAGCCAGTTTCATGCCCGCTTTTTTGACGAGATAGCTGAAAAGCGAAGCAGCCGCCCATCCCAAGAGCAGAATCAAACCGGCTTTTAAAATGCTCGGCACAGCCGCCGTTATCGCCGACAGCATGCTGACAAAAGGCGAAGCCACGGTTGTCAGATGCAGAATGTTAAAGAATAGAATAAAAACGATAATTAATGCGATAAAATAAATGACTTTACTGATGACTTTTTCCGAGGAATAGCGCGCCGGCTTTTTTTCGGCGAACAGCCTGTCGTCGATTTTTGTTTTTTGCAGGCCTTTGTATACGGCTTTTTCAATGATTTTCGCAATGCCCCAGCCGATAAGCAGGACGAGCAGTGCAATGATCAGATTCGGCAGTTTGCTGAGATACGTAGTAAGCATGTCTGCTGTGTTCAAGTAGAATCGCTCCTTTTTCTTTTTTTTTATGGGGTATGGTGTGTGTTTTACCCACTTACATATAAAGCAAACGGGACGGATGTGCCGAAAGTTTTCAGACGGAAACCCGCCTGTTATTTCATCTTTTGAGAGGAGGGGTCATACATTATAAATAAGTCCAAGTAGGGGGGATTCGGTTGAACGCGGAGGAGACAAAAGGTTTACAGCGGGCAATTGAGGAAATAACCGACATTGCGAAGGGTTTCGGCCTTGATTTCTACCCGATGAGATACGAAATTTGCCCGGCTGAAATTATTTATACATTCGGCGCGTACGGCATGCCGACGAGATTCAGCCACTGGAGTTTCGGCAAACAATTTCACAAGATGAAACTCCATTATGATCTTGGTTTGAGCAAAATTTATGAGCTTGTCATTAATTCCAACCCTTGCTACGCTTTTTTGCTGGACAGCAATTCGCTGATCCAAAATAAATTAATTGTAGCCCATGTCCTGGCCCATTGTGATTTTTTCAAAAATAACTGCCGCTTTCAAAATACGAACCGGGACATGGTCGAGAGTATGGCGGCTGCGGCGGAGCGGATTAAGCATTATGAAAGAATTCACGGAATTAAAGAGGTGGAGTCCTTTTTAGATGCCATTCTGGCGGTTCAGGAGCATATTGATCCGTCGCTCGTCAGGCCGAAGCTGCAGTGGAGCGTCGATGACGAGGAGGACGACGAAGAGGAAAACGCGTCATCGCCTTACGATGATTTATGGGGAATGGATAAGCCGAAGCCGGTTAAAAAGAAAAAAGGGAAAAAAGCGTTTCCGCCCCGGCCGGAAAAAGACATTCTGCTGTTTATCGAGGAGCATTCCCGGGAGCTTGAACCGTGGCAGCGAGATATTTTAACCATGATGAGAGAAGAAATGCTGTATTTCTGGCCTCAGCTGGAAACAAAAATCATGAACGAAGGCTGGGCATCCTATTGGCATCAGCGGATTATCCGCGAGCTTGATTTGACTTCAGATGAAGCCATCGAATTTGCGAAGCTGAACGCAGGCGTCGTTCAGCCGTCAAAAACGGGAATCAACCCGTATTATTTAGGGCTGAAAATTTTTGAAGACATTGAAGAGCGCTACGACAATCCGACAGAAGAAATGAAAAAAACAGGGGTAAAGCCCGGTTCCGGCCGTGAAAAAATGTTTGAGGTCAGGGAAATTGAATCAGATATTTCTTTTATCCGCAATTATTTGACGAAAGATCTCGTGCTGCGCGAGGATCTGTATTTATTCCAAAAGCAGGGCAGGGACTATAAAGTGATCGACAAGGAATGGAAGGCCGTCCGCGATCAGCTCGTGAACATGCGGGTAAACGGCGGGTTTCCTTATCTGACCGTCAATGATGGGGATTATCTGAAGAATAATGAGCTTTATATTAAGCATTGGTATGAGGGAATTGAGCTTGATCTGAAATATTTGGAGAAGGTGCTGCCGTACTTGTACCAGCTGTGGGGCAGGAGCGTGCATATCGAATCAGTTCTTGAAGATAAGGAAGTGATGTTCTCGTATGACGGCAAAGGAGTGCACCGGAGATATCTGTAAAGAAAAAAGGATGCAGGAAAACCCCGCATCCTTTTTTTATTTGCCGTTTTTTAGAATGTGAAAGATCTTTTTCGCCTGGTCCGTGTTGTTTAATAGGCCTGTAAACGATTCTTTGCCCGGTCCGTATGTGTAAACCGGAACTTCTTCGCCGGTATGATCGCCGGTTGTCCAGCCGCTGTTGGTTTTCGCATTAAAGAGCTTAATGATCGCTTTGTAGGCGCCCTTGTCCTTATCTTGCTTTGCCGCCGTTTCGATCTGGTTGATTTCGGCTTTTGAGCATTTCAGGCCGGTATAACGCGCAAGTACGGAAGATACGGATTTGCCCGCTTTGATTTGGTCAGCCATAAATGCCGGTGTTTTTTTCGCGGCAAGAATCGGTTCAACATGCCAGTTTTTATCGTTATTCGCGCCGATCGTCAATCCGCCGGTCGTATGATCAGCAGTGGCAATGACAAGCGTATGTTTGTCCTTTTTGGCAAATGCGATCGCTGCTTTATACGCTTTTTCAAAATCCTTCATTTCGCTCATTGCGCCGACGATATCATTGTCATGTCCCGCCCAGTCAATTTGGCTGCCTTCGACCATTAAGAAAAACCCTTTTTTATTCTTATTCAGTCTGTCGATCGCCGCTGTTGTCATGTCTTCTAATGAAGGCACGTCGTTTGAGCGGTCGATTGCTTTGTCGAGTCCGCCATCGGCAAACAGGCCGAGAACGTTTTTATTGCGGTCCTTTTTAAGCTCCTGTTTTGATGTCACGTAGCTGTATCCCGCTTTTTTGAAATCCTTCGTTATATTGCGGTCTTTACGGATAAAGTTTGATTTGCCGCCGCCGAGGAGTACATCCACTTTCTGCTTCCCGTTGATGCGGTCATCAAAGTAGCTGCTTGCGATTTCATCCATATTTTTTCTTGATTTGTTATGCGCGCCGAAAGCCGCAGGGGTGGCGTGGGCAATCTCTGAAGTTGCGACAAGTCCGGTGGATTTGCCTCTTTGTTTCGCTTCTTCGAGGACAGATTTTACCCGCTTTCCTTTTTTATCGACTCCGATCGCCGCGTTATACGTTTTCACGCCGGTGGCCATTGCCGTGCCGGCTGCCGCGGAATCGGTGATAGTGGAATCAGGATCGTCGGGATAAGTCATCATCATCCCGGTGAGATTGGGGTCAAATGCCGTCAGTTTCATGCCGTCTGAAGGCTTTCCTTTGTTAATGACCGAACGGTAGGCGTTCATGTATGGCGTTCCCATTCCGTCTCCGACCATGAAGATGACGTTTCTGATCTCATTTTTGTCAGGCTGTTTTTTTGCCGCAGCCTGTTCGGAGTGCTGAAATCCCGCACCCGCAATCAAACCGGCTGTCAGCACGGATACGGCTGCCGCCGGCAGAAGTTTTGACCGAACCTGTTTAAATAGACTCATTCTCAAATCGTCCTCCTTTAATCGTGGTCTGCATGTCTAATGGTAGGGGATGTTTGTAAAGAACGCCTGTCCCTCCTGTAAATTTCAGGTGAAACATTGTTAGAAATGTAAATTCCCAAGTAAGGTTATGTTTTCAAGAAAATGTGAAAATCATTCACTTTTTCAAAAAAGATGAGGGTTTTTTTAACAAGGGGTAATATGGGAAATAAATTTCTTTATTTTCCAAAACACGAGGATCACAGGAAAAAAACATGACAAAAAGACTCTTTTTTCGTCACGTTTGAAATCAAATTGAAATATTTAATACCCTTAAAAACTTTTTTCAAAAACGAATTAGTAAGAAATTTGTCACGGGAAGTCAAGTCTATTTCTAGTGGAAATTGAACCTTATAATAGGAAACAGATAAAAACTTTAAAAAATAGACTTATAAAATAGATAGAATCATTCAGGGAGGAAAAAATGAAAAAGCAACTTGTTACAGCAACGACGGCAGTGGTTTTAGGGACGACTTTGTTTGCGGGTGCGGCATCTGCGCAAACAATTAAGGTAAAAAAAGGCGATACATTATGGGGACTTTCAAATCGGTACGGAACGTCAATTAATTCCATTAAATCTGAAAATAAATTAAAATCGGATATCATTTACATCGGCCAGACGCTTTCGATCAATGGTAAATCATCTTCAGGTTCAAATTCGGGCAGCAAGTCATCATCGTCTACATATAAAGTCGTAAAAGGCGACAGCCTTTGGAAAATTGCGAATAAATATAAAATGACTGTAAACCAATTGAAAAGCTTAAACGGTTTAAAAACGGACCTGATCCGCATCGGGCAAGTGCTTAAAGTAAAAGGATCAACTTCCGGTTCAGCGTCTTCAGGTTCTTCGTCATCAAAGCAGCCTTCATCCAGCCATAATGCTGCACAGACGAGCCTGAATGTAAACAAGCTGATTTCTGATGCGCAATCTTTAATCGGCACGCCGTATGTATGGGGCGGAACAACGACTTCCGGCTTTGACTGCAGCGGATTTATCTGGTACCTGCTGAACAAACAGACGAGTGTCGGAAGAACAAGCACTGCGGGTTACTGGAGCTCAATGAAGAGCGTGTCCAGCCCGTCTAAAGGCGACTTCGTCTTCTTTACAACATATCAGGCCGGCCCTTCACACATGGGTGTGTACATCGGAAACAACAAGTTCATCCATGCCGGTTCTGACGGCGTCGCAACAAGTGACCTGAATAACAGCTACTGGAAGCCGCGCTACCTGGGTGCGAAAAGATTCTAGCAGCCAGAGAAACCCGTTCATCAGAACGGGTTTTTTATTTAGACGGAACAGCGCTCCATTTGTTTCACCTAAAAATGAAAATGTGATAAAAAATCTAAAAAGGTTTTCTTTTTTTCATTTTCATGGAGGGCGATGGCGTAGGCGCCCGCGCTCGGCATCTGGGCGAAATCGCACGGGATTTCTATTATGCTGCCTTCGGCGAGTTCGGCCCGTACCGCTGACAGAGGCAGAAATGAGACGCCCAGCCCCTCTTTAATAAATCGTTTCGTAATATGTGTCTGTGTCACCTTCATCGTTCTGACAAAGGGGAACTGTATTCTGACCTGACGGAGCAAATCATCCCAATAGTCAGGATGGTTATGGGTCAAAAGCAGATATCGTCCGAGCAGGTCTTTCACTTCATCCGCTTTCCCTGATCCTGGTTTTCGGCCGGGGGGCGCGACGAGCACAACGGGGTCATTGTACAGGGGGCGGCATGTGAGGGAAGATGATTGCACCTTTAAGCAGCTCAGTCCGATATCGGCTGAGCCGTTTCTGATTTGAGAGGCGATTTCTTCCGATTCGTAAATGGTGACCGTCATTTCGGTCTCTTTATTGTCCTCTGTGTAACGCTTCATGACAGACGGAAGAACGGTGTCGGCGATAAGCGGCGAAACAGCGAGCGTCAGCGTGTGGAAGTAGCCTTGGCGAACCCTGTGCAGCTCCGCCATGCTGTTTTCATAGTCTTCCAAAAGCCTCATGGCAAACGGAACGTATGCTTTTCCTTCCTCCGTCAATTGTATTTTCCGGCCGCTTCGCTGAAACAGCTTACAGCTGATTTCTTTCTCTAACAATTTTATATGAACGGTGACGGTCGGCTGGGATAAAAAAAGTGTTTCCGCCGTTTTTCTGAAATTCTCATATTTTGCTGCGGTGACGAAGGTGTGAAGCCATTTAAAATCCATAGATGCACTCCTCTGATTAAAAGTTTTAATTAATTCCCTTAAAAATATTCATTATTTTTTAAATATTATATTTACTATAATAACAGAAAGAGGATAAGGGGGAATGAAATTGATTTATCATGGATTGAAAGGAATTACTTGTGCAGAAACGGCGATCAGCCACATTGACGGAGAAAAGGGGCATTTGATATATCGCGGATATAACGCGAAGGATATCGCGCTCCAATCCAGTTTTGAAGAAGCGGCGTATCTCATCTTAAACGGGACGCTTCCTGATGAACAGCAATTGCTTGCGTTTCAGGAAAAACTTGCAGCCGAGCGCGGACTGCCGAAACATCTGATCGACCTGCTGGAAACGCTTCCGGACAATATGGACGATATGGCGGTGCTGAGAACGGCTGTTTCAGGTTTGGGGACAGATTCATTTACATATCCGCCTAAGCCGGAAGAAGCGATTAAACTGATTGCCGTCACACCGACGATTATTGCGTACAGATACCGCCGTAAACAAGGGCAGGAAGCACTGCCGCCTGAGGCGCGATACGGGCACGTTGAAAACTATTTGTATATGCTGACCGGCAGGCAGCCGTCCGAAGCTCAAAAGAAAGCGCTTGAAACGTATATGATTCTGGCGATGGAGCACGGGATGAATGCATCGACTTTTTCAGCGAGAGTCACCGTTTCCACTGAATCCGACTTAGTGTCTGCCGTCACTTCCGCACTGGGCACGATGAAAGGGCCGCTGCACGGAGGCGCGCCTTCCGGTGTAACGAAAATGCTTGAAGACATTGGACAGAAAGAAAACGCAGAAGCATATTTGACAGCAAAGCTTATGAGGGGAGAGCGCCTGATGGGCTTCGGGCACAGAGTATACAAAACAAAAGATCCGCGGGCGGAAGCATTGCGCATAAAGGCTGAAGAGGTGGCCGGAAATGATCCGTCGCTTGATTTGGCGCTTTATGTGGAGAAGGAAGCTATCCGTTTATTAGAGCAATATAAGCCCGGACGGAAGCTGTATACAAATGTAGAATTTTACGCGGCGGCCGTCATGCAGGCTATTGATGTGGATAATGCTTTGTTTACGCCGACTTTTTCGGCAAGCCGAATGGCGGGCTGGTGCGCACACGTGCTTGAACAGTCAGCTGACAACATGATTTTCAGGCCGTCTGCGCAATACACCGGAGCCTTTCCCGAAACGGCTCAGCAGCTTTAAGCATCGGCATATTTGTCCGTTTAGTGATCCGCACTCCGTGGTATCGTCTCAGTAATACCAAATGCAGGAGTGTGAGAACATGAATCCGATGGACAGACAGACAGAAGGTCAAAAACCGCAGGTGCAAAACCGCCAGCCCGGCACTGAGTCAGAAATGGAGCCGAAACCGCTCTTGGAATACCCGGATGTAAAAGGGTCGGGCAGACTAAAAGGAAAAGTCGCCGTCATCACGGGCGGAGACAGCGGCATCGGCGCAGCGGCTGCGATTGCTTACGCGAAGGAGGGAGCAGATCTTGCCATCCTGTACCTTGACGAACATGCCGATGCCGAGAGAACGAAAAAGCGTGCGGAAGAATGTCAGGCCGAATGCCTGTTAATTCCGGGAGACGTCGGTGATGAGGCGCATTGTCAGAAGGCGGTCCGGCAAGTGTTGGATCACTACGGAAAAATTGATATTCTTGTGAATAATGCCGCTGAGCAGCATCCGCAAAACGGGATCCTTGATATTACGGCTGAACAGCTGGAGAAGACCTTCCGCACAAACATGTTTTCCATGTTTCATATGACAAAGGCTGTGCTGCCTCATCTGAAAAGAGGGAGCGCCATTATTAACACAACATCTATTACCGCTTATCAGGGCGATACATCATTGATTGACTATTCGTGCACGAAAGGCGGCATCGTTTCCTTTACACGTTCGATGGCGAAGTCATTGGCCGATCAGGGGATCAGGGTAAATGCAGTGGCCCCGGGCCCGATCTGGACCGCTTTGATCCCTGCGACATTTACTGAAGAAAAGGTGGAAAAGCACGGTCTGGATACCCCGATGGGAAGACCGGGACAGCCTGCTGAACACGCCGGAGCCTACGTGCTTTTGGCTTCAGACGAATCTTCCTATATGACAGGACAGACCATTCACGTAAATGGAGGCAGATTTATTTCAACATAATCCTTAAGTCTTATCCCGCACTTTTAAAAGTGCGGGATTTTTATTTCTATATAATGTTAAAAAACCTGTCGTCAGGTCAATCGTGAATTCAAAGATGATAATAGGCGTTAACCCGCTGTAATAACGGGACGTTTTCCCATTCATGTTCTGTTTTGTAAATACATTAAATTTAATATAGAGAATTTTCAAAAAAGTTATTTTCATTTTTTTATTTTTCGTTATAATATGATGTAGGAGAAAGGAATGATGTATTGAGACATTTCATGCGAAAAATAAGAATTTAGTCATTATCGTTGTTGTTATCTGAATATTCTAACTTAAGAGATTGATATACAAGGAGTGAAGCGGATGAAGGGGAGCATATTCAGAAAGAAAAGCATTCAGGACCTGCTTGCCGCAACGGGCGGCGAAAAGTCGCTGAAAAGGGAATTGGGGGCCTTTGATCTGACCCTTCTCGGGATAGGGGCCATCATCGGAACGGGTATTTTTGTTTTAACCGGAACAGGCGCAGTTACGGCTGGACCCGGGCTGACCGTTTCATTTGTCATAGCCGCTTTAGCATGTTTATTTGCGGCTTTGTCATATGCTGAATTTGCTTCAAGCGTCCCGGTTTCAGGTTCCGTCTACACATTTACTTATGCGACATTGGGTGAACTTCTCGCGTTTATCATCGGATGGGATTTAATCTTGGAATATATGCTCGCCGTCAGCGCGGTTTCGGTCGGCTGGTCCGGTTATTTTCAATCATTTTTGGCGGGGGTCGGCATCCATCTTCCGACCGCATTAACGGCCGCTCCGGGTTCTGTTAAAGGCACGGTCACATTCTTTAATCTTCCAGCATTTGTTATTGTGCTTGCGATTACATTCCTTCTCTACTTAGGCATTAAGGAATCGAAGCGGGTCAATAATATTATGGTAATTCTGAAAATTCTGGTTGTTTTGTTGTTTATCGCCGTTGCGGCCGTATATGTCAAACCGCACAACTGGCAGCCGTTTATGCCGATGGGGTTCGGCGGTGTTTTCAGTGCCGCGGCGCTCGTTTTCTTCTCCTTTATCGGTTTTGACGCCGTCTCTTCCGCCGCAGAGGAAACGAAAAATCCGGCGAAGGATCTGCCGAAAGGAATTATTTTTTCATTAATCATCTGCACCGTGCTGTATGTGACCGTATCGGCGATTATGACGGGCGTTGTACCGTTTGCCGGTTTTGAAGGCGTTGACCATCCCGTTTCTCTCGTCCTGCAGATGGCGGGTCAGAATTGGGTGGCCGGGATTATTGATATCGGCGCAGTGTTGGGAATGACGACGGTGATGCTCGTCATGCTGTACGGCCAGACGAGGGTGATGTTTGCCATGTCCCGTGACGGTTTAGTGCCGGGGGCGCTTTCAAAAGTCCATCCGAAGCATAAAACGCCGCACGTGGTGACGTGGGTGTTCGGTATTCTGTCGGCATTGCTGGGAGCGCTCGTCCCGCTTGATGAACTGGCGAAGCTCGTAAACATCGGAACGCTTGCCGCGTTTGTCATGATTTCCGTGGCGGTTATCGTGCTGAGAAAGAAACAGCCTGATCTGCCGAGGGCTTTTAAATGTCCGGGAGTTCCCTTTATTCCGATGTTGTCCATTCTGTTCTGCGTGTTTTTGATTATTAACCTTGGCGCTGCCACTATCATCCGTTTCTTTATCTGGCTGATCATAGGTCTGGTGATTTATTTCTTATATTCGAGAAAGCATTCGAAATTAAACGGATAATTGGCAAAAGGAGCGGTATCTGCCGCTCTTTTTGTGTTTTTCAGAATAGTTAAACATATTGAAATGGGCTTAAGTTATCGCGGTGAATAAGGGATAATATAGGGCGGAAGGGAAGTGGAAAGTGGTGTCTGACCAAAAAAGGGTTCAATGGGCCTCAAAAATAGGATTTATTATGGCCGCCGCCGGTTCGGCGATCGGCCTGGGAGCCATTTGGAAGTTCCCTTACGTAGCGGGTACAAACGGGGGAGGCGCTTTTTTTCTTGTATTCGTCCTCTTTACCGTGCTTTTAGGCTATCCGCTTTTGCTCGGTGAATTTATTTTCGGAAGACGGAGCCAGACAAACGCGATTGATGCCTACAAACAAGCCGCGCCGAAGTCGGTATGGCACCTTACGGGTTATGTGGGTGTGGCGGCCTGTTTTTTAGTTTTGTCTTTTTACAGTGTTGTCGGCGGGTGGATTTTGCTCTATGTGCTGAAAGCCGTTACCGGTTCTTTATCCGGGCTCACTCAGGAGCAGTACGGCACGGTATTCGGGACGGTCATTGAAAATCCGCTCCAGACTCTCGCCGCACAGCTGGTATTTATGATCATGACGGTGGCGGTCGTCGCAAAAGGCGTGCAGAAAGGGATTGAACGTGTCAGTGCGGTGCTGATGCCGATTTTATTCGTGCTGTTTCTGCTGCTTGTGCTGCGTTCTGTCACGCTTGACCATGCCGTTGAGGGAATTAAATTTTTATTGGTTCCGCACTTTGAAGATTTGACGCCGGAATCCATCCTTTATGCTTTAGGACAGGCGTTTTTTACATTAACGCTCGGCGTATCGGTCATGGTGACGTACAGTTCGTATCTGCCGAAAAACCAAAACCTTCCGGGATCGGCGGGTTCCATTGTCATCATGAATGTGCTCGTCACGCTGTTTGCGGGACTGGCCATTTTTCCGGCGGTTTTTTCGTTCGGCTTTAAACCGGATGAAGGGCCTACACTGCTGTTTACCGTACTGCCGGCTGTGTTTGACCGGCTGCCGTTCGGCTCGCTGTTTTTCATCAGCTTTCTGGCGGTCTTTTTCTTTGCCGCACTGACTTCGGCCTTTTCGATGGTGGAAATTATCGTGGCGACTGTAGGGAAAGGTGATGAAACGAAAAGGAAGAAGCTGTCGTGG
Source organism: Bacillus sp. SDLI1 (assembly GCF_001553895.1). NCBI lineage: Bacteria > Bacillati > Bacillota > Bacilli > Caryophanales > Bacillaceae > Bacillus > Bacillus sp. SDLI1. Next base: position 1,259,870 of record NZ_CP013950.1, on the reverse strand, counting down.
ACAAGCGGTCTGCTCATTTTCTTAGTCGGAATTCCGTCGTGTTTATCATACGGTGTTCTCAGTGATGTTCATTTGTTCGGAAAAACGTTTTTTGATCTGGCGGATTTCACAGTGAGCAATGTGCTGATTCCGCTCGGCGCTTTATTAATATCAATCTTCATCCCGCTGAAAATACCGAAGCGGGAGCTGTTTGCCGAGATGAAAAGCGGTTCCGCCGTCGGCTATCGTTTCTTTCAGCTGTGGTATTTCCTTTTGAAATATCTTGTGCCGCTGGCTATCATTGTCGTATTGCTGCATTTAATCGGCGTTCTTTCATTTTAAAAAAACAGGCCCTGTCAAAGGGCCTCAGCTTGTAGAGAAAACGATGTTTTTTCTACAAGCTTTTTTGTTTTATACAGTTTCTTTAGATATTCATCAGGTTTCAGATGCAGAAAAAGAGCTCCCACATGCCTAGCCTTGTTTGGCTAGGTATGTGGCAATCTTCTTCATATTCTGGCATGCGGCTGTGAGGAGGACTTGCTCGCTCACATTCCGCTTTCCCCTCAACCTGCAATAGCGAAGCCCATGCAGCTGTTTTGAATCTGCAAAGCTTCGCTCTATTTTTTCTTTTCTTTTTTTGTAGAGGTTTTTTCCTGAAACAGACAAGCGATTTTGTCTGACCCTTTCTTTATGGTCCTCCCATACATGCCGGGTGATGACCTTTTGGCGGTTCTTTGATTTTGTGCATTGTGCAAGCAATGGGCATGCGGAACAGATTTCAGGATTTGATTTATATGACCGGTAGCCTTTTCGGTCAGTTGTTGAGTATGTAAGTGTTTGGTGATTTGGACAAATGTATCTATCTTGTTCACTGTCATAATGAAATTTCCATTTTGGAAACAAGCCTCTGGCAGGGTGATATCGTCTATAGGCAATAACGCCAAAAATATGGCGGTCAGCTAATCCTTTACAGATCGGGGTCGTTAAATAACCAGAATCAAGAGCGACGGCTTCTACATCAAAATCAAATCGTGCGATTTGGTGATCCAATCGGTCAAGATAAGGTACAGAATCATGGACATTTCCGGGCGTGACATAGGCGTCGGTGATAATGTTATGTTTCATATCCGTTGTTCGGTGATCTAAATAAAAGAAACCCTCCGGTTTATTTTCACGATACATATATCCACTTTCCGGATCAGTTGTACTGTGGCGGATCTCTTTTTCAGCTTTCACCTCCTCTTTGACTTTTAACGGCTTTTTTCCGTGTTCCTCCCGATCCTCTTGTATGGCTTCATTTAAATCCTTGATATAGTTTTGGGTATCCTGCGCAATTGTTTTTCTTGTGTATTTATGCTTGTTGGCATTGGCTTTCAGATGAGTTGAATCAGTGAATAGGACACGTCCGCCCACCATGTCATGATTGATGGCCTGAAGAACGATCTCATCAAAGATGTCTTGGAAGATGGTTGTATCTTTAAAGCGTGTGCGTCTGTTCCAGCTGATGGTGGAGTGATGCGGAACTGGATCATTTATGTTCAATCCGAGAAACCATCTGTATGCCATATTGTAGTAAATTTCTTTTTCGAGCTGTCTTTCTGAACGGATACCGTAGAGGTAGCCGATAAACATCATTTTGAATAAAATCAGCGGATCGAGTGAAGGGCGGCCTTTGTTTTCGCTGTAGTAAGGCTTAACCTTTTCAATGATAAAAGAGAAGTCTATGTGTTTATCAATTTTTCGAAGCAGATGATCTTCTTCGACGAGTTGGTCAAGCAAAACAAATTCGGCTGTGTTTTGAGAAGAGTTTCTTGTGTGGAACATGAGAAAGACACCGTCCTTTTTAGTCTTTCTTTTATTTTAATACAGGAGAATGGATATTTTAAGGAAAAATAAAGGCTGTCGAGATTTTCTCGACAGCCTTTATTTTATGGTTAAAAACCGAATTGCAGATTCGTATCAACCGCAACGATTGTATATACACATACAATGACGAAAAGGTTGAGGATGACGCCGAGCAGTCCCGGGCCCGTCCGGCCTTTTTTAATAAACAGCTCAATGATGCCGAACGGCACGGCGGCCATTGCAAACGGCAGCATCTGATAAGAATAGAAAGTTACATTGCTGATGATTGCCACGTTCAACAGCAGCAGCGACAAAATCGCGGTACCGACTGATATCCAGCCGAAAACATTATGCTCTTTAAAAATTCTTACCAATTCCATAATTCCACCTCACCGATGTTTGCTGCTTTTACTGTTTTGTTTTTCAGCAGACGTTCGATTTCTTTTGTCGGCCCCGTCACGACAGAGCCGTATACATTCATTCCGTGATGTTCGACATAGTCGATTCTGCTGCCCAGGTTCATGTCTTTGCGTTTCGATATCGCATGCGCCCATTTTTTATGGCGGGACATAAATTCAAGAGCGCTGGTGAATTGTTCTCTGTCTGTCTGTCCCTGCGCTTCAAAAGAGGAAGCCATCTTAGAATCTTTCCCGGGAAATCCTAACGGCTCGGCATAAGGACTGTCTTTCAGATTTTTCTCGGTTTCGACCGCGTTCCATAAAAACTTCACATCGTATTTTTTAAAGGCTGAATATATTTGGGAAGAAGGGTAGGCCCGGTCATAGGAAAGATAGACCTCAGCCACGCTGCCTTCAGGCAATTTTTTTAATGTCTGTCCGGCTCTGTCGACCGTACGTTTCTTTAAGCCGGAAGGATGGGCGAAATAATGCTTTGCCTGTGCCGCGTCTAAATCATAGTAGTTAACGGCAGGCGATTTGACCGTATCTAAAAACATTTCAATCCGTTCTCCGCCGACGGATTTCGTTTTTGTGCCGATCTGCTTTTGCAGCGGAAATTCTGTATTCATTCCAAACAGCTTCACCTGGCTTTTCAGCCCGGAGGTATCGACGAGGACGTTCGGCATTGTGGTCGCCACCGTCACGGCCGCGGTCTCCATTAATTGATTACCGGTGCTTTCTTTTCCTCCCAAACCATAATAGAGGTAGCTTCCTAAAGTGCAAAGCGGCAAAATCATCAAAGTGGAGATGACGGCGAGAACTGAAATCCGCAAATACGATTTGCGTTTTCCGTATGATAAAATGGCCTTCTGTTTTTCCGGGCTGATGCCGACGTCCCATTCCCGGTCGTCCTGCATTTCGCTTTCAATCAGCTCCTGATAGACTTCCAGCTTTTCCAGCTCTTCTTCAAAGGCGGCCATTTCCCGGTCGCTCATTTCTCCATTTTTGTATTGGTAAAAACGCTTTTTAAATTCTTCATTCATCATTAACACCTCTATTATAAAGTGCTTTCAGCCGCTGTCTGGCACGAAATAAAACACTTTTAAAATTAGCCTCTGAAATATTCATAATATGGGATGCTTCTTTGTAATTCAGTTCTTTTAAATAATACAGTGTTAAGGCCTCCCGATAATTGTCGGGAAGTTCGGACATATACCCTGTCAGCACTTCCTTGATTTCAATCTGATGAGCCGGGCTTTGAACAGCCGTCTGAAAAAGGCTCCCAATTAAGTCATCGGAAATGGTCACTTCCTTCTTATGTTTTCTGACATAATCTATAAACGCATTTCTCGCCACTTGAAAAAGCCATGGCTTTACTTTGCTGTGATCGTAGGAGTGAATGTGTATGTATGCCCTCATAAAGGTTTCCTGCAGCAAATCTTCAGCGAGATGCTTGTCTTTTGTCATGGAGAGCAGGAACCGGTAAACATCATTCATATACATTTGGTAAATTTCATCGATCGTCACTGCCTTTTCTCCCCTCTATGTTATACACGCATAAGAAAGGTTTAAAGTTGCACGTTCCATGCAAACGGCTTAAATTCATTTTCACCTCATCAAACACCATTTCTCTATAGTACCCAAAATCCGTCATAAAAGATAGAGATCGGCGGAGGAAAAATATATTTATTAGTACCAGGTAATAAAAAATATTGTTATAATAGAGAGAGAACACTTTTGATCATTACAACAAAGGAAGTGCGTTATGTATAAGTTTTGTGCAAATGCCATCAAATTCATTCTTTCTCTGCGCGGAGGAGTCAAAGTATACAATAAAGAGAATCTTCCGTCTGATAAAGGGTTCGTTATCGCGTGCACGCATGCGGGCTGGGTGGACGTCCTCACGCTCGGAGTCGGAATATTGCCTCATCAGATTCATTATATGGCGAAAAAAGAGCTGTTTCAGAAAAAGTGGATCGGAAGTTTTTTGAAGAAGATTCACGCGTTTCCGGTTGATCGTGAAAATCCGGGTCCGAGCAGCATTAAAACGCCGATTAAGCTTCTGAAGGAAGGGAAGATTGTCGGGATTTTTCCAAGCGGCACGAGAACTTCTGAAGACGTCCCGCTGAAAAGAGGGGCCGTGACCATCGCCCAAATGGGGAAAGCGCCGCTCGTTCCGGCCGCATACAGCGGACCGTCTGCGGGAAAAGAGCTGTTTAAAAAGGGAAAAATGCGGCTTATCATCGGCAAGCCGATTTTTTTGGAGGACTTTGCCGACCTTGCGCCGAAGGAGAGGCTTGCGGCCATGACAGAAGAGCTGAATGCCAGAATTAAAGACCTTGAGAAAAAACTGGAACAAATGTAAATAAAAAAGCTTGCCGTCTGTATCAGACGCGCAAGCTTTTTTTGGTTATGCTTCTTTTTGTTCGGCGGTTTCCAGCAGTTCATCAAACGCCAGTTTTTTTACTTCGATATATGCGACGTGATGGCCGTCAATTTCATTAATAATAAATTCACAGCCTTCTTCGATAATCGAGTCGTATTGTTCGACGTCGTATTTCTGTGTAAGGAACCAGCCGCCGATGGTGTCGACTTCGTCATTTTCCAAATGGATGCCGAGCAGTTCGTTCACTTGATCAATCAGAACCTTACCGTCAAGCATGTAATGGCCGTCGCCGAGTTTGCGGATTTCGTTGATTTCATCTATATCAAATTCATCACGGATTTCCCCGACGATTTCTTCGATGATGTCTTCAACGGTGACAAGTCCTGCGGTTCCGCCGTATTCGTCCGACAGAATCGCCATATGAACCCGCTCCTTCTGCATTTTCACAAGCAGGTCGTGAATCGGTGCCGACTCAATCACATGGATGATCGGATTGACAAATTCAGTAATCGGCGAGTCGACGGATACTTCGCCGCTGATGCAGGCGGTCAGCACTTCTTTAATATTAATGACGCCAATAATATTATCTTTGTCACCCTCTTCGACAGGGTAACGGGTATATTTTTCAATCTGAATGATGTCCATCATTTCAGAAATTTTGATATCATGCGGCAGACTGACGATTTCCGTACGCGGAATCATGATTTCTTTTGCAAGTCTGTCGTCAAATTCAAAGATTTTGTTCACGTATTTAAATTCAGACTGGTTGATTTCACCGCTTTTATAGCTTTCCGATAAAATGATGCGCAGCTCTTCTTCAGAGTGGGCAAGCTCGTTTTCTGACACCGGCTCCAGGCCGAACATCTTCGTTAAAAGACGGGCGGAGTTGTTCAGAAGCCATATAAACGGGAACATGATGCGGTAAAACCAAATGAGCGGTTTTGAAAACAGCATCGAAACGGCTTCCGCTTTTTGGATGGCGACTGTTTTCGGCGCTAATTCTCCGACGACCACGTGTAAAAACGTAATGACCGCGTAGGCGAGAATAAATGAAATAATGTGCGATAGTGAGCTTGGTACGTTTATCTTTGTGAAAAGCGGATGAAGCAGGCGTTCAATCGTTGATTCGCCTAAGACACCAAGACCAATTGAAGTCAATGTTATGCCGAGCTGACACGCTGATAAATACTCATCTAAATGCGTGGTCACTTTTTTGACACCGATTGCGGCTTTATTTCCTTCTGCTATAAGCTGGTCAACCCGTGAGCCTCTGATTCTGATTATCGCAAACTCAGATGCTACGAAAAATGCCGTCAGCGCGATTAAAACCGCGACTAAAATCAAATTCACAATGTCCAATTAGAACCTTCACTCCTTTTGGGAAGATGAAGGTAACACCTCCTGTTAGTAAGATAATGGTTTAACTTAACAGCAGCATGAATGATTGAAGCACTGCAAGCTTTTCAGGAGCCAGCTTTTTTTTCAGCTGTGCGCGCTCCTCTGGTTCAAGCTTTTCAAACCGATGCAAGATCCCGGAGATGTTTTGATTCATGTGATCAATTTCCGATGCCAGATTTCCAATATCGTCAGGCAAGGCTGAAGAGGGAAACTGGTTCTCCAGTCGGTCTTTTATATCAGACAGGGCCAATCGCTGCTTTTTACAAGCGACTATAAACTTTAACCGATTGAGTGCAAGTGTATCGTAGTAACGATAGTTTGAACAAGACCTGCCAGGCTTTAAAAGCCCGAGGTTTGTGTAGTAATCCACCGTGCGTTTCGTTACACCGGCAAGCTCTGCTAATTCACTGATGCGATAAGTCTCAGCCCCATCTAAATCCCTCCCCAACCATCACGTTATAGTTATGAGAATAGTTTAATATATGAAGGGGAGTTTGCACAAGTTTATTGTTTTCCGTCTTTCTCTTGAAACCGGGCGGCATGATCCTGAAAAAGCGTTGACTGCGCTATGTAAATCTTTCATAATCATTGTAAATAGAAACGGCAGAAAAAGACAGAAGGGACAGATGACAATGGGCGGTTTATCACGGGAAGTGACAGAAAATCTGGAGAAAGGATCATGGATACGCAAACTATTTGATGAAGGCGCGCGGCTGAAAAAAGAATTCGGCGCCGATAAGGTGTTTGACTTTTCTATAGGAAATCCGGTTGCGGAGCCTCCGGAAACATTTAAAAAGGCGCTTTGCGAAGCGGCTGAAACAGGACGGCACGGATATATACAAAACCAAGGGCTTCCGGAGGCGAGAGAGAAGGTTGCGGGCTTTTTATCAGAGCGGTTCCGGACTGAAATTTCTGCCAGACATACAGTGATGACGGTCGGAGCCGGCGGGGCGCTGAATGTTGCGCTCAAGAGCATATTGAACCCGGAGGAAGAAGTCATTCTTCTGGCGCCTTATTTTGCGGAATATAAAGCGTATGTTGAAAATTACCGCGGCAGACCCGTCATCTGTCCGCTGACTGACTCATTTGAGATTGATATTGAAGCGGTGAGAGAAGCGATCACTCCCCGTACGAAAGGGCTGATCGTCAATACGCCGCATAATCCGACGGGAACTGTGCTGAGCCAGAAAAATCTTAATGAATTGGGCGCCTTATTAAAAGAAGCCGAGGAACGGAACGGACAAAGCATCTTTATTTTATTTGACGAACCTTACAGCCAGCTGATCTACGGCGAAGAGCAGGCGAATCCGTTTCAGGCGTATCACCGCGTGATTTTAGTCAGTTCGTTCAGTAAAGATCTCGGCATTGCGGGGGAAAGGCTCGGGTATATTGCAGTTGACGCGCAAATGCCTGAGGGGGATCTTCTGACGGATGCGTTCGTTTTCTGCAACCGGACGCTCGGCTTTGTGAACGCTCCGGTCATGATGCAGCGCGCCGTGGCGAAAATGGATGATCTTTCGATTGATGCTGAACCTTACCGTAAGCGCAGAGACCTTATGGTGGACATCCTCACAGAATCCGGCTTTGAATTTGAAATGCCAAAGGGAGGCTTTTTCGTCTTTCCTAAATCACCGATTGAAGACGAGGTGGAATTCTGCATGCATGCCGCACAGAAATACAAACTATTGATCGTACCCGGCAGCGGATTTGGAAGAAGCGGCTATTTCCGCTTATCTTTCAGCGTGCCTATAGAACAGATCAGACAGTCGCGGGACATTTTCAAAGCGCTGTATCAAGATTTTTCTTCATAGCTTCCAATACATAAAGATGGGAGAACGGGCAAATGTCGAGGAGAAGTGTTGGCACGTCAGACATCAGCATTACAGGAATCGGGGTCTTAACCGCGGTCGGACAGGGCAAAGAGGCGTTTCTTGATGCGCTTATGGAAGGGCGGCACGCCTTTGATGTGATGAAACGCCCCGGCCGGCAGAAGGGCAGTTTGTTTGTCGGCGCGGAGCTTAGCGAATTAACGCCGCCGGATGCGCTGTCCAAACGCTTGTACCGAAGGGCTGCATTATCAGGAAAGGCGGCGCTTATCGCTTTATATGAAGCATGGCATGACGCTCAATTAGACGGTGCTGATCACAGCCGCACCGGTCTGATCGTCGGCGGCTCGAATACGACGCAGCGCGAACTGCTGCAGACCTTTGAGAAAAACGGCGAAACGCCGCAATTTGTAAATCCGGTGTACGGTCTTTCTTTTATGGATACTGATCTATCAGGGCTTTGCACCGAGCAATTCGGGATAAAAGGGCCGGCCTTTACGGTCGGCGGCGCGTCGGCAAGCGGCCAGGCGGCGGTTATCCAGGCTGTCCAAGGAATCAATGGCGGCCTGTTTGACCGCTGTATCGTGATCGGGGCGCTGGCCGATCTGTCGTATATGGAGTGTCACGCTCTCCGCTCATTGGGAGCAATGGGCACTGATCAATTCGCTGAACATCCTGAAGCCGCCTGCCGCCCGTTTGACCGGCATACGGACGGTTTTATATTCGGAGAAGCATGCGGGGCGATTGTGCTGGAACGCGCTGAATCTGCCGAACAGAGGGGCGCGCGTTCGTGGGCCGGCTTAAAGGGCTGGGGGATGGCTTCTGATGCGAACCGCAACCCGAATCCTTCAGCAGAAGGCGAAATGACGGTGATCCGCCAGGCGCTGGAGCGGGCCGGTCTTTCAGCGAAAGAGATTGACTACATCAATCCCCACGGCACCGGTTCGCCGATCGGAGATAAAACTGAGTGCCGGGCGCTTTCTGAAAGCGGTCTGGCCCACGCGCGGATTAATGCGACAAAATCGATCACCGGACACGGCCTGAGTGCGGCCGGAACGGTGGAAATCATTGCCGCACTATTGCAGATGCGGGAATCCAAGCTTCATCCGACCCGCAATTTAACGGAGCCGATTGACGATTCATTTCAGTGGGTGACCGACGGGCCGAGCGCCCATACCGTACACCATGCGTTGAGTTTAAGTATGGGATTCGGGGGATTAATACGGCGCTTTGTTTAGAAAATCATTTCCGAAGCAGATAACGGCAGTCTTCTTTTTTGAAGGCTGTTTTTTATATGATGAAAAATCTGAAAATGATGAAAGAATGGAGTTATGATACAATAAAATATACAAATGACAATCATACTTTGACTTAGGAGGTGGCAGGATGGGGCCCTCTGTGTAGTCAATCGCCCATTTCGTTCCTCTCGCTTAAGAAAAAACGATGAAATCAGGAGGTGACGTCCTTATCCTTCAATTCGGGATAAGGTGAAATGGACGATATTGACAGTTTGATTTTAATCGGTGTGCTCATTGCGTTAACGGCGTTTTTCGTGGCGAGTGAATTTGCGATCGTCAGAGTGAGGAGATCCAGAATCGATCAGCTCATCTCAGAAGGGAACAGACGGGCAGTGCTCGCAAAGCGTATCATTACGGATCTTGATGAGTATTTATCCGCCTCGCAGCTCGGCATTACACTGACATCTATCGGGCTCGGCGTACTGGGAGAGCCTGCATTTGAGCGGATGCTTCATCCTGTGTTACAGAGTATGGGGCTGCCGGATTCTGCTGAGCATGTGATTGCTTTTGCTGCGGCGTACGGGCTGATTACGTTTTTACATGTCGTCGTCGGTGAGCTTGCGCCTAAAACGGTTGCGATTCAAAAAGCGGAAAAGCTGACGCTATGGATTGCCGGGCCGCTTCGGTTATTTTACGTGTTCATGTTCCCGTTTATTTGGGTCTTAAACGGCTCCGCGAGGATTTTAACCGGTCTGGCCGGATTAAAGCCGGCATCTGAGCATGAAGGCTCCCATTCTGAAGAAGAGCTGCGGATCCTGCTGTCAGAAAGTTTAAAAAACGGAGAAATCAATCCGTCCGAATATACATTTGTGAATAAAATTTTTGAATTTGATAATCGGATCGCCAAGGAAATCATGATTCCGAGAAAAGAAATCGCCGCTGTTTCCACTGATATGACCGTGCCGGAAATGCTCGATATGATGCTGAAAGACAAGTATACGCGATGGCCCGTAACAGACGGGGACAAAGACAGCGTCATCGGCATGATCAATACGAAGCATCTTTTTTCAGACTTGCTGTTTATGACAGAAGATGAAAAAGCGGAAGTATCCATCACGTCTTACGTCCGCCCGGTCATTGAAGTCATTGAGACGATTCCGATACACGACCTGCTGATAAAAATGCAGAGAGAGCGGATTCATCTGGCGATATTGTCTGATGAATACGGCGGGACGTCCGGTCTTGTGACGACCGAAGACATCCTTGAAGAAATCGTCGGGGATATCAGAGACGAATTTGATGAAGATGAACAGCCGCTGATTCAAAAGCTGTCCGAACGTCATTATATTCTGGACGGAAAAGTTCGGATCGATCAGGTGAATCATCTGCTCGGCGCAGAGATTGAAGAGGAAGTCGACACGATCGGAGGCCTTGTGCTGAAGCGGAATATTGATATTTGTGCGGGGGAGTCGATACAGATTGGGGGATACACTGCCCTCATCTTAGAAATGGACGGCCGGTTTATTAAACAGCTTGAATTAAAAGAAGAACAGGGCCGCCCGGGCGGTCAGGGGACAATAAACCGCCCGCTGCCCGTGCCTGAAACGGTCATGCTTCATAACGCAACCTTGAGCGAAAAATAAGCTCAAGGTTTTTTTAAATGGAAATGATAATGAAGCCGCACCAGAACACCAAAAGGCTTCCGGCTGCTGAAACTGCGATGTAAAGCAGGCTTTCCTTTATGCGGTTGTTCATCATCAGCTGCACGGCTTCAATACTGAAGGTGGAAAAGGTCGTAAACGCACCGAAAAAGCCTGTCGCAATGATGATGCCGGCTGAAGGGTTATCCAGACCCAATCCGGTGAACATGCCGAGGCCGAAGGAGCCGAGCAGGTTGACCGCAGCCATTCCAAGCGGAATCGGCAAACCCTTTGTCCTTTCTGAAACGGTTTGCCCCAGCAGAAACCGTAATACCGCTCCGATTCCCGCTGCAATAAGCATCAAGACAATCGTCATGGCGTATCATGCTCCCTTCCCGCGATGCGAAGAGCAATCCACCGTCCCCAGAAAATGCCGGCGTATGCAAGGGCAAGACCGGCGAATAAAGTCGCGGCAGCATAACAAAAAGCCGCTGCGGGAGACGATTGCAGCAAAAAGACGGTTTCTTTTGCGAAGGTGGACATCGTCGTGAAACCTCCGCAAAAACCGGTTCCGAAAAAGGCGGTCAGGAGAGGGCGTTTAGCCCGAATGAGAAAATAACCCGTGATAAGACCGAGTAAAAGGCTTCCCGCCGCGTTTTCGAGGAAAGTAGCCGCCGGGAAAGACCGGCTGTGAATGTGTGTGCTCATTTCAAAGCGGAGCAAAGCGCCGAGCGCCCCTCCGATAAAAATTGCGATGTATTGTTTCATATCAGCCATCCTTAGAAATAAAATCCGGAAAATCAGTTACAATGCCGTCAACTTCCATCATTTGCAGCTTTTCGGCCGTCTTTTGATTTCTGACCGTCCAGGCAAATACTTTCAGGCCGTGTTTGTGAGCGGTGGAAATCAAGAACCGATTCAGGCGGGTATATTTAATATTGACATAATGTGCGGCTGATTTGTAGGCGTTCAGCTGGCTTCTGGAAAACCTCCCGAAGCTGGGCCTGGCAATAATTGCAGTCGGAACGGACGGATACATATCATGAAAGGCCTGAATCGACTTCAGGCTGAAAGATTGAACGATATGATGCATGGAAAAGGAAAACCTGCTTAACAGCCGGCCGACTGCTTTTTCAAGACCGACTTGAGAAGCGTGCCCTTTCAGTTCAATTAAAAATCCGATTTTAGAATGATAACGCTTCAAGACCTCTTCGAGCAGGGGAATCCGTTCCCCTTTAAACTCAGCCCCGTACCAGCTGCCGGCGTCCAGGGACTGCAGCTGCTTCAGCGTGAAATCTTTTACAAAACCAGAGCCGTCCGTCGTCCGGTCGACTCTGTCATCATGTATGACGACAATGTGTCCGTCTTTTGTGAGCTGGACGTCAAGCTCAATGAAATCAGCGTTCATTTCGGCAGCGATATCAAATGCCGCAAATGTATTTTCGGGCGCATAACCGGATGCGCCGCGATGAGCGATGGTATACAAGCTTGTCAGCTCCCCTCATGGGCATTTCTGTTATTATATCAAATTCATATATGCACAGCGATTCAAACTGGTGAATGTGCGAAACAGTATTTTTTGGAATAAAGATAGTGCTTTTTTCGGTTTACATTCCGCAGTGATGATTTATAATGGCAAAAAGGAGGCGAGATCATGGGAAAAGGGAGATTGAAAGTGGAGGAAAGAATTAAAGCCGAAACCGATGCTGAGATCCAAAAAGCGACTCTCCTGAAACAGACACAATCGAAGAAGAAATAGTGCCTGCCCCTGTTGTATCTGGCTGAAAGATGAACGAATTTGTGAAAAACCCCGGCTGTGTTCTGCTGCCGGGGTTTTTCAGGCTTTCATAAAGACATTAAAAGAAGCTGATGTCCGAATGTTTTAGTATAATAGATTTTCGACAAGACAAAGGAGTATATGCCATGGTGACACACTTTAAGAGCTTTTTTACTCTTGACCATATTTTGCAGATCTGTATCAGCATTGGGATTTTAGCGGCTTTTCTCATTTTGAGAAAACTGTTTGTCAAATACTTTTTCCAGCTTGTTTACAAATTGGCGAACAAACCGAAAACCGATATATTCAAACAGATTGCTGTAGCGTTTGATAAGCCGGCCAGATGGTTTTTCGTGGCGCTGGGGCTGTTTTTAGCGATTGAGTATTCGCCGTTTTTAGACGGGCAGATGGACATTGTTAAAAAAATGTACCGCTCTCTGATCATAGCGCTGATCGCCTGGGGGCTTTGCAATCTGACATCGGCGTCTTCCTTTTTATTTCATAAAGTCAATCAGCGCTTTGAGCTTGATATGGATGACATTTTGGCGCCGTTTTTATCCAAGGTGCTGCGCTTTGTCATTCTCGCACTCAGCGTCAGCGTGATCGCACAGGAATTCAATTATGATGTTAATGGGTTTGTGGCCGGACTCGGACTTGGCGGATTGGCCTTCGCGCTCGCGGCTAAAGATACGATCAGCAATTTTTTCGGCGGCATTATCATCATTACGGAAAAGCCGTTTACGATCGGCGACTGGGTCGAGACGTCATCTGTGACGGGAGGCGTTGAAGATATCACATTCCGAAGCACAAGGTTCCGGACGGCGCAGGGGGCGCTCGTCACTGTGCCCAATTCAACGCTGTCGATGGAAGCCATCACAAACTGGACGAGAATGACGAAGCGCCAGATCACGTTTTCCGTTCGTGTCTCTTATGCGACGCCGATTGATCGTTTAGAGCGGTGCATCACAAGGCTCAGAGAAATGCTTCGTGAACATGAAGGCGTGCATGATGATACGATTATGGTTAACTTTGACGTGTTTGCGGACAGCTATTACAATCTTTTTTTTAACTTTTACACAAAGACCATCGTTTGGGCGGAAAGCCTGGACGTGCGGCAGGATATCAACCGCCGGATTATTGATATTTTTGCGGAGGAAGGCGTGGAATTCGCCTATCCGGGCCAGAATGTATTCGTAAAACAGAAAAGCCACGATGATCCGGTTCATGTGAAGGATCATTCCGGAGAAAAAGAACGGGCATAACGGGCGCCGTTCTTTTTTCATGATATGATAAAAAGAAAAGGCGGTGGAAGAGTGGAAGCGTTTATGACATTGATCAATCAGGCTGAACGTATCGCGGTGCTGACGGGAGCGGGAATGAGCACGGAATCCGGCATTCCGGATTTTCGTTCGGCGGGCGGTATATGGACCGAAGACACCTCCAGAATGGAAGCGATGAGCAGGGAATACTTTGAACGCCGTCCGCGTGACTTCTGGCCCAAATTCAAACAGCTGTTTCAGATGAAAATGAGCGGAAGCTATGAACCGAATGCCGGCCATAAGTATTTGGCAGACCTTGAAAAGCGGGGAAAGCAGGTAGACATTTTCACGCAGAATATTGACGGGCTGCATAAGAAAGCGGGAAGCAGCAGTGTCTATGAGCTTCACGGTTCAATTCAGACCGCCGCATGCCCCCGCTGCGGAGCGCGCTATGGGCTTTCTCATCTGCTGAAGGAAGAAGTGCCGGAATGTACGGCGGAAACCGGAGATCATGCGGTTTGCGGCACTGTATTAAAGACGGATGTCGTACTTTTCGGCGATCTCGTCCAGCATTTTGAAACCCTTTATGAAAAGCTTGATCAAGCTGATCTCCTTCTTGTGATCGGCACTTCGCTTGAGGTGGCGCCGGCAAGGTTTGTCCCTGAGGATGCGAGCCGGATTCCCGGTTTGAAGCAGGTGATCATTAATCTTGAGCCGACATATTGCGACCATTTATTTGATCTTGTCATTCATGAGAAGATCGGTGAATTTGCAAAGCGGATCAGCGCTGCGATATAAAAAAAGCCGGATCATATACAGATCCGGCTTTTTCTTATTCATGGACGGGAATCATTTGGTCCGTCAGAATATCAAAGGAGTAGCCCTGGGCTTTCAGTTTTTGGATCAGGCTCGGCAAAGCATGCACGGTCGCAGGCAGATCGTGCATTAAAATGACATGCGGCCTGCTCGTATGGACGCTTTCCAAATATGCGAGCTGATTCAGTACTTCCGGCACGTACCGGGCATTTTTGTATTTCCAGTCCTCACTGTCAATCGTCCAGTCCCAGTACACAAAGCCGCCTCTTTCGAGATGCTTGATCTGGGTGTCTGTCAATGACGGTTTGCTGCCGTAAGGCGTGCGGACAAGATCCGTTTTCACTCCCGTGATGGCCTGGAGCGTATCGCGTCCCTGCTGCATTTCTTTCAGCGGCGATGTCGGTGTTTGATAAAACAGGTGATTATCGTGCGTCACGCCATGCAGGCCGAGCGCGATTCCTTCCTGATTCGCTCTTTGCACGGAATGTCTATAGGCTTTCATCCGCGGTTCAAGCATAAAAAAAGTGGCCTTTGCGCCATTTGCCTTCAATACATTCAACAGCTGTTCAGTATAAGGAGACGGCCCGTCGTCAAAGGTTAAATATACCGTTTTTTTTCCCGTGTCCCGCTCTTTCTGCAAATGTTTAAGCAGGATGTCGGGAGAATCGTTTTTCATCCGCAGGCTTTCTGTTTCATCTCGAAGCTGCCCGTTTGCAGTCACTGTGACCTGTTTATTTTTTGCGGCGGAAGCGGAATAACCCATTATGACGATTACCAGAAGCAGTCCGCACAAAACTGCTAAACTCGTAAGTTTAAAAGCTAATGAAAACAGAGAAGGGGAAGCACCTTCTTTTGTCTTGCGCATAACAATCTCTCCAGTAGCATAAATTTCTTCATAATGCCGATAACAGCAGAGGCTTGCATAGTACCATAAGTTAACAGCATATGTATGTCGAATCAAGTATACAGGAACAAAACTGGAAAAGACATAGAAAATATGTCGAATCATAAGATTTTAAGAAAAAAATAAACTCCGCTGCCTGCTTGTTCAATATGATAGAATAGTTGACAATAACAGCTGAGAATCCGCATCACGGCAGATAACGATGAGGAGGGTTTACATGAAGACATTGGTAAACGGCCAGTTGATTGATCGTGAAGAAGCCGCAGTTGATATTGAGGATCGCGGATATCAATTCGGTGACGGTGTGTATGAAGTCATCAGAGTATACAACGGCGTTTTATTCGGTCTGCATGAGCATATCGGCCGTCTTTTCAGAAGCGCCGCAGAAATCGGCATCACCCTGCCGTTCTCCGCAGAAGACATAGAATGGGATCTCCAAAAGCTCGTACAGGAAAACAAACTCATTGACGGCGGGGTCTATATTCAGACGACGAGAGGGAAGGCGCCCCGGAAGCACCAGTATGATGAAGGATTGGAGCCGCAGACGACGGCATACACCTTTTCAGTGAAAAAACCGGAAAATGAACAAAAAGCCGGAGCGCAGGCCATAACGGCCGAAGACAAGCGCTGGCTGAGGTGTGACATTAAGAGTCTGAATTTACTGTATAATGTGATGGTAAAACAAAAAGCCTATGAAGCAGGCGCTTATGAAGCGGTGCTGATAAGGGACGGAGCAGTCACGGAAGGAACCTCTTCCAATGTATACGCCGTCATAAACGGCACCGTCCGGACGCATCCTGCAAATGAGCTGATTTTAAACGGCATTACGCGGATGAAACTTTTAGGGCTGATGAAAGAAAACGGGATTGAGGTGCGGGAGAAGCCCCTTACTGAAGACGAACTCAGAAACGCGGATGAAATTTTTATTTCGTCGACAACCTCTGAACTAATCCCGATCGTAACTCTTGACGGAAAACCGGTCGGCAGCGGTGTGCCGGGTCCTGTAGCCAAAACGATTCAAGAGGCTTTTCAATTGAGCATTCAGCAGGAGATCGGCGTTCAGTCATAAACGGAAAAAGGCCGGAAACACATCCGGCCTTTTTGCTTCTGTCAGATAAAAAGAGACTCGATATGCTGAACGAGCACGCGGGAGATTTTCTCTTTTGAGAGACGCTCAGGTTCAAGCAGTGCATGCAGCGCCAATCCGTCGGCAATGGCATACAATTTCTCCGCTTCTGTCTCTTTATCAAGATTTGGTTTCAGATGCTTATTATCATCCAGCCAGTCAATCAGACCGCGGATATATGCCAAGATCCCGTCGTGCTGGGGATGAAATTCTTCTCCCTTATGTCTGGCATAAGCTGTGAAAGCGAACCATACCTCCATTTCAGCCATCGTTTCTTCATCTGTCGGGATGATTTCAAGCATCAGACGCACCGCTTTTTCTTTCGGCGGCAGATCTGTCTTGGCAACTTCGTTAATTCTGGCGGCCGCTTTTTCTTTTACGAGGGTCATCGCATACCCTAAAAGCTCATCCTGGGTGGTGAAATAGTGCCTCAGCGCGCCTAAAGAAAGACCCGCTTCCCGGGCGATGTTTCTCACTGTCGCTCCTTCCATGCCCCGCTCCAAAATCGTCCGCCAAGTGGCTTCGGCTATTTGTTTTCTTCTTTTTTCATGATCGATGATTTTAGGCATGTCTCCAGTGTAACAGGAAAAAATATTTCTTGCAATTTTATAATACAATTGTATTAAATAAAAAGAGGTGTTACAATGCTCTTTAGAAAACGATAAGGGGGAACCGGATTGAACGCGATTGCTTGGTTGATTGTCATTTGTGAGGCTGCTTTTTGGGCGGCTGTCATCTTCGGATTGGCGGCGCGGTATTTATTCAGGCGGCAAAAGCTCGGAATGTTCTTTTTCGCTCTCATTCCTTTACTTGATGCCGTATTGTTTGCGGCGGCCGCAGCTGATTTATACAGAGGGGCGACGGCGACTATGGCGCATGCAGTGGCGGCCGTTTATATCGGAGTGTCTGTCGCCTTCGGAAAAAGCATGATTCAATGGGCGGATGAGCGTTTCCGCTATTATGTCGTAAAGGAAGGGGCAAAACCGGTCAAGCGGTACGGACTGGATTATGCCAAACATTATGCAAAAGGATGGGGAAGGCATGTATTAGCGTTTGTCATCGGCGGCGTTCTTTTAGCCGGAACGGTATTTCTCATTCAGGACGCTTCCCGCACCGAAGCGCTAAGCGGGCTGTTGAAGGGCTGGTCTGTCGTGCTGTGCATTGATTTTTTGATCATGGCGAGTTTTTTTGTGATGCCGAAAAAAAGAGGAAACAGCCGGGAGCTTTAAAAAAAGCAGCTTTTGATTAAGCTGCTGTACAGAAAGGATTATTTTACGATCAGCACCGGAATGTCGGATTTCGATGACAGCTTTTCACTGACGCTTCCGAATAAAAGTTTTTTCAGCCTGTTCTGGTCTCTGCTCCCCATGACGATCAGATCCGCCGATATGCGGTCGGCGTGCTCGATAATGGCATCAGCGGGATCACCTTCTAAAATGTCGATATCCCCGTCAATCTGGCTGTCGTTCATCAGCATTCTCGCTTCGGCAATGATTTCTTCCGTACGGTCTTCATAAATCATCGGGTCAGGGGGGATTCTTTCCGCTTGAAGCGGGTCGGGAACGCTTGCAATCCCGCCGCCGATATACGTGGCACCGGCTCCCGGCCTCGGGGGATCGACAATCGTCTGGGTATCTTTTGCATTGTGAGAATGTACGACCGTTAAATTCGCGTGAAATGTTTTTGCAAGGTCTATCGCTTTTTGAAGCGCTTTCTTGCTGTCATGACTTCCGTCAAAAGCTGCAATCAACCGGTCCGCGTGAAACATCGGCCTCATCCTTTCAGTAAAAAAGGTTTATAAAACGATACCCGTACGGAAGAAATCTAAAACCTGTATTGACAAAAAAAGGATTCGTTTATATGATAAAGGAATAATATAGGAAAAAAGGAGGTATGGATCATGTCAGAATTAAAGCTTGTCAACTCATCTTCAGCTGAATATCGGCGTGACTGCCATACACCTTCCGTTTTCTGAACATTTGCTTAAAAACGGTGCAGTCGCGCATATCAGGCGGGTCTGTACCTTATTTATAATAATAAGAGGCATGGAGCTGACGCTTCATGTCTTTTTTTATACAAAAAATGAATGAAAGACAGGTGTGATGCATGTGGCGGTATTAGCGAAAACAATGAAAAACAATCCGGAAAAACTTGAGGGCGGCTGATTCATGAAAGGGGATGACGGTATTTGTTTACTGTATTAAAAAAGCTCGCTTGGTTTTTTAAAGCCTATTGGCTGCGCTATACGACAGCGATTGTTCTGTTATTGATTGTGAATGTCATCGAAATGTTCCCGCCGAAACTTCTCGGTAACGCAATAGACGATATGAAGGCGGGCGTGTTTACGAAAAGCGGGATGCTGTTTTACATATGTGTGTTTCTCGCTTTAACGGCAGCCGTTTATTTGCTGTCCTATTTTTGGATGTACCAGCTTTTCGGCGGGGCGAATGTCATGGAGAAAATTCTCCGATCAAAACTGATGGGAAGGCTTCTTCAAATGTCACCGCCGTTTTTTGAGAAATACAGAACGGGCGATTTAATGGCGCGGGGGACGAATGATTTGCAGGCCGTCAGTATGACGACGGGCTTCGGGGTCTTAACGCTCGTCGATTCGACGATGTATATGCTGACGATATTTTTGACAATGGGGCTTCTCATCAGCTGGAAGCTGACATTTGCCGCGATTATCCCGCTGCCGATTATGGCGGCTGCGGTCAGTCTGTACGGAAAAAAGATCCATGAGCGGTTTACGGAAGCGCAGGATGCTTTCGGATCATTAAATGACAAGGTGCTGGAGTCGGTATCCGGCGTCCGGGTCATTCGGGCTTTCGTGCAGGAAAAAAATGATGTCAGCCGTTTCGGTGATATGACGGCGGATGTATACGAGAAAAACATGAAGGTGGCGTTTATCGATTCACTCTTTGAACCGACTGTGAAACTTCTAGTCGGGCTCAGCTATCTCATCGGTCTCGGCTACGGCGCCTATCTCGTTTTTCAAAACCGGCTGACGCTGGGAGAGCTGGTATCGTTTAACGTGTATCTCGGAATGATGATCTGGCCGATGTTTGCGATCGGAGAATTAATCAATATCATGCAGCGCGGCAATGCCTCCTTAGACCGTGTCAATGAGACCCTTTCCTATGAGCCTGATGTGACAGGGCCCAAGCGGCCCGCCGATATCAAGGAGCCCGGGCGTCTTGTTTTTGAACAAGTGACTTTTACGTACCCGAGCGGAGCGGGACCGGCTGTTTCCGATGTATCATTTTCCGTTGAAAAAGGGCAGACACTCGGCATCGTCGGAAAAACGGGAAGCGGAAAGACGACGATTATTAAGCAGCTGCTGCGTGAATATCCGCCCGGTGCGGGAGCCGTCACGTTTACAGGCGTTCCGATTCAGGAGATTCCGCTTGAGAAGCTCCGAGGATGGATCGGCTATGTGCCGCAGGATCATATTTTATTTTCAAAGACGGTGAAGGAAAATCTGCTTTACGGTCGGCAGGACGCAACCGAAGAGGAAATCGGCAGCGCGCTGAAGGATGCGCATTTTAAACAAGATATCGGCATGCTTTCAGAAGGGCTTGAGACGCTTGTCGGCGAGAAGGGGGTAGCGCTCTCGGGCGGACAAAAACAGCGCATCTCAATTGCGAGAGCGCTTTTGACAGATCCGGACATTCTCATATTAGATGATTCGCTTTCTGCCGTAGACGCGAAAACGGAAGCGGCCATCATTGACAGCATCCGTAAAAAACGGCGGCATAAAACAACGATTATTACCACTCACCGGCTCTCGGCAGTTGAACACGCAGATCTCATTCTCGTCATGGACGAAGGCCGGGTGTCTGAAAGAGGCACGCATCAGGAGCTGTTGGCGAAGAATGGCTGGTATCGGAAACAATATGAGAGGCAGCAGCTGTCCTCTCTTGAAGAAGGGGGGACGGGCGCATGAAGACCGGAAGAAGATTATGGAATTACGCGCTTCAATACAAAAAGCTGCTGATATGGGCGGTCGTTCTGCTCATTATTGCGGTCGGGACTGAGCTGACCGGCCCGTTTATCGGAAAAAAAATGATTGACGACCATATTCTCGGCGTTGAAAAAACATGGGTTAAAGCCTCTGGGGACGATCCGGACGCCGTCAGGTTCAGAGGGCATGATTATGTCAGGGAGGACCGGCTCAAACCGGGGACGAAGAAAACCGGAGAGGCGCACATTTATCAAGTCGGTGCGGCCTACTATTTTGTTGAGGGTCCCGTCAGTTTTGACGGAAACCGTTCGGTGACTGACGGCCGGCTGACAATATCAAACGGTAAAGAAAGCAGGTCATATCCCGCTATTGCGTTATCTAAACAGGAAATTTTTCAATTTTACCGTCCGGAAATAAAAGGATTGCTGACGTTGACCGCTATTTACGCGGGACTGCTCATGTTTTCCGTGTGCTTTCATTACGGCCAGCATTACCTGCTGCAGATGGGAGCGAACCGAATCATACAGCGTATGAGGCAGGATGTATTTTCACACATTCAAAAAATGCCGATCCGCTACTTTGATAATCTGCCTGCCGGAAAAGTCGTGGCCCGCATTACGAATGACACAGAAGCGGTCAGAGATTTATATGTAACGGTGCTGTCTACGTTTATCACAAGCGGCGTCTACATGCTCGGTATTTTTACGGCGCTGTTTATGCTTGATGTCAGACTGGCCGCCGTCTGCCTTTTGATTATTCCGATCTTAATGATCTGGTCGGTTGTGTACCGCAAATACGCATCCGTCTTCAACCAAAAAATCCGTTCCATTAACAGTGACATCAATGCAAAAATGAATGAGTCCATTCAAGGGATGCCGATTATTCAGGCGTTTCGCCGCGAGAAGGAAACGATGAAGGAATTTGAAGAATTGAATGAAGCTCATTTCCGCTATAAGAACAAAATGCTGTCTTTAAATTCCCTCATGTCCCACAGTCTTGTCAATGTGTTGCGCAATCTGGCGTTTGTCGGGCTGATCTGGTATTTCGGAGGCGCGAGTCTGAGTGCGGCCGGAATTGTTTCGATCGGCGTTTTATATGCGTTTGTTGATTATTTAAACCGTTTGTTCCAGCCGGTTACGGGGATTGTCAACCAATTTTCAAAGCTTGAATTGGCCCGTGTTTCCGCGGGCAGGGTATTTGAGCTTTTACAGGAGGAGGAAACGGAAGAAACAGGCTCTCCCGCAGACAGAAAGGCGGAAGGGACTGTGGAATTCCGCGATGTTTCTTTTGGGTATCGAAAGGGAGAAGAGGTGCTGAAACACATCAGCTTTACAGCTGAAAAAGGCGAGACGGTCGCCCTCGTCGGCCATACGGGTTCAGGCAAAAGCTCCATCCTGAATCTTCTGTTCCGTTTTTATGATGCCGAAAAAGGCGATATCCTGCTGGACGGAAAAAGCATATACGGCATGTCAAGACAGGAGCTGAGATCGCATATGGGGATCGTGCTGCAAGATCCGTATCTTTTCTCTGGAACGATCGGCTCCAATGTGACCCTCGATGATCAGCGTATTTCCCTGCAGCAGGCTGAAGAAGCGCTTCGGCAAGTCGGCGCCGCAGGCCTTCTGCAATCCTTGCCGAAGGGCATTATGGAGCCCGTCACGGAAAAAGGCGGGACACTGTCTTCAGGCCAGCGCCAGCTGATTTCTTTTGCAAGGGCGCTCGCGTTCGATCCGGCGATTTTAATTTTGGATGAGGCGACGGCGCACATTGACACCGAAACAGAAGCAATCATTCAAAAAGCGCTGCACGTGGTGCAAGAAGGGCGCACGACATTTATTATCGCCCATCGGCTTTCCACGATCAGACACGCAGACCAGATTCTCGTTTTGGAAAAGGGGCGCATCATTGAAAAAGGAAGCCATGACGAATTAATGGCGCAAAAGGGGCAGTACCATCAAATGTATGAATTGCAGAAAGGAACGGCGCAGTCCGCGGTGTAATCAGGAGGAGGGTGAATCAAAAGATTCGCCCTTTTTCAATTTAGTAAGCCAGTCCCACCCGTTTTCTGACAAACCGCGGGTTCATCAGTTCACGGTAAAGAAAATGCGCCGTGTCTCCGACGGTGATTTCAGTCCCGCCTTCAGGAAGCTGATCTTGTTCGAACCGGTAAACTCCGGCAGCTTCTCCGTCAGGAAGGTAGGTGGGGCAGATGATCGTCCAGTCAATATCCTCTGCCAGAAGCATCTCGTATACGCGGGCGTGTTCCTTTGCGGCTCTTGTTGATTTTCGTTTTGATTCTGACGATTCAAAACGGTATTTGTCAGGCATAAGCCGTGATTGAAGGATACCCGCGGTTCCGATCGTAATCAGACGCTGAACATGATGCTGTTTCATGCTGTCTATTATATGGATCATAGCGGCTGAAAGGGTATCGTCACCGTCCGTGCCGAGACAGCTCACGACTGTGTCCGCTTTAGAAATCAATCGGCCGATATCCTCCCGCCGTCTGGCATTCCCTGTTATGATATGTTTTTCAGAAATGGGAAGGGGCGTTCCGGCAGATCTTACAAGAGCGAATATTTCAATGTCTCCGTGTTTCTGCGCTTCTTTTATAAAAGCCTGTCCGACTCTTCCCGTTGCTCCGAGTAAAGCGATTTTCATGTAAAAAACCTCCTCGCCGCTCATTATATCATTCAAAGAAGCGGGGAAAAGAATACCGGTGAATAAAGGGGAGATGGTGGGCAACATATTCATTGACCAAAGAAACCGTTACGAACTGAAACAGCTCCCAATTGACTGCGGCAATGAATGACATGTTTTCCCTCCTTTTTTCCTAGGGTATGTGGAATAGGAAAAAGGGTGACGGCAATAAAAAGAAGACGCGGTATCCCGCGCCTTCTGTAAGCCATTTATTGAGTTATTGTACGCCTTGTCCGCCCATTTGCTGCTGCGCGAAAGATACTAAACGTTTAGTGATTTCTCCTCCGACAGAACCGTTTGCGCGGGAAGTTGTTTCTCCGCCAAGGTTTACGCCGAACTCAGAAGCAATTTCGTATTTCATTTGGTCGATTGCTTGAGCAGCGCCAGGTACTACTAGTTGGTTTGAAGAGTTGTTGTTTGCCATTTGTATGATCTCCTTTATAAAGTAGTATGGTTGGGTTTGCTGGAATTGCACCAGCTGATGGTTTCCGGAATGAAAACCATTGCCAGCTCGGCTTCACCCAATGCTGTTTGCCGCTTTGTACTACGTATTATGGTGAATCATAAGGCATCTCATTCGGAAAACAGGGTGGTAAATAGCGGAAGGAAAAAGAAAAGCCCAGCCTTTTGCGGCTGAGCTTTTAGCTTTCAGTCATATATGTGATAAAGCATTAATTCATGCAGCTCTTTGACGAGAGCCGGCTCTTCTTTCCCCGGATGTGTGTGTCCCCATTCAATGTCTCCGGACTTGTGGTAAATTCCTTCGTAATGCGTACCCTGCCAATAAAACGAAATCCGCCATCCGGGCAGTTTCTCTTTTTTGAATAACGGTTTCCAGCTGAAGTGCGAAATCATGACGTTCACGCTCCTTATCGGGAAATGTTGATCCTGTTCATTGTAGCTCATAAGTTCTGTGCCTGTCCCGGGTCAACGAAAAAAAGGCGGCCTCACCGCCAAAGTTTTTCCGGAGCGGTAATGGACCGTTCTGATAAATATGACGCGTATTCAAAATTTCTCCGTTTTGTGAGGTAATCGACTGATCTCAGCTTCGGATGCGAGAAAATGCTCCGCCCGGGGCGGGAGTTGGCCTCAAACATCCAAACTTTCCCCGCCTCATCAACGCCGAGGTCAAAGCCGATTTCGCCGATAAAGCCTTCAATATGTTCATTTAACACACGGCTGACCGCCAAGGCGGCTTTCGAAAGCTTCCGGATCATGCCGACTCTCTCTTTCGGATCGCCGTATAATTCAGCTAACGTTCTGACTTCCCCGCCGTTTGCCAGATGCGTTGTAATGCTGTTTCTGCCGGAAATTTTTGCTGCGATCGCCGTCACTGTCCATTTTCCCTCGGCATTTTTGTTCGTATGCACCCTGAAATCGACGGGACGCCCGTCAAGCCGGATCAGATCAATGCCTTGCTGCAATAAAAAAGCGGACGGGTCATTGTTTTCTTCAAATGATTTCATGAAGGATGCCGCATCTGCATAATCTGCCGTCACCACCGTTTTTTCTTCATTCGTGTATTTGACTGAGAAGCCGGCGTCTGTTTTTTCCAGCTTGTAAATTCCCGTTCCGAGTGTGCCGTCTGCAGGCTTGATAAATACGGTGTCAAACGTGCTGCATAACGTCTCTATCGCTTCTGCATTCGGCTGCAGGATTGTTTTTGGCAGGAGAGAAGCCGTGAGACTGTTTTTTTCCAGAAGCTTGTGAATGTCCCATTTATTAAAGAATTGCGGATTAAACCAGGGAATCTGATAGTCATTCATCAGCCTATATTTTGTCTGCTGTAAAAGAGGAACTTTTTCCGTTTTTCGGCTCGGGAGCCTGTCATATACAACATTCGGAAGCGGGACGTCCGCCCGTTTCCAGCTGTTTTCTTTATAAATCAGCGCCTGGACTGTGCCTTCTTCCCAGTTGATTTGATGTGCCCCGAAAACGAAACAATATCCGTTCGCCTGCTCGTGAAGGGAGAGCAGCTTGGTAAAGAAGGATGTGCGGTCTCTGAACGGGCGCTGCGTCGATGATGTGAACCCTGCTGTAAAAACGCCGATCAGCGGTCCGATATGCACCGTCTGGCCGTGGATGAGAAAATCAGCCCGGCTTTTATGCGGTATCATCAGCTCCTCAAATAAGTCTTCAGAAAGGAGCGCGCTTTTTTCAAGAGATTGAGAAAAGGCTACACGGCATTTGACAACCTTGGTCCCGAAGGCAGCGGATAAAATCCCTTCCCGTTTCATGGCGGAGGGGAGATACAGCGTATTTTTGCTTTTTTTATCGATGCCGACCATCATCCCTTTATGATTCACGCGGAAGTGCTCCTTTCCGGCTTTCCTGTGACTGAAGATCGCGGAAGCGTTTCAGCGGACTGGTGTACAAATCCTCTTTCGCCTCGGGAGCCACGCTTAAAATGGCGTTCCGTCCCGGTTTTGAATTGACATCCAAAAGCCAGATGCGCCCGTCTTTGGCATAACAAATATCGAGCCCCAGCTCAAACAGCGGTCCGAATTGTTCATCAAGAAAATAAGGGACGGACTGGGTGATCGAAAAGACATCATCCAATAAAACGGCCTGCTGCTTTTTCGGAATTTCTTCAAACCACGTGTCAAATTTAATCGGTTCGGACCCTCCCCGCAAATGAGATAAAAGACCGTTCTGATAACCTCTTCGGATCGCTTTTCCGACCGTTTCCCAAGCTCCTGACTCATTTTTGCGCATGAAAATGCGGATGTCGCACGGGTGCTGTTCCTTATCCTGAATATTTAAGTAGGCTTGAAGCAAATAACGGTGCTGCAGCACTTTTTTGCACCAGGACTTAAAAGACACGTGGTTGGAAAACGTTTTTGTTTGCTTGTTTTTCCCGATATAGTAAGTGGCTGAAATTGATTTTTTCCCTGCTTTAAGGAGGATGATGCCTCTTCCTCCCGCGCCGAAAGCGGGCTTAAGTATACATGCTTTTTCTTTCGCTAAGTATGATTGCACCTCTTCATAGCGGCTGACTTCGACCGTTTCAGGAATATAGGGACTGATCAGATGATGCTCTTGGAGCGCATTCGTAACCGTCCATTTATCAGGAAGCCCGCGGCCGATAAATTCCGTTTTCGGATATTTTTTCAGCCATTCGACGATCGGTTTGGCTTTTTGAGCTTCAGCAGATTTTCCGTAAAAACAGCGATCGTAAATAAATTCGGGAATATCAATTTCCGTTTCGTTCCATTTTCCGCTTTTCGGATGATACACGAGCGCTTTTACGCGTAAAGAATCCGGATAAATATCAAACGGTGTAAAGCGGGCAAAGCGCACATTGTATTGAGGCGCTCTTTCAGCCAGTTCACCGGCGAAATCTTCTTCGTGCCGGCGGGATACGGACATAAAACCGAGTGTTGTCATGTTGTTACTCCCCCTTTATTCAAAAGCCGCTGATGAAACGGCCCTTCCATCCAATAGACATGTTAAGCGCAGCATAAAAGATGATCTACTGTAAAGAGTACGAAACAGCATCTTGCCTTATTCCTGAGAAACAACAATTCAGGTTCTTCATTTGCCCGCATTCACGCCAGCCTCTATAATACGAATAGATATATCATCTAGAAAAATAGAACATAAGATGGAGGCAGAAGAAAAGGAATGGGCATAGCAGGAACGTTTATATTTATGATTGTGATCGGAGCCGCGATCGGCGCGGTGACAAATCACCTTGCCATTCAGATGTTATTTCGTCCGTACCGTCCGTATTACCTGTTCGGAAAACGGATTCCGTTTACTCCGGGGCTGATCCCGAAAAGACGGGACGAATTGGCAAAACAGATGGGGCTCATGGTGACGAACCATCTGTTAACTCCGGAAGGCATAAAAAAGCGGCTTTTGTCAGATACCGTTAAAAACCAGGCGCTTGTGTTCGCCGAACAATTCACGCAAAAAATGACCGCTTCCGATATGACGGTGCAGGAAGCTCTGGCCGCTGCAGGCATCCGGAATCCGCAGGAAAAGACGGATGCCTGGATTGACCGTTTTACAGATGAAAAGCTTTCGGAACTGTACCGGAAATATGAACACCGCGCCATAAAGGACTGGCTTCCTGATGAGCTGCAGAAAAAGCTGGATGAAAAAGTTCCGATGGCCGCCGATTATATCCTGAAGCGGAGCATTGATTATTTTGAAAGTGAAGAAGGCAAAGACAGACTCGGCAATATGATTGACGACTTTTTGAATGCACGGGGGATGCTCGGCAGCATGGTGCAGATGTTCCTCGGCAATTCAAGTCTGGCCGGCCGTGTGATGCCTGAGCTGTTAAAGTTTTTGCACAATGAGGAAACAAAAAAGCTTCTGACTGATCTGCTTTCTCAAGAATGGGGCAAGCTCAAATCTTATACACTTTATGAGGCCGACGAAAAGTGGAATGCGAAAGAGCTGCTGTTCAGCCTGAAAAAACAGGCTTTGGCCGCGCTTCAAACCGCACCCTTTTTTGAGGGCCGGCTCGGTGACATCATCTCCCGCTATGAAGGGGAGATTACGGGAACGTATGCGCCGAAGCTGCTTGATGCAGCGCTCGGCAGTATTGCCGCTCATTTGGAAGATGTGCTCAAACGCCTTCGTCTTGAGGAAGTGGTCAAAGAGCAGGTTGATCAGTTTCCTGTTGAGCGGCTGGAGGAAATGGTGCTGTCGATTTCCAAGAAAGAATTTAAGATGATTACGTATTTAGGCGGTCTGCTCGGCGGGATCATCGGAGCAATCCAAGCTTTGTTTGTCATTCTTTTCTAAGGAAAACATCGGCCGAGGATGAAAGTCGCTCCGCAGTCTGTTATAGTGGAGTGGTATGTCTGAAAGGAAGAAAGGAGCGGTTACTATGGCAGTTCATTTTTATGATGCAGCATATGATCTTGAAAAAGCTTTGCGTAACAGTGATGAATACAGCCGTTTAAGAGGGCTTTATGATCAAGTAAACGCAGATGAATCGGCAAAACGCATGTTTGATAATTTCCGCAATGTACAGCTGCAGCTGCAGCAGAAACAGATGTCAGGCGAAGAAATCACTCAGGAAGAGGTAGAGCAGGCGCAAAAAACGGTTGCTCTTGTACAGCAGCATGAATTGATTTCTCAGCTGATGGAAGCGGAACAGCGCATGAGCATGCTGATCGGCGAGTTAAACAAAATTATCATGAAACCTCTTGAAGAGCTTTACGGAAACCCGCAGTAAGCTCAGGGACCCCTCCATCTATGAAATGGAGGGGGTTTTTTATTCAACAGAAAAATCAAGCGAACCTTTTACCGTTCCGTTAATGATGACAGACAGAGTGTGAATTCCCCGATAATGCTTGCGGGTGGTTAAATCTTTAAGGGAATGATGTTTGCTGAAGGCTTTTACGTCTCCGTTATCCATGGCGGACTCCGACATCTTAAACACCTTGCGGCTGCGGTGCCCCCTTTTCTTTACAAAATCAATCGCGTATTCAACCCTGACTTTTTGCCGGGCGGATGAGCGGATCTGAAAAGAAAAATGTATGCTTGTTCCGATGGCGGCCGTTTCCGAATTCAGTGTAAAATGTTCCAATGAAATCCGGGAGGCGTCTTCAAACCCGAAAATCGCAAGCGCCTGTTTGTCTCCTCTTTTTAACAGTGTCCTGCAGGCGTGCTTCAAAATCCAATCCGTGTGCGGACAGCTTCCGAACCGATCGGCTGCGATCTGTGCCAGAAGATCCGGATGTGTTTTGGAGATGTCATTCAGGTTATTCGCCACGCTTTTTCTGACATATAACGAGTCATCCTGCATCAAGCGGTCCAGAACAGGGAGAATCGGAGAAGGGTCGTCAAGAAGAGCCGGAATGGAGATTCCCCACGGCAGGCGCGGTCTTGAGCCTTCGCTGGCAAGCCTTCTGACATGTTCGTCCGGATGCTCCGTCCAGGAAAGGAACTCTTTGAACATCCGCTCCCGGTCAAGCTTGATATACGGGCGGACCGCAAATTCGGAAGTGGAAAAACGAGTGAAAAACTGAAGCGCCTGCATTGATTCTTCCCAGTGATCCGTTCCGTACTGTTGGACATAATCGGGAAAAATAATCCCGGCGAGCCCTGTGAAATGGGGAGCTGTCTCATATAAGACGTCAAGCGCCCGTATGTAATCCTTCGGCAGTGTTTCATATAAAGAGTCTGTGATCCGGCGCATCCGCTGTTTTAATGCCAGTTCGGGCCAATCTTCCTGAAACATCAGCGCCCGGCACATGTCCCGCTCAAAAGCCGGATGCGCCGATTTGATTCTGTTCAGAAGTGCTTCTGCAAATTCTTCGTTATAAATATCTTTTAATAGAGACATGACAGTCACCGCTTTTTTTCTTTTATTATATGCGAATATATGTTCTCTTTCAACTTTATCATACATTCAGCATAGATGTCCCTCTGATTTTTTTAGTTAAAAAAACCCTTGTCTTTTAACAGTAAACGTGTGATAATAACCCTGAAAGCGCCTACACTTACAGAAGGTCCAAGGATACGGTCGCCTATACTGCCTGTTATGTTAAGGGGTAGCAACAGAGAGTAAGTGAAACGAGCGCATCAACGGTCAAATAAGGGGTTCCTGATATAGAAATACACATTGGGGAGAAGGCAGCAAATCGATCGTATCCCACAAAATGACAGTTCGAAGTCTGCTTGAGGCAGGCTTTTTTGCTGCTGAGAAAAGGTTGTTCTAAACAAAGAGACAGGGTCATATCCTAATGACAAGTACAGTCATCAAGGAGGGGGACTTCTCTGTGTCAAAACAAATGCTGGCGTTAAATATAGACGGAGCGCTTCTTCGCTCCAACGGCAAACTGCATCAGACGACAAAGGATGCCATTGAATACGTCAAGAAAAAAGGAATTTACGTCACACTGGTCACAAACCGCCATTTTCGCTCCGCTCAAAAAGTAGCGAAAATATTAAAACTGAATGCAAAATTGGTTACCCACAGCGGCGCATACATTTCCGAAAAAATAGATGAGCCGTTTTTCGAAAAGAAAATATCGGAAGATCACACGTTTAATATTGTCCAGGTGCTGGAAAGCTATCAATGCAATATCCGGCTTCTGCACGAAAAATATTCGATCGGAAACAAGAAGAAAGTGAACTCCAATCTGGTCGGGAAAACGATGATTCATCCGTCTGACCCGATTTTTTACCCGGTTCAGTTTGTCGAATCATTAAGCGATCTGCTCCTTGATGAGCCGGTTTCCGCGCCCGTCATTGAGGTGTATGCTGAAAACGGATTGCAGGCTGACATAACAGATACGATCGTGAAAGCATTCCCGGCCGTGGACGTGATCCGCGTTAACGAAGAAAAACTGAACATCGTGCCTAAAGGGGTTTCAAAAGAAAGCGGACTTTCGATGGTCGCAGCTGAACTCGGGCTTTCAATGGAAGAGGTCGTGGCTATCGGCCATCAGGAAGATGATCTGCCGATGATCGAACTGGCAGGCCTCGGTGTCGCGATGGGGAATTCCTCCAATGAATTAAAAAGAAGAGCGGATTGGGTGACAAGGTCAAATGATGAACAGGGCGTCGCCTATATGATCAAGGAATACTTCCGCATGCAGCACCGCAAAGGCTTTCTCGATAAGTTCCACATGAAACGGCCGTAATAAAGAGCCGCAGACACGAAACACCGGTCTGCGGCTTTTTCGCGGATTGATTTTAGCCTGTTCTTTCTGTACACTAAAGAAAGTTTTGAATCTGAAAAATAAGGTGATCACATTGCAAATCAAAATAGACGGCATAACGGATGACAGGCTGCATCGTCCGCTGCAAAACATCGCGAATTTATTTTTTGAGGAGTGTGTTCTTGCGTACGCCGAAACGGAGGAACCCTCTGATCTCGTCATCTCACTTGCCATTTCTCAAGAAGCTGACAGCGTGTCAGTATCGGGAGAAATCAAAGGAACCGGCGAAAAGGAGCACCACACGAAACCGATTTTTGCCGGATGGAGCGACAAAGAAGTATTTAAACAGGTGAAAAACACGCTGTCATACGTTTACTTAAATCTTCTTCAATCGCATACGGGCATGACGCAAAAATGGGGAATCCTGACCGGAATCAGGCCTACTAAACTTCTTCATAAAAAGCTGCAAAGCGGCCTGACAAAAGAAGAGGCGCATGCCGACCTGAAAAAAGATTATCTGATCCATGATGAAAAAATCAATCTGATGCAGGAGATTGTCGACCGCCAGCTCGCTGCGGTTCCCGATCTGTACCGGGTCAAAGATGAAGTCAGTATTTATATCGGCATTCCGTTCTGTCCGACGAAGTGCGCCTACTGCACGTTTCCGGCTTATGCCATCCAAGGACAGGCAGGCAGAGTCGGCTCCTTTTTATGGGGGCTTCACTATGAAATGAAAAAAATCGGTGAATGGCTGAAACAGCATGATATCAAAGTGACGACCATTTATTTCGGAGGCGGTACGCCGACAAGCATTACCGCTGAAGAAATGGACCTTTTATATGAAGAAATGGTCCGTTCTTTCCCGGATGTAGAGAATATCCGGGAGATTACCGTTGAAGCGGGCCGTCCCGACACGATTACGGAGGAAAAGCTTGCCGTTTTAAATAAGTATAAGATTGACAGAATCAGCATCAACCCGCAGTCTTATGAAAACGAAACGCTTAAGGCCATCGGCAGACATCATACAGTCGAAGAAACCATTGAAAAGTACCGCCTTTCCCGCAAACACGGCATGAATAACATCAATATGGATTTGATCATCGGCCTGCCGGGAGAAGGGACGGGTGAGTTCAGGCACAGTCTTGATGAAACGGAAAAGCTGATGCCTGAATCTTTGACCGTTCACACGCTTTCTTTCAAACGGGCGTCAGAAATGACGAGAAACAAGCATAAATATAAAGTTGCCGACAGGCAGGAAGTATCCCGCATGATGGATGACGCCGTCCGCTGGACAAAAGAGCACGGCTATAAACCATACTACCTGTACCGGCAGAAAAACATTCTCGGAAATCTTGAAAATGTCGGCTACTCCTTCCCGGGTCAGGAGAGCATCTACAACATTATGATTATGGAAGAAGTGCAGACGATTATCGGTATCGGCTGCGGCGCGGCAAGCAAATTCATTCATCCGGAAACCGGAAAAATCACGCACTTCGCCAATCCGAAAGATCCGAAATCATATAATGACCGATTCGAGCATTATACAGAAGAGAAAATCAAATACTTAGATGAAATGTTCGTCAAATCTGCTTTGTAATATGAAAAACGGCACGGAATCAGCGTGCCGTTTTTTTATGTTTATCCGTATGTGAAAACGGGAAAAAGATCATCAGACTGTAATTCGTAAGAGGTGTAATTATGTATGATGTCATAGGAGCGGGAATCGGGCCGTTTAATTTAGGGCTTGCCGCTTTGTTAGAGGATATACCCGAAACAGACGCTCTTTTTTTCGATAAAAAGACAGAATTTGCGTGGCATCCGGGCCTGTTAATTAAAGGAACGGATTTACAGGTGGCGTTTTTGGCGGACCTGGTCACACTTGCCAATCCGAAAAGCCGCTACACATTTTTGAACTTTCTCCATGAACATGACCGGCTTTACCGGTTTTATACGTTTAATGAATTTGATATTCCAAGGCGGGAGTTTAACGACTATTTGAGCTGGGCGGCTTCAGAAATCAAATCATGCCGTTTCGGCTCAGAGGTAATCGGCGTGAAAAATGCCGGCAGCCATTATGAAGTCAGCGTCAAGAACATTGAGGACGGAAGCATTAGCGTGTATCAAACGAAGCATTTCGTCATGGGAACGGGTTCTGAGCCGCTTATTCCAGCAGAGATTGCTGACCAAGCGCGTCAGGACACGATGGTCAGCACGGAATATTTGTTCCGGAAAGACGAACTCGCCGGCGCCGAATCAATTACAGTAGTCGGCTCCGGACAGAGCGCAGCGGAGATCTTTTCTGATTTATTGCATGATGAACAATACCGCCGCTGCCGGCTGCAATGGGTGACACGCTCCGCCGGATTTCGAGAATTGGAAACCGCCAAGCTCGGACAGGAAATGTTTACACCCGATTATGTGGAATATTTTAACCGCCTGCCTTTTCAGGAACGGCTGAATACACTGCCTGAGCTGGACGGACTGCGCCATGGCATTGATTCTGACACACTTGCTGACATTTACGATGCCCTGTACCACAGGTCAATCAGCGGAGGCTCGCCTGATGTCTATATTCAGCCGATGGCGGAGCTTAAAAAAATTGAAAAGAAAAACGGCCGCTGCGCACTGAGCTTTCATCAATGGCAGATGGATGAAACTTTTACGGCCGATTCAGAAAAAGTGATTTTGGCGACCGGCTTCAAGCCGCATATTCCGGATTGGTTTTCGGCCATTTCTCCCGATATTGAATGGGAGGATGAGAAACGGTTTAAAGTGACGGCCGATTCCCGCCTCGTCTTTAAGGACGATAGGCGGCATCATTTCTTCACATTGACGAATCTTGACCACGCCCACGGAACGGGCGCAACGAATTTGAAGCTGTCTGTTTACAGAAACCAAAAAATCATTAATACCATTCTGGGAAAAGAGCATTTCTCCATTAACAAAAAAACGGCTTTTCAGCAATTTCTTCCCGCGCGAAAGAACTGACCCCTTTAGTAAGGGGTCAGTTTTTTTATGATTTCTGCAGCGTCTTTTCAGGCTTTTTCCATTTGAAAACGCTGTTCAACAGGAGATATATCCGCTTCGATTCTTTCGTGAGCAAAGGGCCGAAGATGGCCAGTATCAAAACATACAAGGCGGCGAAAGGTTTTAGTGAGGCGGACAGACCGCCGGCAATACCGAGATTCGCTACGATGATGGAGAATTCGCCGCGGGAGACGATGGTCAGCCCGATGTTGGACGATGCTTTATGAGAAAGCCCCGCCCGGCGCCCGGCAATCATGCCGGCGATAAAGTTTCCGGCAATCGTCAGCAAAACGGCGCCGAGGGCAAGCCATACCGCATCTCCGAGTGAAAACGGATCAATGCTCAGTCCGAAGCTGAAGAAAAACATGGCCCCGAAAAAGTCACGGAACGGCACGACAAGATGCTCAATCCTGTCAGAATGGGCCGTCTCCGAAAAGACGAGTCCGAGTAAAAGCGCACCGATCGCTTCAGCGACATGAATCGTTTCGGAAAAGCCGGCAATGAAAAAGAGCGCTGCAAAAATGACAATGACAAACACCTCGTTTGAACGGATATCGAGCAGCTTGTTCAGAAGAGGCGGCAATTTTCGAGCGGCAATGAAAAACAGCAGCATGTATCCGAAAGCGATCACGATTGACATCAGCGCGCCTCCGACAGACGTCGCGTCTCCCAATACAAGCCCGGAAACGACGGACAAGTAAACCGCCAGAAAGATATCCTCAAACATAATGATGCCGAGAATCAGCTCCGTTTCCGGATTGGCTGTGCGCTTTAAGTCGACAAGCACTTTTGCGACAATGGCGCTTGATGATATCGTGATGACACCGGCCAATACAAGCACTTCCAAAAAGGAAAAGCCCGTGATAAAGCCGTATATCAGTCCTAAGCTGAAATTAATCAGAATATAAATCGTTCCGCCGGCGGCAATGGAACGTCCGGATTTGACTAATTTTCCGACCGAGAATTCAAGTCCGAGGTAAAAGAGGAGGAACAGGACGCCCATCCGTCCGAAAAAATCAATCACTTCCCGGCTTTCGATAAATGTCAGGTCAATGATGCCCGCTTGGGGCGCGTGCGGCCCGACAAGCATTCCTAAAATAATCAGGAAGGGAATAATCGAAAATTTAATTTTATTGGCGATGACACTTGCAATGGCCACGAGAACTAGCGCCGTACCGACTTCAAATACGAGATGATCCATAAACAGATCACACTCCGTCTCTGGAGAGAAAGTCTTGGATCAGTTTCTTCAAATGCTTTCTTTCACCTGAGAGGACGAGTGTATCGTTTGCTTCAAGGAGCGAATCAGCGCCCGGGTTTAAAAACTTTTTCTGGTTATGCTTAATGATGGCGATGACCGTTACGTCGTAGTTTTGGCGCACATCCAGTTCGCCGAGCGTCCGCCCTGCCGCTTTTGCCCCTTTTTCAACTTTAAACCATTCGATAATCAGATCGCTGAACGCCATTTCAATCGATTCAAGCGCCTGCGGTTTGTACACCATCCCGCCGATAATCGCGGCAATCTGTCTTGCTTCCGCATCATCAAGAGAAATGCTTGCCAGAAGCTCATCAGGGTCGCGGTCATCAAATCTGTATATTTCCCGCCTGCCGTCGTCATGAATGATGATCGTCATTTTTTCATGGTTTCTCGTTTCGATTTCGAATTTTTTCCCGATGCCGGGCAGATCGTTTTCCTTAATATTCATAAAAAATCCCTCCGGAATAGACTGTTTTTACACCGTAAATACAGACTGGCAATGAGAAATGGTCTGATGCCGGAGGTAATTTGACTGGTATTGTATCGGAATGGCGCATGTCCTTTCCAGTGTGGAATCAATGAATTGATCAAGAGGTTTGACAGATAACAGGGTGACCATTCGGGATAACGCACCGTACCCTTTTGACAAGCCGTGCGGAGCGGTTTTGGCAGGGGCCGGCGTCTTTGCCGAGTCCGTTTCCTGCGGGTAAACCGAAATTTGAACGTGGCTGTCTGTTTCTGTCACCAATTGGGAAGGAAGGGCGACATCCGAAGGGGGGAACAGCACCATAAAAAAGCTCAATAAAAAGCTGAGTATCACATATTTCATGATCGGCGTTCCTCCCCCCTTTTTGTTTTGTATGTCAATTTCACTATATAAAAATGTATGTTCATTTTCAAATGATATGCATTTTTCGGTATCTGTTGACCTTGAAAAATAAAGGAGTTTCGCTTCGGCGGAAGGAATATATCATTTGAACAAAATATGTAAGCGGATACAAGGAGGGTGTAAACATGCAGTATATTCGATATGAAGAAAAGGGAAAGATGGCAGAGATTGTGCTGAACCGGCCTGGCAGTTACAATGCGCTCAATGAACAAATGCTCCGGGAATTGGAGAATGCATGCGTGATGGCAGCTGACAGCGAGGCGCTTATCGTCCTTTTGCGGGGGGAAGGCAGGGGATTTTCCGCGGGCGGTGATATTCAGATGATGACATCGAATCATGATCCAGAAGAATATGAACGGCTCATGAAAATGATCGAATCCATTACACTGACGCTCTATGATATGAAAAAAATTGTGATAGCCGCCATCCACGGAGCCGCGGCGGGGCTCGGGCTGAGTTTCGCGCTGTGTGCCGACGTGGTTCTCGCCGAAGAAAACGCCCGCCTCGCGATGAATTTCATCGGCATCGGACTGGTTCCCGACGGAGGAGGCCATTATTTATTAATGAGACGCGTCGGTGAGATTGAAGCGAAAAAACTGATTTGGAGCGGCGAAAAATTGCCGGCTGAAAAAGCGGTGGAGCTCAAGCTTGCCGACGGGCTGTTCAGCGGCGGCCCTGCGGCAGGGGCAAAGCCGTATATCGACCGGTTGTTACATGCGCCGCTGGCAGCAATGATTGAAACGAAGGCTATTTATCAAAGCCTTCATATCAGCCGGTTAAAAGACGTTTTGTCTCTTGAACGAAAGGCCCAGGAAAATATGAGAAAAACGGATGATCATAAAGAGGGCATCCGCGCCTTTTTAGAAAAACGGACGCCGCAATTTAACCGGTAACATACAGAAGCCGGAAAGCTTCTGTTATC
The DNA here is from genome assembly GCF_001553895.1 of Bacillus sp. SDLI1. Lineage (NCBI taxonomy): Bacteria > Bacillati > Bacillota > Bacilli > Caryophanales > Bacillaceae > Bacillus > Bacillus sp. SDLI1. The sequence continues at coordinate 1,222,890 of NZ_CP013950.1, read as the reverse complement.
TGTGGAATAAAATCAGCTTTCCGGCTTCATTTACCAAACGATGAGTAGTGTTCTCGAACTTTTTTTCCTTTAACAAAGCCTCTCCGGCAGCCTTTGCCTCCGCCTCGTTGTCTGCTTCGATCCGTTCATCCAGCAGTGTTTCTCCCGACGCATGGAATGCAGTCAATACATATTGTCCCATCACGTCACCTCCTTTATAGAATGATATTCTCATAAAGAATTTAAAATCCTCCATTAATTTTTACCCATTATTAGTATATAATGGGTCAAGGAAGGAGTTGGATTCGTGCTTACAATTGAAAACGTAACGAAAAGATTCGGCAGCTTTACCGCTGTTGACAATTTGAACCTGCAAATACCTGAAAGGGAAATGTTCGGGCTCCTCGGCGCAAACGGCGCGGGAAAAACGACAACCTTTCGGATGATTTTGGGGCTTTTAAGCCTGACTGACGGGCAGATCAGCTGGAAAGGGAAGCCGGTCAATTATTCTATCAGCGAAAAAATCGGCTATCTCCCGGAAGAGCGGGGGCTGTATCCGAAAGTGAAGGTCAGTGACCAGCTTGTCTATCTTGCGAGATTAAAAGGAATGAGCAAAAAAGAGGCGGAAAAAGAGCTCATGACATGGCTCGAGCGGTTCGGCATTACAGATTACAAGAATAAGAAAGTCGAAGAGCTGTCAAAAGGAAACCAGCAAAAAATCCAGTTTATTTCCGCCGTCCTGCATAAGCCTGAACTGCTGATTCTCGATGAGCCTTTCAGCGGTCTTGATCCGGTGAATGTCGAACTGCTGAAAGAAGCGGTTATTTCTTTGAAAAACAGCGGCGTTTCCATCGTTTTTTCAAGCCACCGAATGGAGCATGTAGAAGAGCTTTGCGAGAATTTGTGCATTCTCCAGAAGGGAAAACCCGTCGTTCAAGGCAATCTGAAAGACATTAAGCGGTCTTTCGGCAAAAAAAATGTCACCGTTCATTCAGATGATGATCTCAGCTTTTTAAAAACGCATGAAGGTGTCGTGAAATGGAAGGAAACAAATGACGGGATCAGATTGCAGGTCGCGAATGAACCGGTTTCCCAGGATATTTTCCAGGCGCTGCAAGGGAAAGGTTTTATACGGAAGTTTGAATTAGAAGAGCCGTCACTGCATGATATTTTTATAGAAAAGGTGGGGGCCGTTTATGAATAAATTCTGGATTATGCTGTTTCATACATATAAAAACAAAATCTCGACAAAGTCATTCATTATTTCGACCGCCATTACCGTGTTATTAGTATTAGCGGTGACCAATCTGCAATCGATCATTTCTGTGTTTCAATCGGATGACGGCAAGCAGCAGATTGCGGTGATTGATGAAACGGGCGGGCTGTACCCGGCGTTTGCAAAACAGCTTAAAGCGGCAGATACAGACAATGATCTGCAGGCGATGGAGACGAAGGAGTCCGAAAAAGATGCCGTAAAGCGTGTCAAAGACGGTGAATGGGACGGGCTTTTTATCATCAGACAAGATCAAAAAGGAACGATAACAGGAGCCTACAAGGCGCTGACCATTTCTGATGAATCAGCGTATAAACTTCTCAAGCAGGCTTTAACCCAGACAAAAACCGCTGTCGAAACCGCCAAGCTCGGCATTTCGGCAGAAAAAGTCAGCAGCCTCTACACTCCGCCTGAAGTCAGCAAAGACGCGCTGGAAAAAGGGGCGAAATCTGAGGAAGAGCTCGGTCAGGTGATGGGGCTTGTATACATCATGCTGTTTGTCATCTACTTCTCGGTTATTATGTACGCAAGTATGATTGCGATGGAAGTGGCGACGGAAAAATCGTCACGGGTCATGGAAATTTTAATTTCAAGCATGCCGCCGATTCAGCAGATGTTTGCTAAACTGTTCGGTATCGCGCTTGTTGGAATCACACAGTTTGCGGTGCTGCTTGCGGCGGGTTTTCTCTCGCTGAAGCTGAACCCTCAAAATGATGAGTCGTCGCCGATCAGTGCATTTCTCAATTTTTCGGATGTTCCCGTCTCGACGATTGTCTATGCCGTCATTTTCTATCTGCTCGGCTATTTTCTTTACGCGACGCTTGCCGCGTTTCTCGGCAGTGTTGTCAGCCGGATAGAGGACGTGCAGCAGACGATTCAGCCGATGTTTTTTTTAATCGCGGCAGGTTTTTTTATCGCCATGTTCGGACTTGGCAATCCTGATGCGGGTTTTATTACCGTTACATCTTACATTCCGTTTTTCACGCCGATGATTATGTTTTTACGCGTGGGGATGCTCGATATCCCGTTTTGGCAGGCGGCGGCCGGAGTCGCCCTGACACTGGTCACTATCGTGATCTTTGCAGCGGTCGGCGCGAAAATTTACAAAGGCGGCGTTTTGATTTACGGAAACGCCGGCGGATTCAAAGCGATCAAACAAGCGCTGCGCATCTCCAAAAAATAAGTGAAACAGCCCGGGACAGCCGGGCTGTTTTTTTATCGTGCAGAACGTGCATTCGTATGAAAACGATGCTAGAATAAGGGTAATTCAACCTACAGAAAGGGGAAGGCGAGATGGCTGATCTGACGTTTATTCATGCCGCTGACCTGCATCTGGACAGCCCGTTTTACGGCATTTCGCATCTGCCTGAACCGGTATATGCGCGTATTAAAGAAAGCACATTTCACAGCGTCCGCCGTCTTACCGACGGGGCGCTCCGGGAGCAGGCAGATTTCATGCTGCTTTCGGGAGATCTGTTTGATGAAGCCAACAGAAGTTTAAAAGCCCAGCTGTTTTTGAGAAAGCAGTTTACCAGATTACAGGAAGCGGATATCCAAGTGTTCGTCATATTCGGCAACCATGATCATTTGGGCGGTGAGTGGACACCGATTGAATGGCCGGAAAATGTACATATCTTCACTTCGGATACACCGGAGGAAAAATCCTTCTTTAAAAACGGAGAGCTCGCGGCAAGCATATACGGATGCAGCTATCAGGAAAGAAGCGTAACGGACAATCAGGCAGCCCGTTACCGGAAAATGACCGGCGCGCCTTATCATATCGGCATGCTCCACGGCATGTTATCAGGAGCGGAGGGACATGACCCGTACTGTCCGTTTACGAAAGAAGACCTTGAAAAAAGCGGCATGGATTATTGGGCGCTCGGACACATTCATAAGCGGCAGGTTCTGTCCGCTCAGCATCCCGCCGCCATTTATCCAGGAAATATTCAGGCCCGCCATTTAAAAGAAACCGGGCCTAAGGGATATTATCTCGTCCGGGCGGCAGACGGTGAGATGTCTTGGGAATTCAAAGAAGCGCACGATGTCTTATGGGAGGAAATTGATCTTGATATTTCCAAAGCCGAGCATATGACCTCACTGATGAAAACGGCATCGGATATGTTCACCGGCTTGCGTGCCGCGGGCCGCCCGGCATGTGTCAGACTGGTGCTCCGCGGCGAGGCGCCCCGCTTTTGGACGGAGGCGCCCGCAGGCATTGCGGAGGAGCTTCTTTCCGCTTTACAGGAGGAAGAGGCTGAAGAGGAATGTTTCATCTGGCCGCTTGCGATTGAGGATCGGACGGATCAAACAGACACCGTGCCGCCGGACCCGTTTTTTAAAGGGCTTCTTCAGGACATAGAACAATGCGCGGACATGAATGGTGTATTCGAAGCGCTCGAGCGTCATCCCGTATACCGGCGGCAGATGACTTTATTTACAGATGAAGAGATACTGGACATTAAACGGCAGGCTCAAGCCGTTTTAAAGCGCCAGCTGAAGGAGCTTCAGCGATGAAAATAACGACGATGCTGATTTACCAGTACGGGAAATTTTCCAACCGAAGCTTCCAGCTGTCAGATTCGCCCGTCCAAGTGATTTACGGCTTAAACGAAGCGGGCAAAACGACATTGATGTCCTTTATCAAAAGCGTACTGTTCGGTTTTCCGAAATCAAAAAAATACGAACCGAAAAACGGCGGAGTGTACGGCGGCGTTGTGGAACTGAAGCATAACGATTACGGCGCTGTTAAAATTGAACGCACAAAAGGCGCTGCCGAAAAAGTCAGAGTGTATTTGCCTTCAGGCGAAATCAAGGACGGAGAATGGCTCAAACAGCTGCTTTCCGATACGGATCGGGCGCTGTACGAAGCAATCTATTCGTTTGATGTATTCGGTCTGCAGGAGATTCAAGCCTTTAACCGGGACAAAATCGGCGAGTTTCTCCTGTTTTCCAGCTTATTCGGATCTGAAGCGGCGGCAAAGCTTGACGGCAGACTGGCGAAAGAGCTCGACAGAATGTATAAGCCGAACGGACGGAACCCCCGTTTAAATCAGGAATTAGATACGTTAAAGCAGCTCAGCGCCCGGCTGAAACAGGCGGAAGCTGCGGAAGCGGGTTATCACAGCCTTCTGGAAGAGAAAAAAAGCGCCGGCGTCCGTCTGCAGGATGCCGAAGCACAATTGAAAGATGTAACTGAAGAAATCAAAACAGTAAAAGCTGCGATAGAAGCAAAGCCGCTCGCAGACAAAAAAACAGCATTGGAAAGCGAACTTTCTTCTTATCCGGAAGCATTGGAGCAATTCCCGAAGGATGGAATGCATCAGCTCGAAAAATACGAATCGCATCTCCATCCGAAAGCGGCCCGGCTTGAGGGGCTTCGGGCAAAAACGGCTGAAATCAGGCGGCAGGCTGAGCTGCTCGCGCCAAATGAGGACCTGCTGCAAAAAGAACGGCAGCTGCAGGAGCTTTCCGGCGAGCAGCATATGTACGAATCACGCGGCGAACAGCTTGCCGCCATCCAATCACAAATCAGGCAGATATCGGCCCGTGTTTCTTCAGGGTTACAGCAGCTCGGCGGCAGACATGAGGAAGACGGCATTCTTTCGCTGAACACCGATTATGAATATGAATGGCGGCTGCAAGAAGCCGTGCAGAGCGCCGGACAGGCAAGAGAAAGAAAAAAACAGCTTGATGCGATTTTCGAACAAGCGCGTCTGGAGCTGGAAGACGCCGAACGAAAGCATGCCGTAACGGCGAAAAACATCTTGGCTCCCGCCGTCAGGCAAGAAAAAGAAGCCGCTTTACAATCATATAAGCAAATGGCTGATACTGAAGGAAACGAATGGCAGGCGCATGTTCAGCAGCTGGAAAAACAGCGCGCCAAACAAAAAAAGCTCTTTCTCGGTGCGGGCATTGTGTTCATTGCGATTTTCGCTGTGTTAAAGGAATGGCTGCCCGCCGCCCTTTTTACCGGCGCTTTGATGCTGTATATGCTGTCTGGCATACAGAAGCCGCTGCCGTCAGAAAGAAGAGGTGCCCATCACAAAAAGCAGCAGCCGCCGATCTCAAAAGAAGAGGCTGACATTCTGCAGGAAGAGCTTTGGCGTGACGGCCGGCACCGCCAGCAGCTGATTGCGGACCAAGCCGTGCTTGAACAGAAAGAAGCGGCATATGAAAGAGTCATCCGCCAATATGAAGAATGGGAGGCCGAAATGGCGCCGTCTGAAAAACAGGCGGAACATTTTATGAAGGAACTAGGGTTTTCGGGCAGCCCGTCCCATCTTCTTGACGCATATCATGTGATGAAAGATGTCAAAAAAGAAATTCTTAACAAGCATGAGCTGACCATTGAAGCGGGCCGGCTCCAAAAGCTGCAAAGATCATTTGAGGAACGGGTCAAAAAGCTGAGTCCTTCAGACGGCCGGGAGCTGTCCGTAAAAGAAAGATTGCGTGCTTTGCTGGCGCAGGCGGAACGGACCCGTGAGGACGCAAAACGAAAGCAGGCTCTCGAAACGGATCTGCTGCATGCCCAAGAGCAAATGCGCGAATTAAACGAAGAAGTTCATTACTACGAACAGCAGGTGAAACAGCTTTTTATGGCGGCAGGCGCAAAAAACCGCGGACACTTCTGTGAGCTCGCCAGGCTGAATGAAAGCCGCCGGGAAACAGAGAGGCAGCTGCGCGAAATCAATACGCACTTGTCCGGCAAAAGCCAAAAACAGCTGGCGCCGTACATGAGCCATACAGTGCCCGAACTTGAACATACACTCGCTCAGAAGGAAAAAGAGAAAGAAACACTCGAGGGAAAAAGCGTGCATCTCCGTGATCAGATCGCTTTATTAACGGTGAAGCAAGAGCAGCTGGAGTCCTCGGGGCTTGTGTCCGATTTAAAACAGCAGACGGAAATGCAGAAGGAACGCGTTAAAAAAACAGCTAAAGAGTGGGCCGCATTGCAGACGGTCAGAAATGTGATCAGAGAAAAAATGGAGCGGCATAAAAAGGTGACGCTTCCCCGTCTATTAGAAACCGCCGGCGCATTGTACGGACCGCTTACGGACGGACGCTATCATAAATTGTATTTCTCAGAGGCTGATGATTCCATTATGGTCATGCAGAAAGACGGTACGGTTTTTTCTGCAAGCGAGCTGTCACAGGCGGCATGCGAGCAGCTTTACGCGGCAATCCGTTTTGCCCTTGCGTCAGAACGGGAATCTGCGGTATCACTGCCGTTTTTACTCGATGACAGTTTTGTTCATTTTGACAGGCAGAGGCTTGAGCGGCTGTTTGATGTGCTGAATCAGCTTACAGAAGGCGGGCGGCAGATACTTTATTTCACCTGCCATGAGCATGTGAGCCGGTCATTTCACAACGGACAAGTTATGCGGCTCCTGTCATAAAAGAGTTTATTTTCAAAAAAGAGGTATGTGCTATACTGGTATTATGTAAGATATGGAGGGAGCTTTTAATAGAATGGCAAAAGGTATTATGCTGCACGAGGTCGGCGAGCAGGTCGATCAATACTTTCTGATTAAATCTTCGACTAAAGGAATCGCAAGCAACGGAAAACCATTTTTGACGTTAATGCTGCAGGACCAATCGGGTGATATCGAAGCGAAGCTGTGGGATGCCAAGCCGACTGATGAAGAAACGTACGCGGCGCAGACGATCGTGAAGGTAATCGGGGATGTACATCACTATCGCGGACGAAACCAGCTTAAGCTCAGAAACATCCGGCCGGCCGGCGAAAATGAAAATGTCAGCATTGATGATTTTCTGGAAACAGCGCCGATTCCGAAAGATGAAATGATGGAGACCGTCACTCAATACATTTTTGAAATGAAAAATCCAAACATCCAGCGGATCACGAGACATCTGGTCAAAAAATATGCCGCTGATTTTATGGATTACCCGGCGGCTGCTAAAAACCACCATGAGTTCGTCTCAGGGCTTGCGTATCATGTTGTGTCGATGCTGAACCTGGCAAAAGCGATTGCCGATCTGTATCCGTCTCTTGACCGGGATTTACTGTATGCGGGAGTCATCCTGCATGACCTCGGCAAAGTAAAAGAGCTTTCAGGCCCTGTTTCCACCACGTACACTGTGGAAGGGAATCTGCTGGGACACATTTCAATCATGGTGACAGAGCTTTCAAAAGCAGCCGAAGAGCTTCAGATTGACGCTGAAGAAGTGCTGATTCTGAAGCATTTGATTTTAAGCCATCACGGAAAAGCGGAATGGGGAAGCCCGAAACCGCCGATGGTGAAAGAAGCGGAAATTCTGCACTACATTGACAATCTGGATGCAAAAATGATCATGATGGACAGAGCGCTTGAACGGGTAAAGCCGGGCGAATACACCGAGCGTGTATTTGCGCTTGAAAACCGTTCTTTCTACAAACCGACTTTCCATCAATAAGAAAAAAAGGCCGATCCTTTACGATCGGTCTTTTTTAAGTTCAGCTCTCATAACTTGTCTTGATCAGGCATAGCTTAAAATAAAGACTTTGGGTAAAAAGGGAGGAAACAACGTGCTATTTTTTCCTTGGTGGGTATACCTTTGCATTATCGGGATTATTTTCAGCGCCTATAAGCTTTTTACGACAGCTAAAGAAGAGGAAAAGCTTGACCAGTCGTTTATTGAAAAAGAAGGAAGAGTGTATATTGAACGGATGGAGCAGGAACGCGAGCGCCGTATGGCGGCGCCCGAAAATGAAAGCGAAGATGCAGAAGAAAATTCCAATCATTCGATTGCATAAAAAAACTGTGCGGCTCACGGAGAGCCTGCACAGTTTTTTTATTTAGATTGAGAAGATGTTGATGCTGAAGTGTTAAACGTGTCTTTTAAGTCTTTGTCTTCAACTTTTACGTCAGCTTTCTTCATGACTTTTTGAATCGCTGCCTGCACGGCTGAGTTGTCGTTTAATTTCTGTTTAAGAACTTCTTCTTTCAGTTCTTTTTTCATGTCATCATATTTGCCGCGTTCTTCCGTCTTTTTGATGATATGATAACCGAATTTTGTTTTGACCGGATCGCTGACTTGTCCGACTTTCAGGCCGAATGCAGCTTTGCTGAATGTTTCATCCATTGATTTTTTATCGAACCAGCCAAGGTCGCCGCCGTTGTCTTTTGAGCTGTCGGTTGAGTATTCTTTCGCAAGCGTTTCAAACTTCTCGCCTTTTTTCAGCTTTTTCTCCACTTCATCAGCTGTCTTTTTGTCAGCGACAAGGATGTGGCTCGCGCGGATTTTCCCTTTTAAGCCGTCGTAATATTCTTTCGTGTCGGAGTCAGTCACTTTGATGTTGTCTTTCGCCGCTTTTTGGGCAAGCAGTTCGTATTTCACCTGATCTTTCAGGTAATCTTCGCCGTACTGCTGTTTAAGGGCGCTGTACTGATCGCCAAGCTGCGTTTTATACTCTTTCAGCTTGTTATCAATGTCTTTGTCCGATACTTTGTATTTTTTGGCTAATACTTTTTCTTGTACGAGCTGTGTCAGCACACTTGCGCCCGCGGTTTTTTTCATGTTCGTGTAGAGCTCGCCTTTTGTTACATTGCCGGCATCCGTCTTGGCGATCACGTCGTTGTCGCCGCTGCTGCAAGCGCTGAGAGCCAGGACGCTCGTTGCCGTAATAGCTGCTATCGCGATTTTCTTCATTCCTTTAAACACTCCTAATCATCCAAATTAAATTGCATATGCGTATCATAACATATTGTGGCTTTCTGTAAAAAGATTTTAAATAAAGGGCATTCGTCTAGTCAAACTTTTTCCTGATACATACAAATATATTGATCATGAAAAGGAGGTAATGAACCATGGGCGGAGGATATTCAAACGGTTTTGCACTGCTCGTCGTATTGTTCATTTTGCTTGTCATTGTAGGTGCAGCTTACATTTGCTAAGCGAAACGGATCGCTTTTTCCAAAAGCGGTCCATTTTCTTACCCGGGCGCCTAATCGTTTCTGAAGTGAATTGCATATGATGTAATTGGAAAAATAAAACGTTTTGTAGGAGGTGCTTCTGGAGATGGGTGAAGTATTTGCAGGCGGTTTTGCGTTGTTGGTTGTTCTGTTCATCTTATTGATCATCATCGGCGCTTCTTGGATTTACTAAGAAAAAAAGATGGCTCCGCGTTAATCCGCCGGCAGCCATCTTTTTTTGCCTGTTTACACAGTAAAGGAGATCTCGACGAACGAAGAGATCAGTAAAATTAAAATAGATACATTAATAAAACGGAATACCTTATCCTGCCGGTCTTCAGGAATCTCTCTGACAAGGCATAATGTATTTGTGAGCCTGTTTATGAAATAAAGAATAAACAGGGCAGCCACGATAAAATAGAATAAAATGATGGGAGATTCCCCCTCTCTCTGAACTGCTCCCATATTACATTACCAAATATTTATTGAAAAAGATAGAATGTAAGCTGAAAAATCAGCGGGACATCAGGACTCCGGCACTTTTTTTACTAAAATATCAAAGCCGTCGGATTCCTGGTCAATCAGACATGATTTTGGCGCTTTGACCAGATGCAGCGCAAACAGAAGATCAGGCAGGCAATAGCCCGCATGAATGCTCGAAATCATATAAAAGTAATGGGCGTGTCTCGGAAATGCCAAGCCTGCATAAAATAACACCGGCGTAATGAATAAAAACGGGCTGATCGTTGAAATCAGCATCGTTGTTTTCGGTATGCCTTTCCATGTTGGCATCCGTAAAAAGTACATTTTCATTTCCTTTTTTCTTTTTTTGCAAAACATCGGCAGGACATGTATGACTTTATGTACAAATAAAGTAACGACGAGCAGAACGCAAAAAGCTAATACATGCCCGTCACTTAAACTGATATTCGGACGAAGCAGCCCGAATGCCAAGAAGTTGCATATAAAAAACAGGATCATAAAACCTACAGCAGTCAATAATAAACGAACCGCACCATAATCTTTAATCAGATTAATGGTTTTCCAGCAATTCATCAGAGTCATCCTTCCGTACAAATATGGAATACAATCTCAAAATAATTTACTCTCTTCAGGAGAAAAAATCAATCCTTTTTTAAAGAAAAAAATAAACCCGGAAAGAGAAGAACAGAAGAGAGCGGTGAAACATGGAAATGTACGGTTTAACCTTTCTTCTCCATTCATTATCAGCTAAAATAAGATTAAAGATAGAAAGAAGTGAAACGGATGGATTCAATGGATCAGCGTATCGGGCGGTTAGAATATTACATACAATTGCTGGTGAAAACGGTGGATATGGATAAGTACCCTTTTTATGCGATGATGATTGAAAAAGGGCTGACCGAAGAGGAAGGTGAAGAGGTCGGGCGGATCTGCCGCGAATTGGAGGACGAGCTGGAGTCGCAAAAAGCGCAAGGCTTTGTGACGTTCGACAAGCTCCTTGCGCTTTTTGCGGGACAGCTGAACGAAAAATTAGATGTTCATGAAACGATTTTTGCTTTGTACGAGCAGGGGCTTTATACAGCGCTGATGGAAGAATTCATCGAGATTATGAAGCACTTTGATTAATTGCTGACCGGTTCCAGCTCTTCAGCCGTTTCATGGGCAGCCGATCCGCCCGCTTTTTTCTTCAGGCTTCCGTCTTCACTTTCAAAATCATTGTTTATGTTTGTCAATGATTTCTCGAATATCTCCATAAAATCTTCCCCGTAAATGTGGCGGATGACACAGGTCAATTCTTCCATCTCCGGAAACTTCCCGAATAAGTGGTAGAGCGGCTGTGAGCCTTTAAACACCGCGTTTCTCGACGGGTCAAACTCCTCTAGCAGACTTTCAAATACTTTTTCCCCTTCTTCTGTTAACTGAATGTACGTGTTCCGCTTGTCATTCAGCCGCTTGGAAAAATTCAGATACCCGCGTTCTTCAAGTTTTTTTGAAAAATTAAATGCAGTTGATACGTGCATAACGCCGAATTTGGCGATTTCCGAAATAGAAGCTCCTTTAAGCTGATAAGCAATCCATAATATGTGATGTTCATTAATATTAAGATCGTACGGCTTCAGCCAATTCTGCCAGTCTTTCTCGATAGATTTCCACAGCGCTTTGGACAGCTGCGCCATTTTTTGGGTATAGATTAAAGCTTCTTTTAAATCGTAAGGCGGTTCAACACGATTCAATACAGATCACCTGCTTCACATTTTCTTTTCCTCTATTATGCCAATAAAATAAAGATTAATAAAGATGAAAATTTAAGAATTTTATAATAAATTCTCGATCCGTTGCTGTGAAAGGCTTTAAACCGCAAAAAAAAGTGCGGAACGCAATATGTCCGCACTTTTTTTGGTTGTATAGGATATTAGTTTTGTAAGGTTTTCTCCAGCTGTCTGATTTTCTCTTCAATATCAGCGATTTCCTTTTGGAGATCCTGCTGGTGCGGCTTGATTTCCTCCTGCCACCTTTTAATGCTTGTCTGAAGCTCTCCGCCTACGTCTTTAATCACTTCGGCGCTTTCTTTCGCCGTTTGGACAAGCTGGTCTTTCAGCGCCATTCCGTCTTTTTTTAACCGTTTGATTGTGTCCTCAATAGAATTACAATTCGCTTTGATTTTGCCCCGCAGCTCTTTTCCGGATGAAGGAGCCGAAAGCAAAACCGCTGCGCCTCCGATCAATCCGCCTACGAAAAGGCCTGTTAAAAGGGAACGTCCGTCAGCCATTTGAAATCACCCCGTTTTTTTTCTCATAAGCTTTTACCATTTTTGTTCAGAAGAATAAACTTCTATACATAGCTTGCTTTATTTTAGCATATTTTTTAAGGGAAAAGGAGGGAGAAGGTTGTCTGTCTTCATGATTGTTTTATCTTGTATGGCTCTTGTCTTTGCGGCGGGCGCCGTTTATTACCTGAAACTGCTCGGTCAGGCCGCTTCTTATCCGCCGAAGCGGGTCGTCCGCCAAAAGGCCATTGTCTGCTCAGCAGGAACCGCCCTCGCATTGTTCCTTATCTTTTTCACAAAACTTCTCGTATGAAACATGCTGAAACACATTAAAAAACCTCTTCCGGCCGGAAGAGGTTTCAGTATGCGGCTATTTTGCCGTTTCAATCATATTGGACCGTTTTAAGATCGTCTGCACAATCGGATACATGATGATAATGGCGATCGCGTTCAGCGCAGCCGCCGGAAGGACGACCGCGAGCACCAATGCCGTGAATCCGCCAGGCAGGCCGACAATCAGAAGGGCCAGCGCCAGAAAGATCACACCGGAGATGAAAGTGCCGACTATCGTAATGACGGCAGCCGCCGCTGTTTTCACGCTTTTTTTCACCAAAAGCGCCAGTGCGAGAAACAGAAACGCCGTTACCGGTTTTTCAATGATATTCGGAAGCTGTCCCCCCGGAAAAGAAGTCGTGAGTGCGGAAATGATTCCCGTTACAATCCCGATCATCAGCACGTTCTGCACACGGGGGAATAACAGAATTCCCATGAACATCATCACAAGCATCATGTCGGGTTTCATTCCGAATAATACCGGGGGCATAATGGAATGAAGCACTGCTCCGATTGCCGCAAACAGGGCCATAATGACTAATTCTTTTGTTTTCATACTAAGCTCTCCTCTGCTAAGCTTTTTCGCCATCCAATAATATGCTCGTCATTTATTGCGATGGCCGGAAAAATGATATGCAAACAGTATATCAAAGGAACTGTCAGGTTAGAAGAAATTTATTCGTTTTCCTGCTGGAACTTTCTCATAAACTGAGCCAGTTTTTCACAATCAGCCAGGCTGACGGCGTTGTAAACAGACGCCCTGCAGCCTCCGACTGAGCGGTGGCCGGCGAGTCCGGTCATTTTTGCCGCTTTCGCTTCTTCAACGAATTTTTTCGTCAGACTGCTGTCGCGGAGGGTGAACGTAATATTCATGTGAGAACGGCTGTCTTTTTCGGCATGGCCCGCGTAAAATCCGCCGCTTGCATCGATTGTGCCGTACAGGACATCCGCCTTTTCCCGGTTGCGCCGTTCAGCCGCTTCGACACCGCCGTTTTCAGCCAGCCATTCAAGGACGAGGCTCAGCATATAAATCGCAAATGTAGGCGGCGTATTATACAGTGAATCGGCTTTTGTGTGGGTGGAATATTTCAAAATTTTAGGAACGTTGGCGTTTTCGTTTTCAAGCCATGATTTTTTCATGATGACGACCGTAACGCCGGACGGCCCGAGGTTTTTCTGGGCTCCGCCGTAGATGACATCAAACTTTTTGACATCAAATTTTCTGCTCAGGATGTCGCTTGACATGTCGGCTGCGAGCGGAATCGGTGAATTCGGGAACTCTTTCCACTGCGTTCCGAAAATCGTGTTGTTGGACGTAATATGCAAGTAGGCGCCGTCTTTTATCTGTGAGAGGTCCGCTTTCGGTATATGGTTGTGGTTTGAATCTGCGCTTGTTGCCGTGACGGATGTGTTTCCGAACAGTTTCGCCTCAGCGAGGGCCTTTTCAGACCATGCGCCCGTCACGATGAAGTGCGCCGTCTTCTCCGGCGTTAAAAAGTTCATCGGCAGCATTGAGAATTGAAGGCTTGCTCCGCCTTGGAGAAATAAAATATCATAATCGTCGGGGATATCCATCAGTTCTTTCAGAAGGGTTTTCGCTTTTTGATGCACAGCGTCATATTCTGTGCTCCGGTGGGACAGCTCCATGACAGACATGCCGGTATCATTGAAGTTGATAAATTCTTTCTGTGCTTTTTGCAGCACATCAAGTGGAAGGGCTGCGGGTCCTGCATTGAAATTCGTTGTACGTTCCATTTTTACGATCTCTCCCTGTTTTCCGCTTTAGTGTAAGAAATAATACAATTATCCTATCACAATTTTTAGATTTTTTTGATATGAAAAAATATTATTTTATGTATTTTATGTTTCGGGCGCAAAAAAACCTCATCCTTAAGATGAGGCAAGCCGTTTTCTGACGGTTGAGGCGATCTCCTGAAGATCGTCAGGCGTATAGTCTTCGGCATGTGTCTTCCAGACGGCTCCGAATCCGTCGCCTTTTCCGTAACGCGGAATGATATGCATGTGAAAATGGAACACGGATTGGCCCGCTTTTTCACCGTTGTTATTGAGAATATTCAGCCCGATCGGCTCGAATTCATCCCGGATGGCGCGCGCGATTTTCGGCACCGCTTCAAAATATTCTTTAGAAAGCTCAGGCGTAAACTCGTACACGTTTTCGATATGTGTTTTCGGAATGACGAGCGTGTGGCCTTTTGTGACCTGGCTGATATCAAGAAACGCAACGACGTGTTCGTTTTCGTATACTTTTGAAGACGGAATGTCACCGGCAATGATTTTGCAGAAAATACAATCGTCCGCTTTGTGCATAGATGGGTTTCCTCCCTGAAAAGAAATATATGTATATTCTCATCGTACCACAAAACCCGCTGAAATAAAAAACAGGATGAACGGCTGGCGTTCATCCTGATGCAGAAGTACGAGCTTTATCACAGAAAATTGAATATGCCTTTTGTAAGCACCTCATTTGTTTTTAAAATGAAGACTTATGGGTCTGCTTGATCATTCCTGGGACAAACACCTCATTTGATTATTTCATCATGACTGAAGAACATCATCAAAGCAGTGTGTGAAGAAATTGTAAGCATAAGACATGTTGATTTTCATCCAACTGTTCTAAGACGTCTTTTATAAACACCTCATTTTCAGTTGATTAAAGCTGTTTCCTTCTACACACATTATGATGTCCGCTATCACGATAACTATGCAGGCTTTTTTACGTGAGAAAAAAAGGGAATCGTTTCAAATCAGCCTTTATTTTTGGTACTATGAAGAAAAACGAATCAGAAGGGGAGAAATTATGTCTCTGCTATCGGTAAAAGACTTAACCGGCGGTTATACGAGAAACCCGGTTTTAAAAAATGTTTCATTCACCCTTGAGCCGAACCAGATTGTCGGACTCATCGGATTAAACGGCGCGGGCAAGAGCACGACGATCCGGCATATTATCGGTTTAATGGACCCGCATAAAGGCTCGATCGAGCTGAACGGCAAGACGTTTTCAGAGGATAAAGAGGGCTATCGTTCGCAATTTACGTATATCCCCGAAACGCCGGTGCTGTATGAAGAACTGACGCTCAAAGAGCATTTGGAGCTGACGGCCATGGCGTACGGCCTTTCGAAAGAAACGCTTGAAAAAAGGCTTCCGCCGCTTCTGAAAGAATTCAGAATGGAAAAAAGGCTGAAATGGTTTCCCGCTCACTTTTCCAAAGGGATGAAGCAGAAGGTCATGATCATGTGTGCGTTTCTCGCGGAGCCTTCGCTTTATATTATTGACGAGCCGTTTCTCGGGCTTGACCCGCTTGCGATCAATGCATTGCTGGAGCGGATGGACGCCGTGAAAAAAGCCGGATCAAGCGTGCTGATGTCAACGCATATACTGGCGACGGCAGAGCGCTACTGTGACGCTTTCATCATTTTACATAACGGCGAAGTACGCGCAAGCGGCACGCTGGAAGAATTGAGAGAGCAGTTCGGCATGAGAGACGCCGCTCTTGATGATTTATATATTGAACTGACGAAGGAAGACGCCGGCCATGAATAATATGTCTGCGATTTGGCGGTCCCGGCTTGAGGAGCATATAAAGGAAACCAGAATGTATATGAAATATATGCTCAATGATCATCTCGTCATTGTCCTGATCTTTTTTATTGCCGGCGCTGCGAGCTGGTACAGCAAATGGGTCAAAGACATTCCCGTTTATTTCCCGTCCTTTTGGGTGATGGCGGTGCTCTTTTCTATCGTGCTGACGGGTTCATACGTCCGGACGCTGTTAAAGGAAGCGGATCTCGTGTTTCTGCTGCCGCTTGAACCGAAAATGGGGACTTACTTTAAGCATGCATTCAAGTACAGCTATCTGTCACAGCTGTTTCCGCTTATCGCTCTGTCGCTTGTATGCATGCCTCTGTTTTTCGCTGTAAGTCCGGGGGCGTCGCTTGCGTCGTATGCCGCCGTTTTTATTCAGATGCTGGCGGTGAAGGCGTGGAATCAGGCCATGGAGTGGCGGATGACATTTATGAATGACAGAAGTATGAAAATGATGGATGCAGTCATACGCTTTAGCTGCAACATGCTGCTTTTATACTTCGTCTTACAATCGTTTTATCTGTACGCTGCCGCCGTCTACATTGTGATGGCCGGCCTTTATGTCTATTTCACATCAGCCGCGAAACAAAAATCGTTAAAATGGGAAGCTCATATTGAATATGAATTAAGAAGGAAGCAGCGGTTTTACAGAGTCGCCAATCTGTTTACCGATGTGCCTCACTTGAAGAAACAGGCAAAACGCCGGGCATATCTCGACTTTTTGCTCAGAATGATTCCGTTCGAACAGCGGAAAACGTTCTCCTATATGTATGCGCGGGCCTTTCTTCGTTCAAATGATTATCTGGGCATTCAGGTCAGGCTCACGATTATTTTTATCCTGATTATTATGCTCGCTTCCGCCAATCCGTTGATAACGGCGGCGTTAACCGTATTTACCGTCTTTATTACGGGGATACAGCTTTTGCCGCTGTTCGGGCATTTTCATCATCTGTCGTTACAGGAGCTTTACCCGGTCAATCAGAAAGCGAAGCTGAAAAGTTTCTTTTCACTGATGAAATCGGCGTTAACCGTGCAGGCACTGCTGCTTTCGGCAGCGTCAGCCTATGCCGCGGGAGTCAGCGGGGCGCTTTATGCCGCTATCGCTTCAGCCGTCCTGATCTTTGTGATGATGCCTTCGTATATGGGCGGCAGATTGAAAAAGTACGGCAGGCTGTAATCAAACGGTTTTTTGAAACCTATACGAAAGAAGGAGACGCGGATGGCCGGCGATCAGCAGCTGATACAGGAAGCCCTGCAATGGAAAGCGCGTTTTTTGCGTAAGGATTCCATGTTTGAACGTTTTTCTAAAGGCATGCAGGCGAAAATAAATGAGCGGATTCCCGGAAAAATTCATGCCGTCATCACAGAAAGCATTAAAAAAATGACCGAAGCAACAATGGCGGGGTCAAACCTGATAAAAAGCAAGCGGGATACAAACGGCATGTCGCTTTCAGAAAAAGATGCCCTCGCCAGACAAACCATCGCATCCTATCAAAAGGTGGCGGCAGCCGAGGGCATCGGTACGGGGGCCGGCGGAATTTTTTTGGGGATGGCCGACTTTCCTTTGCTGTTGTCCATTAAAATGAAATGTCTGTTCGATCTTGCCTCCATTTACGGCTATGATGTGAAAGATAGAGATGAACGATTGTTTTTGCTGTATATTTTTCAGCTTGCTTTCTCAAGCGGTGAACAGCGGAAACGCATATATTCAATCATTGAACATTGGGATTCAAAAAAGCATGAAGTTGATTGGAGAGTTTTTCAGCAGGAATACCGCGACTATCTGGACGTGGTGAAATTGTTTCAGCTTTTGCCGGTCGTCGGAGCCGCCGTGGGCGGAGCGGCCAATTATAAACTGCTGTCACAGCTCGGTGAGACGGCAAGGCACGTTTTTCATTTAAGAATTACAGCAGCCGGTACGTAATGTACCGGCTGTTTTTAGTGCCTATCGGGGGTAGCTCACTGCGGCGCCGATCAGCACCTTGGCGGCGGTCAGCATCGCTTTTTCATTAAAATCAAATTTCGGATGATGGTGAGGGTAAATAGATTCCGCATCGTCTAAAGCGGCGCCCGTAAAGAAAAAAGCGCCTTTTGTATGCTGCAGATAATAGGAAAAATCCTCTCCCGCCATCTGCGGCTCTCCTTCAACGACTTTCGTGACGCCGTCTGTTTCCGCGGCGGCTGCCGCAGCGTGCGCCGCTTCCTCCTGATGATTGACGACGGCGGGATAGCCGCGTTTGAAACGATACTCATAGGAAGCGGAGTGCATGGAACAGATCCCTTTTACGACAGCTTCTATTTCTGCTTCGAGCAGGCTGCGCACCTCCTCATCAAACGAGCGTACGGTGCCTGTGATAACTGCCTGATCAGCAATGGCGTTAAACGGATTTTCAGCGATGAATGAGCCCGCTGAGATGACGGCCGGCTGCATAGGGTTTACACGGCGGCTCACGATATGCTGAAGGGCTGTGACGATTTGTGAGCCGATTAAAACGGCGTCTTTCGTATCGTGAGGGATCGCACCGTGGCCCCCTTTGCCGATGACTTTAATCGTAAAGCCGTCAGCGGCGGCCATCACTGGGCCCGGGCGGCATAAGACCGTTCCGACGGGTTCAGTCGCCCATAGGTGTGTGCCGAAAACGGCATCGACATGTTCAAGGCAGCCGTCCTCAATCATTGATTTTGCTCCGCCGGGAGATAATTCCTCGGCGTGCTGGTGGATCATTACAAATGTTCCTTTCAGTTTTTCCCGGTTGTGATAAAGCACTTTTCCGGCAGCAAGCAGAGCCGCCGTATGGCCGTCGTGGCCGCAGGCGTGCATGACGCCGGGAATTTGTGAAGCATAGGGCACATCTTTTTCATCCTGTATCGGCAAAGCGTCAAAATCAGCCCTGAGCGCGACACAAGGTCCCGGTTCTCCGCCTTCAATATAGGCTGTGACACCGTTTCCCCCCACGTTCGTCCGGATGGGAACGCCGAGCTTTTCATAAAACGAAGCGATGAATGCCGGTGTTTTCTTCTCTTTAAAGGAAAGCTCGGGATTCCTGTGAAGGTGACGTCTGATTTCAACCATTTCCTCATACAGCCCGTCAAGCTGAGCGTACAAGCTTTTTTGAAGTGTCGTTAATGTCAAAAGCGGTGCCCCCTCGTCTGCTTTTCCCATGATTGTATAGAAAATGTCAGAAGATTTCAATCTTTTTGCTACGGAAGAATGATGATGGCAGCAATCGTCGTGACGATAAGTCCGGCCGTCACCGGGATAAAGTTTTTTCTGGCAAGCTCAAACGGGTCAACTTTACAAATAGCCGCTGCGGGAATAAGTGCCCAAGGGACCAATGTTCCGCCCCCGACCCAGATCGCTGAAATCTGGCCCAGCGCCGTTAAAACGGCCGGATTCGTATGAAGCGCTGCTGAAAACAGCTTTGCCATCGAGCCCGCAAGAGAAATACCGGAAAAGCCTGAACCGTCAAGCCCGGTAATCGCGCCGACTGCGGTCAGGGCGATGCCGGCGAATTCCCCGGACATCGGAAAGGAGTGGGACAGCGCCAGGCCGAGGTCATTGACGATACCCGCAGATCCTTTCGGCAGCGAGGTGTTCAACATACTTTTAAACCCCGCGTCACCGAGATAAAAGAAAGCCGCGATCGGAATGACGGGGCCGAATACTTTAAAGCCGAATTGAAAACCGCCGATAAAATACTCAGTGATCTTTTCTAAATGCCGCTGCTTATGCACGATGAAATGAATGATCAGGAGAATGCCGATCGCCGTTCCCCCCACGAGCGCCGTCGCATCATTTCCTTGCAGGCGGTAGACGATCATGCAGATAATATCGGCGAGGAAAACAAGCGGAATGAGAACAGCCAGAGTCACTCTGAGTTTTTTCGGGAGATACATGCTTGTGTCCAAAGAACCGGTGCTGTCAAAGGAGAGGGGGACCTGCGTTTTTTTTCGCTCCCGCATGATGAGAAAAAAAGCGGTGATTGTCGTCGTTAACCCCATGATTAAAACGAGCGGAATACTAGCCTGCATGACATCGCCCACAGGAACGCCCGCGGCATCGGCTGTCAATTTCGGCGCCGCCTGAATGACGTAATCACCTGATAAAGCGAATCCGTGGCCGAACAGGTTCATCGCCATTGCCGCGGCGATCGGAGAAAGGCCCGCCCGGATCGCCGCGGGAAGCAGCACAGCGCCGATCAGCGCCACACCGGGTGACGGCCAGAAAAAAAGAGAGATGGCAAACATCAGGCAGCCGATGATCCAATACGCGGCAGCCGGCCCCTTCATCAGCTTTGCAAACGGAGAAATCATCGCTTCATTAATACCTGTTTTGGTCAAAAGGCCGCTCATCGCCACGATAAAACAAATAATAAAAATCGTCGGCAGCAATTCCCCGGCGGCATACGTGAAGCTGTGAAACAGGCTGCTGACCGAAGCGGAGAATGAATGCGTAGTCCATAGCGCAATCACAAAAATACCGGCAAGTGAAATAAAGGTTGTATCTTTTCTGAGAAGCATAAAAACGATAATGGCCGCGATAAAAGCAACATAAAGCAGATGTACCGAGTAGACGCCGATCCCCAATTGAACCACTCCGTTTATAAATAGGATTGCTACAGGTTATTCATAGGCGGGCGGAAGGTGCAAAGAGGAGGCGGAAAATCGGGACTAAAAAAGCCGGAGAATCTCCGGCGGTTTTAATCTATAGCGTAATAAGCGGTTACATAAGACGGGCGGGAGAAAATGGACGTCGTGTCGATGCCGGCTGATGTTCCGCGTTTTTTATGGGCTTCCTGATAAGAGTTTGACTGCTGCCAGCCCTGAAAGGCTTTTTCCTCTTCCCACAGGGTCAGGATGACATACGTGTCGCCTTCAAGCGGCCTTAATACGCGGATGGCTTCAAAGCCGGGTTCATTTTCCACTTTGCCGGCGCGGTTTTTAAACCGGTTTTCAAACAGCGGACGGCCTTCCTGGGTAACGGCGATGTTATTGAGGACGGCGTAGCCCGGATGTTTGATTTCACCGACACTGTCGATGCTTTCATAGGAATGGGGCGCCTGAAAAACGGTTTCTCCATTTGTCTCGTGGATTAAAATCGCATTTTCCTCTCCTTGCATCAGCACCATATTCTCATTTGGGTGTTTCTTTGCAATCGTTTTTAAAAAATCGGCTGTCCCATATGTAATATAAACCTTCATATCAGCCACCTCCTGCTTGCTAGTATAACAAAAGAGTGGTATAAGTTTCTATTGGCGACTCATTCTGACATAATTCGAAACAATATTTCCCATACTACAAGTTAAGAAAGGCGAGGTGACTTATGCTGAAAAAGAAAAAAAGATTCTTTATTCCGGCTGTAATTGCGGCGGTAACCGCTTTTCTCGCGTTAATCGGATACATTATCATTATATTTCTCGGCCATTATGTCATCGATGAAAAGAAATTAATCCTGCACGCATCTTCAAAAATCGTCGATCAAAACGGTGATGAAATCGCGAGTCTTTATACCGAAAACCGCGAACCGGTATCCATTCAGGAAGTCCCTGAAGATGTGAGAGATGCCTTTATCGCCGTTGAAGATAAACGGTTTTACGAACATCACGGCATTGACGTGAAGTCTGTCGGCCGGGCGATGTTCCGGGATATTTTAGCGGGCGGCAAGGTGGAGGGCGGAAGCACGATCACCCAGCAGCTGGCGAAAAACATTTTTCTGACTCATGATAAAACATTTTTGCGCAAAACGAAGGAAGTCATTATCGCCATCAATCTTGAGCGTGATTACAGCAAGGATAAGCTGCTTGAAATGTACCTGAACCAGCTCTATTTCGGCCATGGCGTTTACGGCATTCAAGCCGCGTCTCACTACTATTTTAATAAAGAAGTAAAAGATATAACCGTTGCAGAAGGCGCCGTTCTGGCGGCTATACCGAAGGCGCCTTCCCTTTATTCGCCGATTCAGCATCCCGGCAAAAATAAAGAGCGGCGCGATACGATTCTTTCCATGATGAACGATCAAGGCTATATCAGCGCAAAAGAAGCCGTCAGAGCCCAGGGCAGGACATTGGGGCTTCATATCAAGAAAACATCTGAAACGCCTTGGTTTGACAGTTATATCGATCTTGTCATCAAGGAGGCGGAATCCCGTTATTCGATGTCAGGCGAACAGCTTCTTCAAGGCGGCTATACGATCCGGACATCGCTTGATTCCAAACTGCAGAAAACGGCATATACGCTCATGAGGGAAAGCGGCTATTTTCCGGGAACGGATCAGGCGGCGGAGGGAAGCGCCGTCTTTATTGATAATAAAACCGGAGGCGTCCGCGCGGCGGTCGGCGGGCGCGACTACGTGACAAAAGGATACAACAGGGTAACGGCGCCGCGGCAGCCGGGCTCAACGTTTAAACCGCTTGCCGTATACGGGCCCGCCATGCAGGAGGACAAGTTCAAACCATACTCGCTTCTTCAAGACAAACTGCAGTCTTACAACGGGTACGAACCGAAAAATTATGACGGACAGTACAAGGGGCAAGTGACGATGCAGGACGCAATCACCTACAGCATAAATGCGCCCGCTGTCTGGACATTGAAGCAGATCGGCGTGGATACGGGAAAATCGTATCTTAATAAAAACGGCATAAACATTTCTGACAACGGACTCGCGATTGCGCTGGGCGGTCTGTCAGAAGGCGTCACCCCGCTTCAGCTGGCCGGGGCTTATCATACATTTGCGGCAAACGGAATGTATACGAAGCCATTTTTTATAGAGAACATCACGGACGAAGACGGAGAAACGATATCCGGGCCTAAAAACGGCAAAACGCGCGTCTTCAGCGGACAGACGGCATGGAATATGACGAGGATGCTTCAGCAGGTCGTAAAAGAAGGAACCGCTTCACAAGGCAGCTATCAGGGCGGCCTGGCGGGGAAAACCGGCACGACGTCATTTACCGGCGTTCCCGGCGCCACGAAGGACGCCTGGTTTGCGGGATACACTCCCGGACTGACGGGAGCCATCTGGATGGGGTATGACAAAACAGATAAAACCCATTACCTGAAAGGCGGAAGCCAGTATCCTGTCAGACTCTTTAAAGATATCGTCACAAAAGCGGGGGAAAACGGCAAAACATTCAAAAAGCCCGAAAATGTGAAAGAACTGGGAAGCCCGATTGAGCTGAAAGCGGTGAAGTCCCTGTCGGCCGGTTATACATTTAAGGCGATGGGACTGATTACGGTTCAATTAAAATGGGATGCCCAAAAGGATGATCGGGTTGTTTACCGAATATATGAAAAGAAAGACGGAAAAGAGAAGCTTCTGGATTCGGTGAAAGGAAAAGGCAGCTTTGACATACCATACGCCAACCTGTTTTCAGGGGCTTCATACAAAGTCGTTCCATATAATTCACAGACGAATCAAGAAGGAGAGGGAACGGAATACGTTCAGCCGAAGCTTTTCTCTTCTTAATGATGAATTCGGCGATTTTTTGAACATTAGGCCTCAATTCTATACCATTTTTAAAAAACAAGGTATAGTGTAATGGGCGAAGAACACGAACGTATGGTTGCAGGAGGAAAGGTGGAAATTCAGATGAGTAAACGAGAAGCGTTTAATGATACGTTTTTAAAAGCGGCACGGGGAGAAAAAACAAATCACGTCCCTGTCTGGTACATGAGACAGGCGGGGAGGTCACAGCCGGAATACCGCAAGCTGAAGGAAAAGTACGGCTTAGTCGAAATTACGCATCAGCCCGAGCTGTGCGCGTATGTGACGAGACTTCCGGTCGAGCAGTACGGAGTGGACGCTGCCATTTTATATAAAGATATTATGACGCCTCTTCCTTATATCGGAGTGGATGTTGAAATTAAAAACGGAATCGGCCCGGTGATCGATCAGCCGGTGCGCTCTGCTGCGGATATTGAAAAGCTCGGCGAACTGAATCCCGAACAGGATGTTCCTTACGTGCTGGAAACGATCAAATTACTCGTAAACGAACAGCTGAATGTCCCGCTCATCGGTTTTTCGGGAGCGCCTTTTACGCTGGCCAGTTATATGATTGAAGGCGGGCCTTCTAAAAATTACAACAAAACAAAAGCGTTCATGCACAGTATGCCGCAAGCGTGGCAGATGCTGATGGACAAGCTCGCGGATATGATTATCGTTTATGCAAAAGCGCAGATTAACGCCGGCGCAAAAGCCATTCAGATTTTTGATTCCTGGGTCGGCGCGCTGAACCGCGAAGATTACCGGCAATTTATAAAACCGGTGATGGACAGGATTTTCCGGGAGCTTTCAGCAGAACAAGTTCCGCTGATCATGTTCGGCGTAGGCGCAAGCCACCTGGCCGGAGACTGGCATGACCTTCCTCTTGACGTTGTCGGTCTTGATTGGAGACTCAGCATAGATGAAGCCAGAAAACAAGGCATCACAAAAACGGTTCAGGGCAATCTTGATCCGTCGCTTCTTCTTGCGCCTTGGGAGGTCATCGAGAAAAAAGCGAAAGCGATTCTTGACCAGGGTATGAAAACGGATCGGTTTATTTTCAATTTAGGACACGGCGTGTTCCCTGATGTAAACCCGGAAACGCTGAAAAGGCTGACGGCGTTTGTGCATGAATACTCCGCGGCTAAAATAGGGGAACAATCTTCCTGAGCAGATCGTTGGTTATAAGAAGATTTTCCTGTCAAAATCAAGATAGACAGACCATCAAAAGAGGTGTTTAACAAAATGAGCAGCAAAAAGAAAATGGGACTTCTCGTCATGGCTTACGGAACGCCTTACAAAGAAGAAGATATAGAACGTTATTATACACATATCAGACGCGGAAGAAAGCCGGAGCCGCACATGCTTCAAGACTTAAAAGACAGATATGAAGCGATCGGAGGCATTTCGCCGCTTGCAAAAATTACGAAGGAGCAGGCGGAGAAGCTCGGACAGCGTCTAAATGAAATCCAGGACGACGTCACATTCAAAGTGTACATCGGATTAAAACATATTGAACCGTTTATCGAAGACGCGGTGGCGGACATGCATAAAGACGGTATTACAGAAGCTGTCAGCCTGGTGCTCGCCCCTCATTTTTCAACATTCAGCGTCCAGTCATACAACAAACGCGCCAAAGAAGAAGCGGAGAAGCTTGGCGGCTTGACCATCAAGTCGGTTGAAAGCTGGTATGATGAACCGAAATTCGTTGATTATTGGGTCAGCCAGGTGAAGAAAACGTATGAATCAATGCCGAAAGAAGAACGGGATGACGCGATGCTGATCGTCTCAGCGCACAGCCTTCCTGAAAAAATTAAAGAATACGGCGATCCGTATCCTGACCAGCTGGAGGAATCCGCAAAACTGATTGCCGAAGGCGCCGGAATTACCGATTACGCAGTCGGCTGGCAGAGCGAAGGGAACACCCCTGATCCGTGGCTCGGGCCGGACGTGCAGGATCTCACGCGCGAGCTGTATCAAAAGCATCCTTATAAAGCATTTGTATACGTGCCCGCAGGCTTCGTTGCCGATCATTTAGAGGTGCTTTACGATAATGATTACGAATGCAAAGCTGTGACCGATGAAGTCGGCGCAAGCTACTATCGTCCGGCCATGCCGAACGCACAGCCCGAATTTATCGACGCGCTTGCAGCGGTCGTGCTGAAAGAGCTGGACAAGTAGAACTAAACGGTAAAGAAGGCGATAAAAATGAGTGGCGATAAAAAACATCTGGTCATCATCGGCGGCGGCATAACGGGATTAGCCGCCGCCTTCTACATGGAAAAAGAAATCAAAGAAAAACAGCTGCCGCTTGAGGTCACCCTGATTGAAGCGGGCCCGAGAGCGGGCGGCAAAATTCAGACGGCGCATAAAGACGGCTACATCATTGAGCGGGGGCCGGATTCTTTTCTCGAAAGGAAAAAAAGCGCTCCGCAGCTCGTAAAAGATTTAGGGCTTGAGCATCTGCTCGTCAACAATGCGACCGGCCAGTCTTACGTGCTCGTCAACGAGACGCTTCACCCGATGCCGAAGGGCGCGGTGATGGGCATCCCGACAAAAATCGCACCGTTCATCTCCACCGGCTTATTCTCTGTTCCCGGAAAGGCGCGGGCGGCGCTTGATTTTGTTCTGCCTGCGAGCAAACCGAAGGAAGATCAGTCTCTGGGTGAATTTTTCCGCAGACGCGTCGGTGACGAAGTTGTTGAAAATTTAATAGAACCGCTTTTGTCAGGGATCTATGCCGGAGATATTGATAAGCTGAGCCTCATGTCCACATTTCCGCAATTCTATCAGACTGAGCAAAAGCACAGAAGTCTGATTCTCGGCATGAAAAAATCGCGTCCGCAGCCTTCAGGACAGCAGCTGACGGCCAAAAAGCAGGGGCAGTTTTTAACGCTGACAACAGGGCTTCAAACGTTGGTGGAGGAGCTGGAAAAGCAGCTTACGCTGACAAAAGTGATGAAAGGTACGAAAGTCACCCATATCGGCCGCGAGGAGAAAGGATATTCCGTGACGCTGGATAACGGCAAAGTGCTTCATGCGGAAGGATGCATTGTAACAGCGCCGCATAAAGCCGCGGCGAAAATGCTTTCTGATCTGCCGGCGGTTTCATGTCTCAAAGACATGCATTCTACGTCCGTCGCCAACGTCGCCTTAGGTTTTCCTGAGGGAGCCGTCAAGATGGAGCATGAAGGTACGGGATTCGTTATCTCAAGAAACAGCGACTTCTCCATCACGGCCTGCACATGGACGAACAAAAAATGGCCGCATGCGGCGCCGGAGGGCAAAACACTGCTCAGGGCGTACGTCGGAAAAGCCGGAGATGAATCCATCGTAGATCTTTCAGATAACGAGATCATTAAAATCGTAATGGAAGATTTGAAAAAAGTAATGAATATCAAGGGCGAGCCGGAAATGACCTGTGTGACCCGCTGGAACGAAAGCATGCCGCAGTACCATGTCGGCCATAAAGAGCGCATCAAAGAGTTCAGAGACGCGCTGAGAGCTTCCTATCCGGGTGTATACGCGACAGGCGCGTCTTTTGAAGGGGTGGGCATCCCAGACTGTATCGACCAGGGAAAAGCGGTCGTATATGATTCACTGGCTTATTTATTTGAAACGTACCAGCCTCCGTTACCTTAAAACGGAGGTTTTTTTTGCATGTTCCCGTTCTGTAAAGGGAACACCAATAAAAAGAAAAAACATTTGAATCTTCTTTGCGACTGTGATAAGTTATCTTATGTACAAAATGACTAAAACGTTCAAACGGTCAATTTAACGAGGTGGGAAACATGTCCGTCGATCGGAAAAAGCTCATTCTGGAAGCGGCAACGAAGTCTTTTACACAATTCGGCTACAAAGCAACGACAATGGATCTGGTGGCAAAGCTTGCAAATGTGGGGAAGGGAACCATCTATACGTTTTTCAAAAACAAAGAAGAACTGTTTGATGACATTTTCACCACTATTTTAAGAGAAATGAAGGAACACGCCGATGAAGCGATGAAACCGGAGCTTTCATTTCACGAAAATGTCCACCGGGCGCTTGTCGCGATTTTGGAATTCAGAAAAACACACCAGCTGACTATTAAAATTTTTCAGGAGAACGCCGAGATTGGTACAATAGCCGTTCAGGATGTCATTGCGAAAATGGAGCGGGCCATTCTGTCATATATTAAAGAAAAGATAGAATATGCCATTGAAAACGGGAGCATTAAACCGTGCGATCCGGAGCTGACCGCTTTTGTCATGCTTAAGCTTTACATCGCGCTGATATTTGACTGGGAAAAAAATCATCCGCCTCTTGAAAAAGAGACGATCGCCGAATTGCTGGAAATGTATGTTGGTCAAGGATTATCTAAATAGATGATCCTTCACTTTTTAGGTGCCGTGACCGTTTTGTCAAATGAGTCAGTTTGCGGAAGGAGGCAACAGGGTTGAATACAATAAAAAGCCAGTGGAAAGACATTGTAACGAGCAAGAAACTGTTAATCCCCATCATTGCCATATTATTCGTTCCGCTGATTTACAGCGGAGTGTTTTTGAAGGCGTACTGGGACCCGTACGGCACGGTGGATCAGCTGCCGGTTGTCGTTGTCAACCAGGATAAAGGGGCGGACTACGAAGGGAAACATCTTCAGATCGGTGACGATCTTGTGAAAGAATTAAAGAAAAATGATAATTTTGATTGGCATTTTTCAAGCGATCTTGATCAATCGTTAAAGGACTTATTAAATGCTAAATATTATTTAGTGGTCGAGATTCCTGAAGGTTTTTCGAAAAACGCCAGCACGGTAATGGATAAAAATCCGAAAAAGCTGGATCTGAAATATCATACGAACGCCGGATCCAACTATGTCGGGGCGACAATCGGCGAAAAGGCAATCGATAAACTGAAAGCCTCCGTGTCGAAAGAAGTGACAGAGCAATACGCAAAAGTCATTTTTGACAACTTTAAAGATATTGCCAAAGGACTCGGCAAAGCCAGCAGCGGCGCCAAGAAAATAGACGACGGCACGAAAAACGCGAAAGACGGCAGCGCCAAGCTGAAGGAAAATTTAGCGAAGCTTACTGAAAGCACCGCAACCATCAGCGATAAAACGCAGCAGCTTACCGACGGAGCGGCGAAAGTGACAAGCGGAATTCAAACGCTTAACAGCTCTATCGCAAAACTGCAGAGCGCAAGCGCCGACATTCAAGACAAATCAGGACAGATTGCTTCAGGAGGAGGCCAAGTGGCCAGCGGGCTGAAAACGAGCCTTGACGCACAAAAGCAGCTCCAGCAAAAGCTTCCGGATTTAACGAATGGATTAAGCGCGTTAAACAGCAAGGCGCAGGAAGTATCGCAAAAAGCGGCGGCATTTGAAGATGCGATCAATTCAGTCAACCTCTCAGATATTGAAAAAGCGGTTGGGGAGCTTGAGCAGACTGAAAAGGAATTGCAGCAGTTTAAGAAAAAGCTTTCCGATCTGAAAAACAGCCTGGACGCCCGGGATGACGCGGTCAAAAAGGTGATTCAGGACAGTGATTTCTTAACGGGTGAGCAAAAAACGAAACTGGTTCAGCTTCTGAATGAGAAGATTCCGAAGGCTGACCTTCCGGATTTAGATAATATCGTCAGCCAGCTTCCGTCCGGCGGAGATGTTCAGCTTCCGGATATGTCAGTGATAAAAAGCGCGCTGGAAGATGTAAAAGCGAAGGCTGATCAGCTGAAAGCACTGCCGCAGTCCACATCGAAACTGTATAACGGCGCGGCGGCGGTACAAGACGCGATTAACCAGCTGACAGCGGGAACTGATAAATTATACAGCGGAGCGCAGACCGTCTTTGAAAGCCAAAACAAACTGACGGCCGGCATCGGCGAATACAACAGCAAGTTCAGCCAGCTCAAATCAGGATCAGAAGCGTTAGTGTCAGGGAGCGGCCAAGTATCAGGCGGCTTAACGAAACTGCTTGACGCACAAAACAAAATCCATGACGGCTCGTCCAAAATTGAGCAGGGCCAAGCGTCACTCGGCACCGGTTTAAGCAAGCTTTTAGACGGCACCGGACAATTGTCCAGCCAGCTGAAAGATGCGGCCGATCAAACCGGAGACATTAAGACAGATAACAAAACGTACAGCATGATTGCCGATCCGGTAAAAACAGACGATAACGCGATTCATTCCGTGCCTAACTACGGTACCGGACTGACGCCTTATATCCTGTCTATGGGCTTATATGTCGGCGGATTGATGCTGACGGTCGTATTCCCTCTGACAGAAGCTTCGGGCCGGCCGAGAAACGGGTTTGAATGGTTCCTCAGCAAATTCAGCGTTATTCTGCTCGTCGGCCTGATTCAATCTGTTATTGTCGCAACGGTTCTGTTAAAAGGAATCGGACTTGATGTGGAAAGCACCTGGAGATTCTATCTCTTTACGATGATTACGAGCATCGCGTTTTTGTCCATGATTCAATTATTAGCGACTACGATGGGAAATCCGGGACGTTTTATCGCTGTCATCATTCTGGTGCTCCAGCTCGGGGCAAGCGGAGGAACCTTCCCGCTTGAACTTCTGCCTGGATTCTATCAAGTGATCCACGGGGCACTGCCGATGACGTACAGCATCAACGGATTCCGTGCCGTCATTTCAAATGGCGATTACGGCTACATGTGGCAGCAGGCATCGATTCTATTAGGCATTGCCGTTGTCATGATCGTGCTGACCATCGTGTACTTTACGGTGCAAAGCAAAAAAGAACACAAAGCGGAAGAAGAAATCACAGCATAAGAAAAAGAGGCCCTGGGCAGATGCTCGGGGCCTCTTTTTTCAGTTTTCGATCATCGTTCTATTAAAATCCCCATCTCACCAGCAATCCGGTATAAGTCAATCCGCCGCCGAACCCGAATAATACCAGTGTCTGGCCTTCCGACAGTTTTTTCGCTTTCACAGCTTCATCCAAAGCGAGAATAATAGAAACCGATGAAGTGTTGCCGTAATATTCAACGCTTGTCAGCGTCCGTTCAAGCGGGAAGGGAAGTTTTTCACAGATGGATTCGATCATCCGCATGTTGGCGCTGTGAGGAACGAACCAATCCAGATCGTCTTTTGAAAAGCCGGCTTTTTCTAAAAGAGCGTTGCATTCCTCAGGCACGGTTCTGGCCGCCCATTTATATACTTCGCGCCCGTTTTGGACCATATTTCCTCCGCCTTTAAGCGGTTCGCCGTTTAATTCAGCGCTCAGTCCCGTCCGATACAGCACGTCCGCCCCGCTCCCGGCCGTTCCTTGCACGGCTGCCAAAAAGCCCGGCGCTGATTCGTCGCGTTCCACCAATAAGGCGCCTGCAGCGTCTCCGAAAAGGACACAGGTCGTCCGGTCAGTATAATCCGTTACTTTTGATAATGTTTCACCGGCAATCACGATCACTTTTTGATGAGAACCGGCGGTGATTAATGCGTCTGCGAGCTGAAGGCCGTATGTGAGTCCGGCGCATGTGGCGTTAATATCAAGGGCGCCGGTGTGAGGCCAGCCGAAATGAGCCTGCACGCGTGCCGCAGTGCTTGGAAACGCATAGTCCGCGGTCGTTGTAGCGACAAGGATCATATCGACATCATCAAGGGTCCCGCTGTATCGTTCCGCAAGGTTTTTCACCGCTTCTATACATAAATCCGATGTGAATTCATGTTCGCCGGCAATACGTCTTTCCTTCATGCCGGTACGCTGGACGATCCATTCATCAGATGTATCGACGATGCGCTCCAAATCCGCATTTGTTAATCGGCGTGCCGGAGCATATGTACCGATTGCTGTAATTTTAGATTTTGACATGATGAATCACTCCTTTATAATCAGATTATAACACCAGATATTATTACTTGGTACTAATATTAATAAAAAAACCCAAGCAGCATCCGCTGTTTGGGGAGCATGAGACATCTATTTATAAAACGGGCTTGTGTGATATTACCAATGACGGCAGCAGTGGCGGCATGAATGATGATGCTTCTTTTTTTCTTTCTTCTTTTTACAAGGGTCTTCTTTTTTCTTTTTACAGTGATCTTCTTCTTTTTTACAGCCCCAGAAGGCTGCACCAGACCAATCATCCTCAAACCAATCCTCAAACCAATCATTATGAAACCTTTTCCGCTTGTGCGGTTTACGGCTGATCATACATTTCCCTCCTATCCCCATGCTCCCTTCATCTTATGAAAAAAGAGAAGGAAAAGATTGGACGGGTTGTGGATCAAAAGAGTATATTTTAAGAAGAATCAAATTGATAGGAGGAATGACCTGTGGCAGATATGAAACATACGATGGAACTGATTAAAGAACTGGTGTCGATTCCGAGTCCGACGGGCAATACATACGAGGTTATCGCTTATACAGAAAGTCTTTTAAAAGACTGGGGCGTCTCCTCTTACAGAAACCGCAAAGGCGGTCTTTTTGTCACGATTCCCGGCCGTGATGACAAGAAACACAGATTGCTGACGGCGCATGTCGATACGCTCGGCGCGATGGTAAAGGAGATAAAGGCGGACGGCCGGCTGAAGATTGATTTGGTCGGCGGCTTCCGATACAACTCGATTGAAGGGGAATATTGCGAAATCCAAACTTCTTCCGGCAAAACCTATACAGGCACCATTTTAATGCATCAGACTTCAGTGCACGTCTACAAGGACGCCGGCAAGGCAGAGCGGAATCAGGAGAATATGGAAGTCCGCCTTGATGAGCCTGTCCGGACGAAGGAAGAGACGTCCGATCTCGGCATCAGAGTCGGCGATTTCATCTCATTTGATCCGCGCGTGCAAATGACGCCGAGCGGTTTTATAAAATCCCGGCATCTTGATGATAAAGCGAGTGTGGCCCTGCTCCTGAACTTAATCCGCCGCATCACAGAAGAGAAAATCGAACTTCCGTATACGACGCATTTTCTGATTTCTAATAATGAAGAAATCGGCTACGGCGGCAATTCCAACATTCCGCCTGAAACCGTCGAATACTTGGCTGTTGATATGGGAGCGATCGGCGACGGCCAATCTACGGATGAATATACCGTCTCTATTTGCGTGAAGGATGCAAGCGGCCCGTACCATTATCAGCTCAGAAAACATCTGGCCGGGCTTGCGGAGCGCTATGGCATTGATTATCAGCTTGATATCTATCCGTATTACGGTTCTGATGCTTCAGCAGCCATCCGTTCGGGCTATGACATCGTCCACGGGCTGATCGGCCCGGGAATTGACGCGTCACACGCCTTTGAACGCACGCACGAATTATCGCTTCTTAATACGGCGAAGCTTTTGTACCGGTACGTTCTATCGCCGATGGCATAAAAAAACCCTGCGCGGAAAAGTTCCGTGCAGGGTTTTCGTTTAACCTGAGATGGTTGTGTTTTGTTCTGTTTTGGCGAGGCTCATGACCTTCGCGCCTTTAGCGGGATCATACTGGCCTTCCCATTTTGACATCACAACGGATGCCAGCGCGTTTCCGGTCAGATTGACGACCGTACGGGCCATGTCCATAATCCGGTCAACACCGGCGATGAATGCAAGGCCTTCTGCAGGAACGCCGATTGTGCCTAGTGTCGCAAGCAGGACGACGAAAGAAGTCCCGGGCACGGCAGCCATTCCTTTGGAAGTGACCATCAAGACAAGCACAAGGGTAATCTGCTGCCAAATGGACAAGTCAACGTGGTATACCTGAGCGAGGAATAATGCGGCGATAGATTGGTACAGCACAGATCCGTCTAAGTTAAAGGTATATCCGATCGGCACAACAAATGAAACAATTCCTTTCGGACATCCGATTTTCTCCATTTTTTCCATAACGCGGGGGAGTACAGTTTCGGAGCTTGACGTACTGAACGCCAATAAAATTTCATCCTTCATATAGGCGAGGAATTTGAAAATGTTAACCCCGGCAAGCTTTCCGACGATTCCGAATACAACAATGAGAAAGAAAGCCAAAGCTACATATACTAAACCGACCAGTTTACCGAGTGAAAGCAGGGAACTGAGCCCAAATTTGGAAACGGTAACACCAATCAATGCAAAAACACCAAACGGAGCAACTTTCATGACCAGGTTCACAACGTGGAACATCGCATGAGAAACACCTTCAAAGAAGGCCAATACGGGCTTTCCTTTTTCACCGATTGCCGAGATGCCGAGTGCAAACAGCACGGTAAAGCAGATGATGGCAAGCAGATCTCCTTCGGCCAATGATTGGAAGAAGTTTGTCGGTACAATATGCAGGAATGTGTCCGCGATGGATTTATTATTTTGTTCTTTTTCTGTTTCAACATATTGACTGATATCTGTTTTTTGAGCCTCATGTATATTAACGCCTGTTCCCGGATGAAAAAGATTCGCCAAAGCCAGTCCGAGAATGATGGCGAAAGTGGTAATGATCTCAAAATACAAAATCGTTTTGAAGCCTAATTTTCCGACCTGTTTTCCGCTTCCCGCGCCGGCAACGCCGATGATTAAGCTGGAGACGACGATAGGAATCACTATCATTTTGATTAAGCGTAAAAACAAATCGCCGATAGGCTGTAAATAAGTTGGAACAGCAGGATTGCCATACCAGATGACACCGACTACAACCCCTAGTATGAGTCCGACGAAAATTTGCGTCGCTAATCCAAAACGTAATTTTTTCATAGATTACCTCCCGAAGAAAAAAGTGCAATAAGTATCTAAAAAGATAGCTATTAGAACAAATTATAATAGAAAAGAAAACAATCCGTCTATAAAAAAATATAGATTGAAAATACTGAATCTTTTAAAACGTACATATAATTGCTAATAATGGTGAATAACGCCCTATTCAGAAAGTATGATGAGGGCCGAAAAAAACGGGCGCCGCACAACTTAGAATTGTGCGGCGCCCTATTGTCACATATCCTTAATTTTCAAGCAGTCATTGCACAGATTAATGTGACACTCATACTGCTCAACAATCTCATTTCCGCATTCTTCACATTTCTTACCGGGTAAATTTCTGAAAAAATCCGACATCTTTTCCAACATACCCATCCCTCTTTCGTTGTGTTTTCTCTACATTGTATTATAACAGTTAACGAAAATCAACGGCTGTTTTGGCACAATGTTTAAAACATGCAATTTATACGAAAAATAGGTATATTGAAGGAAAGGATCTTTTTATCTTAAACATTCGGAGGATGCTATGAAAGTTACAGTTATTGGATGCTGCGGCGGGTTTCCGGCCGCAAATGAAGCAACTTCAGGCTATCTGTTTCAGTCCGGCGGTTATTCTTTGCTCGTCGATTGCGGAAGCGCCGTATTATCAAAGCTGTTTGCCTATGTACCGGCAGAAGAGCTTGATGCCGTGATTTTGTCCCATTATCACCATGACCACATCGCTGATATCGGGCCGCTTCAATTTGCCAAGCAAGTCGGCTCATTTCTTGGAAAAGGAACGGATGCGCTGCCGATTTACGGGCATGATGCTGATATAGAACAGTTTGAGCGTCTTACATACAAAACGCATACAAAGGGAATGGCCTATCAGCCGGACCGTCCGCTTTCTGCCGGGCCGTTCACGATTACCTTTCTGAAAACGGTGCATCCTGTCACTTGTTATGCGATGCGGATTACTGACGGTTCCGCTTCCGTTGTGTATACGGCTGATTCAAGCTATCAGGACTCGTTTATTCCGTTTGCGGAAAATGCCGATCTGCTGATCTGTGAGTGCAATTTTTACGCAGACCAGGACGGCACGTCAGCCGGTCATATGAACAGCTTGGAAGCCGGACGTATCGCGAAGGAGGCGGGAGCGGGGGAGCTGATTCTCACGCATCTGCCTCATTTCGGCGAGCACCGCAAGCTGAAAGAAGAAGCGGAAACCGTATTCGGGGGCGAAGTAAAAATCGCGGCCTCCGGATTGAAGTGGGAGAAATAGAGGAGGAGCACCATGTTATTTATTGATAACCAAAACATAACCGATCCGAGGATCAACCTCGCGATCGAAGAATATTGCGTGAAGCATCTCGACCCTGAACAGACATACCTGCTTTTTTATGTTAATCAGCCGTCGATTATTATCGGGAAGAATCAAAATACAATAGAAGAAATCAATACGAAATACGTAGAAGATAACGGAATCATCGTCGTCCGCAGACTGTCAGGAGGCGGCGCGGTTTATCACGATCTCGGAAATCTGAATTTCAGTTTTATCACAAAGGATGACGGAGACAGCTTTCACAATTTTAAAAAATTCACCGAACCCGTCATTCAGGCGCTGCGCCAGCTCGGTGTGGAAGCTGAATTAAGCGGCCGCAACGACATTGTCGCAGATGGCAGAAAAATTTCCGGCAACGCTCAATTCTCGACGAAAGGGCGGATTTTCAGCCACGGAACATTAATGCTGGATTCGGCCATTGACCATGTTGTGTCAGCACTGAAAGTGAAAAAAGACAAAATCGAATCAAAGGGCATTAAATCAATCAGAAGCCGTGTCGCCAACATCAGCGAGTTCCTTGATGACAAAATGACGGCCGATGAATTCAAAAAGCACCTGCTTCACCATATTTTTAATACAAATGATCTTTCCAAAGTGCCGGAATATAAGCTGACGGATGAAGACTGGAAAGCGATCCGGAAGATTTCTGAAGAGCGTTATCAAAACTGGGACTGGAATTTCGGCCGGTCGCCGGCATTTAATCTTCAGCATTCCAAACGTTATCCGGTCGGATCAATTGATCTCCGCCTTGAAGTGAAAAAAGGAATCATTCAAGACTGCAAAATTTTCGGTGATTTTTTCGGTGCGAAAGATGTGAGTGAAGTCGAACAGGCGCTGATCGGAAAACAGTATGACAGAACCGCGATCAGGGAGGCGCTGGCCGGAATTGAGCTGAAACAGTATTTCGGCAACATAGAGCTGGAAGACTTCCTCGAACTGATTTATTAGAACACTTGCCAAACCGCATGATTTGAATCAGCGCCCGTTTTTATGAAATGATAGAACCATAATAGATAGGGAGGGATCATGATGAAAGTATTTCTCATCGGAGCAAACGGACAGATCGGACAGCGGCTGACCGGGCTGTTTCAACAAGACGGCACCCATACGCTTCGGGCGATGGTCCGGAAAGAAGAGCAGAAAGAAGCGCTTCAAGCTGCGGGAACAGAAGCCGTTCTTGCGGATCTCGAAGGAAGTGCGGAAGACATCGCGAAAGCCGCCGAGGGCTGTGACGCGATGGTTTTTACCGCCGGATCAGGCGGAAGCACCGGATATGATAAGACGCTTTTGATTGATCTTGACGGAGCGGCAAAAGCGATAGAAGCGGCAAAGAAAGCCGGCATTAAGCGGTTTATTATGGTGAGCGCTCTTCAGGCTCATAACCGGGCCAACTGGAATGAATCGCTGAAGCCGTATTATGCCGCAAAGCATTATGCGGACAAAATTCTTGAAGCGAGCGGTTTGACGTATACGATTATCCGTCCCGGCGGGTTATTAAATGATCCCGGTACGGGCAATATCAATGCCGCCGCCGATTTAGAAAGAGGCTCCATTTCAAGAGACGATGTCGCCAAGACCGTTATCGCATCCCTTAATGAACCGAATACGTATGAAAAGGCGTTCGATCTGACGGCGGGCAGCACGCCCATCAGAGAAGCGCTGAAACAATTATAGTTTCCGGTTTTACGGCACTCGGGGCTTTTAGCCCTTGAGTGTTTTTCTATATTTTTCTATAATGAAAGTGAACGTTTA
Organism: Bacillus sp. SDLI1; assembly: GCF_001553895.1. Lineage (NCBI taxonomy): Bacteria > Bacillati > Bacillota > Bacilli > Caryophanales > Bacillaceae > Bacillus > Bacillus sp. SDLI1. The sequence goes on along the minus strand of NZ_CP013950.1, from coordinate 1,185,841 downwards.
TTCCGGAGAAATGAATGACTATTCATTCATTACATTTTTAAAGGGGTGGGAAAATGAATCTGGTTTCCAAATTGGAAGAAACGGCATCACAGAAACCGGAAAAACCAGCTTGTCTGTTTCAAGATCAGTACATGACGTATGAGGAGCTGGCAGGTAAAATCGAAGCATTTGCAAACGGATTGGAAGACAGGGGACTGAAAAAAGGGGATCATCTCGCTTTGCTGCTCGGAAATACGCCTGATTTTGTCATTGCGTTTTTCGGTGCGTTAAAAGCGGGAGTTGTCGTTATACCTGTTAATCCGGCATACACACCTTCAGAGATCGCATATATGCTGAAAAACGGCGATGTCAAAGCGATCGCCGGCATCGACCTTTTAATTCCCGTATTTGAAAGCCTGCACGGCTCACTGCCGCTAGTGGAGCATATCATCATCAGTCAGACCGCGGAGAACGCTCCATCGACAGAAGACCCTCAATTGCGCTTGAAAATGACAACGTTTACAAAAATGCTCCGTCCGGCGGAGCGCACCAGAACCTATCCGACATTGTCCCAAGATGATACTGCCGTCATTTTATATACCTCAGGGACGACGGGAAAACCGAAAGGCGCCATGCTCACCCATCAGAATCTTTTTTCCAACGCGAATGATGTCGCCGGATACTTAGGAATGAATGAGAAAGATAAAATTGTAGCCGCATTGCCGATGTTTCACGTTTTTTGTTTAACTGTTTGTATGAATGCGCCTCTGATGAGCGGAGCGTGTGTATTAATCGAGCCGCAATTCAGCCCGGCCTCTGTGTTTAAACTGATTAAACGCCGGCAGGCAACTATTTTTGCAGGCGTTCCGACGATGTATAACTACCTGTATCAATATGAGCACGGCAAGGCGGAGGATTTTGCGTCTATCAGGCTCTGCATTTCAGGCGGCGCTTCGATGCCGGTCGCTCTGCTGCAGACGTTTGAACAAACCTTTAATGTCACCATTTTGGAAGGATACGGACTTTCTGAAGCGTCTCCGGTTACTTGTTTCAATCCGTTTGACCGGGGGAGAAAGCCCGGCTCAATCGGGACGAATATTTTGCATGTCGAAAATAAAGTCGTTGATACGCTCGGTCGAGAACTGCCCGCCCATCAAGTGGGGGAATTGATTGTGAAAGGGCCGAATGTGATGAAAGGCTATTACAAGATGCCGGAGGAGACGGAACATGCGCTGAAGGACGGCTGGCTATACACTGGTGATTTGGCGAAGCGCGATGAAGACGGTTATTTTTATATCGTCGACAGAAAAAAAGATATGATTCTCGTCGGCGGATACAACGTCTATCCGCGTGAAGTAGAAGAAGTGCTCTACAGCCATGAGGGCATTAAAGAAGCCGTGGTTATCGGCGTTCCTGACGCCAAAACGGGGGAAGCGGTGCATGCTTATATAGTGCCTGCCGATGGTGAGCTGACAGAGCAGGCCGTTGTTGATTACTGTGAACAGCATTTAGCAAAATATAAGCGCCCGGCGGAAGTGGTTTTTCTTGATGAGATTCCGAAGAACGCGACCGGGAAGCTGCTGAGACGGGCGGTCCGGGACATGCTTCCGAAATGACAGACGAAAAGCGAAGCCTGAGGGCTTCGCTTTTACATGAACTGATCCGGTCAGCTCTGCGATTCTTCCTTAATGATGCTTTGCACAAGCAACGTATCATGCCGGGTCAGTTTGTAATACGTGTTTTTATGCTTGTACGTCATATAATTGCCGCGTTCGAGCCACATGCTGAATGAATCAAAACGGTCTTCATGGTATTTGACCGTTCCGTTGTAATCGGGAGACACGCTTTTGGTCAGTTTGACTTGTTTTCCTTGGTTCAAGATATCGAGCATATCTTTTACATTCTGCCTGTCTTTAATTTTGATTTCTTTTTTTCCGTGCTCAGACAGAATAATCAGATCTGCGTTGCTTGATGGAAACACATCGCCGGTCCGGCTGTATACATAGAAGAAAGCAATAACCAAAAGGGCGATTACTACAATAAATGCGATTATTTTTTTCATATTCATCACTCCGTCTTTTAGTCTTTCCCGCTTCCTGTTGTTCCATTCTTTTCTGTTGTGAAAAGATTAACATCCGTTTCGGAGGCTTGGTTCTATTTATTTGCATTTATGCTTACAATAGGAGTAAGTCATAAGGGTAAGGAGGGTGACTTCCATGCGCAAATGGATTGCGGCAGCGGGACTTGCCTATGTGCTGTACGGCCTTTTTTTCTATTGGTATTTCTTTATGACAGGAGACTCCGCGGTCCCGGAGGCCGTAAAGGGAACGAAAGCTGATCCGGCCTCGTTTATGGACCCGGGCCGCCTGGCAGCCGCTGAAAACTATTCAAATGTAAAAGATTTTCTGTTTTTTATCGGGGCGCCGTTAGATTGGTTTTTATTTTTTCTGCTGCTCATTACTGGGCTTGCCAAAAAAATAAAGCAATGGCTGGAAGCAGCGGTGCGCTTTCGGGTGCTGCAAATCGTAAGCTTCGTATTTGTCATTTCACTCATCGTTACGGCGGCTTCGCTTCCGCTTGAGTGGATCGGCTATCGGGTTTCGCTTGCGTATCATATTTCGACCCAGACCGCAACAAGCTGGATCAGAGACCATGTCATTGATTTCTGGATCAGTTTTCCGCTGTTTGCCGCGTGTGTGCTTGTGTTTTACTGGCTGATCACAAAGCATACAAAAAAATGGTGGTTTTACGCATGGTGTCTGACCGTGCCGTTTACCCTGTTTTTGTTTTTCCTGCAGCCGGTCGTCATTGATCCTTTATACAATGATTTTTATCCGCTGAAAGACAAGGAGCTGGAAAGCAAAATTTTGTCGCTTGCCGACAAGGCCGATATTCCCGCCAGCCATGTTTATGAAGTAAATATGTCGGAGAAAACGAACGCGCTGAATGCGTATGTGACGGGCATCGGTTCGAATAAGCGCATCGTTTTGTGGGATACGACTCTTAACAAACTGAAGGATCCGGAAATTTTGTTCATAATGGGGCATGAGATGGGGCACTATGTGATGAAGCACGTGTACATCGGACTTGCCGGGTATCTGCTGCTGTCATTGGCCGGGTTCTATATCATTGACAAGCTTTACAGGCGGCTGGCGAAATCCTTCAGCCGGATGCTCCATATAGAGGGGCCTAAAGATCTGGCCGCTCTCCCGCTGTTATTGCTGCTCATATCCGTGCTCAGTTTTGCTTCTGATCCGATTACGAATGCCGTCTCCCGGTATCAGGAAAACGCCGCCGACCGTTACGGCATCGAGCTGACCGGAAACCGGGAAGCGGCGATTGAGACGTTTCAGGATTTGGCCGTTACGGGACTGAGCCGGGTCAATCCTCCGTTTCTCGTCAAGATTTTCAAAGGAAGCCATCCGTCGATTATGGAGCGGATAGAACATGCGGAGGAAGAAAAATAATAAAAAACCGGCGGGGCCAAGGCCGACGCCGGTTTTTTATGTTTTACTGAGCTGCCGCCTGTACGTTGATCAGCCCTTTTCCGTAGTAGAAAGCATCACCAAGTTTTGTAGCGGTGTTTTCTAAACTGCTGCGGACTTGAGTGGTTGTCCAGTTCGGATGCTTAGAAAGAATTAAAGCAGCCGCTCCGGCAACGTGCGGAGATGCCATTGACGTACCGTTGTACGCGCCGTATTTGTTTCCGGGAAGCGTGCTTTGGATCGATACGCCAGGTGCCATGACATCAAGCTCAGAACCTACGCTTGAGAAAGATGCTCTTTGGTTGCTGCTGTCAACAGCGCCAACCGCAATGACAGAAGGGTATTTACCAGGGTAGCCCACTGTGCTTGAGCCGCCGGAAGTGCCTTCGTTACCGGCTGCCGCAACGACTACGACGCCGGAAGCAACGGCTTTGTCAACTGCCGCTTTTAACGCTGCAGAACCAGAAGGTCCGCCGAGGCTCATATTAATAACGTCCATTTTGTTTGCGATCGCCCACTCAATTCCGTTAATGATCCAGCTGTACTGACCGGAACCGTCAGCGCCGAGAACCTTTACCGCGTAAAGGGATGCGCTTGGCGCAACGCCTAATACACCGATTGAGTTATTAAGAGCCGCAACTGTGCCGGCAACGTGAGTTCCGTGAGAGTTGTTGTCTTGGAAAGGATTTGTTTCAGAAGGAACCATGCTGGCTCCGCCTGCCACCTTTAAATCAGGATGAGAAGAATCGATACCGCTGTCGATAACCGCTACTTTAACATTTGATCCGGTGAAGCCTTGAGAGTGCAGAGCAGGGGCTTTGATTTGAGATACGCCGTAAGGCACGGATTGCGCGTACGCTTTTGCAACGTGATCTTCTTCAACGTAAGCGACGCTAGGGTCTTTTTTCAGCTCTTTTACAGCTTTTTCATTTAATGTAGCTGAAGCTGCGTCTACATATTTGAATTGCTTCTGTACTTTTCCGCCTTTTTCAGAAATGACATCTTTCTTCTTAGCGGCGCTCATCGTGCTCATTGTCTGTTTGAACCCGACAATATATTTCTTTTCCCCGTTTGATTTTCCTGCCGCCTGGGCAGAAGACGTGCTGCCGAACGCCATCGTAAAGATTAACGCTAAAGCAAACAGCAAACTGATCCATACCTTTTTGCCTCTCACTCTTTATCCTCTCCTTTTTTTCATTTGCAGAATAACCAATAGACTGACTATTCTGTGGATTAATTGTATAGTATGGAATAATATTTTAGTAGGCCCAATTTTTTTCATCCCGTTTTATTTCTATTTAGGTATATCAACTCTCTTTCATTTAGTAGGAACCCGAAATATTTAAATTTTAATGGAAAAAACCGATGGAAGGACATGAGTAAATGTACACAAGCGCCATGACTTGCTTGTTTACTGGGTCGAATGTTTTGCTTCCATTTTTGGATGCTGTACCAAAAACAGGATAAATGTCACTTTTTGTTGAATGCAGAAGACTGATGGAGGTGAAAGCGGAATGAGAAAAAGCTTCAGCATGAATCAGCCTTTGACTTCCTTGGTGGAGAATAGCCATGAAACCATTTTATAAAAATAATGATTATGAATATCATTGATGCTTATCTTGCTCATGATATAATTGCGGAAAAACGAAAGAGGGGAACAGATGAAACGATTCAGTATGCTGATGCCGATCTTGGCCGTCCTCTTCATATCGGCATGTTCAGGGCCGGAGCATGAGACTGCCATCAGACATGATCTGGGGACCTCACATGTGCCAGCGCATCCGCAGCGCGTCGCCGTGCTGAATCCGGGTTTTAATGATACCCTTCATGATCTCGGCATAAAGCCTGTGGCTGCGGCCGATAACCGGTCAGCGGGAAACGCCGGCACCCGGTCACATCCCGACCTGAAAAAGATCGCTTCGCTGAAACCCGATCTCATCATTGCGGACTCAGACCTGCACGGAGGGATATACGATAAGCTGACGGAGATCGCTCCGACAATCGCTTTAAAAAATGAAGATGCGGATTATCAGGATGCGGTTGACGCCGCCCTTACCATTGAAAAGGCGGCCGGTAAAGAGGGCATCATAGAGAAACAGTTGTCGGCTCAAGAAGAAAAGCTGAATGACATCAAAAGAAAACTGGATGCAGAAGGCGCCTCGATTTTAATAATGAACGCTGTAAACGGCAGCTTTTTCGTAAAGGATGATCAGTTTTTTACGTCCCGGCTTTTAACGCTCGCAGGGTTTACCTATGCGGTCCAGACAGCTTCCGGCGGAAAATCTGAGCCTATCAAAATGACGCACGGGAAGCTTTTGCATATCGATCCTGATTACATCGTGCTGTTGGGCGGAGAGAAAGAATTCGAAAAGAATCCGATCTGGAAACAGCTTAAAGCCGTGAAAAACGGACATGTTTACCGCGCGGACAGGGCGGTTTGGACGGAACGCAGGAGTATTGACGGTGCGGACGCCATATTACATGATCTGCAGGAAAAAATGCCCGCTAAAAAGGCCCGGCATTGAATGCGGGCCTTTTTGCTATGATTCTGAAAGGTGGCTGCTTACATTGTAATCCTTGACGCGCCACTGATCTTCAATCCGTTCGATATTGCTGAGACAAGCATTGACAAGCTTTGCGTTTTGTATGTCGGTGTCACCGTCAGAAATGGCGGACAAGAGGGCGTGAATGGCTGCGCCGTGAGCGACGATCAGTACTTTTTGATCAGGGAAGCGCTCCTGAACTTTCACTAAACCGGCCAGCATTCTGTCTGTCAGCTCCTCTGCGGTCTCCATGTTCGGATAGTTTTTATCCGGATAGCGCTTCGACCGTTCGGGTAAAGACATTCCTTCCGCATCCCCATAGCTCCGTTCTCTGAAATCTTCCATGACGACAATGGGAAGATTCAAAAACCCGTTAATAATGTCAGCCGTTTTTCTGGCCCGTTTCATCGGGCTTGAGACGATGACATCCCATTTGAAACCTTTTAAGTATTCTCCTGTTTCTTTCGCCTGACGCTCTCCCGTCGCATTTAACGGAATATCCGATTTGCCTTGAAGCTTCTTTTGGGCGTTCCAATCAGTCTCTCCATGTCTTACTAAACAAACGGCAGTCATAAAGTCTCCACTCCGATCATTTTTTATCGATATCATCTATTATACTGCCGTTACGTTAACACTTCAAAGAGAAGCGCCAGTCCGACTCCGCCTCCGCTGCCGATCGCTGCTGCTGCAAATCGGGCATCCGGCCGCCTTTTTGCTTCATAAAAAAGCCGGGTGACAAGCGCCGCTCCGGAAGCCCCGTACGGATGTCCGACGGCCAGAGCGCCGCCCCGGACATTTATTTTAGAATACGGCACTTGAAGCTGCTGTGAAAAGACGCATATTTTGACGGCAAACGCCTCGTTTATTTCGTATATATCAATGTCATCGGGTGACAGGTCCAGCTCCTTCAGCAGTTTTTGGACGGCATACACCGGAGCTGCTGAAGGATAATGCGGATGGACGCCGCTTACTGCGCTTCCGATAAAACGCAATCCCGGCTTTAAACCGAGAGACCGCGCTTTTTGTTCTTCCATCACACAGACTGCCGCCGCCCCGTCAGAAATTCCGCAGCTGTTGGCGGCGGTGACAGAGCCTCCGGGCTGAAAGACGGGTTTGGCGCGGGCGATGAGAGGCTCCATGTTCCGCTTTTTTTGCATGTTTTCGTCAGCATCGAATCCGCGAAAGGGGAGGATCTCCCGGCGGTACAGGCCGTCTTCGTGCGCTTTGACGCTCCGTTCATAGCTGAGAAGGGCATATTCGTCCTGCATCTTTCTCGTTACCCCGTAAGCCTGTGCCGTATACTCGGCTGCTATGCCCATATCAGGATCGCCGATATGTTCAGGTGAAAAACGCGCGCGCGATGAGAAAGGGGAGCGGCTGCTGCTCTCCGCTCCTCCCGCGATATACGTGCTCCCTGCGCCGGCTTTTACAAGATGACACGCGATTCTCACGGCATCAAGCCCGGAGCCGCACTGTCTGTCGATGGTCGTCCCGGACACGCTCAAAGGAAGTCCGGCCGCCAAGGCTGACAGCCGGGCGAGGTTTCCGCCGCGGCCCGTCGCGTTTCCGATCAGGACTTCATCAATGTCTTCGGGTGTGTTCCGGCTCAAATGGCGGATCAGCGGAGCGGCTAAATCCTCAGGAAGACAGTCCTTTAACAGGCCGTTTTCCCGGGCAAAAATCGTCCGTTTCGCATCCGTAATTACCGCTTCCATTCCATCATGTCCTTTGCCTGCTTTCGTATGGCGGCACGGGCGATCTTTCCGCCGGCTGTTTCCGGTATTTCTGAAAACAGCCATTTTTTCGGGATTTTATATGCCGCCAGCTGTTCGCGGCACCTTTTCTTCAGTTCTTTTACATCCGCATGTCCGTCGATCACCGCAACGGCGATGCTGCCCCAATAGGCATCAGGCACACCGGTTACGGCTGCTTTTCTGACGCCCGGACAGCCGTTGAGCACACGTTCAATCTCTTCAGGAAACACGTTCAGGCCGCCGGATACGATCATCCCGTTTTCACGTCCTTCGATATATAGATAGCCGTCACGGTCGACATACCCCATGTCGTCAACCGTCATCCATCCGGAATCATCAGGCTTTGCGCCGCCGATGTATCCCGAAAATTTCATCGGGCTGTTCACAAAAATCTTCCCCGTTTCGCCCGGCATGCAGCGTTCTCCGCCGGGCCGGCGGATTTCGATTTTAACATTATCAAACGGCCGGCCCGCCGCATTTGGCTTTTTTGCGCCGTCTTCAGGCGATAAGAAAGCCACGAAACTCAGCTCGGACGTTCCGTAAAAATCATATAACCGCAAATGAGGATAGCGGTCTGACAGCGCTTGTTTAGACGAAGCGGGCCAGTCTGCACCGGAAGAAATTACCTTGAGCGGTTTATCCGGAAACGCTTCTGCCGAGAGCAGGGCGTCGGTCATTGTCGGTACGGTATACAGAACATCAGCTTGTCTCAGCCGGTCTTTCATTCCGGCCGGGTTGAATTTTCTTTGAAGGATGACGGTTCCGCCGATAAACAAAGTGCTGACGGCGCCGTATAAAAAGTGAGATGAGCGCAGCGTGCCCGGTACCAGCACTTTGTCATCAGGGGAAATGCCGAATTCACGTTTCGTACAAGAAAAGCTCTCCAGCCACGAACGGTGGGAGCGGGTGAAGGCTTTCGGCTTTCCGGTCGAACCCGAGGTGAACCCGGTATAAAAGGGCAGGCCGGCGTTTTTGATAAAGGCGCCTTCTGTGTTCTCCGCCTCGATACAAGATCTGCATTCATCCCACAGAATGACGGGTGTTTTGACGCCGTTCAATCTGCCGCTCAGCCGGCGGTCACAGATGACGAGATCGGTTTTGCTGATGTGCAGCTGATCCGCGAATTCCGCCGCTGTCGAGCGGGGATCTAACGGAACCGCCGTGCAGCCGGCATGCGCCGCGCCTGCGAATAGTTGTAAAAAAGGGATTTCATTCGGCAGTAATATTGCAATGTTTTTCGGCTTACCTGAAAGGCTGCCAAGCCAGTTTGCGGTTTGGTTTACTAGCCTGTTCCAGGTTTGATAGTTGATCTGTTCTGTTTCTGTCTGAATGGCGATGTGTTCCGGCGCTTGTCCGGCTGTATCTGAATATGATGATGTAATCATGATGAGTAAAATCAGCTTCCTTTCGTCGGCAAAAGCCGGCTTGCTTGAAGAGTTTTTCTGATTCTTACGGCTGCGAATGAGGCTGCGGCCGCTTTAAGCAGATCTCCGGGCACATAGATGAGGCTGAGCTTTACGGCAGTCAAGATATCAATGTGCATCATAAAAGCCTGAACGGGAATGCCGATGACATACAAAAACAGCACGCCGAACAAAAACTGTCTGATAAACAAATGGGGTGCGCTGGCTGAGCGAAGGTTTCGGATGCTGAGGCTAAGCAGGAATGCCGCAAGCGGATATGCGGCGAGATATCCGGCGCTCGGCCCGAAAAAAACCCCGAACCCGCCTCTTCCGCCCGAAAGGAGAGGCGCTCCGCATGCCACAATCAGCAAAAACAGCAATTGGCTTAAAAACGCGGCTTTCGGTTTTAGGATGCTTCCTGATAAAAGCACACCGATCGTCTGGAGTGTAATCGGAACTGGCGTAAAGGATAAGAAAAGAGGGGGGAGAAGCCCCAAAAGTCCCATAATGGCGGTAAACACGGCAATATGCATCATTTCTGTCAATTTCATTATGTATTCCTCCAGCTTATCAAAATATGTTTATACAATAAAGCGAGTCTTTATATATGTCAACATCATTATATTTTTGGTTTACATTAAAAAGACCGGCCCTTTATAAAAAAGGCCGGCCGGTTTATCTTTATTCTTCTGTGAGGATAACAAGTGAATCAACGGATGATGCAACGTGGGAAACGGCGCGGCTGACTTCTTGAAGGCCGCCGAGAAAAGCCTGTAAATCAACGTCGATTTTGCCTGTCTGATCTTTGCTCGTTTTCATGCTTTGGACGATGTCATCAAACAGACGGTTGATCTGCATCATTTTTTCTTTCGTTTCACCCACAAGTCCGTTTACATCTTTAATATGTTTGGATACGATGTTGATTTGTGTATTGGTATTGTTCACAAGCTCTGATACGGTGGAAACGGTTTTTTTTGTATCCTCTGAAAGCTTTCTTACTTCGGTTGCGACAACCGCGAAGCCTTTGCCGTGCTCCCCGGCTCTCGCAGATTCTATTGAAGCGTTTAATGACAGGAGATTTGTTTGCTCGGCGATCCCCGTCACGATGCCGAAGATTTTTTCGATTTGCTGGGCAATGTCATTCAGCTTATCCATTTCTTCTTCAATATGCAGAAGGCTGGCGTCGATTTTATTCAATTGCTTCTGCTGGCTTTCAAGTTCTTTTTTTCCGCCGATTGACTTTTCTTCTACATGTACGGAAGTGACGGTGCCGGCTTTTGACGCCTCGGAAATGTCCTCTGATTTATCGACCAGCTCCTGCACGGCTCTGCTCGTTTCTGAAAACAGATCAGCGAGTGATCCGGATGTTTCCTGAATTTTTTGATGAAGACGGGCTTTCTTTTCCTCTTGCTCGTCCCGCTGGCAGTTATATTCGGTCTGGAACGCTTCAAGGACGAGCTGCTGTTCGAGATTCAGTATTTTAGTCGTCGCTTTGATCGCTTTTAAAAGCTCATGCAAATCCGGGATGGAAGCTTCATATATGTTCATCATCGACAGAAGCAGATCCTGAAACGCCCCCATATACCATTTCGGTTCAAGGCCGATCCGCAAATGAATGGAAGCGATGCGCTGTCTTTTCTCAATGAATTCATCATCAATCGTGCCGGCGAACATTTCGTGGATGTGACGGCGTAATGTTTTTTTCAGGCGCTCGACCGTGCTGTGGTCGTTAATGATCGTCATTAATGATTTTTCGTGATCCAGGTTTCGGTAAAAGGAATCGACGATTGTGGAAATATGTTCTTTGATTAACGGCTGCAGCTCTTCAAGCACATGAAGCTCTTCGTTTCCAAGCCTGACCATTTTCAGCTGCTTTTTGACATCTGCATATTGATTTGAAAGCTCGATGCGTTTTTTGCCGTCGGCTTCTGAAAAATAAGCTGTTTCTTTTTTGCGGTCTTTTTTAAATAACAATATTAGTTCCCCCAGATATTCTCTTTTTCTTTTTATCGGTTTGGAAGGAACTTGAATGAAGGAATCCGGTAAAAATATTTTAATGCCGAAAAAATAAAACCATTCATACAGAATGGTTCAGTTAATCTTGCGTGATACGCTTCAGCGGCTTGATGGCGGGACCTTCGGCAACCCCGCCGTCAGGTGTGAACCGGGAGCCGTGACAAGGGCAGTCCCACGTCCGTTCGCCGTCATTCCATTCAACCTCACAGCCTAAATGGGTGCATGTCGTGTCGACAAGATGCAGGCAGCCTTTTTCATCTTTATAGGCGCCGGCCCGTTTGCCGTTTACGGTTACGATTTTTCCCTCTCCGGGCTGAAGGGACTCAGGTGAAGCGTCCGGCCTTTCAAGTTTGCCCGAGATAAGGTGTTTGGCTACGTCGGCATTATAGGAAATCAGTTTTTTCAGCCCCGGATCTGCGTGGAAACGTGACGGGATAAACAGGCCGGAAAACGGGTTCTTTTTGTTTTGGATATGATCGGCCAAAAGCTTCGCCGCAAGGGCTGAGCTTGTCATGCCCCATTTTTTAAAACCGGTCGCCGCCAAAATATATTCTTCATCGCCTGAGATCGGACCGATGAACGGGATTTTGTCAATGGTGACAAGGTCTTGCGCAGACCAATGATATGGGATGCTTTCGACTCCGATTGTGTCTTCTGCAAATTGTTTCAGCGCTTCGTAATGCTCGGACATTTCTTTTCCTTGGCCTGTTTTGTGGCTTTCGCCTCCGACGAGCACCAGTTTTTCACCGTTCAGCTCTGTATAGCGCAGTGATCTGGACGGCTTGTCTATGCTGAGAAACATACCGTCAGGATACGCTTGCTTCGGTTTTACCGCCAGCACGTAGGATCTGCTGGCATACATTCTGGCGGCATAAAGCCCTCCGCCGTCATAAAAAGGAAAGTGGGAGGAGCAGACAATGTAGCGGCACTTGATGCCGTGTCTGTTTTTCGTGACCACCTCAGGCTGCGGTTCTTTTTTAATGTCAATTGCCGCCGTCTGTTCAAAAATCCGCGCTCCGTTTTTGACCATCTCCTTCACAAGCGCCGCGCCATATAAAAGCGGATGAAATTGCGCCTGATTCTTCATGGCAAGGCCGAGCCTGCAATCAACGGGGACGGGAAGTTCTTTCACAAGCTCGTGTTCAATGCCGAGCTTGGTGTAGGCTTCCTGCTCGCTGCGGATTTTTTTGACGCCTGATTCCGTATTCGTGTAAATATACGCGTCTTGTTCAATCAGCCTGCAGTCAATCGAAAGGTCCTTGATGATCTGCTTCATGTCTTCCATAGCGCGAAGATGGGCTTCGAAATAGAGCCTTGCGCTGGTCAGTCCGATCTGCTGAATTAGATCGGCATAGATGAAATCATGCTGGGCGGTGATTTTTGCGGTCGTGCCCGCGGTCGTCCCGTTTAAAATCCGGTCTGCTTCAATGACAGCGACACGGAAGCCTCTTTTCGTCAGCTCGTATGCCGTTGTCAGGCCCGTAATTCCTCCGCCGATAACCGCAACGTCGCATTCCGTATCTTCAGTCAGGGCGGGAAAGGAAGGAATGTCAGCTGTTGCTTTCCAATAGGAAGCAGATTCCTCGTTTGAAAAAGCAGTCATTTCAAATTACCTCCTCTATTGTATATTCTTAATTTTCCCAATAAGTCTATATTCATACATGAAAGTCGTATAAGATGCTCAAATTACTCATAATATAGTAATTAATGTAAAGGAGTGATTAAATTGGCGAATCAGAAGAAGAAAACCTTGCCGCCGCAGCATCAAAACCGGCAGCCGGGCTTTGAATATGTAATGGACCCGCGCCCTGTATTTGACAAACCGAAAGCGGCGAAAAAACTTGAAGGAAAAACTGCGATTATCACGGGCGGAGACAGCGGAATCGGACGTGCCGTATCCGTTTTGTTCGCGAAGGAAGGCGCAAATGTGGTCATCGTTTACTTTGATGAGCATCAGGATGCCGAAGAGACGAAGCAATATGTAGAAAAAGAGGGGGCAAAGTGTCTGCTGATCGCAGGTGATGTCGGCGACGAAGCCTTTTGCAACGATGTCATCCGTCAGGCGGGCCAAGCCTTCCCTTCCATTGACATCTTAGTCAACAATGCGGGTGAGCAGCACGTGCAGCCGGGGATTGAGAAAATCACGAGCCACCAGCTCATCAGAACGTTTCAGACGAATATTTTTTCAATGTTTTACTTAACGAAAGCCGCGCTCCCTCATTTGAAAAAAGGAAGTTCAATCATTAATACGGCCTCCATTACCGCCTATAAAGGCCACAAAACATTGATTGACTATTCAGCGACAAAAGGGGCGATCGTCACGTTTACAAGATCTCTGTCCCAGTCTCTTGTCACTCAGGGCATCAGGGTGAACGCAGTGGCGCCGGGACCGATCTGGACGCCGCTCATTCCGGCGAGCTTCTCGGCGAAGGAAGTGGAAGTCTTCGGCTCAGACGTGCCGATGCAGCGCCCGGGAGAGCCTGTTGAAGTGGCACCGAGCTATTTGTACTTAGCAAGCGATGATTCTTCCTATGTCACGGGACAGACAATTCATGTGAACGGCGGCACCATCGTAAACGGATAATATAAAAAAGCCAATCCATTTGGATTGGCTTATTCACTCAGTTTGAGTGCAGCATATTCTTTAGAAAGCGTAAGGAACGCTTCTTTATTTTTATCATCAAGCGCTTTATCAATCTGTTTTGTCAGCGTGTGGAGCCGGCGTTTATACAAGGATTCGTCGAGCACCATTTGAATGTAAATATCGGCCATTGTCACATCGAATTCATTTGCTTTTTGCGTGTTGCGGGACTTCATGAGCTCAGTGTACGATTTTTTCTCTTTCATAAAGAATCCCCCCAATGCCTTTTTTATAGTATATGGATAACAGCCGGAAAAATCAATTAATTTTTATAATCTTTAGACAACTAATACTTGGAAATATATCGACATATCCTGCAAACTGACGAAAAATTGAAAAATAACATTGTATAAATGTTGTGAAAACGAGAGTGAAAAATAATCTTTAAGTAGTAAATTAAGACTAAATTATATCTTTAAAAGGTGATTTTTAGCTATATTCAAAAAAAACCTGTCGTTTTCCAATGACAGATGATAGATTATTAGTATAAATTTTCAAGAAAAGGATTGGAGGCTGCACATTATGTGCCAGAAAACACACGCACCCTTAGAAAGCTACGAAGTAAATCGTTCAACCATCGCTGTTTTGCCTGAGGAAATAGACGGTAAAATGGGGTCGAAGATCATTGAAAAAGATTGCATTCTGTATGTCAGCATGAAGCCGATTCACATCATTGACAGAAGCTGCCGCTACTTTGGCTCGAGCTACGCCGGGAGAAAAGCGGGAACGTATGAAGCGATTAAAATTTCTCACAAGCCGCCGATTATGGTGGACCCTTCAAATCACATCTTTTTATTCCCTACACTTTCTTCTGCAAGGCCTCAATGCGGCTGGATATCTCATGTGCATGTTAAAGATTTTCAACCGACCGCATTCGATGATACAGCGGTCACATTCTCAAACGGCAAGACGATGGAGCTGGAAGTATCTTATCATTCTTTTGAAAACCAGGTTTACAGAACCGCCTATCTCAGAACCACTTTTCAGGACAGGATGGGCAGCCATATCCCGAAGCGGCAGGAATTCATGCTGTACCCGAAAGAAGAGCGGACTAAAATGATTTACGACTTTATTTTGCGGGAGCTGGGGGAGAGATATTAGAGAAAGCTGTGATGTGAAGGGACGGGCTCTTTCCTTTTTGGAGAGGGCTTTTTTGATTTACATGCCCGGGCAGAGTTGTATCGTCTCCGTCTGTTGGCTATGATGGTGGAAAGAGTCATGACATTATATTTTAGGAGAGATGGGCATGAATGTATTTGCAAAATATGTATCAGGAATCGACAACCCGGATCACCGGCTCAAACTAGAGGAAATCCTGTCTTGGACGGCTGACCGATTCCCGAATTTACAGCCGCAGATCAAGTGGAATACGCCGATGTTTACTGATCACGGCACCTTTATTATCGGCTTTGCAGCAGCGAAGCATCATCTAAGTGTTTCCCCCGAAGAAGCGGGGATTGCGCACTTTGCCGATGACATCGCCCGCGCCGGCTACAGCGCCACTTCCCGTTTGTTCAGAATTCAATGGACTGAACCGGTGCATTATGATCTGCTTGAAAGCATGATTCAATTTAATATTCAGGAGAAGGCAGACTGTTCAGCGTTTTGGCGGAAATGAACGAAAAAATATTAAAGCACAAACCTGATCAGGAGCTTTTTTATGAAAAGTAATCCTAAGGGATTTGCGTTTCCGGCTGAGGATCATCATGCGTTCATCGCTTGAATACCCGGTTCGGCGACCGACCCTTTCCTTCAGGCAAATCTTCGCGGTAAAGAGCGGGATTGACATAACGAAACGCACGATGGCAGGAATCGTGCGTTCAGAATTCTTTATTTGACGACAGACATGCTGATGCTGCTGCCTGACACCGTCACTTTGGCAAAGTCCTGTGTATCCACCACAGGTGTGACTGCTTTATTGTCGATCGTGATATTTGTAAAAGCTGTTGAGAAGTTTGATTTGATGTAAGGGCGCTGATCCTCTGATGTGACCGCAACGGTGGCGAGCGCTTTCCATTTTGAGACTGAACCTACATTTGTTTGGGCGAGTTCTGAGATGATGCGGCCGGTGTATCCGTCATTATTCGTCCCCCAATATGTGGCGCGGGTATTGCCGTTCAGATTTTTGTAAATGGTCAGCTGTACGGTGCTGCCGGGCCGAAAGCCTTTCGTATAGGTGAATTGGCTTTCTCCTTCCAGATACCGGACCTGGCTTTGCCCTTTTGAGCCGACTTTCATGATCGGTTTCCATACACGATACGTTTCACTGTACTGAAGCCCGATATCGGCCTCCGTGCCTCCGGTAAATCCTGAGTAAATATAGGCTGTCCCATTTGACACCTGAATCGAGCTCGGAAGCTGAATTTTCGTGACGAGAACAGAGCCTGTACTGTTCAGGTAGGCCCTTCCGCCGATTCCTTTGCTGAGCTGGGACGCCGCTTCCGCCGTATTGGGGCTGATGACCCCGGGAATATCCGCAGTACATACACCGAATAGAACGGCTGAAGTGAGCACACCCGCAAGAAGCCCTTTTTTCATCATCATTTCTCCTCCTATCATCATAGTCAGATAGCGCTATCAATTCATATTATAAAAGGTTTTGAAAGAAATTCCATAAAAGAGATACGGGCAAATGTAAAACGAAACTTTTTTCCTATTTATCTTGTAAATGGAGATTATTTGAACTATGATATGTTCAGCAATACCGCATCACTCAGGAGAGGGGATAGATAGAGGATGAAAAAGACGGCAGCTGTGCTTTTGTCTTTCGGTCTGGTATTCGGATGTTCATACGGGGCGGGGCAGACGGCAGAAGCGAAAACAAAGGTGAAAACGTATCAAAACTGCAAGGCGCTGAATAAGGTGTATAAGGGCGGCGTGGCCCGGACGTCAAAAGTGAAAAACAAAGGCGGCAGAACAAAGTACAAGCCGTATGTCTCAAAAGCGCTTTACGATGCAAATAAAAGACTTGATCGTGATAAAGACTATATCGCATGTGAGAAATAAAAAAACAAGCCTCTTTAAAGGGCTTGTTTTTTTACATTGATTCGATGGTGACGGCGGTTCCGTATCCGATTAATTCGGATGTGTTCTGTCCGGCGTTCGAACCGCAGGCCAACGATGGCGTTCGCTCCGAGCTGCTCCGCTTCTCTGATCAGCCGTTCTTTCACCGCTTTTTTGGAGTCTTCCAGCATTTCGGTATAGCTTTTTAATTCGCCGCCGACGACAGATTTTAAGCCTGCAAGCAAGTCTTTTCCGATGTGACGGGACTGGACGATACTGCTTGTCACCAGGCCTTTTATCTCCGTAATCTGTTTTCCGGCGACGGTTTCAGTTGTGGTCATGATCATGCGGCTTGCCCCCTCCATGTGTCTTACCGCTATTTTATCATTAAGCCGCCTTTTCGGCTGCGCTGATTTGTTTTTTTCTGACTGCGGCACTGACTGCAAACATGACGGCAGTGTTTAACATTAGCGCGATGATGCCTGTATTCATGTCTTTCACGATCTGCGGAAGAAACGGAAAGAGGGTTCCGATGGTTGATTCGGTCAGCGTGATGAAGGTGACCGTCCCGACCCCGGCCGCTATGCCGGCAAAAGCGCCGTGGCTTGTGATAAAACGGCGTTTCGGCAGGCTGAATAAAAGCGCGGGGAAAAGCTGGGTGACAAGGCTGTAGCCCATTAAAAGCAAGGTGACGATGGTATTTCCGCCTTTCAGCGTAAAATATACGGAAATCAGCGCGATAACGGGTACGGCGTATTTTGCGAGCCGCGAAACTTTTTTGTCAGTCGTGCCGGGCCGAATGGCTTTGTACACATTTTTGGCGAACAGCGTGCTTGAGGCCATGAGTATCATTGAACCGGGGACAAGCGCCGTCAGAATGCCAGCCGATCCGATCAGTCCGACAAACCAAGGATCAAAGGTTTTCACTGACAGCTTTAATAAGGCGAGGTCCGTGTCCGCCCCTTTTAAACCGGGCACCTGCAGAATCGCCGCAAATCCGGTAAAGATGACAAACAGCAGGACAAGCTGATAAAGAGGCATGATGATCGCGTTTTTCCGAAACACCCGCGGATGCTCCGCCGAATAGGAAGCGGCAAAGGTGTGGGGCCACATATAAAAGCCGAGAGCGGTCAGCAGGACGGTTGAGCTGAACCATGAAGGGCTTTGTCCGGTTTCAGAAAGTGTGAGAAATCCGGGTTTTGCGGCGTCGATTTGTTTGAACATCTCTGAAAAACCGCCGTAGTAATGAATGGGCAGATAAATGCCTAAATACAGGACGATGCCTAAAATCATGATATCTTTGACGACTGATATCCACGCTGAACCGTGGATTCCTGAAATCATCACATAAATCGTGATGGAGACAGCGCCGATCCAGACTGCGGCTGATGGCGGAATCTGGCCGTACGACGTTGCCGAAACAATTAATCCGAGCCCTTTCAGCTGCAGGACGAGATAGGGGATGAGAGATGCGATGCCGACGAGCGATACGAGAATGCCGAGGAGCGGGCTGTTGTATTTTGAAATAAAAAAATCAGATTGCGACATCAGTTTGTGCTGTTTGGCGTATGTCCACACGGCAGGCAGAAGCCAATATGACAAAATGTAGGCAAGACAGCCGTAAGCGATAATGTAAAAGGCGGGACCTCCTTTTCCGTAAGCCCATCCGCTTCCGCCGAGGAATGTGAAGGTCGTGTAAATTTCTCCCGCCATTAATAAAAAGACAAACATCGTGCCGAAGCCGCGTCCGCCCACCGTCCATTGTTCAAGGTCCATCTTTTTTCCTTTTCGGGCGCGGATTCCGAGATATACACAAAACAGGAGCACGGCGGCCATTACGGGAAATGCGGCGTTCATTCCGTCTCACCCGCCTTGTTTTCTTTGTCCAATTTGTAAACCGCAGCCATCAGAACAGAAGTCAGAACGGCCCAGATGACGACATATGCGAGAATGAAAGGCATTCCGAAAACATAAGGCGTCACCCGGTTGGCGAATGGAATGCCGGCGAGAATTCCGAAAAAGGGCAGGGCAGCGAGAACATGAATCAGTTTCATAACATTCCTCCTTTGAAAAGCGTGTACCGAATTATAAAGAAAATCATGTCGAATGTATAGTGTGAATAGTCTGAATTTTATAGTTTCAAAAGGAAAAGCAGTCCCGGCTGCTTTTTAAATGGTCGCAAGAGACAGGTAATATTCCACTAAGGCGGTTACCTGTTCCCGTATTCTCGGGTTGAAATAACGGTGTTTTTCTTCATAGCCGTTAATGGTGCATATATAAAGCGTAAATGCTTCATCTCTTTGGGCTTCGTATATGTTGATTTTACGCTTTCTTAACTCTTTTCGAACATCACTCAAATCCTTTTGTGCTAATTTTAAAGAGCAGCTGATAAGCTGTTTATAGGGTTGTTTTAATTTGAACGGGCACGAATCAAGCGCTTCGAAATCCCGATTCAGAATGGCGGCCGCCATGGGCAGAAACAGCCCTTTTTCGATGAGGTCGCGGGTGCCGCTCCGGATGTCAGGCATAAATACTCCTTCTTTCTTAAAAGGGAACGTTTGTTCTTATTTTATACTCACTTACACGATATTTCAAGTCGGAAAATCTCGTAAACATTTTCGTTTTTTGGAGATAATGTGTAGAATAAGGATAGACAAACTCGTTAAGGAGTATAAACGTTGGAGCAATTTTTATCATATTTCACTGAGGAACAGCTGACGGAATGGTTCCAAAGCTATAGAGCTTTCGGCCCGGCGGCTGCGGTTTTACTGCCTTTTATTGAAGCGTTTCTTCCGTTTTTGCCGCTTGTTGTATTTGTGGTGGCGAATACGAATGCATTTGGGCTGTGGGAAGGTTTTTTTCTGTCGTGGCTCGGATCTGCGGCAGGATCACTGCTTATGTTTTATGCCGTCCGCCGTTTCGGACAGAAAAGAGCTTTCGGTTTCATCCGCAGGCATCAGACCATAAGGCGGATGATGCTGTGGGTTGAGCGGCACGGTTTCGGTCCGCTGTTTATTTTACTTTGCTTCCCCTTTACGCCGTCCGCTGCGGTTCATATCGTTGCCGGCCTGTCACGTGTGGGGGCGCTGCAGTTTGTATCAGCCGCCGCTATGGGGAAAATGGTCATGATCTTTATGATCAGCTTTATCGGGTATGACCTTCACGCGCTCTTTACACAGCCTTTCAGGATGGCGGGCGCCTTAACGGTGATCGCGGTGCTGTGGTATGCAGGAAAGCATATCGAACGGCGTTTACAGACGAGGATCAGTCAGCATGAGAAAGACGGAGGGAGACAGGAATCTTGAAAAAACGATTTTGGTTTATAGCCGGCGTGCTTATCGTTGTTTTGGCCATACAATTAAAAAATGCCATTTTTATTGATTACAAAGTCGAAGGAATCAGCATGAATCCGACCTTTAAACAAGGAAATGAGCTGATAGTCAACAAGTTTTCCCATCGTTACAAAACGATCCGCCGTTTCGATATTGTCCTGTTTAAAGGCCCGCACCACAAAGTGCTGATCAAACGTGTCATCGGGCTCCCGGGCGAGTCGATCGCTTACAGGGAAGACCAGCTGTATGTGAATGGAAAACGGGTTTCAGAACCGTTTTTAAAACCGTTAAAGTCATCATTGTCCGCAGGCAGCCATGTGACCGGTGATTATACATTGAAGGAAACGACCGGGCGCAAAAGCATACCGAAAGGACAATATTTCGTTATTGGCGACAATCGCATATACAGCCTCGACAGCCGTCATTTCGGACCGATTAAGGATAAAGACATCGTCGGGGTGATCAGTGAATCAGACGCCAAGTGAACGGCGTCTTTTTTTCGGAAATGATTGTCAAAAAGCAGAGGGAAGACTATAATGAGGATTGTTACGCGTGAAACAAAAATCAGGTGTTTTATTTTTAGTGATTTTGTTGCGTTTGTAACAAAAAATATGAAAGAGGGCTGATGAGATGGAAACACAGGCTGCCATTATCGGGGGAGGTCCGGTCGGGCTTATGCTTGCATCAGAACTGGCACTGGCCGGAGTGAAAACGACTGTCATTGAACGATTGAAGAAGACGGTGCCCTATTCCAAGGCGCTTATTATGCATCCGCGCACACTGGAGCTTTTTGCCATGAGAGGCATATTGGAACGCTTTTTGGATAAAGGGACGAAGGTGTCATCCGGCCATTTTTCGATGCTGGATACACGGCTGGATTTTTCCCGGCTGGATTCTAAGCAGAATTATTCGTTAATGCTGCCTCAGGCAGATACGGAGCGGCTTTTGGAAGAATATGCATCAAGTTTAGGCGCAGATATCATCCGCGGGGCGGAAGCGGTGTCCGTTACCCAGACGGATGACGGAGTGGAGACGGTGTTCCGGGATGAAAGCGGTATCCGCACCCTGCGCAGCTTATATGCCGCGGGTACAGACGGAGCGGGGAGCATTGTCCGGAAACAGGCGGGCATCGCTTTTTCGGGCACTGATGCCGACTTAATAGGAACCCTCTGTGATGCCGTTTTGAAAACTCCGCCTGAATCTGCCTTCTTTTCAACGTGCCGTCTGGCGGGATCGGTTGTCATTGTCCCTCTTACGGACGGGCTTTTCCGCGTCCTGATCGTTTCTCCGCACGCTCCGCAAAAGCGGAAAGAAGAGCCGGTCACAGAAAAAGAGCTGAAAGAAGACCTGCGGCAGATATGCGGCACTGATTTCGGATTGAGTGATCCGGTGTGGACGTCAAGGTTCGGCAATGCCGAGCGTCAGGCCGAACAATACCGCTCAGGCCGGGTTTTTGTGGCCGGTGATGCGGCGCATATTCATTTTCCCGCAGGCGGCCAAGGGCTGAACACGGGGCTTCAGGATGCCTTCAACCTCGGCTGGAAGCTGGGGGCGGAAATGAAGGGGAAAGCGGCGCCTCATCTTCTGGACAGCTATCATCAGGAAAGGCACAGCGCGGGAAAAGAAGTGTTGCACAATATAAAAACCCAGATCAAGCTCATGGATTTTACCGAGTCAGGGATGGCATTAAGAGATACGATGACCGCTTTGCTCGATTTTCAGGAGGCCAACCGTTTATTGGCGGGAAAAGTATCCGCGCTTGATCTGCATTATGAACCGGACCCGGAGCTGCCGCCGCATATCCTGAACGGAAAACGGCTGCCCGATATAGAGCTGATTCTTTATGACGGCCGGGCGGCCCGGCTGTATGATTTTCTTCACAAAGGCGGCTTTGTGCTGCTATCATTAAGAGGAAGCATTCCTGCCGATATTGATACGGACAGCGTGGCGACTGTCAGGGCGGCGCTTTCTGAAACACGTGCCGGCTGGGGTGACGTCTATTCTGTTTTGATCCGGCCGGACGGCCACGCGGCTTGGGCGGCCGGCGGCTCGGGACGTGAAGCGGAAGAAGCCGTACTGGCCGGTTTGGAGAGATGGGGACTTATCTGATACCCTTTTATGCGCCTGTGTGATTGTTTCTTCCGTAACAAAACGTTATAGTAAAAGAAACAATTCATACGGAAGGGGTGACCCGCAGTTGGACAGAAGACAGCCAGACCATGCAAAACACATGATTCTTGAAGGGCTGACAGACATTTTCCACGAGCAGGAGAGGTGTCAGGAGGACATCAGGGCGTCGTTGGCCGGACGGATGGACGAACTCCGAGAAGAAAACGGCAAAAAACTTCAGCTGACCTTGACGGAAATACACATTTTATCTTGTATCGGAGATCATGAACCGATCAATGTCACATCAATAGCAGAAAAAATGAAGACGACAAAACCGACCGTGTCGAGAAGCTGCGCGAAGTTTTTGGAAGCCGGCTTTCTGCGCAGAATCCGGCTGAGCGACAATAAAAAAGAAGTCTATTTCCGGCTGACTCCTGCCGGAAAAGAGCTGCATTCCCTTCATCACGAATACCACGAAATGATAAAAAAGCGGTTCTTGGCATTTTTGGACCGCTATACAGATGAAGAACTGTTATTTGCTGAACGGCTGTTCCGTGATCTTTCAGCAAACTGGCGCTCTGTAAATGGCGTCGGGCAGCTGTTGAAATAAAAAAACACGCATATGGATGCGTGTTTTTTATTCGGCTCATGTTCCTCTTTCTGCCCGGCCTCTATCGCCGTGCGCCTTTTTCAGCTGAGAAAGGTGGTGCAGCAGGCGATAGAAGGGCGGAAGCATGGCGATGACGAGAACGATCCTGATGACCTGAACCGCGACGACGAAAGTCGAGTCCTCATGCAGCGTGATCGAAGTCGCCGCCATCTCGGCGATTCCGCCGGGAGAGAAGGCGAGAACGGATGTAATCATGGAGATGCCCGTTAATTTAGAAACGGCAACCGCACTAAGGATCATTGCGGCGATTAATCCGACGGAGGAAATAAATCCGATCGTAAGCACTCTGGACACGCCGGTGAACATGCTTTTGTACATTTTCGAACCGATTGTGGCGCCGAGAAAAATTTGTGACAGCTGGTTCGCTTCCGGCGGCCACCAGGCCAGCATGTCTTTTCCCGCTAAAGCCGACACGCCGATTTCCGCGGCAGCAACGCCGATCATGCTGCCGAGCAGCCAAGGAGCGGGAAATTTCAGCCGTTTTGCGGCCTTACTTGCAAGCCAGGCAGCCAAAATAAATCCGGCCGTTAACAAGACGGGAATAAGGCCCGGATGTGAAGCTCCTGCTGAAACGGCTCCGGCTGATGTCTGAGCCGTACCGTTTTGTTTGGTAAATAAGAAAATGACGAGAAACGGTATTGTCATGACAACCAAAAGGACGCGTGTCAGCTGAATGAGACTTACAATCGCGGTATTTGCGCCGACTTCCTGGGCGATACCGGGCATGGCGGATAAACCGCCCGGCGCCGTTCCTACAAAGCTTGTCATCATGTCCGTCCGGCTGAACCGAAAGAGCACATATCCGGAAACAAGCGCCATCGCGATAGAGAAAATCAGCATGAAGCCAACCGGCAGCCAATGATCCCGTAAAACTGAAAGAACGGACAGGTTCAGTTTTTGGCCGAGTTCGATGCCGAGAATCATTTGTCCCGCCGCAAGCCATCTGCGGTTAATCCCTCTTCTGTCAGCCGCCATGAACAGCCAGCGGGGCCTCGTCATGGAGAGGATGCAGCCGGCGGCCAGCGTTCCGAGCATCCAGGCGATCGACATTCCTGTAAGCGAAAGAAGAAACCCCCCTGCCGCACTGATGAGAATAAACCAGATATCCGTAAGGAGATGTTTGTCTTTCTTCAATGAAAACCCTTCTTCCTGAAACATTCATATTAAATTGTTAAGCTCGTTAACCTTACTATTACTATAGTATAGATTTTGAGATAAATAAATGATGAATTATTTCTCATAATCCATTCATTTTTCTTATCATAAACAAAAAAGCTCCGGAGAAGGGGGAGTGCACCCTACTCCGAAACCTCGCCGGTCTTTCCTTTCCACACAAGGGTCAGTCCCAGACCGAGACATAAGACCACGCCTGCGAACAGAAACGGGAAGTGAATATTCATATCAAATAAAATACCGCCCAGAGCCGGGCCAAAAATGGTGCCTAAACTCGTGTATGTTGAATTCATTCCGGCGACAAACCCCTGCTGATTTCCTGCGATTTTCGATAGGAAAGTGGTCAGTGCCGGGCGCAGTAAATCAAACGCAAGGAATATAATGCAGGTGACAGCAAGCACGGGCAAAAATCCTGACATCACCGTAGAAACGAAAGCCAGCACAGCCCCGATGACCAGACAAAGCTGAATGACTTTTTTCTCCCCGAGGAAGTTGACAAGCTTGCCGAATGCGAGCACTTGGATGATGACCGCAACAATGGAGCTGAACGTAATAATAACGGCGATATCCTTTGGCGTAAAGCCGAATTTATGATTTGTAAATAAACTGAACACCGTTTCGTACGCCGACAGCCCGAATGCCAACACAAAGACGATAATAAAGGCGATCAGATAGCTTGGATGAATTGACTTTTTCAAATCTTTTAAGAAGGTTGACTCTTTGACGCTTTCCATCTGCTGGGCGCGTTCCTCTTTAGTTAATGGCTCTTTCAGCATAAAGACAGAGGAAATCACTGCGATAAATGCAATTCCCGCCGCAAAGAAAAACG
Source organism: Bacillus sp. SDLI1 (assembly GCF_001553895.1). Taxonomy (NCBI): domain Bacteria; kingdom Bacillati; phylum Bacillota; class Bacilli; order Caryophanales; family Bacillaceae; genus Bacillus; species Bacillus sp. SDLI1. The sequence goes on along the minus strand of NZ_CP013950.1, from coordinate 1,160,904 downwards.
GCATACGGACACCGTGATCGGCAATAAATCCTCCTATGCCGGGCCCGATGATAAACCCTGTGCTGATGGCGGCAGATACATAGCCCATCGCCTTAGATCTTTCCTGCACTGTCGTAATATCTGCGACATACGCTGTAACAGCGGGCATGATAAAAGCGGCGCTGACGCCCCCCAGCACCCTTGCAAAATACAAAACGTAGACATGTGTGCCCAACCCGAAGGTCAGCTCGGATAACGCGAACAGAAACAGCCCGGCGAGAATCATGATTTTTCTGCCGAAGCGGTCAACCCATCTTCCCGCAATGGGGGATGTGATTAATTGCGCGACGGCAAAGGCAGCGACAAGGTATCCCATTGTGCTGCCCGTCAAGTGCATCACATTCATAAACAGCGGCATAACGGGAATAATTAACCCAATCCCTAAAAACGCAATAAATATGTTGCTTAATAAGATGATGAGTACAGCTTTTTGTTCTCTAATCGGTTTTTGCATGTTGTTTCTCCTTTATCAGCTGCCCTGATTCTGTTGATCTGCATTGATGACTCCGTGAATAAACACGGAGATGGCTTCTATTTGCAATTCTCTTCTTTGCTGAATGGAATCGTTTTTATATAACACATCCAACCCGTAAAAGACGGACAGCAGGATTTTCACTTTTGATTCGACATGATGAATGGACCAGCTGCCGTCTTGATTTCCCTCTGTTAAGATCTCTCTCATCACATCGTCATATTCAATATCAATTTTGTTGAGACGTTTTACGACCTCCTCCGACGTAAACGCGCTCGCATAAAACTCTTCACTTGCTCTCATCAGCGGGTAATTGATGCTCATCCGGCTGAGCAGTTCCGCAAAGCCCGTCAGCTTTTCGGCAGCGTCTTTCAGATCAGCTTCCATTTCCCTCCACGTCTCGATCATCACGCGGTGATCCTCTTCCATGATATGAAGAAACAGAAACTCTTTTCCTTTAAAATGATGATAAAGATTGCCTTTGCTGATCTCGGCCGCCTCTAAGATATCCCGGATTGAGGTTTCTGAATAACCTTTTTTTGCAAATAAGTCACGCGAAGCGGATACGAGCTTTTTCTTCGTCTTTTCGCTCTTTCCGGCGCCGCCTTTTGTATTTGTCACATCACACAAATCCTTTCCGCCAAGTGAGGCTCGGTTCCTTAAAAACCGACCGGTTGGTTTATTTTATTATAAAGTGTTTTTGCTGATTATACAATGAAGAAGTCGGCGGTTTTTTAGAGAGGTCACGCAGCTTGAAAAATAAACCCCATTCTCTCCTATTGAAAGAATGGGGTTTGTCTGCGGCCTGAATGCTCCCGGCGGGGGAGCGTTATTTTCCGGTATTTGCCTGGGTATAGCTCGTGTTCGGCGCGTTTGATACCGTCCCTCCTGTGTGGTGGGAAGGAGAGTGGGTCATATCGTATAAAAACCAGACGGCATGACGCTGCTCGTCAAATGCCGTGCGGGCAAATAACCGCTTTGCTTCCGGGTGCACCGCTCTATCGGATGCCTGCAAATAAAAATCATTCGTTTTCTGCTCATCATAAAACGCCGCCCTCAGTCCTTCTCTGTATGTGTGCGGACAAAGTTCCGTCTGTTTCGGCGTCAACTGGTTTCCGGTAATTGAAGTATACAGTGAGGAGAAGGCATGCAGGTGGCGCATTTCTTCCTCTCTGATATGTTCGATTCGTCTTCTGATTTCTGCGGTCGGCGCTTTTTCGGCTAATATCGAGTAGCAGATCACAGCGCTGTATTCGCCGTTAATGGATTTTATCAGATCTTTTATAAGAACAGAGTCGTCGCCGCAGACGGCTGTATAATGAAAAAAATTCTCGTGCATTGGACTCACCCCCGGATGTTTATAGGGTATTATACGGCGATAGCCCGTGACATGTGCGGATATCATGCTTATTCTTGATCAAGCGGCGATGTGATATGGTCATTATATGTATCGACAAACAGCTGGCCGTTGCTTCCGCGCACCGCGTATACGACCTCTTCGGGTGTAAGGTTTCTCTTGTCTAATTCTTCTCTGAGCCATTTTTCCGATACGCGGTTTTCTTCGAAATTCTTCGTCACCAGCTGGCCGTCCATAATGAGCTCAACGGCAAAGTTCTTTTCGTGTCCTGCAAAAATGCCGAGATCCTGTCTTGTAACGGGCGCGAATTCCGGTTTGACCTCCACGGACATGCTGCCGTTTGTTTCAATGATGGCCGTCTGAACCTGAGAAATGTCAAATACATCATTTACACGAAGCTGCTGGTTCAGGTAGTCGAGGGTATAGCGCATCGTTTTCATATTATGCTCAAGTATTTTTCCGTTTTGAATGATAATGGTCGGTTTGCCCGCAAAGAAACCCCTGGCGGTTCTGTTTTTCATAGAAAGATATGCGACCAGGTAAATGATGACCACAAAAATCGTGTAAGCACTGACAGTAAAATGAATCGGCAGTTTTGTATTAAACGACAGATTGGCTGTGATGGCGCCGAGCGAGATGGCCGCAATGAAATCAAAAAGCGTCATCTGTGAAATGGTTTGTTTTCCGAGTATCCGGGCGCCGATAAACAAAATGCTGAACGACAGAATCGTTCGCACAATCACTTCGAGATATTCTGACATTATATTTAATCCTTTTTTTCTTTAATCTGGTCAAGAATGATATTTTTTAAAACAGTCATCCCGTTTTTACCAGCAGATGAGATTGGTCATTTTCGTCAACTTTCGATAAAATGTAGAAAGAATAAAAGAGAGGGGTCTTCTAATTTGGGTGTTGAGTTTTTAGTAGGCAGATCGGGGAGTGGGAAAACGAGGCTGATTATCGACAGCATTCAAGATGAACTGCGCCGGGAGCCGTTCGGGAAACCGATCATTTTTCTAGTCCCGGATCAAATGACGTTTTTAATGGAATATGAGCTTGCTAAAACGCCGGATATCGGCGGCATGATACGCGCTCAAGTGTTCAGTTTTTCGCGTTTGGCGTGGCGCGTGCTTCAGCATACCGGAGGCATGAACCGTCCGTTTGTGACGACGACGGGTGTGCAGATGCTGTTGAGGAAGCTGATTGAAGAGCATAAGCACGATTTTAAAGTGTATCAAAAAGCGAGTGACAAAGCCGGGTTCACTGAGCAGGTGGAACGGATGCTGACAGAGTTTAAGCGTTACTGTATTGAGCCTGAAGACGTCCGCCGCATGGCGGAAAGCGGAACGGCGTCAGAATATCGCGGAGAGCGGATGCTGTCTGAAAAACTTCATGACTTAGGCATTTTATATCAGCAGATGGAAAGAAGCCTCGCCGGCCACTATCTGCATTCAGAGGATTATTTGACGCTGCTCGCCCAGCAGCTTCCGTTAGCGGATGTTGTAAAAGGCGCCAGAGTTTACGTCGACGGCTTCTATCAATTTACACCGCAGGAATTAAGGGTGCTGGAGCAGCTGATCATGCATGCTGAACATGTCACATTCTCGCTGACGGCGGACAGCCCTTCGGGAGAACAGGCACCGGATGAGCTCAATCTGTTCAGAATGACGGGAAGCACATACTATAAGCTTTATCAGATGGCAAAGGAATTGAATGCCGATATTTCCTGCAAGGAACTGCATGGCACGAAACGGCATCAGCATGTGCCGGAGCTTGCCTGTTTAGAATCGCAGTACGATGTGCGTCCCGCTGCGGCGTATACCGGCGGGCAGGAAGCGTTTACCGTCATACAGGCGCAAAACAGAAGAGCCGAGCTTGAGGGTATTGCCCGGGAAATTCAATCACTTGTCCGGGACGGAGGATACCGGTACAGGGATATGGCGATTCTCATCCGTCAGCCGGAAGATTATAAAGATTTGCTGAAGGAAGTGTTTGCAGATTACGGGCTTCCTTATTTTATTGACGGAAAAGCTTCTATGCAGCATCACCCGCTTATAGAATTCATCCGTTCAAGTTTGGATGTCGTAAAGGGGAACTGGAGATATGAAGCGGTGTTCCGCTGTGCGAAAACCGAACTGTTATTCCCGCTTGATCAGCCGGTGCAGAAAATAAGAGAGCAGGTCGATCAGCTTGAAAACTATTGTATCGCCTACGGAATTAAAGGGGAGCGCTGGACGAACGGCGAGCGGTTTGTATACAGGCGCTTCGTATCGCTCGATGAGGATTTCGCGCAGACGGATCAGGAAATAGAGATGGAGCAAATGCTGAATGAGACGAGAGAATGGATGGCCGCGCCCCTCGTCCGGCTTCAGAACCGGATGAAAAAAGCGAAAACGGTTCAAAGCATGGCGGAAGCTCTTTATCTCTTTTTGGAAGATACCGATGTTCCCCTGAAGCTGGACCGGAAAAGGCAGCAGGCCGAAGAGGCCGGAAACATGATCGAAGCGCAGCAGCACGGCCAGGCATGGGACGCCGTTATCCAGCTTCTCGAGGAGTTTGCCGGCATGATGGGTGAAGATGAAATGTCTTTGGCGCTGTTCCAGCAAATGCTTGAAACGGGAACCGAATCACTTCATTTTTCTTTAATTCCCCCTGCGCTTGACCAAGTGTTTGTAGGGAATATGGACCTGTCAAGAATGTACGGCACGTCCTGCACGTTTGTCATCGGGGCCAATGACGGCGTTCTTCCTGCGCGCCCGGATGAAAACGGCGTGCTGTCCGATGATGACCGGGAGTGGCTGAGAGCGGTCGGAGTGGAGCTGTCTTCCGCGGGGCGTGAGCGGCTGCTTGATGAGCATTTTCTCATCTATATGGCGCTGTCAAGTCCGTCTGACCGTCTGTATGTGTCATATCCGATTGCCGATGCGGAAGGAAAAACGCTCCTGCCGTCAATTGTTGTAAACAGGCTTGGCGAGCTGTTTCCCGATCATCAGGAAAAACTGTCGGCTGCTGATCCCGAGCAGGTAAGTGAAGAAGAGCAGCTTCAGTATCTCGTCAATAAACAGGTGGCACAGACGTATACGGCAAGCCAGCTCAGGCTGTGGACAAGAGAGTATGAAATCAGTGATGTATGGTGGAGCGCATACAATGTGCTGATGAAAGAGCCTGATCACCGGCGCGCGAAAAAGCTGTTTTCAAGCCTGTTTTTCCGCAATGAGGCGAAGCGTCTTGAACGTCCTGTTTCGCGCCAGCTTTACGGCGAGCACATTAAAGGAAGCGTCTCCCGGATGGAGGCGTTTAATGCCTGCCAGTTTTCTCATTTTGCATCTCACGGGCTGCAATTAAAAGAGCGGCAGTTTTTCAAGCTGGAAGCGCCGGATATCGGACAGCTGTTTCACTCCAGCCTCAAGCTGATTTCAGACCGGCTTCGTGAGCAGAAGCTGGAATGGCGCGATCTGACGAAAGATCAGTGCCGGAATTTCTCCTATGAAGCGGTGGAACGGCTTGCGCCAAGGCTGCAAAAGGAAATTCTGCTCAGTTCAAACAGACACTTTTATGTGAAGGAAAAACTGCAGAAGATCGTCACGCGTGTCTCAGGCATATTAAGCGAGCATGCGAAGGCGAGCGGTTTTGTCCCGATCGGCCTTGAACTCGGTTTCGGCGGAAACGGTCCGCTGCCTCCGCTCACTTTCACGCTGAAAAACGGCTGTACGATGGAACTCGTCGGCCGGATCGACCGCGTGGATAAAGCGGAAAGTTCAAAAGGCCTGCTGCTTAGAATCGTGGATTACAAATCAAGCGACAAGGGGCTTGATCTGGCTGAGGTATATTACGGGCTCGCTCTGCAAATGCTCACGTACCTTGACTTATCGATTACACATTCAGCGGATTGGCTCGGCATGAAAGCGACCCCCGCAGGCGTTTTGTATTTCCATATCCATGATCCGATGATTCAGGCCAGTCTGCCGATGGGGCTTGATGAAATCGAGCAGGAAATTTTCAAGAAATTTAAAATGAAAGGCCTTCTCCTCGGTGACCGGGAGGCAATCAGCCTGATGGACACGACTTTGGAGGAAGGACGTTCAAATATCATTAATGCCGGTTTGAAAAAGGACGGTTCTTTAAGATCCGATTCAGCCGCAGTCAGCGAACGGGATTTTCATCTCCTGACAGACCATGTGCGGCGGACATTTGAACAGGCGGGCGAAGCGATAACGGACGGGCTTGTGTCCATTACCCCGTATAAGCTGAAAGATAAGACGCCTTGTACGTACTGTGCGTTTAAATCGGTGTGCCAGTTTGATGAGTCCCTTAAGGAAAATGAATACCGCAGCCTGAAAGCGGAAAAAGACGGCACCATACTGGATTGGCTGAAAAAGGAGGCGGATGATGATGCAAATTCCTAAACCGAAAGACAGCATATGGACGGATGACCAATGGAGCGCCATCGTTTCTTCCGGCCGCGATATTCTGGTCGCTGCCGCAGCCGGATCAGGTAAAACGGCCGTGCTCGTGGAACGGATGATCAGAAAGATAACCGCGGATGAAGATCCGGTTGATGTTGACAGGCTCCTTGTGGTGACCTTTACAAACGCCTCAGCAGCGGAAATGAAGCATCGGATCGCTGAAGCATTAGAAAAAGAGCTCGCCAAAAATCCGGGATCTCTCCATATCAGACGGCAGCTCTCTCTATTAAATCGGGCGAGCATTTCGACGCTGCACTCTTTCTGTCTGCAGGTGCTTAAAAAATATTATTATATGATTGATCTTGACCCGGGCTTTCGGATGGCTGACCAGACGGAAGGCGAATTGCTCGGAGACGAAGTCCTTGATGAGCTGTTTGAGGATGAATACGCAAAAGGGAATCAAGCGTTTTTTGAGCTTGTGGACAGATATACGACGGACAGGCATGATTTGGATCTTCAAGATCTCGTCAAGCGGGTGTACGAGTATTCACGGTCTCATCCTGATCCGGAAGCGTGGCTGAAAAGCTTTGTCCGCCTATATGATGTGACGGAAGAAAGCAAAATGGAAGAGCTGCCGTTTTACGAGTATGTGAGAGAAGATGCTGAAATGGCGCTCTTCGGGGCAAAGCAAAAGCTTGAAAAGGCGCTTGAACTGACAAAAGCGCCCGGCGGGCCGGCGCCGCGCGCTGATCATTTTTTGGATGATCTTCAGCAGATAGAAGAGCTGATCAGCTGCCGGCATGACTTTGAGGCGCTGTATGAACGGGTTCCCGCGGTCACATTTAAGCGGGCTAAGGCGGTAAAAGGTGATGAATTTGACAAGGCGCTTTTGGATGAAGCGACCGATTTGCGAAACGGCGCGAAAAAACTGATCGAAAAGTTAAAGACCGATTACTTTACAAGAAGCCCGCAAGATCATGTAAAGAGTTTAACAGACATGAAGCCTGTCATTGAAACGCTCGTTCAGCTCGTGATATCGTACGGAAAACGATTTGAAGCGGCGAAACAAGAAAAATCAATCATTGATTTCTCAGATTTGGAACATTACTGTCTGGCGATTTTAACTGCGGCTGATGAAGACGGCCGGCGGGTGCCGAGTGAAGCGGCCGTTTATTATCAAGAGCAGTTCCATGAGGTTCTGGTTGATGAATATCAAGATACCAATCTTGTACAGGAATCTATTCTGCAGCTTGTGAAAAGCGGGAATGAAGAGGCGGGAAATCTGTTTATGGTAGGCGATGTCAAACAATCGATCTACCGATTCAGACTTGCCGAGCCGCTGCTGTTTCTCGGGAAATATAAAAGGTTTACAGAAAGCGGGGAAGGCGCGGGACAGAAAGTTGACCTGAACCAAAACTTCCGCAGCCGCTCCGATATTTTGGACAGTACGAATTTCTTGTTTAAGCAGCTGATGGGCGGCAAAATCGGCGAAGTGGACTACGATGAACAGGCGGCATTGAAACTCGGTGCGTCGTATCCGCCGAATGACGCGGCAAAAACGGAACTGCTGCTCATTGACAGCGCTGATGGCGCAGACAGCTCCGAGGATGCCGAAGACTTTGAAACTGTGCACTGGGAAGCGAAAGCGATAGCCGGGGAGATCCGAAAGCTTGTCTCATCTCCGTTTAAGGTATATGACGGCAAAACAAAAACACACCGGAATATCCAGTACCGGGATATCGTAATTTTGCTGCGTTCCATGCCTTGGGCGCCGCAATTGATGGAAGAACTGAAAAACCAGGGCATTCCGGTTTACGCCAATTTGACGTCGGGTTATTTTGAAGCCGTGGAGGTGGCTGCGGCGCTTTCGGTCTTAAAGGTGATTGACAACCCGTATCAGGATATTCCGCTTGCTTCCGTATTGCGCTCGCCCATTGTCGGCTGTGACGAAAATGAACTTGCGCTGATACGACTGGAAAAGAAAAAAGCGCCGTTTTATGAAGCGCTGAAAGCATATATAGCGAACGGTGACAGACATGATGAGCTGTATCAAAAGCTGAGAACATTTTATGACCATCTGCAAAAGTGGCGGTCATTCTCGACGAATCATTCGGTAGCTGAGCTGATTTGGGAAGTATACCGCGATACCGGGTATTTTGATTATGCAGGCGGCATGCCTGGCGGAAAGCAGCGCCAGGCCAATCTGCGCGTCTTGTATGACCGGGCGCGCTCGTACGAAGCGACGGCGTTCCGCGGGTTATTCCGCTTTTTGCGGTTCATTGAACGGATGCAGGAGCGCGGCGATGATCTGGGGACGGCGCGGGCGCTCAGCGAGCAGGAGGATGTCGTGCGGCTGATGACGATCCACAGCAGCAAAGGACTTGAATTCCCCGTCGTTTTCACTGCCGGACTCGGCAGAAGTTTTAATATGATGGATCTCAACAAATCATATCTGCTTGATAAAGAGCTCGGTTTCGGAACGAAGTATATTCATCCGGAACTCAGAATCAGCTATCCGACTCTGCCGCTTGTGGCGATGAAGAAAAAAATGCGCAGAGAGCTTTTATCAGAAGAATTGCGCGTGTTATATGTGGCGCTGACAAGAGCGAAGGAAAAGCTGTTTCTCATCGGTTCCTGCAAAAACCGGGAAAAACAGCTGGCTAAATGGCAGGCGCAAGCGGACAGGGCCGACTGGCTTCTCTCTGAATTCGACCGCTATCAGGCGGCATCTTATTTGGACTTTATCGGGCCGGCGCTTATCCGCCACCGTGACATGGAGGCGCACAGGCCGCCGGGTCTTTCGGCTCCGGAGGATATCGCGCACGACCCGTCCCGTTTTCATATCCGGATGCTGCAGCAAAGTGAACTGCTGGAAGATAACCCAAAAGAACGTGCTGAAGAAAAGAGCAAACGTCTCAAGGCGATTCAGCAGGGCGAGCCGATTCCTGATTCGTTTTCATTTGATGATCAGGCGCGCCGTCTCCTTGAATGGGAATACCCGTACCGAGAGCTGACGGCTATCAGAACGAAGCAGTCAGTTTCTGAGCTGAAGAGAAAGCAAGAATACGAGGATGAATACAGCGGCCGCTCTCTCATCAAACCGTCAGGGGACACGCTTTTATACAGGCGTCCCGGTTTTATGATGAAAAAAGGGCTGACAGCCGCCGAAAAAGGGACGGCGATGCATACGGTGATGCAGCATATACCGCTGACGCACGTTCCGACTGCCGAAGAAGCGGAGCGGACGGTTCAGACGCTTCACGAAAAAGAGCTGCTGACAGAAGAACAGCGGGACGCTATTGATATCGAAGACATTATACAGTTTTTCGAAACTGAAATCGGGAAAGATCTTCTCGGGGCGCGGCGGATTGATCGGGAGGTGCCGTTCAGTATGGCGCTTCCGGCCGGCGAGGTGTACAAGGATGCCGAAACGGCCGGTGAACCGCTGCTCGTGCAGGGGATTATTGACTGCCTCTACGAAACGGCGGACGGACTCTATTTGCTGGACTATAAAACAGATCGGATAGAGGGGAAATTCCGGAACGGATTTGAAGGCGCGGCCCCGATCCTGCAAAAAAGGTATGAAACACAAATCGAATTGTATACAAAAGCGATTGAACAAATTACAAAAACGAAAGTGAAAGGGCGTGCGCTCTATTTCTTCGATGGAGGTCACGTTCTTACACTGTAACAAGATCCGAAGCTCCTTTTTGGAGCGGATCTTTTTTTCTATCAGAAAAGTGAGGTGAATGCTATGCGCATTTTACATACAGCTGACTGGCATCTCGGCAAAACGCTTGAAGGCAGAAGCCGGCTGAGTGAGCAGGCCGAGGTATTGGAAGAGCTGAATACCATTGTCAAAGAAGAAAACATTGATGCGGTCATTATGGCAGGAGATGTATTTGATACGGTCAATCCGCCTGCGCTCGCTGAACAATTGTATTATGAAAGTCTTTCCGCGCTTTCTGACGGCGGAAAACGCCCGGTTGTCGTCATTGCCGGAAACCATGACAATCCTGACAGGCTGGCGGCGGCTTCTCCGTTAACAGATGAGCGGGGCATTCATTTAATCGGCTATCCGCGGACAGAACCCGTCCATATCGAGGTGCCGTCGGCGGGCGAGCTGTTAGCCGTAGCCGCGCTGGCCTATCCGTCAGAAGCGAGATTAAACGAAGTGCTGTCTGATACGTTTGAGGAAAAGCTTCTTCGCGATCATTACGATGTGAAAATCAGAGAGGCGTTTGCCCGCATGTGCGGACTGTGCCGGGATGATGCCGTGAAAGTCGCGGCGAGCCATATTTATGTCGCGGGAGGAAATCAGACCGATTCAGAGCGTCCGATTGAAGTCGGGGGCGCCTACACGGTCGCCGCAGAAAGCCTGCCGGCTGATGCGGCTTATGTGGCCCTCGGCCATCTCCACCGTCCGCAAACGATCAAGCGCGCCAAAACGGCTGCCCGCTATTCCGGCTCTCCGCTGGCATACAGCTTTTCAGAAGCCGGTTATGCCAAATCGGTGACGGTGGTAGAAGCGAAGCCCGGAGGAGAAGCGAAGTGGGAAGAGATTTTTCTGTCCTCGGGTAAACCGCTCGTTAAATGGAAAGCGCAGGGGCTGAGCGAGGTTCACGGCTGGCTTGATGAAGGGCGTGACCGGAATGCCTGGATCGATCTTGATATCCATTTGACGGATCAGCTTTCTCTTGAGGAAATTCACCGGCTGAGAAAGGCGCATCCCGGCTTTATCCATATCAGGCCGGTTTTTGAAGAAAAAGAGACAGGCAATGACCGGATTGAAGTGAAGCATATATCAATTGAGGACCGATTTAAGAAGTTTTATGAAAAGCAAACAGGCGGCGCCGTGCCGGATGAGGAGATGGTCAAGCTGTTTTTAGAGCTTGCGTCAGCAGATGATGAGGAGGATGCGACATGAAGCCGATTCTGTTAACGATAAAAGGGCTTCACAGCTTCAGAGAAGAACAGACGATTGATTTTGCCGGACTGTCCGGAGCAGGCGTGTTCGGAATTTTCGGCCCGACGGGAAGCGGAAAGTCGTCGATCCTTGATGCCATGACACTCGCTTTATACGGAAAGGTGGAGCGCGCCGCAAATAATACGCACGGCATCCTGAACCATGCCGAAGATCAGCTCGCCGTCTCTTTTACATTCGCGCTTCAATCAGGCCACCGGGTGTCCTATAAGGTCGAGCGCGTTTTTAAGAGAACGGATGAAACGAAAGTGAAAACCGCCCTCTGCCGCTTGATTGAAATCAAAGACGAACAAACCGTGCTTGCTGATAAAGCGAATGAAGTGAACAAAAAGGTGGAAGAGCTTCTTGGCCTGACCATTGACGACTTTACAAGAGCCGTCGTGCTGCCGCAAGGGAAGTTTGCCGAGTTTCTGTCGCTTAAAGGCGCGGAAAGAAGACATATGCTGCAGCGTCTTTTTAATCTGGAACAGTACGGGGACAGGCTTGTCAAAAAACTGCGGAAGCGCGCGCAGGAAGCGGCGGCGAAAAAAAATGAAATGCTTGCCGAACAATCCGGCCTCGGAGACGCGGGTGAAGATGCGCTGAAGCAGGCGGAACAGCAGTTTCACGAAGCGAACGCACGGCTTGAAGCAGCTGAGGAGAAACGGGTCCGGGCAAAAGAGCGTTTTGAAAGTCACCAGGAGATTTGGAACCTGCAGACAGAAAGAGATGAATATGAGCGCCGCCTGAAAAAGCTTGAGGACAGGCGCCCGTATATCACGGATTTGACTGAGCGTCTTAAAGAGGCGGAAACCGCTCTCGCCCTTGAGCCGTACGCAGAACGCTATTCGGAAGCCGTACGCCGGCAGCAGCGCGCCGAACAGGAGCACGAACTGGCCAAACGGAAATCAGAGGCGGAAACCGCTTCATTTACCCGGCAAAATGAAGCCTATGAAGCGTGGCGGGTTCATAAGGCTGAACAAGAGCCGAAGCTTGTCAAGGAAGAAGAATTGTATCAAAGATTGTCAGCCGTTGAACAAAAGCTGCTTGAAGCAAAAAAAGAAGCGGAACAAACAAAGGCGGAGCACCGTAAAAAAGAGGAAGAATACGAAGCCGCCTCGAAACAGCTGAACGCAGTGAAAGACCGCCTGATCCGCGGCCAAAACAGGCAGAATGAGCTGAAAGAAGAGCTGAAGGCAGTTCAGGTGACCGCTGATGAACGGAAAAAATGCCAGACCGCCGCACAGCTGGCAGCCGGCTTTCAGCAGACACAGGAACAAATCACGAAAGAACGGGCCAATCTGACAACGCAGATGAAGAACATGGAGAAGCTGAACGGAGAAAGCGAGGCGCTCAGCGCAAAGGCGAAAACGGAACAAGAAGACATTACGCGCGCTTATCAAACGCTTCAAACCGTTTACCATATGGTCTGTGAAACGGAACGGTCACTAAAAGCCGCAGCCGAACGGGCCGGCAAAACGCAAGCCGACCTGCGCAGGCGCTCAGAGGAAGCGAGAACGGCTGCATTAACGAAAGAATTATCGGAAAAACTGATTGAAGGAAAGCCTTGTCCTGTATGCGGCTCGACGCAGCATGACCGTCCGCGCTCCGCTCATGAAACACATTCGCCAGATACGGATGTGCAGGAACGTTTGCAGCAGGTTGAAGCGCTGCTGTCCGAGGCGGCGGCTCTTTCTCAGGAAGTGCTGACGGCCAAGGTTGCATTAGAAGAGCAGTCGGGGCGTTTTACCGAAGAATGTCCGTTCCTGCAAAGCGCCCGGACCCCAGAGCTGGAAGCCGCTTCTTCCATCAGCGGCCGTCCGCTTGATGAAGCGTTCAGCGCCGTCCGCTTGGAATGGAAACAAATGAAGCAGGATATGCTGTCGGTAAAAGAGAAGGTCACGAGACTGATCAGCGCGTATCAGCAGACGGTGAAACAAGCTGAGCAGCTGGCTGAACGAATCCGCTATGAGGAAAAAGAAGCCGATCGCCTCAGACATTCATTACAAGAGCTTGAATCACTCTCAGAAAGCCGCTTAAATCAGTACAACGAAGTCTGCGGGGATATTCCGGTAAATGAGGTTGACGCCTGGCAGGCTTCGATAGACGATAAAGACCGGCAGGCAGAAGAGTTTGAGAAGCGCATTGAAACGAGCATCGCATTTCTCAAGGAACATGAAGAAGAGAAAGAGCGGCTGCAGGAGAAGAAGCATCAGCTTGAACGGGAACGGCTCGAGCTTCACTATGCAGCAGAGCGCCTGCAGCAGGTGATTGACGGGTATGAACAAGAGCTCGGCACAGCAGCAGAAGAAACATCAATTTCCGCAAAGCTTGAAGCGGTACGGCAGGAATTACAGCTGTTAAAAACGAAAGAACAGTCCTTATTCGATGCGCTGAAGCAGGCTCAGCAATCACTGAATGACGCAAAAGGCCGGGAATCCGGAAGTCTCATGTCACTGCGGGACGCTGAATCCGCCCTTGAGAAAGCGCAAAATGACTGGCGCGTGAGGTCAAAAGACACCGGGTTTACCGAGCCGGACCAAGTCAAAAAAAGTCTGCTTCCGCAAGGGCGTGCAGAGGAAATGAAAAAAGAAATTGATGAGTTCCTGGACACCTCAAAACAGCTATCGGCAAATATCAGCCGTGTTACTGATAAATTAGCCGACCGCCGGATATCAGAGGAAGAATGGACAGCATCCGTTTCTCTGCTGAAGCAGGCAGAGGCTGAGTCAGGCGCCGCCATGGAGGAAAAAGGAGCACAGGCAAAAGCCTTCGCGGTTATGCAAAAACAGCATAAGCGCTTTAAAGAGATTGAAGCCGAACTGAAAAGCTGGCAGACACAGATTGACAGGCTTGATAAGCTCCAGTCTGTATGTAAAGGCAATACATTCGTCGAATTTTTAGCGGAAGAACAGCTGGAAAGCGTGGCTCGGGACGCCTCTGCCCGTCTCGGAGCGCTGACAAGGCAGCGGTATGCCATATTAGTCGATTCAGAAGGCGGTTTCGTCATGCGTGATGATGCGAACGGAGGCGTCAAACGGCCCGTATCAAGCCTTTCCGGCGGGGAGACGTTTCTGACATCGCTGTCGCTTGCGCTTGCCTTGTCCGCCCAGATTCAGCTGCGGGGGCAATACCCGCTGCAATTCTTTTTCTTAGATGAAGGATTCGGGACTCTTGACCAAGGGCTCTTAGACACCGTTGTCACAGCGCTCGAAAAGCTGCAATCGGACAACTTATCCGTCGGAGTGATCAGCCATGTGCAGGAGCTGAGAGCGCGTCTGCCGAAAAAATTAATCGTTCATCCGTCCGAACCGGGCGGGAAAGGCACCCGGGTCACATTGGAGATCATGTAGAAAGGAGAAGGAATTATGGCCGATTCTGCCGAGGGCACATGTGAATTATGCGGCCGCCATCATGTGCGGCTGACGGAGCACCACTTAACGCCTAAGGAAGAAGGCGGGACATTCCTTCCGACCGCAATGCTCTGCATCCCTTGTCATAAACAGGTTCACGCGCTCTATACGAATCAGGAGCTTGCGGCAAGGCTCGCGGGAATAGAAGAGCTGCGGCGTGACCCGAAACTCGCGCGGTTTGTGAAATGGATCAGAAAACAGCCGCCAAAAAAGCTTGTAAAAACAAAAAAAGCAAATGAACGAACATAACGCCTAAAAAGCAGCCCTCTTCTGAAAGAGCGGCTGCTTTTTAGGCGTTTCCGACCACATTTTGATCGCTGACATCGGGGTCTATATAGTTTGTCGCATTGACAACGTTGTTTAATAACAGGAAATCTCCGGTATTGCCTGCTCCCGAACCGAGCGCAGATTTAGAAGAGCTTTTTGGAGAAAGATAAAAGGAATCACCAAAGTTTACGACTCCGCCCGATATGGAATTGATAGCTATAGGTCCGGTAATTGCTGGCATAAACGACACCCTTTATAGAAGTCTCACCGTCATTATATGTCAGGGCTGCTGTGATTGTGAGCTTGATGTGAAGATCTGCCTAATATGTTTCAGCCGCGAATCTCCCAGAACGATTGACGTCGATCCGATTTGAACCACGGACGCTGACGATACCCCTTGAACTTTCACATTCCTTACCCGAATTGAAGGGTTTTCATGGCAGAATGCGCTTTGGACTCCCGTTTCCGGTAACGGCATGACGGCCGGCTGCCGAAAGATCTGGTATTCTTTTTTGTTAAATGAGCCTTCATCATCTCTGTATACAGCAAGACTACGCTGATCGGCCAATACTGTGACCCGCATATTGATTTCATTCGTATCGCCTGCTTGAAAGACACTCGCAATTCCGACTGAATTGATTTTGGCGTTCCGGAGGCGTGAAATGCGCTTTAACATTATTCCGGCGCCAGCGGCACATAAGGCCCGATAATAAGAGATTCCGGAGGCGTGTCAAAGATGGAAGACAGATAGACGGAATCGGTGTCGCCGATTAATAATAAGGAAGAACTGGATACACCGGTAGACCGGATGTCGCCGACTTCAATATTCCGGTTAATCACTGTAAAAATCATGACGGATCATCACCTTTCATTTCACCAGGTATGTGCTTAATAAAGTGCTCGACGGCCCTGACAATATCACGCTTCACATGTTCGGCAATCTGCTCGGCATATTGCGCGGGCGCCGTATTTTCTTCTTTCGGGACATGGGACAGATAATACTGAATCCGGCTGTCCATCTGCTTTCTGATATCTTCAATAATATGATATTTGTTCGCTTCGTCCAGCCTGCTCTCATACTGAGTTTCGAGCTTCTCTAAAAGCGCGGGGATTTCTTCATTCAGATACATATCGACGTTTTGGCGGATTTGCTGCATTTGCTGGCCCGCCTGTTCCTGCTGCATCATTCCGACCTGCGGAGTTGTCTGGCCGACTTCAAAATTTTGCACGGCATTCGGATCAGTCGGATTCAATCCGATATTCAGCGTTCCTTCCAGCCGTTCAATTTTCAGCTGATCAAATTTATATTCGAGCCGATCAATCCTTGTGGAAGGCTGCTGTTTCAGTGTTGATATTTCACTCTGAAATTCTTTCAGCTGCCGTTCGAGCTCCTGAATCTGAAGCGCCTGCTGCTGGACGAAGGAATTTAAATTCTGCAGGTAGGATGAAACCGATTGATCATACATGACATTCACCTCGCGTCTCGTTTCCTTCATTGAACTACCGGCTTGGCGGCTGGAGCGGTACAAATGATGAGGTGCCGGGGCCTCCCCCTGTGGTTACAGTCTGCTGCCCCGCGGTGACAGGCGGCGCTGGCTCTACATAGCTCCCTGTGTTATACAGATTGGAAAGAGATTTAATTGAACCGGCGCTCCCGATTTGCAGTATGGAGGAATTGCTGACAGATTCTACACGCATGTAATTGATATGGATCGACTGATTGACGTAAAAATTCATACGGCGCCTCCTTTATGCGTTACCTGCCATCGGCTGATCGATTACATCATTATCGTACACATTCGTTGCATTCCTGTAATTCGTCAGTGTGAGATTGTCTCCGGTATTAAAGCTGCCCGCTCCGGCAAATGTCTTAACCTCTGCTTTTGGAGAAATGGTGATGCAGTCGCCTATATGAACGACTCCGCTCGTACCGACGGCATTAATTTTAAACGCTCCGACAATTGCGGGCATACGAGCACATCCTTTTCGTGAAAATTTTAATGGAATACACTCCAGGAGCTTATTTGGGCTGCCTGCCTAAAATAGCTTATGACAAACGCACATTTTTGTGAGCGGAAAAAACTTTAGGCATAAAAAAACACCGGCGCTTTAAGCATGCCGGGTCTTAAAACAAATGATTCAGATCTATATACATATCATGTTTATGAGAAAGCCTGTTTTTTTCCTGCTGTGTACTCCGGCTGAATCTGTGCGGCCGGGTTCATCCTGCCGTCTTTCGTTTGTTGGATGAGCCCGCCCCGGCACCCGTTTAAGAGGCTGTCCAGCTCCTGGCTGCACCTGATGGTCTCCGTCGCATTGATTCCGAATTTTTGCGCTGTCTCGAATAAAGTCAATCTTTTTTCTTCAATTTTTCTGTTCATCGTGCGATCTCCAATTCTCGATTATTTTGGAAAACATAGGATGATAATAGTATAACCTATTTTGGCTGAGAAGGTTTTATTTCGTCAATATGACTAAAAAAGTGACAATTTTTGATACTCTTTTACGATGATTTTCAGCCTGTTCAAAAGAGGAATTTCCCGCCTGCAGAAAGAATACATAAAGATGCCAGATTTAAAAATGATGGGGGATTAACATGAAATTTGCGACAGGGGAACTGAACAGCCGGAAATTTGTCGGTCTGATCATTGATGATGACAAAATCTTAGATCTGCAAAAGGCTGAAAAGAAACTGTTTGAACTTGAGACGATTCCGGGTTCGCTGATCGAGTGCATTCAAAAGGGGGAAAAGTTCGTCGCGCATGCCGGACAGCTTGCGGAATGGGCGAAAAAACCGAATGATGAGTCGGGTTCATTTATGTATGCGCTGTCTGACGTGAAGCTTTGCGCGCCTATTCCGAGACCTTCAAAGAACGTGATCTGCATCGGGAAAAATTACCGTGATCATGCCGTTGAAATGGGAAGCGAGGCGGATATCCCGGAGCATCCCATGGTTTTTACAAAAGCCCCGACCGCCGTTACGGGTCACGGAAAAACGGTGAAAAGCCACTTGGACGTAACGGAGCAGCTTGATTATGAAGGGGAGCTTGCGGTTATCATATCAAAAAGCGGATCACACATCTCCAAAGAACATGCGCTCGATCATGTATTCGGCTATACCATAGTAAATGATATAACAGCGCGCGATCTGCAGAAAAAGCATCAACAGTTTTTTATCGGCAAAAGCCTAGATACGACATGCCCGATGGGACCGGTCATTGTACATAAATCAGCTGTCAGTGATCCGCAAAGCCTGCAAGTTGAAACGCGGGTGAACGGGGAACTGCGCCAATCAGGATCAACGGGCGACATGATTTTTCCGATTGCTGAATTAATCGAGACGCTGTCAAAAGGAATGACGCTTGAAGCCGGGGACATTATCGCGACGGGGACGCCGTCCGGTGTCGGGAAAGGATTTAAGCCGCCGACATTTTTACAGCCGGGGGACCGCATTGATATTACAATTGAACCGATCGGCACGCTGTCGAACCAAATCGGATAATTGAGTGTTTTTCTTGAGAATGATTATGCTCACAGCGGCTTGTTGTGGTACCATAAGTGAGGCAGATTGATCTGATAGGGGGAATTGAACATAATGACACATTGGCATATTACTTCATGGGTCGTTGCGCTTATCCTGGTGTTTGTCAGCTACGGGCTGTACGGCTCCGGAAAAGCGAAGGGCGCAAAAATAACGCATATGATTCTGCGCTTATTCTACATTATTATTATTTTGACCGGCGCTGAACTGTTTGTCCGTTTTGCGAATTGGAACGGAGAATACGCCGGAAAAATGCTGCTCGGCATCATTACCATCGGACTGATGGAAATGCTCGTCATCCGCAAGAAAAAAGGCAAATCGACCGGAGGACTGTGGATCGGTTTTATTATCGTGCTCATCCTGACGGTGCTTCTCGGCCTTCACTTGCCGATCGGCTTTCACATATTTTAATCAATCGCTTGAAAACCCGGATGCAATCCGGGTTTTTTTATTTATGCATACATTCTGCGCAACTGTGCCGCTGAATGAGAAATGCCGTGACAGGGGGATGTTGATGAGGCGAAGGAGATGTGCAGGATGCCAAAAGCGTCAATCACTCTTGTGACCGCAAAAGCTACGGCTGTGAAGGGTAAAAGCAAACGCCGGGCGTCAATCAGCGTAAAAAACAGGCGGCACCTATTTAAAAGGCACCGCCTGTTTTTTACGCTGTTCCGCCGTGTTTGGCCGCTGAATACATAATGGAGCGCCGCCCGTCAGATGCCGTCCATTCAAATCTGTCATGCTTACCCGGGCTGCCGCGGTGATGCTGCAGGGCGCATTGGGCGTCATCTGCCGAAAAGTGATAAAACGAGACCCCTTCACCGGAAAACAGCGTCTGATTGTAGGAAAATACGCAATCATATACAGACAGGCCGAACCCGTGCAGATGGCTGAGAAACAGCAGAAACGTTTCATCGTCCAGCGAATCGAGCAAGGTTAACAGCGGCCGTTTGACTGCCTTCTCATATCGGATCTCTTCT
Organism: Bacillus sp. SDLI1; assembly: GCF_001553895.1. NCBI lineage: Bacteria > Bacillati > Bacillota > Bacilli > Caryophanales > Bacillaceae > Bacillus > Bacillus sp. SDLI1. The sequence goes on along the minus strand of NZ_CP013950.1, from coordinate 1,141,466 downwards.
CCGCCGAACAGGGCAACCGTGTCTGCGCCGATTTCGGCTGAAGCGCCGTGAATCCGGGCTTGCTGCCATCTGCCGTCACGTTTCATCAAGACGGCGGCGTTTCCTAGACTGTCTGCCAGCAGGATATCACCCTCATCGTTTTCGACGAGACAGATGCCGTCTTCTATTATCAGAGTGCCGCGCCCCCATTTGTTTTTTTCTGAGAAAAGCTGTTTTCGTTTCATATCCGTGCGGTCTCCTTTGTTTGTTTCTTCTCTTCCGTTCTTTCCAAATCAGGCTTGTCTCATACAACTCTTAGTGGGACAAATCAACTATCTGCGTTTCTTTGCATAAACTGGGTAAAGTGCTGATAGAAACGAATTTGATACCGACAGAAATGGGATTGGAGCTGATATCACATGTGTGGAATTGCGGGTTGGGTCGATTTTCAAAAGCAGCTCGTCCAAGAGAAACATATTATGAACAATATGATAGACACTCTTTCAAAACGAGGGCCTGATGATTCAAACGTCTGGGGAGAGCCCCATGTTTTATTCGGACATAAACGACTTTCGGTCGTTGATATTGAAGGCGGCCGCCAGCCGATGGGCTGCACGCATCAAGGGGAAACGTACACCATCATTTATAATGGCGAGCTGTATAATACGGAAGAATTGCGGAGGGAGCTGCAGGCGAGGGGCCACCGTTTTGAACGGACCTCTGATACAGAAGTGCTGCTGCACAGCTATATTGAGTGGCGGGAGGAGTGCGTTGACCGCTTAAACGGTATTTACGCTTTTGCCATCTGGGATGAAAAACGGGAGCGGCTGTTTGGGGCAAGAGACCGGCTCGGCGTCAAACCGTTTTTTTATAAAGAACACGGCTCTTCCTTTCTGTTTGGATCGGAATTGAAGGCCATCCTTGCCCATCCTGATGTGAAAGCCCGCACAGACAGCAGCGGACTTGCGGAAGTTTTCGGGCTTGGGCCGTCCAGAACACCGGGCTGCGGGGTATTTAAAGGAATTCACGAAGTGCGTCCCGCTCATGCGTTCACTTTTTCAAAGGACGGTTTGTCCATATGGCGTTATTGGAATGTAAAAAGCGAAAAGCATACAGACAGCTTCGATGACACTGCAGCTCACATCAGGTACTTATTTCAGGATGCCGTAACGCGCCAGCTCGTATCTGACGTGCCGGTTTGTACGTTTTTGTCTGGGGGGCTTGATTCAAGCGCGATTACCTCGATAGCCGCCGCTCATTTTGAGAAAGAAGGCAGAGATCCCCTCCATACTTATTCCATTGATTATGAGGAGAACGGCAAATTCTTTAAAGCGAGTTCATTTCAGCCGAATGATGACGGCCCGTGGATCGATAAAATGACAGCTGCATTCGGCACACAGCACCATAAGTGTGTGATTACGCAGGATGAGCTGGTTGAACATCTGGAGGAATCCGTTCTCGTCAGAGACCTGCCGGGCATGGCGGATGTTGATTCCTCGCTGCTGTGGTTCTGCCGTGAAATTAAAAAAGATTTTGTCGTGAGCCTTTCCGGGGAATGCGCAGACGAAATTTTCGGCGGATATCCATGGTTTCACACCGCGGCCGAAGAAGACGGATTTCCTTGGATGAGATCCACTGAGGAGAGAATCACCCTCTTGGACGAAAAATGGCAAAAACGTCTGAACCTAAGAGAATACGTAAATGCGAGATATGAAGAAACCATTGCGGAAACGCCGCTGTTAGACGGTGAGACGGGAACAGACAAAGCGAGACGGCAGCTTTTCTACTTAAATATGCTTTGGTTTATGACAAATCTGCTCGACCGCAAAGACCGCATGAGTATGGGAGCAAGTCTGGAAGTGCGCGTGCCGTTCGCCGATCACAGGCTTGTAGAATACGTCTGGAACATCCCTTGGGAAATGAAAATGCACGGCAGCCGGGAAAAAGGCATTTTGCGGAAGGCGCTTGAAGGGCTGCTTCCGGAAGAGGTTCTGTACCGCAAAAAAAGCCCTTATCCGAAAACCCATCATCCGAAATACACGCAAGGGGTCACAGAGTGGCTGAAAACGATTTTGCAGCATAAAGATTCCGTGCTTCACACCCTGCTGGACAGAAAGAAGCTGGAAATGCTGCTGGAGACAGAGGGTTCGTCTTTTCAGGTTCCGTGGTTCGGCCAGCTGATGAAAGGCCCGCAGCTGATCGCCCATCTCGCCCAGATCCATACATGGTTTGAGGCGTATCGTATCGATATAGAAGAATAACAGTGCCGCGACCGGTTTCCGCTGAGGATATCGGTCTTTTTATTGTGAAACATATGGTACACTAAAAAACAGAGGAGTGATACCATGACCGAATACGAAACATGCGCGCAGCTTGCCGAGGCGCACTTTCCTTTATATAAACGGATCTTTTCATCCCTGCCGCCAAAAAACAGACAGGCCGCGTGGGCGGTGCTGGCTTTGTTTCATGAAGCTGAGCAGCTTGCGGATGTCCGTGAGTTTGAGGGATTTGAACAGGCAGCACAAGACTTTATGAACGGGACAGGCGCCGACGGCTTTTTGTGGAAAGCGCTCGCCGATGTGAGGCAGCAATTTGCGCTCGAAGAAGAACCGTTACGTGAGTTTATCGCCGGCCAAAGATCTGACAGAGAAAAAGAGACCTGCCAAGAGTTTAACGACCTGCTGATGTACGCGGGCCAAACAGGCGGAGCCCTCGGTCTGCTTCTGCTGCCGGTTTGCGCCCGCCGAAATCAAGAGAAACTCCGCCATGCAGCCGTTTCATTAGGAGCTGCCATTCAGCTGAGCCGGGTTCTCACCAGGGTCTGTGCGGATGAGCGGATGAAAAAGCGCCTTCCGCGTCAGGTGATGGCGCAATTCGGCTATACGGAAGAAGAGCTGGAGAACCGCACGATCAACAAAGCTTTTGTGAATGTATGGGAGTATATCGCATTCGAAGCCGAGGCGTATTTTGAGGAGGCGTCTGAAGAGCTGGAGCTGTTTCCGTTATACTCAAGGCCCGCCGTTACCGGTTTGCTGGCTCATTACCGGTCAGAGCTCGAAAGCATGAGAAAACGGCTTTCTCAAGCATAAAAAAAACGCCCCGGCTTCATAATGAAGCTTCGGGCGTTTATGCAATCCCTTTTTGAATCCAAATCCGTGACCGCCATCTTCTGTACATGAGAATGCCTCTGACCCATTCATCCGCGATAAATGAAATCCAAATCCCCATAAGCCCCAATCCGAAATGGATGCCGAACAGGTAAGCGAGAGGCAGACCGATGCCCCACATGGAAATCATCGCCATATAGACGGGGAATTTTGCATCTCCGGCAGCCCGGAGCGAGTTGATGATAATGACATTAAATGAACGGCCGGGCTCAAGAATGATCGTCATGGCAATCAGCATGCTCGCCGTCGCAATAATATCAGGGCTGCTTGTGAAAATTCCGATCAGCTGCTTTGAAAACAAGGTCATGATAACCGATGTCATAGCGGCAATGCCAAGCGCCCAGTACAGGCTTTTCATACAGCGGTCATAAGCGTCGTCAAACTGTTTGGCGCCGATGTACCTGCTTATCAAAATCTGGGTGCCTTGGCTGATCGCCGTTCCGAACAGCAGGATAAACATGGTGATGTTTTGTGTATATACCTTTGTTGTAAGCGCCTGGGCGCCCATAATGGCGATAAAATAAGTGACAACCATTTGTGAAATGTTATAAGACAGCTGTTCACCTGCAGACGGAATTCCGATTTTCAGGAGTTTCCGCAAGTGCTCTTTATGAACGTGAAAGATCTTTTTCCATGTAAGACCGAGTCCGATACGTTTTTTGACGATCACAACCATAGCGATCAGTCCGATGATCCGCGCGATGGACGTTGACATCGCAACTCCGGCGACGCCCAGCACCGGCAGGCCGAGCGGCCCGAAAATGACAAGAAAGTTTCCGGCAATATTTAATATATTCATCCCAATCGTAACGAACATCGTATCTTTCGTATGGCCGTAGCTTTTTAAAATGGCGCTGAACGTCATAATCAGTGCCTGAATAAATGACAGCCCGCCGACCACCTGCAAAAAGACTTTGGCATCCGGCATCAATTCATCGGAAAGACCCATGACATGAAGGAGCGGAACAGCCGAGAAAAACACGGCGGCGCTGATGGCGAGACTGATGACGAAGTTCGCTCCTATCGATACATAAGCCACTTCCTGCGCTTCTTTTTTCTGTTTAGAGCCTAAAAACTGCGAAATTACAATTGTCGTACCCGTTGCGATAAAGCTGAACATCACGATAATTAAATTTAAGATCTGATTGCTGACGCCCACGGCCGCCACACTGTTGTCAGAGTATTGGCTAAGCATAAGAGTGTCGGCGTTTCCCATAAACATATATAATGAAACCTCAATAAAAATCGGCCAAGTCAGCGCGTATAATGAGAGTTTGTGATCAGAAGATTGTTTGAATGCAGCCCGTTTTAAAATCGCTTGTTTCATTTCTTTTAACCCCTTTCCTGACAAAATCAACGTTTAACAGTGTACCTCCATTTTCTTATAATAAAAAGGGAGAGAAACGAAACTTCTTGCAAAAATCCGACTTAAAAAGGAGGGCCGAAAATATGACCTTTCTCGAGTTCACAGTCCCTCCGTTCCCGGTCTTTATCGCTGCGGGAGAAGGGGTGTTCAAAAAAGGCGAAACCCATGTGAGACGGGTCTTCCCGGTGTTTGATCTGCTGTATGTGAAAGAAGGCGTCCTTCACATTACAGAAAGCGAAAACGCCTTTTCCGTTGAAGCCGGAGAATATATTCTGCTCTCTCCAGGCCTTGAACATTACGGAACAAAAGGCAGTGAAGAAACGACCTCCTATTTGTGGCTTCATTTTGAGGGAGCGGATTATGAGGTGGCGGAAACAGCCGGTAACAACTGGGCGGAGCTGAGGCGGAAAAAAGGCAGTTTTGAAGAGCCGGCCCGCTACCGTCTGTCCTTGCCGCAAAAAGGAAAAGTGAGACGCCCGCAGTTTATGGCCGGGCAATTCAGTGTCCTGACAGATGACAGCGCTGAGAACTCCGACCTGCCGCTGAGAAAGCAAATTTTGTTTGAGGAGCTGCTGCTTCACCTTCAAAAGGAAGCGTTCCAAATACCGTCCGCAAAGGAAAGAGTCGCATGGGAGGCCGCCCGGTACCTGCAGGAGCACTATCAGGAGAAAACAACCATCAAAGCGCTCTCTTCGGCTCTTCATTACAATCAAGACTATGTGACCCGCTGTATGCAGCAGGTGCTCGGCGTCACGCCCGGCCAGTATACGAACAAAGTCAGAATGACGGAGGCGAAGCGTCTTTTGTCCGCAACCAATGACAAAATGGGGGCGATCGCGGACGCCATCGGCATGGAGGACCCGACCTACTTTTCTAAACTGTTTAAACAGATTGAAGGCATTTCGCCGCTTGAATACCGCAAATTCGTAAGCCGGAAAACGGACTGACCTAATACCAGAGAACAGAAGGGATCAGCAAGCATGAAAATAACAATTTACGACGTGGCCGAAAAAGCGGGCGCTTCCAGCTATGCCGGATGATGATAGATTTGAAGTAAAAAAGCAAAGGCTCAGCCAGCCTTTGCTTTTTTATGATTCGTATGAAAAAAAAATGTAGTCAGTCGGCACGCCTTTATATCCCATTTGATGAAGCATCGCGGTTATATTGCCGCGATGGTATGTGCCATGATTCACAACATGGCGGATCACATCGGCATATGTCGTCTGGAGCGATCCCAGACGCGGGTGGGAAATGGAGATCGGACTTTCCGGGTTCTCCAATTCTCTTAAAAATTTGTTGTATTCTTTGTCCAGCTCAGTCATTCTATGTTCAATCGCCGCAAAATCTCCGCCGAGCTTTTCAAATTGGTCAAATTGCGAGACGATTTGTTCGTAAGTTTCTCCGTAAAGCACATGAAGCCAAATGTAATCAGCCCGGTATATATGCACAAGCACGGCGTTCACAGTCGGAAAAACACTTTGCAGTTTCTGCTGTAAGCTTGCAGCGGGCAAGGTCTTCAGATGCTGGAGGACCTCCTTATTCGCCCATCTGTGATAGTGATAAAGCTTTACAATGTCTGACACTCCAATTCCCCCTTTTCCTTTCGATACATTCAACATGGCTTGGGAGAATTCCTTTTATCTGAGCAAAAGCGCCGCAAAATAAAAAGCCGCACCCCACATCACTAATGCCGAGCATTTATTCAGGATGCCGAGCAGCTTGCCGCCTGTATCCGCTGTTTGAACGAGCCGTCCCGCAAATGCCAGTCCGGCGAACCATACCCAGGACACCGCGATACAAGCACCGGCAAACAGCCATTTATCAATTCCCGGATAGGCGGCGGAGCTTGTGCCGATGACACTGACGGTATCCAAAATCGCATGAGGGTTCAAAAGGGACACCATGGCGGCTGTGGCCGCCTGTTTTTTCGCCGTGAAAACCGTTTTTTCCGCCTGTTCGGCCTGCGGCTTGCTTCGCCATGTCTGCCAGCCTAAAAAACTGAGAAACAAAAAGCCGCATATAAGCATGACGGTCTGAAAGAGGGGAATCTCTGCAATAATGACTGACACGCCTGCGACGGCGGCGCTGATGAGAATCGTATCGCATATCGCGGCAACTGTGACTGCGGGAAACGCCTGCCACACATGTTTCTGCCAGGCTCCCTGCTGAAAAATAAACACGTTTTGCGCGCCCAATGGCAAAATAAGACCGAAAGCGAGCATCACTCCGTGAAGAATAGCATTCATGTCGTAAACTCCTCCAATCATCAACTGAAAACTATTGTAAACGCCCCGTGTGCGGATGTCTCCGGCCATTTGGCTGACGCTTGAACCAGCCAAATGTATAATGAGTAAACAAGGAGGGATTCGTATGAAAAGCTGGCGTCCGGATCGTGAGTCATACATACCGCTTTATCTTCAGATTGAACAGCATATCAAAGAAAAAATACTTCATGGGGAATGGACGATCGGCACGAAAATTCCCTCGCAAAGAAAGCTCGCCGAGGAGCTTCAAGTCAATCGAAGCACAGTGACGGCGGCAATTGATGAGTTAATCGCCCAAGGTCTTCTGGAAGGAAAAAGAGGGGGAGGCACAAAAGTCGTCAACAATACGTGGAGCATGATGGCGGCGGCTAAGCCGCTTGATTGGACCGCATATGTGACATCGGGAAGTCATCAGCCGAATTCAGCCTTGATTCAGGCCATTAATCAAAACGAGCCGCGTCCGGATCTGATCAGGCTGGGGACAGGTGAGCTGAGTCAAGAGCTGCTGCCTGAGCAGGAGACGGCGGAACTGTTTCGTGAAGCGGGAACTAACATTTTTGCGCTCGGCTATGAAGAACCGAAGGGCAGCCTTCAGCTTCGGCAAAGCGTTGCGGAACATTTAAAAACAAAGGGGATTCACGCGTCCCCGGCCTCCATCGTCATCGTCTCGGGCGCGCTGCAGGCGCTTCAGCTCATTTCAATCGGGCTGCTAAAACCAAACTCCGTCATGCTGACTGAAAATCCGTCGTATCTCCACTCCCTGCGCGTGTTTCAATCAGCGGGCGTCACGCTTAAGGGAGTGCCGATGGATGAGAACGGAATCAAAACGGACCTTCTTCCCGCTTACCGTCGGCAATACGAAGCGGGACTGCTGTACACCATTCCGTCATTCCATAATCCGGCGGGAACGGTGATGTCACTTAAGCGGAGAAAGGAACTCATCGCACTTGCAAGAAATCACCGCCTGCCTGTCATTGAAGATGACGCATACGGTGATTTATGGATCGATAAAGAACCGCCGCCTCCGTTAAAATCGATGGATGGTGAGGGGAATGTGCTTTATATCGGCACACTGTCAAAAACCGTAAGCCCGGGTCTGCGCATCGGATGGGTCGTCGCCCCTGAGCGGGTTGCAGACAGGCTCGCCGATATTAAAATGCAGACGGATTACGGTTCCAGCGCTTTATCTCAATGGGCCGCATGTCAATGGCTGTCAAGCGGCCGCTATGAAAAGCGTCTCTTGCGTCTCAGAAAGGAACTCAAAATCAGAAGAGATGCGGCACTGCGTTTTCTTGAAAGATACGCGGGAGATATTGCGGAGTGGCGTGTGCCGGAGGGAGGGTTTTATATTTGGGTCACCTTTCATCAAGCGTTCGCCGTTCAAACGTTTTTCACCCGTGCCTTGGATGCCGGCGTGCTGATCAACCCGGGCGCTCTTTATCTTCCCGAAGACCGGAAAAGCCTGCGTCTTTCCTATTCGTACGCATCCTTACCGGACTTGGAAAAAGGCATTCAAACGATAGCGGACATCGCCCGCCGTTTCGTTTGATAAAAGGTCACGTTACAATGGCTCCGAGCGCTTCTGCGAATGTAACGGCATGCGCCGGAGAGATTCGGCATCCTTTCAGCTTATCAAGTGAGATGTGCAGGTGATCAAATGTGCACGTGCTGATATCCATGTTAAAAAGGGATGTGCCGATGAAGTTCGCGCCGTTCAGATCACATGCCTCAAGATCTGTGTGTTCAAGCGCGGCATCATTCCACTCGCTTTCTGTAAGAGCACACGTGTCGAACCGGACATGCTTCATATTGGAATAGCTGAAGGAGCTGTAATTTGCGAGGCAGTCTTCAAACCGTACATTGCGCATGGCAGCATCGGCCAGATTCAAACCGAGAAGTTTTGAATGCTGAAAGACTGTTCTATGGATGATGCTTCCGCTGAAATCTGCGTTTGAAACATCACATTTTTCAAACAAAACATCCGTACATTCCATATGTCTGAAAGAGACATCTGTAAAAACGGTATTTCTGAAAATGACTTTTTCGGCGCGCAGGCCGTGCAGTTTGCCGCTTATGATGCCGTTTTCAATGACCGCTTCTTTGATCTGATCGTCCTGAAGCGCTTCAGCGAAAGAAAGCACCGGCAGCTCTTTCGGGATTTTCGGTTTTTGGATCGTATTCATCTCATACTCCCTTTTCATAAAAAATAGCTGATCAGCAGTTGACAGATATCGTTTCATACCCGGTGTCCTTGCCGAATTGCATGTTGCTTTATGAACAAAGGGTAATAAAAAAGCGGGGAGGCGTCAATACGGCAGCTGATGCAAAAGCGCTCAGAGGATGCTTCTCTGGGGGCTTTTTCTGTTTCAGGAGAATTCTTTATACATGATCACATGGGGGGCCGGTGCCGGGTATTCAAAGGGGCCGCCGGTGCTTTTCCAGCCGAGCTTTTCATAATATCCCTTTACGTGACATCTAACGTGCTTCCCGCTTTTTGCGTCCGGTATTCCTCAAGCGCCGCCATGCCGCGCAGCACGTCGTGTCTGATTGCGTACGTGTCTTCTGCTGTGATAAAAAGCCGCCTGTCACATCAGGCGGCTTCTTGATTATTAATGCAAATATACATCGGCCCGCTTTTCATCCTTTTGCTTAATATAAGCAGCAAGCTCTGACGTCAAATCAGACCGGAGAAACGGGGTGATTAAATAAATTCCGTTGAACAGTTCGCACGCAGTGTCAAGAAGCGACTTGGCGATGGCAAGGCCCTCGGCTTTCTGCTTCCGCTTGTCTTCGCCGGCGAGCGCCATTTTTTCGCGGATGCTGTCAGACAGCTTAATGCCCGGGATTTCATGATGAATGAACTCTGCATTGCGGCTGCTCGTTAACGGCATGATTCCGATATACACCGGTGTATTGAGATGTTTTGTTTCATGATGAATGTCAATGAGCTGCTGCTCTGAGTAGACAGGCTGAGACACGAAGTAGTCAGCGCCGCACTCGATTTTTTTCTCCAGCCGTTTTACGGCCTTATCCAAATGACGGACATTCGGGTTAAACGCCCCTGCTACGGAAAAGTTTGTTTTCTTGCCGAGCGGTTTCCCCGATAAAGAAATGCCCTCGTTGAATTGTTTAATCAGTCTGATCAAGTCAAAGGACGTTAAATCATAGACGGAGGTAGCCCCCGGAAAGTCGCCGATTTTTGAAGGATCGCCGGTGATGGCTAAAATGTCGGTAAGCCCGAGCGTATCCAGCCCCATTAAATGTGACTGAAGGCCGATGATGTTGCGGTCTCTGCATGTAATATGGACGAGAGAACGGATATCAAGGCGTTCTTTCAGCAATGAACCGCAGGCGGCATTGCTGATTCTCGGTGTCGCCAATGAATTGTCGGCGAGCGTCAGTGCTTCTATGCCGGTTTCCTTTAATTCTGCCGCCGCTTGCAGAAATTTGTCAAAATTCAATTTTTTCGGCGGGTCAAGCTCTACGATAATTGACCGTTTTTGCGCGGCGATTTCGTTTAAACCCGGCTCGGTCCGTTCATCCCGGACTGAGATGACTTCTTCTTCCCGCCTGATTTTCACTTCTTTATCAGTGACGGGTGAAAGTCCGCGGACCGCTTCAGCCATGGCTCTGATATGGTTGGGCGTCGTGCCGCAGCAGCCGCCGATAATGCGAGCGCCCTGAGTGCGGAATTGTACGGCGCTTTCCCGGAAATAGGCATCATCCGTATCATAAACAAGCCGGCCTTCTTCTAAGGACGGAAGACTGCTGTTCGGATAGACCGATAAATAAGCGTCACGGAAAATCGGCACTTCTGTCAGCGCTTCAATCATGTGGTACGGGCCGAGCCGGCAATTGATTCCCGTTATATCAGCGCCGAGATCGGCAATTGAACTGAGAGCTTCCCGAAGCGGCGTTCCGTCCTGAAGCACGCCCTGCTCGTGCATGGATACGTTCAGCATGATCGGAAGTTCAGTTTCTTTTCTGGCGATCTTCAGCACTTCGCGCGCCTCTTCTAAATCATAGTATGTTTCCAAAAGCAGGCCGTCCGGCTCTTCGTGCAGCAATAAATAAAGCTGCTCCCGAAAGCTGCGTTTAATCTCTTCAAGGCTGTAGGCGTTTTTGTTAAAGGTGCGGATGCCGCCCATCGTTCCCAATACATAAGCGCTGTCTGAGGAAGCGCGCGCGATTTTGACCGCTTCCTGATTGATTTTTTTCGTTTCATCCTCAAGGCCGTATCTGGAGAGCTTAATAAAATTCGCGCCGTACGTGTTCGTCTGGATGATGTCTGCACCTGCTTCCACGTATGCCTTATGTATCCGCTTGATCTCATCGGGCTTAGATACATTCAGCTCCTCAAAACATCTGTCAATGCCGTAGGAGTAGAGGAGAGTGCCCATCGCGCCGTCTCCGATTAAAATCCGTTCTTCTAAGTCTTGTAATAGTCCCATTGTTTGCCTCCTTCATCACATTCAGCAAGGAAAAAAGAGAAATAAAAAAAGTCTTCTTAAGAAGAAGACTTTGTAATCATTTGTCTCTCTTCTTATCTTCCAAGCTGTTTTTAGCTTGCTGGATTTAGCACCTTGGTCATGGTTTGGGTAAACCACTACACCGGTTGCTGAAGCGTCGTCGGGCCAGTCCCTCGGCTTCTCTTGATAAGAACGTTCATGTAATTGTCATGGGTTTCCAAAACTTAACTGTGAAAATCCCTTTCTCCAAATTTACCGAAAATAGAGACAATAATCAATAGGAATCACATAATTTATCTGAAATTAATAAATTGAACGTCAATCGGCAGGTCTGCTCCGCGGACAGCTGCAATAATCTGCTGCAGATCATCTTTATTTTTTCCGGTGACGCGCACTTGGTCATCCTGAATCTGCGACTTAACCTTCAAGCCGGAGTTTTTAATCACCGCGTTGATTTTTTTGGCGTTGTCTTTATCAATCCCCTGTACAAGCTTCGCGCGCTGGCGCACCGTGCCTCCCGATGCATTTTCGATTTTGCCGTATTCAATGTTTTTCGTCGGCACGTCCCGTTTAATCAGCTTGCCGCTCAGCACATCCTTGAGCTGATTCAATTTAAACTCATCATCAGAAATCAGAACAAGTTCTTCCTTTTCTAAAGTCACATCGCTTTTAGATCCTTTAAAGTCATAGCGCGTGCTGATTTCTTTCAGCGTCATCTGAATCGCATTCTGCACTTCAGGAAATTCAACTTTGGATACAATATCAAAAGAACTTTCTTTTGCCATGAGAAAACCTCCTATAACATTTCACTTATGTGTTGATTATAGTAGAATAAAGAGAAATGTCCAACAGCACAAAGCATGAATTTGTGCGAATTGGAAAAAATGAGAAAAACATCAGCCTCTGACGGGCGAAGCAGGAAGGACGATAACATGAAACCAGGGCAGCAGCTCACGCTTAGTATAGATCACCAGACCGATTTCGGTTATTTTTTAACGGACGGCGAGGATACGGTTCTTTTACATAACAGTGAAATCACGGAAGATATCGAAGACAGAGATGAAGTGGACGTATTTATTTACGTCGACCATCAGGAAAGACTCGCGGCGACGATGAAAAAGCCGCTTATCAGCTTTTATGATTACGGATGGGTGGAAGTGACGGACGCTGTGGAAGATATGGGCGTATTCGTCGACGTCGGTCTGTCAAAAGACGCGCTTGTCGCAACGGAGCACCTGCCTCCGTACAAATCCGTCTGGCCGCAGAAAGGCGACAGACTGTATTGCATGCTGAAGGTGACAAGCCGCGGACGCATGTTTGCCAAGCCGGCGCCGGAGGATATCATCAGCGAATTATTTACGGATGCAGAGGAAGACGTCATGAATAAAGACTTGACAGGCACGGTGTACAGACTGATCGCATCTGGCTCTTTTCTGATTACAGATGAAGGCATCCGCGCGTTTATTCACCCTTCAGAAAGAAAGGAAGAGCCGAGACTCGGCAGCCGCGTGACAGGGCGTGTCATCGAGGTGAAGGAAGACGGGTCCGTCAACATGTCGCTGCTGCCGAGAAAGCAGGACGCGCTTTCGGTTGACGCAGAAGAGATTCTGACCTATCTGAGATCAAGAAACGGCGCAATGCCTTACGGAGACAAAAGCCATCCTGACGATATCCGCGAACGGTTTCATTTAAGCAAAGCCGCCTTTAAGCGGGCGCTCGGGCACCTGATGAAAAACGGCAAAGTGTATCAGGAAAACGGCTGGACATACGAAAAACAATAAATATTCTGCAAAAACATCGGTGAACAAAAACCGATGTTTTTTATTTCCTCAAAATCCGCTATATCCTGCATTTATTTATCAGATCCGCCGGTTTACTATGTAACTGGCGAACTTATGGCCGTACAGAAAAAACAGCCCTCTTTTTCTAAGGTAAGAGGGCTGTTTTGCATTTACAGATGGTCCGGTTTTTTTGAATTCTGGTTTTTTCCCGCCTGCCGGTTTTTTTCGGCAAGCCGGTTCTTTTTTTGATTTAAGGCGTTATGATCCAGCGGTTTTTTGTCATCATCTTTCATATGGCAAAGCCTCCCTTCTTTACGATAGGATGCCCGCCGGCATTGGAAATTATGGCTTCAGGAAAAAAATCGCGAGCGTTCCCGGACCGGAATGGGCGCCGATGGCGGAACCGATTGAATGAAGAATGATCTCTTTCGGACCGAACGCATCTTCAATCATCTCTTTCATGCGAAGCGCCGTCTCTTCATTGTCGGCATAGCTGATTCCGACTGTTTGATCCGGCCAATCGCCGCCTTCTTCCTTCATCATTTCTAAAATCCGTTTAAACAGTTTCTTCTGTCCGCGCAATTTTTCGAGCGGCACGAGTCTGCCGTCAGCCACATGCAGGATCGGTTTGATGTTCAAAAGCCCCCGACAAAAGCGGACGTTTTTGAAATTCTGCCGCCCCGCGCGAGATAAGCGACATCATCGACCGTAAATATATGTTTCATCCGTGCGCAAAAGCTCTTTACAGACGTTTCGATTTCTTGTATTGTATTCCCGTTAACACAGAGTGTTTGCGCGTGCATCACCGCAAGGCCGCAGCCCAATGAAGCGCATTTGGAATCTACAATCCGTAAATCAAAATCGGGAAATTCCTCTTTTACTTCATTGGCGATCATCACCGCCGTCTGATAGGTGCCGGAAAGACCTGAGGAAAAGGCGATGTATATCGCCGGTTCTCCCAGTTCCGCGTATTGTAAAAATACTTTTTTTATCGTATCCGGTGATGCCTGGGATGTTTTCGGAACTTTCCCGTCCCGCATCGCTTGAAATATATGATCCGCCTGAATGGTGACCGTGTCCTCATATTCGTTTCCGTCAAGTGTTACGTGCAGCGGAATGAACCCGATCCGGTTTTCTTCAATATAAGATTTCGGCAGGTCAGAGGCGCTGTCAGCAATAAGGTGAACTGTCATCATAATTCCCTTCTTTCCGATTGGTGAGAGTGATGCCAACTATATCATATAAATGTGGCAAAATAGTGTTCAAAACTTTATTTTAAGGGAAAAGCTAATAATGAAAATGAGCGGAGGAGCAAGCCATGGTACTAGAACAAGCAAAAAAATTAGCAATCGTCGTCATCGGCGCGTTTCTGTATGCGGCGGGACTGAATTTATTCCTGATACCGGCGAATGTATATGCCAGCGGTTTTACCGGTGTCGCCCAGCTGCTGTCAAGCGTCGTTGATCAATACGCCCCCTTTTATATTTCGACAGGAGTTCTCATGTTCCTCTTAAACATTCCCATCGGTGTGTTAGGGTGGCTGAAAGTCGGCAGATCATTCACCGTATACAGCATATTAAGCGTAGCGATGACGTCCGTCTTTATGGGAATTCTCCCGGAAATGAGACTGTCGCACGATATTCTTCTGAATACCGTATTCGGAGGAGTCATCTCAGCTATCGGCATCGGTTTAACGCTGAAATTCGGCGCTTCGACAGGCGGTCTTGATATCGTGTCGATGGTGCTGGCCAAATGGAAGGATAAACCGGTCGGCACATATTTCTTCATTTTGAACGGGATTATCATTTTGACGGCAGGATTATTGCAAGGATGGGAGAAAGCATTATATACCCTTGTCGCTCTGTATGTCACAACAAGGGTGATTGACGCCATTCACACCCGCCACATGAAACTGACCGCCATGATCGTTACGAAAAAAGCCGATGAAATCAAAGAAGCGATTTACGGGAAAATGGTCCGCGGCATTACGACGGTGCCGGCAAAAGGCGCTTACACAAACGAACAGAAAGAAATGATGATCATCGTCATCACGCGGTACGAATTGTATGACCTCGAGAAAATCGTGAAAGAAGTCGACCCGAAAGCCTTCACAAACATCGTGCAAACGACGGGGATCTTTGGTTTCTTCAGAAAAGACTGATAGGAGCGGATAGAATGAAGTGGCTGTTTGGCCTGTTATTACCGGTCATTTTACTGATCGGATGCAGCAGTCAATCCGGGCAGAAGGAGCCCGCTGAGGAGGTATCCGGAGAGATGAATGAACAGCAAGCGGAATTAGCCGTAAACCCTGTGCAGACGGATCAGCAGATCGAATTTCAAATGTCTTTAAAAAACAAGAGCGGCAGCCCGATCGATTTCACATTCAGCTCAGGGCAGAAATTCGAATTGACCGTACATGACCAACATCACAAAGAACTGTACCGCTATTCAAAAGACAAAATGTTTACTCAGGCGTTTCAGACCGTGACCTTAATGCCGAATGAAACGTATGACTTTTCAGATGTGTGGAAAAACGTGCCCGGTCCGGGAACATACACGGTGACGGTGACGTTTTTAGGGAAGTCCGATCAGATCGGAAAAAGGCTGAAAACGGTAAAAACATTTGAAGTGAAATAAAAAAGCGGCGCCCTCGTCTAAACGGGGCGCCTTTTTTTATTGCAATTTCTCCAGCTGATCCTGAAATTGGTGCAGCTGCTGACGTTCTGCATCCGTCGAATTGGCGTACGCGGAAGACACGGCGTTTTTGGCGCGTGAGACGGCTTTTTCCTGATCGCCGTCCTCGAAACCGTTAGCAATCATGACGGCCTGCTGGACAAATGACTTGGCTTGAGAAAACAGTTCGTTTCTCATTAAAAGTCAACCTGCCTTTCAGCCGAATCTTTTGCTGCATCATGCTGTGCTTCCTCTAATGTAGACCGATATGGAAATCTTGCGTCATGAAGACTGACAGAGTCCTTGCCTTGCTGAATAAACCGTTTTGATTTGTTTCGTTTACCCATTGCAATGTCCCCCTTCCATATTTAGACGAGATGAGTCGTCTGTTTTAGTATGGGCGGAAGGCTTTGTGTTATGAGCGGCAAAACCTCACAGGGAGAAATAGGATTTTAAAAATTCGGCGATTCCGTCCGCTTCATTTGATCCCGTGACGCGGCCGGCGGCCTGTTTGACTTCATCCGTGCCGTTTCCCATCGCTACGCCGCACCCGGCAAATCGGAGCATTTCAAGATCGTTGTCTTCGTCGCCGAACGCGATGATCCGTTCTCTCGGCACTTGGTAATAGTCGCTGATTTTCTTCAGGCCTACCGCTTTATTCATGCCGTGTTTAATAATTTCAATCACATGCCAAGGAGCCGCCCATCTTCTGTGGTCAATGACCTCGGCGTGCACATCGGATAAATGCGCGCGTATGTCCGCGACGTCCTCTTCCTTTGCATGTATCAATACGGACGTCACATCTTCTTGGACTGTTTCGCGCAGATCGCCGAATGTGACATTCGCCGTATTCATATGAAACGCCTCAATTAAATGCTCATCATGATAATGGAAGTACACATCATCAATGATCTCAGCGAGCACATTATGTATTTGATAGGTCTCTGTAAGTTCGGCAAGCTGTCTGACCACATCGACAGATAAGGACGTGTGGTATCGTCCCCATGACTCGTCTTTCGGGTGGTGGACAAATGCCCCGTTAAAATTGACAATCGGCGTTGTCAGCCCGAGCTCGTCATAATACATCGAACTGGAACGGAAAGGGCGGCCGGTTGAGATGCAGACATGATGACCCGCTTCTTTCAGCGTCTGAATCGTCCGCGCCGTTTCAGGGGAAATGGTTTTATCATCTTTTAATAAGGTTCCATCCAGATCTAAAGCGATGAGGTAAGGTTTTGTCTCCATAAATAACTCCTTTTGTCATGTAATTTGCTGTTTTTCTCTTATGTACAGTGTAGCTTTTTACCATCTTTATTGTCTACATGTTACACTTATGATTATGGTTATCCTAAGGAGGGAGTCAACGTGATTCTTATTGATCATCAAACCGTATCAGGCATTCCGTTTTTACATATTGTAAAAGAAGAAAATCGGGACCGTCCCGCTCCCCTTGTTTTCTTTATTCACGGTTTTACAAGCGCGAAGGAGCATAATCTTCATTTCGCTTACCTGCTTGCTGAAAAGGGCTTCAGGGCGGTGCTGCCGGAAGCTCTTTACCACGGTGAACGCGCTGAACAGCTGTCAGCAGAAGAGCTCGCCGTCCATTTTTGGGACATTGTATTAAATGAAATCGAGGAGCTTGACGTGCTGAAAAAGGATTTTGAAGCGCGCGGTCTGATTGAAGACGGGCGGATCGGTCTTGCGGGCACGTCAATGGGCGGAATTACGACATTCGGCGCGATGGCCGCGTATGATTGGGTCAAAGCCGGCGTCAGCCTGATGGGAAGCCCGAACTATACGGCGTTTTTTCAGCAGCAGATTGACCACATTCAAAAGCAGGACATCGACATTGACGTCACAAAAGAACAGGTCGATGAACTGTTTGCGCGGCTCAAACCGTTTGATCTCAGTCTGGAACCGGAAAAACTCCGGAGCCGCCCGCTGCTGTTCTGGCACGGCGTTCAAGACAAAGTCGTTCCGTATGCACCGACCCGCGGCTTTTATGAAACGATTAAACCTCATTACAGCAGCCGGCCTGACCATCTTCAGTTTCTGAAAGACGAACGGGCTGACCATAAAGTCCCGAGATACGCCGTTTTAGAAACCGTCGCCTGGTTCGATAAGCATTTATAAAGCACAAAGGTGTTAACAAAACCCGCTTTTACGTTATACTGAGGAAAAAGGAGTGATGGAACGTGGAAGAAGCATTAAAAGAAAACATCATGGGCGCCTTGGAGCAGGTTGTTGACCCTGAGCTCGGCGTCGATATCGTCAATCTCGGCCTTGTATACGACGTTGATATGGATGACGACGGCCTGACGCACGTTACGATGACACTGACATCAATGGGGTGCCCGCTCGCTCCGATCATCGTCGACGAGGTGAAAAAAGCGCTCGCCGACATTCCGGATGTAAAAGAGACGGAGGTCCACATCGTCTGGAATCCGCCGTGGACGAGAGACAAAATGTCACGCTACGCGAAAATCGCATTAGGGATTCAGTAATAAGAAAATGCACCCCGGATTTTAGGTACACCCTAAAGTTTGGAGGTGCTTTTCTTTTGTCTGCATAAAACCTTTATATATAAAACGTCATATGGGGTTTATCTTTTTTGTAATAAGACAGTCTGTCTTGGAGTGTGCCTGTGTGGAATTCAAATTTATGTCCATCGGGATCAGTAAAATAAATTGATTTTTGATCCTGCTGATCTCGGGGCCGTCCGTTTAATATATTTACATTTAGATTTTCCAGCCTTTGATGTATTGCATCAAAATCTTGGATCAATTGAAAAAGCCGTATGTGTGTAGGATTTATGTATTTCATTCCTTGGAATATCTTCCTCTAAGTTCAGTGCAAGCCAAAGCCCATTCAGATCAAAATATGCTGTTTTTTGCCCTTTCACCAGGAGCTGTGCATGAAATACTTTTTCATAAAATTCTATGTATTTTTCCAAATTTGAAACAGAAAAAAGAAGATGATTGATTCCTTTTATGTTCACGTTCCCACCTCATTTAACATGTTTATTATATATAAAGAGTATATACCAACTAAAAAAATTTCGGCGGTCGCTGAGGCCGGCGTGCGGAAAAAAGGGCAAATTACTAAAAAAACTCCGAGTGTTCCAGCATTCGGAGTTTTTTTCGGTATCGGGATAAAAAGGAAAAAAGAGGGCGGAAGTCGTGATATAATAGACCGGCTGCACGCGAGGGAGGAACATATGAAGAAAAAAATACTTCTCATTATCCTTAGCATCCTTGTTTATACGGCGCTGTTCGCTGTTTCTGTCTTCCACAAAGAGCAGCATCAGCAGGCGGGAACAATGACGGATGTCAGCCGTCTCATGCCGGTGAAAATTAAGCAGACGGTCAAAGGAAAAGAGAAAGAAACATTGGTCGAAACGATTAAGGAAGCAAAGAGAAAGCATCTGAAGATCTCGATTGCAGGCGCCCAGCACTCAATGGGCGGCCAGACGTATTATGAAGACGGTATCGTTCTCGACATGACGGGATACAACAAAATACTCGGTCTCGACCGAAAGAAAAAAATCATCAGAGTGCAGGCGGGGGCGACGTGGAATGATATTCAGCGGTATGTCAATCCGTACGGGCTCGCGGTAAAGGTCATGCAGTCGCAAAACATCTTTACGATCGGCGGCTCACTGAGCGCCAACGCTCACGGCCGGGATATCCGGTACGGCTCGCTGATTGATACGGTTAAATCGTTTCATCTTTTAAAGGCGGACGGCAAAATCGTTACGGTCACCCCGAAAGATGACCTGTTTTCAGCCGTCATCGGCGGGTACGGCCTGTTCGGTGTGATTCTTGACGCAGATATTGAGCTGACAGATGATGAGCTATACGAAATGAAAACGAAACGCATGAACGCTGATACATACAGTCAATATTTTACCCGGCATGTACAGCACAATCCTGCCGTGCGCATGCATCTTGCGCGGATTGCTACAGGGGATAAAGGCTTTTTACACGAGATGTATGTGACTGATTACACGCTCTCAGACAATCAGACTGAATTAAAGCAGCACAATGAACTGAAAGAAGATGAGCATCCGGCGCTGACGAAATTCGCGCTCGGCCTCTCCCGCCGGTATGACTGGGGAAGAAATTGGCTCTGGTCGGCCCAGCAGTCTTATTTTCTCAGCCAAAACGGCGTGAAAATCTCCAGGAATAATGTCATGAGGTCAGAATCGAAATTTTTGGAGTATGAAAACCCAGACAACACCGACGTGCTTCAGGAATACTTCGTGCCCGTCGGCGAATTTGCGCCGTACATTCATGATTTGCGCACGGCGCTGTCACACGAAGATCTCAATCTCGTAAATATTACGATCCGCTACGTGCAAAAAAATGAAAAAGCCGACCTGTCATATGCAAAGGATGATATGTTTTCGCTCGTTCTATTAATCAATGAAGGGTTTTCGAAAGACAGTCAGGCGAGTGCGGCGCGGATCGTCAGAAAAATGACGGACACGGCATTGCGCCACGGCGGCAGCTATTATCTGCCGTATATGCTGTACCAAACGAAAGAGCAGATGCGCAAGGCGTATCCGAAGACCGACATGTTCTTTCAGAAAAAGCGCAAGTATGATCCGGATGACTTATTTATGAATTATTTTTATCAGAGGTACAAATCATGAAACACAATCATTTAAAATGGCTGATCCTGTCTCAGAGCAGTGTCTTTTTTGCCGGCAGCCTGATCTTTCCTTTTTATATTTTATTTATTAAAAACATCGGTTCCAGCTACACGCAATTCGGTTTGTCATACGGCTTGTTCGGCCTGAGCGGCGCTTTGATCCATCCGCTGCTCGGCCGGCTGTCGGCAAGACTTGATCCCCGCTGGTTCCTTATGGCGAATTCGTGGGGCATGGCGGTGCTTCTCCTGACGCTCCCGCACATCACCGGCGTGCACCAGGTTTATGTTGTGCAGGTGCTTTTAGGCCTGTTCGGCGCCATGCAAAAACACGGCGAAAAAATAGTGATCGCCGATTACACCGACGGCGGGGAGCGGGGGAAAAAAGTCGGCAGTTATCATTTTTGGACGGCTGTATTTTCCGCTGCCGCCATCATTCTGGGCGGCTTTCTCGCTGACTTCTTTACGGTTCACATTATTTTTTACGCAAGCTCTGTGCTGTTTTTTATAAGCGGGCTGATGATGCTGAAGAAAACAGGCTGATCAAATCAGCCTGTTTTTTTGTCGGCAAAAACAGATGGGAAATGAATGAAAAATATTAAATATACAATTGAATTAATTTTTATTCATGTTATAATGTTAAATAATTTCACAAAAACCAAGAAGGTGAACCCGTTGAAAATTGGTATTATAGGCGCAACTGGTTATGGAGGCGCCGAACTTGTCAGGATTCTTAACCATCACCCTTATACAGATAATTGTATATTATATTCATCGAGCGATGAAGGAAAGGCATATGATGCTTCATATCCGCATTTGAGAAATATAGCGCAGCAATCACTTCAGCCGCTTCATATAGAAACGATCTGCAACGAAATTGATGTGATGTTCATAGCCGCGCCGCCCGGCGTTTCCGGGGAGTGGTCGCCGAAGCTGGCGGAGGCGGGCATTCCGGTCATTGATCTTTCCGGCGATCTGCGGATTCAAAATCCGGCCGTGTATGAAAAGTGGTATAAGCGGCAGGCCGCCCCGGAAGAAACGATTCAAAACGCGGTTTACGGTTTAGCCGAACTGCAAAAAGAAGAAATTCAGAATGCAAAGCTGATTGCCAATCCGGGGTGTTTTCCGACGGCTGTGCTTCTCGGGCTCGCCCCGCTGGCGAAAAATAAGCTTTTACAAGATTCATTTCTGATTGTTGATGCGAAGACAGGCGTATCCGGCGCCGGCCGAAAAGCTTCCATGGGCACACATTATTCTGAGCTGAATGATAATTTCAAAATTTATAAGGTCAATGAGCATCAGCACACTCCGGAAATTGAACAGCAATTGGCGGCATGGCAGCCCGGCACAGGTCCGATCACGTTTTCCGCTCATTTGGCGCCGATGACAAGGGGGATTATGGCGACGATGTATACCGACGCCCCTCCGGGAATGTCTTCTGCACAATTAAGAGAGTTTTATTCCGAATTTTACAAAGATTCATATTTTGTCAGGATCAGGCCGGAAGGTGAATTCCCGGCGACGAAAGAAGTGTACGGCAGCAACTTTTGTGACATCAGTGTCACTGTGGATGAACGAACAAACCGCGTGACCATCGTTTCTGTCATAGATAATCTGATGAAAGGCGCCGCCGGGCAGGCGGTTCAAAATTTAAATATCATGAATGGCTGGCAGGAAGAAACGGGACTTATGATGACGCCAGTCTATCCATAGAACGAAAGAGGGATTCAAAAATATGATTCAGCTGAGTGAGAAAATCACGAAAATCAAAGGCGGCGTATCTTCGCCGAAAGGGTTTGAGGCAAAGGGCGTCCACTGCGGGCTGCGCTATTCAAAAAAAGATCTCGGGGCGATTATCAGCCAGACGCCTGCTGTCAGTGCAGCGGTATATACGCAGAGCCATTTTCAGGCAGCACCCTTGAAAGTGACGCAAGAGAGCTTGAAAAAAGAGGCTGTGCTTCAGGCGGTTATTGTCAACAGCGCGATTGCCAACGCCTGTACGGGAGACCAAGGTTTAAAGGACGCTTATGAAATGCGGGACGGATTCGCAAGCCGGCTCGGGATTGAGCCGGAGCTTGTTGCGGTTTCGTCAACCGGGGTGATCGGCGAGCTGTTAGACATGGAAAAAATTCAGGCGGGCATTGAGCAGCTCGGTCAAGCGCCTGCAGTGTCCGGAGCTTTTGAAGAAGCCATTTTGACGACGGATACAGTGACGAAACAGACGTGTTATGAACTGGTGATCGGCGGAGACATCATCACGATCGGCGGAGCGGCGAAAGGCTCCGGCATGATTCATCCCAACATGGCGACAATGCTCGGCTTTGTCACAACGGATGCGGCCGTGGAAGAACAGGCGCTTAAAAACGCGCTCAGAGAGATCACGGATGTTTCATTTAACCAAATCACCGTTGACGGAGAAACATCGACGAATGACATGGTGCTCGTGATGGCGAACGGCTGCGCGGGGAATGAGTGTCTGACGGAGCAGCATTCCGACTGGCCGGCTTTTAAAAAGGGGCTGAAGCTTGTATGCGAAGACCTTGCCAAAGATATTGCCAGAGACGGTGAAGGAGCGACGAAATTAATTGAAGCCAAAGTCGAAGGCGCGAAAAATAATCTCGAAGCGAATATCATCGCCAAAAAAATCGTCGGCTCAAGCCTTGTGAAAACCGCCGTTTACGGCACTGACGCCAACTGGGGGCGCATCGTCGGCGCAATCGGGCACAGTGCGGCAAGCGTAACGGCCGAACAAGTGGAAGTTTTCCTCGGCGGTCAGTGTCTGTTTAAACACAACGAACCTCAGCCGTTTTCAGAGACTGACGCCAAGGAGTACTTATCAGGTGATGAAATTACGATTGCAGTCCGCCTGCAAGAAGGCGCCGGCAGCGGCCGGGCATGGGGCTGTGACTTAACCTATGACTATATCAAAATCAATGCGAGCTATCGCACATAACAAAGGGGAGCGGCATGAAGAAAACCATTGTTTTTAAGTGCGGCGGCAGCGTGATCCGCGAGTTATCCGCCGCTTTTTTTCAAAATGTAAAAGAGCTTATGCAATCGGGCTGGAACATTGCCGTCGTGCATGGCGGCGGTCCGGAAATTTCACAAATGCTGAAAACATTGCAGATTGAAACGGAATTTGTCGATGGGCAGCGGAAAACGACCAAACCGGTGCTGGAAACAGCCGAAATGGTCTTGTCAGGAACGGTCAATAAATTTTTCGTAACCGAACTCGCGAAAAACGGGCTGAAAGCTGCGGGAATCTCAGGAAAGGACGGCGGTCTCCTTCAAGCATCCTATCTTGATCAAGACAAATACGGAGAAGTCGGTGAAATCCGGAAAACCGATCCGTCCATTATTCAAGCACTAATGAAAGAAGGCATCATTCCCGTTATCGCTCCGCTTTCCATGACAAGTGATTTTGAAACGCTGAACGTCAACGCAGACGCAGCGGCATCAGCCGTCGCTTCAGCCTTACAAGCCGATAAACTTTTATTTGTCACGGATGTCGAAGGAATTATGGACGGAGAGAACCGGCTGGAGACGTTGACGCCGCGGGAGATTCAGACCCTCATCGATGGCGGCGTCATTTCGGGAGGGATGATTCCGAAGGTGAAGTCGGCATTATCGGCACTGAGTGAAGATGTCGCGGAAGTTATGATCGTAAACGGAAAAGGAGCGTTTTTCACCGATCAAGCCTTCCAAGGAACAAAAATCGTCAAGGAAAAGGAGAGCGTGTCATGAGCAGTTTATTTCAAACCTACAGCCGCTGGCCTATCGATATCAAAAAAGCGAAAGGGACAATCGCAGAGGATGAAAACGGAAAAACGTATCTGGATTTTATTCAGGGCATCGCCGTTTCCAATCTCGGCCATTGTCATGATGCGGTGACAGAAGCGGTCAAAGAACAGCTTGACAGCGTATGGCACGTTTCCAATCTGTTTGAAAATGACCTTCAGGAAAAAGCCGCGGCAAAGCTTGCCGAACATAGCGCGGGGGACCTGGTTTTCTTCTGCAACAGCGGGGCTGAAGCGAATGAAGGCGCCATTAAGCTTGCCCGTAAAGCAACGGGAAAAACAAAAATCGTGACATTCCGGCAATCCTTTCACGGACGGACATATGCGGGAATGGCCGCCACCGGACAAGACAAAATCAAAACCGGTTTCGGACCGATGCTCCATGGATTTCACTATCTTCCGTTTAATGATCCGTCAGCATTCAGCACGCTTTCAAAAGAGGATGATATCGCCGCCGTCATGCTTGAGACGGTGCAGGGAGAAGGGGGAGTCCATCCCGCCGACCCGGAATTCATCGAAGCCTTACAGACATTTTGCAAAGACAAACAGGCGCTGGTTATCATAGACGAGATTCAAACCGGAATCGGCCGGACGGGAAAAGCATTCGGCTATGAGCATTTCGGCATCTCTCCGGACATCATCACCGTTGCGAAAGGGCTTGGAAACGGTTTTCCCGCCGGAGCCGTGATCGGCAAAAAGAAGCTTGGCGAAGCCTTCACGCCGGGTACGCATGGTACGACGTTCGGCGGCAATAAGCTTGCCATGGCAGCTGTGAATGCAACCTTGGACATTGTGTTTCAGCCGGACTTTCTCCAGGCTGCGGCCGGCAAAGGCTCTTTTTTAAAAGACCGGCTGAAAAGTGAGCTGACAGGGCCTTTTGTAAAAGATATCCGCGGAAAAGGGCTATTAATCGGCATTGAATGTGCAGGTTCCGTTTCCGGCATTATCGGAGACCTGCAGGAACGCGGACTTCTCGTGCTTCCGGCCGGACCGAATGTCATCAGGCTGCTCCCGCCGCTTACGGTTTCTGAAGAGGAAATGCTCTCGGCCGTCAGCATGCTGAAAGCAGCGATAGAAGCGCATACCGCAGTGAAACGATAATTTTTTTTTCGCTATAAGAGTATAAAAATTCATGTTTTTAATTAATTATTCGTCAAGAGGTGGGCTTTAGATGAAAGGCTATTTAGTATTGGAAGACGGAACATCATTCGTCGGTGATCTTGAAAAAGAAGCATGCTGTGTTGGCGAAGCGGTTTTTTTCACCGGAATGACGGGCTATCAGGAAGTGCTTACGGACCCGTCATATAAGGGGCAGATCATTGTTTTTACGTATCCGCTGATCGGAAACTACGGAATTAATGAAAAAGACCTTGAGAGTAAGATTCCTCAAGTCAAGGCCGTTGTCGTGTATGAAGCGTGTGAACATTTTTCTCACCATGAAGCAGTCTCAAGTTTGAGAGAGTATTTAAACAAATGGAACATCCCACTTTTAACCGAAGTGGACACACGGGCCGTCGTCAAAACCATCCGCTCCGGCGGCACGATGAACGCTGCCGTGTCAACAACAGGAGAAGTTCCGGCGGCATCCGGAACAGAAAACCCGGCTGAGCTGGCGCAGGCCGAAGAGATCACCTCTATGGGGGACGGAGACCGGCATATTGCGCTGATTGATTTCGGCTATAAAAAATCAATCGCTTCGTCGCTTGTAAAGCGCGGCTGTAAAGTAACAGTCGTTCCGTATCACCAGATGAATGCCGTTTATGATATTCGGCCTGACGGAATCGTGCTTTCAAACGGACCTGGGGACCCGAAAGCGATTGCTCCGTACATGGACCGGATTAAGGCTTTACTGAATGCTTTCCCCGTACTCGGCATTTGTCTCGGACATCAGCTGATTGCCCTCGCTTTCGGAGGGAATACGTATAAACTGCCGTTCGGGCACAGGGGAGCCAACCATCCCGTTATTGACCGGAAAACGAAACGGGTGTTTATGACAAGCCAGAACCACAGCTACGTCGTCGATGAAGCATCAATTGACCAAAACGAGCTGTCGATCAGATTCCATCATGTCAATGACACCTCAGTGGAAGGGCTCATTCACAACAGCCTTCCCGTATTAAGCGTACAGTTCCACCCTGAAGCTCATCCCGGACCGGCTGAGAGCGAGTGGATATTTGATGAATTTCTAGAGAAAGTGATACCAGCAAGGAGAGAAATCGCTCATGCCTAAAGATACAACCATTTCCAGCATATTAGTCATCGGCTCAGGCCCGATCATCATCGGCCAGGCGGCTGAATTTGATTATTCAGGAACGCAGGGATGCATGGCTCTGAAAGAAGAAGGATACCGTGTTATTCTCGTCAACAACAACCCGGCAACGATTATGACGGATGAGGCGTTTGCCGATGAAATTTATTTTGAACCGCTCACGCCTGAAAGCATCGAAGCCATCATTGAAAAAGAAAAACCGGACGGTCTCCTTGCCAATTTGGGCGGCCAGACGGCATTGAATTTAGCCGTTAAGCTTGAAGAAGCAGGCGTGCTGAAGAAGCATCACGTCAAGCTTTTAGGAACATCAGTGGAGACCATTCAAAAAGGCGAAGACCGGGAGCGGTTCCGGGCCCTGATGAAGGAGCTCGATCAGCCCGTTCCGGAAAGCGAAATCGTCGACAACGAAGAAGATGCCCTCCGCTTCGCTGAGTCTATCGGATTTCCGGTTATTCTGAGACCGGCGTATACGTTAGGCGGAAAGGGAGGCGGAATCGCGAAAACGAAAGAAGCGTTTCAGACGCTGATTAAACAGGCGCTGTTGGCAAGCCCGATCAGCCAATGCCTCGTCGAAAAAAGCATCGCCGGTTTTAAAGAAATCGAGTATGAGGTCATGCGTGACAGAAATCATACATGCATCACCGTCTGCAACATGGAAAACATTGATCCCGTCGGCGTGCATACAGGAGACTCGATCGTAGTCGCGCCGTCCCAGACGTTAACGGATGAAGAATATCAGATGCTGCGTTCAGCTAGTTTGGCGATTATTTCAGCGCTTGATGTAGTCGGCGGCTGCAACATTCAATTTGCGCTGGACCCGTTCAGCAAACAGTACTATGTCATTGAAGTGAACCCGCGTGTCAGCCGCTCTTCAGCTCTCGCGTCAAAAGCGACCGGCTATCCGATTGCCAAAATGGCGGCGAAACTTGCCGTCGGCTATACGCTTGATGAACTGAAAAATCCGCTGACGGGCTCTACTTATGCAAGCTTTGAACCGGCGCTGGATTATGTCATCGTCAAGTTCCCGCGCTGGCCGTTTGATAAATTTAAACATGCCGACCGCACGCTCGGAACGAAGATGAAAGCGACGGGAGAGGTCATGGCGATCGAAAGAAACATGGAAGCGGCCATTCAAAAAGCGGCGGCCTCCCTTGAGCTGAAAACGATCGGCACCCGCCTTCCTGAACTCGGCGGCTTTACGGTCAATCAGCTGTGGGACTTAGCGGTAACGCCGGATGACCGGAGATTCTTCGTCGTCATGGAACTGTTAAGCCGCGGTGTAACGATAGAAGACATTCATTCTAAAACGAAAATTGACCCGTTTTTCCTTCATGTATTCCGAAATATCATCACATTGGAAAACAAGCTGATGGAAGAAGGAGATCATTTGTCCGTCCCGCTTTTAAAGCAGGCGAAGATAAAAGGCTTCACGGACGTCATGATCGCGTCTCTTACGGGGAAAACGGAAGAAGACATCCGCGCTCTCAGAAAGAAAGCAGATATCGTCCCGTCGTTTAAAATCGTAGATACATGCGCCGCTGAATTTGATGCCAAGACAAATTATTTCTACTCCACCTATCTCGGAGAAAGCGACGGAGATATCAGCCGAAAAGAGAAAAAACGGGCGCTCATTATAGGATCAGGCCCGATCCGTATCGGTCAGGGTGTGGAATTTGACTACAGCGCAGTCCACGGCGTCCTGACCCTGCAAAAGCTGGGCTATGAAACGATTATGATCAATAACAATCCGGAAACGGTAAGCACCGATTACGAAATTGCCGACAGGCTCTATTTTGAACCGCTGACGGCAGAGCATATTTTAAACGTGGCGGAACATGAAAACATTGATTTTGCCATCGTCCAGTTTGGGGGACAGACCGCTATCAATGCCGCTGAATCACTGGAAAAAGCGGGCGTTCAGCTGCTCGGAACATCCTTTAGAACCCTGGATGCGCTGGAGGATCGGGATCTGTTTTATCGGCTGCTTGATGAGCTTGATCTGAAACATGCCAAAGGGGAAACGGCTTATACGAAAGAAGAAGCCGCGGAAAAAGCAAGCCGCATCGGGTATCCCGTGCTGATCCGTCCATCTTATGTCATCGGGGGGATGGGCATGATCATCGTTGATTCAGAAGCGCAGCTGTCAGACCTGCTGGAAAAAGAAGCGGGCATGCCGTATCCGATTTTGATCGACCAGTACATTACAGGAAAAGAATTGGAGATCGATCTGATTTCCGACGGACATGAAGTATTCGTTCCGACTTACACAGAACACATTGAACGGGCCGGTGTCCATTCGGGCGACAGTTTTGCGATTCTGCCGGGTCCGTCCGTCACACTTGATATGCAGCGGGATATAAAAAAGGCTGCCGAAAAAATTGCGGTAAAACTGGGTTTCAAAGGCATTATGAACATTCAGTTTGTCATTGATGACAAAGGGGATATTCTCGTTCTTGAAGTGAATCCGCGGGCAAGCCGCACGGTTCCTGTCGTGTCTAAGGTGATGGGAGTGCCGATGATCCCGCTTGCCGCCAGACTGCTGGCCGGCGCTTCCCTTAAAGACCTCAAGCCCGAGGTTCAAAATCAGCATGGAACGGCTGTGAAATTCCCGGTATTTTCTTCTCACGCCATTCAGGATGTTGACGTAAAGCCGGGACCGGAAATGAAGTCGACAGGAGAAGGGATGTGTGTCGCCTTTGACGCAGAAAGCGCCCTGAAAAAAATCTACGCGCATGTCTGGGAGAAAAAAGGAAGCGTCTATCTGGAAGGCGGAGATGAGGAACTGGCACGGCAGGCTCAAGCTGCGGGATTCACCGTGTGCAAAGACTCTTTTCAGGCCTGGGCGGATCGGAAAGATAAAGCGGTCCATATTAATTTCAATCATTCTGAAGAAGCGCGTAAACAGCGGATTGAAGCCATGACGCACGGCGTGACGGTCTTTACTGAACCGGAAACCGCAAAGGCATTTTTAGCAAGCGGCTCCGGCAAACCTCAGCCTGTATCGCTTAAAGATCTTTATCAAAAGGATGTGGCATCATGCACACAGTAAAAGCGGAACATACATTAACCCATTTGTACGGCAAAGATTTTCTTTCCTTGAAGGATTTCAGCCCGTCTGACATTAACGGGCTTCTGACAGAAGCTTCATTATTAAAACAGCATCCGATACAGCCGATTTTTCAAGGAAAAACATTGGCGATGATTTTTGAAAAATCTTCAACCCGCACGCGTGTATCGTTTGAAGCGGGAATGGCTCAGCTCGGAGGAACAGGACTATTCCTTTCAAGCAGCGACCTGCAGCTTGGACGGGGAGAGACGGTCGCGGATACGGCGAAGGTGCTGTCCGGATTCGTTGATGCCATTATGATCCGCACTTTTGAGCATGAAAAAGTCGAAGAACTTGCCGAGCATGCACACATTCCCGTCATAAACGGGCTGACCGACCGGTACCACCCGTGTCAGGCACTCGCGGATCTGTTAACGATACAAGAGATAAAAGGAAAGCTGAAAGGAGTAAAAGTCGCCTATATCGGTGACGGAAATAATGTCGCGCATTCACTTATGATCGGCTGCGCAAAAATGGGCTGTGACATTGCGATTGCTTCGCCGAAAGGCTATGAAGTAGAGGAAGAGGCGGTAAATGCCGCAAAAGAAGCTGCGGCTGTTTCCGGAGCGGAGATCATCCTTACCGAAAATCCGCAGGAAGCGGTGCGGGATGCAGACGTGATTTACTCCGATGTCTTTACGAGCATGGGACAGGAGGAAGAGATGCAGCAGCGGCTGAACGTGTTTGCTCCGTACCAAGTCAACGCCTCACTCGTCAGTCTCGCCAAACCTGACTATACCTTTTTGCACTGTCTGCCCGCGCATCGGGAGGAAGAGGTCACGTCCGAGATAATTGACGGCCCGAACTCTGCGGTATTCCAGCAGGCGGAAAACCGGCTTCACGCACAAAAAGCGCTCTTGAAAGCTCTTCTTTACAATCAGGATGAACAAAAAAACCGCTGAGCCTCATTCAGCGGTTTTTTAATATTTTCCCGTATACAAGCGCATACTACATGAAAAAGAAAAAGGAGGAAATGACGTGGGACAGCAGCATCAATTCCGACCGGGACAAAAAGCGCCGAATAACGGTGTGTACGTTGAAATCGGCGAAACGGGAAGTATGGTCAAAAATCCGCAAAAAATCAAGCTTACGGCGGGAGAAATGTTTCCTGAGACTTCAAATCACAACAGATTGTGGACATATCAACGAAAACCGTGAACAGAAAAAAACCTGCTGAATAGCAGGTTTTTTTAATTAATGCTGGCTTGCATCCTGTTTGACAGGCATGACTTCCGCAAGAACAAACACAAGCACCGCGATAACTACGGCGATAACGGATGATTGCTTGAAGTTGTACGCCGCGCTGTTCATGGAGGCGATCAAATAACAGGCCATATGTGTTAAAAGGAACGTCCAAATAAAACCGATAACTAACCGCACGTTTCCACCTCGTCCTTCATTTTATTCTACGTTGTATCATACCATACATAAGGCGCGGGCGGAAGGTCAATTTCGCATCAAAAAGCCCCGCCCTAAAACTGACTTTTTACCGCATGCCCGGCCGTCTGACGGAAAATACGGTCCCCGCACCGGTATAATAGCCAAAACATAGAAGCAACTAGGGGTTTAACTGATCCGTTTTCATTCTTCTTACATATGATAGCCAATAGAGAAACTAGGAGTAAAAGGAGGCGGAAAGGCATGGGGATAACGGAAAGATTTTTCCAACTCGGATCTGAGCTGAACGTCATCCATCTGCCGTATCGGCCGAACGGCTTCTGTATCTTTATTCTTGGGGACAGAACTCACTTTGTCAGCGGGGATTCAAGCTTTTGGCTCGAACATGAAGGGAGAAACCAGCTGTTAAATACGCTGCGTGACAGAGGTTATACAATCTTCAACAGCAATTTATACGGCAGGCATTGGGGATCGGAAAAAGCCGCCGCTTACGCCAGACAGCTGATTCATTATGTGCTGAAACAAGAAACCCTCAACCCGAAAATACACTTGCTTGCAGAAGGCATGGGCGCTCTCATCGCCGATCAACTGCTGCAATCTTCGCCGGAGCATATTCGTTCAGCAGCAATGTTAGATCCTTGTCTTGACCTTCAAGCCCATTTTGAATCAGAGAAAGAAAATAAGTTTTTTTATAAGCAGTTTCTGAGAGAAACGGCTCAAAGCTTCGGTGTTTCTGAAAAAGAGGCAAGCTCGCTGACCTATCAGACCATCACCGGCTGCCGCACCAGCGTGCCGGTACATATATGGCAAAGAACGACCGGAGCGCCGTATCCGTATACCCTGCATCGAACGCATATAAAGAAGCCCGGGCAAAGACCGGATGCAAGACTGATATCACGTATCACATGCTTGAGAATCCGGCGCGGATGTACAGAGCCATCTGCCGCTTTTTCCGCAGTCATGAAAAAGACCTGTAGTGAATAGTATACAACAGCCATCTCTTTTCAGAGGGCTGTTTGGCTTGTGCGTGAATGAAAAACCGGAAAGGCGGCATATGTGATGAAGACAGCGCTGATCATTGGAGCAGATGAATTTCTCGGCCTTTCATTATGCGAACGGATGATGGATGAAGGTGTGCATGTTGATGTCATTTTGGATGAGCCGGAGGACAAAACGAGGCAGCTGTATTTAGAAGAACGTTTAATGTGGCTCGGGAGGAACGGGCTTTTTCAAATCATAGATGAAATCGGTGATAAGGAATACGATCGAATCTGCGTTCAATACGGGAGCGGATGTCTGCCTGAAGACAGAACGGAGCCTTTATATTGGATTGTTTACAACGAGGATCACGGAGACTGGGAAAAAAGCGGCCAGCGGGACACGGTTAAAACGATTATTCTTCCGCCGCTTTACGGCCCGTGGACGGAAGCGAAAGAAGATAGCGAAAGCAGGGTCTTTTTAGAAGACGCAGCCTGCGGGCTGATGAATAAGCTTCAGGCGGACGGCACAGAGGACGAAAGTCAGGTTATTACCCTGGAAATAATAGAAAAAACGCAAAAAACAGAAGCGGAAGAAAAAATTCAAGAGTGGAAAAGACAATTTTCATCAACATTCGACAATTTTTAAGAAATACCTTCCATGTTATGTGCATTACCGCTACAATAAATGTATACCAATTATACATGTTATGAGTAAAAAAGGGGTTGAACACGGCTTGATCACCAGGCTTGTCATGGTCTTTTCTGTCCTCCTTTTATTGAGCGGATGCGCACAAACTCCGTTTAAAGGGAAAATTGAGAAGGTCGGAATGCTGTTTCCCGATACCATCAGTGACCTGGTATGGGGCACAAAAGGTTACAAAGGTTTATTAGCGATACAATCTGAATTTAACGTTGACGTTTATTATAAAGAAAATATCAGATCTGATGAAGATATTTTAAAAGCGATAGATGATTTGCATAAAAAAGGAGTCAATCTTTTATACGGGCACGGAAATGAATACGAGGAAATCTTCAATATGATCAGTAAGGATTATCCCGACATGGAATTCGTCGTCGCTAACGGAACGGCGAAAAACGATAATGTCATAAGCGTTCATCTTATAGGAGAAGCGATGGGCTTTTTTGGGGGAATGACGGCCGCCCATATGTCAAAAACCAATGAGGTCGGCGTCATCGCCTCGTTTTTATGGCAGCCTGAGGTAGACGGCTTTATTAAAGGGGCAAAATATGAAAAGCCCGATATTACCGTCAATACTGAATTTACGGACCATTGGGATAACGGCAATGAAGCACTGCATCTTTATAAGAAGTTAAAAGCAGAAGGCACGGATGTTGTATATCCGGCCGGAGACGGGTATAATGTTCCTGTCATTCAGCAAATTAAAAAAGACGGGCTTTACGCCATCGGCTATGTCGCCGAGCAATCGAACCTCGGCAAAAACACGGTGCTGACAAGCACCGTGCAAAATGTAGACAAAGCCTATACAATAATCGCCGAGCAATATAATAACGGCACGCTCAAGAGCGGAGATCACAACTTCGATTTCAGGGAAGGAGTCGTTGAAATGGGGACGTTCAGCCCTCTGGTGGACAAAGCATTTCAAGACAAAATCTCAGACCTTGTAAAAACGTATAACCGAACAAATGAACTGCCGTCAAATGAATAGAGGTGGATACACATGCAGCATGAAAAGTCTCTTGAATTTATGCAGATCGCAATGAAATACCTGCCGGAAGCAAAGGCGGAGCTTGAGAAATCCGGCATTGATCTGTCTATGGAAATGATTCAGCCGTTTATGGATCTATTTACATCGGTCATGGCGGAAGCGTATGAGCTTGGCAGATCTGATGCCGGAGAGCTGAATAAATAAAGAGAGCCACTTTTTCATGAAGTGGCTTTTCACATGATTTTTTTCTTGATGGCGGATACCATCGATCCAAGCCCAAGGTCTTTAAATACAGGCTTTAATTGATCGAGGGAGTTCATGATGGAGCCGAGCTGATTCATCACGTGGTTGTAATCGACCGGACCTTCGTTTTCAGCCTGAGGCTGCTCGGGGTTTTCTTCGTTTTTTTCGTTTTCTTCCGGTTCTTTATCCCGGTCCCCGGAATTGCCGAACATCATTTTAGTGAAAATATCCATAATAAAGCCTCCTTTCATCTTCCTTATATTCTATGAAGAGCGGGAGCCGATAGTTTAGACGAATATATTGCCAACAGAAAAAAAATAGGGTAGAATTAGTACCTGATACTAACAATTGATCATAACTAATTAGTTTTAAATTCATTATAAAAAGGAGTCTTTCCTATGAAAGCTGGAATTCTTGGTGTCGGCCGTTATATCCCGGAAAAAGTGCTGACAAATCATGATCTTGAACAAATGGTAGATACATCGGACGAGTGGATTCGTACGAGAACAGGTATAGAAGAAAGAAGAATCGCCGCTGAAGATATGTATTCATCCGGCATGGCCGCTGAGGCTGCACAAAAAGCGCTTGATCAGGCGGGCATTTCCGCTGAGGAGCTTGATATGATCCTCGTGGCGACGGTCACTCCCGACCAGTCTTTCCCTACCGTATCCTGTATGATACAAGAAAAGCTCGGGGCCAAAAAAGCGTGCGCGATGGATATCAGCGCTGCATGTGCCGGTTTTATGTACGGTATCGTAACCGCCAAACAATTCATTGAATCGCAAACATACAAACATGTCCTTGTGGTCGGAGTCGAAAAGCTTTCAAGCATTACTGACTGGGAAGACCGCAATACGGCTGTTCTGTTCGGGGACGGGGCCGGAGCGGCTGTCATCGGACCGGTCAGCGACGACAGAGGCATACTGTCATTTGAGCTCGGAGCAGACGGTACAGGCGGTCAGCACTTGTACTTAGATGAAAAAGGGCATACAATCATGCATGGAAGAGAAGTATTCAAATTCGCCGTCCGGCAAATGGGTGAATCAAGTGTAAATGTCATTGAAAAAGCCGGTCTTTCCAAAGAGGACGTAGACTTTTTGATTCCCCATCAGGCAAACATCCGCATTATGGAAGCGGCACGGGAACGTTTGGAGCTTCCGGTTGAAAAGATGTCTAAAACAGTCCATAAATATGGAAACACATCCGCAGCATCCATTCCGATTTCATTAGTAGAGGAACTGGAAGCAGGTAAAATTAAAGACGGCGATGTCATCGTCATGGTCGGTTTCGGCGGAGGATTGACATGGGGCGCCATAGCGATACGCTGGGGACGATAGAAAAAAGGTGAGGTGCACACATGATGAATAAAAAAAGAGTAGTCGTTACAGGACTTGGAGCCCTGTCTCCGCTTGGCAACGACGCCGAAACAAGCTGGAAAAATGCAATTAGCGGCGTATCCGGAATCGGACCGATCACACGTGTGGAATCGGACGAGTATCCGGCGAAAGTAGCTGCTGAACTGAAAGATTTCAATATTGAAAACTACATGGATAAAAAAGAAGCGAGAAAAATGGACCGCTTCACGCAATATGCTGTCGTAGCAGCGAAAATGGCTGTTGAAGATGCCGGTCTGAACATCACAGAAGAGATCGCGCCAAGAGTCGGCGTTTGGGTCGGTTCCGGAATCGGCGGCCTTGAAACGCTTGAATCCCAATTCGAAATCTTCCTGACAAAAGGGCCGAGACGGGTCAGCCCGTTCTTTGTTCCGATGATGATTCCGGATATGGCGACAGGCCAAATCTCAATCGCTCTCGGAGCAAAAGGAGTCAACTCCTGTACGGTGACGGCATGTGCGACGGGAACAAACTCTATCGGTGACGCGTTTAAAGTCATTCAGCGCGGCGATGCCGATGCGATGATTACGGGCGGAACGGAAGCGCCGCTGACAAGAATGTCATTTGCGGGCTTCAGCGCAAACAAAGCCCTTTCTACAAATCCTGATCCGAAAACGGCAAGCCGCCCGTTTGATAAAAACCGTGACGGCTTTGTCATGGGAGAAGGCGCGGGGATCATCGTACTTGAAGAGCTTGAGCACGCGCTTGCCCGCGGTGCGAAAATCTACGGAGAAATTGTCGGTTACGGCTCAACGGGTGATGCTTACCACATTACCGCGCCTGCCCAAGACGGGGAAGGCGGTGCGAGAGCGATGCAGGAAGCAATCAAAGATGCGGGCATCAAGCCTGAAGAAATTGATTACATCAACGCTCACGGCACAAGCACGTACTACAATGACAAATACGAGACAAAAGCCATTAAGACCGTTTTCGGCGATCATGCGTACAAGCTTGCCATCAGCTCGACAAAATCAATGACGGGCCATTTGTTAGGCGCTGCCGGAGGAATTGAAGCCATCTTCTCCGTCATGGCGATTAAAGACAGCGTTATCCCGCCGACGATTAACATCGAAACACCTGATGAAGAGTGTGATTTAGATTATGTACCGGACAAAGCGCGCGAGCAGGATGTTAACATCGTTCTCAGCAACTCGCTCGGATTCGGCGGACATAATGCCACTTTGATCTTTAAAAAATATCAATAATACAGTTTTTTGACCGGCTGCCTGAAAAAGGCGGCCGGTTTTTTTGTGCGTGCATATGATAACAACAAGAGGAGGCGAACCGGTATGAGCGTCAAGCAGACATATAAATGGATGGAAAAGGCGGCATCCATGAATGATTTGGCCCCGCACCTTTTGCCGCTTTTTTCAGGGGCCGAAAAGAAAGAGTGGAAGCCGATACTCGGCATGCTGCAAAACCACGGAATGTTCCGCCATCTGAAGGACGGCGTTAGGACCAGTAAACGGCTGAAAGAAAGAGGAAGCTACAGCCATATCCAAAAGGAGGAAGCTTATTTAAAGGAGAAGTGGAACGGGCCGGACGTGCCGATCGTTGTTTTGCCCGTTGATGAACGAAACCGGAAAATCCGTCTGGAATTCGGGTCAAAATCCGGTCTTGCTTTCCGGGACAAAATGTTTCTCTTCTTATCGTCGGATAGTTCCAATTCAGCTGTTTCCGCCCTTATGACACATGAATATAATCACGTCTGCCGGTTAGAACATGTGACAAAGGACGAAAAAGATGAGACATTACTTGATACAATCATGATGGAGGGGCTGGCAGAATATGCTGTATATGAGCGATTCGGCTCAAGTCTTACGGCGGAATGGACGTCCTACTATACGTCTGAGCAGCTTGATTTTCTGTTTGAAAAAAGAGTCAAGCCGAACCTCCGATTAACGAGAGACAGCAGAATGTTTTCACAGCTCTTATACGGAAAAGGATACTTCCCCTCAATGCTTGGTTATGCCATCGGATTCAATATAGTAAAAAAATATTTAACCGATCATCAAAAAACAGTAAAAGAAGCATTGGCCATCCCTTCAAAAACCTTTCTGGAAGCAACGCTTTAAAAGAATGAAAGAATGGTAATTATTTGATGATATTACATTTATCCTAAAAAATTCTTGCTTTTGTAATAATGATGTAATAATATACAACTATAAAATTTTTGACTATTCTATATTTTGTGATAGCGAAACGTATGTTTCCCTCTGCTGCAGCGGAATGAGAAAGGGGCGTATCATGAGCACACTATTAGAAGTGAATAACTTAAAGACCTATTTTTTCAGAAAGAAACAGCCGATTCCCGCAGTCGACGGGGTGGATTTTCACATTAACAAGGGCGAAACCGTCGCCCTTGTAGGAGAATCCGGCTCGGGCAAAAGCATCACCTCTCTTTCTATTATGGGACTTGTCCAAGGCTCGGGCGGGAAAATTGTGGACGGCTCGATTAAGCTGGAAGGCAGGGACCTGGCCTCCTTCACCGAAAACGAATATTGCAAAATCCGCGGAAATGACGTCTCTATGATCTTTCAGGAACCTATGACTTCTCTAAACCCGGTGCTGACCATCGGCGAACAAATTACCGAAGTGCTTGAATACCATAAAAAAATGAGTAAAAAAGAAGCCGCGAATAAAGCCGTTGAGCTTCTCAAGCTCGTCGGATTCTCAAGAGCGGAACAAGTAATGAAAGAATATCCGCACCGCCTTTCCGGGGGAATGAGACAGAGGGTGATGATCGCCATTGCGCTCAGCTGCAACCCGAAGCTTCTGATAGCCGATGAACCGACGACGGCGCTTGATGTGACGATACAAGCCCAAGTATTGGAGCTGATGAAAGACCTCTGCAAAAAATTCGATACTTCCATTCTGCTGATCACTCACGATTTAGGCGTCGTTTCCGAAGCCGCCGACAGGGTGATCGTGATGTACTGCGGACAAGTCGTTGAGAGCGCGAGCGTGGAAGACTTATTTTTAAACCCCCTTCATCCGTACACAGAAGGGCTATTAAACTCCATACCGGTGATAGACGGAGAGATTGATACATTAAAAGCGATCAAAGGCAGTGTCCCGACACCGGATCATCTTCCGGAAGGCTGCCGATTCGCTCCGAGGTGTGCGAAGGCGATGGACAAATGCAAAACGGGGAAGCCTGAGCTGATAACACATGAAAGCGGCCGTTCTGTAAGGTGTTTTTTATATGAGGAAGAGGGTGCCCAATCAAAATGACAGCTGTGAACCAAGAAACGATATTAGAGCTGAAAGACGTAAAAAAATATTTCCCGATCCGTTCCGGTTTTTTTCAAAGAAAAGTCGGAGACATCAAGGCTGTCGACGGTGTTTCTTTTTCACTGAAGCGCGGCGAGACGCTCGGCATCGTCGGTGAATCAGGATGCGGCAAATCAACGGCGGGAAGGACAATGATCCGTTTATACAAACCGACAGACGGCCGGATTCTTTTTAAGGGCCAGGATATTTCCGGCTTATCAGAAGAAAAGCTGAGAAAAAGCGTCCGCAAAAACATCCAGATGGTCTTCCAGGACCCCTTCGCATCGCTTAATCCGAGAAAAACGCTGCGCTCCATTATTAAAGAACCGTTCCAGACTCACCATATGTACAGCATTCGCGAGCGGAACGAGAGAGTAGAGGAGCTGCTGGCGAAAGTCGGTCTCCATCCGAGCTTTGCGAACCGCTATCCGCATGAATTTTCCGGAGGGCAGCGTCAGCGGATCGGGATTGCGCGGGCTTTAACATTGAATCCCGAGCTGATTATTGCGGATGAACCCGTATCCGCGCTTGATGTCTCCATTCAGGCTCAGGTCATCAATCTGATGGAAGAACTGCAGGAAGAATTCAACCTGACCTATTTGTTTATATCCCATGATTTAAGTGTTGTCCGCCATATCAGTGACAGAGTCGGCGTTATGTATCTGGGAAAAATGATGGAGCTGACCGATAAACATGAGCTGTACGACAATCCGCTTCACCCCTATACGCAAGCGCTGTTATCTTCAGTGCCCGTCACGAGAAAAAAAGACGCCGTCAAGCGGGAACGAATCATCCTGAAAGGAGAACTGCCGAGCCCGGCAAACCCGCCGAAAGGCTGCGTGTTCCACACGCGGTGCCCGATGGCCAAACCGATCTGTAAGGAACAAATCCCGGCATTTGAAGAAGCCGCTCCCGGCCATTACGTCGCCTGCCATTTATATACCTGAAATGACAAGCATCGAGAGGGGGTATGCCGGATTACATAACCTGTTTGCTGCATATATATCACAAAGGGGGAATTGATATGAAATTACGTAAAACCGCACTGATGATGCTAAGTGTTTTTATGGCGCTCGCCATCTTCCTGTCAGCCTGCTCCGGCTCAAAATCCACAAGCACCGAATCCAAACCGGCCGGAAAACCGCAAAAAGGCGGAGATTTGGTTGTCGGGTCAACTGGGGAACCAACGCTTTTTAATCCTCTTTACTCCACCGATGTTGCAAGTTCCGATATTGAAGGAATGATTTACAGCACATTATTAGAAACCGATGAGAAATTGAACGTCAAGCCGTCGCTGGCTGAAAAAGTAACAGAGTCTGACGGGGGATTAACGTATGATGTAAAACTGAAAAAAGGCGTAAAATTCCATGATGGAAAAGAGCTCACGGCCGATGATGTAGTGTTCACCTACAGCATTCCTCTTAACAAAGATTACAACGGTGAGCGGGGCTCAGGTTTTGAGTCACTTAAATCCGTAACGAAAAAAGGAAAATATGAAATTCAGTTTAAAATGAAGAAAAAAGATGCCTATTTCTACAATGTCGTTCTCGGCAGTTACGGCATTTTGCCAAAACATATATTGGGTAAGGTCCCGGTTGCTGATCTGGGAGAAAATGAATTTAACCGTAAAAACCCAATCGGCTCCGGTCCGTTTAAGTTTGTCGAGTGGAAAAAGGGCGAGTATGTCAAACTGAAAGCAAATGATGATTACTTTGAAGGCAGACCATATCTTGATACAGTGACAGTCAAAACAATTCCTGATTCCAACGCAGCCGTGGCCCAGTTAAAAGCGGGGGACATTGATTTCTTCGCTGTGCCGGGCACAGATTTTGATACGGTTAAGACGTTTGGGAACGTAAAGGTTAAATCTGATCTTGGCTTAAACTACAGCTATATCGGCTGGAATGAGAAAAAAGAGCTTTTTAAGGACAAAAAAGTGCGTCAGGCATTGACTTACGCTCTTGACAGGCAGGCAATGGTAGATCAAGTGCTGAACGGAGACGGTAAGGTAGCGGATGTTCCTGAAAGTCCGCTGTCATGGAATTATCCGAAGTCTAAAGTGCCGACATTTGATTATAATCCGAAAAAAGCAAAGCAGCTGTTAAAAGAAGCCGGATGGGAAGATCATGACGGTGACGGCTACCTTGATAAAGACGGGAAAAAATTCTCTTTTGAAATTAAAACGAATCAAGGCAATAAAATTCGTGAAGATTTAGCGGTTGTCGTTCAGCAGCAATTAAAAGAAGTAGGAATTGAGGCAAAGCCGCGGATTGTTGAATTCAGTGCGTTAATTGAACAGACCAGTGCCCCTAATTGGGATTATGACGCTCTTCTTCTTGGATGGAGTCTTGCTACGTTCCCGGATCAGTTCTCCATCTTCCATTCAAGCCAATCTAAAAACGGGCTGAATAATATTTGGTACAAAAATCCGAAAGTCGATAAGCTGCTTGAAGAGGCGAAGTCAATTACTGACAGAAAAGAATACCAAAAGAAATATGAAGAGATATACAAATTGATTGCGGAAGATCAGCCGTACAGCTTCTTATTCTATTACAACTATCACAGAGCGATGCCGAATAATTTACAAGGCTATGTATTCCACCCTAAAAATGACTTGTACAATATTGAAAAATGGTGGCTGGATCAAAAATAGCAAAAGCCCTTGAGAGGGAAGGAGGTTCCTTTCCTCTCTTATCCTATTTAAAAAGGGGACAAGAATATGGTTACATATATTTTACGGCGAACATTAATGTCCTTGCCGATTCTCTTAGGCATTACAATTTTGTCGTTTGCCATCATGAAAGCAGCGCCGGGAGATCCGATGTCACTTATGATGGACCCTACAATCAGTCAAGCGGACAGGGCGAAATTCATTGAAAAATACGGATTGAACGATCCGGAACCGGTTCAATATGTGAAATGGCTGGGGAATATGCTGCAAGGCGATTTCGGGACTTCTATTGTGAAGAAAGGCACCCCTGTTTCTGAACTTATCTTATCCCGCTTACCGAATACGATTGTGCTTATGCTTTTCTCAACCCTTGTCGCTCTTCTGATTTCTATTCCATTTGGTGTTTTGTCAGCGAAACGTCCTTATTCAAAATTGGATTACGGGATAACTGTTACTTCATTCTTAGGGCTTGCTATTCCGAATTTTTGGTTCGGTTTGATTTTAATTATGGTTTTATCTGTGAATCTTGGGTGGTTTCCCACTGGCGGAGTAAGCACTTTGAATGCTGACTTTAACATATTTGACCGTTTGCATCATTTGATTCTGCCTGCTTTTGTGCTCGCAACGGCAGACATGGCTGGAATAACGAGATACACAAGATCCAGTATGCTTGATGTGTTAAAACAGGATTATATACGCACGGCGCGTGCGAAAGGATTCAGAGATAATAAAGTGATTTTTAAGCACGGTTTGCGAAACGGACTTCTTCCTGTCATCACTATTTTTGGTCTGATGATACCGTCATTTATCGGGGGAGCGGTAGTGGTAGAACAGATTTTTACTTGGCCGGGTCTCGGCAAATTGTTTATTGATTCAGCCTTTTCACGAGATTATCCGGTTATCATGGCCATGACGGTCATTTCAGCTGTTTTGGTTGTAGTGGGGAATTTAATTGCAGACATCTTATATGCGTTGGCTGACCCGCGTATTGAATATTAACTAAGAGAGGTGAGAGGTCAAATGTTACAGCCAAATACCGGCACACCCCCCAGTGAAATAAAATTAAAAGAAAATATTCAATCCAAACCGGAAACAATGACTAAGATTTTTTTCGAAAAGTTCTTTCAAAACAAACTTGCTGTAATCGGAGCCGTTATATTAACCATCATCATTTTGTCAGCTTTATTCGCTTCGGTAATCGCTCCTTACTCTCCAGAGAGTCAATCTCTTGTCAATCGTTTGAAGCCGCCGAGTTTAAAACATCTAATGGGAACTGATAAATTCGGAAGAGACATCTTTACGAGGGTTCTGTACGGGGCGCGCGTTTCCTTGCTTGTCGGATTCGCATCTGTGATCGGTGCAATTACAATCGGAACTGTTGTCGGAGCTGTTGCCGGTTATTTTAAGGGGATTGTCGATGCCGTTCTCATGAGAACTGTGGATATCGTATTATCCATACCTGATATATTTTTGCTTATTACACTTGTTACGATTTTTCAGCCCGGAATGGATAAATTAATTTTAATTTTCTCCCTTACAGGCTGGACAACAACAGCACGTCTTGTGCGAGGGGAGTTTTTATCGCTTCGTTCCAGAGAATTTGTACTGGCTGCAAAGACGATCGGTACAAAAAATCATCATATTATTTTTTCTCATATATTGCCGAATGCGCTTGGGCCGATTATTGTCTCGGCCACATTAAAGGTCGGAACGGTTATTTTGGCAGAATCTACATTGAGTTATCTCGGTTTCGGGATTCAGCCGCCGATCGCAAGCTGGGGGAATATGCTTCAGGATGCTCAAAACTTTACGATTATGATTCAGGCTTGGTGGTACCCGTTATTTCCAGGGTTGTTGATTCTTCTTACTGTATTGTGCTTCAACTTTGTCGGAGACGGGCTGCGTGACGCGCTTGATCCGAAAAATGTGAAATGATCTCCCGGACGGAACGGGAGATTTTTTTTGTTGCGATGCAAGGGGAAATCCAGCCCCCTCTTGAGGAAATCTCATATCAAAATGGAATAATTTATCTATCCCTTGCCTATACTGTGGACAACAGTTTTTATAAAGTGAGGGGTCGAATATGTTATTTCTTCATGATGTGTGGGTCAATTGGTTTGAAGGGGAAGAGAATGGCTACAATGTATGCCATTTTCACGAATGGCGGAAGGAAGACACGGTTGAGCTTTTGGATCAGACGCCGCTGCTCAGAGTGCCGTCGGTATTATTTCATTACATAGAAAACGACTTATCAGAGCTTCCGAAAGAGCTGCTGGAACAAGTGCATCAAAAGTCATATGTGCGAAAAAATCATGAACGGACGAAGCTTGAGTACTGTTTTGTCGTGACTGACGGAATCGGCATCATTGCCGTGGATACGATCGGGTATACCATTCCGGTCAGAAAGAGCCGCCTGATTCCGAGGCAGGAGCAGCTTGTTTATGAAATGGTAAAGGATGTAGAGCCGGAATCGTTTCAATTTGAGCCTGCACAATTGGAGTCTTCAAAGGAATATCACATTTTATCATTGGCGCCGGAGCATGTCAGAGGGCTGACAAGAAAAGAACGGCAGATCAAGCAGCTGATGTTTATGGCGCTTGACCAGCTTAAAGGGCTGAAGAACCGCGCGGAAATAGTGTATTGGTACACGGAATGGAATCCGCATATGTACGAGCAGATCAAACGGATGAGCTTTGAAGAGATTTGGGACATGCTTTATAATGAAACAATCGAAGGCTGGTCAGACAAGCATCTTGCGTTCTGTGAAAATTTGATTAAAGGGCAGCCGTTTTTCGAAAAGCTTTGGGAAATGGAACAGGAATCAAAAGTGAACTAAAAAGAGGCGGGGATCATCCCGCCTCTTTTCTTTATCTTCTTTTCCGTCCGAGACCCATGGCGTTCTCCATTTTTTTCACCATTTTGCCGGCGGTTTTGTTTGCGCGTGCTGCCCCTTCGTCGAGAATGCGGTCAA
This sequence comes from Bacillus sp. SDLI1, assembly GCF_001553895.1. Classification (NCBI taxonomy): domain Bacteria; kingdom Bacillati; phylum Bacillota; class Bacilli; order Caryophanales; family Bacillaceae; genus Bacillus; species Bacillus sp. SDLI1. The sequence goes on along the minus strand of NZ_CP013950.1, from coordinate 1,097,327 downwards.
GCTCGTCGCTTTCAATTAATTCACGATAGCGCTCTTGGATCGGTGACAAAGCGCCGATAACGACTTCGGCTAAATCGCTTTTGAATTCACCGTAACCTTTGCCTTCATATTTTGCCTCTAATTCTTCAATTGATGTGTTTCCTAAAATAGAATAGATCGTCAAAAGGTTAGAAACACCCGGTTTGTTTTCTTTATCATACTTTACAATGCCTTCCGAATCAGTCACGGCGCTCTTGATTTTCTTTTCAAGCTGTTTCGGCTCATCAAGCAGCGTGATGTATGCCTTTTGGTTCGGGTCTGATTTGCTCATTTTTTTGAGCGGATCAGCCAGTGACATGATGCGTGCGCCTGTTTTAGGGATTTTCACCTCAGGAATCGTGAAGATGTCATTGTATTTCTTATTGAAGCGCTCTGCCAGATTGCGGGTCAGTTCAAGGTGCTGTTTTTGGTCTTCTCCGACCGGAACAAGGTCCGTGCCGTACAGTAAAATATCACCGGCCATCAGCGGCGGATATGTTAACAGTCCTGACACGACGGCTTCTTTGCCTTTTGACTTATCTTTAAATTGCGTCATCCGCTCAAGCTCGCCGATATATGCGACACATTGGAGCATCCACCCCGCCTGGGCATGAGCGGGAACCTCTGACTGGATAAAGAGGGTCGCTTTCTCGGGGTCAAGTCCGACGGCCAGGTAAAGAGCCGCCAGATTGCGGATGTTCTTCCGCAGCTCAAGCCGATCCTGCGGAACCGTAATTGCATGCTGATCGACGATGCAGAAATATCCGTTGTAATCATGCTGCAAATCGACAAATTGCTTCATGGCGCCGATGTAGTTGCCGAGGGTAACGGAGCCGCTCGGCTGAATGCCTGAAAAAATCGTTTTCTTCATAGTTCTTACCTCATTTCTTAAAACATAATAAAAAAAGCCCATTCTTCCCGTAGAAAAAAGGGACGAATGAACCGTGGTGCCACCCTGATTATTCCATTACAATGGAATCGCTCGAGACGTTGGTAACGGAGGCTGCTCCGGCTGGGCCTACTTTACGTTCGGTCAGCTGCTCAGAAGTCCATTCCACAGGGCCCGTTACCTGCTCCCAGCACCGCAGGCTCTCTTCAAACGGGTTGATATGTGTACTACTCTTCATCATAGCAATCACAACAAAATGTTCTTTGATTGATCTATTATAAATCAATTATAGCCAAATGTCATCAGAAGAATACAAGCTTATTTCCAATTTGCTTAAGGGCTGAAAATCCACAAAAAGAACTGAAAATGCCTAAATGATAACGGATATCAACATTTCGTATAACGAATATTATATGTAAAAAGCAATATGAACTGGAAATTACAATAAAAATATTTAGTTAGGTCATGCTTTAAACTATAGAAGTGTATCACCTTTTTGGCAGAAAAACTGACCAAATTTAAATATTTTAAATTGAGAAAATAGTATTGCAATAAATTATTCATTTCATTATAATGAACTTGTTCACTCTATTGTTACAGCTTCTTTACATAAAATAATCAGAAAAGACGGAACACAATTAAAGTTTAGAAAAATATTACGTTATTTTGTCTGATATTTCTGAGTATTTAGTAGTAAAGGCTGAAAATTTGATTAGGGGGTTAGTGCATGAAAAAGCGTTGGTCTATTGTAGGTTTGATGCTTATCTTCTCGCTTGTGTTAAGTGCGTGCGGCGGATTCAGCGGCGGATCAGGAGACGGTAAAAAAGACACCAAAGGACAGACTACACTTAATATCAATATTAAAACTGAGCCGTTTTCAATGCATCCGGGATTAGCGAATGATTCCGTTTCAGGAGGCGTAATCCGCCAGATTTATGAAGGATTGACACGCGTAAACTCCAAAGGTGAGCCTGAAGAAGGAATGGCATCTAAAATTGAAACAAGCAAAGACGGAAAGACCTATACATTTACGATTCGTGACGGTGCGAAATGGTCTAACGGCGACCCCGTGACTGCGCAGGATTTTGAATATGCATGGAAATGGGTGCTTGACCCGAACAACGAATCACAATACGCTTATCAGCTCTACTACATCAAAGGCGCTGAAGCCGCCAATACAGGAAAAGGCAAGCTTGATGACGTAGGCGTAAAAGCCGTAAATGACAAAACATTAAAGGTTGAACTGAACAACCCGACACCTTACTTCCTGCAATTAACTTCATTCTATACGTATATGCCGATCAACAAGAAAATTGCTGAAAAACATAAAAACTGGAACACAAACGCAGGTGAAAATTACGTGTCAAACGGCCCGTTCAAAATGACGGCCTGGAAACACAGCGGTTCTATCACGCTTGAAAAGAACGATCAATATTGGGATAAAGACGCTGTGAAATTGAAGAAAATCAACATGGTGATGATTAACAATGACAACACCGAACTGAAAAAATTCCAGGCCGGTGAGCTTGACTGGGCAGGAATGCCGCTCGGCCAGCTTCCGACCGAATCTCTGCCGACTTTGAAAAAGGACGGATCGCTCCATGTTGAACCGATCGCAGGTGTGTATTGGTACAAATTCAACACAGAAGCGAAACCGCTGAACAATGTTAACATCCGTAAAGCCCTTGCTTATGCGATCGACCGCTCATCTATCGTGAAAAATGTGACGCAGGGGGAACAAATCCCGGCCATGGCTGCAGTGCCGCCGTCAATGAAGGGATTCGAGGATAACAAAAAAGGCTATTTCAAAGACAATGACGTCAAAACAGCAAAAGAATACTTAAATAAAGGACTGAAGGAATTAGGAGTCAAGAGCGTCTCTGACCTTCCGGCAATCAAATTGTCCTACAATACGAATGATGCGCATGCGAAAATCGCGCAGGCCGTACAGGAAATGTGGAAAAAGAACTTAGGTGTCAAAGCTGAGCTTGATAATTCCGAATGGAATGTGTACATCGATAAGCTGCACAGCCAAGATTATCAGGTCGGGCGTATGGCCTGGTTAGGCGACTTTAATGATGCAATTAACTTCCTTGAAGCCTATCGCGATAAAGATGGGGGAAACAATGATACAGGATGGGAAGACCCTGAGTTTAAAAAGCTGCTGAACCAATCTCAGCTTGAAACGGATCCGGATAAACGTATCGAAGAGCTGAAAAAAGCAGAAAAAATCTTTATGGACGCAATGCCGGTCGCGCCAGTTTACTTCTATACAGATACTTGGGTGCAGGATAAAAACCTCAAAAATGTAATCTTGACCGGAACAGGTGACGTTTTCTTCAGAAACGCTTCTTTTGAATAACAGGCGGTTCTGAAAACAAAAGACCCAAGGTATATGGGGAGGATGTCCCCGTATACCTTTCTTGCTTATTAAGTTTAAAATGGTAAAAAATATGGAGGTGTTCACCTTGCTGAAATACATCGGTAAACGATTCATTTACATGATCATCACGCTGTTTGTGATTGTCACCGCCACTTTCTTCTTAATGCAGGCAGCCCCGGGCGGACCATTTTCCGGCGAAAGAAAGCTGACGCCTGAAATTGAAGCAAACTTAAACGAACACTATGGTCTGGACAAGCCTCTTTTCGTTCAATATGTCAGCTACTTAAAATCTGTAGCGATGTGGGACTTTGGGCCTTCTTTTAAATATAAAGGCCAAAGCGTTAATGATTTAATCAATTCCGGCTTCCCCGTCTCATTCACTCTCGGTGCAGAAGCAATTCTCCTCGCATTAGCGTTTGGTGTGCTTTTCGGGGTGCTGGCTGCCCTGTACCATAATAAATGGCAGGATTATACCATTGCGATTTTAACGATCTTTGGGATCTCAGTTCCGAGTTTTATATTGGCGACGATTTTGCAATATATTTTCTCCATTAAATTAGAACTGTTCCCGGTCGCGGGGTGGGAATCCTGGGCATACACCTTTCTGCCCTCCATTGCGCTCGCTTCCATGCCGATGGCGTTCATTGCCAGACTCTCCCGTTCAAGCATGATTGAAGTGTTAAACAGCGATTACATACGGACTGCAAAAGCAAAAGGCCTTTCCCGGCCGTCAGTCACAGTGCGCCATGCGCTTCGAAACGCGCTTTTGCCCGTCGTGACATATATGGGGCCGATGGCGGCATCCATTTTAACAGGAAGTTTCATCATTGAATCGATTTTCGGAATCCCCGGTTTAGGCGCGCATTTTGTAAACAGCATTACAAACCGTGATTATACGGTCATTATGGGAGTTACCGTGTTCTTCAGTGTGATCCTGCTTTTATGCGTATTGATTGTAGATGTGCTGTACGGATTAATCGATCCGAGAATCAAGCTTTCTAAAGCAAAGAAAGGAGCCTAGACCATGCAGAACATTCCTAAAAATATGTTTGAACCAGCTTCAGCTAATGCCGGCGATGCCGAAAAAATAAGTAAAAAAAGCCTTTCCCTCTGGAAAGACGCCATGCTCCGCTTCCGCAGCAATAAGCTTGCGATGGTCGGATTGGTACTGATCGTTCTTATTATTCTTATGGCGATTTTTGCTCCTATTTTTTCAAAATATGATTATGCGACTACCAATCTATTAAATGCTGATAAAGCACCGTCGAAAGATCATTGGTTCGGCACGGATGACCTTGGAAGGGACATATTTGTCCGGACATGGGTGGGCGCGCGGATTTCCATCTTTATCGGTGTCGCAGCTGCCGTGCTTGATTTATTAATCGGCGTAATCTGGGGCAGCATTTCCGGATTCCGCGGCGGACGCACAGATGAAGTGATGATGCGCATCGCCGACATTCTGTGGGCTGTTCCTTCATTATTAATGGTGATTCTACTGATGGTTGTTCTGCCGAAAGGGTTGCTGACCATTATCGTCGCCATGACGATCACGGGCTGGATCAATATGGCGAGAATCGTCCGCGGACAGGTGCTGCAATTAAAGAATCAGGAGTATGTGCTTGCTTCACAGACACTCGGTGCCAAAACCGGCCGGCTTTTGTTTAAGCATATTGTCCCGAATGCGATGGGATCTATACTTGTAACGATGACACTCACGGTTCCGACGGCGATTTTTACAGAAGCGTTTTTAAGTTATTTGGGGCTTGGCGTACCTGCGCCGCTCGCGAGCTGGGGGACGATGGCCTCAGACGGATTGCCTGCATTAACCTATTACCCTTGGCGTCTGTTCTTCCCTGCAGGATTTATCTGCCTGGCGATGTTCGGCTTTAACGTTGTCGGCGACGGGTTAAGAGACGCGCTGGATCCTAAGTTACGCAAATAAGGAGTGATATGAGTGACACGCTTGCTAGAAGTAAAAGACTTAGCCATTTCATTTAAAACATACGGCGGAGAGGTACAGGCAATCCGCGGCGTGAATTTCCATTTGAATAAAGGAGAGACGCTGGCGATCGTAGGGGAGTCAGGTTCCGGAAAAAGTGTGACATCTCAGGCGATTATGAAGCTGATCCCGATGCCTCCGGGCTATTTTAAAAGAGGACAGATTCTTTTTGACGGGCGCGATATCGTGCCGATGTCCGAAAAAGAAATGCAGGCCATCAGGGGAAGGGAAATCGGAATGATTTTCCAAGATCCGATGACCTCTCTGAACCCGACGATGAAAGTCGGCAAACAAATTACGGAAGTGCTTTTCAAACATGAAAAAATCTCAAAAGAAGCGGCGAAAAAACGCGCCATAGAGCTGCTTGATCTCGTCGGAATCCCGATGCCTGAAAAACGGGTCGGCCAATTCCCGCATGAATTTTCAGGCGGTATGAGACAGCGCGTCGTCATCGCGATGGCGCTTGCGGCAAATCCGAAGCTGTTAATTGCCGATGAACCGACAACAGCACTTGATGTGACGATTCAGGCGCAAATCCTTGAGCTGATGAAAGATCTGCAAAAGAAAATTGATACGTCTATCATTTTCATCACGCACGATCTCGGCGTTGTCGCCAATGTCGCCGATCGGGTCGCCGTCATGTACGCGGGTCAGGTGGTTGAATCGGGCACGGTGGATGAAATCTTTTATGATCCGCGCCATCCGTATACGTGGGGACTGCTTGCCTCAATGCCGAGTCTGGACAGCACAGATCAGGAAAAACTGACGGCCATTCCGGGCACGCCGCCTGATCTCACAAACCCTCCGATAGGGGACGCATTTGCGCTCCGCAGCTCGTATGCGATGAAAATTGACTTTGAACAGGAACCGCCGATGTATAAAGTGTCCGACACGCATTTTGTAAAATCATGGCTTCTGCATCCTGATGCGCCTAAGGTCGAGCCGCCAGAAGCGGTGAAGGCTAAAATCCGTCAGCTGCCGAATACGTATCAGCAGCCTGTTTTAATGAAGGAAGGTGAAAAAAATGACTGAGAAACTGCTTGAAATCAAACATTTACAACAGCATTTTTTTACGCCGAAAGGAACGGTAAAAGCCGTAGATGATTTATCATTTGATATTTATAAAGGCGAAACGCTCGGCCTTGTCGGAGAATCGGGCTGCGGTAAATCAACGACGGGACGCAGTATCATCCGGCTGTATGAGGCAACCGGCGGGGAAGTTCTCTTTAACGGGGAAAATGTCCACGGGAAAAAATCCCGCAAGAAGCTGCTGGAGTTTAACCGGAAAATGCAGATGATTTTCCAAGATCCGTATGCTTCGTTAAATCCGAGAATGACAGTCGCCGACATTATTGCCGAGGGAATAGATATTCACCGCCTGGCCAAAACGAAAAAAGAGCGGATGCAGCGGGTTCACGAACTGCTGGAAACGGTCGGTTTAAATAAAGAGCACGCCAACCGCTATCCGCATGAATTTTCGGGCGGGCAGCGCCAGCGTATCGGAATCGCCAGAGCATTGGCGGTTGATCCGGAGTTTATCATTGCGGACGAACCGATTTCGGCGCTTGACGTTTCCATTCAGGCGCAGGTCGTCAATTTAATGAAAGAATTGCAGCAAGAAAAAGGGCTCACTTATCTGTTTATCGCCCATGATCTATCAATGGTCAAATACATCAGCGACCGCATCGGCGTCATGTATTTCGGAAAATTGGTGGAGCTTGCGCCGGCGGATGAGCTTTACGAAAACCCGCTTCACCCTTACACGAAATCATTGCTGTCCGCTATCCCGCTCCCTGATCCGGACTATGAAAGAAATCGCACGCGAAAGAAGTACGATCCGTCCATTCATCAGCTCCAAGACGGAGAAAAGATGGAATTCAGAGAAGTGAAACCGGGACACTTTGTCATGTGCACAGAAGCTGAATTTAAAACCTATCTATAAACCTATCATCCTCCAAGACTCAGTCTTGGAGGATTTTTTGCGCACATTCAAGTTTATTCAGCCTGCTCCCGTTTTTCTATAATGGAAAAAAAGGGGGAGATCAGTATGAAAACCATTTTGTGCGCCTTTGCGGCGGGACTGTTTTTCAGTGCAGCCGCTTATCCGGCACAGGCGGCTGTAAAAGAAGAGCAGCCGTTTGTAAAAATTGCGCTGACTGAAAAAGAGCTGCCAAAAGCAAATGAGAGGTTTGCTTATCCGTCAGGGCTGCATTTTACACATCCTGATAAGGTCCGGGGCATTTACGTCACAGGACATTCAGCGGGAGGGAGCAAATTCGGGGAGCTGACAGACTTTGTGGACAAATCGAAGCTCAACACAATGGTGATTGATGTGAAGGACGACAACGGAAATCTTACCTTTAAACCGGACGGTCATTCTGAGTATGACAAAATCGCCAAACCGTACATCAAAGACCCAAAAAAGATGATGAAAAAGCTGGAGGAAAAAAAGATCTATCCGATCGCGCGTATTGTCGTATTTAAAGACAGCGAACTCGCGAACAAAAAGCCGGAGTGGTCCTTTAAAGAAAAAAACGGAAGTGTTTGGAAAAACGGCCGCGGCGAATCGTTCGTCAATCCGTTTATGAAAGAAGTATGGGATTATAATGTAAAGATTGCAAAACAAGCTGCGAAAATGGGTTTTCAGGAAATTCAGTTTGATTATGTCCGTTTTCCTGAAGGGTTTGAAAAACGTGATGGCGAACTGACATACGGACACGGCGATTACGGAAAAACAGCAGACAGCAATGTGCAAAAACGCGTTCATGCCGTCACCGATTTTGTCGGATATGCGAAGAGAAAACTCAAGCCGTATGGCGCAAATGTGTCGGTTGATATTTTCGGCTATTCTGCCACACTGCCGGAAGCGCCTGGGATCGGCCAGAATTTCAGCAAAATTTCAGAACAGGTCGATGTCATTTCATCCATGATTTATCCGAGCCATTGGACAAGCTATTTCGGCATTGATAAACCGGATCTTGAGCCTTACAATGTCGTCAAAGAATACGCGAAGGTGGAAAATAACAAACTGTCTAAGCTGAAACACCCGCCTGTGTCGCGCCCGTGGCTTCAGGACTTCACGGCTTCTTATCTTGGCAGCGGAAATTATCAAAAGTACGGGAAAAGCCAGGTGGAAGACCAGATTAAAGCGCTGCATGATGAAGGAATTGACGAATTTTTATTATGGGATGCGGCAAACCGTTATACAAAAAATGTCGATTACACACCATTTTAAAAAAATTGAAACCATGTCAAAGGGTCACACGTCTTAATAGATGTAAGATTGTTTAAACAATCGGAAATGGGGTATATCTAAAAGTGTGAAGACAACGAACCCATAAGGAGCAAATGAATGAACTGGTACGAAAAGCTGAGTGAATATTTTCCGATTGAAGAAATGAAATCAAAAGCGCATATGGAAGCTCTGTTAAAGGAGCGAAGCGATGTTTATCATAAAGAAGAAGGGCAGTACCACGTGCTGATGTATGCGGAATTTGACTCTTTCATCTTTATTGATTACCTGTTTGTGTCGAAGAAATCCAGAGGACAAGGTCTCGGAAGCAAGCTGATCGGCAGGCTGAAAAAGAAAAACAAACCGATTCTTCTTGAAGTGGAGCCTGTTGACGAGGATGACACGGACACACAGAAACGCTTGCGTTTTTATCAAAGAGAGCATTTCAAGCACGCACAGTCAATCGGGTATCGGCGCCGGTCATTGGCTACGAATGAAGTGAACAAAATGGAGATTCTGTACTGGTCGCCTAAGACGGAATCAGAAGAAGAAATGTTTGAAGCGATGAAACAGACATATGAAAACATTCACACTTATAAAGATGAAAAATGGTACGGAGAATCATACGAAAAAACGGATGAAGTTCTCAAAGTCATTGAGGAGAACAAACGAAAAAACATTTTCGATCAGCTGAGCTAATTGAGAATGGGAAATAATCCGCAAAACGTAAATTTGCCGGATTGACACATTTTTTTCTCAGGAGACTGTTCATACTTACTTTTTTATAGTATAATACCTATAAAGATTCCTTTTTTAAAGTCATTTCAATTTGAGAATACAAACATGTTCATCCTACTAATTAGAGGAGTGAAGATTAATGGTTACATTATACACATCACCTAGCTGTACGTCATGCAGAAAAGCAAGAGCTTGGCTTGAGGAGCACGAGATTCCGTTTGAAGAAAGAAACATTTTCTCTGAGCCGTTATCAATTGATGAGATCAAGCAGATTCTGCGTATGACTGAAGACGGTACGGATGAAATTATCTCTACCCGTTCTAAAGTATTCCAGAAACTGAACGTAAATGTTGAATCAATGCCGCTTCAAGACTTGTACACTTTGATCAATGAGCATCCGGGACTGCTCCGCCGTCCGATCATCATTGATGAAAAACGTCTGCAAGTCGGCTATAACGAAGATGAAATCAGACGATTCCTGCCTAGAAAAGTACGTTCTTTCCAATTAAGAGAAGCACAGCGTCTGGCTAACTGATATAAGCCTACGATAAGCATGGAAAAAGCCCAAAACCGTCGCGGTTTGGGCTTTTTATTATTTTTCAGTCTGCTGATAAATCATACTGGCGAGGATGACAAAAGCGACGGTCAAAATCGGCAGCATCATCTGTATAGTGCCGTGTTCTGCCATGAAAAAAGACAGCTTGCTATCCCCGGCAATCATTTCACCGCCGGTAAATGCGAGAAGGCCGCTTCCGGCGTACATCAGTAAAGGCATTTTCTCCATAGCGGCATGAACGAGCTTGCTGCCCCAAATGATAATCGGCACCGAGATGAAAAGCCCTATCACTACAAGCGTCAGCTCACCGTGAGAAGCGCCGGCTACTGCGATGACATTGTCAAGAGACATAAAGATATCAGCCAAAACAATTGTGCGGATGGCTTTCCAAAGGGAAGAACTGCTTTTCACATGCTGTGCATCTTTCTTCTCAATCAGAAGCTGATAGCCGAGATACAATAAAAACACACCGCCTGCGCATTGTAAAAAAGGAACATTCAATAAATAGACCGCGGCGCTCGTCAGTGCGATTCTCAAGACGACTGCGATAAACGTTCCGAAAAGGATCGCTTGCTGCCTTTGTTTATGCGCCAGATTCCGGCTGGCCATCGCGATGACGACGGCATTGTCACCGCCGAGAATGAGATCAATTCCGATAATGAGCAGAAGGGACAGCAGGTAATCGTGCGGCATGGTAACACCTCGCTTATAGATCGGTTGCTTGTACAGCTAATATATGAAGCAGTGCGCCATTTATGATGGGAACCGGGAGAAAGCCTGTTTTTCGGCGTGAAAATGCTTTTTTATTTCTTTTATAACTGTTTTATCATAAAATAGAAATATACAGAATTTGTGCTGTCTTCTATAAGGTTAAGATGTGGACGGAATGGGTAAAGTGTAGTAAAGTACTATTCATCGGGAGCTTAGATGTCCCTTCAACATCTTATAAAGAAGGGAAGGTTGGCAAAATGGAAATAGAAAGAATTAACGAGCATACTGTAAAATTTTATATGTCTTATGGTGATATTGAAGATCGCGGTTTTGACAGAGAAGAAATCTGGTACAATCGCGAGCGCAGTGAAGAACTGTTCTGGGAAGTCATGGATGAAGTTCATGATGAAGAGGAATTCGCTGTCGAGGGTCCTCTTTGGATTCAGGTTCAGGCATTGGACAAAGGACTGGAAATAATCGTAACAAAAGCCCAGCTTTCCAAGGACGGACAAAAACTCGAACTGCCGATCCCGGAAGATAAAAAACAAGAGCCGGCAGATGAAAATCTCGATGCTTTACTTGATGATTTCCAGAAAGAAGAGCAGGCCGAGAGCCAGGAAGATAAGGAGCAAAAGCTTCAGTTCACTTTGCGGTTCGATGATTTTGAGGATCTCATCTCGCTATCAAAATTGAATCTTAACGGAATTAAAACGACCCTGTATTCGTTTGAAAACCGATATTATTTATATGCAGATTTTTATGAGCAAACTGATGAAGAGGTTGAAAATCAGCTAAGCATCCTGTTGGAGTACGCGCACGAATCGTCAGTCAGCATTCACCGTCTTGAAGAATACGGAAAATTGGTGATCGCTGATCATGCGTTATATACGATAAAAAAACACTTTGCATCATAAAAAACCGATTTCTCTCAGCAGAAATCGTTTTTTTTTGTTCTGAATGACATGATAAACGGCTGAAAACCCCCTAACGGCTCTCACCCGCAAACAGGATTATGCCTTCTTTCTGCTGAATACATCAAGATTCAGGAAAGGAGAAGATGCAACATGTTCAGTGCTGTGAATGCCGACGGCCGGCTCATTCAGCTGGCCGGAAACTATTCAAAGGAAAAGGCGGCGGAACTGAGAAAAAAGCGCTGGTTCTGCCCCGTGTGTAAAAGTGAGCTTGATATCAAACTGGGACGGGAGAAACTGCCGCATTTCGCCCATAAAAAAAGCAGGCTCTGTCCGGGAGAATCCGAGCCTGAAAGCGAATACCATCTGGAAGGAAAAAGACAGCTTTTTCTCTGGCTTAAGGCACAAGGGTGCACCGTCAGCCTAGAGCCGTATCTGACTTCCGCAGGTCAGCGGCCTGACTTGACCGCTGAAAATGGAAAAGAGAGGCTGGCTATTGAATTTCAATGTGCGAACCTTTCGGCAGACTCTTTAAAGAGCCGGACGGCAGGCCTGAAAAACGCCGGATACCGGCCGGTCTGGATCATCGGGGCAAAACGCCTGAAACGGCTGGCTGCGCATTTTTTCCGGCTTTCTGCATATCACTGGCAGTTCTTTGAAGTCAATTCATTTTCAGCCTTGATGTTTTACTGCCCCGACGCCCGCTCCTTTTACAAACTGCATTCCATCACCCCGTTTTACACCGGCTATTCTTATGCCGGCTTAACCACGATCCCACTTCACAAAGCAAACCTGAAAGACATTTGTCATCGGGAAGAGCGGCACAGCGTCAAACTTTCCTCTTGGAGACGCGCCGTAGCCGGCTTCCGCACAAAAAGCGGCCGGTTTTTATCTGAGGATGCCGGTCTCATCCGGCGGCTTTTTTACGAGAGACACCAGGTTGCATTTCCTTTTCTACCTTCTGAAGTGTTTATTCCCGTTTCAGCGGGATTTGTGTTTGCAAGTCCCGTTTTCGTGTGGCAGGGCCATTTATACTTGCGGCTTGCGGAGCTTTTTGAAAAAGGAGCACCGATCCGATTATCCGGCATGATTCAAAATGTACGGCATAACATCCGCCGTCAGGAAATCCGGATGCGGTACGATTCTCACGAACATCTTATCGGAATGGCTGTGAAACAATATGCGGATTTCTTATGCTTGCAGGATTTTTTAAGGGAAACTGAGAATGAAGTATATATGCCCTCATCTCAACAGAAGCGTCCTCAAACGGCTGAAGAGCTGCGTCAGCGGGATCGGCTCTTTTTTGGGGAATGAGAATGCGTCATTTCGTTCACCCTAACGTCAAGGTGGTGGCTGAATGTGAAGGGCGTACGGGCATTTTGTTTTCGTTTTTTCACTGGATTATTGGTATGCTTGGTCTTATATGCCGCATATGATTTGACAAAAGGCAGTGAAAAGCCGGAAGATAATCACAACACAAGTTTTTGGAGAAACAATCGTTTTTTCAATTGGCTTGAAGTAAAGAAAACGAGGGGGATCACCATGACTGAGGAAAATAAAGCAGCACAGCTGCCTGACAGAAGTGAAGTAAAGGCAGAGCATACATGGAGACTAGAGGATATTTTTCCTAGTGATGAGGCCTGGAATAAAGAATTTCAAGCGGTTAAAGAATTAATTCCGAATTTATCTTCCTTTAAAGGCACGCTTGCTCATTCAGCCGATAATTTATACGCGGCGCTTACCGCACAGGATGAAGTGACGAGCCGTCTGGGGAAACTTTATGCATACGCGCATATGCGTTCAGACCAGGATACGGGAAATTCTTTCTACCAAGGGCTGAACGACAAAGCCGCAAGTCTGTATTCTCAGGCTGCCAGCGCGACTGCTTATATTGAACCGGAAATTCTGGCGATTCAGGAGGACAAGCTGCATCAGTTTATTCTGGAAAAAGAGGAGCTGAAGCTTTATTCCCATGCAATTGAAGAAATTACAAAACAGCGTCCGCACGTGCTGAGTGAAAGAGAAGAGGCCCTGCTTGCGGAAGCGTCAGAAGCGCTGTCTTCGCCTTCCAATACATTCAGTGTGTTAAATAACGCTGATATTACGTTTCCGTCGATTAAAGATGAAGACGGCAAGGAAACTCAAATCACACACGGCAACTTTATTAATTTTCTGGAAAGCAGCGACCGGGAAGTCCGTAAAAACGCCTTTAAAGCCGTATATAAAACATACGGACAGTATAAAAACACAATGGCGACTACACTCAGCGGCACTGTGAAAAAAGACAATTTCTACGCCCGCGTGAAAAAATACAAATCAGCACGGGAAGCGGCTTTATCCAATAACAGCATCCCTGAAGAAGTTTATGATAACCTGATCAAAACGATCAATAAACACCTTCCGTTATTACACCGTTACATTGATCTGCGGAAAAAGGTGCTCGGCCTTGATGAAGTCCATATTTATGACCTGTACACACCGCTTGTAAAAGATTCGGGAATGAAGGTCACATATGAGGAAGCAAAAGATTATATGCTCAAAGGGCTTGCTCCGTTAGGCGAGGAATACGCGTCTATTTTAAAAGAAGGACTTGAAAACCGCTGGGTCGATGTATACGAAAACAAAGGAAAACGCAGCGGTGCTTATTCGTCCGGTACATACGGCACGAATCCGTACATCTTGATGAACTGGCATGACAATGTCAACAACCTGTTTACGCTCGTTCACGAGTTCGGCCATTCCGTGCACAGCTATTATACGAGAAAATATCAGCCGTATCCGTACGGAAACTACAGCATTTTTGTCGCTGAAGTCGCTTCTACGACCAATGAAGCGCTGCTTGGTGAATACATGCTGAACAGCTTAAAAGATGAAAAACAGCGTCTGTACCTGCTCAACCACATGCTTGAAGGTTTCAGAGGCACAGTCTTCAGACAGACGATGTTCGCTGAATTTGAGCATCTGATTCATACGAAAGCGCAAGAAGGCGAGCCGCTGACGCCTGAACTGCTGAGCAAGCTTTATTATGATCTCAATAAAAAGTATTTCGGAGACAACATGGTGATTGATAAAGAAATCAGCCTGGAATGGTCAAGAATTCCGCATTTCTATTACAATTATTATGTGTATCAATATGCGACAGGCTACAGTGCGGCCCAAGCGCTGAGCAGCCAGATCTTAAAAGAAGGCAAGCCTGCGGTTGAGCGTTATACCGAATTCTTAAAAGCGGGAAGCTCAGAATACCCGATCGACATACTGAAAAAAGCGGGAGTCGATATGACATCGCCTGAACCGATCGAGGCGGCCTGCAAAATGTTTGAAGAGAAACTGAATGAAATGGAAGAACTGCTTTCGAAAGTGAACCCTTCATAATAGAAAAAGCCTGTGCAGAAGATGCGCAGGCTTTTTAAAATCCTTTAAACGTTTTTCGGTGATTCAGCCGGTACAGGGCAAATAATATCGACAGAAACAGCAGGGGAGATGTGATGTAAATCGGCAGCATGTGCATCATGGCCAGCAGATTTAAAAAGAAGAAAAACACAATCATTCCGATGGTCAGTACGGTGCGAAGCATGTATGTCCCTCCTTCTTTTACATTGATATATTCTATGAAAACAAGCAGTCAGTTATGTTTTGTGACAAAAATATGAACATTAAGCTTATGGGTTGTCAAAACTCGACAAGATTTGATATGATAAGGATGTGAAATTGATCACAAACAAACATTACCCCTTTGTTTGACCGTGAAAAATTTCTCCCATCCCCTTTGTTGTCGTTAAGACATATGAAACCGCGCTTATCCCGGCGCGGTTTCTTTATTTGCACAAAAAAAGCCGGCTCCGTTAGGAATCAGCTTTTTTTAATGATCGCAGCAGGTGACATCCTCTTTGGTTCCGGTTAAGGATTTCCAAAACAGACCATGCTTTGCATCCACTCTGGCGACCTTTTTGGCGAACGCCAGTTTTTTCATTTCTTTTTCAACTTCGTCAAGGCTTAAATCATAAACAAGTGCAATTTCTTTCGATGCGACAAATCGAAAATATTCAATGAAACATTCCAAAGGCGGCGTTTCAGAAGGCTTCGGTTCATCGCCGAGCATTTCGAATAAGATTTCTTCGTATACTTCATAAGAATAGTTGCCGGGCACTTTCAGCCCTTCATCATCATGCAGGCTGTTAAAGAACGTCAATGTCGGATTAACGGTGACGTCCATTTCCGCAGCGATTTTCATATCGCACTGCAGCGCTTTTACCGCGCTTTGTGAATGGAGATCACGTTTAAATTCTTCGACATCCAATTTCGTCTTTTTGGCAATCTCTAAAAGAACGTCTTCATCTGTAATATTCTGCTTTGAGACAAACAGACTTTCCTGCATGTTGCGGAGAAACAGGATGCCGGCCTTTCTTCCCTGCAGTTCGGCCGCTTTTAAAGCGAGTGCCGCAAGATAAGGTGATGAAAGGGGCTGATCCTGCTCAAGCCAAAGGCTTCCGTCACACGGCATCCCGGAACGGTTCGCGATTTTTTCCCAAGCTTCGGCAAGAAGGTGTTTTTTACGCTTTTGCTTATTCAGCGATGTGATGCTCGCGGAAACAATGATCCGCAGCGTAAAAAAACGTCCGTATCGGATTTTTAATTTTTTTATGGCGGGCTCCAGCGACCAGCATTCAGGACATAAAGGGTCGACAAACATGTAAATTTCCAGCGGTTTTTTTGGATGTCCGTGGCAATGGGCGAAGTATTGCTCATGCTGATAATTCGTCAATATGATCGATCCTCCGCTTCTGACTGGTTTACCATATGTCTGGCCGTTAATTCCAGACGCCCGTACAGAAATTCACGAATATCGCCCTCTAGCCCGACATGATCCATCGCTCTGCTCATACAGCTCAGCCACGCATCAGCCCTTTCTGCCGTAATCGGAAAGGGAAGATGCCTTGCTCTGAGCATGGGATGGCCATGTTCTTCAGTATAGAGGGGAGGCCCGCCTAAATACTGGGTTAAAAATTGCTTTTGTTTTCTGGCCGTTTCAGTCAAATCACTTGGGAATATCGGCTTCAGCAAGGGATGAGACGAGACACGCTCATAAAAAGTATCAACAAGTTGCGATAGAAGTTCCTCTCCAATCGCTTCATATGGTGCGTTAAACGATTGTCCCATGTTGACTACTCCTTTTATATGGCTAATAGGAATCATAATTCCTATTGCGAAATTATCTTTCAGTTTTACTATCTTCAGTTACTGTATATTTTAGCAATAACATTTTATTTCTACAAACAAAGTGCCTTTCTGTCAGGCGCTTGTATTTCATATCATATCACATCGACTTCATTCATGTGTAAGATTTACTCCGCAAAAAAACCAGAGAAGGAAGCCTCTCTGGTTTACGCGTAATACTGTTGGGTGATGTTTTTGACATATTGCTGTGTTTCTTTAAACGGCGGAATGCCTCCGTACTGATCTACGTTGCCGGGGCCTGCGTTGTAGGCGGCTAACGCCAGAGACACATTTCCGTCGTATTTTGTGAGCATCTGCTTTAAGTATTTCGTCCCGCCGTCAGCGTTCTGGACGGGATCAAGCGGGTTTGACACCCCGAGTGATTCAGCCGTGGAAGGCATGAGCTGCATCAGTCCCATCGCCCCCGCACCGCTGACCGCTTTCGGATTAAAGCCTGATTCCTGTTTAATAACGGCACGGATCAGCTTTTCGTCCACTCCGTATTTTTCAGCCGCTTTTTGAATGGCGCTGTCGATTGAAAAGTTTCCGGTGCTGATGTCAGAAGCTGTATGCGCAGGTTTTATGCCGGAAGAAGCGGTCTGTGAAGAGGCCGCGGGACTGACTGAAACCGGAATTCTCGGTGAATATGAAGTATGATCGGTCCGCATCCCGTTTAAAATACCCGCTTCCGGCTGCTGCCGGACGGCTGTGCCCGTATATTGGCTGAGCAGCGCGCTGAAATTCGCAAGCGGGCTTTCGGCAGATTGTCCGCTTGAAGCGGTGCTTGTATTAGAGATTGATTGCAGCGCCATTGATTGAAGCTGGAGAAGGGCCGCCCAATTCGTTATATTCACTGTGTCATTCCACCTTTTTTTGTTTCTGTTCATAAAAACGCTGGATTTTATTTTTAGTGACCCGCTGAGGGATGCCGAATTGTTTGAGCAGTTGTTCAAACGCCTGTTTTCCTTCGTCCCAGTCAGCAGCCTCGAATTCCAATTCAAAGTCTTCTTTCTCTAAATATCGGCTGTGATCTAAAATGATTAAGCCTTTTTCTGATTCTTTTTCCGAGCGTTCAGTCGACAGCGTTCCGAAGTAACAAATGGCTTCTGAATGGATGCCGAGACCGTCCAGCTGCCGTTTTACGGGGCCTTCGGGGATCTTGAAGCTGTCAAGGTCAGGCTGTTTTTCAAGCTCTTGGTGCGTTTCCAGAAGACCGACCGCGGCAGGCTCTTTTAAAGTCAGGACGAACGCGCCGTTTTTTTCACGGATGCGGAGGGCTGATTTTTTTTGTTTCAGAGCAAAATCTTTTGTATCGAAGTAATGATTGAATTGCTGCTTAAAATCATCTTTTTTCATGCCAAGTGCTTCACTTAGCTTCTGAAATTCTGATTTTGTCAGCAGATTTTTGAATTCAATTTCTATTTCTTGGGTCATGACAGTCTTCCTTTCAGGACGAAAAATTGTATAATTCCCATTATCTCTTTAGAGGTTACGTTTATCAATATCGACCTTGATATGATAAAATAAATGCTGTACTTTGTTAAAAAAGGAGAACATTATGCAAAAGAGAATTGAAATTCAAAATGCATCATTAACAGAAGACGTGCTCCGCCTGAAGTGCGGAGAGGACTTAAGCGGAGCGGAACGCAAAGCCTCAGGTCAAATGCTTGTTGATTCCGATCACTTTGCTTTTGTATACATACTTGAAACAGCTGACTCTTTTGAATATGTCATTATAAAAGAACATGTATGGCCGGATCTGAAAGAGGCCTTTGACAAAAGAAAACCGGCGGTGCTGGAGGCCGGCGGCAAAACGGTTGAACTTTCAGGGCTGCATGAAGAACTCGATTATCTTATTGAAAATATTAAAGATAATGCAAACTACGGAGATATGGAAGAAAAAGTGAAAAGCGTATTTCTTTAGAACAGGTTCGGAATTGGGGGATGTACGATGGATGACAAACAATGGGAGCAATTTCTAGCGCCATACCGCCAGGCTGTTGAGGAATTAAAGGTGAAGCTGAAAGGCGTCAGAACCCTTTATGAGTATGAAGATGACCACTCACCGATTGAGTTTGTGACAGGCCGCGTGAAGCCGGTGGTAAGCATACTTGAAAAAGCGAGACGGAAAAGCATACCGCTTCATCAGATTGAAACGATGCAGGATATCGCAGGACTGCGTATTATGTGCCAATTTGTCGATGATATCCAGATCGTCAAAAATATGCTGTTTGCCAGAAAAGATTTTACCGTTGTCGACAAGAGGGATTACATAGCAGAGCATAAAGAGAGCGGATACCGGTCTTACCACCTTGTCGTTTTATATCCTTTACAAACTGCGTCCGGAGAAAAGCATGTTCTTGTGGAGATACAGATTCGGACGCTTGCCATGAACTTTTGGGCAACCATTGAGCATTCACTGAATTACAAATACAGCGGGAACATTCCCGAAAAAGTAAAGCTGAGGCTGCAGCGGGCCTCGGAAGCCGCATCCCGTCTCGATGAAGAAATGTCTGAAATCCGCGGAGAGATTCAGGAAGCCCAAGCCGCGTTTTCACGAAAGAAAAAAGCGGGAGGCCACCAGTAGAAAGGAGGGGAATGGCATGAAATTTGCCGTTTCTTCAAAAGGAGACGAAGTTTCAGATACACTGAAAAGCAAAATACAGGCGTATTTACTTGATTTTGATATGACCTTGGATGAAAAAGAGCCGGAAATCGTTATTTCCGTCGGCGGTGACGGAACACTTCTCTACGCATTCCACAGATACAGCGACCGTCTGGATAAAACGGCTTTTGTCGGGGTTCACACGGGGCATTTGGGTTTTTATGCCGATTGGGTTCCGCAGGAGATAGAAAAGCTTGTTCTTGCCATCGCCAAAACGCCGTATCATACCGTGGAATATCCCCTTCTTGAAGTGGTTGTCACTTATCATGATGAAGAGCGTGAAGAACGGTATCTGGCTTTGAATGAATGTACAATCAAAAGCATAGAAGGCAGTCTCGTCGCTGACGTTGAAATTAAAGGCCAGCTGTTTGAAACGTTCAGGGGAGACGGTTTATGTCTGTCAACGCCTTCCGGAAGCACGGCTTATAATAAAGCGTTAGGCGGCGCGATCATCCATCCTTCCATCAGAGCGATTCAGCTCGCGGAAATGGCATCCATCAACAACAGAGTGTTCAGGACTGTCGGTTCGCCGCTTTTGCTTCCCGATCATCATAACTGTGTCATCAAACCGAGAAACGACGTCGACTTCCAAGTCACGATTGATCATTTGACCTTGCTGCATAAGGATGTCAAATCTATTCTATGCCGGGTGGCAAATGAAAAAGTCAGATTTGCAAGATTCCGCCCTTTTCCGTTTTGGAAAAGAGTGCAGGACTCCTTTATCGGAAAAGGCGAATAGAAAGAGGAAACGGATTGAACAACTTTTTTATTCAAAAGAATATTTCAGCCCGGGAAGCCGGCATGACGGTAAAAGAATATACGGCGCAGCTCGGCATTTCCAAACGGCTTCTCGCTGACATCAAATTCGGCGGGGGAGATCTTCTTGTCAACGGAGAGCATGTAACCGTCCGCGCCGTATTAGCGGCAGGGGATGTGCTTAAGATTGAATTCCCAAAGGAGCATGTGAGTGAAACGCTTTTGCCTGAGCCGGTTCCGCTTGACATTCTTTATGAAGATGACCATGTGCTGGTGGTCAATAAACAGCCGTTTGTTTCCTCAATTCCATCACGGGAACACCCGTCGGAAAGCATCGCTAACGGAGTGATCAGCCATTACCTAAAAAGCGGCGTACAGTCCACGGTTCATCTCGTCACCCGTCTTGACAGGGATACGTCGGGAGCGATGCTGATCGCCAAGCATCGGCTTGCTCATTCTCTTTTGTCGGCAGCGCAGAGGAAGGGGCTTGTCAGCAGGCGGTATCTCGCTGTCGTACACGGCGTCATGCAGCAGAAAGAAGGAACGGTGGACGCGCCAATCGGCAGAAAACCCGGCAGCATTATTGAGCGGATGGTAACGCCGGAGGGACAAAAAGCGGTAACGCATTTTCAAACAGAAAAAACCGGACGTGTGTTTACGCTTGCGCAGTTGCGGCTTGAGACGGGGCGGACGCATCAAATCCGGGTGCACATGAGTTACCTCGGCCATCCGTTAGTCGGTGATACGCTGTACGGCGGAAAAAACGAGGGAATTGCACGGCAGGCGCTTCACAGTGAGCGGCTTTCATTCGTACACCCCATAACAGGAGAAACGCTCGTTTTTCTTGCCCCCGTTCCTGACGATATGAAAACATTGATTGAACATATGTAAAGCCCGAACCGTTTACCGGTTTCGGGCTTTTTTTCATGTCTGACTGCCTTGATCTTCGCGAAAGCGTGAAGCATCATAGGGCATTGAGCTTTCCACAGAGACGGTTTCATGCTCCGGAAAGCGAAAGCCTGTCAGCTGATTCCCGAAGACGCATCCTGTATCAATGTTGATTGTACGGTTGACGATCCGGGGGCGTTTTACAGGGGTATGGCCGTAAACAATCCATGCCTTCCCTTCATAGGCGGCGGCCCAGTCTCTTCTGACGGGTCTGCCGTCGGGATACGTTTCACCCGTGATATCGCCGTACAACACAAATTCTTTTACCTTACGCGAGTATTTACCGATATCGTCAGCTTTTATGCCGGCGTGGGCGACAACGAGATCGCCATTATGTAGAATGTCATAAAGCGGCGCTGACTCATATAATCGGATAAATTGTCTGGAGACTTCCGTTCTGTCGGCGGGAGACAGCTCTTTCAGTTCGGCTGCCGTCGTTTCCAGTCCGTGCATCACTTTTACGGGGTTTCCTTTTAAGTAACGATACAGTTTGTTGCAATGATTTCCCGGGACATAACGGACGATGCCTTTTTCATATGCTTTTGCCACGAAACGCATCACATCTACGGATTTGGGGCCTCTGTCTGTTAAATCCCCCGCAAAGACAAGCGTTCTGTCTTCAGAATGGACGGGCATTCCGTCTTTCACTTCATATCCGAGCTTTTGCATTAACGCGATCATTTCGTCATAACATCCGTGTATATCGCTGATGATGTCATAAGCCATTCTGTCAGCCTCCCTTTTCCGGTTTTTTATTTATTATGGGACTAATTCCTTTACCTAATTACGCTGTTTTGGTACAAATTAAAAAAAGAATTTGAAGAAATAATGCCTTATTACTTTTTTTTCGCCGCCAGCCTTGTTAGAATATGCGTTATGTTTTTAAAAAAAGTAAGGTATTGCCCGCTTTAAGCGGGCTTTTATAACCCTTGTTTTAAGGAGGTATTTACAAATGGAACATACATCAGTCGCTTCTTTAGTCGTCGTTCTGATCGTCGCTTTTTTGACGCCGCTCCTTTTACATCGGTTTAAGCTCAGCATTCCGGTCGTCGTCGCGGAAATCATCATGGGGCTTATTATCGGAAAAAGCGGCCTGAATCTCGTCGTTCAGGGAGACACGTGGCTGGAGACGCTGTCTGTTCTCGGCTTTATCTTTTTAATGTTTTTAAGCGGATTGGAAATTGACTTTTCGTCATTTGAGAAAGGAAAGAAAAAACAATTCCTTCCGAACGGCAAGGAAGCACCCAATACGTTTTCTGCCGCACTGATCATATTTTTCGGCATCTTTATTTTATCATTGCTGCTGTCCTATGCCTTTGTATTAGCCGGTTTTATTCAAAACGCGTTTTTAATGACGCTTATTATTTCGACAATATCACTCGGTGTGGTCGTTCCGACTTTAAAGGAAGAACGGATCATGAATTCCAATATCGGCCAGATTATTCTGCTTGTCGCCGTTATTGCGGACTTGGCTACGATGATTCTGCTCGCTTTCTTTTCTTCTCTTTATGGGGAAGACAGCGGAAATATGTGGCTTCTTTTGATTCTCTTTGCCGCGGGTGTGGTGCTGTATTTCTTCGGCAGGATCTTTAAACACCGCTCATTTGTGCAGTCGATGTCTAAAGGCACCGTCCAGATCGGCACGCGAGCCATTTTTACACTGATTATCGTGCTTGTCGCTTTATCGGAATCTCTCGGGGCGGAAAATATTCTCGGTGCATTTTTAGCAGGCGTTTTGGTATCGCTTCTGTCGCCGAATAAAGAAATGGTGGAGCAGCTGGATTCATTCGGCTACGGGTTTTTAATTCCGATCTTTTTCGTCATGGTCGGGGTGAAGCTGGATATATGGACGCTCTTCCAAGATCCGAAAACATTGACGATGATTCCGCTGCTTCTGCTGGCGCTGTTTATCAGCAAAATGTTCCCGGTGTTTTATTTAAAGAAATGGTATGACAAAAGAACCGTGTTTGCTTCGGGGTTTTTGCTGACTTCTACGCTGTCGCTTGTTATCGCGGCGGCTACGATCGGAGAAAGGCTTCACATTATCAGCGCCAATATGTCCGGCGCGCTGACTTTGGTTGCGGTTATCGCCAGCATCATCTCACCGATCGGCTTTAAAAAATTATTCAAGCGGCAAAGTGCGCCGCAGGAAAAAAAGCGCATTACATTTATCGGCGCCAACCAAATGACGCTTCCGGTGACGCTGGAGCTGCCTGATGAGGAATATGATGTGCGGGTCGTCCATGTATATCAGGAAAATGCCGGGGAAAAGCTTGCGGAATCCGTTTTTTCTGTTGAAACGATTTCTGATTACGAGCCCGGCACGCTTGAGTCGCACGGTATTTTTAAAACGGATATTCTTGTCGTGGCGACGGGAAATGAAGATGTGAACGCTGAAATCGCCTTAATGGCGAAAGAGAAAGGGACTGAGCGTATCATCGCAAGCGTCAGCTCGGTTGATCATGAAACAAAACTGAAGGAAGAGGGCATCAGTATTTTTTCTATCCTTCTGTCTACAAAGACGCTCTTGCGCGCATTAATTGAGGCGCCGGGCGTGATGAACCTTCTGACGAATGAAGAGTCTTCGCTTTATCAGATCAATCTGGAAAATACGGCGTATAACGGCATTATTCTGCGCGAATTTCCGCTGATGGGCGATGTGATTTTCGTCCGGATTTTCAGAGGTGTGGACAGCATCGTTCCGCATGGGGACACGAGGCTGAAAACAGGAGACCGTCTCATCGTTACGGGCTCGCGCAACTACGTGTCGGAGCTGAGAAAAATCCTTGAAGCTTGACCAAATTGCATTTCGTGATAAGATAGAAGGCATAACAAGTAAATGATCAATCGTATGACCACTAGGGGTGTCCTTCATAAGGGCTGAGATAAAAGTGAGACTTTTAGACCCTCATAACTTGAACAGGTTCAGACCTGCGTAGGGAAGTGGAGCGGTATTTTTTGGGTTCCTTTTATCCAGATAAATTCCAAACCACTTTTCCGATGCGGGAAAGTGGTTTTTTTATTTTATCAGGGGGGAAAACTTTATGACATTTTCTGAAGAATGCAGACTGGCGGCAGCCGAATGGTGGGACGGAAGCTTTGTTCATCCGTTTGTAACAGGGATCGGTGACGGAAGCCTGCCGTTAGACCGTTTCAGTTATTATGTACTGCAAGATTCCTACTACTTGACGCATTTTGCAAAAGTTCAGGCGTTTGCAGCCGCATATGCCGAAGACTTGTTTACGACGGGAAGGATGGCGGGCCACGCTCAAGGCACATATGAAGCGGAAATGGCGCTGCACCGCGAATTTACGGAGCTTTTAGGGATTACAGAAGAAGAGCGTGCGGCATTTAAGCCGGCGCCGACAGCCTATTCTTATACGTCTCATATGTACAGATCGGTGATGAGCGGCAATTTTGGAGAAATATTAGCTGCACTTCTGCCCTGTTATTGGCTTTATTATGAAGTCGGCGAACGCTTAAAGGAATGTAAACCGGAACATCCGATTTACGAAAAATGGATCGGTACATACGGCGGAGACTGGTTCAGACAGCAGGTCGAAGAACAGATCAGCCGTTTTGACGAGATTGCTGAAAACAGCACAGAGGAAATCCGCGCGAAAATGAAAGAGAATTTTGTGATTTCAAGCTATTATGAATATCAATTTTGGGGAATGGCTTATCAAAAAGAAGGCTGGTCGGAGAAGGGCGGAAAAGAGGTGGAGTCCTTTGGAGCTGCACGCCGTAACTGATAATCGCAAACCCGTTGCCGAGCTGGCCGAGGATATTCTATCGATTCAGCGCGAAGTAAGCTTTATCCATATCCGTGAGCGGGATAAAACAGCGGGAGAGATCATGCAGCTTTTATCACTGTTGAAAAAAGGCGGTGCGGATAAGGACAAATTGATCATCAATGACAGAGCGGATATCGCGCTTTTTGCCAACATACACCGTGTTCAGCTTCCATCCCGCAGCTTTTCCGTAAAGCAGGTGCGAAGCAGATTTCCCCATCTTCATATCGGACGTTCGGTTCATTCGCTGGAAGAAGCCATCCAAGCTGAAAAGGAAGATGCGGATTACGTGGTATTCGGCCATGTGTTTGAAACGGAATGTAAACAAGGACTTGAGGCAAGAGGCATCAGCCTGCTTTCAGAGATCAAACGCACGCTTTCCATCCCCGTTATCGCAATCGGCGGAATGACACTGCAGACGATCGGACACACAAAGCAGGTGAAACCGGACGGAATTGCCGTCATGTCAGGCATTTTCTCAGCTGAAAACCCTGAGGAGGCGGCAAAACGGTATGCACGCGCGGTGAGGGGGGCTGATGATGAAGAAGCACTATGATACGGCGGTGATCGGCGGCGGAATTATCGGGTGCGCCATTTCTTATGAGCTGGCGAAGACGCAGCAGAACGTTGTCTTGTTTGAAGACGGAGCAATCGGCCGAAAAACGACAAGCGCTGCGGCGGGAATGCTTGGCGCTCACGCGGAATGTGAAAACCGGGATGCGTTTTTTGATTTTGCTATGCACAGCCAAAGACTGTATGAAGCGGCGGGGCAAGAGCTTGAGGAAGCCAGCGGCATTAACATCAGGCGCCATAACGGCGGAATGCTTAAACTGGCGTATACAGAAGAAGACATGACCCGTTTACGGAAGATGGATGATTTACCTTCTGTCACTTGGCTCTCCGCGGAAGAGGTTCTTGAAAAAGAGCCTTACGCTTCAAAAGACATTCTCGGCGCATATTTTATAAAAGACGATGTCCATGTCGAACCTTACTATGTTTGCAAAGCATATGCAAAAGGGGCGCGGCGTTATGGCGCTGACATATGTGAGCATACACAAGTCACTTCCATAAAACGGGTGAACGGGGAATACTGCATCACAACGTCCGGCGGGGATGTTTATGCTGACAAAGTCGCAGTTGCCAGCGGTGTATGGAGCGGCCGGTTTTTCAGTCAGCTCGGCTTGGGACAGCCTTTTTTCCCTGTGAAAGGAGAATGCCTCTCTGTGTGGAATGACGAAATCCCGTTGACCAAAACCCTTTACCATGATCATTGTTATGTCGTTCCGAGAAAAAGCGGGCGGCTTGTCATCGGCGCCACGATGAAACAGGGCGACTGGAGCGACACGCCTGACATCGGCGGGATTGAGGCTATCATTGCGAAAGCGAAAACCATGCTGCCCGCCATTGAACATATGAAAATAGACCGGTTTTGGGCGGGGCTCAGGCCGGGAACAAAAGACGGAAAGCCGTTTATCGGGCGGCATCCTGATAACAGCGGCATCATATTCGCCGCCGGCCATTTTCGAAACGGCATCCTGCTAGCTCCGGCAACGGCTGAAATGGTGCGGGATATGATCCTGGGAAGACAGGTTAAACATGAATGGGAAGAAGCGTTTCGAATTGATCGCAAGGAGGCTGTTCAAATATGATCCTTCAGCTGAATGGAAAACAAATTGATTGGAATCGAAAAGAGGGCACGGTTCAGGATTTGCTTGAATCGTATCAGCTTGATCAAAGAATCGTAGTTGTAGAAAGAAATAAAGAAATCATCGAAAAAAAGAATTATGAAAACACAAGTTTATGTGATCGCGATGTTATAGAAATTGTCCATTTTGTAGGAGGCGGATGAGGATGTTAACAATAGGCGGAAAACAGTTTCAGTCAAGATTGCTGTTAGGCACGGGAAAATATCCGAGTTTTGAGATTCAGAAAGAGGCGGTGGCCGTCTCGGAATCAGATATTTTAACCTTTGCGGTGCGGCGGATGAACATCTTTGAACAGTCTCAGCCAAACTTTCTCGAACAGCTTGATTTGTCTAAGTACACGCTTCTGCCGAATACGGCCGGCGCCGCAACGGCTGAAGAGGCGGTCAGAATCGCAAGGCTTGCCAAAGCTTCAGGACTTTGTGACATGATAAAAGTGGAAGTCATCGGATGCAGCCGGTCACTTTTGCCTGATCCGGTTGAAACGCTGAAAGCATCAGAGCAGCTGCTTGAAGAGGGATTTATCGTTCTTCCGTATACGTCAGATGATGTCGTGCTCGCAAGGCGTCTTGAGGAGCTTGGAGTCCATGCTATTATGCCGGGCGCTTCACCGATCGGTTCAGGCCAGGGAATTTTAAATCCGCTGAATCTGTCCTTCATCATTGAACAGGCGAAAGTTCCGGTCATTGTCGATGCCGGCATTGGTTCTTCAAAAGACGCTGCCTGCGCGATGGAGCTGGGAGCGGACGGCGTGTTATTAAATACCGCCGTGTCAGGCGCTGATGATCCGGTCAAAATGGCCCGGGCGATGAAGCTTGCCGTAGAAGCGGGCCGCCTTTCTTATGAAGCCGGGCGGATTCCGGTGAAAGATTACGGAACTGCAAGCAGTCCGCGGGACGGTCTTCCGGTATGACGGACAGATATTCCAGACAGGAGCTGTATCAGCCGATCGGTCCCTCCGGACAGGAGAAGCTCCGGTCGTCTCATGCCGTGATTATCGGCGCGGGTGCGCTTGGCGCGGCAAATGCGGAGATGCTTGTCAGAGCAGGGGTCGGGAAGGTAACGATCGCTGACAGAGATTATGTGGAGTGGAGTAATCTCCAGCGCCAGCAGCTTTATACCGAAGATGACGTCAGACAGGAAATGCCGAAAGCTGCGGCAGCTGAAAAACGGCTTACATCCATAAACAGCGATGTAGATGTGAAGGGATTTGTCATGGATGTCACTGCGGAAAACGCACCCGGACTGATTTGTGACGCATCTCTTATCATTGACGCGACTGACAACTTTGAAACGAGGCTGATTGTGAACGATGCGGCTGTACAGAAAGGAGTTCCTTTTCTGTACGGCGCCTGTGTCGGCAGCTACGGACTCTCCTTTACCGTCATTCCCGGTGTCACGCCGTGCCTCCACTGTCTGCTTGAGACATTGCCTTTAGGCGGTATGACATGTGATACGGCGGGAATTATCAGTCCGGCTGTATTACAGACGGCTGTTTTTCAGACTGCAGACGCGCTGAAGCTGTTAACGGGCGGACCTGTTGAGCATGTTCTCCGTTCGTTTGATTTGTGGAAAAATGAACGGTCCGAAATAAACGTTGCCCGTCTCAAGAAAGCTGATTGCCCGAGCTGCGGCACAAACGATTTTCCGTTTTTATCTTACGAGAATCAGTCAAAAGCGGCTGTTCTGTGCGGGAGAAACACGGTACAGATCAGAACGGGAATCTCAGAGCCGTTTGACCTGCAAAGGCTTTCGGGACAGCTCAGACGGGCCGGGCTTGACGTTTCGGCCAATCCGTATTTAATTTCTTTCCGCACAGACAGTTTCAAGATGGTTCTGTTTCGTGACGGCAGAGCATTCATTCACGGCACAAGCGACATCAGCAGAGCGAAATCTTTTTATCATAAATGGATCGGATAATGCGAAAGGAGAGAAAAACAGCATGAGCATTTGCAAAGCATTGACGATTGCCGGGTCAGATTCAGGAGGAGGGGCCGGTATACAGGCGGACCTGAAAACTTTTCAGGAGCTCGGCGTCTTCGGGATGTCAGCTATTACAGCGGTAACCGCCCAGAATACATTGGGTGTTCACGGCATCTACCCGCTCACCCGGGAAGCGCTCGGCAGCCAGATCGACGCGGTGGCGGAAGATCTGCGGCCTGACGCAATAAAAACGGGAATGCTGTGGAGCGCTGAGATGATTGCG
The DNA here is from genome assembly GCF_001553895.1 of Bacillus sp. SDLI1. NCBI lineage: Bacteria > Bacillati > Bacillota > Bacilli > Caryophanales > Bacillaceae > Bacillus > Bacillus sp. SDLI1. The sequence goes on along the minus strand of NZ_CP013950.1, from coordinate 1,068,607 downwards.
GAAATTGCGGAAAAAATGGATCAGTACAGACTGGAGCATCTCATCACCGATCCCGTCATGATTGCCAAAGGAGGCGCATCCCTGCTGCGTGAGGAAGCACAGGCCGCGTTAAAAGAGCTGTTAATTCCGCGCAGTTATGCGATTACGCCGAATGTTCCGGAAGCTGAGGCATTGACCGGAATGGAAATCCGTACGTTTGAAGACCGGAAAAAAGCAGCCGAACGCCTTTGCCAGCTTGGCGCAAAGAACGTCATCATAAAAGGCGGACACCAGCCTGAACCGGGGAAAATCGTTGATTTATTATTTGACGGTTCATCTTTTACCGGAATCAGTCACGCCTATATTGACACGAAACATACCCACGGAACGGGCTGTACATTTGCGGCTGCGCTGACGGCGGAAACCGCAAAAGGAAAACATATTCAAGCCGCTTTTGAGACAGCCGCCAACTTTGTGCGTGAAGCCGTGGAACATACGCTCAGCATCGGAGCGGGACACGGGCCGACAAATCATTTTGCCTATAAAAGAAACAGTCTGCAGACGAGATAAAAAGAGACCGCTTCAACACCCGGCGGTCTTTTTCCCATGCTTTCAATCTGGACAAGGTTATGATATGATAAAAATTAAGATCAGGTACTAAATTATGTCTTTAAGACGATTACAGGAGGCTTTATACATATGAATTTCTCACTAGAAGGCCGCAACATCGTTGTGATGGGCGTTGCCAATAAACGCAGTATCGCCTGGGGAATCGCCCGCTCGCTTCACGAAGCCGGAGCGCGCCTCATTTTTACTTACGCAGGGGAGCGATTGGAAAAATCAGTTCATGACCTTGCGGCTACATTAGAAAGAAATGATTCTCTCATCCTTCCGTGTGATGTGACAAATGACGCTGAGATCGAAACTTGCTTTGCGAGCATTAAAGAGCAGGTCGGCGTGATTCACGGCATTGCGCACTGCATCGCGTTTGCAAACAAAGAGGAGCTTGTCGGTGAATATTTAAATACGAACCGTGAGGGATTCCTGCTTGCGCATAACATCAGTTCTTACTCTCTGACAGCGGTCGCAAAAGCGGCTCGTCCGATCATGACTGAAGGCGGCAGCATCGTCACACTCACTTACCTCGGCGGCGAGCGCGTCGTTTCAAACTATAACGTAATGGGTGTTGCAAAAGCGTCTCTTGATGCAAGTGTCAGATATTTAGCGGCTGACTTAGGAAAAGAAAACATCCGCGTCAACAGCATTTCAGCAGGACCGATCCGTACGCTTTCTGCAAAAGGAATCAGTGATTTCAATTCTATCCTGAAAGAAATCGAAGAGCGTGCGCCGCTGCGCCGCACGACAACACCTGAAGAAGTGGGCGACACGGCCGCATTCTTGTTCAGTGATCTGTCAAGAGGCATCACGGGCGAAAATCTTCACGTTGATTCCGGTTTCCATATTACCGCACGTTAATTGACAAGCAGTCCCTTTTTAGGGATTGCTTTTTCTTTCTTCTGATTTTAATCATTCCGTCATATAGATAAAACATGACAGAATCGGAGGGATGAAGATGTCAAAACAAAACAGAAACGCGGACAAAAAACCGCTCATGTATATTGTGCAGCCGGATTATTCAGACACGCAATCATCAATGCAGGATATATTAATCAAAAGGAAAACACCTCAGCCGCCAATAGAAGAGCCCGCTCACGGAAAGCAGGAGGAAAAAAGTAAAGCTCAGCCTGTCGAAGCAGCGCCTGCCGAACCAGAAAAGCAGACACCTGAACAGCACAGCCGCACAGAGGAAGCCGCACAAGAAATTCCGGCGCAAGTGCAGGGTGCTGCTGAGCCCGACGCCGCAGAAAAAGAGCCTGAAGCGGTTCACAATGACGCCTCGGAGGAGAGGGTTCCGCCAAAGCGCGTGAAAAAGCCGATGAGCAGAATGTCTATTCTTGAAAAAATTGATTTCTTAACGAAACTGCCGCATAATATGCCCCGGGCGCTTTGTTTGATAGAAGCCAACGGGAAAACTTACAGAGGCGTAATTGTCGGCAGAAAAAATGATGCCATCTATTTGAGGACGACGAGCAACGGTGCGCCTGCGGAGCTTGCCATCAGCGATATCACCTCGCTGCATCCGCTCGGTTTTTAACCATACAAAAAGCTGCCTGAATTCTTTACTCCGGCAGCTTATTTTTATGCTTTTCGGTTAAGAATGTGTGCGGTTCAGCAGTCTCGGGCTAAGGCAATTGATGGCGCAGAAGCTGTGAAGATCGACTTCAACGCAATAGTTTGTTTTTTCTAAACGGAATACATCGCAGACAGAATCTTTATCTGTAAAATCAAGAATGTGCTTATGTTCGTCAAAAGCAATAAGCAGGCTTAATGTGGCACAGCCGTCACAGACTCTTTCAACTCTGAAAAAAAGAGTATTAAAGCACGGACCGTTATCCAGCTCGCCGACATTTCCGAAGGCGATAAACGGCGATGATTTAGAAGTGAAAAGCACAAACGGCACTGTATCGCCTAATGAAAAACCCGGCGATAAAAGGTTGGAATAGCATCCGGCCGGGCAATCTTCCTCAACCGCATTTTGCAGGTCCTCAATATTTTCCACCGCTTCACGCACACAGTATGTTGTATTCTTACTCATAATTTCCCTCCTGACTTCACGTTTTAATGGCACCGGATTAAACGATATCGGAGAGTCAGCCGCCCGGGCGTCCGGGCGGGCTGATGATTGCATCTGTAATAGAAGGTTGGAAGGGGATTCCTCTTTAGAAAAGATGCGAATCAATGACTATCCGTGATGCTTTTTCTCTTTGTGCGGCGCAGGCCGGTCGACAAGTTCGGGTGAAAGGCATTGAATGGCGCTGAAGCAGCTCAGATCAACTTCAATGCAAAAATCTGTTTTTTCTAAACCGAAGAAATCCGGATCACAAGGATGGCAGACGCTGAGGGTGTCGCCGTGCACATCTACGGGGCGCAATATGGAAAGCGTCGCGCAGCAATCGCAAACTCTTTCTGCCCGGAAGAAAATAGACTCGAAACACTGGCTGTCATCCGCAAATCCTCCGACGTTCCCGAATGTGGAGAACAAACCGCCTTTTTTATCAAACAAGAGAAACGGGATGGTATCTTTACCGGTAACTGTCGGGCTTAACAGATTGGTATAGCATCCAGTCGGGCATTGTTCTTCAACAGCCTCTTGTTCTGCTAAAATCTTCTCGACTGCATCGCATACACAATTTTCATCTCGGCCATGGTGTTTTCCGCAGCTCATGGATTTCAGCTCCTTCTTTTAGGGTATTTGACTTTTGTCTTTAACAACATATGTACGCGAGCCTCACTTGGTGTGGGTGAACGTCTATATATTCATCATATGCGGAGAAAATAAGAAAAAGCAGAGCGTTTTTTAGCTCTGCTTTTCTTTTTAGAGGACGAGGGTGATGACTAAGACAGCAATCAGTAAATTTGTCGCTGTTGAGATCAACACTGCGATATCGGCATCTACTGTTGTCACGTTTACGCCGCGGGAGTTTTCGATGAGCAGTTTTTGGCGGTTGATTTGTTTGTTGGCTGTCAGCTGCAGTAAGTCTTGTGCGACCAATTCAGCGATGACTCCGTCAGCGATTGAAGTGAGAGTAGCTGTTACGACTGCTGCATTAATTGCTGTCATGACTGAAGCGACTGCTTGAACGTCTGTTGACGTCACATTAATATCACAAGAGTCTCTGATAATAATCGCTTCTTCAGAAACTTGTTTGTTGATGTTCGCCTGGGCCAGGTCTTGGTCAAGGAAGGCGTTATCTTCGCCGAATCCGTTTCCGTTACAGCAAACACTGCATCTTCTGCCTTCTTTTTCTTCTTTTTCTTCTCGCGGATGTTCGCATTCAGGATCAAGTGCAACCCAAGAGTATGGTCTGCTTTCCATATCTATTCCTCCTTTTCTTTTACTATTATTAAATGAGCCGGCCCCTTACTTTGACTCAGGCATATATCCTGATAAAAATCACTATTTTTTAGTTATTGACCGGGATTTTGGCGTCTTTGCCGGAGCTGTTCGATTAATTGTTCTCTGCGGGTTTGCGGAGTTGTCTGCTGTTCTTGTGCTTTTTCCTGCTCTTTTTTCTGTTTCTGGCTTTCAAGAAAAGCTTCTGTTTTTGCCTGCATGTCTTTGACTAATGCGATCAGCATTTCTTTTTCTTCATCAGGTATTTCCCGCATTTTGTCCTTTGTCACGCCGTGTTTTTTGAAGACATTGCTGACAAGCACTTTTAAAAGCGGATCCACTTCTGGTAGATTTTCGAGTTCTTTTTTTAATTTTTCGTTATCTGCCATTTGTTCTCACCTCTAATTTTAAAAATTTGAATAGAAAGAGTTAAAGGATGTCTAGTTCAGCAAAAAGTATATTTAATAATTGAAACAAAATTTGTACAAAGGCCATGATATCGTCTGCTGCCAGTGTGATTTTGACATTGCGGCTGTTCAGAACTTGAATGACGGTCCTCTTTTTTATTTGGCAATCATCCAGGATCAGCAGTTCGGTTACCATTTGGTCGGCTGTGTCTTCATCTGCTATCACGAGCTGTGTCGCGAGGATAATCGCCGCAGTAACTGAGGCTTGTATAGAAAGAGCGGCCGTTATATGTGTTGTATCTACTGTGACATTTTCGCAATCAATCACTTCGATCTTCTGCTCGAATTCGTTGGATAATTGTTCGAATATTTGCGGTTGCAGTGTTTCAACATTTTCTTCAAACGACATAACCTTCACTCCTTTCTCATTCATACTTTATATAATGCAAATGAAACGCCGAGCGGAATAAGAAAAACAACTAAACCGCACCTATTTTTTTCCCGGACAAGGTGCGATTCATGAAGAACAGGGTTTTCGCATATATATTAAGAGGTCAAGTTTTAAAAAGGAGTGAACAGGTGGTTATCAATTGGCTTTCATTTATTCTGTTATCGTTTGCCGTTTTTCGGCTGGCCAGGCTTTTCGTATTTGACACCATAATGGCGCCGCTCCGGAGCCTTTTTCACGAGGAAAAAACAGAAACCGCACCAGACGGCACGACAGAAACCTATATTGTCATAAAAGGCAAAGGCATCAGGGCTTTTATCGGAGAACTGCTCAGCTGTTACTGGTGTACGGGCGTATGGTGCGCCGCCTTTTTAATTGCGGCGCAGATTGTGATTCCTGAGGCTGCGCAATGGCTGATTTTGCTGTTAGCCATAGCCGGCGCGGCGGGGATCATTGAAGCTGCGGTTTCGCGTCTTCTCCAGGAATAAGGCGGTTCCATCAGCAACTTACCATTATTTTCTGCATAAAATGGTATATATGACATAAGGAAAGGAAGGATCAACATGAATCAATCAAGCAAACCTTCCCAAAACACTCCATACAAATCCACTGAGTATCAGCCTTACGAAAAAAAAATTAAAAAGAAAGGCTGCGGCTGCGGCCAAAAGAAAAAACCGAGATAGCCGTTTTCTAAAAAAAACCGGGGATTCCGGTTTTTTTGTTTTTTGCCGAACACCGGTCCCTGTTCCGCATAGATCATAGGAGGAGGGGTTGTTATGAATATATTTGAATCGTTGATCAATGGAAAATACCGCAGACACAATCAAAATCAGCGGGAGCATAACAAACATATCTTATCTATTGAAAAGCAGCTGTCAGAGTTTGATAAAGCCGGTTTGCGCTTCGAGGAATGGATAGATGCGTTTGCCGCTGAAACCGAAGCAAAACTGAAGAAAAATGAGCATTCTCAATAAAATGAAATGAAATCCGCACCGGCCCTATGCATTTATCCAAGCCAAACAAGTCTCATCACATAGAGTATAGAGAGTAAAGGAGGTGCTTAAGTATGGGATTCGGATATGGCGGATACGGAGGCGGCTACGGCGGCTGCGGCGGATACGGTGGCGGCTATGTCGGAGGCGGCGGATACGGCTCAACATTTGTTCTTGTTGTCGTATTGTTCATCCTCTTGATCATTGTCGGTGCATCCTTTTTCGGCTAAACCTTAGCTAGACCCAGGATAAGCGCGGGACCATTCAGTCCCGTGCTTGCCTGATGTATGAAGGCGTATGAAAACGGGGTAGCGGAATTTTTCCGTTGTCTTACGGGCACATGTTCCGCCCTTAGTTCATACAATATCGTATTACTCCACAAAAAGGAGGCACAACATGGATAATCAATTTTTTAAAAATATTGAGAAGAAAACAGGCGTCAGCATGAAGGATGTCATGAACCTCGCGGGATCATTGCAAAATGCAAATTTCAAAGATGAAAACACGGTGAGAGGTGTCATTCAGAAGGTATCCCAGCTGGCTAACAAACGTGTACCGAAAGAATTGGAAGACAAAATCGTCCAATCGATTACAAGCGGTAAAGAGAAACTTGATTTTGGCACCATTTCTAAAATGATGGACAAAAAATAGGCGTCAGCCGGCCTTATTGAAGGCCTTTTTATGTGAGAAGAACCCGGCAGTGATCTGCCGGGTTCTTTATATTCTGAATGCGCTCCGTCTGTCCATCCGAAGAAGGGGCTCGAGAAATCTTGAACTGCGCGCTGTTTTCCCCCGTCTGTTCGCGGGACATGATACATATAAATGCTGCATGGCCCTTGTCATTGCGACGTACAGAAGCCGTCTTTCTTCTTCGAGCGGAGCGGGATCACCCTGTCTCGCCGTCTCAAGCGCGAAGTCATGGGGGATCGAGCCGTCAGCCGCCCCTAAAATATAGACCGTATTGAATTCAAGACCTTTTGAGCGGTGAATGGTCATCAGGTCGACGCCGTTTTCATCGGTTTTCAGATTCTCGGCGGCGCGCATATGATCGACATGCGCAAGAAAATCCGGAATGGTTTTAAATTTTTTGGCGGCCACTTTGACGTCCCGGAGATCATCAGAGCCTTTTTCCAGCTTGTTTCCTTCATTGCCCCGTTTTTTTAAATACTCGGAAAAGCCCATTTTGCTTTCGGCGAAGGTGATGGCTTCAACGGGCTTCATTGTCCGGATGCTGGCGAAAAACGGAACGATCTGCTTGATTTTCCCTATTTGAAACGGCTTCAGGTCAGGCAGTTTCGTCAGCGCCTTAATCATCGTGCAATCTTCTGTGATTGACAGCGCCTTTAGCGTTTGCAGGGCGGATTGCTTTAAAAATAAGGCCGGAAGCAGATCTTTCACTGCATCCGTATCATCCTCGTTCTGGCTCGCGTATAAGTAGGCGAGGATCTGCCGGACGATTCTGCGGCTGTAAAACGTCTGCACGCCCCTGTCGGCATGGTAAGGGATTGATGATTGATGCAGTCTTTCATAAATGGCCCGCCCGGCGCTGTTTGTCCGGTAAAGCACGGCAAAATCGCCAGGGCTCGCCCCGTTTTGAATTTTCTCTTTTATATCCGAAACGATCATGGTCGCTTCTTCTTCCTCATCGTAAGGATAAAACATCACGGGATCATGAGCGCCGTCTTTGACGGCAGAAAGTGTTTTTTCATACCGTTTTTTATTTTTCTTTACGACGGTATGAGCGCTTGAGACGATCGGGTGCGGCGAGCGGTAATTTGCCGTTAAGTAAATGGTTGTTGCTGCCGGATAGTCTTTCTGAAAATCAAGGATGAAAGACGGGCTGCTTCCGCGGAACGCATAAATGGATTGGTCGTCATCCCCCACGCAGCACAGGTTATTCTCAGGGCTTGCGATCAGCTGCATAATTTTATACTGTACAGGATTAATATCTTGAAACTCATCAATCAAAATATGAGAAAATCTGTTTTGATACTGTGCGAGAATATCAGGCCGGCTTTTTAACAGCTCATAACAGCCTTGAGCCATGTCATCAAAATCAAACTGCCGATTTTCCCGCTTTTGCCGTTCATAATGTTCATAGAGCCTGTATACTTTTTTCTCCCAGTCATCCGCAAGCGGGATTGTCTCATGGGGGAGGTACGTGTTTTTCCAGCAGCCGATAAGCTGAAGCGCCTGGTCGACGGGAAACTCTTTTTCGTCCAAATGTTCTTCATAGAGCGCCTTTTTCACATATTGCTCTCTCTGCCATTCCATTTTTAGAAGCTGGCTGCCGTTCCATTTTGAAGAATCAAAATGATAGAGTATTTTATAGAAAAAGCTGTGGAATGTTCCCGTCACGAGGCGGGAGACTTTGCCGGCTGCCAGCCCGTACTCAGTCGCCATCCGCTCTTTCATTTCGGCGACGGCTTTTGTCGTAAAGGTCACAAGCAGCATGTTCTCAGGTGAAATGCCGAGATGTTCAATCATATGGGCGGCGCGGGCTGTCAGCACTCTCGTTTTTCCGCTTCCCGCTCCGGCGAGCACCAGCAGGGGCCCGTCGGTTTCTGTGACTGCCCGCATCTGTTCACGGTTCAGGCCGATACCGGGAAACAGCGATGTATCAGCCGCTTCAGATGTTGGGGAAAACGGCTCGGCTGCAGGCACTTTTTTCGGGCTTTTCCATTCTGAGACGATCGGTTTCGGATTCTCTGAAATCGCTTTTCCTTTCGGCAGGCGGAACATGCCGGCTTCCTTATACTCTTCCTTTTCCTTCTCCGCTTTTGGCTCCTTGGCCGCGCATGCTTTTTCACAGGCGGTAAAGTCTCCCTTTTGCCGGTGATAAAACGCCGGCTGCTCTAAAATCGAAAGCCGCATGAAGACGGGCTGGCCACAATGTGCGCAAAAAATATTTCCTTTCTGAGCTTCTTCAAAAAGGAATTGGTAATGTTCTCTAGAATATGTATGTAAATGTATCGTTCGGTTATTCAGTCGGGCGCATTTCAAAAAGGGGTCCTCCCATTAAAAGGTGTTCATCCATTTGATAGACAAAGAATATCATAACAAAAGAACCGCGTTTCAAAAAGTAAGATTAAGGGAAATGAAAAGCGAAGGGGAGGGGTACATATGATTTATGCAGGACGGATTCAAAACCAGCAGTATACTCAATACGCAAACCGGACAGCGGGTTATAGGCCTGATTACGCCGGCATTACGAAAGCGGCCGCCCTCGCCAATGACAGGCTGTACAGAGAGTTGGAGCGCCGCCAGGAAAACACCGCAGACGCAGAAAAGAACGTACATGAGGAAAAACGTAAGCGCTCTCTTTCCCGTCTGCCGCAAATTATGGGAAAAGGCCGATTGATTAATCAATACGTGTGAAAAAACCCGGAAAATATCAAAGTGATGAAAAGATATCAAGATATCAGTATTGTCGTTCCGGGCCATGGCAGCCCGGGAGATGACCGTCTGCTGCCTCATACGATAAGTCTCCTGAAAGAAAAGCAATAAAGAAGACCGGCGCTCCCATTACGGAGTGCCGGCTTTTTTTATCTCTTCCTGATTTTCATAAAACAAAGGAAAGCAAGTGCAAGCGCCAAAACGGCATATCCCGCTATCGGCCAAACATGCTGATGAAATGAAGAATAATCTCCGGATATGACTTCCTGAGCCAGCTCGATCGAGTGGACAAACGGCAAGGCATAAGCGATATGTTTGAACGTCTCACCGAGCAGATTGACATCCATCCAAGCTCCGCCCAGAAATTGCACGAGTGTTATATAAATCGTTCCGATACCCGAAATTTGTTTGTCCGTAAACACAGCACCTAAACATAAACCGAAGAAAACGGACATCATCGCAATCGGCAACAGTACAGCGATACCGGCGAGAAGATTGATCCATTCGGCTGACAAACCGGCAGCCGCTGCTGCGGTAAAACAAATGACAATTTGTAAAACGGCTAACGGCAGCATCGGCAGTGCATAACCGATGACATAATCTGCTGTTTTTAAAGGGGAAGCAAACAAACGGGTCAGAAGGGCGGTCTGTTTGTCTTTTGCGATCAGCAATGCAGAGAACATCGTAAGGAAAGCAAAGCTGAAAACAATGAGTCCGGGTGCTAAATGCTGGACTTTAAAGGTGTCAAGCGGCGCATTTTTCTCAATCGCCGTAAACAGAAACAATAGAATAACAGGCAGTGCGATTCCAAGGATGATAGATAGGGGATCACGAAAAATCTCTTTTCGGTTGCGTATGGCGAAATCAAGCATAAAGACCCGCCTCCCCGTCACAAATCGCTAAAAAGGCATCCTCAAATGTGGCTGAATGAGTTTGCTTTTTCAGAGCCTCCGCCGTACCCAGTGCTTTTAATGTCCCATTTTCTAAAATGCAAATACGGTCTGCCAGGGCTTCGGCCTCTTCTAAATAGTGTGTCGTTAAAATAATCGTCATGTCCCCCTTTAATGCCTCAAGATTTTTCCACAACTCGCGGCGTGAACGGACGTCCAGCCCTAATGTCGGCTCATCTAAGAAATAAATATCCGGCTTTGTAATCATGCCCATGGCGATGCTGAGCCGGCGCTGCATTCCGCCTGATAATGTTTTTGTTTTTGCTCTTTCTCTCTCTTTTAATTGAAACAATTCGAGCATCTCATCCGTTCTTTTTTTTCCTTCTTTTTTCGGAATTCCGTAGACTCCGGCTATAAACTCTAAGTTTTCCCGTACGGTTAAATGAGGGGCAATGGCTGTTTCCTGCGGAGATATATTCATTTTCGGTTTAATTTTATCCAAATCAGTCAAAATGCTGAAGCCGAGCACTGATGCATCACCTTCATCCGGAGAAAGTAGGCCGCAGAGCATGCTGATTAATGTCGTTTTTCCGGCTCCGTTCTCACCGAGTAAAGCGAAAAATTCTCCTTTTTCAACTGAAAAATCAAGACGGTCAACGGCGGCGGTTTCTTTATAATGTTTCGTTAATTGCTTCAGCTCAATCGCGTGCATTTACTCATCCTCGCCATCTGCATCGATTGGCTTTGCGTTTAAAATATCTTTTGCAAATTCGAAAAAGAGTTCTTGTTTTACAAGTGCGATACCCTGCTGGTCATCCCCGAGCATAAGCAGTGAGTCCCCGGGATTTATATCAAAAACATCTCTTGCTTCTTTAGGAATGACAATCTGGCCTTTTGTGCCAACTTTAACGGTCCCGAATATATGCTTTCCTTTAGGTGCTGTCATGTGTATCCCTCCGTTGTGTGAATTGTATTTTTTGTATGAATTGTAATACTTCGTATACTAAACATACATTAACCTTCCATAAAATGCAATAAAATTCATGAAAAAGTAATATTTTCATAAAAAAAGCACTCCTGCCATATCAACAGGAGTGCTTTTGATTTTATCGTTTGTGTTCCTTTATCATTTCCAGGTGGGGGATGCCGGCATCAAGAAATTCTTCGCCGGATGTGACGCGGTACCCTTGTTTTTCATAAAACGGAACCGCCTGCGTCTGCGCATGTAGGAAAAAGCTGCCGGCGCCCTGGGCGGCCGCCGCTTTTTCAAGCGCCTGCATAATGATGGCTCCGACACCGAGAGAGCGGTGGCTTTTCATCACGCAGATGCGCTCTAATTTTCCGCGCCCGTCTTTCAAGCGCCATCTGCCGGCTCCGACCGGCTGACCGCCGTCATAAATGACAATATGCTCTGAGGCGTCTTCGAATTGATCAATTTCCTCTTCTTCCGGAACGTGCTGCTCTTTAACAAAGACCTCTTTTCTGACGAAAAAAGCGTCGTTCAGATGTTTTTCAGTTTTTGCAACGATGGCTTCCAAACAGTTATTCTCCTCCGCCTAATAAAAATGTTTCGTACACAGTCCATGAGCCGTTATCCAGCTGATAGAGCAGGTGAAAACGGTCAATGACTTCTTCGTGGGAAATGTCCTGCATTTTCAGCTGTCCGAGTACGTCGGAATGTTCATCTGACGACAGCTTCTGGCCGACCGTGACATGCGGAACGAAGCTGTATTCCGGCTTACCGGATAATGCTCCTGAATAGCATTTCTCACTCAGGGTTTTTAATTCTTCCGTCGGCTCCGCTTTCATATATATCACATTATTCACAGGAGAAAACGAGCTGTATTTTGTGATCTTCAGAACGAGCGGGTGCGACTCTTTCGCCGTCTGTCTCAGCTGTGATACGATCTGCTCGATTTCCTGTTCTGTCGCTTCAAACGGATCTCTTACCGTCAGATGCGGCGGTATGAGCGCGTAGCTCGGGTCGTAGCGTTTCCGGTACGAATTTGCGAGATCCTGTAATTTTTTTGATGGAAATAAAACAATACCGTATTTCATGAAAGTTCCCTCCTTAATGAATGGTTACAGCATTTTTTTCAGCGCCGGCGTGATGAGCGGCTGCCAGTATGTCCATTTATGATCCCCGTCAAAGGTTTCATACGTGTATTCAGACTGTTTGCTTTCCAGCAGCTGTTTGAGCTCTTCGTTCGGCGCGGTGAAATCAAGCACCTGGCCGTCCGTCGTATGGACATCGGTTTCTTTTTCTCCGATTTGATGATAAACGGATATCTGTTTGAGGTCTTCCGACTGCCGGACGGCATCCAGCACGTGCCCGTCAACATACGGAGACTGCATGATGACGTTTCCAAACATGTTCGGATAGTCAATCGCCGTCATGAGCGAGACGGTTCCGCCGAGGGAATCCCCGATCATGGTGCGTCCGTATCCGACTTGATAAGTCGGGTATTCTTTGTCGATAAAAGGGACGAGCTCATTTGCGATAAACCGTTTATATGAGGCGAACTTAGAGCCTTCGGGATGGTATGTGTTTCTTCGCTCCCGCACATTTTTATATGGGACGCCGATAATGATGCAGCGGTCAATTTCCCCTTTTGCCATGAGCTCCTCCGCCTGCCGCCCGATTCTCCCTAATCTGAAATAATCATGGCCGTCCTGGGCGATGACCGTATGATATTTATACAGGGGGGAGTAAGTGTTGGGCAGGTAGACCAAAACGGTCATTTCTTCTTCAAGCTCATGAGAGAAAAGTTTTTTCTCATGAATGATTCCGGTTTTCGGTGCCACTTCGCATTCCTCCAGGCCGCTTCTTGTCTTGATGGTTTTTCCCTATTGTACCATGAATTATTAGAAATTTCTTTCTTCAGGTGCACTTCTTGCGAGAGTTCAGAAAATTAAAAAGTTGTTGAAATCCATTTTATAGTGCGTTAATATAGAACAATCAGAAAATACAAAACAATATTCTTATCACGAGAGGTGGAGGGACTGGCCCTTTGAAACCTCAGCAACCGGTTTGCTTTGCCGCGGGAAGGCAAAGTGCCAAGGTGCTAAATCCAGCAAGCGATTCACATGCTTGGAAGATAAGAGGAAGAGAAAAGCTCCTTCTTCTTATGAAGAGGGAGCTTTTTTATTTTTGAAAAGGATGGTGCTTACTGATGACGCAGCATGTTGAAACAAAATTAGCCCAAATTGGAAATAGAAGCGAAGAAGCAACAGGAACGGTCAGTCCGCCGATTTATCTGTCCACCGCTTACCGGCATAGAGGAATAGGAGAATCTACAGGTTTTGATTACGTGCGCACGAAAAACCCGACACGCCAGCTCGTTGAAGACGCTATCGCCGTGTTGGAAAACGGTGCGAGAGGCTTTGCTTTCAGCTCGGGAATGGCAGCCATTCAAACGATTATGGCTTTATTTAAAAGCGGGGATGAATTGATTGTATCCTCCGATTTATACGGAGGCACATACCGTTTGTTTGAAAATGAATGGAGAAAATACGGCTTAAGCTTTATTTACGATGATTTCAGCGATGAAGACTGTTTACGCTCCAAATTAACGGAAAACACGAAAGCGGTATTTGTTGAAACGCCGACAAACCCGTTAATGCAGGAGGCGGACATTGAAAAAATCGCCCGGATTACGAAAGAAGCCGCCCTGCTTTTGATTGTCGATAATACGTTTTATACCCCGGTTATCCAGCGCCCGCTTGAACTGGGAGCCGATATCGTCATTCACAGCGCCACAAAATATTTAGGCGGGCACAATGATCTCCTTGCCGGTCTTGCTGTCGTAAAGGATGAAGAACTCGGCGACATCATGTTTAATCACCAAAATGCGATCGGAGCCGTTCTCCCGCCGTTTGATTCGTGGCTTTTAATGAGAGGGATGAAAACACTCGGGCTCAGAATGCGGCGTCATGAAGAAAACGCCCGTGAACTTGCAGCATTTTTAGAACAGGAAGAAGAAATCGCCGACGTGTTATATCCCGGAAAAGGCGGAATGCTGTCTTTCCGGCTGCAAAAAGAGGAATGGGTCAATCCATTTTTAAAGGCGCTGAAAACGATCTGTTTCGCAGAAAGTCTCGGCGGGGTGGAAAGCTTTATTACATACCCCGCGACACAGACGCACATGGACATTCCGGAAGATATCCGTATCGCAAACGGCGTCTGCAACCGCCTGCTGAGATTTTCAGTGGGAATTGAACATGCAGAAGATTTGAAGCGGGATGTAAAGCAGGCATTACAGAAAGTAAAAGAGGGGGCCGTGTCGTATGAGTAATCAAAATTGGACGCTGGAAACCCAGCTCGTGCACAATCCATTTAAAACTGACGGAGCTACCGGAGCCGTCAGCGTGCCGATTCAGCATGCTTCCACATTTCATCAGTCTTCCTTTGAAGAATTCGGGACATATGATTACAGCCGCTCCGGCACACCGACAAGAACAGCGCTTGAAGAAACGATCGCAGGTCTTGAAGGCGGAACGAGAGGTTTTGCTTTCAGCTCCGGAATGGCGGCGATTTCGACGGCGTTTCTGCTCTTATCCCAAGGCGACCATGTTCTTGTCACGGAGGATGTGTACGGCGGAACATTCCGCATGGTGACAGAAGTGCTGTCCCGTTTCGGAATCGAACACACCTTTGTCGATATGACGGACACAGAAGCTGTCGCCCGTGCCATCCGGCCGAATACGAAAGCCATCTATATGGAAACACCGTCAAACCCGACGCTCGGCATTACGGACATAAAAGCCGTCGTCGAGCTGGCAAAAGAACACGGCTGTCTGACATACCTTGACAACACTTTCATGACACCTGCACTGCAGCGGCCGCTTGATCTCGGCGTAGATATCGTGCTTCACAGCGCGACGAAATTTTTAAGCGGTCACAGTGATGTGCTGTCAGGCCTTGCCGCCGTCAAGGATGAAGAGCTCGGCAATCAGCTGTATAAGCTGCAAAACTCGTTTGGAGCGGTGCTCGGCGTTCAGGACTGCTGGCTCGTATTGAGAGGCTTAAAAACATTGCAGGTCAGACTGGAAAAAGCGAGCCGGACGGCTGAACGGCTGGCTGCCTTTTTTGACGGGCACCCCGCCGTCAAAAACGTTTACTATCCCGGCCTTGCCGGACACCCGGGAGCCGATACCCATAAACGGCAAGCAACCGGAGCGGGCGCCGTCCTGTCCTTTGAACTGGAAAGCAAAGAAGCCGTCAAAAAGTTGGTCGAACATGTATCTCTTCCGGTATTTGCGGTCAGCCTCGGCGCCGTTGAATCCATTCTCTCATACCCTGCAACCATGTCGCATGCCGCCATGCCGCAAGCGGAAAGGGAAAAACGCGGCATCACAGACGGCCTTCTGCGCCTGAGCGTCGGAGTCGAAAACGCCGAAGATTTAGAACGCGACTTCGAACAGGCGCTGAAAAAAATCGCCCCCGCCGGAGTCAGATTATAAATGAAAAGAGCGGCGCCAATTTTTGCGACGCGCCCTTTTTTTATTTTAGATAAAAAAAGTGTTGACGAACGGCTGAGCAGGATATATAATTATAAATGTCAGAGAGACAACAACATACCCAGCAACACATACATATCATGATTCCGTAGCTCAGCTGGGAGAGCGCTACCTTGACAGGGTAGAGGTCGCTGGTTCGAGCCCAGTCGGAATCATCTAGGGTTTCAGTGTGTTGGACACTTACTCGTGTCACACTGAGTCACAAAAAAGAGGAGTCACAATTTAATGTGATTCCTCTTTTTGTTTGCCTTGTAAGATGCCACTAATAGAGGATGGGGAGTAGAGCAGCATTTGTTTACTGCTGCTCAATAATAATGCTAAATGCTCTATAAGTTAAGAATGCATCATCTAAAAACTCTTTTTCTAATTCTAGATAATAGTTAGTACTGATCTTTTCCTCAGAATATGAATTTAAAGCAACACCTTTAGGAATGGTTTTTAGATTAGACTTATCTATTATGCTATTGTTGTGAACCAATGCATTTCTTAGCATATTATATGACTTAATTAATTTCCATTCATCAGTTAGAAAAGGTATTGTAACGTTACAAACCTTAGTTAAATAAAGTTTAGCTCTTTCTATCCCTTGACCTCTCATATCCTTATAATCTAAGTCTGTGTCAAGTTTTTTCTTATAATCAGAACAAAGGTTGTTCAAATAACCCTCAAAACTAAAATAAGTCTGTAAAAAAATTGTTTTTCTTATTACCTGAGGATAGTCATTACTGTACTTTAGGTAATCAGCGCTATACCATTCTACAAACTCATATATTTCTTCATCAGTAAATCCCTCTGTATTACTTTCGAGAAATACCTCCCAAGACAATAAAGACTTTTCGTTATGCTCTTCTTGTTCTATGTAGAGATCTTCAAGCTTATCTAGTTCTGATAAAAAAATGAAACTGCTAATCGATTTAGATTTAAACATATATTGTAACCCCTTTTAAAACGTTTACTGTTCCTCTAATTTTTTTAAATGAGAGATATGTGCTGTAAATATTACTAACAAATCTTTTATCTAGAGTGACCTTTTGTTTCGAGCCTTCAAAGTTTGTTAATTGGAAGCCAGGAGGAATAGTTTGTAACTTTGATTTAACGATATAGCCATTATTGTGAACAAGTGAATTTCTAATTAAATTATATGCTTTAATTTCTTTCCATTCCATAGAGTTAAAGGGTTCTTTTATTTTTATATATTTAACTAGAAATCTTTGTGCTTTCTCTATTCCAGATACATTTTTCACTAGACCTATAGCTATGATTTAACTCTAGACTTTGCGATCTGAGATTACAATAATTATTAAGGCAAGATTCAAAAATAAAATAACACTGTAAGAAAGTATTCCTTCTTATTAATTGGGGATGTACTCTTAAAAATTTAACGTATTCTTCTTGAAAAGATTCATCAAACGGCTTTTTAGCTTCGAGAGTTAGATTCAGAGCAGTTTCTTTGGGCGGCGTCCCCAACTCTGCATGCGTCGTATTACTCACTAGATCGGATTATTATCAAGGGGTTAGCATTTTGCGAGACCCTTAAAACTAAATACAGTCAGTCTATACTCCTGAATTAAGGTGTTGTCTTTAGTGATGCCTTTTTTCGGGATCAGACTGCCGTGGAATGCGCTAACACACGTAAAACTTGAGACTCAGCCGACGCAAATAAATGAGGACGGGATGCCTTCTGAGTTTAACTATTTTCACATGCATCTGAAAGGCGAAAGCTGTCATTAAGTGCTGACGAAGGATGGGTGTATCGTTTCTGACGGTGCAGGATAAGCCACTAGTATCAGGGCTCAAATTTGAGCTTTGAGAACCTGTTAGGGACACTTGACACAGTAGGCTTGTTTGGAGAATAACCAACGGCAAATAGGGTGAACACACGGATATCACAAGTGGATATACAATCAAGTTTCAGCCGCCTGCCGGAGTTTATTTTTTTACAAGCAAATTCAGGCAGACAACTTGCCCAGCCGTTGTCCACAGTCTCAACCAATCAAGCAAAAGATCAAAAGAAAAGTCAAGACAAATAACAAAAGTTTTAACGATGAATGGAGAGCGATTGAAAGTGACTGTAACCAAAAAGGAGCAAGAACAATTAAAAATGTTTCTCAAGATGATGGGAAATAAGACATTAACAATATCCCAACAAAGACAAGCGAGAATAAGGTACGACTTGATCTACAACCAAGCGAAAAGAAGAACGCTGCTGAATGAGTATTAGGGGAGTTTATGAGGTTTTAAAAATAATAATCTTAGCCAATAAAAGAAGAAGCAAGTATTACCTGCTTCTTCTCAACCACTTTAATTTAGTTAACATTGTATTCAAGAGTTCCATTGTTTACAGTGATTTTTCCAGAATTGGCGGCGCTCACTAGTTTAAAAGTGTATGAACTTCCTTTTTTTCTAAGTGATCTCCAATCAAATGGAACCCACCCAGATGCATTCTTAGCTACACCTTTACCAATGTAAGTTTTTTTATTAGAAGCATACATTCTTACTTCAAATTGTTTTGGTCTATTATTTAATTCTATAGACATAGCACCAGGGTTTTTGAAGGCGTATCCACCTTTTACCCAAATATAGTTTGAGAAGGTCGTCTTACCAAAATCATAATACGAAACACCTTTTTTGGATGCAGCCAATGAAAAGAATTTTGTAGAAGGTGTGCTTGAAGCTTGCTTTTCTTCCGTATAGCTCTCTACACTTACAAGTTTATTGTTTGCATCATAATACTCTACTTGAGTTAAAGCTGGGGTGTTAGTTCCTTTTGATTCTTCTGCACTAGCAGAAATAGGGGTTAGAGAGCCAAAAATCAACAAACCGACAAAGAATGTTAAAAATAAAGCTTTTTTCAATGTTTTTACCTCCATATGTAGTTATTATGAGTAAATTATACCACATATGTCATATATTATCTATTTGTTTTTCAATGTTTTTAATAAGAAGAAGAGTGATATCAGAACATAAATAAATGAACATATCATTAAAGTGGTAACCACTGGATAGTGTTTAGCAGAGTAAATGAAAAAATCCAATTGAGAAATTTGATCTGGGCTGGTGATTTTATCAACCCCATTAAAGAGTTTGGAGAACTTAGCTGTATAGTTCCACTCGAATATATCTGAAGCAAGTTCACTTCCTTGATACCAATTCACAGCAATTAAAGATAGAAAGATCAGAAAAGACAATCCAAGTTGAACAACTAAAAGTATTTTCTTCAAATTTAAATGCCTCCAAATCATAACAATTTGTTTTCTATGTTGAAAAGAGAATAGAAATCATTACTTAAAGTCATGTATACTAATTGATTAACATCCAAAGAAAACCAAGCATTATTTTACCACAATAAAGAATAATAAACAATTTTTAAGGTGTCAAAAGAATCGAAGTAATCTTTCAAACCATAGAGCAAACGGACAAATTGTCTCCTGGATATTTTAGAAAAACGGAAAAGTCCATTCTTTAGGTTTCCGATGAGTAAGTATAGAGCTCGTACAAAATTTGGATGACCAAACGGTATCGTTTAATTGTGACAATTTGTCACGAACTAATTCAAATGCATAATTTGTTTCTCTCAAAATGGGAGGATTAATTCTAAAATGATTCTCGGAAATTCCGAAAGATGAGCAGATACGAATTGATTACCGATAATTTCGGTGAACAGCAGATGGTCGAAGACCTGCCAGTCTCCCTTAACATATGAAATAGGCGAAGAGTCAAATTGACGAGCAGCAGGTCTTTTTGTATCACCATGGAGTCACACGAATATTTTAAACTACTTAGAAACAACAAATATCAATCAGGAAACTAAATCTTATGAAGTCTTGGGTGACAAGGGTTTTTTACTTTTTATTCAAACGCTCTAGAGGTTTACATTATTCAGATAAGAAGGGCAAGGATATGGTGTTGATAGCTATTTATGCACTGAAAACCGAAAATGCGTCAGACGGTTCCTAATGAGTTCTTCAGATAGTAACTGCGGATCGAAAATAAAGTGAAACTTGAAGTAGTATTAAAGTAATAAAAAGGTCCCTTGAATTTCAAGGGACCTAAAGTTTCAATCATCACTCTTATACCTTTGGCGGATCTTGTCTCTCCAGTCGAGTATGAGTTTTTTGAAATTTTCTGTCTCCATTTTCTGTATAAAGGTGTTCTATGACTGTTTGATCTTCTTTTATATATGCAATGGTTGTATTTAGTTGAATCTCATATTCTTCAGACGAACCATCCAATACATCTTGAATCATTTTCAAGTATTCATCAGCTTCAGCTACCGAAACAATGTCTTCAATGAAATCAGAAAAGTATTCTAACTCTGCGGGGAGAACTACTCGTAAGTATCCTAAATGGTCTCTTTTACATTCAAATGAATATTCCATAATAAATTCAATCATTCCCTTGTTTTTATATAAAGGATATGCGGTAGCTATTGACCCATCTTTATTAATATACATCTCTACATCTAATACAGCCGATATGGTTTAGCGACTTTTTGTTCATCAGAGAGATGGTAAAAATAAAATGAGATTAGAAGAATATAAATTAAGACCTTTATATAAACTTCTTGGAAGAGAAGATATTAGTAGCATGTTAGCATGATTAAGTCCATTATTATGGGTTTTTTTATTACCCTCCTTTTCTGCAGTTTATACCACTTCAATTTATCTTTCATCAAAAATGCGGTCGAACGGTTCAGTCCATGTATGTTTTGAAGACATACGGCATTTACGGACTAAAAACGAAAGCGAAGCTAGAAGTGAAATTGAAATTAATAAAAGAAGCCCTTCTTATGAGAGGGCTCCTTTTCTAACTATGTTGTTTTAAGGTGTTTTTTAATTTGTTCAGTGACTTGCTTAAGCCATTCTAATGGAGTTATATCATCTTCAGGAAAGTATATGCCATCCGCTGCTTCCTCTATAAATTCATTCTTGTCTTCTTCTGGATAATCACTATTTACAAACTCAGTTAGTGCTATTAAATCTCTTTCTTTTAGTTTTTGTGATGCTTCATTTAAATATTCATCAAGTGCATTTTCCGGAGACTCTATATCTTGGTGGAAATGTCCACCGAGAAATCTAAATACAGGATCAGAAACTTTAATTTCAATCATTATATATCACCTCGTTGGGTAGCCTGTTAGTATAAAGCTACCATCTTTATTTTTCTTTAATACTATTCTAGCATTAGTCATATCCTTAACTTCATTTGAACCTTTACGAACTCCTCTACCTATAACTTCGGTTCCTCTATAAGGTAACGGTAATGGATCGTTAACATCACTATTTAACCACTCTTCAATTTCCTTTTTATGTTTAGTTAATGTTTCGTTAGCGACTCTTTCTGCAGTAGGCCTATCAGTAAAACTAGAAGAGGCACGTATCTTCTTGTTTATCTGTAGCCTCTGTAATAACCCTTCATCAGTCTTACCAACATGTCTTTCTATAAGGTGTCCGCCTTTTGCCTCGTGAGCAGCTAAACCCCCGCCCGGTGCGAGAGGACTGCTGTCGCCTTGTTTAACACTATGTATATCGCTATTGCCAGAAGTCACAGATTTACTGAGCACACTTTCTTTCTGCTCTTCAATAACACTTTTCAACAAAGGCGTATTCTTCACATTGTGAGTATTTTCAATATCCTGTGCTATTCCGGCAAGCGCGGGCTCGTACTTGTTTTTCGAAAAGGAATTGATGTAGTTTTGTCCTTTTTCAATCCCGGTTTTTACATGTTTTGCAGCCGCTTTTTCTCCGGCTTCCAAGACGTTATCCACTTTGGTGGCGCCTGTTTTCGCGAGCTTGCTTGATACTTTTACAGCTGAGCCGGAACCTTTTAGTCCGACGATGCTTCCGATGGCGTAGGTGATGTAATGTGACCTTGAATACGCATCCCCGTTAACCATTTTATCATTCCATGAATCCGCCAGGTTTGTCCATATGATTTTTGCGTAGGAGGGCGTGTTCAATACAGCTGATATGGTTTTAGCGACTTTTTGTTCATCGGAGAGATGGTAAAAATCCCATGCGCCGACAGCCAGATCTTTGACGCCGGTTATCGTGTCTTTCCCGACATCATAAAGGCCGACGCCTATTCCTTTGACGATATCCCAAGCCGTTTCGCCGACTTCTTCGAGCTGTTTTGCTTGTTCGAGCTGCATCACATATTGCACCTGAGCGGGTTCAAGGTTTTCATAGCCGATCTTCTTCGCGATTTCCAAATACTCATCCGGATCGGTGACACCATCAGCCAGCTTTTTCTTCAGATCCTTGATTTCCCGCTCTTTCGCTTCTTCCTTTTTAATCGTCAAATAAGCATCCGAATGTCTTGCAATCTCGCCTTTTTTCTTATGGATGTCGCTTTCTCGGTACGCCTTGGCATTGTAGTAAAGCGGAGCTGCGCTTTTTCCTTTGCCTGTAGCGTTTTGGAGCTGCTGAAAGTCGGCTTGGATGAACTGTTCGTTCGTTTCGCTTTCTGCGTATTCTTTCGTTAAATCGTGATCAAGCTTGCCGAGTTTATGTATGGTTTCGCTTCTTTTTTTGTCAGCTGAAGAGAGCTTCTGATCTGTGCTTTCGGTCGAAAAGAGATCAAGCGAGATGATGTCATTGATCTCACCGAGGATGGAGCGCATGTCCTTTTTTTGCTCTTCCATAATCGCCTTTGATTTACTGAGGGCGTGGGTGAGCTCATGCTCCAGAAATGATTCCTCCACATGCGAATTGGAAAGTCCGGCATCTTCAATTTTGCCGGGAAGGCTTGTGAGAAATGAGATTTTCATATCGATCAGATCAAGCCAGCTGTCTGTGACGCCGGCGTGGTCTTGGAAAAAGGTTTTGATGTTGTCGGCGCCCCGGCCTGAGAAATCATTGTCACCAAGATCAGCCATGCCTTGAAACGCTTTTTTCAGGTTGACCATCTGCGCAGTTTTTTATATTCACCCGCGCGCTGTTTGGCAGCGGCAAGCAGGCTGTTTGCTTCGAAAACTTTCATGACCATATCCTTTCATTCGAAATATTTCAACAAGATTTTACCATGGAGGAATGAGGAATAAGGTCAATGTACTATCTAAAATGGCAAAATGAATCATTTGACCTAATTCTTTGTCCTTATAATTAAGTGATTAAGCATTTGAGAAGAGAGCTTATGGATGAGAAACCGGAGTGCAGGGAATTACTCGGCATCGTTTTGAATTAAGTGAATTGGAAAGAGTAAGCGGGGTAAAAAGGTTGGAACAGTCTTATTAAAGACAATATTACTTTAATAAGGAGAAATAATTATGAAACAATTTCATTGAAAAGAAAGTATTATTAGATAATGAATTGTAGTGTGTAAAAGATGAAAATGGTGTAATTCAGGATAAAGATGAGTTATTAACCGGAATTGATATGTTAACGGAAAATAATGTATAATGTACCGGGCGGCTTTGAACTCATTGAAGGTGATGAACATGAAGAAATGGAAATTTTTCGTAATATACATCCTGACTGAAGAGACTTAATTCAATGAAAATTAACCTATTTATCCTGTTCTTTTTTAGGAGGAAGGTATGTCAATTTTAACAATAATTGAAATCGTGTTAGTGGCAACTGTATTAGGGTTATTTGCATGGACTTTTAAAAAAGAGAAAAATACTGATGAAGAAGTATTAAATTATGCTAGATATATGATTTATTTGCTTGTCGCTGAAGTTGCATTGTATGTCGTATTTCAAATTGTTTAAGTTTACTCCAGGCAAAGAGAGATGTGAATCATGATAGATGTCTTAACTAATATCTTAAAAAATGACAGACTGAATGAATACCCATTATTTAAAAAGTTTTGCTCTCTCAAAGAAAAAGGGTTACGTAAGGAATCCTTTAAAGCATTATCTTCGTTTATCGATGAAGCCAAGACGTTGAACGTCTTGTGGTATTCATTTCATCACATATCCAAAGATTTATACTTAGGCGATATTAAAGAAGATCAAGCACTTCTTATCAAGTCCCGGCAGTTGAACAACAAGATAGAATGTCAACAAACAAGAAAAAGCAATAACAAACAGCTTAACTATTATCAAGATTTGTTGAATGACAGGTTGTTGTTTAAAGAAGAACAATCAAAGGGATTTGTTGAATGGTGTGAAAATAAGGGCAGAAGCTATCCTTGGGTCAAATCTTATTATTACGAAAAATAGCAATTGCAAGCATGTTTGATTTTTAATCGTAAGGGGAGATAGATTTGATGGCAGTAAGATACGTAGCTGTCCTTATTTTGTCGGCCATATGCTCTGCACTGGTATATGTTAAATCAAGCTGAATATGTCCCTTATCTTATAATTAGCGGGATCATGTTGACATGGTATTCAATTTTTGATTTGCCATTGCAGCTTTTCTTAAACCGAAAACCTAGAAGATTCAATTTTAAATATCTCTTACTATACACAGTGTTTTCATTTATTGCATGGCTAATCATGGCGGTTCTCTTTGAACCTTATAACCCAATAGGGTCTATACTAGCGAGTTATGAGATATATTTATTCAGCGTATTATTTGCTCTGATCTTTTGGGTTTGGGACTCTATTCTTGTACAGAAAGTTGCGGGTTAAGTAACTGAACTCTAAATAAAAATACCTTTTTATATTCATCAATTCTTCCCTTCACTTCAAATATTGTACAATTTCGAAGGGTGAGTAACTTTGAAGTGAATGGATTGAGGATGGAGAGAAAAAAGCATTGTTGCGGAAGGCTGGGGTGAATGGGCATCAATCCTGGAAGACCTTTATCAGCAGCGACGCGATTTACGTATGTTGAATGAAAGCTGCTTGTTTAAATTTGTTAGTACATAAATTGTGAAATTTACTTATATCAACACGGCATGATAAAGAAAAGGGTTGTTTATGTTGAACTGGAAAAGAAACGAAAAATTTATGTTTGCAGGAACTTTAATTGCAATTTTTTTGATTTTAATATTTAGCGTAATATTTATTAAAGGAGCGAGCCATACTCCCGGTAAGGATGATGTTGCTGTTTTTGGGAAATTTGCAATCAGCAGACCGCCGGTCAACTATGATCTATATCATAAAGACAATTCCAAGACGGTTTTAGAAAACGTTACGGGTTACTATGAATCATCTGATTCTCAAGTTTACGTGCAAAATAATTCCGATTTTGTTGTGATTAATAAAGGAACATCATATGAGAAAAGATCGCTGAAGAAAGCTTCGAAAAATGATAGGAGAATGTTAAGCAGAATAAATAAATTTGAGGAAGAATAAAGAATTTATTAATCAGGAAAAAACATAAAATGTTAAAATTCCTTACAGTTATGAAAATAATCATTTTATTTAGACGTATTGAAATTTTTTCTTAGAGGAGAAAGCTTATGGATTTACTTAATTGGACTTATATTATATCTACAATTATAGGAGCCGCTGGGTTCATAAGTTTATTGTGGTTATCTCATCTTAATAACAAAAGTGAAAAATAAAGCGGAGCAAGGATGCAAATTGCATACAAATAGTTGCTCATTTTAACAGGTGCCAAGAAACCATATGCTGATGATGAAGAATGGTTTAAATTAAGAGTAAAAGAAAGGAATAAAAAAATTTAAACTTTTGCTTGGCTTTACTTTTGAAAGGGGTCAAGTTAGATGAATAAGAGAAAGGAAGAAATACAACGAAAATATAGGGAACAAATTAGAAAGAAAACAGAACGAGAAAAAGAAGGTGGCGGGTCACATACTTTTGAGATTGTTGTTGTACTAGCCATCATTATTTTAATGTTTTTCTTTAATTTAGTATTCAAGGCTTTTTAGATAAAAGAATCTTTTTATGCATAAATAAGCGAGGGAATAAATGAACAAACCTAATAATATTGACCAGATAATACTTCAACCTATTCAATAATTAAGGACATCTCTTAATGATGTTCAAATATCCTTGATACAAAAAATGAAACCAATATAAGATACTATAAGTCATTTGAAACTAAATGATAAAAGAGAGTATTTAGTTGAAAAGGGGATACCCTCCCATTTGGGAATCATATCTAATTAACAAGACTGATGAAAAAATCATTCAATTTAATGCAGATGATAATAAGGAAACAGATATTTCAATAGAAATATATCAAATTTTGTTTGAATTATTAAATCAAAATTAAAATGCCACGGTTACTTTAAATTGGGGCAATCATAATTTTTAGCAGAAATATCCGAAATATTGGAGTAAGCAATCAATTTTCACAATTTAGGTTTGTATCATTCATCAATAGCTACATTTTTACACATGCATCTAAAAGGCGAAAGTTGCCCTTAAGTGCTGACGAAGGATGGGTGTATCGTTTCTGGGGATGCAGGACAAGCCATAAGAAGGGGTATCTAATTTTGGATTCTCCCAACCTTTTAGGGACACTTTGACAGAGGAGGCTTGTTTGGGGAATACCAACGGCAAATAGGGTGAACGCACGGATACCACAAGTGGTTATACAATCAAGTTTAAGTCGCCTGCCTGAGTTTGCTTATTTTTTACAAACAAATTTAGGCAGACAACTTGTCTCAGCCGTTGTTCGCATTCTCAACCAATCAAGCAATATCAAAAGAAAAGTCAAGATAAATGAACCTGGTAGATAAATAAAACTTTAGGAAATTAGAAGGGAATTTTTTCTTGTTGTCGAATAATATTTAAGTCCTGTTAGTAAGTGCAAAAAGAGGTGATTAATATGGCAACAAAACAACTTATTCCCATGAATGAATCAGGCAAAAGACCAGTTGTCCAAGCTCCGAAGATTCAAAAAGGTAATGAGACAAGATCGGGTAGCAGAACTACTGTGTCTGCGCCAAGACCTAGAAGTTAACAAATCATTATGTGATATGTTTAAATTCTAATTCATTAACTACCAATCCTGATTTAGTATCAAAGTAAGTTCTTTTAACAGGATATCTATAAGTATTATAAGCTATTCTCCACTCATCAGGCTCTTGAAGGATTAAAGCTCGTTCCGCCTCAAAAGGGCGGGACATGTTTGAAACGGCTCCATACATTCTCTTTTCTGGATCATTTAAATAATAAATTTCTACGATAAGAGGTGGTTCACCTTTCCTCTTTTTATTTTCCCCATTATTATCACCTTCATAAGTATTTTCATCACTCTTTTCTGTAGTTTCTTCATAGTTAAGAAAGTATGTATCCCAGATTGAAGCATGGACGTCCAAAGAGACAATTTTTCTAAATGATCTTATTTTATTAATAATAATTAAAAAGGTAGGGTATAAAAAAACTGACCAAAGAAGAGAAACACAAAAGCTTGAGAAAAGCGTTATTACTGTATAAAAAATAAGGAAGAGTATGTCTCCAGAGTTAGTATTAATATCATTGACACTATTCATATGTATCCATAAATGCCCTTTTTCGGCTAAAATATTCATAATTCCTACATTGATCAATGATACAGGTATCCATAATAAAGCAGAGAGACCAACGAGTTCACCTGAAGTATGTTTAACAGCTGGATTAAGCCCAAACATTTGTATCCAAAAGTACGCTAGTAATCCAGGTAAAGAAAATATAAGAATAGAAATTAGATTATCCATATTATTTTTGTCCTTTCATTTTTGTTTAGTTAAATTATAACACTAGAAAGGCTGGGAATTTTTTGTGGTTGCCTTTTTTTTAAAATAAATTAAAGGTTGCAAAAATATTGTGATTCTTGTGTATAAATTGGGTCACCTTGGAGTCACATAAACTTTAAAAACCACTTAGTAACAACAAATATCAGTCAGGAAACTAAACTCTACGAACTCTTATGTAACAAGGTTTTTTTTACTTTCCCTTAATAAAGCCGGTTTATCAAATTCGCAAGTTGTTGGCAAACTGTTGGCGAACTTGATTTTTCGGCTCGAAATTTATTGTCCGTATCTCTTTTTAGGGTCAAAATTGTTGAAAAGTTCAGCTGTCTAATCAGTTAATTTTTTTTGTTACATGGCCGTATCTATCGAATGTAGTTCGATAACTGGCGTGACCGACTCGTTTTTAATAGTTCTATAATTTGAGCCAGCTTCAATTAATAAATAACTAGTGGGTGGCGTAACTCATGAAGTCGTATTTTTTTAGTCCATAATTTACTTTTTGGTGTTGGACCATTTTGCAGTAGGAATTGTGTAATAATTGGGCTTTCCTTTCCCGCTATGGAAAATGTATTGGTGTTCTCCACCTGCCCAAGCATCATCTAATCTCAGTTTCTCTTTCTTCCATATTTTATAGTAATTCTCAAGCTCATCCATATACCAATCAGGCATCTTTATAAAGCGCCTGGGTTTTTTTGATTTAGGATCTTTGCTAAGCGGTTTTCCGTCAATTGTTTTCGGAATTGAACGATTTACATAAAAACCTTCTACATCCCAATCAACATCTAAGTGTATTCAAAGGCTAATCCTTCTGCTCTTCTATGACCGCCAATCATTGCGCCTAAAAATACAATCTTCACATTACAGCGGTTTGGAAAATGACGCCGGAGCAGTTGGCGGCTTAAGTCGAAAATTATCCGATCATCTATTGCAAGGAATTAAAGCCATCTGGCGTAACAATGCGGCTGCCGTCGTAAAACGTAAAAAAGTACCGAAGCCCTCAGTGCTTTTGATTTGAAGGGGTACTTCTAATAGCATAGGGGGACAGAGTGAACAAGCCAACAGGAATAAAAAAATATGGAATAACTATTCAGCAAAGCATCAAGCCGGGGAAATTCCGCATCATCATTTTAGATGGTACTGAAGGGCCCGCTCGTTTAATGGACATCCCGGAACACGGTAAAAACACTCATTCAAACAATAAAAGGCGGCCTGGCTCGTTGTGATTACGAGATCGGCCATGAATTCAAAATAGCAGGGGTGTCCCCAGTGGGGGGACAGGCATGATAGAGAGAATTGAACACCTGAAAAAACTATCATACATTCCTAGAAGGAAATTGCTCGCTTTATTGAGCAAGCTGAACTGACTGTTAAGCAACAGGAAATCATCGACGAAAACAAGCGTCAGCAGGAAGTGACACTTCATCAATTCCGACAGGCAAAAAGGGGTATTCAGCATCTAAGCGGGGATAAAAATGATACAAAATAGGCATTAGAAAAGACCATTACTAATCTGAATTTCATGATAACAATTGTCAAAAACGAATTATTTGGTGTTGCAAAATGATTCCTATACAAGTAGAGCTGCAACGGGCAGTCAAAGCAATGAAGGACGAAGCCATGACAGTTGAGCAGGTGTCCGAGCTTAAAGATTCACCCGTAGTACATCCCGATGCTTGTTGCTCGGTCTGCCGATCTGAAAATGATCGGCGGCCATACCATTATCGCTAAACGGGATAAAACTAATATCTGATGGGGCATGTGTGAGGCTTTTCTTCTTCGCTGTCTTGTTGCTGCTGAATTGATCGGGGTTTAAGGTGTGACAACAGCAGAGCAATTTACATGAATGAACGACATCAACGATTTAATCAGGCTTATCGCAAGCATTGATCATGGGACATTCTACCACAGTCAAAGGATTGCATAGCGTATTTCAGGTGAAAAAAACTGTTCTTCGTTGATGATTCATGAGGGCTGACGTTTACCCATATGAATTGGGATACGTTGGTTCAAACGGCTTATCGCATAGGGCAACTGGTCAACAGCTTTAGAAACTTCATCATAACAGGGAAATGCGGCGAGCATTGGGAATATAAAGAAATATAGGCTTTACAGCTATGCAGGATGTATGAATATCCGTCAGCCGGCGAAGGAAAGGCAATCTCCATTTGTCGTGACAATTCGGATGCGGGTGAATGGAACTTCCCATTCATCCGCTGTTATGTCAGAGGGACGAAAAGACATGTTTTGAGGAGGAAGCGGAATGATTAAATTCACACGGCCATCGCCTATGAAGAAAACATGCTCGATGCACCCGGAAAAGAAATCTGTCAGAGCGGTTTCGTTTGCTGATTTTAACGGCAATTCTGTAACAATAACACTTTGTGAAAAGTGTCTGGCTGATTTAAAAAAGAAAGCCGCGGCTGAGTACAGGGGCGTGATCGAGGAGCGGGCCAAACAGAATCGTTTCAAGATTGGTGATCATGTGTATTTAAAGCATTTGGGAGTAGTCGGAGAGGTGAAAAACATGGAAGGCGTTCAAGCGGCAAACAGGACAGATACAGACGGAATCCGGATGGCCACCCCTAAGGAAATCGCAGAGTACAAAAAGCAGGAGAAGAAATAACAAGGAAATTTTATCAGCGGTATTACTTACGGGAGCGGCGGCCGTTGCTCCGTCTGCCGAAGAGATCGCGCAGTTATTGGGGATTAAAAAAGGAACTGTGCAGAAGAACATTGAACGTTCCCGCCTGAAAATGAAAAATAGAGCAGATCATAGCCTATTCTGTTTAGCCTGAATAGGTTGTTTGTTTATTGAAATATAAGAAAAGTTTTCAAAAAAATCTTTAAATACTGCTATTTTTATAGGTATAATGGTATTGTTTATTGTTGCAATTCAGAGAATTCAAAGAGGATGATGTTAATGTACAATCTTAAAGAACGCGATGCAATTAAACGGTTCTTAAATGAGGAAACCGTTAATACAAGCGAAGCAATTGAAATATTGGGCTTCACTCATCAATACCTAAACCAGATAGTTAAAAGAGGGGAATTAGAGCCGAGGAAAGAAATGCCAAGGGACAGGCTTTTTATAAAAGGAGATGTTCTGAATTTTTGAGAAATAGTAACAAATGAGCTCTCGTAGATAAAAGGGTACTTTTTATGTTCTACGATACCTTAAAGAGCTTTTTAATTAAAGAGAACTAAATTATAAGCCACTGGTATAAAAAAGAGGTGTGAAAAATGAAGGGTTTTTTTGTGGGTTTCTGGAGAAGGGTATACAAACGAAAGAAAAATGAAGTTGAGAAGATACCCTTTGATGAGATTACAGAAGTAACAAAATATCTTGAGTACTTTGGTACACCATATAAAAAAGGATCTACAATCAAGCATGAAGAAGATTTCAAAAAAAAGCTTAAGCAAGAAAAGCTTAAAGAAAATCAGCTAAATAAACTAATTAAAAAATTAGATGGTAGTCTAGAAGTTTCTAACGATACTTCTAACTTAACTCCAATTCCTTTCGCTATAAATACAGCAGTAATGACAAGTACGGTTAGTATTATTACAAGTTTAATTGCTTTTTACGCTGCAACAGCTAATTCATTTTCAAAGATAGCATTAGACATAGATGAAAAGAAAACAATCAAGCCTTCAGAACTGCTTCAAATGATTATAGATGGGGGATTACACTTAAGTTCTGTGGCTGTTTTTTGTGCTATTATTCTGTATTTCATAATAATGGGAATTTGGCATCGGATCACTAAAAAAAGAACCGAATTTTCATCAAAATTACGTTGCTATAAGATGCTATTGGAAGAAATAATCGAAGAGAAATCAGAAACTGAAGAAAAGAAAAACGGACAAACAGAAGATATAAAACAAGAAAAACAAACAAAAAAGAACCGAAAAAAAAGAAACAAAAAGTGATACTCATTTGTCTTCGTCTAACAAATTCTGCAAATGGTCCCATTAACTTAAACTGTAACTGATAATAAGGAGGGGGTGAGGAAATGGATCGCAGAAAACTAGTTTATAGTATTTTAAAGGAAATAGACAAAGGCAATGAACCAAGATACGCTGATTATAATGTTGATCTTCAGTTTTTTGGTGAAGTTGTAGAAATGATGCAAAGCAAAAATTTAATTGAAAATGCAACTGTCACTAGAGATGGGTAACCCTGTAAAAATGACACTACTAAATCATGTGAAAGTTACTTTTGAGGGCATGGAATATCTTGAACAAAATAATGATTGGGCTATAACATACAATACAATTAAAGAATTAAGAGATTGGATTAAATAACACCATGGCATCCCTTGGGGGTACTTATTTTATGAAAGTTTCTTTCGTTCGACAAATTTTGCAAATGGTTACTTTATCATTATCTTTCGTCGATAATAAGGCGGAAGGAGATGATTAATTTGACTAATAGTAATCAATATATCGAAGCGGCAAAAATAGCAGCTGAAGCAGCATCAAAAAATACTGAGCTAACATTAAAAGTCTCAATTGTTGCTGCTATAATTGCCTTATTAGGAACAGGTATCTCGGCATATATTTCATATCGTAGTTCTAGAAGGACAACGTTAATTGAAACTATAAGTGCTCAAAGAATACAATGGGTCAATCGTTTAAGGGATAAGTTTGTTGAATTTAATAAATTGATTAATGAGTTTTCTTATTCTATATATGAAAGTGTTGAAAAAAAGTACGTTACAACATTTGATTATAAAACAAAATTCCATGATTTGAGAGCTGTTGGAAATCATATAAGTCTTTTGTTAAACCCGAATGAGAATTATTCAGAAGAATTATCAAATGAAATAAAAAAAATGTTTGATATATTGCTTGAGCAAGACGCTTATAAAGTTGAGCTTTATCAAAACTGTTATTCTAGAATAGAATTAATTCAGCAAGTTATTTTAAAAGCGGAGTGGAAGAGAATTAAAGAGGAAACAAAAAAAGGTAGAGAATTAACTGAATCAGAAATTGAAAAAATATATAATGAAAAGGCAATCAGTATGAACCTTAAATAAGGATAATTGGGAGAGAAGATATTGGATAAAGAAAAATTGAGATATGCTATTGCTAAAGAGATCTATGAAGGTAACACCCCTTTGACAGAAAAGGACTTTGAAGTTTCCGAAGATCAATTTGATGAAGCAGTGAACTTCTTAAAACGAGAAGAATATTTAATCGGTGTTTTTTATTCAGATAATCGTCCGCATTTATATAAAATAGGTCCTGAACTAACTGAAAAGGGTGAAAACTTTTTAAAAGAGAATGGCGCTTGGTACAAGACTTATAAAACTATTAAAGAAATAAGGGATTGGATTAAATAAACAAGAGTATCCTGCAGGTGCATTCGTCTTACGGTTACCACCTATTTATGAAAGGCGCTTTCGTTCGACAAATTTTGCAAATGATTTCTTTCTCCAGGTGGGGGAGGTGAGTTAGATTGAAAGTCGCATTAAGAATCCATAATATGAGTGATGATTCTTTAACAGATAAGAAATGATTTACGATAATTTTGGTGCTCCAATCCCACAAGTTGGGGAAATCATTTCGGTCGAAGGTCATTTTTATACTGTTGAAGACAGATTGTTTGTGTACATGACAAATTTAGATATTGATTTACAGATTATTTTAAGATGTAAACAAAAAGAATCAAAAGAGAGAAGTTAAGGCAGATGTTTTGAAATTATAGTAACTGATGCGAGGGCACCCAAATAGGTGCCTTTTTTATGTTCTCTGTAAACCGATTCCGGTAAACCTCGGGAAAACTATCGGCGGTTAACGGTCTGAGTGCGGCGTCGGTTTAGAGGGAATATCTTTTCCAAAACAAACACGAATCAGAAGGGGGCGGTGGATGTAGATGGCTGAAAAGCACATACAGGAGGATAAGGATTACGTCAAAGGCATGAAATACAAGGGCCTTGCCGAAAAGTAAGGGGTGACAGTGAACATCATTAAATCGTAAAAACAGCGGCATGGTTCGGAAAGGAAAAAGGATGCACACAAAAATAGGCGGGCAACCCGGCAGTAAAAACGTATTAGGAAACAGCGGTGGGGCGGCTCCGGCAAGAAATCAAACTCTGTATCACATGGGTTCTTCTCGAAATATCTGCCGGAAGTAACACTATCCATTGAAGAGATTCAGGGGTGTCTTAAATTAAAATTTCAGCTGATTCCCTAACTGTCACGGAAAACATTTCAAAGGAAAAATATTGACTGTTTTCCTGTTTGTGATGTTTATTAGAAGGAGTATACAAAATCATTATAATGAGGAGATCTGGATGTGAAAAATAAAGCGAGAATACAAGTTGGAATATGCATTGGGCTTTTATGTTTAAGCTTTACCGGTTTCAGCCCTTTATTCGGCTCAACGCATGCTGAAGCAAAATCCATAGAAGACACAAAAATGACAAGCTGTACAACGAACAAAAAATTTGTTCAGCTTGAGAAAAAATTTGATGCCAGGCTCGGGGTTTATGCGATTGATACGGGGTCAAACAAGACAATCACCTACCGGCCGAATGAACAGTTTGCTTACGCATCAACCTATAAAGTTCTGGCCGCGGCTGCTGTTCTGAAGACAAGCTCAAATGAAAAACTTAATGACATCATCCGCTACACCAAAGATGATCTTGTTACATATTCTCCAATCACAGAAAAACATCTGGATACAGGCATGAGCCTGAAAGAAATCTCCGAAGCCGCTGTCCGTTACAGCGATAATACCGCCGGGAACCTATTGCTCCAGCAGCTTGGCGGCCCTAAAGGTTTCGAAAAGTCATTGAAACAGATCGGGGATCATCTAACGAAAGCTGATCGATTCGAGACGGATTTAAACTCTGCGATTCCCGGGGATCGTCGTGACACAAGCACCGCAAAAGCACTGGCAACTGACCTTAAGACTTTCGCTTTGGGTAATACTCTCACGGCTGACAAGCGCACGATTTTAACAGATTGGATGCGGGGCAACGCTACCGGCGACGAACTGATTCGGGCAGGCGCTCCTGCAGGATGGGAAGTCGGCGATAAATCCGGAGCCGGAAGCTACGGCACACGAAACGACATTGCGATCGTTTGGCCGCCTGACAGAGCTCCAATTGTTTTGGCAATCCTGTCAAAACGGTTTACGGAAGATGCCAATTATCATAATGCTCTTATCTCGGAGGCTGCAAAAGCCGCCCTTGATGGCCTTAAATGAACATTCCTTTTTAAACCCGGCCGTTCATTTTTTATGGACGGTTTTTTATATGTTGAGAACGCGGTATTTTTTTCGATAAATGTGGTAAATGAAAGCCATAAAATGATGGGAAGAGGGGGAATTGCGATGCATTACATAACGGCATGCTTAAAAATCATCAGCGACAGAGACCTTAATGAAATAATGAAGGAATTCAAAAAACTTGAGGAAGAAACGAACAAAGAAGAAGGCTGTATTCAGTTCCATGCTCATCCGCTTGAACCATCAGAACGCAAAATCATGCTTTGGGAGATTTGGGAAAACGAAGAAGCTGTTAAAGTCCATTTCACGAAAAAGCATACAAAAGACGTTCAAAAACAAAAATTAACGGAAGTAGAATGGTTAATGAAAAGCAATGTGAGTGAGTAAAAGGCTTTGTCTGTTTGGCCGGCTCTTCCAGCAACAATCATCAGTTTCATTCACTAAAACCCTTGCTGTGCAAGGGTTTTTTACTTTAAAAAGTTCTTTATACTGCAGTCTTTTTATGGGTAAGGAACAGACTTGGAATGAAGATGGCCGCAAGGATGATGACGGATACTAAAAATCCGGCATGGTAGCCTTTTAAACTGTTCGAAATCGTCGGCTGCAATCCTTGTATGACAGTTGCGGTAACGGTTGCGATCACAGCTGACCCAAAGCTGGAACCGAGGTTTTCAATCATATGAATACCGACACCCGCTTCCGGAAGCTGTTTGCTGTCAAGACCTGTATAAGCGTCACTCATCAATGGGAGCATAATTCCTCCAAAACTGGTGCCGCGGATAAACAATATGACGGAAATCCAAATCATACTTGTGCTATCGGTGATAAAAATAAGCGGGACTGATCCGATCAGCGACAGAACAAGACTGATCATAACCACGTATTTCGCACCTATCTTATCAATCATTTTTCCGATCAGCGGACGAGTCACGAGCATTCCGACTCCTTGAGGGATTAAAGCGAGTGCTGCTTCGACTGCCGTGAAATGACGGAAGTTTTGAAAAAACAGCGGAAGTATTAACATCGGCCCCATGATGGCAACATTCGCTAAGAACAACCCGATCGCTGATGCTAAGAAGCTCTTGTGAGCAAACAAATTCATCGGCAGCACGGTTTGATTTTTTCTGATCAGATTATATACGAGGTAAATCGCTGCTGAAACAAGACCGATGACCACCCAAAAAATCGTGCCGCTATTGTTAAATGATGCATGATCCGCCGCTTTCGTAATACCGTACATCAATGCCGCGCTCATTAATGACAAATTGATAATCCCGAAAATATCGAGTTTCCGATCTTTGTTGAATGGTTCAAAGTCCGGAATGGTTTTCATCATAAGCGGTGCAGCAATCAAAACGATGAACACGTTGATGTAAAAAATCCAATGCCATGAAGCACCTTGGACGATGAAGCCTCCGATAACAGGTCCTAAGATCGGGCCGAAGATCATAGGGGTGCTGACGATTGCCATCACTTTTCCCAGGTTTTCCTGACCTGCCGTTTTAACCAAGAGTGTTGACATAAGCGGAGTGATAATGCCGGCGCTGAATCCTTGAAGCAAACGGAAGAAGATGAAGCTGGAAACGTCACGGCTCATTCCCGCAAAAACAGAAATGACACCAAAGGCGATGACTGAGCCGATGAAGATTTTCTTGCCGTTATATTTGTTCATAAGCCAGCCGGATACGGGTACTGCAATCGCAAGGGCTAACATATAGCCTGTAACGGACCACTGAATGGTATCCAATGTCGTGTTGAAGTCTTCAGTCAGTTTGCCGATGGCGATGTTTACCATCGTAGAGTCAAGCATAGGAGCGATTGCTCCCAGTGCAATAGCCCAGGCGGCTGTGAGAACTTCTTTTGGCAGACGAAGTTCCTTGCTTTTATGTGTTGACATATTATTCTCCTCTCAAAATTGCTATCTTTGTTTCCTTGTCAACAAAATAATAGAATGTTTTTGTTTCTTTGTCAACAATAAGAGAGGTATAAAAAGCAGCCCGTTTTCATGGAGCAGGGCTGCCGGTGGTTTTATTCATATTTATTCCGATTTCATGTCTGCACCAAGTTTCTTTATTTCTGAATCCAAATGCCTGCTGTATGTTTCCACGAAGTTCAGCATCGTGTCAAATTGTTCATCAGTTACTTGTTCAAACACGATTTTATCCCGTTCTTGAAACTCTTTGTGCAATTCCTCGTGAATTTTATAAATGACTTTTCCTTGCTCGGTAAGCCTGAAATAGATTTCTTTCTTGTTAAGCGGCTTCTGATAGCTTTCGATAAGGCCTTTATTGATAAGCTTCTTCGTTAATTTACTGATGGCGCCTCTTGTCATATAAAGGGACTCCGCGAGTTTAGTCACATTGGCGTCTTCAATTTTTTCGATTTTTTCGATGCAATGCACTTCAGAAGGTTTATGCCCCTTAAGGCTTTCTTCCATCTTCAGCCTATTCAGCCACACCATCTTGTTAAAAAAGTCCCTGAAATTCGTGAGGAGCTGTTCTTTTTTGTCCATGGCCCGTCCTCCTGCTCGGTGGTGCTTACACAATATTATAAAATTTTTGTTTCTATTTCAACAATCGTAAAGTTCTTATTAGAACTGAGAGTTAACCGAAACGTGGTTTTTCGGGTGTTTTTCTTTCCGGATTCGTTACTTGCTCTTTTTCATAACATCTTATAAAAAAGCAGGCTGCGCAATGAGCCTGCTTAGAATCGAATCAATCATTTTCCTGTTGCGGCGTCATAAAAAGCGTCGATTGCGGTTGTATATTTCAAGACGTTTTTAGACACTTTTGCGGTTGCGCCTAATGGATACGCGTCTGACAGAACGCTGGAGTGAGCCTCGGGCTCCCAGTAAAATACGCCGGTTCCTTTACCGTTCGGAACCGCTTTTACCAGTTTTATGGTGTCTTTTATGGTCCAGTAGGAATCTTTCGGATTATTTTCATCTCCGCCCAGTTCAACCACCATGACTTCCTTGTTGTAGCGGGAGGCGATGTCATTTAAATTAGAGGTTAATTGGCCGGTGAGCTCCCAATACGGCTTACCCTCCCAATAGGGGTAGAACGAAACGCCGATGATGTCGGTTTTGCCGCCATTTTTAAAGAATTGATCAAACCACCATCTGAAAAGGCTGTTGTCCGTGCCGTGTGCCAAATGGCTGATTACCTTGGTGGCCGGGCTGACGGATTTCACGGCGTCATAGCCTTTGTTCAATAAGGCGGTCAATTTGCTGAAATCGTTCGTGCTGCCGTCGGGCAGTGAAATTCCTGAATTCATTTCGTTTCCTACTTGCACCCAATCAGGGGAGATGCCGTGATTTTTAAGTTCTTTCATGACGTCGTACGTATGGTTATACACCGCTGCCTGCAGCTGGCTGTTTGAATAGCCGGTCCATTGGTTCGGCTTGATCTGATGGCCGGGATCGGCGAACACATCACTGTAATGGAAATCAACCATTACCTTCATTCCTAACGCTTTTGCCCT
This sequence comes from Bacillus sp. SDLI1, assembly GCF_001553895.1. Taxonomy (NCBI): domain Bacteria; kingdom Bacillati; phylum Bacillota; class Bacilli; order Caryophanales; family Bacillaceae; genus Bacillus; species Bacillus sp. SDLI1. Next base: position 1,030,711 of record NZ_CP013950.1, on the reverse strand, counting down.
TTTGGCCGCAGCAAGTACGCCCGCTTTGTCACTATAGCCGAGCATGGTCCATGTTGTGCCGTCTTTCAGCCAATAATAGCTGCTTGGCGGATTCACAAACACTCTCAGTCTCACGGCATTTATTCCGTGATCTTTAAGAATCTGCAAGGCATCTGTCTGTTTCCCGCCGTCATCCAGCCAGCGCACACCTTCATCCTCCATTTGTTTCAGCCAACCTATATCAGCGCCATAGGCAAACGGGGCATCCGCTTTTGCTTTAGGAGACTTCTCAAAGAATGTAAAAGCGGTGAAAATGAGGGAAAGACAGATGACGTTTACAAATACACGTTTTTTGAACATCACAATACCTCCTGATAAAAAAGATTGTTGGTTGAGTTCACTCTGAATGTTTCAGCTGCCATTCTCTAGCACCTTCGTGAAACGCTGAAACGCCTGAATGCCTTCGGCTGTCATTTTAAAAACGCCTGCATCGGTCAGCGCACGTAAAAATACATTCGCGGTTTCTCTTTGTAAAACAGCGGCTGCATTTTCCGGTATCACGTCTTTATCCGCTTTGATGTTTTCGGCCCACGGAAGATGAATGTCTTTGATGTCATGAGGTTCATTCAGCAAATACTTTTTTACTTCTGTCAACTCATCTTTCAGGCGGGGAGGCAAAACGGCGAGCCCCATCACTTCAATCAGGCCGATGTTTTCTTTTTTGATATGATGAACGTCTTGATGCGGGTGAAAAATGCCATCCGGATATTCTTCGGAGGTGCGGTTGTTTCTGAGGGCGAGATCGATTTCAAAATCCGTTCCCCTGCGTCTGGCAATTGGAGTGACGGTATTATGGGATTCATTCGTCTTTGCAATGACGCCGACGGTTTCGTCTGTATATTCCCGCCACTTTTCAAAAACATATGCAGCCGTCTCAGTCAGCAAATCCGGATCTTTTGCCCGCAGGCGGATTACTGATACCGGCCACTTCACGACAAAAGCCTGAACGTCTGGAAAATGACGCATCTGAAAAGGATAAAGGGAGTCCGCTTTTGCCATCGGAAACTCATGGGCGCCGCCTTGATAATGATCGTGTGAAAGAATGGATCCCCCTACAATCGGCAAGTCTGCGTTTGATCCCGCGAAATAATGCGGGAAGATTTCCGTAATGGCCAGAAGCCTTCTGAAGCTGCCTCGGCTGATGTTCATCGGCTTGTGCACGCTTGAAAGGAAAATGGCGTGCTCGCTGTAATACGCATAAGGTGAGTATTGAAAACCCCATTGTTCTCCCGCTAAGTCAAGCCTAATGATGCGGTGGTTTGAACGGGCTGGGTGGTGTAAAGTCCCGGCATATCCCTCGTTTTCCATACAGAGCAGACATTTCGGATAACGGTTTTCCGGACTGTTTTTAACCGCGGCGATGTCTTTAGGGTCTTTTTCCGGCTTTGATAAATTAATGGTGATCTCCAATTCGCCAAAAGGTGTTGGTGAGCGGTACACGATATTTTTTCGGATGGCCCGCGTCTTCATATAATCGTTGTTTTGGCTCAGACGGTAAAAATAATCTGTTGCTTTTTTCGGGTCATCTGATAACAATTCGCTGAATGTGGCATTGATCAGAGAAGGGGCCGGTGTGATTACATCCATGATCCTGCTTTCCAGCATGTCTCTTTCAGCCGGCGTGTCGTTGATGATTGACCGTGTTACCGCGTCTTTCACCATTTCGTCCAAATAGTGAAGCCTGTTTTGTTTCTTGATATGCTTCGGTTCTGCATAATCCGTCAGTCCGAGCAGATCAAGAAGCCTGTTTCTTGTATAAATCACATCTGTTTCATTTATGTCGCCTAAGACAGTGCTCTCTTTCAGAAACCCTGCCACTGATTCAAAAACTTCAATGACCGCCGCCTCCATTTCATTTGTCCTTGTATCCGTTTGGATGATGCTGATGCCAATTCCATGCTGATACAACGATTTCCGTTATGTCCGTTTGTTTCGGATTCCAGCCGAGAATGTTCCGCGCTTTATCGCTTGATGCGATGAGCGTGCCCGGATCACCGGGTCTTCTTTCGGCCGCTCTTATTTTTATGCCTCTCCCGGTTGCTTGCCGGGCTGCATTGACCATTTCTAATACGGAAAATCCGCTGCTTGAGCCTAAATTGAAAATGCCGCTGTCTCCGCCGTTCTGCAAATATTCCAGAGCGAGAATATGGGCATCGATTAAATCAGAAACATGAACATAATCGCGGATGCACGTGCCGTCTTTAGTATCATAGTCAGTGCCGAATATCAAAACCTCGTCCCGCTGACCGAGCGCGGTTTGTAAAAGGATAGGGATAAGGTGGGTTTCCGGATGATGATCTTCTCCGATGGAACCGTCCGTTTTCGCGCCGGCCACGTTAAAATATCGAAGGGAGACATATTTTATGCCACAGGCGGCATCGCACCACTTCAGCATTTTTTCTGCCATGAGTTTTGATTCGCCGTATGCGCTTTCCGGCTTTTCCGGCATGTCTTCTGTGATGGGCACTTTTTCAGGTTCGCCGTATACAGCGGCAGATGAAGAAAACACAATGTGTTTCACCCCGAATTCCTGCATGACCTCCAGTGTAATTTGTGTGCCGTACACATTATGATTGAAGTATGAAAGCGGGTCTTTCATTGATTCGCCGACAAGGGATTGAGCGGCAAAATGGAGAACGCCTGTTATGTTCTCCTTCGCAAAAACAGAGCGAAGAAACGGTTTGTCACGGATATCTCCATGGTAAAAAACTGCCTTTTCATGAACAGCTTTCCGGTGGCCGGTCTGCAGGTTATCCGCCGTTATCGTTTCATACCCTTTGGCCGCTAGTTGATCAACCGCATGAGAACCGATATAGCCGGCTCCGCCGAGAACGAGAATGGCCATCGCTTATTTCTCCCTCCATTCAGCAGCGCCTTCGCTTATATCCGCGATGTAGAAAGAAGCTTCAAGTCCCGTCCTGCTGCGGTATTGAGATGAAACGGCCCGGATAAAGCCGGCGGTTTCTCCGCTTTCCACAATGGCTATGGCGCACCCCCCGAACCCCGCGCCCGTCATCCGCGCCCCGAGCGCACCTTCCTTCCAGGCTGCTTCAGCGAGCGCGTCTAATTCGGCACCGGTCACTTCATAATCATCGCGTAATGAACGGTGGGACGCGTTCATCAGCTCCCCGAACGTTTTCAAATCATTCAATTTGAGAGCTTCCGCGGCTGAGAGGGTCCGCTCGTTTTCATTGATTCCGTGACGGGCTCTTTTGCGCAATGTTTCACGGGAGAGAAGGTGTTCGAGTTTGTTGAATTCTTCTGCCGTTAATTCCGCAAGTGATGCGATATTCCGATATTGCCGAAGTTCTGAAAGAGCCTCATCACATTCACTGCGGCGTTCATTATATTTTGAAGCTGCCAGCTCCCGGCGCTTGTTCGTATTCATGATGACGATTTTATATCCGTTAAAAGCAGCCGGAATCATTTCGTGCTCAAGCTTATCGCAGTTTAAAAGAATGGCCATGTTCTTTTTGCCTTTTTGCACTGCGAATTGATCCATAATGCCTGAATTCACGCCGATAAATTCATTTTCGACTCTTTTTCCGATAAGTGCCAGTTCAGTATCGGAAACATTCAGACTGAATAACTCTCTTAAAATGGCACCGGTTAACATTTCGATAGAAGCGGAGGAACTTAATCCGGCGCCGTTTGGAATCGTTCCGTGAAAAAGAATATCCATTCCGCTGTCTATTTGGCCGCCGGCTTGGAGAAGGTAACGGATCATTCCCTTTGGATAATTGGTCCAGCCGTCTTCTTTTTTGTATGCTGTGTCGTGGAGATCAAGGCAGACAATGCCGCTGTCCGGAAAGTTTTCTGAGTATAACCGGATTTGGTGATCTCCGCGTTTTGCGCAGACGGCATATGTTCCGATCGTAATCGCGCAGGGAAGAACGTGGCCGCCTATATAATCTGTATGTTCCCCGATCAGGTTGATCCGGCCGGGTGCGAAAAACAGTTCCCCGTTACTTCTCTGGAAAACGTCTTTAAATCTTGATTTCAAACGTTTGGCATCCATGATAACCCTCCGATTTTATTTTGAGGTATGTTCCAGTATGAACTGAATGGCTTTTTGCGAATTTCTGGTGAGGCTGATATATTCCGCTCCTTTTGTTGCGATGAGTTTCACATGCAGGCGGTCCGCATCTTCTTTAATGTCATCGTAATAAGAGCCGACTTGCGGAGCCAAAATGATCATATCGAAGTCTTTCATGATGTCGTAATGGGATCCGTAGGCGCCTGCTGAGGCGGTGATCGGCACGTTATATTCCTCGGCTCCTTCTGTCAGTGCGTTGGCAAGCATGGCGCTCGTTCCCGCTCCGGCGCACAGCACTAACACATTGGTGCCGTGTTCCAAGGCAGATGAGGATTCCTGAAGATTTGTGCTGATGACGGAGGCCGCGTCTTCTGAGGCGCCGGCCATTGCGGGCTGTATCTCCCGGGATGTTTGCGGCGCGGTTTCAGATTCGGTGTGTTGGGCTTCTTTCACCGCTAATACATTGTCGTAAGCTTTACAGAATGGCAGGTATATCAGGAAATCGACAATGATTAACACAGCTGTGAGAACAAAAGCCGAAAGCCCCATCCCGGTCCCCAGAATCAGGCCGACGGGAGCGGGGGCAGCCCACGGAAGAACATACATAAAACTGTTCATTCCGATGACGTCAACGAAAAATTTAAACAGACAGACATTCACTATCGGCGTTACAACAAACGGAATGAAAAAATATGGATTTAAAATGATCGGTGCAGCAAAGAGAAGAGGTTCGTTTACTGCGAAAGACACCGGAACCGCGGATGCTTTTCCGACTGCTTTCAATTGCTTGGATTTCGCGAAAAGAAGAAAGATAAACGGAACAACAAGGGTTGCGCCGGTTCCTCCCATAGTGCCGACGAAGTTCCCGAGCCCGACGGTCAGCACGTTGGACGCCTGCTCACCGGCATTATGAAGCTGCAGGTTCGCCTCCACATTTGCGTAAATAATAGCCGCGATGGCCGGCTCCACAATAGAAGGCCCGTGAACGCCGACAAACCAGAACAGCGCCATCATTCCCCAAATGACAGAAATCCCAAGATAACCGTCTGCAGCGGTAAAAAACGGCGATAAGAGAGAGGAGAGAGCCTCAGCGAACGATACGTTCAGCGTATTCCTGATCAATAAATCAATGATCACCATGGCCAAAACGGAAAAGGCGAACGGAAAAACATCTTTAAATGTTTGTGAAATGGTTCCCGGAACTTCTTTCGGCATTTTAATCGTAATATTTTTCAGAACGCAGAATCTGTATACGTTCACTGTTATGAAAGCGGATACAAAAGCAGCTAAAAGTCCTTTTGTGCCGAGATATTCCGTCGAGAATCCGCCGTCGATTTGAGTGACGCTAAAAATGAGAAACCCGACGACTGAAGCAAGCATCGCTGAAACGGGATTGATCCCTTTGTTTTTCGGCATTTTCCGGTTCATTGATTCACTCAGGCATTTCGCAGTTGTTGCCGCGACAATCAGGCCGAGGGCGCCCATTGAATAGTTATAAACTTTCCAAAGCCATTCAGAAACACTTTTAGGCCAAGTGAAACCCAACACTTCCGGCACAGCCGCGGTGAGGATGAAAATGCTGGCGAATAAAATAACAGGCATGGCCGTTAAGAAGCCGTCGCGGATCGCGCCTAAATAAATGTTTCTTGAGATTTTTTCAAAAAACGGTTTTCCCTTTTCGATTTGCTTGATGATACCGTTCATTTTTCCACTCCTTATCGGCGGCTTCGGTAGAGTTCTATAAAATCCTGAATAAGGTCACGGAGCAGAAGGGTTGTCATTAAATGGTCCTGGCCGTGAACGAAAATAAACCCTAATTCCATGTCCTTGCCGTCAGCTTCTTCAGCTAACATTTTCGTTTGCGCATTGTGGGCGAGGGTTAGATTTTCATCTGCGCTTTTTAACGCTGCTTCTGTGTTTTCGAAGTTTCCGGCACGGACTTCTTTCAGGACTTTCAATAAAGTGCTTCTGGCGTCGCCGGCATAGGCGACGATTTCAAAACCGAGCATCTGCAATTCTTCCTTTGTCATGAAAAAACCTCCTAAAGACGGCACACATGATGAAAAGAGATTCTTTTCACCATGTATGATCGTTAAATGATTGTTTTTGTTTCACTTACAAGTTTGTACCAGTAGGCCGATTCTTTCGGATACCGTTTTTGGGTGTCGAAGTCGACGTAAAAAAGACCGTAACGTTTGTTGTAGCCGTTGGTCCATGAAAATAAATCCATTAAGGACCATAAGAAATATCCCTTTACGTTGACCCCGTCGCTAATCGCTTTGCTGACGGCTTCTAAATATACTTTTAAATAGTCGATTCTTGCCTTATCCATAATGATGCCGTCTTCAAATTCATCTTTATAGCCCATGCCGTTTTCAGTAATGTAAATTTTGTTATATTGCGGATAGTCCCGTTTGATGCGCATCAGCATGTCATACATGCCTTCAGGATAAATGAGCCAGTCCCAATCGGTCCGTTTCAGGCCTTCTTTGTAAATTCTTTCGCCGATCCCTTTTACTTTATAGACAGAAGTGCCTTTATCGCCCGTTCCGTTATGGTGAATAACGGTCTCTCCGTCGTACGCTTTGACGAAATGGCATTGGTAATGATTGATGCCGAGATAATCATTGCGTGTTGACGCTTTTTTCATCACGTCAAAATCGCTGTCTGAAAACTCGTATGAAGCGCCGTTCGCCTCACAGATTTCATCCAGAGCACGCATGGTTTCCTCAGAATAATAGCCGAGGTAGGTGGCATCCAGGAGGAATCTCACTGATAACGCGTCATCGAGAAAGCAGGCATGTCGGTCTTCTTCCGAGTCACTGGCGGGGTATTTTGTTTCCAGTGAGTGGACGACACCGATTTCTCCCGGATAGCCGCCTTCTTTAAAGAGGTTGACGGTCATCGCATGCGCCACCATCATGTGATGGAGGCATTGAATGACTTTTGTGATATCACTTTTAACAGATGGCGGAAAAACGCCGAGTAAATACTGGTTGGTGGCTGTGGGATAGATTTCGTTAAACGTGCTCCAATATCGGATTTCGCTGAATTCTTTAAAGCAAAACTCCGCATACCTGACGAACGCATCTATTGCGTCGCGGTTGAGAAAATCTCCCTGATCAAATAATCTTTTCGGCGTATCGAAATGATGAAGCGTGACAAAAGGGGTGACGCTGCGTTTTTGGCACTCTGAGAAAATACGATGATAGTAATCAACGCCTTCCTGATTGATTTCGCCCGTGCCGTCAGGAAAAATTCTCGTCCATGCTATAGAAAGGCGGATGCCGTTTATTCCGAATTTCTCACATAGTTTGATATCTTCCGGAAACTGCCGGTAAAAATCACTTGCCGGATCTGGGCTGAATCTTCCCTGTTTTTCAAGAAATTCATCCCAGGCTACAGGCCCTTTGCCGCCTTCTTTTGTGGCGCCTTCCGCTTGGTATGCCGCAGTCGCCCCGCCGAAAATAAAGTCATGAGGTAATTTGAGCATTACTGAATCCTCCTTCGCCAATGTGTGAATTGAAGTTTGTTAATGTTTGTAAATGTTATCTTTTGTTTAATAGTAAACGCATACATTTTTGTTGTCAATAGCTTCATAAGGAAATAATAGCTGTGTTTACAAGGATGAAACAAGTTTTTCAATGTTTTATATGTTGATAATGTTGTTTGTTAATGTTTGTTTTTGTTGACCGGAGTGCCGCGGTGTGTTAGATTGTGTGTAAAGTTGAGGGGATGATTGAGCATGTTAAAAAAAGAGCGCCTTTTAAAAATCATCGATATCGTAAACTCGCGGGGGTTTATTACGGTGAGTGATATTATCGATGAATTGGAAGTTTCTGATATGACGGTAAGAAGAGATCTGGATGAGCTGGATAAGGCCGGAAAAATCGTGCGTATTCACGGAGGCGCACAGAGCATTTCTTATTCTATTGACCACGAATTATCGCATAATGAAAAACTGGATGTTCAAATGGAGGAGAAGGGGAAAATCGCGGAACTCGCGGCTTCATATGTAAATGACGGTGATACCGTTTTTTTAGGACCGGGCACGACAATTGAACTTTTAGCAAAACACCTGCTGCATAAGAGAATCCGGATTATCACCAACAACTACCCCGTGTTTGATATTTTAAAGCATGGCGACACTGCGGATACCATCCTGATCGGCGGCGACTTCCGAAAAAACACCGGTGCATTCGTCGGGCCCATTGTGAACGGCAACCTGCAGAAATTCAATTTTACGAAAGCCTTCATCAGCGCAAACGGCATACATAATGATGAGATTTCTTCTTACAGCATTGAAGAAGGAGAAGCCCATCAAATCGCGCTGAATAATTCGCGGACGAAATTTTTGCTGGCGGACAATAAAAAATTCAACCGGGAAGATTTTTACGTGTTCTACAACTTACACGATATGGATTATTTGATCACGGATGATAAAGTGATGAAAGATGTTCAGATTCATTATGAGCAATATGTGGATGTCAAAATCGCAAAAAAATAAAAAGGGGAGGCGGTTCGATGAAAGGGGTTATTTTTGATTTCAACGGCACGATGTTTCAAGATTCACATCTCCACGAAAAAGCGTGGTTTTACATGGTGAAAAAATACTCTCCGAAAGCGATTTCCGATGAAGACATTTTCGTTAACATTCACGGAAGAACAAACAGTGAAATCCTGACACATTTTATTTCCGGCGATTTAACAAATGAAGAAATCGAGAAGATGTCTTTTGAAAAAGAAGCCTACTACAGAGAATTATGCCTTGAAAACAAAGCTGAGTTAAAGCTGACGAAGGGCCTGACCGGCGTCTTGAACCATCTGAAAAAGTCAGGAATGCCAATGACCATCGCCACGGCTACGGTAAAGGAAAATGTCGAGTTTTACTTTGACGTTTTTCATTTGGGGAAGTGGTTTGATTTTGACAAAGTCACGTTTGATGACGGCAGCTTCCCCGGAAAGCCGGCGCCGGATATTTTTATCATTGCATCGGAAAAATTAGGCCTTAAACCTGAAGAGTGCCTAGTCATTGAAGATGCCTTTTCCGGGCTCACAGCGGCGAAAAAAGCAGGTGCGGGCAAGATTATGGCCATTGACCCGGTCGGAAAAAACCGCGCGTTATTTGAAGAAAAACAGCTGGCGGATGACGGGATACTGACAGATTTCACCTCGTTTTTTGAGGTGATTGCCGGACATTCTGTTTGAGGGATGCAGTTGGATTGAGAGTTATCTTTATTTTAATGTGAAATGCCTTTGATAGAAGCTATTATGAGCTTCATTAAGGATTCATCGAGAGGTGTTATTCTATATTACTCTTATGTACTAAGTTTTTAGTAAACTGCTGGCCAATAACCGAGAAGTGAAAACCAAATCACTTTTAAATCGAGAGGCTTTTTCAATATTTCTTTGATTGAAAGTAAGTGATCTTAGATTGCTTAGTTAAATGAATCTCTTGTCATACGATCGCCATCTATAAATGAGAATTATCACAAAGATGAGAGGAATGAATAAATTGGCAGAGAAATATGACAAGTGGACAAGATTATTTGATATGATTGAACCTAATTATGCTTTTGAATCAGCAGTTGTGGGTAACTCCATTTATGTATTAGGAGGTGCACGTAATCAAAAATATAACAAAAATTATAGTTTTGACACCATAAGTCAAAAATGGACGCAAGGATTAGATATACCCACGCCCAGGGTAGGTTCATGCACAGCAGTGATAGGTGATTATATTTATGTATTGGGCGGTTATAAGGGAGCAAATGTTTACAGCTCTGTAGATGTTTATGATACTAAAACAAATACATGGGGAAGTGCACCTGATATTCCGACCCCGACTTGCCATGCATCAGCCGCTGTTATTAACGATACAATTTATTTGATTGGGGGATTCGACACCGATGCTGCTCATTCGCAACATTATGCTTTTGATACTTTATCCAAAACTTGGAGTGTTAAAAAAGCGCCCCCAATTAATATATATGCAACAGAAACTGAAGTTTTTAACGGAAAGATTTATTTAGTTGGCGGGCAAACTAAAGAAGTAGTTCAAGGACATATCAGAAGCGATCTAAACGAATATATTTACGAATATGATCCTGGTTTGGATAGATGGAATCGTAAAAAATTTTTAGGACCTTTGCAAAATACTTCGACGGCTGTCCTTAATAATAAGATTTACATTATTGGCGGTAGAAAAAGTCCAAGTGTGATTGAGCCTTTAACAAAAGTATATGATCCAATTAAAGATGAAATTAGCGTAGAAAAACCCTATCCTTTTGAAAGATATGATGCCAGAATAGCCGCAGTTGGAGACAATCTTTATCTTTTTGGCGGTCTAACGCCGTCTGGATATGCATTAGAATATCTGCATGCTCTTACTCCGGTAAAAACCGAAGAGGATAAAGATGGAGAACCAAAGAATCCTGAGGAACCACCAAATAAACAGCCCGCCAGTAATCGGGCAATTCTTCTTGTTACAATGACCACAGGCCTTGAGAAAGAATTTGACCTTTCAATGGAAGAGATTAAAGATTTTATCAGATGGTATGATCAAAAAAGTTCTGGAATAGGCTTATCTAGATATGTTATCGAGAAGCACTATAATAATATAGGGCCTTTTCAAAATAGAAGGGACCATATTGTTTTTGGGAACATTCTTACTTTTAATGTGAGTGAGTACACTTTAGATAAATAAATAATTATCTGTTTCCTTCTGCAGCCCTCTTTTTAAAAAGAGGGCTTTTTTTATGAGGTGCTTATCCTTTTTCAGTTGCGCTTTTGTTTTTATAATGATTTTCTCATCGGAGGCGGCATTTTTGGATCAGAAAGGTGTTCGCCTCATTCTTCCATGACGCTTATTTCCCCCGTACCGAAAAAAAGTGAAACACGTTCCCCTCGCTTTTCATAGGTTCTGATAAGTCCTTCCTGATTTTTAAGTTTCCAGCCTTTTTCGGCTATTTCCAATTGGTATAAACCGCTCGGACCTTCTTCTTCTTTAGCGAAACGGTATGTATAGTTTGAAACGTATTTTCCTTTTTCATATTCCTTTGTTTTGCTGTGCATAGCGAATAATGGCACCGGGAAATCCGGGTTAGAAACGGATGCTTTATATCCTCCCAAAATAAATAAGCTAAATAACAATAATATAAAAAACCACAGAATATATTTCATAAAACCTCCTTATGTCAATTAGTCGGTGCATTTTTAAAAAAGATACACAGCATGATTGGGTTGTAAAAGCGGGTAAGAAGATAAGGAAAGGAGAGAGACGGATGGAACTTGATTTTGTGATTCGTCTGGCGGTTGCGGGGCTGCTTGGGGCCCTGATTGGATTGGAGAGAGAATTCAGGGCGAAGGAGGCCGGTTTGAGGACGCATTTTCTAGTGGCCGTCGGCAGCGCCTTGATGATGATTGTTTCCAAATATGGTTTTTTTGATTTGTTATCCAACAGCCATACGTCCTTTGACCCGAGCCGGGTGGCGGCGCAGGTCGTCAGCGGCGTCGGATTTTTAGGGGCCGGCACGATTATTTTGCAGCGGCATGTCGTGCGGGGGCTTACGACAGCCGCGGGGATTTGGGCCACGTCCGGGATCGGGCTGACGATCGGGGCGGGGATGTATGTCATCGGGATCAGCGGCACGATATTGGCGTTAATCGGGCTTGAACTTTTAAATTTTCTGTTTAAACCGGCGGCGCATTCTCTGTCTGTCAGTTTCCAGATTGAGGAGAAAGCCGTTATGCATGAAATTTTAACTTCGCTTGAAGCAAAGGGAATTCTCATCACGTCCTATGAATTGAATAAGGCGGTGCTTGAAGTGAAGGGAAGGGTGAAAAGCAAAAGCGGAAAAGCCGCGGTGATGGAGAAAGTTCAATCCCTCCCGTATATCCTGTCCGTCAAAGTTGAATAGCGAAAAGGGGAAGCTCCCCTTTCTGCGGTCATTTCTTTTCAAATATTAATACCAAGGATAGAACGGGATATACGGCCGCGGATAATGATACGGCACCCGTTCATGGCTCTCGGCTGTGTATTCATGATAAAAAGAATCGTACATTATTCCGTTTACCATATTCCTGTATGCCCGGTATGATGTGCGTACTCCCGGGCAGAAAAAAGATGCCGGTTATCATCCGGCATCTTTTTTTACACTTTCACATCAATGGAATGGCCGGCAGTCGGGTGCTGGGCCGGCAGCATTTTTACGGTTTCTTCCGCAGCGGCTTGGGCATTCTGCATGACCGTTTTTGTTAAGGCGATATTTACATTCTGCGCCAGAGATGCCTGGTGCATAGCGATTGATAACGCAGGGATATCCATAACTTCCACCTCCTTATCCCTTCATATCGGCGGCGTGCTCCGATTATGAAGAGAGCCGGCGTTTTCTTTTGACGGCCCATTCTAAAAGTGCTGCCGCGCATACTGCGAGGGTATAGGCGAAAATGTCGCTCCAGACAAATTGCCAGCCGAGGATCAGCCCGCCGAGCGTGCTGCTTCTGATCGCGTCAATCCACGGCGCATGATACAGCTGGCTGCATTCAATCAGACAGCAAAACGAGAGGCTCAGGATAGCGGCTGTTTCCGTCCGGATGTTACGAAACAAAAACCCGAATCCGGTAAAAATCATTGCCGCCCACAGGGCGTCTCCTAAATAAGCGTTTATCATGCCGGGCAATAGGTTGGTAATGCAGGCGGTTCTGGATAGTAAACCGAGGGCGATGATAAAAACGGTCAATGCCCCGTATGTCAATCGATGTCTGTTCACTTCACACTGTTCCCCTTTTTTTGTACTCCCATGTATTGTAAGGAATGACGGAGAAGCTGTCTATGAAAAAAACGGCCCGGGAGGCCGCTTTTTCGGATTATCTTTCTTTTAGGTTGACATGGTCAGCCTTTTGATCACTGCCGATGACGAAGCGGAGCTCATACTGTCCCGTATGGTAGACGTAATCTGTTTCGCCCGTTTTCGGCACTGTCAGGATTTTGTCAGCGCTGCCGAGTTGTTTACTTAAAACGTCAGGTGTGACGCTGCCGAGGTTTAAACGCCGCTCCACCCCTGTCCCGAAATAGCGGATTTCTGAGATTTTGCCGTTTTTATGATAGGAAAATCCATAACCGGGGTTTCCCATGTTCCAGCTGTATAAATCAAATGGATTGCGGCTGTCCGCTTTCTGTTCCGGCTCGCCGATTTTATCGTAAACATCCTGTCTTGTGCTTTGGTTGATTTTCAGGCCTTTCACTTGTTGCGGCATTTCCCCTTGAAACGCTGATTGATAAAGGCTGTTCACCAGTTCTTGTGCACGTTGATCTTCCGTTTTTGAAGCGGCTTCGGCATGAACGGACTGTGTATTTGAAACTGCTTCTGCGCTGAATGCGCCGCCTGTGAGCATCACGGCCGACAATCCCGTGATGAGTGTTTTTTTCTTCAGCATATGTGAATGCCTCCTTTTTACCGCTCATACCCGCATGTTTCCTCAGTTAAACGGGATGTTTTAGTGAAAGGCGGGCTGGGAATCATAAAGGATGTATAGAGGGGAATAGAAAGGGGAAAAGAAAATGGCTGATACAAAGAAGGTTACAATCAATGGCGTTGAAATGGAAGCCGCAGACGGACAAACCGTTTTGCAGCTTTTGAACAATAGTTCAATTGACGTGCCGCACGTGTGCTATCATCCGAGTCTCGGGCCGATTGAAACGTGCGATACTTGTATCGTCAGTGTTAACGGGGAACTCGTCCGTTCATGTTCCGCGCAAATAAAGGACGGAGATGTCATTGATACGCTTTCGTCCGATGTGAAGAAAGCGCAGATTATCGGCATGGACAACATTCTGCACAACCATGAATTATACTGCACGGTTTGTGATTACAACAATGGGAGCTGCGAAGTACATAATACCGTAAAGGAAATGAAAATCAATCATCAAAGCATTCCGTTCGATCAAAAACCGTATCCTAAAGATGAATCAAATCCGTTTTACCGGTATGATCCCGATCAGTGCATCTTATGCGGACGCTGCGTCGAAGCCTGTCAGGACGTACAGGTAACCGAGACTTTAAGCATCGATTGGGAGCGCAAACGCCCGCGGGTCATTTGGGATCAGGATGTACCGATCAATGAATCATCATGTGTTTCCTGCGGACATTGTTCAACCGTATGTCCGTGCAATGCCATGATGGAAAAAGGCATGGAAGGCGAAGCTGGCTATTTAACAGGCATCAATGAAGAGACGCTTCGGCCGATGATTGACATCACAAAAGGCGTCGAAACCGGCTACGGCTCGATTTTAGCCATATCGGACATGGAATCGGCCATGCGTGATGAAAGAATCAAAAAGACGAAAACCGTATGCACATACTGCGGTGTCGGCTGCAGTTTTGATATATGGACGAAAGGAAGAGACATTTTAAAGGTAGAACCTCAGGCCGAGGCGCCCGCAAACGGAATTTCGACGTGTGTAAAAGGGAAATTCGGCTGGGATTTCGTCAATAGTGAAAAGCGCCTTACCAAACCGCTTATACGGGAAGGGGATTCGTTTCGGGAGGCGGAATGGGATGAAGCGCTGCAGCTGATCGCCGATAAATTTACCGATATAAAAGAACATTTCGGCCCGGACGCGCTTGCTTTTATCACATCTTCCAAGTGCACGAATGAAGAATCATACGTGATGCAAAAGCTTGCCAGAGCCGTGATCGGCACAAATAATGTCGACAACTGCTCACGCTACTGCCAGTCTCCAGCTACGGCCGGTTTGTTCAGAACGGTCGGATACGGCGGCGATTCAGGATCGATTACAGATATAGAAAAAGCTGAGATCGTACTGATTATCGGCTCAAATACGTCTGAGTCTCACCCCGTTCTGTCTACACGCATTAAACGTTCCCATAAGCTGCACGGACAGAAGCTCGTCGTGGCGGACTTGAGAAAACATGAAATGGCCGAGCGCTCCGACGTGTTTTTACAGCCGCGTGCCGGATCGGATATTGTCTGGCTGAATGCCGTATCGAAGTATCTGCTTGATCACGATTTGGCGGATACTGCATTTCTGAATGAAAGAGTGAACGGATTAGATGAATTCGTGAAAAGCCTTGAACCTTACACGATGGAATATGCGGAAAAACATACCGGTGTGGACAAGGAGACCTTAATCAAAATAGCGCGGATGATTCATGAAGCCGGCAGCGTGTGCGCGCTGTGGGCAATGGGGGTTACCCAGCATATGGGAGGAAGTGATACGAGCACGGCCATTTCCAACCTGCTGCTTGTGACCGGAAATTACGGCAAGCCCGGGGCAGGCTCATATCCGCTTCGGGGCCATAATAACGTGCAAGGAGCCAGTGATTTCGGCAGCATGCCTGACAGCTTCCCCGGTTATGAAAAAGTAACGGATGAAAAAGCCCGCAAAAAGTATGAACAGGGCTGGGGAGCAGACCTGCCGAAAGAAATCGGAATGACAAATCATGAAATGATCGAAGGCATCCACTCAGGAAAACTGAAGTCCATGTACTTAAAAGGAGAAGAGATGGGGCTTGTCGACTCCAACATCAACCATGTTCATGCCGCCTTTGAAAAGCTTGATTTCTTCGTTGTGCAGGATATTTTTCTCTCGCGGACGGCCGAGTTCGCAGATGTGGTGCTCCCGGCAAGCCCGAGCCTTGAAAAAGAAGGTACTTTTACGAATACGGAACGGAGGGTGCAGCGCCTTTACCAAGTGTTTGAACCGCTGGGCGATTCAAAGCCTGACTGGCAGATCATTACAGACATCGCCAACCGGCTGGGCGCTGATTGGCACTATGAACATCCGGCAGACATTATGGAAGAAGCGGCGATGCTTTCACCGCTCTACGCAGGCGTCACTTACGAACGTCTCGAAGGCTACAATTCACTGCAATGGCCCGTTGCAGCGGACGGAAC
Organism: Bacillus sp. SDLI1; assembly: GCF_001553895.1. Taxonomy (NCBI): domain Bacteria; kingdom Bacillati; phylum Bacillota; class Bacilli; order Caryophanales; family Bacillaceae; genus Bacillus; species Bacillus sp. SDLI1. Next base: position 1,014,717 of record NZ_CP013950.1, on the reverse strand, counting down.
CGATTCACCGCTTTTATTTACGGAAAAGTTCCCGTTTTCAGACGGCAAAGCGGTTCTTTATCCCGTTCAGTGGACCGAGCCGAAAGAATTTGATGAAGAGTATGATCTCCATGTGAATAACGGGCGGCTGCTTGAGCATTTTCACGAAGGAAACCTGACTTACCGGTCAAAAGGAATTTCCGAAAAAACACCGAGTGTGTTTCTGGAGGTCTCACCCGAACTTGCTGAAGAAAGAGGGCTTGAAGACGGGACGCTTGTCCGTCTGACATCACCGTACGGAAATGTGAAAGTCAAATGCGTCATTACAAACAGGGTAAAGGGCAAACAGGTTTATCTGCCGATGAACGATTCAAAAGATGCCGCCATTAACCTTTTAACAAGCAGCTATGCGGATAAGGATACGGATACACCGGCCTATAAAGAAACCTCAGCGAAGATGGAGATTTTGAAAAAAGAAGGCATTAATCCGCTTCCGAAAATCAATTTCCGTTACGGAAACCCGCAGCCGCAGATCGGTGTCCAGGTTGAGCGGAAATGGGCGCGAAAAGATTATGTATTTCCGGGAGACGCGGTAAAAAGGGGGAAACAGCAAAATGGCTAAAGCAACCCGTACCATCCGAAAACAGACCGTCACGGAAGAAGACAAACGAAGAAAGGATTTAGAAGAGATTGAGACGGCTCTTCTGCAAAATAAAGACGCGATTTTGGAGTCTTTGCACATTCTTCAGCACATGAATGAGCGCGGCGTTTTGGCGCTTCTGCGCGGACTTTTCGGCCAGGGCGACAAAGTGATGGATATCCTCGTGAAAAAGGCGAATACACCGGAAACGGCCAATATGCTGAAAAATCTCCTGCTGTTAACCGGCGTCCTCGGCATGCTTGATGTAAAACAGCTTGAGCCGTTTATCGTCAAAATCAACGCGGGCGTCACAAAGGCTGTTGAGGAGAAGGACAGCAGCAAAAAGACGGGTTATTTTGATATCGTCCGCGCTTTAAAAGACCCGGAAATCAACAAGGCCGTCACGCTGTTGTTTTCTTTCCTGAAAGGCATGGGTTCTGATACAAGCGATATGGAGAGAAATACACGGCCCCCTGAAGACCAAAAGCACCATCAGGAACCGCAGCCGAATGAGTGAACATCAATCCCCCGAGCCTCTCTTGCGGCTCGGGTTTTTTGTGCGTTCACGCTGTTTTCTTGGGAAAAATTTCACCTCCGGATTCATGACTTTTGTTGTGTTATGTTAATAGTTAAGGTTATGAATAGAAAAAAATTGAAAATATGTGCTAGGATAAAATTCAAAGTAGGTCAACTGTTCAAATATGAAACAATCAGGAGTGATAAAACATGAGTAAGCTGAGGAGCCCGAGACAAGCCATCCAAAGAACCCTGATGAAAGGAAAAAACGGCCTGGACGTATACAACCCTTTTCCTTGGTACGAAAAAATGAGACGGGAAAGCCCCATTCAATTTGATGAAGAAACTAAGGTATGGAGTGTGTTTTTATATGATGATGTCAAAAGGGTCATCAGTGATAAAGAGACTTTCTCAAGCCTTATGCCAGATGTGAAAAGCTCGATTGCAAAGTCCATGCTGAATATGGACCCGCCGAAGCATACCCAAATCAGATCGGCCGTCAATCGCGCTTTCACTCCGCGCGTACTGAAGGAATGGGAGCCGAGAATTGAAGACATTACAGAGAATCTGCTGAAACAGGCAAAGAACAAAGGGCGGATTGATATCGTGAAAGATCTTTCCTATCCTTTGCCGGTCACGGTGATTTCAGAATTATTAGGCGTCCCGTCCGAAAACATGGAGCAGTTTAAAAAATGGTCGGACATTCTCGTCAGCATGCCGAAAGACGCGAGTCCTGAAGCGGCAGAGAAAAATCAGCAGGAACGTGACCAATGTGAGGCGGAGCTGGCGGCATTTTTTGCGGAAATAATAGAAAGCAAACGAAAACAGCCCAGCCGAGACATTATTTCTATTTTGATCAAAGAGGAAGAAGAGGGGGAGAAGCTCTCGGCAGAAGACCTGATTCCGTTTTGCAATTTGCTTTTAGTAGCGGGAAATGAAACAACGACTAATCTCATTTCAAATGCGGTTTACAGTATATTAGAGACGCCAGGCCTTTATGAAGAATTGAGGCAGGACCCTTCTCTCATCGCGCAAACGGTGGAGGAAACACTGCGTTTTCGCGCTCCCGCTCCATTTGTCAGAAGGACGGTCCGGCATGATACTGAATTGTGCGGCCGCCGTCTGAAAGCCGGGGATATCGTTCTTTGCTATATTGCATCTGCCAACCGTGATGAAAATAAATTTGAGCAGGCTGACGTATTTGATATTCATCGCCGGTCAAATCCGCACCTCTCCTTCGGGTTCGGTGTACACTTCTGCTTAGGAGCTCCGCTTGCCAGACTTGAAGCGGAAGCCGCACTGAAAGGAATTGTAAAGTCCTTTCCACACCTGGAGCCCGTCCGGATTGAGCCGATCCGAAAAAGTGTCATGTACGGGCTGGAGTCTTTAGAAGCGGAGATAAACGAAAATAAGGGAGGGGAACAAAGATGAGACAAACACACATCGCCATTATTAATGTGGGCGCTCACGGCCATGTCAATCCCACGCTGCCCGTAGCCGAAGAGCTTGTCAATCGCGGGCACAGAGTGACATTCGCTACGACTGAGGAATTCGAGGCTGCCGTTGCCAAAACGGGTGCCGTTCCTCTTTTATACCGCACAAGCATTAAGGCGGATCCGAAGACGATAAAAGAACGGGTCAATAAAAATGACGCGTTTGTGATGTTTCTGGAAGAAGCGGTTGAAGTGCTTCCGCAGCTGGAAGAGCTGTACAAAGACGACCTTCCCGACATCGTCCTGTTTGATTTTTTAGCGCTTGCCGGAAAGTTATTTGCGGATAATGGCGGCATCCGGGCCGTAAAGTTCTGCCCAAGCTATGCAATGAATGAGTATTTTCAATTAGGAAGAGACGAAGAAACGATGGAAGCCGCCAAACAGGCGATAGAAGAATATCAGGAGAAAATTGAAAATGAACAACTGAAACGGATGACGATGGAAGAGTTTTTCATGCCTGAAAAACTGAATATCGTCTTTATGCCAAGAGCCTTTCAGCCGAAACAGGAAACCTTTGATGAACGGTTTTGTTTTGCCGGTCCGTCCCTTGGGAAACGCACAAATACGGGAAGTTTGGAAATTGATGCGGCTGATGAACGTCCGCTTATGCTCATCTCACTGGGAACTGCGTTTAACGCTTGGCCTGAATTTTACCAAATGTGTATCGATGCGTTTCGGGACTCAGAATGGCGGGTTATTATGTCAGTCGGCACAACAATTGATCCGGACAGTTTTTCGGATGTGCCCGATCACTTTATCATCCGCCAGCATGTTCCGCAGCTTGATGTACTAAAGAAAGCAAAGCTGTTCGTATCTCACGGCGGGATGAATAGTACAATGGAGGCGATGAATGCGGGTGTTCCGCTCGTTGTCGTTCCGCAAATGCACGAACAAGAGGTCACTGCAAAGCGCGTGGATGAATTGGGGCTCGGCGTGCATCTGCCGCCGAAGGAAGTCACTGCGGCGCGTCTCCAAAAAGAGGTTCAGAAAGTTTACGGTGATAAAAACATCCTCAGCCGTGTGAAAAGCATGCAGCAGAAAATAGAAGAAACCGGCGGCGCCAAACAGGCTGTTTGTGCCATTGAAGAATTTCTGAAAGAGGCGTCCGTCGAAAATTGATTGAAAAAACAGGCAGCGCCGGACGGCTGCCTGTTTTGTTATATATTTTTCTTCATGCCGCATCTCCGGCATTCCCGCAAAAATTTTCCGCCCTTCACTGAGCTTTTAAACAGCGTATAGTCGCAATTATCACATCGGCCGCTGTGAACATCAGGATATTCATTGAACTCATAAATGACCGAAGTATCGTAACCTTTTGTTTCGAACTCTTTTTTTGTTTCCATGATTGAAAGTCCCTCCGCGAATCAAATCATTCTGCCCGGTTAATGATACAGCAACTGCACGGGGGATTCAACGGAGCATAGCTTGATTTTCCCGGCTGATTGCGTAACAATAATAGAAATAAATGACGGCCTGCCATGGGGCGCCCGGCATCTGAAGGGAAGAAAAAACAGCGATGGGAAAAGGATTGAAAGGTAAACGGATTGCCATCGGCGGTTCGCGGAAAACAGAAGAGATCACAAGATTAATAGAAAAGCAGGGCGGAACGGCAGTCACCCGTTCCCTCCAAGGAACCGTATACTTGGCGGAGGATCAGATAGAACCTGACGTAAGAACATTTGCTGAGCAAAAAGCCGACTGGGTCATATTCACCACAGGCATCGGGACAGAAACGTTATTGTCCGTATCAGAAAAAATAGGTCTGAAAGAAGAATTTCTAGCGGCCGTACACGAAGCGAAAATCGGCTGCAGAGGCTATAAAACGTATGCGGCCTTAAAAAAGCTCGGCATCACGCCGCATGCCTCTGATGAAGACGGTACAACAAGAGGGCTGATCCGGTCCTTGGAACGGTTTGACTTTAAAGACAAAAAAGTCATGATACAGCTTCATGGCGAAAAAGCGCCCGTTTTAACAGAATTCTTCGAGAAAAACGGAGCGGAGGTATTCCCTGTTCTGCCTTATCAGCATATTCCGCCTGAAAGGGAGACGGTTGATAAACTGCTGGGAGAGCTGTTAAACGGCGAGGTTGACGCCGTATGTTTTACGACAGCCATTCAAGTGCGTTCTCTCTTTGATTATGCAAAAGAAAAAGGGTCCGCTAAAGAACTGCAGCAAGCTTTCGAAAACCATGTTCTTGCCGCCGCAGTCGGCAAAGTGACGGCTGAAGCGATCAAGGATGAAGGGGTGGAGAGGGTCCTTGCTCCGGACATTGAGCGGATGGGAGCGATGATTATTGAATTATCCCGTTACTATGAATCTCTGACCTTGTCATAAACAATCATTCAGCAGGGAAAAGCCTAAGCTTCCCTGCTGAATTTTTTTAATTGCCAGTGTTCCGTGAAAAGGGATGGATACGTTAAGGCGCTGAGTATGATACATGTAAGAAGAGCGGAGGCCATCGTTGTAAATACGATCAACAGCTGAAAGCGCACCGCCTGTATCGGATCAGCCCCCGCTAAAATCTGCCCCGTCATCATGCCGGGAAGCTGAACGAGACCTAATGTTTTCTGGCTTTCCAGTGTCGGTATCATACTGAGTTTCATACTGGACGTCAATATATGGCGGACTGCCTGCTTAGGCGTTCCGCCGAGAGAGAGAATCAGCTGAATTTCTTCCTTCCGCAGATCCGCTTCCGAACTGAGCCGGTTTAAAAACAGGCTTGAAAGCACCATGGAATTTCCGATGACCATGCCGCTTATCGGAATGACATATCTTGAAGTGAACGGAATGATATGAAGAGCCAGTAAAATTCCCTGTGTCACGATTTCCACAATAGCCAGTGTCAGAAAAACGCGCCAAAATGAACCGATCCGCATTTTTTTCCGTTTGGCGACATTATGCGAAGCGGCCGTGAGCATAAGAAGCACCATGAGTAGGATAAACACCGGGTGATCACCGTGGAAAATCAGCGACAGCACATAGCCGATGATGAGCAGCTGAATGACGGCCCTGACGGTTGCGATGATCATATCTTTTTCTACGCCGGCTTTAAAAGATTTAGACAGAAATAAAGCGATAATGACAAATACACTTGTAAATAACAGAGAGAGATAATCCATATCAGCACCCGCTCCCTTGTAAAAGCGCCCGGGCCTTTTCGTGTTTCGGTTCTTTAAAGAACGTTTTCGTTTCCGCGATCTCTAAAAGCCTGCCCTCGGCCATAAACCACACCGTATCGGATATCCGTTCCGCTTGTTCAAGGTTATGAGTGATCCACAGGATCGTCAGCTGTTTTTGCCGATGGAGCTTTGTAATCAGCTTTTCGATGATGAGAACAGATGTGGGGTCCAGAGCCGATGTAATTTCATCGAGAAGCAGGATAGACGGCAGGCTGGCGAGGGTTCTCGCCAACGAGAGCTTCTGCCGCTGTCCGCCGGATAATTCTTTTGCATTCTGATCCAGAAGCCCGTGCGGAAGATCAGTGAAGTCTGCGAGTTCTTCAGGCGTATAGTGCTGCACGCCGTGAAGTTTTTCTGCGAGCAGAAGGTTGTCCCGCACCGTGCCGTCGATGACGGGAGCTGACTGGAATGCAAGGCCCGCGGTTTTTCTGAGCTCTCTGATGTCCCAGCGCCTTATTTCTCTTCCGAATACAAGCACTTCGCCTTCATCAGGTGTATTCATCAGATTGCACAGTGACAGCAGCGTGCTTTTCCCCGCGCCGGACGGCCCTATCAACGCCGTAATAGAGCCTTTTTGGATATGTCCGGTTACCTGGTTGAGGACATCAAAGGACGTATTGTTTTGTTTATAGCGTTTGCCGGCCGACAGAAAAGATATTGCCGGAATTTCTTCTTTCATACAGGATGACACCTTTCGTAAAAAAATCAGGAACCGGTGAGATCGGCTGCCGTTTGTTCCCCCGTTTTCGGGTCTGCCTGCCGGGAAGCGAATGTATGCATGACCATTCCCGCAATAATAATGAACAGTCCGGCAAACGAAAGAAGTGACGGAAACGCTGCGGATAAAAAGATGATCTCGCCGATCAGCGCAAACAGAACCTCTCCGGATTGCGTCGCTTCAACAGCAGCGAGCTTCTGCGGCTCATTCCTCACCATATCGGTGGCGCGGAAAAATAACACTGTCGCGATAACGCCCGAACTGAGCGCGACGATAAAAGATTGAAATGTCTGTCCCATTGACGGAAGCCCGTCTCTGTGCCAGCCGAAAGCGGCGATCAGAAGCCAAAACGGAAGGCTTGCGAGCGTCATGCCGAGCACGCGCTGAAACGTGTCGAGTTTACCGCCGTATTGCTCCAGCATTTTTCGATTGCCGAGCGGATAGGCAAATGCGGCGATGACGACCGGCACAACACTGAATAGTATCGTGCGCCCGGACAGAGAGCCCGCATGCTGAAGCTGAATCAGGCCTGCTCCGATCAGGATGATGACAGAAGTAACCAGCGAAATCAGCGGGATCTTTTGTCTGACGGGAACCGGGCCCGCCGGTGAATCTTTTGTTTCATAGAAAAACGGCGACAGGAGCACACCCGCGACAATTGTAACCTGCCACGTGCCGGCGATCAGCCAGCCCGGCCCGTATGCCGCCGCAAAGGTAATCGGAGCATAAAAAAGCACGAAGCCGGTAAAGCTCCACTTCAGCCAAAAAAACGGTTTTTTCCGGATTTCATGCCAGAGCGGCACCCATTTTCCTTTCGCATAAACGATCAAAAATAAAAACGGAACCATAAAAAGAAAACGCAGTGAAGAGCTCCACATCCAGTTTCCGCCGGAAAGCTCCATCGCCCTGTTTAAAATAAATGTGACTGCAAAAAACAGAGATGCCAATATTCCGAATATGATGGCTTTCATGAAATCCCTCATTTTGACACATATTTTTTTATACTATACTATTCACCGGCAGGCTTCGCAATGGAATATGTGAAAATAGCGTTTTAACAACTGATGAATGGGAAACAGACATATACGGAGGTGAACACAATGCAGAAAGAGGATATTGAAGTTCTTTATTTTGAAGATGACGGCCGCATTCCGAATAACCCGAATCTCCCGCTTGTCATTTATAAAGCGGTATTTAATGAAGAAACGGTACAAAAAGCGGAGTCCGTCCTCCGCCGGCACGATTGGTCGAACAGCTGGAGGGGCGGAGTATTTCCGTATCACCATTTTCACAGCACCACCCACGAAGTTCTCGTCGCGGTAAAAGGAAACGCGGTTTTGAGGTTCGGCGGGGAACAAGGCGCAGACGCCGTTCTTCAAACTGGAGACGCAGCGGTCATTCCGGCCGGCACCGGACATAAAAAACTGTCGGCCAGTTCTGATTTTACCGTGATCGGGGCTTACCCGGGCGGCCGGCAGTACGATACAAAAACGGAGAAAAATGATAGAACTTCAGAAGAAATCAGCCGTGTCCCGCTCCCGGAATATGATCCCTTTACGGGAAAAACGGGCCCGCTTATAAAAATGTGGGAGAAATGACAGGGGAAAAGCGGATGGTCTGTAAAAAAATAGCCTAAAAGAAACGTTATGACACCCCCGCCATATAAATAATTTCATAAACGAAACAATTCACGTTCAAATTTTGTTCAAAAAGTGTTATTATATAAGAGTAATTCAAATTGGGGTTTTTTATGTTTGCTATTTTCAGAGAGGAAAAAGAAATTTTGACTTATTCAATTGTTTTTGTTGATATAAAAATAATACTGAATATGGCAAAGTGAAAAACTGGGTAGTAAACATTTATTTTTGTAACTGATTGTGCACGGATTCACAATCTTGCTTTTTCATGCTTTTCTGCATGAAAGGGGAAAGGCTACCCTTTCCAAAAAAATCAGCACACTGCTTATAGTAAAGGAGAATCGGATATGCCAGAAACAATCGATCAAACAAATGCATCTGTCAGCCAAGGCCAACGCGATCTTATTGATCAGCTGCTAAAACCTGAAGTTCAAGAATCACTGACTGTTTTAGTGGATCAGCTACCAAAACTGACTGAGTTAGTAAATATTTTAACGAAGTCTTATGATTTTGCACAGTCTGTAGCGACAGACGAAGTATTGAAGAGCGATACAGTGGGTGCGCTTACAGAAATTCTTGAGCCTGTGAAAGAAACAGCGAAAGATATTGCGGCTACTGCGATCGAAGCAAAAGACCGCGCGGATGCAAGCAATGACACGATCGGACTTTTCGGCCTGCTGCGCATGCTGAAAGATCCTCAAGCGCAAAAGCTGTTCCGTTTTGCTAACAGCTATCTTGAAATCATGAACGAAAAACAAAAATAATCTCAGATTCAAATTGATATAAAGGACGGAGGATATACGATGTCAAAACATATTGTCATTTTAGGCGCTGGTTACGGCGGAGTTCTTTCTGCTTTAACCGTTCGCAAACATTACAGTAAAGATGAAGCACGCGTAACCGTTGTGAACAAATACCCGACTCACCAAATTATTACGGAACTGCACCGCCTTGCAGCCGGCAACGTGTCTGAACAGGCTGTTGCTATGCCGCTTGAAAAACTTCTTAAAGGAAAAGACGTTGACATTAAAATCGCAGAAGTCAATTCTTTCTCAGTTGATAAAAAAGAAGTCGCCCTTTCTGACGGTTCTAAGCTGTCTTATGACGCGCTTGTTGTCGGACTTGGTTCAGTTACGGCTTATTTCGGCATTCCTGGACTCGAAGAAAACAGCATGGTGCTCAAATCTGCTGCGGATGCCAACAAAGTATACAAACACGTGGAAGACCGTGTGCGTGAATACTCTAAAACGAAAAACGAAGCTGATGCAACAATTCTTATCGGCGGCGGCGGCTTAACAGGCGTTGAGCTTGTCGGTGAGCTTGCTGACATCATGCCGAACCTTACGAAAAAATACGGTGTAGACCATAAAGAAATCAAACTGAAACTAGTTGAAGCAGGTCCGAAAATTCTTCCTGTTCTTCCTGATGATCTTATCGAACGCGCGACAAAAAGTCTTGAAAAACGCGGCGTAGAGTTCTTGACAGGTCTTCCTGTTACAAACGTGGAAGGAAACGTCATTGATCTGAAAGACGGTTCAAAAGTCGTTGCCAACACATTTGTATGGACAGGCGGCGTACAAGGCAACCCGTTAGTCGGCGAATCAGGTCTTGAAGTGAACCGCGGCCGCGCGACTGTTAATGATTTCTTACAATCTACTTCTCACGAAGATGTATTTGTTGTCGGAGACAGCGCAGTATACTTTGCGCCGGACGGCCGTCCATACCCGCCTACAGCGCAAATCGCATGGCAGATGGGTGAACTTGTCGGTTACAACCTGTTCGCTTACTTAGAAGGAAAAACGCTTGAAACATTCAAGCCTGTAAACTCTGGTACGCTTGCAAGTCTCGGACGTAAAGACGCGGTTGCCATCATCGGAGCGAACTCTACTCCGCTGAAAGGTCTTCCGGCATCTTTAATGAAAGAAGCAAGTAACGTACGTTATTTAACACATATCAAAGGATTATTCAGCCTGGCTTACTAATCCTTCAAATGACACTGCTGATTTTCTCGGCAGTGTTTTTTTATCTAAATGTTAACGTGCACAGTCAGCGCCGCGGCTGATGCGCTGAATTTCTGTCTTTCGTCATCAGTGTTTCTTTCAGGCATCAGGCTGATCAATACCGGCTATATCCCGAATACATCTCAGACGAAAGACACGTTTTAGGCTCCTTTTGCTGTGCGCCATGCTGTTATCGGTATGATGGATAAGCTGACAGACAGGCAGCATGCCGAGCCCGTTCAGGACTTACATCATGCAAAACCTCAACTTTAGTGATTTTATGGACTGTCCGTTAATGGTACAATAGAAATAAATGACAGTATACAGGGAGAAAGGAAAACAGATGGTAACCATAAAAGATATCGCAAAACTCGCCAACGTATCCCACACAACGGTATCCCGGGCACTGAACGGCAGCCCCTACATTAAAGAGCATACAAAACAGAAGATATTAAAGCTCGCTTCACAGCTGAATTACACACCGAATGTAAATGCAAAAAGCCTTGCCATGCAAAAGTCCCATACGATCGGACTGTTTTTTACAAGCATCACAAACGGAACTTCACACAGCTTTTTTTCCGATACCATCAGAGGAGTAAACCGCACAATCAGTGAGGAATACAATTTGTTCGTCCGCGCGATTGACGACTTGAAAAGCTTTGAAACCATTACGCCCATGAGATATGACGGAATCATCTTAATGAGCCAAAGCGACAGTGATAATTCCTTTATTTATCATATCCGTGAGAAAAACATCCCGCTCGTTGTGCTGAACCGGGACATTGATGACCGGAACATCACGAATATCCTGTCAAACGATAAAGAAGGCGCCAGACAGGCGGTCGACTGCCTGATCGCAAACGGACACAGAGATATCGCGATCATTGAGGGAAAAGAAGGATTCAGGTCAACTTCTCAGCGGAAAGAAGGATATTTGTCATCTTTAATTGATCATTCTATTCCGATTAAGCAAGAATACAGTGTAAAAGGCCGCTACGATATGGAGAGCGGCAGTCAGGCGATGGAAAAACTCTTGGCGCTTCAATCACCGCCTACCGCTGTTTTTTGTTCAAATGATGATATGGCGATCGGAGCGATGAACGCCATTTTCGCCAAAGGTCTGAACGTTCCCGAAGATATATCCGTCATTGGGTTTGATGACATCGGCATTTCACAGTACATGACGCCGAGGCTTTCGACCGTAAAACGCCCGGTTGAAAAAATCAGTATCCTCGGCGCCGAGAAGATTCTGGCGCTTATCGCTGATCCGAATACGGCGGCGGAAAAAATATATGAAAACACTGAGGTGATGATAAGAGATTCAATCAAAAAACTCACATAAACCGCCCGTCTGAATATCCGGGTTTTTTGTACGGAAAAATGTTAACGTGTGCATAAATGCAGCAGGAAGCGGACAGCTTGCGGCAGCTGCATTCAATATCCTGAAAAATTCCTTCAGTTCGGTGAAGGCAATTTCTTGCGGACTTTATCAGTCCGGCAGATCGATTTTTAAGTCCGGTGTGACGTTATAAGGGAAAAGGCGATCCGTGAAAGGGTTGCTTTTTTGTTTTTGAATTGGATTGTGAAAATGGGAAGTCCCGAAAATGCAGGCAGAAGAAAAATGTTACTGCATACTTGATTAAGTTATAATCATGGAATGACACTTTAAAGAGCAATCAATACGGAATGGTTTTTTAATAGAGACATTTTTTTCTGCTGCTATGAACCTCGTAACGTTTCATTTCTGGTAATGAAAATGTCCGGTCGCAATCGTCTTATCTTTTTCCCAGACTAATCGGCATATTTGAAAAAATAGAATGTAAATGGAGGATAATTTGACATGGAGCAGGTTATTTTTTTTGATTTCAATGCTCGCTTTAGGAGTTACACTGGTGACATTTTTCGGAATGATTTTGAATGACGGATTAAGAGGAGTATTAAACGTCTCAAGAAAACCCGTGAAATTTATGGCTGGATCATTTCTGGTATACATTGTTACGTTTGCTGTTTATATTTTAATAAGTGTAAGGTAATAATAGAGGTGCCTCGTTGGGGGTATTTTCCAAATAAAAAAGCGTTCCTGTAAAGGACGCTTTTTTTATATTAATTTTATTCCGCTGATCAAAATAATCGCCGCCATCACAAACTGCAGCGGGCGCGGAGAAAATTTCGGCGAAAAGAAGCTGCCGAGGAGCACACCCGGTACGGAGCCGAGCAGAAGATTCAATACGAGCAGATAATCGACGCTGCCGAAGCTTGCGTTTAACAGACCTGCGGCCGTTACGAGCAGAAAGGCATGTGCGATATCTGTTCCCACCACTTCTGCAGTTTTCATTCTGAACAGGTACAGCATAGCGATCGCGAATAATGAGCCGGACCCGATAGATGTCAAGCCGACGATGAAACCGAAAATGACGCCGATCAGTATCATAAGTGTCCGTTTTTCTTCAAGCGTTTTTTGCTGCCAGCGGTTCGGCCGCAGTTTTTTATCGAAAAAAAGGCGGGCGATAATGGAAATGGCGACAAGAGTCAGCACGTAGCCGAGCGCCTGTTTGATAATCTGCTCCTGATGCTGGTGAAAAGCGGGAAACAGGTGAAGAATGCCGATGGCGGCTGTTGCGCTGGGAATACTTCCGAGCGCCAAGTAGCCGACAAGTTTAAAATGAACGGTGCGCTGCTTCCAATGAGAAACGACACCGAACAGTTTGGTGATAGAGTTATATAAAAGGTCCGTGCCGACGGCAATTGACGGGTTGATTCCCAAAACGATCAGTAAAGGAGTCAAAAGCGCCGCTCCTCCCACACCCGTCAATCCGACCAGCGTTCCGACAATGAACCCCATAAACACAATGCTTACAGTCATCTGTGTGCCTCCTGAATAATCCTACTATTTTTATCAGATTATATATGATTAAGGGGCGATTATCAATTAAATTTTCGGAAAATTTTATACAGAACAAAAAAATCCGCCGGCCTGCTGTTATTTCGCAGACCGGCGGATGGCCGGATTATGATTTTTGCTGATAAAACGGAAGTTCCGTGTGGCCCATTTCTCTTACATACACGAAAAGATTGCCTTTATGATGAATTTCATGTTCCATGGCAAGCTGAAGGAGAGCGGAGCCGGTAATTTTTCTGCCGAAAGAGGCAGTCAGGTCAATTTCGCGGTTCAGCTGCTCTTCAGTCAGCTGTGACAGGATGTCTGTCGTTTTTTCAGTACATGCTTCCGCCAGTTTGACGAGGTCTGTTTCCGCTTCTTCTTTCGGCTTGTTCTGGATGGCTGATCCGTCTCCGTCCTTAATGACGTTTGCAAACATGAGAAAAGAATAAACGATGTGTTTTACAAGTTCCTGAGCGGACATTGATGTCTCTGCCGGCTTGTAATCGTAATGTTCGCGGCTGATTTTTTCCGCCAGCTCAATCGTCACGTTTCGATGTGACAGAAAGTGGCTGACCAATTGATTTTGTGCTGTCATGTGAAAACCCCCATTTGATCAAGAATTAAAATGATGCAAGGATATGCTATATCAACGGCACGGAAGAAACAAGCAATAAGCTCTTGATGAAGATAAATCGTTGCGGATTTCCGAAATTCGACAATTGCGGTCTTTTTGCGTTCTTCTTTTTCTAGCAAATATGATAAAATATGACATATCTCGGTCATTCCAAAAGGGGGGATTAATTGAGGATGAAGCAGACTATTCCGTCCTCTTTTGTCGGGCTCAAAATTAATGAATGGTATACCCATATCCGGCAGTTTCACGTCCTTGAGGCGGAGCGCGTCAAACGTGAAGTAGAGAGAGAGATCGAGGATATGGAAGAAGATCAGGATCTGCTGCTGTATTATTCATTAATGGAATTCAGACACCGCGTCATGCTGGATTACATTAAGCCCTTAAAGGAGGACCCTTCTCAGCCTGAGTTTTCAGAATTATTGGAAGACATTGAAGGCAGCCAGTATAAGCTGACAGGACTGCTTGATTACTATTTTAATTTTTTTCGAGGAATGTATGAATTTAAACAGAAGATGTTCCTAAACGCCATGATGTATTACAAACGGGCTGAAAAAAACCTTGCACTCGTTTCTGATGACATCGAGAAAGCTGAGTTTGCTTTTAAAATGGCCGAGATATTTTACAACCTGAAACAAACCTACGTCTCCATGAGTTATGCCGTACAAGCCCTTGAAACGTACCAATCGTATGAGACGTACAACGTCCGCAGAATCCAATGTGAATTCGTTATTGCAGGGAATTATGATGACATGCAGTATCCAGAAAGAGCATTGCCCCACTTAGAACTTGCTTTAGATCTTGCGAAACAAGAAGGCAATCCCCGTCTTATTAGTTCAGCCTTATATAATCTCGGAAACTGCTATGAAAAAATGGGAGACCTCTCTAAAGCAGCCGAATATTTTGAGACATCCGTTTCCATTTGCAAGTCAGAAAAGTTCGATAATCTTCCGCATTCTATTTACTCATTAACACAGGTCCTTTATAAACAGAACACCACTGCCGAAGCAGAGAAGCAATACCGCCTCGGGCTTAGTATCGCCCGCGAATACAATGATGAATTGTTTGTCAAGCTGTTTCAATTTTTACATGCGTTATACGGCAAGATGGATAACGCATGCGTCAGGCACACCTTTGAGTTTCTGGAGGAGCACATGCTGTATCCGTATGTTGAAGAATTGGCGCATGACGCAGCTAAATTTTACATGGAGCACGGACAGCCTGAAAAAGCGCTCACGTTTTATGAAAAAATGGTGCACGCCCAAAAACAAATCCAGAGAGGAGATTGTCTATATGAAATCTAAACTGTTGTCAGGATTGCTGCTTGTTGCTGTCGGGTTCAGCTTTACACAGGGAATCGGCCATGAAAGCCATTTGGAAAACCAAGCGGACGGCACATTTCATATTGCCGCGCGCAACCAAACATAAGTAAAGACCCTTCTTAGGAAGGGTCTTTTTTTTGCCTAAGCGCAAACATTCCACTTTTATCCGATTGCGGGGGTCTATATACTCAAGGCGTCTGTCCTACGAATGCCACCTATTTATGAAAAAGGCATAAGGAGAGATGAAGAGTGGGGATTGAAGTGAAAAAACGGCTCGTATCGGCTGATAAATATGCGTTAAAATGTCCGAACCCAATGACGCCGGAGTATATTACCATCCATAACACGGCAAACGACGCATCCGCCGCCAATGAAATCAGCTATATGACGGGGAACAGCGAATCAACGAGTTATCATTTTGCAGTCGATGACAAAGAAGTGATTCAGGGCATTCCGCTGGATCGGAATGCCTGGCATTCGGGAGACGGCACAAACGGCACCGGAAACCGGAAGTCGATTGCTATCGAAATCTGTTACAGCAAGTCAGGCGGCGAACGGTACAGAGCCGCAGAAGAACTGGCGATTGAGTTTGCCGCTCAGCTTCTGAAGGAGCGGGGATGGGGGATTGACAGAATCAGAAAGCACCAGGACTGGAACGGAAAGTACTGCCCGCACCGCATTTTGTCTGAAGGCCGCTGGGATGAAGTGAAGGCGAAAATTGAAAAGAAATTAAACGGCAGTATGCCGGCGAAAAAGGCCGCCGTTTCTTCTTCGGTATCTGAATACCATGTGAAAAAAGGCGACACCTTGTCGGAGATTGCCGCAACACACGGTGTCAGTGTAAAATCGCTGCAAAGTTTAAACCATATCACCGACCCGAATCTCATTACAGTCGGGCAGGTGATCAAGCTGTCTCAGACGGGATCTTCCTCGAAAAGTCAGGCTGCGTCTTCCTATCCGCTCCCGTCCGGAGTGATTAAAGTGACAAACCCGCTGACGAAAGGGACAAACGTGAAACAAGTGCAAAGCGCTTTATCCGCCCTTTATTTTTATCCTGATAAAGGCGCAAAACATCACGGGGCTGACGGCGTTTACGGCCCGAAAACGGCAAATGCCGTAAAACGTTTTCAATCCGTCAGCGGATTAACGGCAGACGGAATTTACGGCCCGAAAACGAAGGCAAAAATCGAGGAAAAGCTGTAATCAATAAAACGGAAGCTCCCCGGGCTTCCGTTTTTTTTACATACAAACTGCGGCAAGAGCCTTTTGAATATCATAAATGCTTTCATCTTTTTTAAACTGCTTTGAGACAGCGGGAATTTCCGCGCTGGAAATCCAAATTTTCAGCTCTGAATCTAAGTCAAAGCGGCCGGCGGTTTCTACGCTGAATATGGAAATGCTTTTGTACGGAATGGATTGAATCTCTGTTTTCTTACCCGTAAGTCCCTGTTTATCAACAAGAATAAGACGCTTATCCGTAAAGACAATGATATCGCGGACGAGTTTAAACGCGGCGTTGACATTCTCACCTTCCAGCAGAATACGGGCCAGTTCTTCTTTTGCTTCAGCCGTCGATATTGTCGACGCATTACCCAGCAATCCATTGATAAACCCCATGACATATCCCTCCTGATACGTATTCTTTCAAATCATACGATAAAAAGGTTTTCATTCCTAGATGAGTAGAGTAAACTGGTGCTGACTGAAAAAGGAGAGCATGTTAAACATGAAAGATCGATATGACAGCTTCGCAGCTCTTTGTGCTGCTGAATCGGAATACAGAATTATCTATGAAGAAAATGATGGAAGTGAACGTATCGTCCTCGCACCCCACGGCGGCAGAATTGAGCCCGGTGTCAGTGAACTGGTGCGGGCATTTTCTGACGAAAGCTCAATTTACTTATTTGAAGGCACAAAGCAGTGCGGCAACCGCTCCCTCCACTTGACAAGCACACGCTTTGATGAACCGCTGGCTTTAGAAAAAGTGACCGCTCATCATTATGCATTGGCTTTTCATGGGTACCATGATCGGGAAACGGCAAATACACTCGTCGGGGGCGCGGATCTGGAAAAAGCCAGACTGATTTGTGATCTGCTGCGTGAAGTGGGTTTTAGCGCCGAGCTGACGGACATGAACGACCGGCTGGCAGGTGTAAACCCCGGGAATATTGTGAATCGGACAAAAAGGAAAATGGGGCTGCAATTGGAAGTAAGCACGGCACAGAGAAATGCGCTGTTCAGCAATTTTGGCTGCCGGGGAGAAGAATACACGCCAACGGATCTGTTTTTTCGGTATGTAGATGCCGTCAAACTCGGTTTTTATGATAAATGAACAGGGTTCACAGGGTCTGTGGGGAGCAAGAAGTGCTTGGCTGGCAGCACGGTGAGAACAGCTTCATGATGCAAGAACCTTTCCTCCGATGTCAACATGATGACATTCTGCCGGCTGCGTTTTAAGCCGGCAGAGAATCGCTAATTTTCAATAAAATACGGCGATTGTTCTTCAGCGGCATGCAAGTGTGTCTGCCTGCCTTCGTAATACACATTCGGCCGCTTGTCGGATAGCAGACAAGTGAGCCGCTTCTGAAATTGAATACCTGCTTTACGCCGTTCAAACAGCTCAAGCCTTTTTTCCGCAAATGACGCCGTCACCCGGAAAGCGGCTGCGATTAAAATGACGGCGTGGTTCCTCCGCTGGGGAAGCTCCATGTTTAACAGCATAAAGGTCGGTACACAGAAGTGGTACATAAAATGGTTGGCCTGGAATTCCTGCAGTTCCCTGAACAGCTTGTTCATGTAAAAGTGGTTCCCGGTATGCTTCAGCACATGGCACAGTTCGTGTGCAAAATCCTCCCATTGTTCCTCGGGTGACTTTCTTTGGTTCAGGACGATGCTGTACATGCCGTCCCGCTTCAGCATCATGCTGTGCGTATCTTCAAAATGAATCCAAATGTCAAGCTCCTTGGCAATCGTTTGCATATCAATATGGAGGGGGGCGGTCATTCCCATGCGGCAATATAAGTTTTTGACGTATTCCTCAAGATGTGTTAAAAAATCGCCCAATTGAATACACCCTTTCGAACATATGTTCTTTTTTAAGCGAGAAAGAAAA
Source organism: Bacillus sp. SDLI1 (assembly GCF_001553895.1). Lineage (NCBI taxonomy): Bacteria > Bacillati > Bacillota > Bacilli > Caryophanales > Bacillaceae > Bacillus > Bacillus sp. SDLI1. Next base: position 996,608 of record NZ_CP013950.1, on the reverse strand, counting down.
GCCCTGATCGGACTTTGAATCAATTCCCTTTTCTTTCAAAAATAAACATTCAGATATTATATCGGCTGAACGTTAAGCATTTTAAAGAAAAGAGCGAATTATTTATGTTTCGGCTTGCGGTTTTTCTCTTTTTCTTTTAAATAATTAATGAATTCAATGGCCTGCTGTTTGCTTTCCGGTGAAAAGTCCTGCATGTCCCGATATGCGATCTGCAGGTCGGGATCGGCAAACATGTCTTCATCTGAAGGTTCTTTTCCGGTTAACAAATAATCCGTCGACACTTTGAAATAATCCGCAAGCTTTTGCAGCGTTTCATAATCGGGTTCAGATCGGCCGTTTTCATAATGAGAATATCTGGCGCGCGAGACACCGATATGATTTGCGACTTCTTCCTGCGTTTTTTTTCCTCTGAGACTTTTCAATCTTCCGCCTATCATCCGAACGACCTCTCTTTTTTCAACACCCTAAGTTACTTATCATTATAGATACAAAATGTATCAAAATAAAGAGATGATAAAAAAAGTATCAAAAAGGTCTTGATGATACGAAAAGTATCGTTTATAATCAACATCACAGGGATACAAAATGTATCGAAAAGTGATAAGAAATTGATCAGGAGGGTGAGAGATGCATCCGATTATCATCCGTTTCAGCAGCAATCCGGCTGACCAAAGAAGTTTAGGAAAAGCAGGCGGGTCGATATCTTTTACCGCTTGCGGACTTCCGGTGTTCCGATTTGATAACCGATTGCAGTATGAACACTATATAAGTTTGAAGAAAAACGGAGATGTCCGTTATGAATCGTAAAAGCTACCCGTTTTTTATCTATTCCGGATTATTGAATTCTGAACATTATGACAAAATAGGTTCCGCTTTATGGCTGTTTTTATGGCTCATCAGTTCAACGACAAAGGAACACGTAAAAGACGGCGTCAAGTGGGGGCTCGTCCTCGGACATAAGCCAATAAAAGCCAGAGAAATGGCCGATATATTCGCAGTCAGTGAAAAAACCGTCAGGCGGTGGCTCGAGAGCTTGGAACAGCATGAGTATATCAAAACCGTCCGCGCGCCTTACGGACTTATCATGTCCGTAAAACACTCGAAAAGATTTTCGCAAAAAGGGACATTGACCCGCCCGGAAGCAACTGACCGGACAATATCGGCAGATCACCGGGACAAAAATGTCCGGAGAGAAATAGATATAACAAAAAATCATACTGCTGAAGAAGCGATTAACGACATTGCCGCCCATTTTATCAGATTAAGGTCTGCACAGGAGGGGCGGAGTGTTTACCCGTCGCCAAGAGATTATCAGGCCATCGCCCGTATTGTTTCCCTCGGCGCGTCAGCACAAGAAGCAATCAAATGGCTCGGCGAATGCTTTACCGCTTTTGAACAGCGGCGCACCTCTTCAGCTGAAACGATCAAGGCTTTCAGCTATTGCGCTAAGTTTATGGAAGACCGCTTGAATGCACGAATTGCGGGAAGGACAATCACAACAAAAAAAGAGAGGAATACGATACATGACAAAACGAACGATCGAGCAGATACTGGCCGACCTGAAAAACGGAAAACGTCCATTACTGGCGGACAGACCGGAAGAATCAGACGAAAGCCGCTTTGACTGTCCGCTCTGTAAAGATCAGGGCGGTTATCTCGAAAAACAGCTCGGCATGGATGTGTGGGTTAAGTGCCGCTGCGCCGCAGAACGAAAAGCAGAGCGCATCCTCAGCGCAAGTGAGATTACAGGCGCTTTTCGGAAGCTGGATTTCAAAGGATTTATTACGCAGGGCAAGCCTCAGGCGATCGTTGACGCATATGAATGCGCCCTTGAATTTGCTGACAACTTCGACAAGATTAAAAACTGCCGGAAAAACAGCATTGCCTTATTAGGGCGTCCGGGATCGGGGAAAACCCACCTTCTGACTGCTCTCAGCAATCATGTCATGAGACAGAAGCAGACACCGGTGCTGTATTTTCCTTTTGTGGAGGGATTTACAGATTTAAAAAATGATTTTGATCTGCTCGATACAAAACTGACCCGTATGAAACGGGCGGATGTGCTTTTTATTGACGACCTGTTCAAACCGCTGCACGGAAAACCTCGGGCGACCGATTGGCAGATTGAACAAATGTACGCCGTCGTGAATTACCGCTATTTAAATCATAAACCGCTTCTTATCTCGAGTGAGCTGGCGTGTGACGAGCTGGTGCAGGTTGATGAAGCATTGGGCACAAGAATATATGAGATGTGCAGCGATTATTTAGTCATCATTAATGGAAACCCATACGAAGTCAACCACAGATTAGAGGGGGCGAGATAATGTGTAAACTGTGCGGGCCAAAGAGGGTCGTTGTGACGGAAACAAGTTTCGGCGCTGTCTTTCACCCTTGCCCGAACTGCAAAACAGGAACTGATTTAACGCCGGTCATTAAACGTCTTGAGCGAATGGTTCAAGACGCAAAAGCGAGGCTTGATGCACGTGTATAAATATATCAAATGGCTTTTTTGCCTGCTGTTCAGGGCGAAACGGATCGAAAAGCAAATTGAAGCATGGCATGAGGCTGATGGAAAGTGAGGATAAACATTGCAAGTAAACAACAGCCCCGCTCCATGGCGGGCCGTACACAGCGGAGAAGAAAAACCCATTTACATTTATTCTGCTTACAGCGAAGCGGAAAAAGAGAAATTTCCTTATTCAAACGGAAGGCTTATCGCGGCCGTTTTCAACTTAAGTTCATACTCACAGCGGATCAACGCGGCAATGATGGCGAAAGCCCCGGAACTTTTTGAGGCGGCCGAAACGGCTCTCCGCCTGCTCCGGGGAGAAAGTGCTGAAGAAAAAGAAGCGTTCATAAATGAGCTCGAAAGCCTCATACATGAAGTGAATATCCTGAAAAAGACGGAGGACGTAAAACATGAATCCTAAAAAACTGTCAGACATTGAACATACAACATTAAAAAGCCAGCTGGAAGAAGGCAAGGTGCGGGTGATTATTGTAGACGGGCTGAAGAATGAAGCCTGGCTCGCCGAGGCGCCGGAGCACGGCAAAACGCTTGTCGAAACGAGAAAAGGCGACCTGGCCCGTGTCGAATATGAAATCGGCTTTAAATTGAATTAATCGAGAAAACAAAATACGTCCAAGACGGAAAGCCTGCGGACACTGATCAATCGCGCATATGCTGCGCATTGGTTGGTGTCCTTTTTTTGTCCGAAAAAGAGGAGGATCTATGATGGAAGACTTACTATTTGAATATAAACGCACGCTGAAAGAGACGAAAAAATGGTACAAGCAGCTGGGGGAAGCCGATGAAGCGGCGCTGACTTCAGAAGAACTGAAAGATAAAAAAATCATCAGAACGATCATTACAGATTTGGAATATATCACCGAATGGCTTGAAAAAGGCCGGCAGCCCGGCATAAGAAGAGCAATAGACCGCAGAGACGCTTATCAGAGGATGCTGATTAAAGATCCGAGCATCATAGATACCTATTCACAGGCGCTGATGTTCGAACCTTCCGGGAATGTGACTGAAGAAGACAGAATCAGACTGCGGGAAGCATTAGCCGTTTTAACGGAAAGAGAAAAAGAAATACTGCTGCTCCACAAAGCGGAATGCTTTTCATATGAACGGATCGCCGCATTGCTGAATGTAAAAAAATCAACCGTACAGACGACGGTCAAACGGGCGCTTCTAAAAATTCAAAAACAGCAGGAACAAAGAAATCAGTCGCCTGCTTAAAATGTTGTCATACGTTTGCCACTTAGAAGTGAACAGACGATTACAAAAAGCGGCCCGAAAGAAGCCGCTTTTTATTATAGACATCCATGTCGGAGGTGGCGGTGATGCCGTAGCATGAAAAACGCAAAAAGAGAACAGGCATTTACAATCTATCAGTCTCATAAAGGCCGCATCACAAACCGCGCCCTTGCCGGCAAATCAGGCGTGTCCGCAAGAACGATCGGCAGATGGAAAAAAGAAGGGCGCTGGGACGAGGCGCTCGATAAGAACGCGGAAAGCGGCGGGAAAATCGCCCCGGCCGAAAGTGATGAGTTAAACGAACGGCAGCGGCTGTTTTGTCTTTATTATGTGAAAAGCTTTAACGCCACCCAATCTGCGATAAAAGCCGGGTATTCACCGGAAAGCGCGCATGTCACGGGAAGCAGGCTGTTAAAAAACGAAAAAGTCGCCAAAGAAATCAGCCGCATGAAAAAGGAAATGGTCAATAAAGTGTTTGTCGAAGCGATGGACGTTCTTCAAGTCTATGTGAAAATCGCTTTTGCCGACATTACCGATTATGTAACCTTCGGAAAAAAAGAGGTTCAGGCCTTCGGAAAATCAGGGCCGCTCTTTGACGAAAATGATAATCCGATTATGCAGGAGATCAGCTACGTTGATGTTAAAGATTCGAATCTGCTGGACGGAACGATCGTCACGGAGGCAAAACTCGGGAAAGAAGGCATTGCAATCAAACTTGCCGACAAAATGAAGGCTCTTGAAAAGCTGTCTTTGTACTTTGACCTTTTCCCCGATCAATTTAAACAAAAAATTGAAAATGAAAAATTAAAGCTGGCGCAGCAGAAGCTGGAAAAATCAGAAGACAGCCAAAAGCCGATTGACATTGTCATTACGCGGAAAGAGGAACGGCCATGATTGAAAAAGCGGTCAACCCGCGCTTTGAAGATTATTTGTTCAATTGGAATGAAACATACCAATTTCTCGTCGGAGGCTATGGGTCGTCAAAAAGCTATCATACCGCGCTGAAAATCATCTTGAAGCTGCTTCGTGAAAAGCGGACGGCGCTTGTGGTGCGGGAAGTTTTCGATACGCACAGAGATTCTACCTTTGCCTTGTTTGAGGACATTATCGAGGAGCTTGAGCTGGGACATGCCGTAAAGGCCGTATCTTCACCGATGCAGCTGAGATTTTCAAACGGAAGCCGGATTATGTTTAAGGGGATGGACAACCCGGCCAAATTGAAATCCATTCATCATATTTCTCTGATTTGGATTGAAGAATGCTCAGAAGTGAAATATGAAGGCTTTAAGGAGCTGATCGGCCGTCTGCGCCATCCCGAGCTTTCGCTTCATATGATATGCACCACAAATCCCGTCGGCACTTCCAATTGGACGTACCGGCATTTTTTTCGTGATGAGCAAAAAAAACGGTTCGTTTTGGATGATCAGATGCTGTATGAAAAAGGCACCGTCGTTAAGGGAGATACGTATTACCATCATTCCACTGCGTGCGACAATCTGTTTTTGCCGAAAAGCTATATTAAGCAGCTGGACAGCTTACGGCAATACGATCCCGATTTGTACCGGATCGCCCGCAAAGGACAGTTCGGCGTGAACGGCATCCGTGTATTTCCGCAATTTCAGGTCCTGGAGCACAACGAAGTAACTGAGCGGATTGCCGCCATCAGGCGCCCTCTGTTTCGGACGGGCATGGATTTCGGTTTTGAAGAGTCATACAATGCGGTCATCCGGCTTGCCGTCGATCCCGATCAAAAAGAGCTTTATATTTTCTGGGAGTATTACAAAAACAAAATGACCGATGACCAGACAGCTGAAGAGCTTCAGGAATTGGCGGATCAAAAAGAGCTGATCAAAGCGGATTCGGCCGAGCCGAAAAGCATCCAATATTTCCGCAGGCAGGGCTTTTGCATGGTCGCGGCCAAAAAATTTCCCGGCTCAAGGCTCCAGTATACGAAAAAGCTGAAACGGTTCAGACACATCTATTGCTCAGACAGCTGTGAAAATACGATCCGCGAATTGCAGAACTTAACATATGCGAAAAACAAAAACGGCGCTCTGTCGGAAGATGAGTTTTCAATTGATCCCCACACACTTTCAGCCATTTGGTACGCGCTGGATGATTATGACGCGGCGGATCTGAAAGAGTCATCGCAAAAACGGATGCGTCCGAATCGGGAAAGGAGGAGGTAAACGTTGCCCAACAATCAAAACGTTAGAGCCACCGTCATTAAATCAAAAATAGCCGCGCCGCAGGCAAGGCAGATGCACGAAGATCAATTTGCCGATCTGTACGGAGAAGATATCATTTCACCGCCCTATAATCTGATCGAGCTGAAAACGATCGCCGAATACTCGACCATTCTTCAGCAGTGCATTGACGCATACCGGGTTAATATTACGGGTTTTGGATTCGATGTGGAATATACCTTTGACGTAAATAGTTCAGATTGCTCTCCGGGCAAAAAGGAGCGGGCCGAAAAAAACTGGATGAAGCTGGAGAGCTTTTACAAATGTCTTCATTTTGATGAATCGGCTGAGACGATCCTCGGATATGCGATAGAAGACCGTGAAAAAACAGGCAACGGTTTTCTCGAGGTGCTCCGGGACGGGCTGGGAAAACCGGCGGGGATTGAATATCTGGATGTAAAGCATATGCGGGTATGCGGTGTGACTGATCCTGTTGAGGTCGCGTTTTCCTATGAAGAAAACGGCGCATCCAAAACGATTAAAAGGCAAAAACGGTTCCGTAAATATGTTCAGATGCTGAACGGACGGAAAGTGTTTTTCAAAGAATACGGCGATCCCCGCATGATGGACATGAGAACCGGCGAATACGTAAAAACCCTGCCTGAAAAGTACAGGGCAAATGAAGCCGTTCACTTGAAAATCGGAAGCGGCACGTACGGTATTCCGCGCTGGGTCGGCAATATCGTCAACTTGTACGGCGCCCGGAAAGCGGAAGAACTGAATTTTATGTATTTCAAACAGGGCCGCCACGTACCGGCTGCCATTACGGTTGAAAACGGCATGCTGTCTGAAGCATCGTACAAAGAGCTACACGATTATATGAATGACCTTGAAGGGGTGGAAAACGCCCACAAATTTTTGCTGATTGAGGCGGAAGGCATTGCGAAGGAAAAAGACCTTCACGGAGGCGAAGACATTACGCCTGTGTCTGTGGAAATTAAATCACTTGCGGAAATTCTGCAGGAGGATGCGCTGTTTCTTGAATATGACGACAAAAGCAGAAATAAACTCCGCTCCGCGTTTCGTCTCCCGCCGCTTTATACGGGCGAGGCGCAGGAATACAACAAAGCCACAGCCGATACGGCACGCAAAATCACGGAGGAGCAGGTGTTTCAGCCGGAGCGGAAAACGCTGATTAATAAGCTCAACACGTTATTTTTGCCTGAACTGGGTCTCCACGATGTACAGCTCACATTAAAGGGGCCTGATTTTCGCGATCCGCTTGAAATTGCGAAGGTGCTTACGCCATTTATTTCCGCCGGCGCGGTCTCTCCTAATGACCTCCGTGATCTGGCCGGAAGAGTGCTCGGCAAGACGCTTGAGGAATGGCCTGAAGAGTACTACAGCCGGCCGGTGCTGAAAGGGAAAAAGGAGCAATCCTGAAAGGGGGTGAAAACATCTCGTGCCGAGAGAATTGAGAAATGCCGTCATCAGTTTTGTGAGCTATGTCGATAAGGCGGCGAACCAAACGGAATTTTTTTTCACAAAAGCAGCCGGAGGCCTTCCGTCATTTGAAAAAAAGGTGCAGGTGTTTACAAAAAGCGAATCGGATGAGCAGAAGCTTGTTTACGGCATCGTTTACGAGCCGGATGTCCCGGATGCCCATGGCGATTATATGACGGCTGAAGAGATTGAAAAGGCCGCTCACGGTTTTTTGGCGGACGCCCGCAACATCGATACAAATCATAATTTTGAAGGCGGGACCGGCGAGGTGGTGGAGTCGTACGTCGCCCCGGATGACTTTGAAATCGGGAATGCTGTGATCCGGAAAGGATCTTGGGTGCTTGTCACCAAAGCTTCGGATGAAGTATGGGATCAGATTAAAGCCGGTATCATTACGGGCTACAGCATGGCGGGAACCGCTGACGTTTACGAAGAGCCGGCAGAAAAGCAAGCCGGCTTATTCGGCGCGGTCAAGCAATTTCTCGACCGTGACCGCAAATCAAGAAACCGCAAGGGAGAGGACTTGAACAAGATGAGAAAAGAAGACGTAAGAGAATCGATTGAACACGCGCTGCACCCGCTTTTAAAGCGGCTTGACAGCTTGGACCAAAACACGGAAGACAAAGACGGGGCGGCTGCGCCGTCTGATGAAGAAAAGCTGAAAACGCTTGTTGAGGACATGCTGGCGCCGATTATTAAACGCATTGAAGCGCTTGAAAAAGTAAGAGGCGCATCAAAGCAGCCGGAAGAAGAGACGGGCGGCCAAGAGCCTGTTAAAAAATCCATTTGGAGCGGACTGCTTTAAGCCCAGTCAGAAGGAGGAACTGTAGAGTGAGAAATCAAGATATCATCAGAAAGGCGGAAATGTCACTTTCCGCTTTAAAAAGCGGCGGTTTAATGAACCCCGCACAAGCTTCAGCATTTATCCGCATGGTGCAGAACACGCCGACTATTTTCAGCGAATCGCGTGTGATTCAAATGGAAAATGACTCGCAGAAATTTGAAAAAATCGGTTTCGGCCAGCGGATTCTGCGTGCCGCTGAGGAAGGAAAAGCCTTAACTGACGATCAGCTGACCGTCCCGGCAACAAGTACGGTGCAGCTGAATACGAAAGAAGTCATTGCGGAAATTAATATCACCTATGACACGCTTGAAAATAATATTGAAAAAGACGGCCTGCAGCAGACGATCATGCAGATTTTGGCGGAGCGGGCGGCAGTCGATATTGAGGAGCTTGTCGTAAACGGCGATACATCTTCTTCTGATCCGTATTTGGCACAGCTTGACGGAATCCGTAAACAGACTGTGTCTCACGTCATCGACGGAAACGGGGAAGAACTGTCCAGAGCTACATTTAAAAAAGGTTTAAAAGCCATTCCGGCAAAATATTTACGCCTGCCTCAGGAATTCAGATTTTACACGTCTCAAGGCATGGAGATTGAATGGAAAGACCGTGTGGCTGACCGTCAGACCAACCTGGGTGATCTTGCGGTGCAGGGCGGTTTATCCTCAGCATTCGGCGTTCCGGTCAAAGGGGTTTCCAACCTGCAGCCGTACTCAGTCGGGGAAGGTGATTCCCAGTACGATGCGTCTGACATCATTTTGACTCATCCGAAAAATATCATTCTCGGTTTTTCACGGAATATCAGAATCGAAGTAGATAAAGATATCCGCAGCCGCAAATTTATTATCGTACTGACGGCTAAACTTGACAGCAAATTTGAAGAAGAAGATGCAAGCGCCAAAATCGTAAACGTTAAAGAATAAGCCGGGGGTGGCAGTTATGTTAATTCAGCCGTCTGACGTTGTCTCATATTCAGTTTATGATGAAGTCAAAAACAGGCCGGAGCCGCTGCTTATACAGGACATTCTGGAGGCGGAAGCGGAAGCGGCCAGAATGGCGGGGCACTCGTTCACTGATCCTGTTTACTCACCGCTTCCCGAGAAGGTTAAGCTTGCGTTATTAAAGCTTTCTCAATATTTTGCGCTGATCAATCAGAATGAAGCCGCCGCTTCCGCCTATCAATCTGAAAAGATAGGCGACTATTCCTATACAGTGTCTGGTGAAGGCGGAATCCGAAAACCGGCGGTATACCATTTGCTCTGTGAATATATCGCGCCGGGCTATTCCCCGGTTTCTATAAGCGCTAAGGTGAGACCGTTATGAGCTATGAACGGCTGCTCACTGACAGATGCGATATTTATCATGAGACGGTGTCAGCTCCGAAGGCCGGGCGCTTCGGCATTCCCGCTGAAAAGCTCCAGCCTGTTTTTACTTATCCGGACGTTCCCGACGCTGAAGAAGTGCCGTGCCTGTTTGTTGAAAAACAGCAGCGGCTTATTCAGCTTGCGCCTGATCATAAAGTATATCAGCGGTTTCTCGTTCATTTTCCAAAAGAGGCTGCAGTGCGTGTGAATGACAAAATCATTTGGGAAGGACAGGCGTATATTCTGGAAATGCCGAAGAAAGCAAGACAGCACCATTGGGAGGCCATCGCTGTGAGAGATGACAGACTATGAGCAAAAAGAGCCTGGAAAAATGGAATCGGTCGCTGCAAAAGGCATCATCCGGAGAATTTGCCCGTCAGGCTGGCCGATGGCTGGAACAATCAGGGGAGGATTTTCTCGACCTGGTACGGGAGGAGCTTATGCATTCGGGAGGGATTGATACAGAAAACCTGCTGTCTTCCTTCCGAAAAGGAGCGCAGGATCATGTATGGATCATTGAAAACGGGGGACTGACCCTTGAAATCGGCACCAATGTAGAGTATGCCTCATTCATAAATGACGGACATTGGACCGTCTCAGATGAAAATGTCAGATGGGTGCCCGGGTATTTTCAAGGCTCCCGGTTCATCTATGATCCGTCAGCTTCAACCGGAATGGCCCTTAAAAAACAGTGGATCAGCGGGAATGGGTTTTGGGACAAAGCCCTTCTTATGTATGAAACAATCTTTGCCGGTTCGCTGGACAAGCGCTTCAATCAGTGGCTCAGCACGTTAGGGGGAGATAACGGATGAATCGCGAGACCGGTTCAATCGCCGCTTTTTTGTATCAGCAGTGCGGCGTGCCCGTATATGAAAATGAACTGCCTGAACAATTTCAGGTGCCGTCCCTTTACATCCCGCCCCCGTATGTTTTTGACGAGAATGACACAGTTTCCACCTTTAAGAAGACATACAGTCTGAATGTGAAGCTGTTTCATGCTGACTCGGTGCAGGCGCTCTCTGCAGCCGACCGGATCGCTGATGCGGTGAGAGAATCAAGACAGATCATTCCGCTGCTTACGGAATCAGGAGAGGATACGGGTGATTTCGTCCGCATCAGCCGTATCGAAACAAGAGTCGGAGACAAAGGCGAGGCAGTGATCACCATCCGCTGGACGAGCCGCTACTACTATCAGAAACAAACATCTCCCGCACTGCGGGATGTGGACATTAACAGCGGGGTGAAACAAAAGTGAAAGAACATAAAAAGAAAAACGCCGCAACGGCAGAAAGAGCCGTTCTTTTTGACACGGCGGATTTAACAAAGCACGCAAAGGAGCTTTTCGGCGTAAAACCTGAGATTCTCCAGGGGGCTTTATTCGGCGTGAAGCAGAAACAAATGACAAAAGCGCAAGCCCAGACTTACATTCAAGCATTTTTAACCAAGGAGGTCATGCAATAATGAACGGCGGAACATTTACGCAAGGAAAAGAAAAAGAACGTGCCGGGATCTATTTTAACTTTAAGACAACTGCCCAAGAGCGGGTCACAATCGGTGAACGGGGGATTGTCGCCCTTCCCGTCGCATCTAACTGGGGGGAAGCGAAAACATTCGTCTCTATTTCAAGCATTGAAGATTTGAATAAAAAAGTAGGGCTCAGTATTGAAGATCCGTCACTGATTCTGCTGCGCGAGGCGAAAAAGAAAGCAAAAACCGTTTTGATGTACCGTCTGACAGAGGGAATCAGAGCGAGCGCCGATCTTTCGCAAGGTGTAAAAGCAACCGCTTTGTACGGCGGTTCAAAAGGAAATGACATCATCATCCGCATCAGTGAGAACGTCCTTGACCAGACTGCTTTCGATGTGACCACATACATGGATGAAGCGGAAGTTGACAAACAAACGGTGAAAAAAGCCGAAGAATTAAAAGCAAACGGCTATGTCACATTCACGGGAACGGGCGAGCTGTCGGCTTCCATCCCGCTGACAGGCACTGACGAGGAGTCCGGAGAAACGTTAAATCCGCAGGCAGGCATCCGTCTTGCGGGAGGAACTGATAAAGCGCCGGTCAACTCAGACTATACGGATTTTTTAGCTGCGGCTGAAACGGAGAATTTCGATGTCATCGCTCTTCCTGTCGCGGATAACGATCAGCTGAAAGCGACATTTGCCGCATTCATTAAACGCCTTCGCGATGCGCAGGGACAGAAAGTGCAAGGGGTGACTGCCCATTACAACGGAGATTACGAAGGTATCATCAATGTGACTGAGGGCGTCCTGCTTGAAGACGGAACCGAAATTAAAGCTGAAGATGCGACCGCGTGGGTGGCAGGCGCAAGTGCCGGCGCTGCATTTAACCAATCCTTAACTTTCGTTGAATACGAAGGCGCGGTCGATGTGCTGCATCGTCTGACTCATGATGAAGTGATCGAACGCCTTTCCAAAGGTGAATTCCTTTTCTCTTATGACGCCCGTGATAAGTCAGTCAGCGTTGAAAAAGATATCAACTCATTGGTGACATTTACGGCAGAGAAAAACAAAAAGTTCGCGAAAAATAAAATCGTCCGTGTGCTTGATGCGGTGAATAACGATTTGACACGTGAACTGAAAGCCTTAATTAAATCGAAAAAAGGCACCGGAAGCGATCTTCCTGCGACAAACGACGGCCTTCAATTCGTCAAAACGATGATTATTCAATATTTGACAACGCTTCAGGATGCGGGCGGCATCGCTAACTTTGATTCAGATAAAGACATTACAATCGGCCTTAATGAAGACCGCGACGGCTTTTTAATTGATCTCGCCGTGCAGCCTGTGGATGCAGCAGAAAAATTCTACTTTAATGTGGAGGTAAACTAAGATGGCATTAAAAGCGCAAAACACAATTTCAGGAAAAGAAGGCCGTTTATTTCTCGATGGAGAAGAGATGGCGCATATTAAAACCTTTGAAGCAAACGTAGAAAAAAATAAATCAGAAGTAAACATCATGGGACGCCGCATGACGGGGCATAAAACGACTGGCGCCAACGGAACGGGCACGGCGACGTTCTATAAAGTCACATCCAAATTCGCTGTGCTTATGATGGATTACGTGAAAAAAGGCAGCGACCCGTATTTTACGCTGCAAGCCGTTCTTGATGACAAATCATCAGGGCGCGGAACAGAACGCGTCACCCTGTATGACGTCAACTTTGATTCTGCAAAAATCGCCGGACTGGACGTAGACTCAGAGGCGCTTGAAGAAGAAGTGCCGTTTACCTTTGAAGATTTCGATGTGCCGGAAAAGCTTTCTGAAACGTTTTAATCAAAATCAGTATGAATGAAACAGGCCTTGTACAGGCCTGTTTTTTATAAAAAAAAGAGTAAGGGAGTTTTCATCATGAGCGAAAAAAACGAACAAGTATATGATCTGTCATTCTTTATGCCGGGTAAAACAGTCGAGGCTGAGGAGATCCGCGTTCCGCTTTCAAAGCGTTTTGTCGATAAAAAAGGAAACATCGTGCCTTTTATTTTTAAAGCCATTACGACGGAACGCATTGATGAACTGGAAAAGGAAAGCACGACTTATAAAAATGTAAAAGGCAGAGGCCGCGTAAAAGACTTAGACAGCCAGCGTTTTTATGCGCGGATCGCAGTTGAATCTACGATTTACCCTGATTTTCGGTCTAAGGAGCTCCGTGATGCCTACAAAACGGCAGATCCGGTCGAAGTCGCAAAACGCGTTCTTTCCGTCGGCGGCGAATATGCAAATTGGCTGAATAAAGCGATTGAGATCAATGGTTTTGAAGATGAATTAGAAGATCTGGAGCAAGAAGCAAAAAACTGATAAAAGATGGGAATAAGGAAGCCGTGTATCTTTATTACGCGATGCACGAGCTTCATTATTCTCCATCAGAACTGAAAGAGTTATATGAAGCACCGAGGCATTTTAAGGCGCTGCTGTACGGTTTAATCGGTTACAAGCTGGACATTCTTGAAAAACAAGCGAAGAAAGGGGGAGCGACATCATGGCAAAGCTGACCGCCCGTTTTGAATTGGAAGATCGGGTTTCAAAGAAAATAAGGAAAATCCAAAATGGCTTCAGAGCGCTTGAGAAATACAGGAAAATGACAAAACGCCAAAGTGAAATTGATATACGCAAAGAGAGTAAATCTGTTTTAAGAACAATTGACCGCATTCAGCGCTCTATGAAAAGAAAGCTGGGCGCACAAACGATCTCTATTTCAGCTGAAGACGGAGCCAGTGCCGTCATTCAAAAGGTGCAAGCCCAATTAGCGGGTCTGCCTGCGTCTTTAACCATTAAAATAGGAGCAAAAGACAGCGCGACAGCGGCATTTGAGAGATTGCGGAATCTGGCTGCGGGTTTCAAAGGATTTACCGTTTCACTGTATGCGTCAGACGAAGTGACTCCTGCCATGGAACGCATCAAACGCTACATGCAATCTGCGTTAAAAAACGGGTACTCCGTCACTATACGCGTCATAGATCATGTCATGAAAACAGTCGGCCGAATTTCAGCGGGCATTGATTCGCTGACGGGAAAAAACAATGTCATTCAATTATCGTTAAACGAAAAGGTGACAGCACAGCTGGCTGCAATGCAAAAGAATATGCCGGACTTCGGAAAAGCTTCTGCATCCGCTGCTCCTGCTTCGCCGAAAACCGATTTTTCAATGCTTGATTCCGTTGCAGACACCTTCATGAAAAAAGTCAATGACATCGCATCCAAGTTCTATCCGGAAACGATTATCGCGGAACTGGACAAATTCGCCGCAAACTTTATGAAAAAGGCAGACGAAATCGCGAGCAAATTCAGCCCGGCAACGATTTTAACCGAGCTGGACAAGTTCACGACATCATTCATGGGGAAAGTGGACGAAATCGCAAGCAAATTCAGTCCGGAAACGATTTTAACCGAACTGGACAAGTTCACGACATCATTCATGGGAAAAGTGGACGAAATCGCGAGCAAATTCAGCCCGGCAACGATATTAGCAGAGCTGGACAAGTTCACAACGTCATTCATGGGAAAAGTGGACGAGATCGCAAGCAAATTCAGCCCGGCAACAATTTTAGCGGAGCTGGACAAGTTCACGACGTCATTCATGGGAAAAGTGGATGAAATCGCAAGCAAATTCAGCCCGGCAACGATTTTAGCGGAGCTGGACAAGTTCACGACGTCATTCATGGGAAAAGTGGATGAAATCGCAAGCAAGTTCAGCCCGGCAACAATTTTAGCGGAGCTGGACAAGTTCACGACGTCATTCATGGGAAAAGTGGACGAAATCGCAAATAAATTCAGCCCGGCAACGATTTTAGCGGAGCTGGACAAGTTCACGACGTCATTCATGGGAAAAGTGGACGAAATCGCGAGCAAGTTCAGCCCGGAGACAATTTTAACCGAACTGGACAAGTTCACGACGTCATTCATGGGAAAAGTGGACGAAATCGCAAATAAATTCAGCCCGGCAACGATTTTAGCGGAGCTGGACAAGTTCACGACGTCATTCATGGGAAAAGTGGATGAAATCGCAAGTAAATTCAGCCCGGAGACAATTTTAGCAGAGCTGGATAAATTCGCTGATTCGTTTATGAAAAAGATAGATGACGTTGTCAGCAAATTCAGTCCGGAAGCCATATTGAAAGAACTGGATAAATTCACTGATTCATTTATGAAAAAGATAGATAACGTTGTCAGCAAATTCAGTCCGGAAGCCATATTGAAAGAGCTGGATCATTTTACTGATTCGTTTATGAAGAAAGTCGACGACGTTGTCGGTAAATTCAGTCCTGATAAGCTAATCGACCGCGCCGAACAATTTGTAAATGACACGATCGACCGAATTTCTGAGAAATTCGATTTTCTCAATCCGGATAAGATTCTGGAAAAAGTGGAGCAGTTTACATCCTCACTGTTCGGAGGCATTGATAAAAAGTTCGGCAAGTTCAGTCCTGATGCGATCATCGAAAAAGCTGAGGCATTTGTTGATAAAATTGTCGGCAAGATTGCAAAGAAATTTGAGAAATTCAGCCCGGACAAAATCATCGAAAAAGCCGGGGAATTAATAGAAAAAATATTCGCAGGCATCGCCGAAAAATTAGGCAAACTCAATATCGGCGGATTATTAGGCGGCGGCACGAAAAAAGAAAAGAGTAAGGGCGGCCTTTCTGCCGGCGGCTCCAACGGCCCGAAGCGTCCTGATCTGACAAAGGGTTCACAGCGCACGGCAACAGCGCCAAAATCTTCAGGAAAGTCAGCCAAAAAAACCGGCGGGGCCCTTGGGGGATGCTGCTGCTGTACCGGGGTGACAATGGGCAAAAGCAGTAAAGTCGAAGGGCGAAATAAATCTTCGAAAAGAGGCTCCTCTGTAAAGGAAAGCAAACAGGCATCTGTAAACACGCCGAAAACAAAAGGGGCAGGAAAAGGAATCGGCGCATTTTTGAAAGACTTGGGAGGTTCAAAGGCGCTGAAAGGCGGTATGAAAGGGTTGAAAGGTGCCGCTAAAGGAATTCCAGGCATAGGTGAATTGTTGTCACTTACTGATTTGGCCGGCATCAATAAAGATAATGCAGGAGAGAAAGTCGGCTCGGCGGGAGGCGGTCTTGCCGGGGCAGCGGCCGGCGCGGCAATAGGCAGCGTTGTTCCCGGAGTGGGCACATTAATTGGCGGCGCGGTAGGCGGCATCGCCGGCAGTTTAGGCGGTTCCAGCTTAGGAGAGGCCTTTGATTCAGGGGCTCTGAAAGACACGTGGAATGATATTTCCGAAGCGGCACAAAGTGCTTGGACAACAATACAAGATACTTGGGGAAGCGTTTCATCCTGGTTTATGGAAAATGTATGGACGCCGGTTTCAACGGCTGTAGTCGGAGTGGCGACAAGCATCTGGTCAAATATCGTGAATGCATGGACGACGATTCAAGGGATTTTCGGCACGGTGTCATCCTGGTTTATGGAAAATGTATGGACGCCGGTTTCAACGGCTGTAGTCGGAGTGGCGACAAGCATCTGGTCAAATATCGTGAATGCGTGGACGACGATTCAAGGTGTCTTCAGCACAGTTTCCAGCTGGTTTATGAGCACTGTCTGGGAGCCCGTAAAATCGGCTGTAGTCGGAGTAGCGACGTCCATTTGGAGTAAAATCACAGGAGCTTGGGATAAAATTAAATCTGTTTTCAGTACGGTATCCGGCTGGTTCATGGATACTGTCTGGAACCCGGTGAAAAACATGGTGGAAAAAGTCGGAAAAGGAATATCAAACGCTTTCACGACTGCTTTAGATACGGTAAAGGATATATGGAAAGGGTTAAGCGGCTGGTTTGAGAAAAATATAAAAGAACCTCTTGTAAAAGTGGGAACAGCCATATCAGATGCTTTTTCTGCAGCATTCGACTGGGTGAAAAAGATTTGGGATAAAACCGGCGGCAAATTGATTTCAGGCGTAATGGACTTCGTCACAGGCGGCGGAGATAAAAAGAAAAAACCGGACAAAAACGCCACAGGCGGCTACATTACAAAGCCGACCATTTCGTGGATCGGTGAAGCCGGTAAAGAATTTGTTATTCCCGTTGACAACAACCGCGGGCGCGGGAAAATGCTGCTTTCACAAGCTGCGTCTAAGCTTGGTATGCGTGTCGTCGACGATATGGGAGCGGCTTCGGCTCAGTCTTCCGCTGCACCGGCGGGAGCGGGCGGTGTTTCTTCTTCGGCGTCTGTATCGGCCGCTGCGTCTGTGGATGCTTCCGGATTTGCCGGGACGGCTTCATCACTCGGCAAACAGTTTACAGAAGGCTTTGACAGCGGGATCAGCAATAAAGCGGTGGATATGGACGGCTGGAAAGAGAAAAACATCGGTACGCCGTTTAACGCCCTCATTTCGTCTTCGCCCGATTACGGAAAGCAAGTCGTTGCGGGTTATGTGAAAGGTCAGAATACGTCACAGACGGGCACCGATTCGTTTTTAAAAACAAAGGTGAAAACACCTTATCAATCGGCGGTCAATCAATCGTCCTCGTGGGGAACCGCCACAGTTAAAGGATTTTCGGCCGGACAGAATGCAAAAGATACGGGAACCGCGCAATACGTGAGCACACACATCAATAAACCGTTTGTGCAATCAAGAGATTCCGCCAACGGCTGGGGGTCAGGCCTGATCGGACACTTCGTATCAGGGATGACTGCGAAGGGAAGCGAAGTCAAACAGGCGGCCAAAGATTTGGCCAAAAAAGTCGAGGACGCATTCAGGGAAGAGCTTGATATTCACTCTCCTTCCCGTGTCATGATGAGTCTCGGACGCTTTGCTTCAGTCGGCGTCGTCAAAGGGCTCAGCTCAGTTGACGTGAAAAAATACGCCGAAAAACAGGCAGGCTCGCTTGCAGCGGCCTTTTCCGGCATGGGTGCAGCGGGAGGAAGCGTCAAAGAGTGGCTATTAGCCGCAATGAAAGCGACCAATACTCCGATCAGCTGGCTTCCCGGATTAATGACGATCGCACAGAATGAATCAGGCGGCAACCCTAATTCCATTAACTTATGGGACAGCAATGCCAAAGCCGGACACCCGTCACAGGGCTTAATGCAGACAATTCCGAGCACCTTTGAATCGCACAAAGCGCCGGGAATGAATGATATCAGAAACCCAATCCACAACGCCGCTGCCGCTATCGGCTATATTAAAAGCAGATACGGCTCGATCAACAATGTGCCGGGGATTAAGAGTATGGCGCGCGGCGGCCCATACGTCGGTTATGCCAACGGGGGTCTGATTACGAAGGAACAGATCGCCCGTGTCGGCGAAGGGAACAAACGGGAGTGGATCATCCCTGAAGAACGGGGCATCCGCGGCCGTTATCTGCTTCAAAAAGCGGCTCAAGCGCTCGGCATGGAAGTGTCCGATCCGTCCCAGACGGAACCGGCGGCACTTTCAGCCGGCACGGTATCCGCAGCTGTTAAAGGCGGCGGACAAACCGTTCAAAAAACGGGAACAAAAGAAATTAAAATCGAATTCAGCGGCGATCAGCATTTCCATAACGGACAGGACGCCGACAGCCTCGCCGCCAAAATCAAACAGGCGCTGATTGATGAACTGCAAAAAGACATTTATACCGGAGCAAGGGGGGCCGTTGCTTTTGACTAAATCTGTTTACGAATTTTGGCTGTCACAGGGGAAGGACAAGCTCCGGCTTCCCGTTCTCCCTGAAGCGATTGATATCGCAAACAGCGTGCAGAATGATTCCGTGAAAGTCACGGGTCTTGGAGAGGTGACGTTTATTGAAGAACCGGGAGCGAAAGAAATTTCGTTCTCTTCTTTTTTTCCGAAACGATACACCCCGATTGCCGAATATCAAAGCATTCCTTCACCGGAAAAAGCCATTTCAGCCATTGAAACATGGATGAAAGCGAAAAAACCCGTCCAGTTTTTAATTACAGGGACAAAAATCAATGTCACATGCAGTATTGAAAGTTTCAATTACAGCGAAGGTGACAATGAAATCGGCGACCGGAATTTTGATATCGTACTGAAAGAATATAAAACCGCTTCGCCAAGAAAAATCAAACAAAAGAAAAAAACGAAAGCGAAGCGCCCATCCAAAGCTTCACCCAAAACATATACCGTCAAAAAAGGGGATACGCTTTGGGACATCGCCGGCAAGTTTTACGGAAACCACACGGAGTGGCGGAAAATCTGGAACGCGAACAAAACCGCCATGATTAAGCGAAGCAAACGGAATATCCGGCAGCCGGGGCATTGGATCTTCCCGGGGCAGAAGCTGAAGATACCGCAATGAAACGGGTGAAAAGATGATTGAACTATTTGTCATAAAAGAAACGGAGTGGCTCGAGCTTGTCACAGAAAGCGTAACGCTGGAAGGACACAGATATCAGGCGCCCCGCTCCATCGAAGCGACAATTGTCGTAAAGCAGGGCAGCCAGACGTATTACGGCGTATCAGAAGGGGATACGGTTTTGTTCAAATGGAACGGAAAAGAGCTGTTCCGCGGCATTGTCTTTGCAAGAACGCCGGATGAGCATACCGTCGCCTTCACCGCATACGATATGCTCCAATACCTTGTGAAAAACCAGGACGTTTATGTGTTTTCCAACAAGCGCGCCGATCAAATATTAAAAAGGATCGCCAGCGATTTTCAAATTCCCGTGACATCCATTGCCAACACAGGGCATACCATTAAATCACTCGTTTTCAAAAATGATACAAGCCTTTACGATATGATGTTAAAAGCGTTAAAACAGACAAAAAGCCAGACGGGCCGCAATTATCAGCTCTATTCAGAAAAAGGCAGACTCGGCTTGCGTGAATGGCCGGACCCGTCTGACATTTGGGTGCTGGAAACAGGAGTTAATATTACAGGGTATCAATACAGCACCTCAATTGATGATACCGCAACCCGTGTCGTCATGCGGCTGCAAAAAGACGATAAAACCGTGAAAGCTTCCGCGTCAGACAGCGCGGGCATGAAAACATTCGGCGTTTTACAGTATACCGAAACGGTTTCTGACGACATTAACGAAGTCCAGCTGAAACAGCGCGTAAAAGTGAAGCAGGCTGAGAAAAAAGGCGTTAAGAAAGAGCTGAAAAATATACAGGCGATCGGTATTCCGGGGTTGGAAAGCGGATTGCCGGTCTATATCTCAATTCCGGAAATCGGACTGAAGAAAACCTATTATGTAGATACGGACCGCCATGAATTCCAAGGAACAAAGCATACCATGACGATTGATGTCACGGAGAAAAATTCACTTCCGGAGGGGACATCCTGATGAGATTAAGCGATGCCATTAAACATTTAGCCGTCGGGGCGGTAGACGCCGAAGCGCCGGTTGAGCTGATGACGGCCGAAGTGACCTCGGTTTCGCCGCTCGAGCTGAAGCTGAAAGATCACGACAAACTTTTGATTCCGTCTGATGCACTCATTGTGCCGAAGCGGCTGAAATCCGGGGAAGATGATCAGCTTCAGGCAGGAGACCGGGTGATGACCGCCGCATTAACAGGAGGACAGTCCTTTTTTGTGCTGGATAAAATCTAACCGCATTCGATGAATGCCGGGAGTGTGACTTTGAAAATTCATCCGTCTGGACAGAAATGTATTAAAGATATCAGCCTGTTAAAGCCGCTTCATTTTCTGAAGAGGGCTTTTTCACATGAACAAATCAAAAAGGAGCGGGTGCAATGGCCCTGACACCGGAAATCGAATTTGAAGATTTGGAGGATGCGAGTGAGGCCATTGAAACTTCACAAACCTACCGAATTGATTTTGAAAACAACCGGATTACCAATGAACTGATAAACGGACTGGACGCCATCAGACAATTCGTCTATATCGCTCTTCACACAGAACGGTATTCATATTCGGTTTTCAGCCATGATATCGGGAATGAACTGCAGGAAGTGCTTTCTGATCAGAACACGACGGATGCTTATAAAAAAATGGAGATTCCAAGACTGATAGAAGAAGCCTTGCTGTATGATGACCGGATTTTGGCTGTTGCCAATTTTGAGATTGAGAAAAAAGATGATGCCTTCATCGTCTCTTTTACCGTTGAAGCGGATGAGGGCATGCTTGAGATAGAGGAGGTGCTGGGAGAGGATGTTTGAAGCTCAGACGTTTGACGGCATTATGGACAGAATGCTGGCGCGCATTACGGCGGATATTGATACGAGAGAAGGAAGCGTCATTTACAATGCGCTCGCGCCTGCGGCCGCTGAGCTCGCAAAGTCTTATATTTGGCTTGATACCGTGCTGGAGCTTGTTTTTTCCGATACGGCTCAAGGAGAATTTTTGGACAGGCGGGCTGCCGAAGCGGGAATTGAACGAACACCTGCCACAAAAGCGGTCAGAGCCGGAGAATTCACAGCGGGCATCACCATTCCGACAGGCTCCCGTTTTTTCGTCGATAACCTGTATTTTCAATATACGGAGGATGGAACGCTCGAATGTGAAACGGCCGGAGAAGCGGGGAATGCCGGCATTACAGGTCAAAATCTGCTGCCGCTTGATACGATTCCCGGGCTTGAGAAAGCGGTCATGGGCGATATATTAATTCCCGGCCGTGAGGAAGAAGATGACAGCAGCTTAAGGACACGATATTTTACCCGAGTCCGCCGGGAGGCAGTCAGCGCAAATAAACAGCATTATAAACAGTGGGCTGAAGAAGTGGACGGTGTCGGCAGAGCGAAAATCTTCCCGCTTTGGAACGGAGACGGAACGGTGAAAGTTGTCATCACAAATGCGAATTTGGAACCGGCATCAGATATTCTGATCAAGAAAGTAAAGGATTATATTGATCCCGATGAAGGCCAGGGAGAAGGCCAGGCGCCGATCGGAGCTGCAGTAACAGTGGAAAGCGCGGTATGGAAAGAGATTGAAATCTCCGCTTCCGTGCTGCCTGAGCTGAACAGCTCGATCGATGACGTGAAAGCGGAGATTGAAAAAGGCATCCTGAATTTATTTAAGAAAATGGCCTTCGAAGAAAACACCGTCCGCTTATCACAAATTAACAACATCGTTTATAACGCGGCATCCGTCAGTGACTACGCAGATATCAAAATGAACGGTGCGGCGGAAAATCTTGTGCTCAGTGATGTGGAAATTCCTAAACTCAAAGAGGTGACAATCCTTGAGCAGACTCGATGAGATGACGGCATACCTCCCGCCGTTTTTAACTCAATTAAAAGAGATGGCGGAAATTCTTGAGGCGGAAGCTCCCGAGTTTGAGCGGCAGAATAACGATATTTTCGATTTGACAGACCAGCTTTTTATTACGACGGCGACGTGGGGGCTTGACCGCTGGGAAAAAATATTAAAAATACCGCGGGAGTCAGGTGACACGGAAGACATGAGACGGCTCAGGCTGATCTCGAAGATGTCGAATATTCCGCCCATTACCCATCAAGCGATTGAGCAGGCGCTAAACCGTTTTTTAAAACATCCGTCAGCTTACGTTCGGATGTTTCCGGGGGAATATCGTTTTTATGCCGATATGGAGCTTGATGACCTGCAGCACATGAACGACCTGATTGAAACGCTTGAAAAAATCAAACCCGCTCATTTGGCGTATACACTCAGAGCCGCATTAAACGAAACACTGGAAATCAAAGACCGGGTCATTCTCAACAATCGGAGATACCGAAAAGTCAGCGAACTGAAGGTCGGTTATTCCGTCACACTCAACAATAACGAGGTGGTCTTACCATGATATCAGCCGCATATAGACAGCGTGCCGCAGCCGATTTGAAAAACAGGATCACAAAAGTGCTGTTAAACGGCAAAGAAACACCGATTGCGGACATTTCTGTAAAAGATGCCGCAGTCACCGTTCTCACACGCAGGGAAGAAGACATTAAACATATTGAAACCGTGCAGATGCTTGACGAAACAGGGAGCATCATCACAGAACGAAAAACAAATTTGGACCTCAGCAATAACAGAACGCTTGATTTAAGATTTACTTTTGAGGTGGTGTAACGATGGCTTACGAAGAAAAAACAGACTGGCTCCCGGACGATCCGATTAACGAAGATGACGTCAACCGCTGGGAAAAAGGCATAAAAGACGCACACACGGATCTGGCGGCCCATAAAAATGACATGAACAACCCGCACAAAACGACAAAGGCGCAAATCGGCCTCGGAAACGTGGATAACGTCCAGCAGGCAGCAAAAAAAGATTTCGACCAGCACCATCAAGATCAGGACCGGCATGTGACGAAGGAAGAGCGCCAGAAGTGGAATGACGGGCAGCTGTTTAAAATCACCGCCGATAACGGCACTCAAAAAATCAATTTAACTTCCGGCTCGTTTTATGACTCGTTAAAAGACGTTGGTTCTGTAACTTTTTACGGAACCAACGCAGTAACAGACAACCCATCAGATACAAGCTTACGCGGCATGCAATTAGTGGGGCAGCCGGGAATAGGTAATGGTTATGCCGTAGATGTGAAGGGTAACGCATGGTGGTTTTACTATAACTCTAATCAAACAGCAATCAATTGGTATCCTATAGAGTCTACAACTGATGTGCAATCAAAGATAGATGCCCATGCTAATAAAACAGATATTCACGTAACAAAATCCGATAAGGACAAATGGAATAATGCACAGTTATATAAATTAACTGATGCCCAAGGCTTCCGAACTAAGATCCCCGATGGTACTGATTTATTAACATTGCCCACTGGCCTCTATTTTGCAGTAGGAAATGTGGTAACAAATAATCCTGTTGCAGGAGATGCGTCTTGGTATAACTATGATGTTATTGAAACAGGCAATGGAGGCCGAAAAACTATATTAGCATCCAAAAGTTATGACGGAACCTTTTGGATGGCAACCATTCATACAGACGGCTTGTTTAAAGGATGGAATAAGATTGAGACTGAAACGGAATCCCAGAAAAAAGCAGACAAAGCTCTTTTTGAAGCGAAATCCTTTGTTCAAGAAAATTATTCAAATGATAGGCTCACTATTATTACTGGATCAAACGCGATAACTGATGCAAGAACAGGTGGCGATGAATATCCTAAGGGAATTACGATGATGGATATAGGGCAAGGGAACACCACTGGTTATCCGCTTACCTATGGAGTAGTAAAAAACGAGAGATATTCCGACTATAGATTCGCACAATATTTTTATGGGACGGGTAATGAATCCGGTACTTATTTCAATAGTACGGGGGTATGGTTACGACATTGGTGGAGTGGTTCAGGATGGACAAGATGGAGTAAAATTTCAGGGTTTGCCCATGCTAACATTGGAACGACTGGTGTTCAATATTTAGACAGCACTGAGCATACGAAAATTAAATTTAACAGAAAAATAAAGGACAGCCACAATGCGTTTGATATAAATAATAATAGGTTTATAGCCCCGAATGATGGTATGTATATGGTTGGAACCGGACTTTATATGATTAATTATCCGTCATATATTAACTTTCTTGTGAAGGTATATTTAAATGGGACGCATTATAAAAATCTTGATCATCTGAGGGGGTACTTCAACAATAGTTCAACAGAAATGAATGTATCCTTAAATGGCAATGCAACAGTCCCGATGAATAAAGGTGATTACTTAGAGATTTATTGTTATTGCAACTATGGAGGAGATATGTCTCTGAAAAGAGGTGTAGCTGATCAAAAAGGGATGTTTAATTTTTTTGATATACAGGAAATCGGAGGACTGAACTATCCGAGAGTAGACTAACGCAACTCAGGGAGGAAATAATGAATATAGGGAAAGCAATTCTATATCAATATCCAAAATCAGATCCCACTAAAGACTTCATTGTTCAAAATGACGGGAACGGTACTTCGTCATATATAGCTCAATGGAACCTCAACGCTCCCATACCTACTAAAGAACAGCTTGAGGCGTGGTGGGAGGAACTGCAAAAAAATCCGCCATATGAGCCGGCTGATCAAATAGAAATGCTTGCACAGGAGCTGTCAAAGGAAAAACTTGCGCGCAAGCAGCTGGAAGAGCTGAACGGAAAGCTCGGAAATGCACTGTCAGACGTTAAGCTTACACTTTTATCATTGAAAGGAGAAAATGCATAATGAATTTTTGGGTGCTGGCGCTTCATTATCAGTGGGCGACGACAGATATGGTTAAACAAGCTTTGCGTTATAAAGACTGTTCGATAGAAGATCTGCAAGAAGGGGTTCGTCAGTCTCTGATATCGTCCGATCAATATGAGGAGATCACAGGTAAAGCCATGTAAGGCTTTTTTATTTTGGTTTTTTTTGAAATAAACAGAAAAAGGAGGATGATGATCGTGAAATATCAATATGAGTTTCCGGCAGACCGGAGCGGAAAAGCAGGTGCTGTAAAGCCTTACAGAGGAGAAAAAACAGATTTTGTAACACCTGTATCTCATTTATCGGGCGTGGCCGAGCTGTTAACTAACTCGGTTCTGAAAGCGACAGAGGTCTACAATCAATACGGACAGGATCGCCTTGGTGCAGTGCTTATTTCTAAAGTAAAAGGATTTGCCTATGCTGATCGCGGAGGCACGCTGTTTATTGAAGAAAGTGACAATAACTTTTCATGGTCAACCACTGCAGCAATTGAGGTTGCTCCGGGTGAGCTTTCTGCGTCTAAATGGGTGTATCTTACTAAAAGGTATTATCGTTTCCGATATGTGAACGGGAATTTGCAGCAATCTGAATTTGTCCTTTATCAATCACTTGGTGCGGGAGAAATCGATATTCAATTGCAAAAAACAAAGCCCTTACCTGTAGACATTAATCAAAGCCAGAGCGACTTTGTTTTTCATCATCAGACCGAAAGCACCGCCGAAGGAGCTGTTTTTTCTGTAAATAAGGAGAAAAAACTGCTCGTCGAAATCACCGGCACGGCTGAGTCGAGCCATGTCGCGTTTTGGGGAAGGTCTATCTCGGGGAAAAATGTGCCGATCAGGGGAATCAGATCTGACGACGGAACCCCAGCCGCCGGCACGTCAGGCACAGAAGAAGTGTGGTTATTTGATATTGCCGGCTTTAAAGAAATCGTCATGGAAATCAAGAGCATTTCCGGTGGCAGCCTGTCTGTCAAAGGCACGGCATTTTCTTAAGAATGAAGCTTCCGAAGGGAGGTGAGAACAATGTAAGAGGGGGGAGCAGAAGTGCTTCTGGATGAACAAGCGGTGCAAAAAGAATTCGCTGGCATCAAAGGTGAACAAAAGGTGCTTGAACAGCGGGTGGCCGCATTAGAGCGGGTATCCGACCGGCAGGATCAGCAAATCATGACGCTGAATGAAAAACTGAACAAAATTGACGAAAACACAACATGGATTAAGCGGACCATTACAGGAGCGATCGTGACAGCAATCTGCACGGGCGTCATTGGCGGAGCCATCGCCATCATGTACAATCTGCTGCAAAAGTAAGGGGGAAACCGATATGAAATTCGCGGACAAAGGCACGGTCGTCAGGACGGTGCTTCTTTTGCTTGCTTTATTAAACCAGACTTTGCTGATGTTCGGCAAATCGCCGCTTGATATTCAGGAGGACCAGGTCAGCCAGCTTGCAGATACACTGTATGCCGCCGGGTCGGCCGTTTTTACGATCGTAACGACAGCCGCAGCCTGGTTTAAAAACAATTACGTCACAGCAAAAGGGAAAAAACAGCAGGCTTTATTAAAAATAAACAATTTATCGAAATAGGAGAGATGAGAACATGGTGAAAATCACACAGGATTTTATCCCTGCAGGAAACAATAACCGCCCCGGCTATGCAATGACACCGATTTACATTACGGTGCACAATACGGCCAATACCGCAGCCGGCGCTAACGCCAAAAGTCACGCAAACTATGTGAAAAACCCCGATACGCCGACAAGCTGGCATTTCACAGTCGATGATACAGAAATTTATCAGCATCTTCCGCTCAACGAAAGCGGCTGGCATGCCGGAGACGGAAACGGGGACGGCAACCGCAAATCTATCGGTATTGAAATTTGTGAAAACGCCGACGGCAACTTTTCAAAGGCCGTGGCAAACGCCCAATGGCTCATCCGCACATTAATGACGTCGCACGGCATCCCGCTTTCAAATGTCGTTGCGCACAAACATTGGTCAGGAAAGCTTTGCCCGAGAAGACTGTTGGATACATGGGACGAATTTAAAGCGGGAATCGGTTCTGAGGAAAGACAGACGTATACTGTTCAAAAAGGAGATACGCTGTCGGCCATCGCGCGAAAATTCGGCGTCAGCGTGGCTGATCTGCAGAAATGGAATAACATCGCAGACCCGAACCTGATTAAAGTCGGACAAGTGCTGTTTGTCAGCCCGCCGGTTGAAGCACTGTATCCTCTTCCTGATGAGGTGATTCAGCTGACAGAGCCGTACACATCCGGTGAAAAAGTATACCAGGTGCAAAACGCGCTCGCCGCGCTTTATTTTTACCCTGAAAAAGGAGCTGTCAATAACGGCATTGACGGCATCTACGGACCGAAAACCGCAAATGCCGTGGCCCGATTCCAATCTGTAAACGGACTGCCGTCTGACGGCATCTACGGTCCCGCTGTAAAAGCGAAAATTCTGATGCAGCTTTAAAAAATAAAAGGCTGGGTCCCGATCACATTACGGGATTCAGCCTTTCTTCTTTTTTAATCGGTTCAATAGCCCGAGACTCCTCGCCCGCATCCTCAGCGAATAAGCGGAAAGCCCGAACCGTCCGTAATCCACAAACTTTACACGCCTTACAATTTTCTTCACATCATCACCTGTCGCATCTCTTTGTTGATTTTATTATATGAAATATAAGGAAAAAAGGAATAAGGACAAGAGCCGTGTCTCCTGTCCTTAGTGTAATCAAGCTTTTTTTTGTTTATACTTGTCAATCAGCCGTTCGTTTTCTTTGAAAATTCTGGCGGTATGAGGGCTGACTTGGTAACTTGCGATACTTGTCATTGAGCGTTTTTTAAACATTTTGAACGGTTTCGCTCTTTGTTCCGGCTGCCCGTTTTGAAATGCCTGCTCCATTATCCGTCACCTTCCTCTTCCTCTTCTATTGGCAGCATTAAATCATAAATGCTCGTGAGCGATGTGAAAAGCAAATAATCGAATTCCGTCAACAGGGTTTCTGACGTCAGTTTGATCACATAATGGCGGTCCTGGACTGTAAACGGAATAAGCACAAGCCTGCCCTTTTGATCATAGTAGACGTCTTTTCGGTTAAGGCGGGACTGAACGTCTGCCGCATCAGGCATATGCTCCGTCAATCGGTCCTTATCCGACTGTGCCGAATAGTCGCACAATGAAGCCGTGACATTCATTTTTTCTGCATAAGCGGCCAGCAGTCTGCTGATGCCTTCTGCATAAGCTTCTGTACTTCCATAATATACATGGATCGGTTCATTTTTCAACAGATATTGATAGGTTTTCAGTTTTTCAAGATAGGAGTGAAGCATTTCGTTATTTTCTTCCAAAATCTCCCTCGTGTCCGTCTCTAATTCATTGCCGGCGAGCTTTTTGATATATGCGCTCAAAAAGATAAACGCATCAATAAGAGCAAAGCAGACGGCAACAATCAAATATTGTCTCCATGCGGAAAAGAGCGATTCGGGATCATATGTCCAATAGACCATGGAGCCCAGTACAAATAGTAAATACCACGTTTTACGGATGGCAAACATTTTTTCTTTTACCTTTGCCTCATACCGCCAGGATGCGTACACATATAAAATGAGTGCGGCGGCCATCGTCCACACCATAATCTGAAAAAACATAAGCATGAGCATCCCTCACAATTCGAAAAATGGTCTGCTATGTTCATTCTATGTCATGACATCATTTTCCTGTCACAAAAAAAACCGCTTCTGTAAAGAAGCGGATGCCGTCATTAGAAAAAGAGATCTAAGATGAAAAAGGCGATGGCGCCGAGTGTACCTGCAATCGGCAGGGTGATGACCCATGTAATGAGCATCCGTTTAGCCGTTCCCCAGTTTACGCCTTTTACGCGGTGGGAAGCGCCCACACCGAGAATGGAAGACGAAATGACGTGCGTCGTGCTGACAGGGAGATGAATAAACGTGGCCCCGAAAATAATGGCTGCGCCGGTTAAGTCGGCAGATACGCCGTTTACCGGACGGATTTTCATAATTTTACCGCCGACGGTTTTAATGATTTTCCAGCCGCCGATGGATGTGCCGAGACCCATTGCCAGGGCACAGGAGAGCTGCACCCAGAAAGGAATCGTATCACTTTTATGTAAATTGGCCGTCATAAGCGCCATCGTAATGATACCCATCGCTTTTTGCGCGTCGTTTGTTCCGTGTGTATAGGACTGAATGGCAGCCGTCAAAATCTGCACTCTGCGGAAGCGTTTATTTGTTTTCGCCAGATTGCTGTCTTTAAAAATCAGCTTCACGATCGAATAGACGATAAAGCCGAGAACAAAGGCGATGATCGGTGATAAAATAAGTGCTTCGATAATTTTAATGAACCCTTTATAATTAAGCGTCGCAAAACCTGATGCTGCAATGGCCGCACCGGCGATCGCTCCGATAATCGCATGTGAAGAGCTGCTCGGAATGCCGAAATACCATGTGATCAAGTTCCAGACGATTGCGGCGAGTAAAGCAGCAAGAATGACAACCGATCCGTTGTCTAATGTATAAGGATTCACAATATCTTTCGTAATGGTTTTCGCCACGCCGGTAAACGTCATCGCTCCGAGAAAGTTCATGATGGCGGCCATGATAATCGCGTGCCGCGGCTTCAGCGCTTTTGTCGAAACTGAGGTGGCGATTGCGTTGGCGGTATCGTGAAATCCGTTAATGAAGTCAAATACCAAAGCGCAAATGACAATTAATATCGTTAAAAGTAATAGAGTATCCATTATAACCCCTCGTTACGCGTTTTTCATAATGATGGTTTCAAGATTATTGGCAACGCTTTGGCAAGAGTCAGCAATTTCTTCAAGCGTTTCGTAAATTTCACGATATTGGATCACTTTGATCGGATCTGTTTCATGGCCGAAAAGATTTTTTAATGATTTTCTGTGCAGGTTGTCACAGTTGTGCTCATACTCTTTAATTTTGATGGCGTGAGGCTGAATGTCCTTTAAGCGGTTTTCTGCCAACAGCTCAGTTGCAATTAAAATTTCTTTCGCACATTCTCTGATATATCCGCTGAATTTGTCGATATGCTCGTCTGATGAAGTAATTGAGAAAATCTCCATCATGGCAGAGAAATGTTCAATTCCGTCAAGCACATCATCCAGGCTGTTTGTCAGCTGAAGGATATCTTCGCGTTCAATAGGAGTGATGAATGCTTTGTTAAGCTCTTTAATCATGACATGAACATGATTGTCACCTTTTGTTTCGTATTCTTTTAACGTATCTGCAAATTCTTTAAGTGTTGTTTGGTTTGTGACTTTAAAGTTCACAAAATACTCTGCAGTTTCATCTATATTTTTTGCGATTTCTGTTAAAAGGAGTGAGAACTTATCTTTTTTTCTTTTTATCATTAAAAACCCTCCATTGTTTGAATGAGACAATGCACACATCAAATTATTATATAGCCTTTTGTCGAAAAAAAACAGATAAAGTCGAAAAAAACGCCTCTTGATTTTTTCGTAAAAACGTGTCTCATCCTGTTTTTCTTATGTTACCCACTTTGCCAAAAAAACGTAACATACTTCGAATTCAGACATCTTGCTTAAAAAGTATAACAAAAGATGTGAATTTGCTGTCAACTTTTGCACGTGATTTTGCCGAAAAAAAACGGCTCCCGTAAAAGGAACCGTTTTTGTCAGTCATTTCTGCCGTTTTTCAGCCAAAAATAAAGCGGGAGTCCGGCAAGACCGATCAAGATGGAAAGCCCGCAGCTCAGTGTATCTGTAATGATCGTGCTGATCAGCACAAACAGTGAACCCGCTATGGCCAAAACAGGAATGACCGGATACAGAGGCACGCTGTAGGCGCGCGGTTTTCCGCCGCTTTTTTTTCTTAGGATGAAAACGGCGAAAAAGGCCATGACGTAAAAAATATAAATCATGAAAATAGAGATTTCAGACAGTTTATCGGGATTGCTGATGATCATAAAAATAATGGCCAGCGCGATCTGAAATGACACGGCAATCCAAGGAGTGCGGAACGTCGGATGCACCCGTGAAATCTGTCTGGCAAACGGCAGCTGTTTCCGTTCCGCCATTGCAAACGAGACACGCGGAAAAGCGAGAATCTTTCCGTTTAAACAGCCGAAAATGCTGACGATGATCCCGACGCTGATCAATTTTCCTCCGATACCGCCAAACAGCATTCCGGCAGCGGTGCCTGTGGCGTTTTCACCGAGTTTGACAATGTCGGTCGCGGGAAGAATGTGCAGCAGTGCGAAGTTAATGAAAAGATAAATGGCGGTGACAACCAAAAGTCCGCCCGTCATCGCTCTCGGGAGAAGTTTTTCCGGGTTTTTCATTTCACCGCCGAGAGCCGCAAGCAGAATCCAGCCGTCATAGGCAAACAAGGTAGCCAGTATGGCGGCGCCGAAATTCATTTCCGACATGCTGCTTGTGACGGCTGTGAAAATATGCTGATCGCCTTTCCAAAGGCCGAACACAATCATGCAGATAATCGGAATCAATTTGCCGACCGTCGTAATTCCCTGAACG
The DNA here is from genome assembly GCF_001553895.1 of Bacillus sp. SDLI1. Taxonomy (NCBI): domain Bacteria; kingdom Bacillati; phylum Bacillota; class Bacilli; order Caryophanales; family Bacillaceae; genus Bacillus; species Bacillus sp. SDLI1. The sequence continues at coordinate 964,821 of NZ_CP013950.1, read as the reverse complement.
ATGCCGCCATATTTCGTTCCGATAATATTAATGATGCTTAAAAACAAAACGGCTGCAATTCCGATCAATTTAGACCAGCCGGAATCCCAATTGAACAAGTGCGCCATCAAAGAGCCGAAATACAAGCCGATTGCTCCGATAATCGCGGGGCCGTAAATGATGATTTGCACCCAGCCGCACAAAAAGCCCCAAAATTCGCCGTACACTTCTTCAAGGTATGTATAAAGTCCGCCCGTCTTCGGAATTTGAGTGCCGATTTCCGCAACGGTCAAGCCGCCTGCAAGCGTCAAAATGCCTCCTAACAGCCACGCGATAAGCGCGGTTTTTGCATCACCGGAGTAGGCAAGCACGGCGCCTGGTTTCATAAATACGCCGGAACCGATGATGGTGCCGATAACAAGTGAGAGGGCGATGGTAAGGCCGATCTCTTTTTTTAGTCCGTTTTCTTCAATCTGCATATCCTTTCCCTCCAGATGTAAAATCGTCATGCTGAAAAAACTATTTTCCATATTGTAAACCCTAATTGCTGAAACACGAATAAAATAAATTTTCTGATTTCGGTTTTTTGCTTAAAAACAAAGGTTTTCGCTTTTGATAAGGAAAATATCTTATTTTAAAAACGAACAATAAGAGTTTTTAAATCCCTATAGTTCGTTGTTTTTAAAGGCGGAAATCTGCAGTTCGTCGGCAAAGCAGATGTGTTGACTTTATGCTCCGGATAACATAAATTGTATATATAAAATATCTCGAAATCGAGATAATTGAGTGGAGGATAACATAATGAAAGTTAACGGAATACACCATGTATCAGCAATGACGGCTGATGCGCAGAAAAATTTAGATTTCTATCGGGACATCCTGGGGCTGAAACTTGTGAAAAAGTCCGTAAACCAAGATGAACCGACGATGTATCATTTGTTTTACGGTGATGAAACAGCCAATCCGGGATCTGAATTGACGTTTTTCGAAATTCCGCGGATTGCGCCGTTTCATGCGGGAACAAACAGTATTTCTTCAATCGGCCTGCGCGTCCCGGACGCACAAGCGCTGCAATATTGGAAAAAACGATTTGAAGAGCATCAGGTCGCTCATGGCGACATCATGACAATAGCGGGCAGAGAGACACTCGCTTTTCAGGATCATGAAGGACAGCGGCTTGTACTGACGGCTGACGAAAAAGGAAAAGACATCGGTGAAGCGGTGAAACAAAGCGGCATTCCGGAAGAATATTCTTTCCGCGGTCTTGGGCCCGTTGAATTGACCGTCCCGTATGCGGAGCCGACGCTGCGTGTGTTAACCGATGTGCTCGGCTTCACTGAAATCGGAAAAGAAACGCATGAAGACCGGGGCTCAGTTACAGTGCTGGAATCAGGAAACGGAGGCGCGCGCACGGAAGTCCATCTGATTGAAAGAAACGATCTTCCGCGCGAGCGTCCGGGGAAAGGCAGCGTGCACCATGTGGCCTTCCGCGTTCAGAATGAAGAGGAGCTTGCTTTATGGCACCGCATCATTACAAAAGAAGGCTTCAGCAACTCAGGCATCGTAGAGCGTTATTATTTCAAAGCGCTGTACTTCCGGGAACCGAACGGAATTCTGTTTGAATTGTCAACGGACGGTCCGGGATTTATGGTCGATGAAAAACCTGAGGAGCTCGGCAAAACGGTTGCGCTACCGCCTTATCTCGAACACCGCCGATCTGAAATAGAAGCGCGGCTGAAACCGATTCAATAAATCAGGAATAATGACAGATGCCTCCCGGCTTGAGGGAGGCATCTTTTTTTGCTTTCTGAACCGTTTTGTCCTTCTTTTTACCCATTTGTAAACGGCAAAATAATTGTCTTTGTTTATTAATGAATTTTTCACATTTGGTTGTTACACTTGTTCAAAGTTCAACCAAAGGAGTGAAAATACAGGTGAAAATGAAAAAACGCGAGGTAGACACGGTCTTAATCCTCATTTTACTCGCTTCCGCATTCTTGAATATGTACAACATCTGGAATGACGATACGGTGAACCCTTATTACACCGCAGCGGTAACGAGTATGCTTCAAAGCTTTCATAATTTCTTTTACGCTTCATTTGACGCAGCCGGATTTATCACGGTAGATAAACCGCCTGTTACATACCAGATTCAAACGATCAGCGCGCTGATTTTCGGTATGCACGGGTGGAGTGTCATCCTGCCTCAAGCATTGGCGGGTGTAGGCTCGGTTCTATTCATGTACTTATTAATAAAGCCGACGTTCGGAAAAACGGCGGCCCGCATCGCCTCATTTGTCATGGCATGCACCCCGATCGCTGCAGCGGTCGCGCGGACAAACAATGTCGATGCTTTACTTGTCTTTTTCCTGCTGTTCGCCACATGGCTCCTCTTTAAAGCGATTCGAAAAGGAAAACTGATTTGGCTTCTGGCGGCGTTCTTTGTCGTCGGGGTAGGCTTTAATACAAAAATGCTTCAAGCTTATATGATTTTACCGGCTTTCTTGCTGTTCTATATGATTGCGGCAAATACAACCATTAAGAAAAAAATCATTTCATTGGTAAGCGCGCTGGCCGTATTAGCGGCCGTTTCGTTGTCATGGCCGCTCATTGTTGACAATATCCCTGCCGGCAAACGGCCATATGTCGGAAGCAGCCAGACCAACTCCGTATTGGAATTGGCTTTCGGATATAACGGGATTCAGAGGCTGACAGGCCAAAGTTCGGGCGGCGGTCAGGGCATGCCGCACGGAAACGCTTCGAAAGAAAAGGCTTCTTCCGCCGGTTCTTCACAACTGCAGGCGCCGCCCGGTCAGTCTTCAAGCGAAGGCAAATCTCAAAACGGCAACATGACGGGACCTCCATCTAACGGGCAAATGCCGAATGGCGGTCAAGGAGGCCCTCCAAGCGGCGGAGGAAAAGGAGGCGCAGGCACCGGCTCGAAAATGCAATCTGGTTCAGGAATGTTCGGCACGGGAACCCCTGGTCCGCTGAGACTCTTCCAACAAGAATTATCTGATCAGATCAGCTGGCTCCTGCCGTTTGCGATTTTTGGAATGGCCGGTTTACTGATCGCCGGAGCGAGAGAAAGAAGAAGATTGTCAGAAGAACAGAAGGAAACGATCTTTTGGGCAGCGTGGCTTGTGCCGATTGCCGGATTCTTCAGTGTGGCGGAGTTTTTCCACCATTATTATCTCATTATGCTGGCGCCTCCGATTGCGGCACTTGCCGGTGCGGGATGGGTCGCCCTCGTCCATCTGTACCGCACGGAGACAGGCTGGAAGTCTTGGCTTCTGCCGGCCGCTATTCTTGTGACAACCGGATTTGAGCTGTTTATCCTCAGAAACTGGATTGACCAAATCGGCGCAGGCTGGAGCATCGGTGTTGGTGTTATCGGAGCTTTGTCAGCAATCGCTCTGTCCGTGTTCAAACAGCGTCAAAAACCGCTCAGTTATTATCTGTCACTTGCCGCTCTTCTCGTCTTGCTGGTGATGCCGATATATTGGGCGAGCACACCGCTTCTGTACGGGGGCAACAGCTCATTGCCTGAAACAGGCCCCCAGCTTGCATCAACAAGCGGGAAGGGCATGGGAATGAATAACGCCTCTGTAAATAAAAAACTGATCAGCTATTTAGAGAAACATAACGCCGGAGCGGACTATCTATTTGCAACAACCGATTCCAACACAGCGGCGCCTTACATTATCAAAACGAAAAAAGCGGTCATGGCGATCGGCGGATTCAGCGGATCTGACCCGGCCATCACGCTGACTCAATTTAAAAAGCTCGTAAAAGAAGGGAAAGTAAAATACTTCTTAACATCCGGAATGGGCAAAGGCGGAAACAACGAAATTGTTGAATGGGTTGAGAAAAACGGTAAGAAAGTATCTTCAGATAAATGGCAAACAAGCACAGATCAGCAAACGAAAAATCATGATGCAGCTGATACAAAGCGCAGCAAGGCTACAAGTAAAAACAGCCGGATGGGCGGCGGCCCCGGCGGAATGAATCAGTCAGCTTCACTATACGAACTGCAATCTGATGAATAGGAGGAAAAAATATGAGCAGACATATTCAATATTCAATTGTCGTCCCGGTGTATAACGAAGAACCCGTCATTCAGACAACCTATCAGCGCCTGAAAGAAGTCATGGATCAAACAAAAGACCATTATGAATTAATCTTTGTCAATGACGGAAGCAAAGACCGCAGTATTGAAATATTACGAGAACACAGTCTGATTGATCCGAGAGTGAAAATTATTGATTTTTCCAGAAACTTCGGACACCAGATCGCGATCACCGCGGGCATGGATTACGCAGAGGGAAATGCAATCGTCGTCATTGACGCCGATTTGCAGGACCCTCCCGAACTAATCCTTGATATGATTGAACAGTGGAAAGAAGGCTACGATGTCGTGTACGCCGTCAGAACAAAACGAAAGGGAGAAACCTTTTTCAAGAAACAGACGGCTTCTATGTTTTACCGGCTGCTTCGGAGCGTGACTGATATTGATATTCCGCTCGATACCGGAGATTTCCGCCTGCTGGACCGAAAAGTCTGCGACGAAATGAAAAGATTAAAAGAGAAAAATCCTTTTGTCAGGGGGCTCGTCAGCTGGGTCGGCTTTAAGCAGACTGCTGTTGAGTATGAACGTGATGAGAGGCTTGCGGGAGAAACGAAATACCCGCTTAAAAAAATGCTTAAGCTTTCCATGGACGGTATCACAACGTTCTCCCATAAACCGCTCAAGGCGGCAAGCTACGCGGGAATGATGATGTCCGGGGCGGGTTTTCTCTATATGTTTATCGTTTTATATATGAAACTCTTTACAGACAGCACCATAACGGGCTGGTCCTCTCTGATTGTGATACAGCTGTTATTCAGCGGCATCGTCCTTTTAATGCTCGGAATGATCGGCGAATATATCGGAAGGATTTATGATGAAGCAAAAGACCGTCCGCTCTATATCGTGCAAAAAGCGTACGGCATTAAAAACGAAAAGGTTTATCGGGATCAGCATATGTCTTAACCGAAACACCCTGTCCGTCCACCCGGGCAGGGTGCTTTTATGTCAAAAAAAAAGCCGCAGGAACACATCGTGTCCCGCGGCTTTTTCATTCATCTGCGGCCGGTCTGGATGTGCAGAGAGCGCATGATCAAGACGGTTCCCGTCAGGTTCAATAAAATGCTTGCACCCAGCGTCATGCCCCAAGCAACGTTTTGCTGAGGAAGCTGAATGCTCAGCTGCAATAAGATAAGTCCGGTAACGACCAGCAAAAGTCCGGTATGTTTCATAGGTATGTATCCTCCTTTGTACAATCTTTCATACGGACGGTCTGCGCTGAAAATTTCATTATTGATGTAAAAAAATCCAAGGCCGCTGCCTTGGATTTTTGTTAAGACGATGTTTCTTCTTTATGAGTCAGTTTCATTTTTTTCGTCATTTCCTTGCCGTTTCTGATAATCTTCACGTCAACGGTGCTGCCGACTTTCGTATTCTTATAGAGAATATTGCGAAGTTCGCTGCCCGTGTCAGTTTCTTTCCCTTTCAAGCTGATAATGATGTCTTCTGCTTTTAATCCGGCTTTGGCTGCAGGGGATCCCTGTGCCACTTCGCGAATGTAAACCCCTTTATTCAGCTGTTTGCCGAAAAGCCCGAGTGTGCCTTCCTGATAGTTTTGCGGCACTTGCTCCAAGTCGATCATGCTCACCCCGATATAAGGGCGCTCCACCTGTCCTTTCGTGAGAAGCTCTTCGGCAATCGGTTTTACATCGTTGCTCGGAATCGCAAAGCCGATGCCTTCTACATCATTTTCACTGATTTTCATGCTGTTGATACCGATGATTTTGCCGTCTGTATTCAAGAGCGGCCCGCCGCTGTTTCCGGGATTGATCGCGGCATCGGTTTGAATGACGTTGATGCTTGACTCACCGGCTGACGTGGAAATCGAGACCGTTCTGTTTAAGCCGCTCACGATTCCCTGTGTGACGGTGCGGGACAGGTCTTTGCCGAGCGGATCACCAATGGCGATCACGGATTCACCCGTTCTGAGAGCGGATGAACTGCCGAAGCTTGCCGTTTTTGTTACGTGTTTATCACTGATTTCTAATACGGCCAAGTCTGTCAGTGAATCACGGCCGACGAGTTTAGCTGTTACATCGGTGCCGTCATATAATGACACTTTAAGGGAAGAGGCGCCTTCAACCACGTGGTTATTCGTAATAATATACGCTTTGCCGTTTGCTTTCTTAAAGATAACGCCGGAACCTGAGCCTGTTTCCGCATCTTCACCCGATGAATTTGAGTTCGAATCTGAACCGGAACCGAATCCGAATAAATCTGAACTGTTTTGCTGCTTTTGCAGATTCGTGATTCCAACGATCGCCGGTGAAATGTCTTCCACCATATTCGAAATGCTGCTTGAATTTGCGGATGAGCTGTTTGCCGATTTGCCGCTGCCGGAATCAGAAGATGTCTGCTTAGCGGTTACTGAAGACGTTTCCTGAGCGGGAGCCGGATTTGAAGTATCTTGAGTCTGATGGTCCCCAAGCGGCGTAAATGTATAGATGCCGAGAGCGAGCCCTCCGCCGATCACCCCGCCGAGAAGCGGTCTGAACCAGCCGAAGCTTCGTTTTTTCTTGTCCTCGTCCGGCGCGGAATATCTCGCCGGCTGCTGATTTTCTTTTACTAAAAGGACTTCCTGTTCTTTTTGGTCTGTCCGATTTTCATCACGATAGTTATCCATCATGTTCACTCCGTTTCTCTATTTCATCATAGCATGATTTGCCTATTATTACTGACTCCATCTTAAACAAAAAGTGTGGGATAATAATGAAAAGATTGTGGGAAATTGTGAAAAAGACATAATCGGACGGCGGCGCTCTATATTGACAATTTCCATCGGATTTGAAATAATAAATAAGATATTATGTTCAATCCTTCACATGAAAAGATATGAAAATTCTGTCAAGCTAATGGGGGGAATCTGTTAGCTTTTTCGCTTTGTCAAATTTTAGAAAGGGGCTGTCAAATGAAAGAAAAACATCACTGGATTATTTCTCTGCTTGCTGTGCTGGCGGTCGGGCCGGGACTGATGTCGAACACCGCTCTTGCGGCTGTCCAAAGCCTTGTCCGGCAGACGGTCGGCGGGGAAAACTTTGACTCTTTTCATCCGATTATTATCGGTAATATGGCATTCGCCTTATTTGTGCCGGCTGGGCCGTATTTAAGAAAAAGGTTCGGCTCCCGGCCTGTCTATATGGTTTCTATGGCTGCAGCTGTCATCGGTGCGCTGCTTGCTGCTGTGACAAATGATATTTACCTGCTCGCTGCGGGCCGTTTGCTGCAAGGAGCTGCGGCGGGCACTATGCTGATGATTATGATTCCGATGCTGGTGCTTTCGTTTCCGATTGAGCGCCGCAATCACGCCTTATTTGTGTTAATCGGCGGATTTTACGGGTCTGTCATTATGGGAACCGTTTTAGGCACGGCGGCGGCAAGCGCCGGCCATTGGCATTGGCTGTTTATCATTTTTGGCCTGCTGTCTTTATTCGGCTTGATTTTCAGTTATGTGTGGCTGCGGGATGATGCTCATAAAAATGCTGAAAAATCTCCATTTGACGGCATCGGTTTTCTTTTGGCGGGTGTATCAGCCGTGCTGACCGCTTATACGTTTATTCATCTGCCGAAATGGGGCTTTTCGTCTTGGCATACATTGGCGGGATTTGGCGGAAGCTTCGTCATTCTGCTGATCCTGCTGATTATGCAGTACAGAAACGAACATGCGCTGATTTCGATTAAACTGATGCTGATTCCAAAGCCGATTCTGGGTGTTTTCATGATCGCCGCGGCCAGCATTTCCATAGCGGTCAGCCTTTCTGCATTTCGCGGGGAGCTTCAAACGGCATACCATTTATCACAAACCCAGTTAATATTCTTATATGCGAGCCTTTTGGGAGGCGTGGCCGTTGCCGCTGTCATCAGTGCTCTAGCATATGATAAAGTCGGCCCGGGCATGCTCGGCATAACAGGCTCTGTTATATTGGTGTTCGTGAATTTTCAATGGATGACGACGGATCATCATCTGCCGCTTATTCTATTTGCGGGGCTTTTCGTGATGCTGGCAGCCGGGACAGGGCTTATCGTGGCGGCCGGACTGATGGGCGCCGCGTTGGGCGGGCCGCTTCCGGAACTGGTGAAACGCATGACGGCCGTTCAGTTTTTACGGCTGTTCATTTATATGGGCGCGCCTGTATTAATCGGGTATTTTACGAAAAGAGATGCTTCGGGCACGCTTTGGGGCGCGCACAGCACACAATCGCACTATGACCAGCTGATGGGGACATACAGCGATCTGTTTCTTATTGCTTTTATCTTTAGCCTGCTTTTAGTGTGTTTATCATTTGTGATGAATGCGACAGGCATGGGACATAAGCTGGCGCATAAACCGCATGCCGTACGCAGGCAGGCGGCTGAAGAGCCTTCGCCGCAGGCTCCTGAACCGATCAGGCATCAGGTCATTCCCGATCGCGAATACAGAAGTGCGGTCAGACAGTTTCAGGGTCACTCTATAAACAAAAACAGTATGTAACTTTTTCTATCAGCAAACCCTTTTCCCCGTGAAAAGGGTTTGTTTTTTCCTATAATGGCATAATGATATATTGCATGTTTCATCCTTTTTTAATATAATTTGTTAGAATATTCATAATTTAATATCGGAATTTTAAATAAAAAAGGAGGCATTATATGAAACTGTATCTATCTGTAGACATGGAGGGGATTTCCGGACTGCCGGATGAAACATTTGTCAATTCCCGCATGCACAATTATGAGCGCGGCAGGGTTCTGATGACCGAAGAAGCAAACTGGTGCATCGCTGAAGCGTTTAATAACGGATGCACGGAAGTGACCGTAAATGACAGCCATTCTAAGATGAATAATCTGCTTGCAGAAAAACTTCATCCTGAGGCAGAGCTGATCACGGGGGATGTCAAGCCGTTTTCTATGATGCAGGGGCTTGATGAATCATATGCGGGCGCGATGTTTATCGGCTATCATGCAAGAGCCTCGATGCCGGGCGTCATGTCACACAGCATGATTTTCGGCGTGCGCCATTTTTACATAAATGATAAGCCGGTCGGTGAACTGGGGCTGAATGCCTACCTCGCCGGATTTTACGGCGTCCCGGTTATCATGGCAGCAGGAGACGATTGCGCCGCAAAAGAAGCGGAGGAGCTGATACCGAATGTGACGACTGCCGCTGTCAAACAAACCATTTCAAGAACCGCTGTCAAATGCCTGTCTCCTCAAAAAGCCGGGCGGCTCCTGACGGAAAAAACAGCTTATGCGCTCAAAAATAAAGATAAGGTCAAGCCGCTGACACCGCCTGATCGACCTGTATTAGGCATTGAATTTGCCAACTACGGACAGGCTGAATGGGCCCATTTAATGCCGGGCACAGAAATTGTACCGAAAACGACAACCGTTCAATTTCAGGCAAAAGACATGCCGGAAGCTTATCAGGCCATGCTCGTCATGACAGAACTCGCCATGAGAACAACATTCTGTTAAAGGGGTGAACGGCATGCTGCGGTATTTTATCAAACGTTTTATCGCCATGATTGTGACCGTGCTCGTCATCACCACTCTGACATTTGTCATGATGAAAGTGATACCCGGCTCGCCTTTTAACGAAGAGCGGGGCACAAACGAAGCGGTCCAGCGAAATCTCGAATCCTACTACCATCTCAACGAACCTCTTATCACTCAATACGCCATTTATCTAAAATCCATTCTCACCTTTGATTTCGGTCCTTCAATCAAAAAACCGTCAGACAGTGTAAACGCCATGCTTGAACGCGGATTTCCCGTTTCCTTTGAGCTTGGCATAACGGCGATCATCATCGCAGTTATTTCAGGGCTCGCGCTCGGCATAACGGCCGCTCTCAGACGCGGCGGCTTTCTCGATTATGCAGCCATGAGCCTTGCGGTGCTGGGGATTTCCATTCCGAATTTTATTATGGCGACACTGCTGATTCAGCAATTCGCTGTTCATCTGAAATGGTTTCCGGCAGCCACATGGACGAGTCCCATACATATGGTCCTGCCGACTGTTGCGCTTGCCGTCGGCCCTATGGCCATTATCGCGAGGCTGACAAGGTCAAGCATGGCAGAAGTGCTGACTCAGGATTATATCCGCACGGCAAAAGCAAAAGGTCTTTCCCCTGTCAAAATTGTCATCAAACACGCCTTGAAAAATGCTCTTATGCCCGTTGTGACAGTACTCGGCACGCTTGCTGCAAGTATCCTGACGGGCAGTTTCGTCATCGAGAAAATCTTTGCCATTCCGGGAATGGGCAAATATTTCGTGGAAAGCATCAATCAGCGTGACTACCCGGTGATTATGGGAACGACCGTTTTTTACAGTGTGATTTTGATCGTCATGCTGTTTCTGGTTGATTTGGCATACGGCCTGCTGGATCCGCGCATAAAACTTCATAAGAAAGGGGGAGCCTGATGAATCTCCCGCAAGAAACGGTAAAACACACAGAAGTGCCAGATGAGTGGTTTCAGCCGGGCATGGAAAGAAAGGGTGAAACCGAGTCGGTGAAGCGTCCGAGCCTGTCTTACACACAGGATGCGTGGCGGCGGCTTAAAAAGAACAAATTGGCGATGGCCGGCCTTGTGATTTTATGCTTCCTGTTTCTTTCAGCTGTGTTCGGTCCGCTGATATCACCGCACAGTGTGACGAGGCAGACGCTCGCCGAGCAGAATCTTCCGCCGTCTTTTTCACATTGGTTCGGAACCGACGAACTGGGACGGGACGTGTTTACAAGAACGTGGTACGGAGCGAGGATCTCTTTATTTGTCGGTGTGATGGCGGCATTAATTGACTTTTTGATCGGCGTCATTTACGGCGGCATCGCCGGCTACAAAGGTGGGCGGACAGACAGCGCCATGATGAGAATTATCGAAGTTCTCTACGGCTTGCCGTATCTGCTCGTTGTCATTTTGTTAATGGTGCTGATGGGACCGGGGCTCGGTTCCATCATCGTCGCTCTGACCGTGACGGGATGGGTCGGCATGGCGCGGATTGTCAGAGGGCAGGTGCTGAGGATGAAGCATGATGAACACGTGCTTGCTTCGAAAACGTTTGGAGCGAAAACATTTCGGATCATTAAGAAAAATCTGCTGCCGAATACGATGGGAGCCATTATTGTCCAAATGACGCTGACGGTGCCGGCGGCGATTTTTGCGGAATCATTTCTAAGTTTTCTCGGACTCGGCATTCAGGCGCCGTTTGCAAGCTGGGGCGTCATGGCAAACGACGGGCTTCCGGCGATTTTATCAGGCCATTGGTGGCGGCTGTTTTTCCCCGCCTTTTTCATTTCCTTAACGATGTACGCGTTTAACGTGCTTGGAGACGGCTTGCAGGACGCGTTAGATCCGAAACTGAGGAGGTAGGGAAAATGACGCAGCCAATTCTATCAGTTCAAAATCTGCATGTTACTTTTTCGACATACGGCGGCACCGTAAAAGCCGTCAGAGGCGTCGGCTTTGATTTATATAAAGGTGAAACGTTTGCGATCGTCGGTGAATCGGGCTGCGGAAAAAGCGTGACGTCACAAGCCATGATGGGTCTTCTTCCGAAACATTCGGCAACGATTGAATCCGGAAGCATACAATTTAAACAGAAAGACCTTTGCCAAATGACGGAGCGGGAAATGCGGGGAATTCGGGGGCGCGACATTTCTATGATTTTTCAGGACCCGATGACGGCGCTCAATCCGACGTTAACCATAGGGGATCAGCTTTCGGAAGCGCTGTTGGAACACCGCGCCATGACGAGAAAAAAAGCTGAATCCGAGGTTCTCGCCATGCTGGATCTGGTCGGAATCCCTGACTCGAAATCCCGCCTGAAGCAGTATCCTCACCAATTAAGCGGGGGCATGCGGCAGCGGATCGTGATCGCGATGGCGCTGATCTGTGAGCCGGAAATCATGATCGCCGATGAACCGACAACGGCTCTTGATGTGACGATTCAAGCGCAAATCCTTGAATTATTTAAGAAGATTCAAAGAAAAACAGGCGTATCTATAATTCTGATCACACATGACCTCGGTGTTGTTGCTCAAACCGCTGACAGGGTCGCCGTCATGTATGCGGGAAAAATCGCCGAAATCGGCACGAGGCATGATATTTTTTACCGGCCGGCTCATCCCTACACAAAGGGGCTGCTCCGCTCAGTGCCGCGGCTGGATATGGAGGACAGTGAGCTTTCGCCGATTGACGGGACTCCGCCTGATTTATTCGATCCGCCGCCGGGCTGTCCGTTTGCCGCCCGCTGTCCGGACAGGATGATCGTCTGTGAAAAGGTATATCCGGAAACAACCGTGAAATCCAAAAGCCATTTCGTCAATTGCTGGCTTCAGGATCACCGTGCCGAGCGGCTGAAGCACAAACAGCTGACGGCACCAGAGGAAAAAGGGGGATTCAAATGAAAAAGAAATGGGCGATCGGAGTGATTGCTGTTGTTTCGTTTGCTTTGATGGGCTGTACGGCCAATGAGCAGGCGGGGACAGAACCCGGCAAAGCAAAAGAACAGGGGGGCGAATCGGTGCTCCGGCTCAATAACGAAAATGAGCCGACCTCACTTGACCCGCCGATCGGATTTAATAATGTTTCCTGGCAGCCGCTGAATAACATCATGGAAGGTTTAACGAGGCTTGGAAAAGATAATAAGCCCGAACCGGCTATGGCGGAAAGCTGGAAGGTGTCCGCTGATAAGCTGACATATACCTTCAATATCCGTAATAACGCCAAATGGACAAATGGCGATCCCGTCACGGCGGAAGACTTCGTCTACGCCTGGAAACGGATGCTTGATCCGAAAACGGGCGCATCATCCGCATTTCTCGGCTACATGATCAAAGGCGGGGAAGAATTTAACAGCGGAAAAGGCAAAAAAGAAGACGTGAAAGTTGAGGCAAAAGATAAAAAAACACTGGTCGTCACATTGGCGGCACCGCAGGATTATTTTCTCAGTGTCGTGTCCAATCCGGCGTATTTCCCGATTAATGAAAAGGCCGCCAAGGCTGATCCGAAATGGTTCACTGAAGCGAAAACCTTTGTCGGCAACGGACCGTTCAAGCTGACGGAATGGAAGCATGATGACAGCATGACGATGGTCAAAAACGAGACGTATTGGGATAAAAAGACGGTGAAACTGGATCAAGTCACATGGGCGATGGTCAGTGACCGGAATACAGACTATCAAATGTTCCAGTCGGGGGATTTGGATACCGCTTTCGTGCCGGCAGAGCTGAGTGAGCAGCTGATGAGCGGAAAAAACGTCCGCACGTGGGATCAGGCCGGACTTTATTTCTATCGCTTTAACGTAAAAATGGAGCCGTTCCAAAATGAAAAGATCAGAAAAGCGTTTGCTGCAGCTATTGATCAAAAAGAAATCACGGATTATGTGACCAAAAACAGGGAAAAGCCGGCGCATGCTTTCGTATCTCCGGGATTTACGCAGCCTGACGGGAAAGATTTCCGCGAAGCGGGCGGCAGTTTATTAACCCCGAATGAATCAGAAGCCAAAAAACTGCTGGAAAAGGGCATGGCAGAAGAGCATTATGATAAGCTGCCTGAAGTCACACTGACATACAGCACAAAACCGGAGCATAAGAAAATAGCGGAAGCGATGCAGCAGAAGCTCAAAAGTGTGCTCGGTATAGACATTAAGCTCGCCAATATGGAATGGAACGTCTTTTTAGAGGAGCAGAAAGGACTGAAGTTCCAGTTTTCTCAAAGCTCATTTTTACCGGATTACGCAGATCCGATCAGTTTTCTTGAAGCCTTCCAGACGGGGAATTCCATGAACCGCACAGGATGGGGCAGCGCGGATTACGACGAATATATCAAGCAGGCAAAACAGGAAGCCGATGCAAAAAAACGTTTTGCGCTCATGCATAAAGCGGAAAAGCTGCTCATGAACGAGGCACCGATCATTCCGATTTATTTTTACAATCAGGTGCATCTGCAGAACAGCGGCGTGAAAGGGATTGTCCGGCATCCCGTCGGTTACATTGATCTGAAATGGGCGGAAAAGTCCTGATATCACAACGGAAACAAATACCGCTCTTTTGACGTTAAAGGAGCGGTCTGTTTCACTTTTCAATCCATGGAAAAGGAGATTGAAAAAGCCATGAACTATAAACCGAAAGCACTGCAAAAAGGCGACACGATCGGTGTGATTGCCCCTGCGAGCCCGCCTGAGAGCGGGACGCTGCAAACCGCGCTGCTTTTTTTAGAAGATGAGCTTGGTCTTCAAGTGAAACTCGGCCGGGCGCTGAAAGCCCGTCACGGCTATTTGGCGGGAGAGGACCGCGCGCGTCTCGATGATCTTCATGACATGTTTAGCGATCAGAAAGTCAAAGCAGTGATATGCGCGTGCGGAGGATTCGGCACGGGCCGCATTGCCGCTGATATCGACTTCGGCTTAATCCGCCGCAATCCGAAAATTTTCTGGGGATACAGCGATATTACGTTTTTACATACCGCCATTCATCAAAATACAGGACTCGTCACATTTCACGGCCCGATGCTGAGTACGGATGTCGGGCTGGATGATGCTGATCCGCTGACAAAGGCGTCATATCACCAGCTTTTTGCAGAAACGGAATTCACCTATACGGAGGACATTTCCCCCTTAGAGGTGCTGACAGACGGAAGAGCCGAGGGAGAGCTTGCGGGCGGCAATCTATCCCTCGTTACATCGACACTCGGCACGCCGTTTGAAATTGATACAAAAAACAAATTGCTGTTTATCGAGGATATTGATGAGGAACCGTATCAAATCGACAGAATGCTGAATCAATTAAAAATGGCCGGAAAACTGTCAGACGCAGCAGGAATTTTGGTCTGTGATTTTCACCAATGCGAACCGAAGAATAAAGAAAAGTCTCTTACTTTAGAGCAAGTGCTGAACGATTACATTGTTAAGTCAGGAAAGCCTGCGCTTAAAGGCTTTAAAATCGGCCATTGTTCACCGAGCTTCGCCGTTCCGATCGGAGCCCGCGCGGTTATGGATACGGCGGCCAAAGCGGTAACGATTGAATCGGGGGTTTCGGGAAGGGAGTGATCAGGCGTGAGGATAACAGATATTCAAACGGGGCGGATATCCGTCCCGCTGAAAAAGCCGTTTAAGACCGCAATGCGCACGGTATACCATGCTGAATCGGTCATTGTGAAGCTCACATTTGACAACGGTCTGACCGGCTGGGGCGAGGCACCGCCGACGGTTGTGATTACAGGCGACAGCGTAGCCGGTATTGAAAGCGCCGTCTGCGATGTGCTGAAGCCCGCTCTCTTGGGGCGGAGCCTTTCCGGCATGGAAGCTGTGCTGTATGATATCAGCCGGCTATTGGAAAGGAATCAAAGCGCAAAAGCCGCTGTAGATATGGCTGTATATGACGGATGGGCGCAAATGCACGGGCAGCCGCTTTACCGGCTGCTCGGCGGCTATCGGAATACACTGGAAACGGATTTTACCGTCAGCGTCAATTCTCCAGAGGAGATGGCGGGGGACGCAGACCATTATGTAAATAAAGGGTTTCGTATTTTAAAAATAAAAGTCGGCATAGGTGATATATCAGACGATTTGGCGCGGATTCAGGCGGTCAGATCACGTGTCGGCGCAAACGTCAAACTGAGACTGGACGCGAATCAAGGCTGGACGCCGAAAGAAGCCGTGACCGCGATCCGAAAGATGGAAGACGCCGGACTCGGCATTGAGCTTGTCGAACAGCCTGTTCACAAAGACGATATCGGCGGGCTGAAGCAGGTCACCGATGCCGTAGACACGCCGATTATGGCGGATGAGAGCGTGTTTACGCCACGTCAGGCCTTTCACGTGCTGCAGACGAGAAGCGCCGATTTAATCAATATTAAGCTGATGAAAGCGGGCGGCATCAAGCATGCGGAAACAATCAATGCGATGGCGGAAACGTGCGGTGTGGAATGCATGGTCGGCAGCATGATTGAGACCAAGCTCGGCATCACCGCCGCAGCCCATTTTGCAGCGGGCAAACGCAATGTGACAAAGTTTGATTTTGATGCGCCGCTTATGCTGAAAAATGATCTCATTAAAGGCGGCATCACATACAGCGGCAGCCAGATTACGATCCCCGATAAACCGGGTCTCGGCATTACCGGTGTGTCGGTACAAGAGGAGGCGAAACAATGAGAGCAGCCGTAACTGCGGCGGCAGCCAACATATGGACGCTGCCGTCATCTCCCCGTTCGCATGATGCACCGATGCTCGAAAACCCGCCCAAGATCAGAAAATGGCTGGCGGCTATGGGATATGAAGAGCGGCTCCAATTATGCACGGCAAATCTTGTCCAAACGCAAGTGCTTTTCGGAGAAGAGGTGATCATTCTCAAAGAAGAAGGAGAGTGGGCTTTTGTTGCCGTTCCCGGTCAGCCTTCAAAAAAGGACACGCGCGGATATCCGGGCTGGATGAAGAAAAGCCAGCTTTCAGCATCCGGCTTTCAAACATCTTCTCCTGCCGTCTGGATTACCAAACCGACAGCTTTTTTATATCACACAAACGGCGAACCGGACTTGGAAGTGAGTTTCTTAACGCGTCTTCCGGCATCAGGACGTGGAAAAGGCTTTTTTCGCGTGATGACGCCGCTCGGGGAACGGCTCATAAATGAAGCTGACGCAGACGAATTTCGGCATACGGAAGGGCGCGCCGCAGATGTTATCGAAACGGCAATGATGTTTCTCGGGCTTCCGTATTTATGGGGAGGACTGAGCGGTTTCGGGTTTGATTGCTCCGGATTGATGTATTCGATATTTAAAGCAAACGGCTATACCCTTCCCCGGGATGCCCGGGACCAGGCAAAAGCGGGACGCGGCGCAGAAGTAAACGATATCCGGCCGGCAGACCTTTTGTTTTTCGCCTATGAAGAAGGAAAAGGCGCGATACACCATGTCGGTTTGGCGCTTGGAGACGGCAGGATGCTCCACTCCCCGAAAACGGGAAAAGCCATCGAAGTGCTGCGTTTGAAAGGAACCGTCTATGAAAAAGAATTATGCACCGTACGCCGCTGTATTAGCGAAAAGGGGGAATGAATATGACGGCATCTCCGCTCCTTGAAGTCAGCGGGCTGAAAATGCATTTTGACGCCGGAAGAAAGAAAGCCGTCAAAGCAGTCGACGGTGTCAGTTTTCACATTCAAAGAGGGGAAACATTCGGACTCGTCGGAGAATCGGGTTGCGGTAAATCGACGCTCGGAAGGGTTATTCTCCGTCTGTATGATCCGACGGCCGGGTCGGTATCATATGAAGGGACGGACATACACCGTGCCGCGGCAGAACAGCGGTCCGTCCTCTTCCGCAAGCTGCAGATGATTTTCCAAGACCCTTACGCCTCGTTAAATCCGCGTTTGACCGTACGTGAAATTATTATGGAGCCGATGGAAATCCATAATCTTTACAATACACGTAAAGCCCGGCTGATGATGGCCGATGAACTGCTTGAATCTGTCGGGCTCCATCCGGATTTCGGCAGCCGGTATCCCCACGAATTCAGCGGCGGACAGAGGCAGAGAATCGGGATTGCCAGAGCGCTTTCTCTGCACCCCGAGTTTATCGTGGCGGATGAGCCGATTTCCGCGCTTGATGTGTCCGTACAGGCCCAGGTCGTCAACCTTCTAAAAAGGCTTCAGAAAGAGAAAGGGCTGACATTTTTATTTATAGCCCACGATTTATCAATGGTTAAGCACATCAGCGACCGGATCGGCGTGATGTATTTGGGGCGCATGATGGAAATCACAGAAAGTGCTGCGCTTTATAAGGAACCGCTTCACCCTTACACGAAGGCGCTTTTATCCTCAATCCCGATTCCTGATCCGCTTCTTGAGGACAAGCGTGAACGGATCATTCTGAAAGGGGAGCTGCCGAGTCCCCTTAACCCGCCGAGCGGCTGTGTGTTCAGGACGCGATGTCCTGAAGCGATGGAGATCTGCGGCAGAATAACGCCTGAGCTTGAGGAAGTGAAGACAGGGCGTTTTGTCGCCTGCCACTTATATAAAAAAGAAAGCTGACCTTATGCCGTCAGCTTTCTTTTTGATTAAACCTGATGGAGAAATGACACGCAGACCGGATACGGAACCGGTACGTCGGATTGAAGCAGAGTCAGTCCGCCCGTTTCGGGGTCACGTTCAAACAAAACCAGATTTCCCGTTTCTTCATTTGACGCGACAAGGAATGTTTCGGACGGATCAAACGCGAAATCACGCGGCCAGTTTCCTTCTGTCGGCACCCATTCAATAAGAGACAATTCACCGGAATACTGGTTGATCTTAAAGATGGCGATGCTGTCATGTCCGCGGTTGGCCGCATAAAGAAATCTGCCGTCTTTAGATATGCGGATCGCGCTGCCCTGCGATTTGTCCGTAAATCCTTCAGGCAAAGCGGAAATGACCTGCAGCTCTCTGAATTCACCTAAGGTCGGGTTGTATTCAAGCGCAATGACTTCATTGCTGATTTCCGTCATGACGTAGGCGTATTTCTCCGCCGGATGGAAAACGATGTGGCGCGGCCCTGAACCGGGTGCGAAAGAATGGGTTTTCACCTCAGTGAGCACACCGTTTTTCATTTGGTACGTATACAGCGTATCCGTCCCTAAATCGAGGGCTGCAATGTAGTTATGCTCAGGTGTATAGCCTGCGAAATGGGCATGCGGCTTCTCTTGTCTTTCATGAGGGCCGGTCCCCGTATGAGCGGCTTCGGCTGCCGGCTCCCGCAGGCTTCCGTCCTCATTGACCGGAAAGGCGTGCACTTTTCCGCTGTGGTAATTCGCGGTTAACACATATTCATGTTTCTCATCAATGCTGACGTGGCACGGTGACGGGCCTTCAATCAGCTGATGGTTCACAAAAGTTAATTCCCCGCTGTTCTGATGAATCTGATAGGCTGCCACGCCGCCTTTACCGTCTGCTTTTTCAATGGAATACAGCATGCTGTTATCAGAGTTCGGTGTGACGTACGTCGGGTTGCCGAGCTTTGCAGCCAGCTTCGGCCGGCTGAGCCGTTTCGCTTCTGTATCAAGTTCAAAACAATAAATGCCTTCGCTTCCGCCTTTTGTATATGTTCCTGCATATCCTATGTACTTCGCCATTCGGTTTCCCCCTTTAAGTCTTGTCTTCTCTATATTAACGTATCTTGAAGGAAACTGCCTTGTAAATGTTTAAGATGTTCTGACAAGCGGAAGGGTGCAGCAGCGGAAGGAACCGCCTGACTTAATAATTTCGGAAAACTCGGTTTCTATGACTTTATATCCTCTTTTTCTAAGCTCGCGGTTCGTATGACGGTGCTGGGGCAGGCTGATAATTGTCTGATTCCCGATGGACAGGATATTCGGGCCGAGCGTAAATTGCTCTTCTTCAGGCACTTCTATCAGCTTAAAACGTTCGGCGAGAAGATCAATTTCTTTTTGCCCCAAGCCATTTTTGCAGTATAGCGCCTCCGTTTCCGAGATCATATTAAATACACAGTCCAAATGTAAGAAATCCTCCTTGAGAGGGATCGG
This sequence comes from Bacillus sp. SDLI1, assembly GCF_001553895.1. Taxonomy (NCBI): domain Bacteria; kingdom Bacillati; phylum Bacillota; class Bacilli; order Caryophanales; family Bacillaceae; genus Bacillus; species Bacillus sp. SDLI1. The sequence goes on along the minus strand of NZ_CP013950.1, from coordinate 945,235 downwards.
CACAACGGTCATCTCCGGCAGCGCTTCCTGCAGCTCCCGGACAGCCGTTTTATCCGTGCGCTCGCTCAGCCCGGCATAAACGGTGCCGTCTGCGATCATGACGTCGCCGCCTTCAATGTTCGCTTTTCTGAGCCGCGTATAAGGGATGTTCTCCTCGTCAAGCAGGTTTTGAAAGACTTTTTCTTCTCCCTGCCTGACTGAAGCCGCCATGCTTGAAATAAACGCTGTATCTCCTAAGACAAATCCGATATCCCGGGTGAATACCTGCTCGGGCAATCCGGGATCGGCGGGAAGCAGGACGACTTCAATCTGATGGGATTTTAAAATGTCAACAAATGCATCATGCTGTTTGAGGGCAGCGGGGATGTCAATATTTTCTTGTTTGAAATGTTTTTGTGTTCCGTTAATAATATCTTTGATGGCCATGTGTTCCGGCCGGCATAAGATAACGGTCTTCAAAGCATCATATTCACTGCGGCATGCCGGTTTCTGTGTGGATTTGGTAATGGATACGTCCATGTGACAGCCTCCTATCAGTAATCAATGTGCGTTTATTATTCCCGGATGCGATGATTAATGAAACATTTCTGATAGAATATCTAACCAACTTAACATTTAAAATTTTAGACAAAATGGTCAAATTATTGTTTAATAAAGTACAGATGCAGTACGACCAGACACAAAGGGGAGTTTAAATCATATGAAGTTGCCAGAATCAAGGTTTTGCAAAGAAACAAGGGTTGTCAAGACAAGCAGGGTTTTTCCGCTCGATACGAATAATCACAATACGCTGTTTGGCGGAAAGCTGATGAGCTACATAGATGATATCGCCTCAATTTCCGCGGCCCGCCACTGCCGATGTGAAACAGTCACGGCCTCAATGGACTCTGTGGATTTTTTGCGCCCGATCGGCCAACAGGATTCCGTATGTCTTGAATCCTACGTCACATGGGTCGGCACATCGTCTATGGAGGTGTTTGTCAAAGTCATTAAAGAGCATTTGATGACGGGTGAACGCGAGCTTGCGGCAACGTCGTTTCTGACCTTTGTCGCGCTTGATTTAAACGGGAAATCGGTGGCCGTTCCGCGGATCGTGCCTGAAACCGAGGAAGAAATCATGCTTCACAAGACGGCCGTTCAGCGCGCCGGAGAACGAAAAAACCGCTTAACACACAGCAAGGCCCTGGCTGAGGCGCTTGGAACAGATAAGCCCTGGTAATCAATCGTCAAACCGCTTTTTTAAAAAGGCGGTTTTTTTACGCTGAAAAAGGACTTTTCCTGCCGGATCCATAATCTATTACAGGGAAAGGAGCGTGGCGTGTATGATGAAACATAAATCTTCCGGCACCATCCTGACAACCGGGCGTATCCGCCTGCGGACCATGCGGGATGACGATGAAGACAATTTGTACGGGCTGTTTACCGACAAAGAGGTCATGAAATATTATCCTTCTCTTAAAAGCAGGCGTGAAACGAAGGAATGGATTGCCTGGAACAAACGGCTGGCCAAAGGATACGGCGTCAGTCTTTGGATCGCAGAGGATAAAGAGACGGGCGCATTTCTCGGTCAATGCGGAATCGTTCCGCAGACGGTAAACGGAAACACATTGATGGAAATCGGCTATATGGTTGCCCGCAGCCTCTGGGGATGCGGTTATGCGACGGAGGCTGCAAAAGCCTGTCTGGACTACGGTTTTCATACACAGCAATACGGACGCATCACGGCGCTGATTGACCCGGATAATCTTGCTTCCGTCCGCGTCGCGGAAAAAATCGGCATGGTGCCAGGAGAGACTGTTAACAAATGGGAGAGGCAGCTGACGGTTTTTGATATCACATCTGGCGTTGAACGTTTCGGCGAAATGTAGTATGATACGAACAGACATGTTTTCTAGGGTTCCGCATGTTCATACATGGCCTGGTCCGAGAGAAAACACATATGCGGACATATTCCCGCGTATGCACACGGAGGGAAAAAAGCCCGGGAGAGTCAATCTCATGTGAGACGACTATCCGGGCTTTTTGTATTGTCCGGAAACAGAAAGGGTGAAGAACATGAAATGGGGTTTAGTGGTCATAGCGGCCGTATTTGAAGTTGTATGGGTCACCGGCCTGAAACATGCTGATTCGGCACTGACGTGGAGCGCCACAATTATGGGAATCATCATCAGTTTTTATCTATTAATCAAGGCGACAAACAGCCTGCCCGTTGGAACGGTATATGCGGTCTTTACCGGACTCGGGACAGCGGGCACCGTGCTTAGTGAAATTTTGCTTTTCAAAGAGCAGGCCGATCCGGTGAAAATCGTGCTGATCGGCGTTTTGCTGATCGGTGTCATCGGATTAAAACTGGTCACACAGGATGAGCCTGAGACGAAGGGGGAGAACGCGTAATGCATTGGATCAGCCTGATTGCCGCGGGCCTTTGTGAAATGCTCGGGGTCATTTTAATGAATCAATTCCAGAAAGAAAAGAAAGTCAAATGGATTCTTTTCATTATCGTCGGATTCGCGGCTTCTTTTTCCCTGCTTTCTTATGCGATGGAGACGATTGCGATGGGAACGGCCTATGCGATCTGGACCGGTATCGGCACGGCGGGCGGCGCTTTAGCCGGCATTCTTTTCTACGGCGAGCAGAAGGATGCGAAGCGCATCTTTTTCATTGCGCTTATTTTGTGCGCCGCCGCAGGGCTGAAAATTCTATCATAAATTGATTTTTATCAAATTTTCAGTATAATCTATAATAAGTTACGAATTATGAAGATACGAGGGATTAAAGCATATGAATTCATATATGACACAGCGGCTGAAAGAATACCGCGACGGGAATGAGGAAAAAGGGCGCCTGCTTGTCAGCTGCCCCGATCAGCCGGGAATTGTATCGGCTGTGTCCGCGTTTTTGTTTGACCACGGCGCAAATATTATTGAATCAAATCAATATACGACTGACCCTGAAGGCGGACGTTTTTTTCTCAGAATTGAATTCGACTGCAAGGGCATTCGTGAGAAAAAAGAGGATTTAAAGCAGGCGTTCGCCTCAATCGCCCAGACATTCGGCATGACATGGAGCCTCTCTCTGGCAAGTGAGCTGAAGCGCGTGGCAATCTTTGTATCCAAAGAGCTGCACTGCCTTCATGAACTCATTTGGGAGTGGCAAAGCGGCAATATGATGGCCGAAATTGCTGTCGTCATCAGCAACCATGAAGAGGCGAAAGAAGTGGTCGAGCCGCTGAATATTCCGTTCCATTACATGAAAGCCAACAAAGACATCCGCGCCGAAGTGGAGCGGCGCCAGCTTGAGCTTCTGGAGCGGTATGAGATTGATGTGATCGTTCTTGCCCGCTACATGCAGATTTTGACGTCAGATTTTGTATCTGCCCATCCGAATCGGATTATTAACATCCACCATTCATTCCTGCCGGCCTTTATCGGCGCTAATCCGTATAAACGGGCTTATGAGCGCGGAGTGAAATTAATCGGGGCGACATCTCACTATGTGACGGACGATCTTGACGAAGGCCCGATTATTGAACAGGATATTGAACGCGTCGATCACAGAGATCACGCGGAGGATCTGAAGAATATCGGCAGAACCATTGAGCGCAGCGTGTTGGCGAGAGCCGTAAAATGGCACTTGGAAGACCGTGTCATCGTTCACGGAAACAAAACGATCGTATTTAATTGATAGCGGCCCGCCGGGGAGGCAGGCTGTTTTTATGGATAAAAATGTCTTGACAAGAACCTTTTTTCTTTGCATAATATAAAAAAATCATTGAGCGTTGAAGAGGATCAGTACGCAGAAATTTCTGTGACAGAGAGCAAAATGGCCCGCTGAAACATTTTGCCGCATGAAACCTGCCGAACCTGCCTTGGAGTCCTGAGGGGAAAACTCAGGCGCGATAACCTGGCGTTACAGGAAAGCGGGACGCGTGCAAAACGCGTTCAAACAAGGTGGTACCACGGAAAGCCCATTTCGTCCTTATTTTTCAGGACGGAATGGGCTTTTTTTATTGAAGAAAGCCGGTTTGGATTGATTGCCACGGAGGAGAAACGATGAAAAAGCAAAGAATTGTTGTGAAAATCGGGAGCAGCTCGCTCACCAACAGTAACGGAAGCATTGATGAAACCAAAATCAAAGAGCATACGGAAGCCATTTCATTATTAAAAGAAGACGGGCATGAAGTCATTCTCATTACCTCAGGCGCTGTGGCCGCGGGTTTTTCCGCTCTCGGCTATCCGTCGCGCCCCGTTACGATAAAAGGAAAGCAGGCGGCTGCCGCGGTCGGCCAGACGCTTTTAATGCAGCAATACATGGACCATTTAAAAAGATATGGTCTGACGCCGGCGCAAATTTTATTAACAAGAAATGATTTCTCAAAAAGAGAGCGGTACAGAAATGCGTACGCTACGGTAATGGAGCTGCTGGAGCGGGGAGTCGTGCCGATTATCAATGAAAATGATTCCACATCTGTCGAAGAGCTGACGTTCGGTGATAACGACATGCTGTCGGCGCTTGTGAGCGGTTTGATTCATGCAGACCAATTAATGATTCTCACAGACATTAACGGCCTGTACGATGCCAATCCGAATGAAAACCCGGACGCAAAGCGGTTTGACTATCTGAATGACATCACACCTGAATTGCTCGGGTATGCCGGATCAACAGGCTCAAAGGTCGGCACCGGCGGCATGAAGTCAAAACTTCTCGCCGCCCAGACCGCATTGTCGCTTGGAGTGAAGGTGTTTATCGGAACCGGCTCCGGACGGGAAAAACTGAGGGTGATTTTAGACGGAAAAGGTGACGGCACATATATCGGCGATAAAGAGCTGTCCTCAGTGAATAACACACGGCAATGGATCATGTTTCATTCTCCGATATCAGGAGAAATCATCATTGATGGGGGAGCGGAGCAGGCGATGATCCATAACGGGTCAAGTCTGCTCCCGGCCGGTGTCGCCGATGTCTGCGGCAGTTTTCCGAAAGGGGCTGTGGTGGAAGTCAGAGGGCCCGCCGGCATCATCGGAAAAGGCCAGACGCAGTACTCATCCGATGAGATTTTAGAAGCTAAAGGGAAGCGGAGCGATCAGCTTCCGGACACGAAGCAGGTGGAAGTGATTCACAGAGATGATTGGGTGAATTTATTTGACGAGGGGGAAAACAAATGAGTGAAGTATTGCAAAAAGCAGCCTTGGCAAAAGCAGCCGCTGCCGAAATGGTCATGAAAACGACGGCTGAAAAAAACGAAGCGCTCCAATGTATCGCAGACGGACTCAGAAATGAACGCCGGCTGATTTTAACAGAGAATCAGAAAGATATTGAAGCAGGACAGAAAAGAGGATTGACACCTGACATTATTGACAGGCTGACTCTTGATGAAAAACGCCTGCTCGATATCGCGGACGCTGTGGAACTGTTAATCGGTCTTGAAGATCCCGTCGGTGAGTCGTTGGAGACCATTCAAAAAGAGAATGGATTATCCATTGAAAAAATCCGCGTGCCCCTCGGAGTAGTGGGCATGATCTATGAGGCCAGACCGAACGTTACCGTAGACGCGGCCACACTCTGCCTGAAAACCGGAAACGCGGTTGTGCTCAGAGGAAGTTCTTCCGCCGTCCACAGCAACATAGCGCTTGTCAGTGTGATGAAACGCGCACTTGGGCTGTCAAAGCTTCCGATTGATGCCGTTCAGCTCATAGAAGATACAAGCAAAGAAACCGCCAAACAGCTCTTTACATTAAATGACGGGCTGGATGTATTGATCCCGCGCGGCGGCAAAAATTTAATTGATCTTGTGGTCAGGGAATCCACCGTACCCGTGTTAGAAACCGGAGCGGGAAACTGCCACGTGTACATAGATGAGTCCGCAGATCCAGATATGGCAAGCGAAGTCGTCATCAACGCCAAAACACAGCGTCCTTCCGTCTGCAACGCGATTGAATCTCTTTTGATTCATGAAAAATGGGCCGAAGAACACGGGCGAAAGCTGCTGAATCAGCTGACAGAAAAAGGGGTGGAGCTCCGAGGAGACCAGGTGATTTGCAGATTGGAACCTCAAGCGAAACAAGCAGAAGAAGCCGATTGGGGAGCGGAGTACCTGGCGCCGATTCTCAGTGTGAAAACGGTGCAGGACGTACAGGAGGCTGTCCGCCACATTCAGCAGTACGGCACAAACCATTCAGAAGCCATTCTGACGGAGAACGCCGAGCATGCGGCATACTTCCAGACGGCCGTAGACGCCGCTGCCGTGTATCATAATGCTTCAACCCGGTTTACAGACGGTTTTGAATTCGGATACGGGGCCGAAATCGGCATCAGCACGCAAAAGCTTCACGCGAGAGGGCCGATGGGGCTTCCGGCGTTAACATCTACAAAAATCATCATCAAAGGAAACGGACAAATTCGAGTATAGTCTCTTAAGCTTATCCTGAAAAAAGGGTAGGCTTTTTTTATACAGAAAGATTGACGATTCACTATATATTGTGTAAAATTTAATTGTACAAAATATAAAAGAGGTGAATTCACATGACAAAACCATTATTTACAGCAACAGTATCAGCCGCCGGCGGACGGGAGGGAAAAGTCACGTCTTCTGACGGTGTGCTGAATCTTGATGTTGCCATGCCGGGAACGCCAAGAGCGAAACGTCTCGAACACGCCACAAACCCTGAACAGCTGTTTGCTGCAGGGTACTCAGCCTGCTTTGACAGCGCCCTTCAGCTCGTAGCGAGAAAAGAGCGCCTGAGTATTGAAACAGAGGTCACTGCGCATGTCAGTCTGCTGAAAGATGAAGCAGATCAAGGATATAAACTCGGCGTTACGCTTGAGGTTAAAGCATCCGGCATTGAGAAACAGGAGCTGGAAGCACTTATCCAAAAAGCGCACGGTGTCTGCCCGTATTCAAAAGCGACGGCAGGAAATATAGAAGTAAAGCTTCTGGCAGCAGAATAAAAATAAGGATGCCCCGAATGGGCATCCTTATTTTACGCCGTGCAGCGTTTTCAAAACCTCATAAAGCGACTGCTTTACCTGCTTTAATTCCTCTTTTGACAGTCCTGTCTGTTCCAGCATGGCAATGGGAATATCCGCCGCCGTTTTCTGCATGGCCCATCCTTCATCTGTCAGCCTGATCGTCACGGAGCGCTCATCTTCAGGCGACCGCCTTCTTATAATGATTCCGCGCTGCTCCATCCGTTTCAGCATCGGTGTCAGCGTTCCTGAATCCAGGTGCAAAAGCTCACCCATCCGTTTTACATTCAGTTCTTCATGCTCCCATAATAAAAGAAGCGCCAAATATTGCGGATAGGTCACATTGAGCTTATCAAGCAGCGGCTTGTACCGTTTCGTCATTTCCCTTGAGCTTGCATACAGCAAAAAGCAAAGCTGATTCTCCAGTTTCATATGTTCAAATTCTTTTTCTGCCATAACTTCTTCACCAACTCTTTGTTTGTTAACGTTACCCCTATTGTAGCCGAAAAACGGCCCATTTCCTATTCTAATATGTTTAAAAATATGAGCATGGGTAATATAAACAATAAGTACAATGAGGAGGCTGATAATTATGGCATTATTTACTGCAAAAGCGACCGCAGTCGGCGGACGGTCAGGACATATTAAATCCGAAGACGGGGTGCTGGATTTTGACATCATCATGCCGAATGCAAAAAAAGACGGAGAAACGGGCACAAACCCTGAACAGCTTTTTGCGGCAGGATATGCTGCCTGCTTCGGGGGAGCGCTTGAGCTCGCTGCCAAAAAACAGAATATCGACATGACCTCTGAAATTGAAGGGCAGGTCAGCCTTTTAAAAGATGAGAGTGACGGGGGATACAAAATCGGCGTAACGCTCGTCATTGATACAAAAGACCTTGATAAAGAAACGGCGGAGAAGCTTGTACACGCCGCTCACGAGTTCTGTCCGTATTCAAAAGCGACAAGAGGAAATGTTGACGTAAAACTTGAACTCAAATAATTAAACGAACGAATATCCCGGATATAAAATCCGGGATATTTTATTAACGAAAACATCAGTAATGAACTCTTCTCCCCCGGAATAAGAATACGATATAGCACTTTTGCATAATGACACCAAGAGAAACGAGGGAGAAATCGATGTCTCTTCCAAATATCCCGAACATCACCCCCGACATTACACTCTCCAAATGTGAGACTTTGAACTTCCTTCTTTCATCTGTGGCTATGGAAGAAATCGGACTATCCCATATTCTGCAGGCGGAAGCAGATCGAATTCAAACGTTTCTCGGCGCTTCCTGTGATCCTTCTCTGGGGGAATTGTCAGCCATCAATCGAAGCACCGAACGGCTTCTGCGCACAGTCATGAAATCCCAGCTCCTTTTGCAGACGAAGCTTGAGGACATTATCTACTTACAGGATTCTGAAGCCTGCATGGATCCTGACGACCGAAGCAATCCGAGTGACCCGGACGATCCTGATGACCCGGATGACCCGTGGGATCCAGATGAACCCTGCGATGGTGATGATCCGGATGACCCGCGGGACCCAGATGAACCTTGGGATCGTGATGAGCCGGATGACCCGTGCGACAACCCAAGCGACTCATGTGATCCGCGCTTTCCGAATCCTCCGCCTGAAGATCCGTGCGACGGTCTGTTTTACGGCCGCATTGGCTGCTGTGAGTGCGAGGAGTGTGAGGAATGCGAATGGCGGAGGAAAGGCGGGGAGCGTTCAAAAGGAAGAGATGGGTGAAGCATATGCCGTATCAAAGCCTCTCAAAAGCGAAACAGACATCTTTTGAAGCGATGCATTGTCTCACAATTGCGCTGTTACATATATTAGCTGTGACCGTTGATAAAAGAAAGGATTCAAATTACAAAGAAGAAATCAGGCTGTTCTCCGCATTGTGCCGCTGGCAGGCGGAAACAGGCGGGCGGCTGTTTTTAATGATCAGCATGGAAAGAGAGCAGAAGCGAATGTATGAGCGGCACTTTCATGAAATGAAGACAGTGACGGAACGAACGAAAAAATTCATTTCTGAAAGCCCGCCAGAATTCCGGACGCATCCCATTACGCAACGGGCGGTCAGGCAGCTTCGGGAATGGGATCCGGAATCATCTGCCGAACCTGCTGTCAGATGGGGGCGGCCTGTCTTCGTAACGATGAACGGCACACCTGAAAAGCCTTGGTTCAATCAACAACTCCAAAAGCGGGAAAGGTGAGAACATGAGCGGAAATGCTGAATGTAAACTGACGCTTTGCATGATTGTAAAAAACGAGGAGAGATATATCTCCCGGTGTTTATCAAGTGTACAAGATATTGCGGACGAGATCGTCATTGTAGACACCGGATCACAAGATAATACAAAAGATATCTGCAAAAGTTTTCAGGCCAGAGTGTTTGATTTAGAATGGGAGAATGATTTCGCCAAGGCGAGAAATTACGGCCTGCAGCATGCAAAAGGGGATTGGATTTTAATGCTTGACGCGGATGAAGAGCTCGATCAAGAGAGCGGCCGCTTTATCACTTCGCTGCTTCATGATGAATTACCGAGCCGGGGACTTTTAAAAATCATCAATTACACGGGGAAGCAGCTGGATGAAAATGAAGCGTTTGAAAGCATGCAGCCGAGACTGTTCCGTAATCATGAAGGCCTTCTGTATCAAGGCAGAATACACGAAAATATCACCTCTTCCAATGAGGAAGAAAACAATGCTTTTTTTACGCTTCCTTGTGTGATTCATCACTACGGTTATTTGGAGCAGGAAGAAAAGATCAAACAAAAACATAAACGGAATATCAGCATTTTAAATGAAGAGCTTTCAGAGGAAAATCCGGATCCGTGGCTTATTTATCATTTGGCAAGCGAATGCTATAGAATAAAAGACTATGAAAAAGCATTACATCTTGTCAACGGCTCAATTTTTCAATTTTTAAGTGAAAAAAGAATGCCTCCGTCTCTCTTGTATCATTTAAAATATACAATATTGCTTGAACTGAAACGGTATGAAGAAGCGGAGCAAGGGATTGACAAGGTGCTCAGGCTTTATCCTGATTACTGCAATCTTCATTATTATAAGGGCCTTATATTATATCATTTGGAAAAGTACAGAGCGGCGATCAAAGCATTTGAAAACGGAACGAAGATTGAAGAAGAAAATGCTGGCCACTTACATTTAAAAGGTGCCGGCGATTTCAGAGCTTTTTATCATATGGCGAAATGCCATGCTGCATTAAACCATGATATGACGGCCGTCGCTTACGCCAAAAAATCCGTGAAATTTAATCCTCAATTTAAACCTGCACAAGAACTTCTGACACAATTAAAAAAGGATCAGCGGACAAACGCCTGATCCTTTTTTGTTCCGTTAACATAATCGAATAATGTTCAACGCCGCACCGGCACTTCCTCCAAGCAATGCCGCCTCACCTAATAATCCGAACAGCTGAAGCTGGATGGTGCTGCCTGCTGTCAAATTCACAATGAAGGAGTTGGTGAAGTTTGCCAATGACACGGCAGGTGCAATAATTGAACTTGCAGGCGGGGCGCCGTTAATCAGGATCCGTGAACTTACAAGCAGGCCGGCTGCTAAATTAATCTGGTAGGAGATATAGTACCGCCCTGCCGGCGCAACGGTAAACATAGTATTAGCAGCATTAGCCGTAATATCTGCGGAAAGGTTTTGATCATTCGGCAAGGAAATGGCTGTGCCGCCGATAACAACAGCGACAACACCGCCGCCCGTATTACTTGCAAATCCGGAAGTCGCCGTTAAACTTGTTCCGGTAACACCCGCAGCGCCGGTGGCTCCAGTGATACCAGTGGGTCCAGTCAGTCCGGTGGCTCCGGCAGCACCAGTGCTGCCTGTGGGCCCGGTCGGCCCCGTCGTTCCAGCAGGCCCGATTGCCCCAGTCGGCCCCGCCAGTGCAGAGATATTTGAGATACTGTCCAATTTTGAACCGAGAAGAAGCTCCTGTTTCATTAAACTGTCAAGCGTATGACGGACGCTCTCATTCAAGTTCAAAATATCCGCAAGACTTGACGGCGGCCCTGTTAATCCGGGAATCGTTCCGAGCGCATATTGGATTTTTTCTCCTTCCGCATTCAGAATATGTGCCATTCCCAGCTCTTCCATAGCAATTGATGAAAGAAGAAGGTCAATGGTATCGTCTCTGAAATGGGTCACGACAGGGGTGATGTTAGGTAAATTAGGCTGTGACACAATGTCCCTCCTTATGAGTTGACAGAAAATGTCTTCATTACGTATAAAGTCCCCGAAAAAAAGCGTAAAGCAGTACTGTATCAATATATTCACTTGTGCTGTCCATTTTTCTGAAAGAATGACCTTAATGAATCAATTGCGTTCACGAAAAATAAACCTGCGTTGTAAGCAGGTTATTCTGGATTAATATACTTTTTTGCGGGCGGAAGTTTTCCAGACGTCAAAGGGCGCGGTATGATCGGAGAAGCTGAGATGATAAAAAGGAATTGATCTCTCCGTCCGCTGTTTCTTGATTTCATCATATATGAAGGTGTCATCAAAGCCTGCGTCAGAAGCATCTGAGTGGCTGGATGCGTAATATACCGCTTTTGGCCTCGCCCAATAAATGGCGCCTAAACACATAGGGCAGGGTTCACAGCTTGTGTAAATCACACAATCATCAAGCTGATATGTTTGAAGCGTCCGGCACGCATTCCGGATCGCTGTTACTTCAGCATGGGCTGTCGGATCGTTGCTGGAGGTCACATTGTTCCGCCCTTCGGCGATAATGACGCCGTTTTTAACGATGACGCAGCCAAAAGGCCCTCCGCCTTCATCTACGCTCTCAACTGCCAGCGTGACCGCCCTCTTTAAAAATGAAATATGCTGATTCATCTCAAATCCCCCTCGGTTGATCGATTACTTTAACTATAGCGGAAGATACATCTTAAAACATTGGCAAATCGGTCAAAATAACAGCCGGAAATGGGATCATATATATAAAGAAAGCTTTGTCTATATATCTTGTGCATGTCCTGCAAAAACTCTCTTTTTCATTTCCAGTTTTCTGTATAAAAGGGCAAGAAGCATAGAGGGGATCGTACAAACAATCATTCCGATAAAGGCGTACCGGGGTTCAATTTCATATAAAAAACCTCCGAAAATAGTAAATACCGCAGTGCTCCAGCTGAGCGCAAGCGCTGAATATATGCCTTGGGCTTTCGGGACTTGCGCAGGGGAAATATGTTTAATTAAATATTTCATAAATGCATAGTGTCCCATCGCGAATGAACAGGCATGCAGCGTCTGCGCGAGGCAGAAAATGATGACATGCGGAAAGGCAAATACGAGTATCCAGCGTACGGTTGCACCAAGCGCAGCCAAAGCGAGCAAAGCACCAGCCGTAAATTGATGAAAACATCGGTCAGCGATTGCGAAGAAAATGATCTCCGCAATGACGGCGATGTTGATGATGATTCCGATTGCATATGCGGGTGCATGGATTTCCTGCAAAAAGAGATAACCGTAATTGTAGTAAGACGCATGTGCCGCCTGCAGCAAGATAACGATTGCGAGCACCAGACCGAAATGTTTGATGCGGAATAAGGCAAGCATGCCCTCTTTTTTTGTACAATCTGTTTTCGGCCGTTTTGAAAGAACAGCGGGCGCATGCATAAAGCTGAGGCATACGAATATCAGAGTGCCCAAAAGCAGTGCCCATAAAATCACTTGATCTCCAAATATACCTGTAAAGACGGACAGGATGACGCCGGCTGAAACAAATCCGGCGGACCCCCATTGCCGGCTGGTTCCGTAATCTCTTAATTCATTATGCTGTACCAAAACGCCGCAAGCGCTGTCCAAAGCAGGCATCAAAGCCGGATAAAACACATGCAGCCCTAATGTGACAAGAAGCAGGCTTTGAAAAGAGTCAGCCGGAATATAACATAAAAGCGCAAGAAGCGTACCGATTCTGGCTCCGTTCAATATGGCTCTGCTGCTGAATTTTCCGGATAAATAAGGAAAGAAAAGCAATGTGGAAATTCCTCTTGCCGCCAGACCTAAGCTCATAATGAAACTGGCTTCGGATACGGAAACCCCTTTTATATGAACCATCCATCCCGTCCAATAGGGCAGAAAAATCCCCCATGTCATAAAAAAGCTAAAAAAATGCAGACTCATCCAGCGATATGCGTTCATTCCCGTTCCTCCTTTTCATTGGCATGTTATCATGTAAAACGTAAAGATAATATGAGATATCTCATATATTTCGGGGTGGACGATGGAAATTTATAAAGGTGAGAAAAAACGGCATCAGATAGAAAAACACTCAATCGCGCATTTATTTTCTTTTCCCGCTGAAGAGTATATGGAAGTGCGGGAATATCAGCGGGATGAATGGATGATTCAAGAGGGCATGAGGCCGGACTTCCTGTTTTACGTGATTGAAGGAAAAGCGAAAATATATGTAACCCATCAAAACGGAAAAGTATCGTTAATTAATTTTATCAACAAAAATGATTACATCGGAGAGATGGAACTATTACATGAAGTATATTACACAAAAGGCATTCAGGCCTCAGCGAAGACTGTTTGTTTCGCTCTGCCGATTTGCCGCTGCCGCGCGCAATTGCTGCAGGATGCGAATTTTCTGCGTGAATTGGCTAAGTTTTTAAGTGATAAGGCAACGCTTATGGCTTCAAAGTATTCACAAAGTCTGGCGTTCCCGGTTGAAAATCGGCTTGCTGATTTTATTTTGCAGACGGCGTATGAAGGATTTTAAAGAGAAGCACGTAACGGTTTGTGATTATTTAGGTGTATCTTACCGTCATCTCTTGCATGTGCTGACGCAATTCTGCCAAAAAGGGTATTTGCAGAAAGAAGGGCGGGGCTATCAAATTAAGCAGCATGATTCACTGAGTGAACTTGCAGAGGCGCTGAAGAATAAGTAACATGCTCAAAAAAACAGCCATCCGCACATTAGGGATGGCTGTTTTCATTATACAAGCTGAGCTTGTTTTTTTCGCGCCTGTTTCGCAGCGTCGACCATATTTTTTAATGCCGCAACGGTTTCTTCCTGCTGTCTTGTTTTCAGCCCGCAGTCCGGGTTTACCCAGAAGCGGTCTGTCGGACACACTTCAAGCGCATCATCGATAATTTGATAGATTTCTTCAGTAGCCGGCACGCGCGGGCTGTGAATGTCGTATACACCGAGTCCGAGGCCTTTCACGTAAGGATGATCTTTCAGATATTCTAAAAATCCTCCGTGGCTTCGGCTGTGTTCGATTGTGATGACATCAGCGTCAAGGTCATTGATCGTATCGACAATATCTTCAAAGTTGCTGTAACACATATGCGTATGAATCTGCGTCTCATTTTTCACAGAAGACGTCGTTAATCGGAAAGCTTCTGCGGCCCAAGTTAAATATTCATCCCAATCCTGCGTTTTTAACGGCAGTCCTTCACGGAGCGCGGGTTCATCCACTTGGATAATCTGAATACCGGCATCTTCCAGCGCTTTTACTTCTTTTCTGAGGGCAAGCCCGATCTGGAAGGCGATTTCTTTTCTTGAAATATCCACGCGCGGGAATGACCAGTTTAAAATGGTGACAGGTCCCGTCAGCATGCCTTTCATGTGCTTTTCTGTCAGCGATTGGGCGTAGACCGTATCTTTTACCGTCATCGGTTCGATAAATTCGACATCTCCGAAAATGACAGGCGGACGTACGCAGCGTGAACCGTAAGACTGCACCCATGCATATTTCGTAAAGGCGAACCCGGCCAGTTTTTCACCGAAGTATTCGACCATGTCCGTCCGTTCAAATTCTCCGTGAACGAGCACGTCTAAGCCGATTTCTTCCTGAATGTCAACCCAGCGCTTCGTTTCCGCATTAATAAACGCTTGATACTGTTCATCCGTCCAATCTTTTTTCCGCCATTTTTGCCGTGCGCTCCGCACTTCTGCAGATTGAGGGAAGCTTCCGATCGTCGTCGTCGGCAGAAGGGGAAGACCGAGTGATTCATTTTGCAGCGCCAATCGTTCTTCAAAGCTTGCAGGGCGGGAGAAATCTTTTTCTGTCAGCTGATTCAATTCTTCTTTTTGAGCTGAGTTCGCTCCTGTTGCGAATGCTTTCAAAGCTTTAAGTGCCGCTTTTGACTCTTCGATCTGCTCACTGACGGCCGCTTTGCCGGACAGAAGCCCTTCTTTTAAGACGCCGAGTTCCGCCAGTTTTTCTTTAGCGTATGACAGGCCGTTCAGCAAATCCTTTTCAAGATGCTCGTCAGGGTGTTTCGCCACCGGCACGTGCAGAAGGCTGCTTGAAGGCTGAATCCATAACTCCTCAACATCAGCGTGGCTGAGGATATCCAAAGCCGCATCAAGGCGTTCTTCAACATCGATTTTCCAAATGTTTCGGCCGTCGATCACACCGGCTGCCAGCACTTTATCTTTCGGGAAGCCGTGCTTTTTCAATTGCTCAAGGTTTCTGCCTTTATCATGCACGAAATCAAGCCCGATTCCCTGTACAGGATACGAAACGAGTTCTTCATATGCATCAACCGAATCGAAGTATGTCTGCAGGAGGACATTCAGCCCTGAAAGCTCTTTTGTAATAGATTCATAGAGTTCTTTTGCGGCGCGGACATCTTCAGCAGAGGCTGTCACAAGGGCAGGCTCATCAAGCTGAACCCATTTGACGCCTTCTGCTTCAAGCTCTTTCAGCAGCTGTACATAAAGAGGAACAAGGCGCTTTTGAATCGCTTTCGCCTCTGATTCTTCGTATCCTTTCGCAAGTGTGACGAATGTATACGGACCGACAATGACAGGTTTCGTTTCCGCTCCGAATTCTTCTTTGATCCGGCGGTAGTCGTCAAGCTGTTTGTTTCTCGTCAGACGGAATTCAATGCTTTCGTCATATTCAGGAACGATGTAATGGTAGTTGGTGTTGAACCATTTTGTCATTTCACTGGAAACGGCGTCTTTAACACCGCGGGCAATCGCGAAATATGTATCAACAGGATCCGTGATGCTGCGGAATCTTTCCGGAATCCAGTTAAAGCTGACGGCTGTATCAAGCACATGGTCATAATGAGTAAAATCAGAGACCGGCACGATATCGATATTTTGGTCAAGCTGTGTTTTGACAGCTGATAAGAATAAACCGTCAAGCTCTTTAAGAAACGTTTCTTTATCAGTGTTTCCTTTCCAATAAGCCTCAAGCGCTTTTTTCCATTCTCTGTTCAAGCCGATTCTCGGAAAACCGAGATTTGAAGTTTTGATTGTAGTCATTAAGTCTCCTCCTTTAAGTGAGATGTAACAAAAAAGCCTCTTTCTCATGAGAGAAAGAGGCTTTAACATCAAAATGTAAGCCTCTCTTATCTCTCAGATCACGTCTGATGGAATTAGCACCGTGCCTTAGGAGACAATCGTCTCGGCGCAAAAATCACGCGCCCCATTTCACAATGGAATTACGGTCGGTTGCTGTTGGGGTCAAAAGGCCAATCCCTCGCCCAACTCTCGATAAGAGAAAATATTTCAATTTTTTTGAAAAGTTACATCATTTGTTGGTTATCTTATCAGCTTATTCAGATCACTGTCAATAGAAAATCTCACATTTTAAAAATTGGTGATGTTGACAAGCGGATCAATCATTATATGAGAAAAATATCAGAAAGACAGCAGCTGTGCCTGTTCGGCTCTTTCCATGAGCACATCAGGTGCGTCTAAATACAGAAACCCGTTCCCGGCCAATGTTTTGGCGATGCCCAAAGGAAGAGTACGCCGCACAAGCTGGGCATAAATTTCGGCTTCAGAAAGCGTCCGCTGAAACGAGTCCTGTTCAAGCCCTTTTATTAAGGCCAGCGCTCCGCTCACATGCGGGGCGGCCATTGAAGTGCCCGTCAGCTTCCCGTATTTATGGTTGGGAAGGGTGGAGAGAATGTTTTCTCCGGGCGCCACGAGGTCGATTTCTTTATTTGCGTTTGAAAATTCTGACGATTTACGGGCGATTGAGACTGATCCGACGGCGATCACTTCATTGTAAGCGGCCGGATACGACAGTTCTTCTGTCCGCTCGTCTCCGTCACCTTCATTTCCTGCTGCGCAAACGACCAGTACACCGCTTTTTACCGCATTTGTGACGGCTTCTTTCAGTTCAGGCACATCGTTCGGGCCGCCGAGTGACATGGAAATAATGTCCGCCTTTTGTTCAACGGCGTAGTTGATGCCGTTAATGATCCATTCGTATTTGCCGCTGCCGTTTTGACCGCCGAGAACTTTAACGATTAAAAGGCTCGCTTCCGGCGCAACACCTGAAATTCCGCCGTTTGAATCATTGGCGGCAATCGTTCCGGAAACATGTGTCCCGTGGCCGTTGTAATCGGAAATCGCGTCTTCTTTGCCTTCGTCATCATCGGTGAAGTTTTTTCCGCCGATAACCCGGTCTTTCAAATCAGGATGATTAATGTCGCAGCCTGTATCAAGCACCGCGATTTTAATATCCTTTCCTTTAAACCCTTTTGCCCACAATTCTGGCGCCTTAATCACTTTAATACCCTCAGGAAGCTCGTTCACATCCATGATCTGCTCATCCGTGACATAAGGAATCAACCGCATTTCACCATTCATAAAAAAGCCCTCCTTTTTTATGCTTGCGAGTGGATTCAAGGGTGTTGCTACTATTTTATGGCAGATTATGCCGTTCAGAAAGAGTCATTTGAAGCATTTTCATAAAAAAGGCGCAATCTATTGCACTAAATAATTTCAAATAATTGGATGGTTCAACGGCTTTTATTTTGATTCGGCATCAGCTGACGCTATAATTGGAAATGGGAAAGGAGAAGAGGTATGAAGATAAATGAAGCATTGTACGACTATTTTTCCGAACGGGTGGATCAAATTGCGAAAGAATGGATTGAAACGATGGAAGATTCGGATCCGAATTCGATTTACTCTTTGACAAATCCCGTCATCATAGAAGAGCTGATGGAGCAAGATAAAGAATTTTACCGGCATATTAATAAAATGTATATCATGCCGGAAAAAGAATTTTTAGAAGAGTTCGAGCGATGGGTGATTGAGCTTGCGAAAGACCAGAAGCATCTGGATACCCCGGTCCAGTATGTGGTCCGTGAATTCATGAGAAACCGGAGATTGTACATCAGTTATTATGATGCGTTTGCCGATAAACATGAATCTTCGTTTGCCGAGGGAGAAAGGAAGAGATGGGAGAATTTAATCGTTCAAGTATTTGATTTTACGATTTACACATTTGTCGATCACGCCGAATATAATTCGAAAATGCAGCTGAATGCACAAAGAGAAATGATTTTAGAATTAAGCTCGCCGGTTATTACGCTGAGCAATCGGACGGGGCTTCTGCCGCTTGTCGGCGATATTGACACGGAGCGCGCCAAATTCATTCTTGAAAATACGCTGAGTACATGTGCAAACCGGCTGATTGAGCATCTGTTAATCGACTTGTCGGGTGTAGTAGTTGTCGATACAATGGTGGCGCACCAGATTTTTAAATTAATTGAGGCGCTGAACCTGATCGGCGTTTCGTCCACTTTATCCGGGATCAGACCGGAAATGGCCCAAACCGCCGTACAGCTCGGCATTAATTTCTCGGATATTACGATTAAATCCAACCTCGCCCAGGCTCTCAATTATCATCAGTAACATACATATAAAGACAGGCTGCCGAATCACTCCGGCGGCCTGTTTTTATACAAACAACAGTGAAATGAGACAGCTTGCGCCGAATAAAAGGAGCACGAGCATGAAAAAGAACCAGTCGGCGCGGCGCACAGTAACCGTTCTGTAAAACGTGCGGTTTCGGCTCCCTGTAAAACCTTTAGATTCCATTGCGATCGCTGTGCGTTCCGCCTTTCTGATGGCGCCTGCCAAAAGCGGGATGGTAAAGCGCCTGAAGGCAAAGAGCTTTCCTTTCAGCCCGGAATCAGACGCCGCGCCTCTGATTCTGTGCGCCTGTCTGATAATCAGGATTTCATCTTTCAGAAGAGGAAGAAACCGGAACCCGGCGATCACGCCGTAAGCAAGCTTCGGCGGGAGCTTACATTGCTGAATCAGACTGAGCATAAACAGAATCGGATCGGTTGTGAAAAGAAACATCATCGACAAAGCGGAAAAACATAAAATACGAAACGCGATAGAAATCCCGAGCGCCGCATTATCACTGTTGACGGCAATCGGTCCGAGCTTAAACAGCAGATTGCTTTCGGTTGTCGGGACGTTTCCGAATACGGCGGCTGTCCATAAAGATCCGAAGGCAAGAATGACAAACGGAACCGTAAACAGCAGCCATTTTTTCAGCGGCACATGTCCCGCCAAGAGGACGCCTCCGGCAATGATAATATAAAACAAAGCAGGCGTGTACGGGTTATAAATAAACGACAGCATAACAACGCATAACAAAACAGCCGCCGCCTTAATCGACGGGTTAACAGCCTCCAGCCGCAGGTTCATTTCTCCGCCTCCTGTCGTGTTTCATCCATTCATACCGCAGGGGCAAAGCTAAATGCGCCCGCTCCGCGATTCCGATATGATCAGAAAACAATGAGTCGGGCGTTCCGCGGTACACAAGCTTCGTGCCGCAGAGCACAAGGATCGTATCGGCATAATCTGAGACGAGCTCCATATCATGTGTCACCATTAAAACAGCCGTTCCTTCCTTTTGGATCTCCTGAAGCATCAGCATGCACTCACGCGCCGTTTTTGCGTCCTGCCCGAAAGTCGGTTCATCAAGCAGCAAAACTTTCACCTGATGCATAAGCATCGTCGCGACGCTGAGCCTGCGTTTTTGTCCTTGGCTTAAAGAGAACGGATGCTGTGAGGCATAGCGTCTCAGGCCGAACCGGGTTAAGAGCTGAAGAGCTTTCTCCTTTGCGGCTTTACCGTCTTCAAAGCCGAACAGCAGCTCTTGAATGACGGAATCTGTGACAAACTGGTGTTCAGGATTTTGGAAAACATACCCTATCAGCCGCCGAAGCTCTTTTTCCGAATAGGAATCTACTGGTCTGCCGTCTATTTTGATGTCGCCGCTCACAGGGCGGATGAGTTTGGCCGCGGCGGACAGGAGCGTGGATTTTCCGGTTCCGTTAGGGCCGGCAATCGCGGTGATTGACCCTTTTTTTACGGAAAAGCTCACGTCCTGAAAAATGGTGTCTGTTCCTCTTATGAATGACAGCCCGTGAACACTCAGCGCGTCCTCTGTCGAAAGCGCGGCGGGCCAGGGGCCGGGAAAGGGCGGTACAGGTTCCTGAAACAGTCTTTCTTTGCACAATGTAAAAGGGATGCTGACTTGCTTCTGCAATGAGATCACCTGCGGAATCGGAATGCCGAGCTGTGTCAGCTCTTCAAGTTTTGTTTCAAAGATCGCGCCCGTCTCTCCGTCCATCACTTTCTGACCCGTTCCGTCAAGGACAATCGTCCTGTCCATCCACGGCGTCCAATGATCAAGCTGATGCTCGATAACGAGAAGTCCGAAGCCTTTTTCGGCCTGCAGTTCTTTGATCAGCCGCACCAATTCACGCACGGAATATGGATCAAGCTGTGCCGTCGGTTCGTCTAAAATAATGAGTTCCGGCTCCATCGCAATGATACAGGCGAGCGCGACCTTTTGTTTTGAACCGCCTGACAGCGAGGCGATCGTCCGTGTTTTCAGATGAGTGATTTCTAATTTTTCCAAAACATCCTCAATAATTGAGTCCATCTCTTCTTTTGTATATTGCAAATTTTCCAGACCGAAGGCTATTTCATCTTCAACCGTCAGCATGCAAAACTGCTGATCCGGATCTTGAAACACGACGCCGATAGATCGGGCGGCGGGTTCTGACAGCTCCGAAAGAGGTGTTCCGTATAAGGAAACGGTTCCCGTTTGAACCGCATCGCAGGCTTCCGGGTACAGACCGTTCAAACAAAGTGCAAGCGAGCTTTTGCCGCATCCGCTCGGCCCGAGCAATAAAACCCGTTCTCCTTTGCGGAGCTGAAATGACACGTCTTGAAAAACCGGCTTCTCATCTTGCTCATAAGAAAAGGTAAGACGGCGGGCCGATAGAAGGGGTTCAGATGCCTGCATCTTGGTTCACCTGTTTCTTCTTCTTGAATTCTTTTCCGAGCGCCATGCCGTTCAGCACCCCTGTGTAAGCCAGCGCATCACTGATTGCTTTGCCGAGAAGGCCGGCAAGAAGCGCACCTGAGACCAGGCGGATGAGAAGCATGACGGCTAATAAACCCGGATTCAAAACAGAGTATCCGGAAATGAACAAGTCATAAATGAAGCTCGCAACAGAAGACCCCATACCGGATAAAAGGAGCACGGGCAGGGTATACACCCGCCAGCGTGTCGCAAAAAAGACCGCTTCCGCACCGATTCCCTGCGCGATGCCGATCAGAATCACCATCGGCCCTGACGGATTTCCGAGTAAACACTCCACAAACGCGGCGATGATTTCAGAAACAAGCGCCGCTCCCGGTTTTTGAATAATGTAGGCGGCAATCACCGAGACGATAAACCAAATACCGTAAATCGGTTCGTAGCTCATCCGGCCGAAAAACCCTGCCGCTATATTGCTTGCATGAGTTGATAATAAATAAACGACAGCAAATACAACACTGATGACGGACATGACGACAATTTCTCTCATTTTCCAATTTTTCATTGTGATCTCCTGCTTTCTTATCGGATAGTCGTATGTATGAAAGAGTTGATTTTACGAAAGACGATTGATCGTAAGTTTCATATTGCGGTGTCCTCCCCCGTTTTTTAATGAAAAATAAAAAACTGCATATCCGAGGGAATATGCAGCAGCAGAACGAAAACGCATGGAAAAAACCCTGCGCTCCGGTCAATCTGCACTTCCCCACGCTGGTATTATCCAGATCGGGTTATAAGGGATCAAAACACGCCTGCCGCATGTTTTATCTCAGCCGATAACAGCACCCCTAGTGCGTTTCCTATACAGTTTTTTATGATGACATCATCATAGTTGATCATATCTGATTTGTAAACAGCCTTTCTCTAAACAGAGTTTGGAATCGGACCGGAAGATCATTCATAAAGATAAGAAGAGCCCTTTTGATCAAAAGGAAACGGAGGACATCTATGTTTGTTCATACAGTGCAGTCTGGTGACTCGTTATTTTCCATCAGCAGAAAGTACGGATACCCTGTTGACAGCATCAGAAGCGTCAACGGGCTTGAGGAAACGAATATCGTTCCGGGGCAGGCGCTTTTGATCCCTCTTAATGAATATACGGTTCAGCCGAATGATACGTATGCCGTTATCGCAAGTAAGACTTATGTTCCGCAGATGCAGCTGATGCAGGCAAACCCGGATATTCCGCCGAACCGGCTGCGGCCGGGTTTAAAAGTGAGAATTCCGGATATCTCCAACTATTTGGCGGGAACCCTGCAATTTTACGTCATTCGGACACCTGAAGCGGACAGAGAGCTCATTAATGATTTTGCACCCTATTCATCGGCGATTTCTTTGTTTGAATATCATTTTGGCCCAAACGGAGATATCATGAATGATTTAAACGACAGAACCGCGATAGAAACCACATGGCAAAACAGAGTGCGGCCGCTTGCGGTCATCACGAATCTGACAGAAGGAGGGTTCAGCCCGGAATTAGCCCATCAAGTCCTGCAGAACCCGACGGCGAGAACGAATCTCGTCAATAATATCGTCTACCTGACCGTAAGAAAGGGATACGGCGGTGTAAATATTGATTTTGAACGGATCAGGGAAGCCGACCGGGACCTGTTTACAGGATTTCTCCGGCAGTTAAAAACCCGGCTCTCAGAGCACCAGCTCGCGCTAACGATATCGGTTCCGGCGAAAACAAATGAAGCGGTGCCGTGGCTGAGGGGATATGATTACGGGGGAATCGGAGCCGTCGTCGATTATATGTTCATCATGGCGTACGACTGGCACCACGCCGGCAGTGAGCCGGGACCCGTAGCGCCTTTGACGGAGGTCAGAGAAACCATCAATTTTGCCATCAGCAGAGTGCCGAGAAGAAAGGTGATTCTCGGTGTGCCGCTGTACGGATATGATTGGGTGATTCCGTACCGCCCCGGGACGATCGGATCGGCGATCTCCAATCAGCGCGCCATGGAAACCGCCATGAAATATCAATCAGTGATCCGCTACTCTCAGAGGGATCGTTCCCCTTACTTCCGGTATACGGATGAAAATGGAAGAACGCATGAAGTATGGTTCGAGGATGTGCGGAGCATGAGTGAAAAAATGGTTCTCGTGCGGGAATTCGGACTGCAGGCGATCGGCGCGTGGCAATTAACGCTCGGCTTCAAACCGGGTCCGTGGCTGTTGCGGAACTTTTTCACCATCCGAAAAATATAACCGCATTATCCCGCTTTTTCGGAGAGTTTTTCTTTCTTATGATAACGGATCTTCTTTTGGACAATCTAAAGTTGAAAAGGAGGTCTGTTCTGTGAAGAAAAGGGAAGAGCAGTATATCAACGAGGCTGAGTATGTACCGCACCCGACAAGAGAAGGGGAATACGCGCTCATGCTGCATGAATCCTATCATTTACTTTCAGAAGAGGATGAAAGCGATTTGCCGGAATAAGGGCTTTATGCCTTTATTCCGTTTATTTTATAGGCATATGCTGAAATAACAATTTAAAGGTTGACACATTCCTTTTTTTTCTGTAATCTCAGTGTGTCAATTCAAATAACAACTTCGTTAGGTGAGGCTCCTGTATGGAGATACGCTGCTGCCCAAAAATGTCCAAAGACGCCAATGGGTCAACAGGAATCATCGACATAAGGTGATTCTTAACGCAGCTGGATGATTGTCCTATGCCATACAGTGCTAAAGCTCTACGAATGAAGGCCCCGCACGTTTATTTGCCGTGCTTGTTTTCGCCTTCATTTCGGAAGGTTTTTTTTATGCCTCAAAACGTACATGACTGAGCATGATAAGGAGGTGCGGAGTATGGATTCTCCCCATTCGAGTATGTCAGAAGAAGTACCCATATACAGCCAGATAACCAGTGACGACATGATGAGGAGACAAACCGCCGCACTTCCCTTGACGGACGGCGCGTCTCCGTAAAGGAGGTACGAGTCCCGATGGTCCAAAATATGACCTATGACGAACTCATATTACGCATTATCATTTTATTGCGGGACGGAAAAATAAAAGAATTCCGAAACATGATAGACGAGCTTCAGCCCTATGATATGGCCTTTTTATTTAAAGAAATGCCGGAAAAGCACCGGGCCCGCTATCTGTCATATATGACGGTTGATGACATCACCGACATGATCGGAGAGCTGGAGCGGGAATTTCAGCTTGCCGTTCTCCATAAAGTCGGTAAAACGAAAGCCACTCTCGCAATGAATAAAATGGATAACGACGATCTCGCCGCTTTGCTGGAAGAGATGGATGAAGAGCTGAAAGAGCAGCTTTTGTCCAGCATGGAGGCCGAGGAATCAAAGGCCGTACAGCTTTTGATGAACTATCCGCAAGAATCCGCGGGCCGGATGATGACGAACCGCTTCGTCTGGATTCCGCAGCATTATACAGTAAAAGATGCGGTCGTGAAGCTGAAAAGCTTTGCGGAAATCGCAGAATCAATTAACTACTTGTACGTGATTAATGACAGTAAGCAGCTTGTCGGGGTGCTGTCTTACAGAGATTTAATTCTCGGCGAGCCTGACGATAAAGTGCAGGATCTCATGTTTACGCGTGTCATCTCAGCAGGGGTGCTCCAGGATCAGGAAGAAGTCGCCCGGCTGATCCAGCGGTATGACTTTTTAGCCATTCCCATCGTTGAAGAAAATAATGTGCTTGTCGGCATCGTGACTGTCGATGATATTATCGACGTCGTGATTAAAGAGGCTGATGAAGATTACGAAAAATTCGCCGCCTCCGGTAAGGCGATTACATTTGATACGAAAGCGTACGTGGCGGCGTACCGCCGCTTGCCGTGGCTCATTCTCCTTTTGTTTATCGGATTGATTTCCGGAAGCATCCTGAATTATTTTGAAGATACATTGCAAAAAGTCGTCGCCCTCGCATTTTTCATGCCGATGATCGCGGGAACGACGGGAAATACAGGCACACAGTCACTCGCCGTCGTTATCAGAGGATTGACTAAAGAAGAAATGAATAAAAAAACCATCTTTAAACTGATTTTCCGGGAATTAAGAGCCGGCATCTACATCGGTATTGTCTGTGCGATTGCGATTACGATTGTCGCAACCGTCTGGCAGAAAGACTTAACGCTCGGTTTTGTCGTCGGTTCATCGCTGCTTGCAACGCTGATTATCGGTACGATGGCCGGAACGATCGTCCCTATTATTCTTCATAAACTGAACATAGACCCGGCGATTGCATCCGGGCCGCTGATTACGACGCTGAACGATATTTTGTCCTTATTAATTTATTTCGGCATTGCAACTGCATTTCTTCATGCTTTATAAAAAAAGGTCCGTCTCACAGGAGGCGGACCTTTTTTTGTCAGCGGTTTTTATATTTAAAATGAGCATTAAGCTGTCCTTCCAGCATTTTCTTGCGGAGCTGCGGGTCGTTTTTGAGGGCCTGCTCTTTTTTGCGCATGTCTTTTAAAATCTCAGCCGTCTGCACGCCGTCCTCACGCTTGTTGGCAATATCCATCAGCCGCTCAACGTCCGCGAAGGAATATTTTCTCGTTCCCCGCGATGAGCGCTGCGGGTAAATTAATTTCCGTTCTTCATAGTATCTGATCTGCCTGACTGACAATCCGGTTAATTCGCTTACAATGCCGATCGAGATTACTTTTTTATCTTTGTAAGATTGTTCGTCTGTCGTCATTTTTCCACCCCTGGATGTCTTTTACTCATATTATATAAGAAAAAAAGAGAAAAAACCTGACGCTTGTCAGGTTTTCTGACGTGAAATAGAAGATTTTAGAAAAAAAGCGTCAGAAAAATTAACAAGGTTAATGCATGGTTCTGTATCCCGTTTTATGCTTACTTTACAGATACAATGAGAGGAAGGATATGAATGGAGAAAGAAAAAGCGGTTTCGCTGGCAAAAGAAATCATTGAATTAGATATGAAACGCGATGAAATGCTGGAGACGTTTATGCAGCTTGCCGGGGAACACGCTTTTCCGCTGCTCAGAGCCGTTCAGAACGGACTTTACCGAAAAACATCATAATTCCACATAAGTTTTACAATGGCTTCATACGTCATTGAAATAAAAGCGGTATTCTGATCATAGAATAACGGAAAACAAAGGAGGGCGTCATGAGTCATTTGTTTCAAAATGCACTGGACAAAGAGAGAAACCATTATTCCAAAAAGCTTCTTCAGATCGGAGTCTATACAAAAGAAATACTGAACTCCATGACAATCACGGAGCTGAGAAAGGAATACGCGTATTTTTTCCGGAACATTCCCTATAAAGAACGAAACCCTTATACAAATTAAATGATGTATAAGGGTATTTTTTTATATAAAAAAGAAGGAATTCTGAAAAACGGCACGAATAGAATATAAAACAAAGAACGACTCTTATGAATTGTAAGGGTTTACATTATTTTTTTATAAAAATCTTAAATACGGGGTAGATATGATGAGATTATCATTTAACGAAGAAGAAGTAATGCGTTCGATGAATTTGTACAAAGTTTTTGCAAGGGCTTTCAAAAGTGTGTCTGAACACAGCATTCGTGACAGTAAAGAACACGGTTTTAATCCGACTGAATTTGCCGTTTTGGAGCTGCTGTATACGAGAGGCCCGCAAAAGCTCCAGCAAATCGGGTCGCGTCTTT
Organism: Bacillus sp. SDLI1; assembly: GCF_001553895.1. Classification (NCBI taxonomy): domain Bacteria; kingdom Bacillati; phylum Bacillota; class Bacilli; order Caryophanales; family Bacillaceae; genus Bacillus; species Bacillus sp. SDLI1. The sequence continues at coordinate 918,468 of NZ_CP013950.1, read as the reverse complement.
TGCTTGTCAGCGGGAATGTCACCTATGTCATCGACAAGCTTGAAAGAAACGGGTTTTTGGTCAGAGAACAAGACCCGAAGGACAAACGGTCTGTTTACGCCCATTTAACTGATAAAGGAAATGAGTATTTAGACAAAATTTATCCGATTCATTCATTGAGAATTGCGAGAGCGTTTTCAGGACTTATGCCTGAGGAACAGGAACAGCTGATAGCCTTATTGAAAAAAGCGGGGATTCACAGCCAGCACTTGCTTTTCCGTTAAAAGAAAGCGGATACAAACACTCTTCTTCAAGGAGAGTGTTTTTTTCTGTCCTACGGTAGAGCCTGAAGCGGATTTTGCATATGCTGATACAGGGCGGCATCATTATTTACCAATCATAATGTGACATGCCCCATGCCAAAATATGAAAGTGCTTTGATTATAAAGAAGGTGAACGTGTGAGAAGCTGTCTGCTGACTATATGGTACTTACTTGATCCGCTTTATTTCTTCTTTACCCGGCTGACGCTGATTGATAAACAGCAATCGAATGTATTCCGCGTTCGTTTGACAAGATATAAAGGGAAAGAGGTCATCCTGAGCGACGGAACCAGAATTAAAAAAAACGACGTGTTAGTCAAGATTCATCTTCATAATGTCAAACTCCTGAAAGAGCTGCAGCCTATTGAAAGCGCGGTCAGAAGGGGGATTATGCTATATCAGAAGGTTTATCAATCCATGCCTCATTTAGCTGATTATATTAACCAGCATAAACGGAAAGACGAGATTAAAGGCGTCGTCGGCATTACAATGCTTCATAAAGGGGCGGCAAGACTCGGATTTGATGTAATAAAGCCGTCCAGCTGCTGCTACAGGCTGTTTAAAAAAGCGGCACATATTCCGATTTTATATTTTACTGAAAAACAGCTCACCCTCAAAAACATTCCTTATTCCTGCTATTTATTCATTTCCAAAGATAAACTGATGTGCACGTATCAGACTGAAAAGAGCTGACGAAAAGCATCAGCTCTTTCTCTTGATTTGCTCAAGCACGTTTGAAAGCGGGCCGTCCTGCGGATTCCGGTAAAAATCATAAAACGGATCTCCCTCTGTCCTGACCCGATTCACCACTGTATCAATCGTATAATCATCGGGTGTTAAAGAGGAGTTGACTTCGTTCCAATAAAGAGGGGCGGCAACCGTTCCTAGTTCATTGCCCCGGGTCGAATATGGAGCGATGATCGTTTTTCCTTCGGCATGCTGCAAATAATCTAGGTAGAGCCTGCCGTTCCGGTTTTTGATAAACCGCTCTGTCGTAAAAAGATCCGGACGCGTCCTGACGCAATAATCGGCGATTAGCATTGTGAACGCGCGGGTCTCCTCATAGGTGAATGCTTCCGGTGAAAGCGGGATGTAGAGCTGAATCCCTTTATTCCCGGAGAGCTTCGGGAATGATGTTATGCTGAATGAGTCAAACAGCTGTTTCAGCACATGGGCCGCCTCCACGGCCATAGGAAAATCGTTCCTTGACGGAGGATCAAGGTCAATGACGATTTCTGCGGGCCTTTCAGAATGCACGGTCTGAAACGGAACGTGAAATTCCAGCGCCAGCTGATTGGCGAGCCATAAAAGAGACGGTACGCTGCTGCATACGATGTGTTCGTGGCTTCCGTCAAATACGCTTGAGACAAAGTCCGGCGTGTAATCCGGTTTGTTTTTTTGAAAAAAAGATTCGCCCGGCGCCCCATGCGGATAACGGATCACCGTGACGGCCCGATCTTTGAGAAAAGGCATAAGAAAATCGCTCATCTTCACCATATAACAAAGGAAATCCGCTTTCTTTTTTTCAGACTTCTTAAAAACGGTCTTATCCAGGCTTGTGAACTGCAGTTTCGGCGGCAGCGTTTTAGACTGGAGGATAAGCTGCTCATACGTACATTCAGTCCAATCCATTTCAAACTGAAAAGAAACAAAAGATACTTCACGCAGCGTGTCCTGCAATATGGTTAAATACTGCACGGTCATACAGATGGAAGGCTCAAGTATATATTCGCCGCTTTTTTGTTTTTTGCCGTGAGTCTCCATAATGGTTCTGACGGCGTTTTTTTCTTCCGCCTGCATGCCGTGGGAAACGGAAGCGATCGGGACAATGGCGCCGTCTTTTAATACCGAGGCCGTCACGTACCCGTTCTTCGGATTAAACCCGGTTAATAGCACGTGAGCCGTTTTCATATGTTTATACTTCTGCCAGTCGGGAGACCGTTTATTTTCCGCCCAGCCGCTTGATGCTCTTTTTGCTACTATTCCTTCTCCGTCATGCCGGACGATCTTGTCCCAGAGCGCTTCAAAGTCAGTGTGCTCCGGAATGTACTGAATCGCTTCCTCCGCTAAGTGATGGGGGCTTTTCGGAAGATTTGCTTCTTCAAACAGTTTGAAAAGGGCGCGCTTCCGCTTCACATACGGCAATGAGACGGTGCCGGCACCTTCCAGAACTAAGAGATCAAATGCCAGAAAGCGGCACGGCCGTCTATTGGCGGTGCTTTCAATGGCTTCCGCCCGTTTTAAACGCCCGCGGATTTGAATATGTTCAAAGTCCGCTCTGTACGGATTGATTAAATAGACAAGCTCTCCGTCAAGCGTAATGGGGAACCGGTCTTTCATGTGCTGAAAACACCGTGCCGCAAAAGCCGTGATTTCCGGAAATTGATTCGTCAGCGTCTGGCCGTTTCTGCTGGTCAATGTGACGCCGCTTTCGTCTATGCGGAGAAGACAGCGGAATCCGTCATACTTTACCTCATAGCGCCACTCACTGCCTATGGGCGGTGAAGAGGTCAAAATCGGCTGCATCGTCAGCACCATGATTAAGACGTTCCGGCTTTTTGTCTGGTCGTCTTCCGCTTTTTGCCTTCGCCGCCTGCAGGTGCGGCGTCTTTTGTCCGCGCCGGTGCAGCCTGCTCGCGATTCGGCCGCTTCGTCCGGTCGATGCTTGCCTGAAGGGCGCTGACAAGATCAATGACATCTTCGCGCGGGCCGGCAGCAGCGGGTGTTACGCCTGCTTCTTCATGTTCAAGCTTATCATTAATTTTGGCGAGAAGGGCTTTCCGGTATGTGTCTTCGTATTGCTCTGGGTCAAACTCGGTTGTCAGCTCATTAATTAACGTAATCGCCGTCTGCAGCTCTTTTTCATTAACGGCTGTCTGCTCCGGAACGCCCGGCACATGTCCGGCGTTTCGGACTTCATCCGGATAATGAATGGATTCCATCACGATGCAGTTGTCATACACCCGAAGAATCGCAAGCTGCTGCTTAGAACGGATCGTAATAGAGGCAATCCCGATTTTACCGGTCGTCCTCAGCGCTTCCCGCAAAAGTGTATAGGCTTTTGTGCCGTTGTCTCCAGGGCCGACATAATAAGATCGGTTAAAATAAATCGGATCAATCTCTTGCAGCTGGACAAAGTCAACAATCTCAACCGCTTTTTCTTCATGTTCCTGTTTTACGTCTTTCAGGTCTTCGTCTGTCAAAATGACGTATTTTCCCTTTACATACTCATAGCCTTTAACGATTTCATCCGGCTCCAGACTCTTTTCACACCCGGTACAGATCTTTTCGTATTTAATCGGCGCATGATCTTCTTTATGAAGACTGCGGAATTTTATATCTTTATCTTCAGTGGCCGCAAAGAGCTTGACCGGGATATTGACGAGGCCGAAACTGATCGAACCCTTCCACATCGTGTGCATGAATAAAAACTCCTTTTTTCTTTATTGTGGATAATCGGGTTCGTTCCATGTGTAGAAACTTATGGGTGGCGCGGCGCTTCATTGAGGAGCTGTTCAATCTCCTCAGGAGGCAATGGCCTGCTGAAATAGTATCCCTGGAGAAAATCGCATCCTTTTTCATCTAAAATCTTTTTTTGCATCGCCGTTTCAACCCCTTCAGCAACGACTAAAAGAGAAAGCTGATGGCCCATGGCAATAATGGCGCCGGTGATCTGCGCAGATTTAGGATGTGTCTGAAGATCATCTATAAATGATTTATCTATTTTCAATCTGTGAATCGGAAAGTCCTTCAAGTAGCTGAGAGAACTGTGACCCGTTCCGAAATCATCAATGCTTACACTGATTCCCAGCTCAGTTAGTGCGGTAAGCACTTTTTTGCTGTGCTCGTGATCTTCCATTGTCATGCTTTCAGTCACTTCTGCTTCAAGCAGCCGGGGAGGAAGCTTGTAATGGGAAAGTGTTTTCTGAATAAACGGAACCAATTCTTCTGATTGAAACTGTTTGGCCGAAATATTAATGGCGACTGGAAGGTGATATCCTTTTTCATGCCATTCCTTCGCCTGCCGGCACGCCTCGGTGATGATCCATTTGCCGAGGTCAATAATCAGCCCGGTTTCTTCGGCGGCCTGGATAAAGTCTCCGGGATTCTGCCGTTTCCCATCCGCGCCGGCCACTCTCAGAAGCGCTTCAGCTCCCGTGATGAGCTGATCAGAAGCGCTGTATTGAGGCTGATAATGAAGGACGAACCTTTTTTTCTCAATCGCTTCTCTCAGCTCCATCTCAAGCCGAAGCTTTTTCGCTTCTTTTTCTCCGATTTGGGCAGAGTAATATTTGTATTTGCTTTTGTTTCGGTCTTTGCAGGCGTACATCGCCATATCGGCTTTTTTCATCAGTTCCATTCCGTCCGACCCGTCTTTTGGAGAGACGGCGATGCCGATGCTGACAGAGGTGATCAGCTCATGCTCCTGAATGGTAAACGGTTTTTCGAACTGCAGGATGATCTGTTTTGCTAAATCATCAATGTCATCGTTCTCAGAAGGGACGTCAGTTAAAATAATAATAAATTCATCACCGCCAAGACGGGCGATAAAACCATTATCCGGGATGATGGAGGAGAGTCTCTGAGCCGCTGATTGAAGAAGTCCGTCTCCGGCATTGTGCCCGAGCGCATCATTAATAATTTTAAACCGATTTAAATCGAGAAAGAACACAACGGTCAAGCGTCCGAATGAATGATCTCTTTCCAGAACTTCTGTCAACCGCTGAACGGCATGCCGGCGGTTCGGCAGGTCTGTCAAAGAATCATAATGCGCCATACGGTGAATGTCCTTCTCGGCTTTCCGCTGTTTGGTCATGTCTTTGCAGATGACATATATACTGTCCAGTCCGTTATCGACCAAAACGGGGATAAAGGTAACATTAATATAAAATAAGCCGACGTCTGTTTTCAGATCAGCATCAATATGCAGGGCCTGCTGTTCTTTTTTTACTTGTTTAAAATAGGTTTTCAGCTGCCTGCTGATATGCCGGCGCCAATTTTGGCTGTCCAGTCCGAGATTGTGTTTCATCTCGGCCCCTGCTTCATTAGAGTAAAGAATTTTACCGTCAGGAGATAGGATGAAAATCGGGTCAATATTATGATTGATTAATGATTGAAACCGCTGTTCATGGTCTTTCATACGTTCATTGTGGCGGAAAAACTGACGATCGAAATGTGAGCTGAAAAACAATAACATCTGAAAACAAAAGATGATCAGCGTAATATAAACGGACCAATGAAACGAATGAATTTCCATATCGTTTGCCGGCTTTCTCATGTCTTCATAAAATGAGGCAGCCATCATTCCGGTATAATGCATCCCTGAAACGGCCGCGCCCATGAATACAGAACCGATGATTTTGTGAAAAGTAAAAGGTTCCGTCGGTTTCTTTGCTGCCAAACCGAAAAATACTTTCAGCGAAATGAAAGAAGAAGCCATGGCAATCAGAATAGACATACAGAACATAAAAGGATTATACATAATCATTACCCGGGAAATGGCCGACATCCCCATGTAATGCATGAGAGAAATTCCCGCTCCCATAAAAACAGATCCGGTAATCAGCCGGCTGAATGTTAAGATTCTCCGGCTGACGATGTATAAAGCCGCAAAAGATCCGGAAATCGCGGCGGCTGCAGAAAAGAACATCGGCACAGCTTCATAATTCATATGCATGTTCATATAAACGGCAAGCATTCCGACAAAGTGCATTGACCATATGCCGAAACCCATGATAACTGAACCCGCAAACAGCCACAGCTTACTGTGAATCCCCGTTTTGAGCGTTATTTTTCTGGAAATTTCAAGTGAAGTAAATGCCGCCAGACAAGCAATCAGGATGGATAGCCCGACAAGCGGGACATTGTATTGTACATGTAATTCCAAAAGATGATTCCTCCTACTACTACCGATCTGAAACGATCCTCATTTATATCGGCGAGACATAAAAATATTTCAGTTTCGAGGTTTTGTGTTAAAATGATTCTTAAGATTCAGAATACAAGTTGCCTGGAGTGATAAATGATCGAAGGTTTTATCATATCAATAATAGAAGCGTTTAAAAGCTTATCCTACGCCGGAATTTTTTTGGCGCTGAGTATAGAATTTATCCCGGCGGAAATTGTACTTCCGCTTGCGGGCTGCTGGGTGTCAAAAGGGGATATGACGCTTGCCGGAGCCGTGTTTGCCGGATCGCTCGGCGGTGTTTCGGGTCCGCTGGTCTTATATGGAATCGGAAGGCTGGGAGGCCGGCCGTTTTTGCTGAAGTATGGAAAGTATGTATGGATAAAACCCGAATCGCTTCAGAAATCAGATCATTTCTTTCAGAAACACGGAGGTTTGGTAGCGTTCAGCGGCCGTTTTATACCGGGGGTCAGGACGCTGATTTCTCTGCCGTGCGGAATTGCGAAAATGAATGTCTGGGTGTTTTCTCTTTATACATATGCAGCGATGCTCCCGATTACGTTTGTTTACGTATACCTCGGAATGAAGCTCGGGGAAAATTGGAAAAGCGTCGGTTCCATTCTTGATCAATATATGCTGCCGCTCGGTATATTCATTGTGTTGCTTCTTGTCTTTTATCTGCTTTTAAAAAGAGGAAAACATCGGGATAAAACAGAAAAAATTTCTCAATTTGCTAAAAAAGTTAAGCGTTGACAAATGATGAAACAGGCTTTATCATGAGCGTATAAACAAAATATTTCTTGAAATCCCAAAGGGGAGTAGCGTCCGGATGTTCCGGAAACAAAGTCGTCAATTCATGGATCATATCCATCGGCTTTGTTGGCATGCCAATCATTCATGTCTAGCAAGACCTTTGCCTTATATCGGCAAAGGTCTTTTTTGCGTAAAAAAACGCCGGTATAAGCTCGGATGATAGAAAAGAAACGGAGGGATTGGATTGGACTTTGCATTATTATTGGAGTATGGATGGGTTCTTCTCGTTTTAATCGGGCTGGAAGGGATTTTAGCGGCGGATAACGCGCTGGTGATGGCTGTGATGGTGAGGCATCTTCCGGAAAAACAAAGGAAGAAGGCTTTATTTTACGGATTGGCGGGCGCTTTTATTTTACGTTTCGGGTCGCTGTTTGCCATTTCTTTTCTGGTGAATGTCTGGCAGGTTCAGGCTCTGGGCGCCTTATATCTGCTTTACATCGCGGTCAGTCATTTGCTGAAGCGGTATGTATTCAAACAAGGCACAGGGCAGAAAACGCAGAAAGAGAGCGGGTTTTGGCAGACTGTATTGAAAGTGGAGCTGGCTGATATCGCTTTTGCCGTTGACTCCATTTTAGCGGCGGTCGCGCTTGCCGTAACGCTTCCGGAAACGCCGCTTCCTGCCATCGGCGGCTTGGATGGCGGTCAGTTTCTCGTTATTTTAGCCGGCGGTGTTATCGGTTTAATCATCATGCGCTTTGCGGCGTCCATGTTTGTTTCCTTATTAAAAACCAGACCGGGCCTTGAAACGGCGGCATTTGTTATTGTCGGGTGGGTAGGCGTGAAGCTCGCTCTTTATACTCTGGCTCATGAGGAACTCGGCGCCATTCCGGCGGATGTTATTCACTCTGCGGCTTGGAAAATCATTTTCTGGACGGTTTTGGCAGCCATTGCGGTTTGCGGATGGTTTATGTCAGGAACAAAACAAATAGAGCAGGACGCGGCATCGGCGGAAAGAGAACACGCGTAAAAGGAATCTTAAAGGGGACTGTTTTTTAAAAAACAGGTTCCCTTTTTTGTTTGAAACGCTTACATTTAAGACATATGATAACAATTTTATAACAGCCTTGTTACAAAAAACACAGAGAAAACCCCCTTAATTCTGCCCGATCGCACGAAATCATGTATAGTACGTCTTATTGGCTTGTCATAATTGTGACAAATGAAATCGATTTCTCTTTTTCTTCCTTTGCGAATCCCTACTAAATTAGCTATGATTATGAGTAGTTATAGGGAGGAACTGAGGTGAAACCAGTGCTTAGCCTTTTGTTTAAATTGGGAAAAAAGAAGCAAACGCTTGAAACATCTGTTGAAAAAATACAAAAAGGCGACAAAGATCTGCAGAACGATTTAATACAGCAATATAAGCCTTTTATCGCGAAGACGGTTTCATCCGTTTGTAAACGATATATAGATGAAAAAGACGACGAATTCAGCATCGGGCTGATCGCGTTTAACGAAGCCATTGAAAAATATTCGGCTGAAAAAGGTAATTCGCTGCTTGCATTTGCAGAGCTGATTATAAAAAGAAAAGTAATAGATTATATCAGAAAAGAAGCAAGAGCCGCCCAGCATATCAATATGGATGTGCAGGAAGGCGACGACCAGGAGTCTTCGCAAAGCCTTATTGAAGCGGAGCTTTCCATTGATGAATACCGCAAACAGATAGAACAGGAGCAGCGCCGGGAGGAAATTCTTTTTTTTCAGAAGCAGCTGCAAGAATACGGTCTGTCTTTTAAAGAGCTGCTGGAACAATCGCCGAAGCATACAGATGCGAGGCAGAATGCGATTAAGGTAGCCTACACGCTTGTGGAAAATGAAGAGCTGGCGTCTATTTTGCACCAGAAGAAACAGCTTCCGGTCAAACAGCTGGAGCAGCTCGTGTCGGTCAGCAGAAAAACGATCGAACGGAACCGAAAATATATCATCGCCATGAGTATTATTATTTCCGGTGATTATATTTATTTAAAAGATTATCTTAAAGGGGTGTTGCACTCATGAGAAGAGGGATCATAGTAGAGAAAAATAAAAAATTCGTCACGTTGCTAACCCCTGACGGACAATTTTTGAAAACTAAAAATGATCACCGCGCTTGTGAAATCGGAGAGGAAATTACGTTTGAAGGCGAAACGCGTATGGGAAGAAGGGCCAGCTTTTTTGATTTTCTGAAACTGCGCCCTTTTAAATTGGGAGTGTTTACAATGACTGCTATTATCCTATTTATTTTAATCATGCTCCCGGTTTTTTCTGATAACAAAGCTTACGCGTATATGACGCTTGACATTAATCCAAGCATTGAAATGGCTTTAAACAGCAAATACGAAGTCATTGAACTCACACCGCTGAACCATGACGCCCAAAAGGTCATAAGTGACATCGGAGACTGGAAAAGCAGCGATTTTAAGGAAGTCATCAGTAATATTATTACCGATTGCAGCAAGCATGGATATGTAAAGGAATCAAAAGAGATTTTAATTTCCACGGTTTACGAAAATACAGATGACAATACATATAAAAAAGGCGTTAAAAAACAGCTGGCTGACATGACTGAAAAATATAAGGGCACCTACCAGCTTCAATCTCTTGAATCGGATATGGAAACAAGGGAAAAAGCAAAACAGGAAGGGATGTCAACAGGCAGCTACATAAGAAGAAACGAAAAGAAAACAGAAGATAAACAGCCTGAAAAGAAAACCGACGATAGTGAAAACGAACAGAAAAACACTGAAACAGATACCGATCAAAATAAGCAGCCGGACACAGAAAAACCGGCGGCTGATGACAACACGGCTCCTGATGAAGAAAAGGCAGCAGAGCAGCCGGATAACAATGAAACAACGCCCGGCACGGAAGATGCGAAGCCGGACAGTCAAGACGGCAATCAGCAAAACGAAAAAAAAGCAGTTTCCGGATCAGAGGAAAATACCCAGAAGGAACAAGATGGGGAAACAGAGCAGCCCCAAACACAAAATCCTCAGGAAAACGGAAATGACAAAGAGCCTAAGCAGAGGTATAACAATCATTACTGGAATCATGAACGAAATGAACATTGGGAATCCTATCGGCGCCATGAAGATCCGTCAGACCGAAGGAACCCGAACGGCTACCGCCACGGAAGGGAGAATGCTGATAAACATCAAAATTCGCCGAGAAATCCCGGCGAATAAGCTGCATTATTGAGTTTTGCCGTTTAATTGTGATTGAGCCTGCTGTACAAGCCGCTTTGTCATTTCCCCGCCTACAGAGCCGTTTGCGCGTGCTGCTGTATCAGAGCTAAGGTTCACGCCGAATTCTTGAGCCACTTCGTATTTAAATTGGTCAAGTGCCTGCTCAGCCCCTGGAACTAAGAGTTTATTTCTGCTCGCCATCTTTTTCATCTCCTTTTCTCTGGCAAGATGTTTTTACGCGTTTTAGTTTCAAACGGAACGGTATTGATTATGCTGGCAATTGTTGTGCACCTGAAAAAACCCCGGCGCAGACACCGGGGCAAAAAAACGTATGAATTATAATAAATGGCTGGTCATTTTGTAGGCGGAGGCTTGGATATGGAAAGTCAAAACGGAGAGCACGGTAACCGCGAGTATGGACCTGATATTGTTCCATTGCCCGCTTTCGAGTTCTTTAAAGCAGCCTCTGAGCTTGTCCGTCTGCTGTTCAACGAGCTCCTGCAGGCTCGTTTCCTTCATCGGCGGGTTTGTCTTATGATGAAGATAATCAATCACCTGGGCGCAGCTCTCATAATAGCTGATCGGGCTGATGACGTCATCTGATCTGTCGGTGATCGTGTTAAAAGCGATTTTTAATATGGCGCGTATATGTTCGAAGTCATAAATTGATTTTAAATCACGTACAATGAGAAGGATGACAGCTTGTTCAATTGTATATTTTTTTCCGAGTAAAGGGTGTCCGATTAAATCTTTAATATCGCGCTTCACCCAGTTTTGGACGGCGGTTGATTTTAAAGACGTCAGCTCGCACAGGTTTCCCAGCTCGACAATCTCGTTTGTTGAAAGCCCGTATTCCTTTTTCTCTTTTTTTCGTTCGAATCTCGTCAGAAATTCAGGGATGTGCAGCCGGCTTTCCGCTTCATCCAATGTCATGTCCGCTGATTGCAGTAAGATTTGGAGAGGGGTTGCGTCTCCTTGGCCTTTTAACGCGTAAAGAAGCCGCACCATATCGGTTCGGGTCAGTTTAAACGTGTTCATGGTTCACCTCTGATTGATTACGTGTGTTCACTTTCTTATATCACTGAGAATTACATTAACATCATACGTCGAAATTGTTGCATTTTCAAACAGATCATTTATAATTTAATTAAATAAGTTCTTTTGATCTTAAAAAAGACGGAGGTAATTATGGCGAAAAGAATATTTCTGTTTATTTTAACGAACCTTTTGGTCATTACGACAATCGGAATTGTGCTTACGATTATTACAAGCGTTACCGGTGTCGGCTCGTATATACAAAATGGGCGCATTGATCTGATGGCATTGCTCGTGTTCAGTCTTGTCGTCGGTTTTGTCGGTTCTTTTATTTCTCTCGGTATGTCCAGATGGATGGCCAAAACGATGATGGGCGTCCGGGTGTTAAATCCGAAGAAGCAGTCACTCAGCTATGAAGAGCAGCAATTGGTTGACCGTGTGCACAGATTGTCCCGTGCAGCGGGTATGACGAAAATGCCTGAAGTCGGCATTTATCATTCACCTGAGGTCAATGCCTTTGCGACCGGTCCTTCTAAGCGCCGTTCGCTTGTCGCGGTTTCCTCAGGTTTATTGCAGCAGATGGATGATGCTGCGGTGGAAGGGGTTCTTGCCCATGAAGTCGCACACATTACAAACGGTGACATGGTCACGATGACGCTGCTTCAGGGAATCGTCAATACGTTCGTCGTATTCCTTTCCCGTATCGCGGCATGGATTGCGAGCCGCTTTGTCAAAGAAGATCTCGCGCCGGTCGTCCATTTTATCGCGATGATCGTGTTTCAGATTATTTTTTCCATTCTCGGCAGTCTTGTCGTCTTCGCATACTCGCGTCACAGAGAGTTCCACGCTGACCGCGGCGGTGCCGACCTTGCCGGAAAGGATAAAATGATTCACGCCCTGCGTACGCTGAAGTCTTATACGGGACATGTGAATGAAGAGGACCAGACGGCGGTGCAGACGTTGAAAATTAACGGCAAAAAGCATTCGTCACTGTTCTCCACACACCCTGATCTGGATGAGCGCATCCGCAGGCTGGAAGCCAAATAATCAACAAAACCTCTGACAATCGTTTCAGAGGTTTTTTGTTTAAAGATCGGCAAATTACATAAGGTAATGAAAAATCTTTCTAAAAAGCCCTTTAAAAAATCTCCCAATATCATTAGAATAATTACGTACTACATTTGAGAGGCAGAAGGAACTATCTTATGAAATTAAAGCTGAAGAAATTCATACAGGTTTTGTCGCCTGCACAGCTGATTGCGTTATATTATTTTCTTGCTGTGACGGTGGCATTTATTTTGTTAAGTCTGCCGGCGGCCCACAAACAAGGGGCCAGCTGGTCGTTTATAGACGCGCTGTTTACGGCGGTCAGCTCAGTCAGTGTCACCGGTTTAACGGTCGTCAACACGGCTGACACATTCAGCACGGCCGGAATTGTCATTTTGGCTTTCGTGCTTCAATTCGGCGGGATCGGCATTATGACGCTCGGAACATTCGTCTGGCTTATTATGGGCAAACGGATCGGTTTGCGGGAACGGAAGCTCATTATGGTGGACCAGAATCAATCGCAGTTTTCCGGTATCGTCAACTTGATGAAGCAAGTGCTGTTTTTGATTTTATTAATCGAGTTTTTAGGCGGCATCATTTTAGGAACCTATTTTTTAACGTACTATGATTCGAATGAACAGGCGTACTTGCACGGCTTCTTTGCGAGCGTCAGCGCAACGACGAACGGCGGTTTTGATATTACGGGAAATTCACTCGTTCCGTTCAGGCATGACTATTTTGTGCAGTTTATTACGATGCTTCTGATTGTTTTCGGTGCGATCGGGTTTCCGGTGCTCGTAGAAGTGAAGGACTTTTTGTTTTCAAAACAGCGCAGATACTCATTTACGCTGTTCACGAAAATTACGACCGTAACGTTCGGACTGCTCGTTTTGTTCGGGGCTGTCGGAATATACGCGCTTGAAGCCACCCATGTCATGAAGGGAAAAAGCTGGCATGATGTTTTATTTTTATGTCTCTTTCAATCAACCGCTACGAGAAGCGGCGGGCTTGCGACGATTGATATCAGCCAGCTGTCGGCGCCGACATTATTTTTCATTTGCGCCCTTATGTTCATCGGCGCATCGCCGAGCTCGGTCGGCGGCGGAATCCGTACGACGACATTTGCGCTCAACCTTCTCGCCCTGTTTCATTTTGCCCGCGGAAATAAAGCGGTCAAGGTCTTTAAGCGCGAGCTTCATCAGGCTGATGTCATAAAGTCGCTGGTCGTTACGATGATGGCGATTCTGCTCGTGTTTGGGTCAACGCTGATTCTGGCAGTGACGGAGAAAAATCAGACGCTGCTGGGACTGCTGTTTGAAGTTTGTTCCGCTTTCGGAACGACCGGGCTTTCGCTGGGAATCACTCCGCATTTAAGCGACATCGGAAAATGCGTGATCATGGTGGTCATGTTTATCGGCCGAATCGGTATTTTGACGTTCCTTTATTTAATCGGCAGAAAGGAAATCGAAGCAAATTATCACTATCCGAAGGAAAGAATCATTATCGGCTGACACCGCTTTTTGAAAAGCGGTGTTTTTTTATTACCGGAAAATGGATGGGTGGAAACCGTTTCGTTGGAGATTCTAATTCGTAAAGAGGTGACGTCATTGCTTGCCGTTTTTTGGAAATCTTTGATTATGATAGCTGTCGGTACCTTTTTATTGCGAATTGCCGGACGGAAATCGATCAGCCAGCTGTCGGTGACTCAGACGGTCATCATGATTTCCATCGGCTCGATTATTATTCAGCCGTTTATTGAACATAATTTATGGGAAACCATTTTCGCGGCGTCGATTTTTATCGCAGTACTGATTCTGATGGAATATTTAGAAATCAAATCAAACTTTTTTGAGTTTTTGTTTTCAGGGAAAACCGTCGCCGTTGTCAGTGACGGAAAAGTCATCCCGGAAAATTTAAAAAAGATGCGTTTCACCGAGGCGCAGCTCTCCATGCGGATCAGGCAGGAAGGCCTCGGGGACATACAGGATTTTAAATATGTGCTGCTTGAGCCGAACGGACAGATCGGCTATGAGCTCATTGATGATGCCAAAAATGTGACAGTGCGCGACCTTAAAAAAATGTTTGATGAATTCAAAACAGATCTGCAGACAGAAGGAGGAAATCAAATGAAACGAAAAGCAGCGAAGAATGAAGCTTTGACCAACAACAATACACCGACTGAGAGCATGGATAAAGATGCATACAAAACACAATATGACGGCGATCCCGGACTGAGAGGGGCAAACCGCAAATCAAAGCACGGCAGACAAGGGGGAGAATAATATGACGAAAACAAACCGGCACAGCAAAGACATGCAAAATCATAAAAAGCCGATGGACCCTAAATTGCTTGAAGAAGAATTTTCAAGTGAGCTCGGAGATTATAACGCCGGAAAATGGATTGAAACGCTTGAACAGACGAAGCCAAAGAAAAAAGAAGACGGCAAAAAATAAAAAATACCTCTTAGGCGATAACGCTTAAGAGGTATTTCACATTATTTCGAATAAGCCCCGTTCCTTGTTCCTTTAATCGCTTCAAGCCAGCCGGTAATCCGCAATTCAATAAACGGCTGTGCGGCCGTTTTCACCGCATTGCTGGAGAGAATGGACGTGAGGGCGGCCGTTAACATCAAGAGCATGACTAAATTCTGGTAATCAGACAGATGATCTTCAAGCCCGATCTGCCGCAGCGTTTTTATAATGAATCCATGCAGCAGATAGACGTAAAACGTTCTCGTACCCCACTTCGTAAAGAAATAACGCTTTTGCGGAACGAGCGCCAAAAAGCTGAAGGTGGCGGCAAAGGCCAATACATACCAGCCGATCCGCGACAGACCGCTCAAAAGCGTCACTGTGCCGAATGTAGAATAAGGCTCCGATCCGAACAGCCACGAGTAATCAAAATCAATGCACCAGCATAAGAGGAAAACAATGCCCAGTACGCCCGCGGCAATTTGCCTGCCCCTTTTGGCCCGAAGTAAATCAAAGTGCTGTTTTTTCAAATAAAACCCGGCGAGGAACATCGGAAGAAAGACAAACGTCCGTGAAAGACTCAGCGTGCTGCTGATGAAATCAAGATACCCGATCATGACGGCAAGCCCGCAGCTCGTGCCAAGCGCCCACATTTTCGGCAGCTTCGTAAAGGGATACAGCAGCAGATTCCAAAAGAATAAGCTGACTAAAAACCAAAGAGACCACTGCGGATCAATCGGATTGACGCTTGTCATGCTTTCATCCTGAATCAAATAGTAAAAAACCGAGTAGATGCCCTGAAAAATCAAGTACGGAATAATCAGCTTCACAGCCAGCTTTTTTACATAACCTTTCCGCTTAAAGTTTTTTGCGAAATAGCCGGAAACCAGAATAAAGGCCGGCATATGAAAAGTATAAATGAATTTGTAGAGATGGAGCATAAACTCATTTCCGTTAATAAATGACCGGAGGATATGGCCGAACACCACCAGAAAAATCAAGATAAACTTGGCGTTGTCAAAATAACTGTCTCGCGATTTTGTCATAGCATCACCTTCTCTTCAAAAATCATCCACTGCATGATTATTTCCTGATGATGTTCATTTTAAAATAAAAAACAAAAAATTGAAGGAGGAAAAAAGGGATTGTTAGGATGATGTAACGGGGAGGTAAGGATCGTAGAAAAAGACTCTAACTTGTCATATCATTGAAATTTTCTGAAATGTATAGGGCGAATGAAGGAAGATGAGGTATTTTGTAGAAATATTGAAGGATAGGTTTTTGAAGAAGGAGTGTACTGAATGGCTGAAACTCTGGATTTGCAGACAAAGGAGTCGCTGAAAGAGCAGCTGAAGCGGCTGAAGGAGGAAAATGACCGCCTGAAGAGTGATTTGAACCGGTATCATGTGATTATGAATAACACGCTTGATGCCATTTTTATATGCCATAAGGAAATGAAAATCGTCCAGGCGAACGAGGCCGCGGCCCGGATGATGCAGATTGAGGCAGAGAGCCTCATGAACCGCTCCGTTCTGGACTTTTTATATTCCGTGCCTCAGGAAGAACTGAATAAGGCCGTGAAAAAATTTTTGAAAAAGGGCTATCTGTGGAAAGAGGTGCCGATTAAGCTTGACAGCGGCGCGACGAAATACATTGAATTCCTCGCCAGAGACGGAATTGGGGAGGATTATTTTTTTGTGGTCATGAGGGATATCTCCTCTAAAAAAATCTTAGAGCGTGAATTCTCCATGAACGAGCAGCTGTTCAAAGATTTGTTTGACAGAGCTGTCGACGGCATCGTGCTGTTTGATAAGGACGGCGGGTTTATTGATGCGAACCTCTCTTTTTGCAAAAGCTTTGAGATCGGCCAGAATGAACTGTCCCATCTGTCGCTCCGCCATTTTACCGACGGAGAAAACAAAAAGCACCTGAAAGAAATCTGGGACACCCTCCGGAGAAAAGGAAACGCCAAAGGAGAACTGCCGGTCAAGCTCCGGTCCGGCGAGGAGAAGCTGTTTGAGTTTACGATTACGTCCAACTTAATCAGCGGGTTTTACATGTCTATTATGAGAGACATAACGGAGAAACGGTCGATGGAATTGAAACTTTTTAAAAGCGAAGAGCGCTTCCGCGAAATCTTTGAAAACGCCATGGACGCGATTGTCATTTGGTCTGATGACGGAAAAATTGCCAAAGCAAATGAGTCGGCGTGCCGCATTTTTGAGCTGCCGATGGATAAGCTGACGGAGACGAATTTATGTACGTTTATCGTTGATCCCCAGAAAAAATACAAGCAGATTAAGAAGAAATATGAAAAATACGGGGAAATCCGGGAAGAGATGCTGTTTCAAATGGCAAACGGCCAGTACAAAGAGCTTGAGTTCACATCAAAACGAACCATACTCGAAGGCCAGCATTTAACCATTTTAAGAAATGTCAGCGATCGTAAGCGGATGGAAAAAG
Organism: Bacillus sp. SDLI1; assembly: GCF_001553895.1. Lineage (NCBI taxonomy): Bacteria > Bacillati > Bacillota > Bacilli > Caryophanales > Bacillaceae > Bacillus > Bacillus sp. SDLI1. Next base: position 901,268 of record NZ_CP013950.1, on the reverse strand, counting down.
AATTGCGGGAAAGCGAGCTGAAATTCAGAAAAGTATTCAACGGCTCAATGGACGGAAAAGTCTTGTTTGACAACCAATTCCGCATAATTGACGCGAATCCTCTCGCAAGCCGTATACTCGGCATGCCCGATGATGAGCTGAGAGCGCATACCGTTCCGGATATTCTTTCTTTATTTGAAATTGAAAACGCGGGTGTACCCGCCAAAAAGATCGATCTGGAAGGAATGGATAATGAAATTCCCTTCCTGTTAAGCAGCAGTGACAGCCGCAAATTGGAATTTTCCTTTAAAAGGAATATCATTCAAAATATGAACCTGGCCATCTTTAAAGATGTCACCGAGGCCAAAGAGCTTGAGGAGAGGCTGCGGAAATCCGACACTCTTCACGTCGTAGGAGAGCTGGCGGCCGGCATCGCCCACGAAATCAGAAATCCGATGACTGCGCTGAAAGGGTTCATTCAGCTTTTGCAAGGAAGCATTGAAGGCGAATATTCCCTGTACTTTAACGTCATTACCTCAGAATTAAAACGCATCGAGTCTATCATTACCGAATTTTTAATTTTAGCGAAACCTCAGGCAATATTATATGAAGAAAAAGACGTGACGCAGATTATGAAAGACACGGCTGATCTTTTGAATGCCCAGGCCAATCTTGTCAATGTGCAGATCCATTTGAACCAGACCGGGAACATCCCGCCGATTTATTGTGAGCCGAATCAATTAAAACAGGTGTTTATCAATATTTTAAAAAACGCCATTGAAGTCATGCCGGGCGGCGGCAATATCTACGTGACGATCCAGCCTTCTGATAAAGACCACATTCTGATATCCCTTCAAGATGAAGGAACAGGCATTTCTGAAGACAAATTAAAACGTCTGGGCGAGCCATTCTACACGACAAAAGACAGGGGGACGGGCCTCGGTCTCATGGTCAGTTATAAAATCATCGAAGAGCATCAGGGCCGCATTCATGTGGAAAGTGAAGAAGGGAAGGGCACGGTTTTTCATTTGACGCTTCCGATCCGGCAGAATACAGAAGAAAGAAGGAGCGGCGAATGATCTGCTTTACAAGTGTGAACGCACCGTTTGGAACGGTCAGCCTGACGGAGGAAGATGGCTTTATTACCGGCCTGTTTCTCACCGGGGAAGATTTTGAGGAATGGCGGAAAGATACGTCCGGCGTAAAATCGTGCGAAACCGATTTGCTGTCGGAGGCGAAACAGCAGCTGACATCATATTTTTCCGGAGAGAGAAAGCATTTCGCACTGCCTCTGAAACAACAAGGCACATTCTTTCAGGAAAAGGTATGGAACGCGCTGGCGATGATTCCTTACGGTGAATCACGAAGCTATGGCGATGTAGCTGAAGCTATCGGCAAGCCGAAAGCGGTGCGCGCCATCGGACAGGCCAATAAACGCAACCGGCTGCCGATTTTTGTCCCGTGCCATCGGGTAATCGGCAAAAACAGCGCCTTAACGGGATACGCGGGCACGAAGACGGATGTAAAAGCGGCGCTGCTGAACATCGAACAAATATCCTATAAAGAAAAATAAAGCATATGGCACGTTCCGTTTTTTTACGTCCGACATATCATTTTATTAAGTGAAAAAAGTTGGTCTGATGAAAAAGGAGGACGAAGCCTGATGAAAATGAGCCGTCCGCAAAAGATAGCCGGTTATGCAGAGCTGTTTTTTAAAATGCATCTGATTTCAGCCGCCCAAAAAGATGAAGTGCTGACATTATGCAGACAAAAAAACCGCTGACATTGCCTGAGGCAACATCATCAGCGGTTTTTCAGCTCAGCTGGCAGTCTGCGAATAATTGTTCAATTTCTTCCGTGTAAGAACCCATCACAATTCCTTTCTCGGTGATAATGCCTGAAATCAGGCTGCTCGGTGTGATGTCAAAGGCCGGATTGAAGACCGGCACATCTTCGGGAGCGGTGCGTATGCCTGAGATCTGTCTGACCTCATCCGGATCTCTTTCTTCAATCGGAATCTGATCGCCGTTTTCAATCTGCAAGTCAAATGTCGAAAGCGGTGCGGCCACAAAAAACGGAATCTGAAAGGCGTTTGCCAAGATCGCGAGGCCGTACGTTCCGATTTTGTTGGCCGTATCTCCGTTTTTAGCAATTCTGTCAGCGCCGACAATGACTGCTGAAATATGTTTTTCCTTCATTGTATGGGCGGCCATGCTGTCAGTAATGAGCGTGACATCAATCCCGCCCTGCATCAGCTCCCACGCCGTCAGCCGCGATCCTTGGAGAACGGGCCTTGTTTCACATGCGTAAATATGAAGGCCGAGGTCTTTTTGTTTCGCTAAGTAAAAGGGGGCAAGCGCCGTACCGTACCGGCTTGTGGCAATTGAACCCGCATTGCAGATGGTCATGATCTGGTCGCCTTTTTTAAAAAGGTGCAGCGCATTTTGGCCGATCATCCGGCATGTTTCTTCATCTTCAATCTGAATTTGAATGGCTTCATGAACGAGTGTTGTCTTCGCTTCATTGATTGAGATTGCACTCCTGATGGAATCCGTCAGTCTGTCAAGCGCCCAAGTGAGATTGACGGCAGTCGGTCTAGAGCTGTTTAAATATGCTTTGACATCGGCGAGCTGACGGCGGAAATCAGAAAGATCGCGGGTTTCAAACGATTTGGCGGCAAGCGCGAGTCCGAACGCCGCAGTTATACCGATGGCCGGAGCGCCCCTTACTTTCAGTGTGACAATCGCGTCGAATACATCTTCCTTTGTTGCAAGATCCGCATATTCAGTGACATCAGGGAGCTTTTGCTGATTTAAAATGCGGATGTGTGTTTCTTTCCATTCCACGGAACGGGGGATGGCAAATTCATTTGTCATGCTGCATCATTCCTTTACACGGAGCTTAAATTGATCCAGAACCTCAGTGATATGCTTCAGTTCTTTTCTGTTTTCGATATAATAGGCGCCGATTTCAAGCGCCAGCTTCTTCCGTTTAATTCGTTTATCAAACGGGGTGATTTCATCCAAGTCAGCTACATGGGCGAGCCCGATCGTGCGCCGGATCAGTTCGCATCCCGCAAAACCGACCGCTTCCTCAAACGCGTTTTTCAGTGTATCTTCCAGCAGGTGTCTGCAGGAAGGCAGGCAGTCTTTCTCCCATGCTTCACTGAATGTTTTTACAAATGTGTCCCATACGGCGGCGGTGTGGTCATATAACGGCTGTCTGTCGTCACCGTCCCGGCTGAGGGCGTTTAACAGCAGATTTGCGATAAATTGGCCGATGTCAAAGCCGATCGGTCCGAAGAAAGCAAACTCGGGGTCAATGACCTTTGTTTCATGTTCATCGGCAAAGATGCTTCCCGTATGCAGATCGCCGTGAACCAATGTTTCTGCGGAATTCAGAAAGACGGCTTTCAATTCATCAGCGCCTTCTTTCAGCCGGGAATTGTTCCAAATTTTTTCTGCGTATGGGCGCAGCTCCTCTTCAAAATCGTTTGTTTCATGGTCGAAAAACGGTTCTGTAAACACAAGCCTTTCTGTAATATTGCAAAGTTCGGGATTTGTAAACTGCTTTGCGAGCTGCTGTTTTACTTTCGCATCAAGCGCATAATCGGATGAGTAAAAGAGCGTTTTTCCCAGAAACTCACCGATATGGGCTGATAAATTCGGATAATGTTTTCCTTCCATCAGTCCTTTTCTTGAGATCTTCAGATGCGAAAGGTCTTCCATTACCGTAACCGCCATTTCAGTATCGGAATAGTAAACGGCCGGAACGAGATGGGGCACGTGTTCGCCCTGGCGGATGAGGGCGCTGCTTTCGATTCTCGCCCGGTCAATCGTAAGCGGCCAGCTTTCCCCGACGATTTTCGCGTAAGGAATCGCCTGTTTAATAATCAGTCCCTTTTTGTTTTCTTTATCGAAAACGTGAAAGACGTAATTTAAATTGCCGTCGCCGATTTCACGGCATGTGAGAGTGCTTTTGCTTTGAAATAAGCCGAGCTTCACAGCTAACGCTGCGGCGGAGCTTTCCGTTAATTGTTCATAAAGACTTGTTTTAGTTGCAGACATGGATTTACCCTCCAATTATGTAGTGGCAGTAAGAGATCGTGACGGAGAATACGCCCGAAAAAAAGCCTCCTTCTCTGAAAGAGAAGGAGGCCGAAACAGTGCAGTCCGCCTCTTATCTCTCAGATAACATCTGATGGAATTAGCACCGTGCCCTATGAGACAATCGTCTCGGCGCAAAATGTACGCGCCCCATTTCACAATGGAATTACGGTCGGTTGCTGTTGGGGTCAAAAGGCCAATCCCTCGCCCAACTCTCGATAAGAGAAAAATATATTGATTTGTATCACAATTCGGATTAATCAGTTGATGAAAATATTAGCAGGTGCCGGATATTCTTGTCAACATTTTTTTGAAAATTAATATAAATCACGTCGCAAATCTTTGAATACCGGGATGGTCTCGCGTACGGACGCGCTTTCTGAAACATCGATTTCCGCCCGGACTGCGCCTTCCGTCCGATCTCCTTCGGCTAAAATCCGGCCCCACGGGTCAATAATCAGGCTGTGGCCGGCAAATTCATTATCGGGATTTGACCCCGTGCAGTTAGAGGCCGCGACAAAACATTGGTTTTCAATGGCTCTGGCGACAAGCAGACTCCGCCAATGATCGAGGCGGGGCAGAGGCCATTCCGCAGAGATAAACAGGACATTCGCTCCTTGGGACGTATGCTTTCTGATCCATTCGGGGAACCGGATATCATAGCAGATCAGCCCGGCGCACTTGACACCGTCAAGCTCAAAGGAACCGTCACTGTTTCCTGCCGCCAAATGCAGATGTTCGTCCATCAGCTGAAACAGATGGGCTTTCTGATACCGCTTCACGATCTGCCCGCTGTTATCTGCGATGTACATAGTGTTATAGACGTTTTCGCCTTCTTTGACCGCAAAAGATCCGGCAACGAGGTGTACGTTGTATGCTTTGGCCGTTTTTTTAAGCCATTGTTCCGAAACTTCGCCGTTTTCATCCGCCAGCTGGTCAAGCCGTGTGAGATCATAGCCGGTCGTCCACAGCTCAGGAAGCACGATGACATCAGCATGGCGGCTTTCTTGCTCGATTAAAGTTTCTGCTTTTTTGAAGTTTTCTGAAGGATTTCCGTATGAAATATCAAATTGCAAACAGGAAACGGTCCATTTCATTTTTTATACACCTCAAGTTTCTCTTTACTTTTTTTATTTAACCATATATGATGATGGACTATCATTTCAAGACATTTTTAGAAGGTGAAAATATGAACTTTGAAGTCTCAGATGTACTCAAACAGCTGCCGGAACAATTTTTTGCATCTTTGGTGCAAAAGGTCAATCAAAAGCTGAAAGAAGGCAAAGACATCATCAATTTAGGACAGGGAAACCCCGATCAGCCGACGCCTCAGCATATCGTTGAAGAAATGAAGCGCGCCGTCGAAAGGCCGGAAAATCATAAATACTCATCATTCCGGGGCGCTTACAGCTTCAAAAAAGCCGCGGCTGAATTTTATGAAAGGGAGTATGGGGTGACGCTTGATCCGGAAACGGAAGTAGCCGTGCTGTTCGGAGGCAAGGCGGGGCTTGTTGAGCTTCCGCAATGTCTTTTGAACCCGGGAGATACCATTCTTGTGCCTGATCCCGGATATCCTGACTACTGGTCGGGGGTCGCCCTGGCGAAAGCGAAAATGGAAATGATGCCGCTGACGGAAGATAGAGGGTTTCTCCCCGATTACAGCGCAATTCCTGAAAAGGTGCAGAACGAGGCGAAGCTGCTGTATCTCAATTATCCGAATAATCCGACCGGCGCTGTGGCGACAGAAGCGTTTTTCGAGGAGACAGTCAGCTTTGCGGAACAAAACGGCATTTGTGTCGTTCATGATTTCGCATACGGGGCCGTGGGTTTTGACGGGCATAAACCGCTGAGCTTTTTGCAGACAGAAGGCGCAAAAGAAACGGGGATTGAAATCTATACTTTGTCCAAAACGTATAACATGGCGGGCTGGCGGGTCGGATTTGCCGTCGGAAACGCGTCTGTCATCGAAGCGATCAACCTTTATCAAGATCATATGTTTGTCAGCCTGTTTCCCGCGGCGCAGCAGGCGGCAGCCGCCGCTCTTTTGGCGGATCAGACGTGCGTCGCAGCGCAAAATGACAGATATGAGTCGAGACGCAATGCCTGGATTGCAGCCTGCCGTGATATCGGCTGGGATGTGACGGCTCCGGCGGGTTCCTTTTTTGCATGGCTTCCGGTGCCGGACGGTTATACGTCGCAGTCGTTTTCAGATCTGCTTTTGGAAAAAGCGGATGTCGCGGTCGCAGCCGGAAACGGGTTCGGAAAATGGGGAGAAGGCTATATAAGAGTCGGTCTTCTGACAAGTGAAGAAAGACTTAAAGAAGCTGCGGAACGGATCGGGAAGCTGAATCTTTTCACCCGAAAAAGCATTGACATATCAGGATAACAATGCGATAATTCAAAATACTTTATAAAATCATTATTCTTATCAAGAGCAGGCAGAGGGACGAGCCCGATGAAGCCCGGCAACCGACTGATAAAGCACGGTGCTAATTCTTGCAGCAGGAGCTGAGAGATAAGATTCGGACATAACACGAAGCCTCTTTCTGCTCATAAGGAAGAGGCTTTTTTATATTTTGCGAAAGAAAGAGAGGCGTTCACGCATGAGCGAAGTATTGGCAACATATCTTCTGACAGACACAACGGACAGTGAAAAGCGGGCGGAACAGATTGCGGCGGGGCTGACGGTAGGCTCCTGGACGGATCTGCCCCTGGTGAAACAGGAACAGCTCAGAAAGCATAAAGGCCGGGTCGTGAAAGTTGAGGAAAAAGAAGGGGCCAAAGAAAACGAAACACAATCCATTATCACCATCGCCTATCCTGAGGCGAACTTTTCAAAAGATATACCGGCCGTCCTGACGACGGTATTCGGAAAGCTGTCACTGGACGGAAAAATAAAATTGACTGATCTTGAATTTTCCGAAGGGTTTAAACGCTCCCTTCCCGGGCCGAAATTCGGTATATACGGCATTCGCAAACTGTTGGGCGAATTTGAAAGACCGCTTCTGATGAGCATCTTTAAAGGGGTGATCGGACGGGATCTTGCCGACATTAAAGAGCAGCTCAGACAACAGGCGCTCGGCGGCGTGGATCTTATTAAAGATGACGAAATTTTCTTTGAAAATGAACTGGCTCCGTTTGAGACCCGCATTATCGAAGGAAAACAAGTCCTGAAGGAAACGCGGGAGGAGACGGGGCATAACACGCTGTACGCCGTAAACCTGACGGGGAGGACTTCTGAATTGCGGGATAAAGCAAGACGCGCGGCAGAACTCGGGGCAGACGCCCTTTTACTGAATGTGTTCGCCTACGGCTTAGACGTCATGCAAAGCCTTGCTGAAGACGGGGAAATCCCGCTTCCGATTATGGCGCATCCGGCGGTCAGCGGCGCGTTTACATCATCTCCCGTTTACGGTTTATCGCACGCCCTTTTGCTCGGCAAGCTGAACCGCTATTGCGGCGCCGATTTCAGCTTATTTCCGTCACCATACGGGTCCGTTGCTCTTCCGAAGGAGTCCGCACTTGCGATCCATCATGAATGTGTAAAAGACGACGTCTTTCACCCGACGTTTGCCGTCCCGTCAGCAGGCATTCATCCCGGCATGGTGCCATTGCTGATGCGTGATTTCGGTATTGATCACATCATCAATGCAGGCGGAGGCATCCACGGCCATCCGAAAGGAGCCGAGGGCGGCGGAAGAGCGTTCCGCGCCATCATTGATGCGGTGCTTGAAGCACAGCCGATTGAAGAAAAAGCCGCGTCGTGCAAAGATCTTCAGCTCGCATTAGACAAATGGGGAAAGGCGGAAACCGTATGACCCGCACACCGCTGATTATTTGTGATTTCGACGGAACAGTCACCATGAACGACAACATTGTCAGTATGATGAAAAAATTCGCACCCCCTGAGTGGCTTGAATTAAAAGACGGTGTTCTGTCTAAAAGTATATCAATTCAGGAAGGAGTCGGCCGGATGTTCGGGCTGCTGCCGAGCAGCTTAAAAGAAGAGCTGACGGACTTTATTCTGGAGGATGCGAAAATACGGGACGGCTTTTTGGATTTTGTTTCGTTTGTCCGGTCAAACGATCTCCCGTTTTACATCGTAAGCGGAGGGATGGACTTTTTTGTGCATCCGCTTTTAGAAGGCATCGTAGAAAAAGAGCGGATCTTTTGCAATCATGCATCCTTTGACAATGAATATATTCATATCAATTGGCCGCACGCCTGTGACGAAGCCTGCACGAATCAGTGCGGCTGCTGCAAACCGTCAGTCATCCGGAAGCTATCCGACCGGCAGAAATTTCTCATTATGATCGGTGATTCGGTGACGGATGTCGAGGCTGCAAAGTTATCCGATATGTGTTTTGCGAGAGATTATCTTTTGACTGAATGCAAAGAGCTTGGTCTTCGGCATCAGCCTTTTCAAGATTTTCATGAAGTGAAAACAGGCATCGAAAATATCGGGGAGGTGCAGGCATGGCTGCAAAAGAAGAACGCTGGCGCGAACTTGCCGAAGTAAAGCGTGAGCTGGCTGAAAGAGACTGGTTCCCGGCTACAAGCGGGAATCTTTCCATCAAAGTATCCGACGGGCCGCTGACGTTTCTCGTTACGGCAAGCGGAAAAGACAAACGAAAAGAAACAGACGAAGATTTTCTCTTAGTCGATGAGAACGGGGAGCCCGCTGAGACCGGCCATTCCTTAAAACCCTCGGCAGAAACGCTTCTCCATACGTACTTATACCAAAAGACAGACGCGGGCTGCTGTCTGCATGTCCATACCGTTAATAATAATGTCATCTCAGAGCTCTACGGGGATGAAAAACAGATCACCTTTCAGGGGCAGGAGATTATTAAGGCGCTCGGATTGTGGGAGGAAAACGCGTCGGTGACCGTTCCGATCATTGACAATCCGGCGCACATCCCGGCATTGGCCGAAAGCTTCGCGCGCCATGCAGACGCCGGATCAGGCGCGGTATTAATCCGCAATCACGGCATTACAGCATGGGGGCGGACCGCGTTTGAGGCGAAAAGGGTGCTGGAAGCCTATGAATTTTTATTCAGCTGTCACATCAAGCTTCTGTCACTTCGGCCGCAGCTTGTAAAATAAAAGGAGGAATGCAAAATGGCGACAATCAGAATTCATGACGAAAAGAATACGATCATTGAACATCAGGAAGAAGTAGCGCGCTTTTTAGACGAACAAGAGGTGATCTATGAGCAGTGGAACATTGAAAAACTTCCGCCTGAGCTTTCGGAGAAATACGATCTAACCGAAGATGAAAAAAACCGGATTCTCACGGTGTTTGACAAGGAGATTCAGGATATTTCAGCCCGGCGCGGCTATCGGTCTCAGGATGTCATTTCTTTATCAGATACAACACCCAATCTTGATGAGCTGTTGAAAAATTTTCAAAGAGAACATCACCACACGGATGATGAAGTCCGATTTATCGTCAGCGGGCACGGCATCTTCGTCATTCAGGGCAAAGACGGCACTTTTTTTGATGTCCGTTTAAATCCGGGGGATTTGATTTCGGTTCCGGAGAACATCCGCCACTACTTTACGCTTCAGGAGGACCGCCGGGTCGTCGCAATCCGAATCTTCGTGACGACTGAAGGATGGGTGCCGATTTATGAAAATGAAAGTGTGCAAAACGGATAGATGTCCGAACCTCTCATGCGGTCAGCCGCATGAGAGGTTTTTTATTGTAATATAAAATCTCTGTTTTTTTATGCATTAAATGGGCGCATTTTGTTTATATCATTACCTGAATGGGTATTATTCTCGTAATCATAGTAAAGATTCCAATATGAAATGAAAAATTAAGTTATTTAGTAAAAAAATGTTTACAAATAAAGTATAATCTGTAATAATGCTCAATAACCCAATCAAACTTGTTTCCTATTCTTTTAGCGGTGAGGGGTGAAGTGAATGGGCAGTTATTCTGAACAAGAAAAATTGCTAGTATCTATTGATGAAAAGAGAAAAATGATGATAGATGCGGCTAACAGGCAGGGATTTACGGGATATGACACGATCAGACACAGCCAGGAACTGGACAGTCTGATGAACGCGTATCAGCAGCTGATAAACCGTGAACGCACACATCACCAAGGAATACAGGGCCTTGTGAAGAAAATAGGCTTGTTCTCCCGCGGTGACGTCATGCCTGCATATGAAGCAAACAAATGATTGATGATAAACAGATAACGAAGACTGAATGCGCTTCATGATCAACCGCCGCATCTAAAAAGATGACCGCGTACAGTCAGCGGGCTTTTCCGCTGGCACAGCTCACGAAGCGCCTCGTATCTATCTGCCGGCTATGATGCCGTTCCCCTGTATATCCTCTTACACATATTCTTCTTATATAAAAAACACCCTCTTTCAGGGTGTTTTTTCATCGTGAAGCGGCAGGGAGGGTAATGGTGACCTCTGTGCCTTTATCGACTTCACTTTGAATGTCAATCGAACCGCCGTACATCAGCACGATCCGTTTACATACGACAAGACCGAGGCCGGTGCCTTTTTCCTTTGATGTGACAAACGGAAGGAAAATGTGCTCAAGCATATCTTCAGAAATACCCATTCCGTTGTCGGCCACTTTAATGACCGCTTTATCGTCGAGGGCCTCTAAATAGATGGACAGCCTGCCGCCTTCCTGCATTGATTCGAGCGCGTTTTTCGCGACATTTAAGATCACCTGTTTAATATGGTCTTTCGTGCAGTTGACCTTGAGCGGCCGATTGACGAGAATCTCCACATTCACTTCCACATTATAAAGATTCCCTTCGGAATAAATAATCGGCATAATCTCATCAAGAATATCCTGCAGCGAGTTCACTTCCAATCGTTCCGCGGTCGGTTTGCCGAGCACTAAAAACTCACTGACAATCTGATTGATCCGTTTAACCTCCTGCTCAATAATTGAGAAATACAGTTGATCTTCCTCCGTTTTATATTTTTTCTGCAAAAGCTGAATGAAGCCGCTGATCCCTGTAAGCGGGTTGCGTATTTCATGAGCGGTGCTTGCGGCAAGCGTTCCGATCAGCTCCAATTTTTGCGCCTCGTTTTGAGCGCGCTCCAGCTCGGTCTTGCGCTTAAGCAGATAATATTGAACGAGGATGAACAGAATATTCAGCAGCACGGCAATACTGGACATCGGCAGCAGCACGCTTTTGGTCAGCTCGTTCAGCTCTACCGGTTTCGGGTAAACATTGATGTTCCAATTAATATCATCCAGATAGCCGCTGACCGGTTTCACGCCTTCTGACTGATCTGCCCGTCCGCTGGCAAATATCACTTTATCCTCGTGGGTTGCCTTGACATAAACGTCGGGGCTCAGCATATTGATCATATTTCTCAAATAATCGACTTGTATGGCGGCCACGAAATAATCCGTGACCTCCCGGTTTGCGTCTAACACCGGCACGCAGATCGTAAAGATGCGCTGGCCTGTAATTCTGCTGGAGTAGTCGTTTGTGATGACCGTTTTTTTCGTCTTTTTTGCCTTCGTAAAATACGGTCTGTCGGCCAAATTCACCTTTGTTTTCAGATCGGTCGTGCTTGCGATGACGTCACCTTTGGAATTCAGCATATACAATCCGCTGAATCTTGGTTCATCCTCAAAAGCCTGATCGAGAATTTCATTTATCTTTTCTTCATTGACAGGCTTATCGACAGCGATCGCAAGTGTTGTCATCCGGGCTTTTGTTTCACCGATTAAATAATTGAGCTTATTGCGGTGAAGATTGAGCATCATACTGGCTTCCTGTATGTGTTTATCGGCTATTTTCTGCTTTTCTTTTTCATATATGAAAAAGCTGATAATAAGTGCCGGGATGATCACCAATAAGAGATAAAGTTTGATCTTTCCCCGGGCACCTTTAAATGTATTCACTCTGCATCGCTCCAACATTACACTTGAATAGAGGTATTATATCATTGTTTATACTTATTTAATAAGAAAAAATAACCAAAATGCTATAAAAACAAATTATTTTATTAAGGTCCGTCAAAAAGAAGAGAAATTTTGGAAAGATTTTTGTTGACATTTTTCATTTTGTTTATTAATGTTTCTCTGTAACGGTTTCTTTTGCAAAAGGATGATTGAATGTATGACGGATAAAACAGAAAACTCATTGAAATTATTTATTGTACTGTCGCGTGCGTACCGGTCCATAAACGACCATATGAATAAACATATTCACAAGCACGGCCTGAATCCGACGGAATTTGCTGTGCTCGAGCTGCTGTATCATAAAGGCAACCAGCCGCTGCAGCAGATCGGCGACAAAATTTTATTAGCGAGCGGAAGTATTACATACGTTGTTGACAAATTAGAGAAAAAAGAACTTCTCATCAGAAAAGCCTCGCCGACTGACAGGAGGGTGACTTTCGCACAAATTTCTGAAAAGGGAATCCGTCTTTTGGATGATATTTTCCCTGATCATGCAGCCGAAATTAAAGAAATGATCAGTGTGCTGAGTGATGAAGAGATAGAAATGTGTACGGAAATGCTGAAAAGAGTGGGATTAAACGCTAAACATTTTCATCAGAAATAAAAAAGGAAGCCATTTGAAAGGCTTCCTTTTTTATATTACTGATTTTCGTCAGGGGCGGCGTTTCGCGGCTGTATCAATACTTCGACACGCCTGTTTTTGCTGCGTCCTTCCGCGGTTTTGTTCGACGCAGCCGGCTTATACTCGCCGAAACCTTTGGCACTGAATACTTTTGCGTCAAGTTTCGGGTTTTCTGTAAGAATAGCCATGAAGTTGACAGCACGCATGACGCTTAAATGCCAGTTTGATTGAAATTGCGAGTTTTTAATCGGCACATTGTCCGTATGCCCGCTGATGATAATGTTTCTTGGCGGATTCAGCACAAGGAGATTCGAGATTTCCTTCGCAAGCGGAATATCTTCCTGGCGGATATCCGCCCGTCCTGAGTCAAAAAAGATACTGTCTTTAATGGTAATTAAGAGGCCTTCTTTTGTCAGCTTTGTTTCCAGCTGATGTTCAAGCTTTTTGTTTTTTATAAATTGTTTGACTTGCTTTTGCACACCTTCAAGCTCTTCGCGGTCGGCTGCTTCTCTTTCTTTCTTTTTCTGTTCTTTATCTTTTTCCTTGTCTTTTTTTAACTGGTCAACGCCGTCTTTTTCATTTTCGGGAGGGGTGACGCTTGAATATTCAAGGACCCCCGTGCCTCCTGTAAAAACGGCGTTAAATGATTTAGACAGCATTTGGAATTTCGCCGCGTCGACAGAACTCATGGCGAACAATACAATGAACAGAGCCAAAAGAAGGGTGAGAAGGTCCGCGTACGGGATCAGCCAAGACTCATCCACATGCTCGTCATCATGCTTCTTCTTCTTTTTTCTCGCCATTGTTTGCCTCTCCTTCTTGTTCAATGACTTTTGCTCGTTCGTTCGCAGGGAGATACATGAGAAGTTTTTGTTCGATCACTTTCGGCGCCTGTCCTTCAAGCACCGACAGAACGCCTTCAATCATGATTTCACGCAGTTTGACTTCCTGTTTTGATTTGCGTTTCAGCTTGTTGGCGAAAGGATGCCATAGTACATATCCCGTAAAGATTCCGAGAAGGGTGGCGACAAACGCCGCACTGATGGCATGTCCGAGCGCCTCGGTATTGTTCATATTGGAAAGAGCGGCGATAAGGCCGATGACCGCACCCAAAACGCCGAGTGTCGGCGCATATGTGCCGGCTTGGGTAAAGATAGCCGCGCCGGCCTGGTGTCTGTCCTCCATCGCTTCAACTTCCTCAGTCATAATATCTCTGATAAATTCTGCGCTTTGTCCGTCAACCGCCATGCTCAGTCCGTTTTTCAAAAACGCGTCATCCACGTCTTCGATGCTTGCTTCCAATGCGAGCAGACCTTCCCGTCTGGCGATTTGCGCCCATTGAGAGAACATGGGAATTAATTGCGCAATGGTCAGCTGTTTGTTTTCTTTAAACAGCACTTTAAAAAGGGCAGGCACTTTTTTGATTTCTTTTCCGGGGAATGCGATGATCACCGCAGAAATCGTACCGAACAAAATAATCAGAATAGCTGCCGGGTTAGCGAGTGCGCTTAAGCTGACCCCTTTCAGCACCATGCCCACGCTTAAAGCAATCAGGGCGAGGATGATACCGATAATCGATGTTTTATCCATAGTTTTCACCAAATCCTTTATACTAGCTTTCTATGGTTAATATCGGTGGCAGTGGATGGAACTTTAGGGTGATTGCGAAATTGTTGCCGAATTCTTCACAGTTTCTGTCCTCCGGCATGGCAAAAGATACAAAAAAGCGGCTCCCCAGACAGGGAACCGCTTTTTCTTATTGTGCACGGACTTTGATGCCGTCTTCTTCCATTACGACATGGAAGGCTTTTATTTCATTGTCATCCAATAAGAGATCTGTCATTTCGTCTTCGATCAATTCCTGGATGGTTCTTCTGAGCGGGCGTGCTCCGAAAGCAGGGTGATAGCCGATTTCAGCGATTTTTTCTTTCGCATCATCGGTGACGCTCAGGCTGATGCCGCGCTCTTTTAATGTGTCTTCAAGCTCTGCGAGAAGCAGGCTGACGATTTTCACGAGATGTTCTTTTTTCAGGGATTGGAATTCAATAATGCTGTCAAACCGGTTTAAAAACTCCGGTTTGAAGAACGCGCTCAGTGAATCAATCAGCGTTTGTTCTTCCATGACGCTTTCTTCAGACTGGAACCCGACCTTTGCTTGTTTTTCGCCGGTTCCCGCGTTGCTTGTCATAATCAGAACGGTATCTTTGAAGCTGACCGTTCTGCCTTGGCTGTCTGTCAGACGGCCGTCCTCCATAATCTGCAGGAACATATGCTGGACGTCAGGGTGCGCTTTTTCAATCTCATCAAGCAGCACGATGCTGTACGGATTGCGTCGCACTTTTTCCGTTAATTGCCCGGCTTCATCATGTCCGACATATCCCGGCGGTGAACCGATGATTTTAGAAACGGCGTGTTTTTCCATGTATTCACTCATATCGAGCCGGATGATGGAATCTTTTGTACCGAACAGTTCATCTGCGAGTGTTTTTGATAACTCGGTTTTTCCGACCCCGGTCGGTCCCACAAAGAGGAAGGAGCCGACAGGTCTGTTTTTTGATTTTAAGCCGGCGCGGCTTCGTCTGACTGCTTTCGCCACTTTTTTCACGGCTTTTTCCTGACCGATGACGCGCTCATGAAGGCGCTCTTCAAGTTCCTTCATTTTGACTTGTTCATCAGCCTGAAGTTTTCCGACCGGAATGCCTGTTTTCTGTTCAATGATGGCTTGAATATGCTCCGCCCCGATTTCTGAAGAAGCGGCCGGTGTTTCATGCGCCAGCTGCTTTTCCAACGCCGCTTCTTCATCGCGCAGTTTCGCGGCAAGCTCATAATTTTCTTCCTGAAGCGCTTTTGTTTTCTCCGCGTCAATTGCTTTGAGTCTCTCAGCCGCATCTTCTTCATTTACGGTATCAAGCTCCAGGTTTGCCTTAGAACCGGCTTCATCTAACAAGTCGATCGCTTTATCCGGCAGATGGCGGTCCTGAATGTAGCGGGAAGAAAGTGTAACACACGCTTTGATCGCTTCATCGCTGAATGTGACGCCGTGGTATTTCTCGTATTTATCTTTAATGCCTTCAAGAATGCTGATGGCTTGTTCGATAGAAGGCTCATGAACCATGACAGGCTGGAAGCGTCTTTCAAGCGCTGCATCTTTTTCAATCTGGCGGTACTCTTTCAGCGTTGTCGCCCCGATGACCTGCAGTTCGCCTCTGGCCAGCGCCGGTTTCAGGATGTTTCCGGCATCCATTGATCCCTCAGCAGAGCCGGCGCCTACGAGAAGGTGAATCTCGTCAATGAACAAAATGACGTTTTTCCGCTCTTTTAATTCGTTCATTAATTGTTTCATTCTTTCTTCAAACTGGCCTCTGATTCCTGTGTTGGCAACGAGGGAAGCGACATCAAGCAGATAAAGTTCTTTGTTTTTCAGTTTGTTCGGCACATCGCCTTCAGCGATTTTAAGCGCCAAACCTTCTGCAATAGCCGTTTTGCCGACACCGGGTTCACCGATAAGCACCGGGTTGTTTTTATTCCGGCGGTTCAAAATTTCAATTACACGCGCCACCTCATCATCGCGTCCGATCACAGGGTCAATCAGACCTGCTTTTGCGCCATTTGTGACGTTTTGAGCGAGCTCATCGAGCAGACCCTTTTTACGGCTGTCCTGCTGTTTATTTTGACCGGGAGCGAAGCCTTGCTCAAACGGGAATCCGAAAGATTGCGGACCCATGCTCATAGCCGGTTTGCGGGTTAACTCTGTATAACATGTTTCACATAAAACGAATTGTCTTTGAATGGAATTGACTTGCATGTTCAGGCGAATCGTCGCCTCGTTTTTCTGACAGTGTTGACAACGCATTTGCCAAAACCTCCTTGTTTGATCTTCTTTGACCAAATGAATTAGAAAATAAGGCCTTAACTTTGACCTTCTTTGATTAATAGTATACTCTGACCTTCTTTGACTTTCAAGTGTTTTGTTTTAAACCGCGAAAAATCAAAGTTTACAGCATGAAAAGCGGCATTTGAAGTGTTTGACCTTTCTTGATGAAGAGTATACGCCGGTCCTTTTTTTCTTTCAATATTTTTGCTTAAAGGGGAGAACTGAATTCGTTTTTGGGGAAGGATGATTTGTTCTTCTTTTCAGGCGACTTGTCTCATATGCTGATAAAAAGGCCTGGACAAATCTGAGCTTAGCCGGAGGGTGAAATGGGACAAAGAAAAGGTTCTGCAAGTCAGCTTGCATTCGTATACGTAGGAACGGTTGTAGGAGCCGGTTTTGCCACGGGACGGGAAATCGTTGAATTTTTTCTGAGGTTTGGCTGGATCGGTCTGTTCGGTATTATGGTAAGCGGCCTGATGTTTATCTATTTAGGCGCCAAAATCATGATTATATCCAAACGGATTCATGCATCATCTTATCAGGAATTGAACACATATTTATTCGGCCGGTCCATCGGACGCGCCGTGAACATATTTATGATGTTTATCTTGCTTGGAGTGACCTCCGTCATGCTGTCCGGAGCGGGAGCGCTGTTTCATGAACAGCTTGGCTGGCCTGCACAAGCGGGGATCCTTCTGACAATCGTCCTGAGTTTTGCCGTCATGACAAGCGGCGTAAAAGGTGTGTTCGGCGTCAATGTATTGGTTGTGCCGCTTTTAATTTCCTTTTCTTTTATCGTTGCCGCTGATTCTTTTGTATTTACAAGTGCGAGAAATGCGGACGAATGGGTATGGCCTGACAAGTGGAATTGGGTTTTGTCCGCCGTCTCTTACGGCGCGTTAAATTTATCACTCGCCCAAGCTGTTCTTGTGCCGCTTGCGAATGAAATGTCATCAGAGAAGGTGATCAGAAGGGGGGCTTATTTAGGCGGCGCTCTTTTGACGCTGGTGCTTGCCGCGAGCTTCTTATCATTATCGGTGCTGCCCGATGTGCTGGAGTTTGACATTCCGATGGCTCAAGTTGTGTATTTGTATTCGCGCTCGCTTCATATCATCTATTTGTTTATTATTTTCGGGGAAGTGTTTACGTCGGTTATCGGCAATTTATATGGATTGGAAAAACAATTAAACAGTTTTCTTCATATAAAAAGTACATATATTTACGGCGGCATTTTGATGTTTGCGTTTATTGTCAGTCAAATCGGCTACGGACAGCTGATTTCCACCGTTTATCCGGTGTTTGGATATGTGAGTCTGGCCTTTATCGGCGCATTGGTTTGCAAAAAAGTCCCGAGAGAAAAACAACGTAAATAAGGAAAATGTCTGTATTTTTTGGAAATCCCCCTTCTTTTTTCCTGTCATTTCTGTATAATGAACTGGGAAATGATGGGGAGGAGTAAGAGATGAAAGATCGACGTGTATTATTGGGATTTCTTTTTATTTGTATCGGCATTGCGTTTTTTTTACAGAAGGCGGGAGTTATACATCTTTCCGCCGGTTCGGCGTGGCCGTTTCTTTTCATTATAATGTCCGCGGGGTTTCACGCCGGATTTGTTTTTTCGAAAAAAACGCCTGAACAGACGGGACTACTCGTTCCCGGCGGTCTTTTTCTTGTGCTGGGCTGCCTGTTTTGTTTTGAGACGGCAACAGGATGGGCGTATTCAGGCGTGACGTGGCCTGTTTATATATGGGCGCCTGCTCTCGGTCTGTTTGAGCTGTGGTACTTCGGCGGGAGACAGGTCGGCGTATTGATTCCTGCTATGATTTTGGCAGGGACGGGCGCCCTATGCTTTGCCGGTATGCTGTTGACAGGGCTGTGGCCGCTTTTGATCATTGCAGTAGCGCTTCTGTTTCACGCCGCTGCCTTCATGCAGCCGAAAAAAAGAACGGGCCTTCTCATTCCGGGCGGAACATTGCTTGTGATCGGCGGGTTATTATGGTTTGAAACGCTGACAGACTGGACATACGCAAATATGACATCGCCTGTCTACCTCTTTGCCGTCGCGTTCGGCCTGTTTGAAGCCTGGCTGTTCGGAAGAAAGCAAAGGGGGCTATTGGCTGCTGCTGCGATTCTGTGCGCAATGGGGATTTTCGGCATATTCACCAATATAAATGAAGTCATCAGCGAACGCGGCTGGCCCGCACTCATTCTTTTGCTTGCAGCCGCTTTTCACATTCCGATTTTCGGTCCGAAACCGGTCAAAAACGCAGGACTTCTCGTACCGGGCGGCATTTTATTGGTTACGGGGATCTTGTTTGTTTTTGAAACGGCGACCCATTGGGCCTATTCCGATATGACATGGCCTGTTTACCTGTTGGCGGCGGCATTCGGTTTATTTGAACTGTGGCTGTTCGGCGGGAAACAAAAGGCGCTGCTCATTCCGGTTGCGGTTCTGACCTTGACCGCGCTATGCTTTACGCTGATGTATCAGCCGATCATCCCGGTTTCTGTTTTCTGGCCCGCCTTATTTGTGCTGATCGGGATTGCGCTGATGGTATTTCCCGGGAAAAAACGCGGGGCTTAATCCCGCTTTTGCAGCCTGACACAGGTTTCAGGCTGTTTTTTTTATTGTCAGGGGAAACGGCATTATGGTATGATAGCAAAAGTGAAAAAAGAAGAAAATCCGTATTGATGCGGGAGAGGTTCTAGCTACACCCTCTATAAAAAACTAAGGACGAGCTGTATCCTTGGATACGGTTTTTTTATGTTTTTTAGGGCGCCTTCTCCGAGAAAGGCGCTTTTTTTATTGAATGATAGATAAGGGAGAGAAAGACATGAAAAAAGAAAAAGCGGTTGTGGTATTCAGCGGAGGTCAAGACAGCACGACGTGTTTATTATGGGCTTTGCAAAACTTTGAAGAAGTAGAAACCGTTACATTCCATTACAATCAGCGTCATCAAGAAGAAATTGATGTAGCTAAATCGATTGCCGAAAAGCTCGGTGTCAAAAATCATCTGCTTGATATGTCTCTTTTAAACCAGCTTGCGCCAAACGCGCTGACACGGGATGATATCGAAATTGAAGCGAAGGACGGGGAACTGCCGACAACATTTGTGCCGGGGCGCAACCTTGTATTTTTATCCTTTGCATCGATTCTTGCATATCAAATCGGCGCACGCCACATCATCACCGGTGTATGCGAGACTGATTTCAGCGGCTATCCGGACTGCCGGGACGAGTTTGTCAAGTCCTGCAATGTCACCGTCAACTTGGCGATGGAAAAGCCGTTCGTCATTCATACGCCGCTTATGTGGCTGAACAAAGCGGAAACATGGAAACTTGCTGATGAGCTCGGCGCGCTTGATTTTGTAAAGAATAACACATTGACTTGCTATAACGGCATCATTGCGGACGGATGCGGAGAATGTCCGGCATGCCTGCTCCGCAATAAAGGATACGATGAATATATGAAAATGAAAGGGGAGCGGAACTAATTGCTTTCTCAAATTTACCCGCAGGTTCAGCATCCTTATTCGTTTGAGCTGAATAAGGACATGCACATTTCAGCAGCGCACTTTATTCCCCGTGAAAGTGCCGGAGCGTGCAGCAGAGTCCACGGCCACACGTATACAGTAAATATTACAGTTGCAGGGGATGAACTGGATGATTCAGGCTTTCTCGTGAATTTCAGCGTGCTGAAGAAATTGGTGCACGGCGCTTACGATCACACATTGCTGAATGACCATGATGAATTTTCCGAGGATGACCGATATTCGCTGCCGACAACCGAAGTCGTAGCCAAAACGATTTACGATAAAGTTCAGTCCTACCTCGAAACACTGGAGAATCAGCCGGTCTGCGTCCAGGTTTTTGTCAGGGAAACCCCGACAAGCTATTGCGTTTACCGCCCGAAAAAAGGTGATTTGAATGGCTAAAGGAATCCCGGTTTTAGAAATTTTCGGACCGACGATACAAGGAGAGGGCATGGTCATCGGCCAGAAAACCATGTTCGTCCGCACGGCAGGCTGTGACTACTCCTGCAGCTGGTGCGACTCCGCCTTTACATGGGACGGCTCAGCCAAAAAAGATATCCGCTGGATGACGGCGGAAGACATTTACCGCGAGCTGAGAGAAATCGGCGGAGATGCCTTTTCTCATGTTACCATCTCAGGAGGAAACCCGGCGCTGTTAAAGCAGCTTGACGCGCTGATTCTGCTGCTGAAAGAACATGGTGTGCGCGCCGCTTTAGAAACGCAGGGAACGGTCTATCAGGATTGGTTTACAATGATTAACGACTTGACGATTTCACCGAAGCCGCCGAGTTCAGGGATGACAACCGACTTTGCAAAGCTCGATCACATCGTGTCTTCGCTTGATGCGGCTGAAAGGCTTAGCGCAGTCAGTTTAAAGGTCGTCATTTTTAATGATGAAGATCTGCAATTCGCGAAAACCGTGCATAAGCGGTATCCGAATATCCCGTTTTATCTTCAGGTCGGAAACGATAATGTCCACACGACGGATGACCAGGCATTAATTGCGCATCTGCTCGAAAAATATGAAAAACTCGTTGATAAGGTTTCTGCCGATTCGGATCTGAATCTCGTCAGAGTCCTGCCTCAGCTTCATACATTGCTTTGGGGCAATAAACGGGGAGTTTAATAGAAAGGGAGAATTTACATGACAAGAAAAGAATCAGAATTAGAAGGAGTTACACTCCTGGGGAATCAAGGGACAAACTATTTATTTGAATATGCGCCGGAGGTTTTGGAATCATTCCCGAATAAACACGTGAACCGTGATTATTTCGTTAAATTCAACTGCCCGGAATTTACGTCGCTTTGCCCGAAAACGGGACAGCCGGATTTTGCAACCATCTACATCAGCTATATTCCGGACGAAAAAATGGTTGAAAGCAAATCATTAAAGCTGTATCTATTCAGCTTCAGAAACCATGGTGACTTCCACGAGGACTGCATGAATATCATCATGAATGACTTGATTGAATTAATGGACCCGCGCTACATTGAAGTATGGGGCAAATTCACGCCAAGAGGCGGAATTTCCATTGACCCGTACACAAACTACGGAAAGCCTGGCACGAAGTATGAGAAAATGGCCGAATACCGTATGATGAACCATGATTTGTATCCGGAGACAATTGATAATCGTTAATTATTCCGTTGTGTGATACGGAGTGTGAAACGAAGTGGAGTCACAGTAAAATCCGAACATTCAGCGTTAATTTTCAGCGGAATTGTAACCGAGTCACAGCGAAGTGTGACCCGCACTAAGCTCAATAAAAGTGTGACCTGAGGTGCAACCTGAACTGTGACTTTTATGCAGTGAAAAATTGATAGTACAGAAGCAGATTAAGGCGTACAATTTGTACGTCTTTTCTTTTTTATCCGAATGAAAAAATGCCTATCTAGAGATCATAGGCATTAAATATTATTATCAATATCTTCATTTATTTTTTGGCTAAGTTTCTGAACCTTCTCTTTAACATTTGAAACAGCTCTTTTTTGAATGTCATCAAAGTTCTCCTGAATATAGTCGATGACACTTCTTATTAGAACTTCACTTTCAAAATTGAATATCTCATTTATTTCTGACTGTTCTTCATCTGTTAGGTGATGGTATTGAAGTTGTTTAGCATTTACTTCAGCAGCTACATCAATCCTAACTTAGTTGTTCTGGTTGTACAATTTCATATTCACCTTCTGTATACTTTTGCTCCGCATAATGGCTTCCCCATTGACAGAGCTCCTGCAAGATAGGTTTAAGAGATTCTCCAAGTTCAGTGGATGAATATTCAACCTTCGGCGGTACTTGATTATACATCTTTCTGCTCACAAGTCCACTGGCTTCAAGCTCTCTAAGTGTTTGAATCAGCATTTTCTGAGTTATATTTGGGATAATGCGCTTTAATTCACTCGTTCTCTTTGGTCCATTCATTAAAAAGTATAATACAAGGCCTTTCCATTTTCCTCCAATAACTTCCTTTGTCACTTCAAACCCACAACTAAATTTTTTCATGTCTAAAGCTCTCCATTCCACATTTATTACTTTTTAGTTACTATATCACAAAAAAGTGGGTACTTCCGATAATGTGCTTACTGAAGGATACTATATCTTGTAAGTTGTTCTTCAAGTACGTAAAGGTACTAGACATAAAATAAAATTAATTCTAAAGGAGTGTTAAGTATGGGTAAATTTGAAGGTAAAATAGCGCTTGTAACGGGTGGAACAAGTGGGATTGGTCTTGCTACAGCACAAAAATTTGTAAACGAAGGTGCATATGTTTATATCACGGGACGTAGACAAGACGAACTTGATAAAGCTGTTAACCAAATTGGCAAGAACGTAACCGGTGTTCAAGGTGATATTTCTAAGCTTGAAGACTTAGACAAACTATATGACATGATAAAGCAGGAAAAAGGTAAGTTGGACATTCTTTTTGCTAATGCAGGCATCGGCAACTTCCTTCCATTAGGTGAAATTACTGAAGAGCAGGTTGATAGAACGTTCGACATTAACGTTAAAGGAACCATCTTTACTGTTCAAAAAGCGTTATCACTATTCCCGGACAAAGTAGGTTCTATTATTGTAACGGGCTCTACTGCTGGATCAATTGGCAACCCAGCGTTTAGTGTATATGGAGCATCTAAAGCAGCATTAAGAGCACTGGTTCGCAACTGGATTCTTGACCTAAAAGGTACTGAAATCCGTGTAAATGTGGTTAGTCCAGGAGCTATTCTTACACCTGCATACGATGAGCTTTTTGGTGATGCACTAGAAGGAGCAATGGAAAATACCAGAAATACTGTTCCAGCTGGAAAAGTTGGGACACCTGAAGAAGTAGCAAACGCTGTATCTTTCCTTGCTTCAGACGAAAGCAGTTACTTGACGGGTGTTGAATTGTTCGTAGATGGCGGGCTAGCACAGGTATAATTTCACTGCGCAGAGATTACAAATAGTCCCCAAAAAAGGTTAAAATCAATCGTTTGGTAAGGTGTGAAATTGGTGTGACTTCATGATTAATGTCTGAAGCAAGTACTTATGGGACAAGACTTTGACCTGCCTTTCCTTCCACGAGGACTGCATGAACATCATCATGAATGACTTGATCGAATTAATGGACCCCCGCTACATTGAAGTATGGGGCAAATTTACGCCAAGAGGCGGAATCTCCATTGACCCGTATACAAACTACGGCAGACCGGGAACAAAATATGAAAAAATGGCTGAACATCGGATGATGAATCATGATATCTATCCGGAGACGATTGACAACCGTTAATGTTCCAGGCGCAGCCTAAATACCCCCGCCTTTTAAGCGGGGGTATTTTTCGTCTGTGGCGCGCCGCCGGAAAGGTGCATGATATCCGCATAGACCTTGTATAATGAAAAGAGAAATCACCTGGAGAAAAGAAAAAGACGAGTAAACCCGGGGGGAGTGTACTCGCCGCTTCATTACGTGACGGGTGCTGGATGGCAGCTCGTCTGTTTTATTATAAAATAGGGAACGTATGTTTGTGAAGACCTGCGCCGTTTTTTTCTTATCCGGAGCGGATCAATTGTAAATGAATGATCAGCATGATAGCATGTCCTGTAAAAAGAAGGAGTGTTTGTCATGGAGCCGTTAGAGTTAAACGGTGTAAGGCTTGAAATGTATGACTGTAAAGAAAGTGCGGGAAAAAACGGCCGCGTCATCTCATTTATACTGAAGGTGACCTCTGAAACGTATCATGACATTGCCGTCCTTTTGTATGAAAAAACATTTGAAATTAAGGCGCCCGATCGGGGTCTTGAATTCCGCGGCAAAATAACCAACTACCATACATCCATCGCAAATCTTTATAATAAAGATGAGACCGGAGATTTTTTCGTTGAAATGACGGAAATCTGAAACATTTGAAAAAGCTGCCGGGCGGCAGCTTTTGTGCGGGATATGTAAATGGTTCGGATGTTCAGTGGGGGTTAATAGGAGTCTCTGATGATTTTATAATTTTTATGGTTGACGACAGTGAGGGAATCTAATTCAAGATCACGATAATTATCCATGATGGTTACATCAACGATGACGGAGTTTTCATTTACCTTTTCAACAACACCGGTTAATCCGTTTTTAAATTCAATGACGTTTCCAACCTTAGCAATTTTCACGAGCTTCCTCTCCTTTATCATAAATCCTGTTTGAAAATATTTTGCAGTATTTTCTTTAAGAAGTAAAGCGATATGGGTATCGGCCTGCTCAATCATTGTCCCGGCGGGGGAAAGATGGTATATTGATTCTCGGGAAAAAGCCGAGAAAAGGGGGCTGTGTTCGTTGCTGCCTGAAGAAATATCAGAACGTATCAACCAAATACGCACCGGTGAAATCAAAGAATTCAGGGTGCAGAAAGAACATTTTCTTGCATTTCGAGCAGTTTTATCGAAGCAGGAAGATTTTAAGCATTTCCGCGGTATTGCACAGCAGGGCGGAGATGTTGTTTTCCAGTATTTAGAACAGCCAAGAAGCTGACGGCTCCTCGCATATGAGGAGTCTTTTTTTGTTTTCGCTGCTCATTTCATCTTGCTGTAACAGATGTAAACAAAATGTAAAATCCCTCCGATGGATACTTTTACTGCAATTTGGTTAATGTTGTGAAAATGACGGCCGTTTTTCTGCCAATAATAAGGCCGTTAACGAACTTCTTCCATCATAAAAGCTGATTGGGAGTGCTGGAAAATCTTTAACCGTGAATTTGCGCACTGCTCTTGTTAAGGTAGTGAAGTATTTAAGGAGGAAAGCGTATGACGACAAAATTTGCTGCCTTGGCTGTCTTTTTTCTATGTTTTATGCCTGCAACAAAAATTGAACATACAGAAGCTCTGTTTACTTTAGCGAAGAAGCCAAAGCAAGAATCCAGCACACTGGTTGCTGATTTAAATAAAAAAAGCTCGGTTCCGAAGCTTTCAAATACGGATCATAAGCATTCGATCCATCTGATAAAGCTGTCATCTCATCTTGAGCAGAAAGCCAAACCGGAGAAAACGGCTTATCAGCCGCCGAAAAAAACGTATTCCAGTGCCGACAGGGAACTTCTGTCACGTCTCGTGCACGCAGAAGCGAAGGGTGAGTCTTATAAAGGAAAGGTCGCGGTAGCCAGCGTCGTGCTGAACCGGACTGAAAAGAAAGGCTTCCCGGATACCATTCGGGGTGTGATTTATCAAAGGAATGCATTTGAACCGGTAGCAAACGGAAGCATTAATCAAAAGCCGGATAAGGATTCCATCGCCGCCGCAAATGAGGCGCTTAACCATCCGGGCAGAGAAACGAGCGCATTGTTTTTCTACAATCCGAAAACAGCTTCTGACCATTGGATCCGTTCCCGAAAAATTATCGAACGAATCGGCAGACACGTATTTGCTATGTAAGCATAGCGGGACCAAATATCCCGGCTATGCTTTTTTCAATTTTAAGAAATCGAAAATATTTTCAGAACTTGTCTCATATGATGATGAAAGAACGAGAGACAAGGAGAGACACCATGAATCGATTTGTGAAAGGGATCATTCTTTTATCCATCGCCGCCTTTTTCGCTGAATGTCTGGAATTTGTCGTGAATATGATACTGGCGCGGGAGCTTGGCGAGCATGGGATGGGGCTTTACATGAGCATTCTGCCCACCATTTTTCTCATTATCGTGATCGCCAGTCTGGAGCTTCCGATCTCCATCTCAAAATTCATCGCGGAATCCAATCAGAAGCTGCATGAAAGCATGCTCCGGCATGCCTTAAGAATGACCGCCGTATTTACCGCGTTTTCAACCGCGGCCGCAAGCATCGCGCTGCCGTTCATTCCTGTATTCGATACGTACCACCCTTTTATTAAAGGGATTGTCATCGGACTGATTCCCGTCGTCGCTTTTACATCCATCGCCAGAGGCTATTTTATGGGTGTGCAGCAGATGGGGAAAATCGCGGTTGCGAATGTTTTGAAAAAAATCATTCAAGTGCTTTGTCTGTTTATCTTTTTTCAATGGTACTCTTTTGAAATTGATATGGCCGTGCTCATTTCGTTATTTGTGCTGGTCGCAAGTGATGTCGTGGTGTTCGTATACTTGTATACGCAGTTTATTTTGGCGAGGAGGACGCTTTCCGGCCATCAGCACATTCATCTGCGCGGCAAGGATGTGCGGAAACGTCTTCTGGCGGTATCCATTCCGACAACGGGGCTTCGTATTTTTCACGCGGTGACAAATGCCATTGAACCTTTTTTAGTAAAAGGAGCGCTGCTGGCCTCAGGGGCGGCCGGGGCAGCCGCGATTGATCAATACGGCATGCTTGCCGGTGTAGCGGTGACGATCGGTTCGTTTCCCGCATTTATCGCTCATTCACTGATGGTCGTCATGATTCCGAGCATTTCAGAAGCGTACGCGCTGTCTCAATATGACATTGTACTGAAACGGCTGAGACAAGCGATTTTTATTACGTTCGGCTATGGCATTCCGGCAGTCTGGATCATGTTTCAGTTCGCCGGCCCGCTGACCCATTTATTTTTTCAGTCTCCGGAAGCGCAGTATTTTTTGCAGCTTTTGTGGCCGTATTTTCTTTTTCAGCTGTTTGTGATGCCGCTTCAGGCCTGTCTGATCGGCATCGGTCATGTGAAAACGGCGTTTTATCATAATGTATGGAGCAGCATTGTGGGTCTTTCGATGATGTATGTGCTTGGTTCTATGCCGAATCTGCAAATGCTCGGCATTATACTTGGCATGAATACCGGCATGATTCTTCTGACAAGTTTACATTACGCGACGATCTGCAAAGACCTCGGTGTCTCCGTGTTCCTGACCGGCGGCGGAAGAACAGCGCCCCGGATCGAGAGCTGAAAAGGCTGATACATTTCAGTAAGGAGGGGCAAGCTATCCGAAACGCGTGAAAGGAAGATCTTATGCATAAAAACCGTCTTATTGCATGCGCAGTCCTTTTGATAGCTGCCTCTCTCTGGATGCCTGAAGCAAAAGCCTCATCAGAAAAACAGGCAGTTCCCGCCGTGTTTCTGATGAAGACGATTGAAGGAGACGAGATATCGGTTCCGAATAAAGGGCAGAAAACCATTTTGCATTTTTGGACATCGTGGTGTCCGCCGTGCAAAAAAGAACTGCCGCAGTTTCAAACGTATTATGAACAGCATCAATCCGATGATGTAAGTCTTGTAACGGTAAATCTCATGAATGCTGAGCGAAACAAAGAGGCCGTTCAAAACTTTGTCAATCAGCACCATCTCACATTCCCGGTCGTTCTTGACTCTAAGGGCGAGCTTATGAAGGAATACGGGATCATGACAATTCCCACGTCATTTCTGCTGAATGAAAAAGGAGAAATCGAAAAAAAGATCGTCGGTCCGATGACCGCTTCACAATTAAAAGAATGGTCTGAGAAATAAAAAGGTGCGGGAGGATTTCCTCCCGCACCTTTTTTGCATATCATGAACAGCTGAAGGATTTCTAATGATAATTATTATCAAAAAGAAATTAAAACAATTATAATTGAAATCTTTCGCCGGCGTGCTATAATAAAGAAAAACACCGCGATATTACTATGAAAATGCTGCCTGTAAGGCGGCAGTTTTGCTTTTATCGGGGAAATGAAGATGATTTGCGTTCTCAATTAGAGAGGAGAATTCATAATGAATGAACAAGTGGTGACTCAAACCCATTCACAACAGCAGATTCAAGAAGAGCGGTCCGGAAAAAAGTGGCTCCAGCATGCGGAACTCATTGCGGCTCTCGTATCGGGCGCCCTTATTCTTGCGGCCTGGTTTTTCACCGAAGCAAAAGGCCTGTCCGTTACTTTGTATATCCTGGCCTTTGTGATCGGCGGATTTGCAAAAGCGAAAGAAGGAATTGAAGATACGCTGGAGACGAAGGCTTTAAATGTTGAACTGCTGATGATTTTTGCGGCTGTCGGCTCTGCCCTTATCGGGTATTGGGCGGAAGGCGCTGTTCTTATCTTTATTTTTTCGTTAAGCGGCGCGCTGGAAACGTATACGATGAATAAAAGCAGCCGTGATTTAACCTCCTTGATGAAACTGGAACCGGAGGAAGCGACCCTGCTTAAAGACGGACAGGAAAAGCGGGTGCCGGCCGCTGAACTCAAGATCGGCGACATGATCGTCATTAAGCCGGGCGAACGCGTAGCGGCAGACGGGATCATCGAGTCAGGCGCGACGAGTCTTGATGAATCAGCGCTGACGGGTGAATCGATGCCGGCGGAAAAAACAGCCGGAGATTCTGTGTTTACAGGAACGGTAAACGGAAACGGCTCTTTAACGGTCCGAGTTACGAAAACAAATGAGCAGTCTCTATTCAGAAAAATCATCCGGCTGGTGGAATCGGCTCAAAACAGCGTGTCACCGGCTCAGGCATTTATTGAGCGTTTCGAAAGTGTCTATGTAAAAGGCGTGCTTTTAGCCGTGGCTTTGCTTTTATTCGTTCCTCATTTTGCTTTAGGCTGGAGCTGGAGTGAAACCTTTTACCGGGCGATGGTGTTTATGGTGGTCGCCTCCCCTTGCGCTCTTGTCGCTTCCATTATGCCCGCTGCGCTTTCCCTTATTTCAAATGGAGCCCGCAACGGATTGTTGGTTAAAGGAAGTGTGTTTTTAGAGCAGCTGGGAAGCGTCCGGATGATTGCTTTTGACAAAACCGGCACGGTCACAAAGGGACAGCCGGCAGTTGCTGCATTCCAAGCGGCGGAACAAGTGAATGAGGATGAGATCATGCAAGCGGTGTATACGATTGAAAAGCAATCAAGCCACCCGCTTGCAAAGGCGATAGCTGAATTTGCCGAAAGCCGGGGCGCTGTGCCTGCAGGCCATATATCGATTGACGAGACGTCCGGGTTCGGTGTTCAGGCCGATATAGAAGGCGCCAAATGGATGATCGGAAAAGCTGGATTTGCAGGGAAAGAGGATGCAGACGCTTTTTTGAACACATCGGGAAATGAGTTGAAAGATAAAGGCTGTACGCTGGTTTTTGTTAAGAAAGATGACAGGATAGCGGGCTGTTTTGCGTTAAAGGATCAAATCCGGCCAGAAGCCAAAGCCGTAATGGCTGAGCTTGAGTCACTCGGGATTAAAACAGCCATGCTTACCGGAGATCAGCCTGAAACAGCGGCCGCCATCGCAAACGAGGCTGGCATGACGACGGTTGTTGCCGATTGTCTGCCTGACCAAAAGGCAGAGGAAGTGAAGAAACTGAAAGAAACGTACGGCACAATCGCCATGGTCGGAGACGGCATTAATGACGCGCCCGCTCTGAAAACCGCTGACGTCGGTATTGCGATGGGAGGGGGAACGGATGTGGCTTTAGAGACGGCTGACTTGGTCCTGATGAAAAATGATCTTCATAAGCTTGTGAAAATGTGCAGGCTCTCACGGAAAATGAACCGGATTATTAAGCAGAACATCGTTTTTTCGCTCTCGGTCATCTGCCTGTTGATCTGCGCCAACTTCCTGCAGGTGATGGAACTGCCGTTTGGCGTTATCGGGCATGAAGGAAGCACGATTTTGGTCATACTGAACGGACTCAGATTATTAAAATAAACAAAACAGCCGCACATCGGGCGGCTGTTTTGTTAAATGTTCGTTCACAGCATAAACGCCGGAAAACTGATAGAATGAATAAAGAGCCACTTTGGTAAGGAGGAAAAACAAAAATGAACAGATTACAACGTGTTTCAGATTGGCTGAAAAAAGAAGGACACGATGCGGCGTTTATACATACAAAGGAAAATGTATTTTATTTGACTGATTTTTATACGGATCCGCATGAGCGGTTAATGGGATTGTTCCTGTTTCAAGAACAGGAGCCGTTTTTCGTCTGTCCGGGAATGGAAGCCGGACAAGCCCGCAGTGCCGGGTGGGAGCATGAAATTATCGGCTACGGCGATCACGAAGACCCGTGGGAGCTGATCAAAGCCGGGCTCACAAAACGAAATGTGCGCCTTGATTCCATCGCGGTTGAAAAGGATTCGATCTCGCTTTCACGTTCAGAACAACTCAAACATGCTTCAGGGGGCGCCGCGTTCGCTTCGGCAGAAGAAACGCTCAACCAATTCCGTCTCGTAAAAGATGAGAAAGAAATCAGCATTCTCAGGGAAGCGGCAAAACTTGCGGATTTCGGAGTTGAAGTCGGTGTCGCAGCGCTTAAAGAGGGCGTGAGTGAAACTGAAGTGCTGGCGCAGATAGAGTTTGAGCTGAAGAAAAAAGGCGTGCAGGGCATGTCGTTTTCAACGATGGTGCTGTTCGGAGAAAAATCAGGCGAGCCTCATGGCAATCCGGGTACAGACCGCCTGAAAAAAGGCGATTTCGTTCTATTTGATCTGGGTGTTATTCTTGACGGCTACTGCTCAGACATTACGAGGACATTCGCATACCAATCAATCAGCCCGAAACAGGAAGAGATTTACGAAACGGTGCTTAAAGCTGAAAAGGCGGCGCTTCAATTAAGCAAACCAGGTGTGAGAATCGGCGATCTTGATTTAAAAGCCCGCGGCATTATTGAAAAAGCCGGATACGGAGACTATTTCCCCCACCGCCTCGGCCATGGACTCGGGATTTCAGTTCATGAATATCCATCAATGAGCAGCGCGAACGACACGCTCCTCAAAGAAGGTATGGTGTACACGATAGAACCGGGGATTTACGTGCCGGATGTAGGCGGCGTGCGTATTGAAGACGATGTGTTTGTCACAAAAGCCGGCGCCGAAGCATTAACGCAATATCCGAAAGAATTAACGATCCTGAAATAGAAAGCTAAGCTTTGTGATAAAAAAGGACGGTTCTGGAACGCAGCGTCCTTTTTTATCACCTTGTTAAATGAAAAAGTCATCAAAATGCTGAAATGGTTTGATATCATGCTTTTCCCGCAGCGGCCGCATAGCAAGATAACTGCCGCCGAGTATGGCCAGACACAAACCGATTAAGCAAAGAATCCCCATCACTGTTATTCTCCTTTCAAATGAATAGGCTGTATTTGTTTTTAGCTTACTGTATGAAACGCATTCCAGATCAAGGGAAAAAAGAAAGGGGGGACGCCATGGCTACGATCAGAGACATTGCCGGCGCTGCCGGGGTTTCCGTTACAACAGTATCAAGAGTATTAAACGATCATCCTTATGTAAGCGAAGACAAAAGAGAAAGAGTGAAAAAAGCGGTACAATCGCTCGGCTATACGCGCAACATCCATGCCGTGCATTTATCCAAAGGCTTTTCCGATATGATCGGCGTTGTGCTGCCGTCGGTGAATCTTCCGTATTTTGCAGACCTTGTCACGGGTATTGCCGAGGCTGCCGAAGCGTCAGGCGTGCATCTTTCTTTATACCAGACGGATTATCAGCAGCAAAGAGAACGCTTTGCTTTATCGCAATTACAGGAGCGCCAGGTGGATGGCCTCATTATCTGCTCCAAAGCAATTTCCGATGAGCAGCTGCTTACCGTGAAAGAACCGATTATCCTCTGCCAGCACACTGATGCGGCTGAGCTGTCCTCAATCAGTAATCCGCATGGGGAAGCATTTCGGCACGGCCTGGATTATCTGATAGAAAAGGGACACCGAAAAATAGCGATCAGCCTGGCCAGAAAAAAGGGGAAAAACAGTCAAGTCCGCATTGCCGCATACAAAGAGGCGCTGAAGAAGATCGGCCGGCCTTACAGGGAAGAGCTGGTTGTGGAAAAGGCGCTGACGCTGCTTGACGGGAAAGCCCTTTTTCACAGATGGAAGAGCTGGGATGACAAACCGACTGCGCTGTTTGCGGCGAATGATCAAGTATCCGCAGGTCTTTACCTTGAAGCCAAGGCAAACGGGACGCGCATTCCGGAAGAGCTGGCGATTTTGAGCATCGACAATCATGATATCAGTAAGATGTTAGGTATTTCCACAATAGATATACAAACGAAAGAAATGGGAAAGCAGGCTTTTCACATGCTTAAGAATCGGATCAGCGGCGGGCCTCCGGCAAGGAAGATTTTTGATTACCGTCTTATTGAACGATCAACCGTCTAAAAAAAGAATTGACGCGCTTTCTGTTCGTTTTGTACGATATGAGGTATTGAATGACAAAGGAGCTGAGGATCATGAAGGGGTCCTTTACAGTTGAGAAGGTATTAAATAACAATGTGCTGATCGCAACACATGATAGATACAGTGAGGTCGTCTTGATCGGAAAAGGAATCGGCTTTGGAAAAAAACAAGCGGATGTCATTGAAGATAAAGGGTATGACAAGATGTTCATCTTAAAGGATGAAAAAGAACAAAAACAATTTAAAAAGCTCCTCGGTTATGTGGACGAGACACTTGTCGACATCTCCAATGACGTCATTTATCATATCAGGAACCGAACAAGCCAACCGTTAAATGAACATATCCATATTGCGCTGACGGATCATATCGCCTTTGCGGTAAAGCGGCTGCAGCAGGGCTTTGACATTAAAAACCCTTTTCTTATGGAAACCGAAACGCTTTATCCGGAAGAATTTCAGATTGCCCGTGAAGTCGTCGGCATGATTAATGAAAAGACTGGAATCTGCCTTCCGGAAGGGGAGATCGGCTTTATCGCTCTTCATATCCACTCCGCCCTGACGAATCGGTCCCTTTCAGAGGTCAACCAGCATTCGCAGCTGATGTCCCGGCTCGTTCAGGTGATAGAGGAATCTTTCCAAATGAAAGTCAATAAAGAAAGCGTCCACTATTTGCGGCTGATCCGGCATATCAGATTTACCATAGATAGGATTAAACGGGAAGAGCAGACAAAAGAACCAGAAAAGTTAATGTTATTATTGAAAAATGAATACCCGCTATGCTACAATACTGCTTGGAAACTGATAAAAATCTTACAGCAAATGCTGAAAAAACCAGTTCATGAGGCGGAAGCGGTTTATCTCACGCTTCATCTGTACCGATTAACCAATAAAATTTCATAATTTCAGTTGAGACCTTTAAAAACGTGTCACTGATTCGATCAGGCATGAGTGATTGAGGGTAAAAAACGGGAAGAACGGCCCCGTTATTTTGCACACCCTTATTTACTCATGCTTTTTGTTGTGTAAAAGGGCAAATGTAAACGGTTAAACTGAAGACTTGCGCCTGTGAATTCGTTGTCATGAATTTTCGCTGTAAGGTCACACTAGCTAACAGGGGAGGTACATTCTTTATGTTTAAAGCATTATTCGGCGTTCTCCAAAAAATCGGCCGTGCTCTTATGCTTCCGGTTGCGATTTTACCGGCTGCGGGGATCTTGCTTGCGTTAGGGAATGCCATGCAGAACAAAGATATGATCCAAGTCATGCATTTCTTAAGCAATGATAACGTTCAGCTTGTGGCGAACGTTATGGAAAGCGCCGGCCAAATCGTATTTGACAACCTGCCGCTTCTTTTTGCAGTAGGGGTTGCGATCGGTCTTGCGAACGGAGACGGCGTTGCCGGAATCGCGGCCATTATCGGATACTTGGTCATGAACGTATCCATGAGCGCCGTGCTTATGGCAAACGGCAGTATTCCGTCTGACAAAATTGAACGTGCTAAGTTTTTTGCGGAAAACCACCCGGCCTATATTAACATGCTGGGGATACCGACTTTGGCGACGGGCGTGTTCGGCGGTATTATCGTCGGGGTTCTGGCCGCGTTATTGTTCAACAAGTTTTATAAAATTGAACTTCCGCAGTATCTCGGATTCTTTGCGGGTAAGCGGTTCGTCCCGATTATCACATCAATTTCCGCATTAATTCTCGGTCTTATTATGTTAGTAATCTGGCCTCCGATCCAGCATGGTCTGAATTCCTTCTCAACG
Source organism: Bacillus sp. SDLI1 (assembly GCF_001553895.1). Classification (NCBI taxonomy): domain Bacteria; kingdom Bacillati; phylum Bacillota; class Bacilli; order Caryophanales; family Bacillaceae; genus Bacillus; species Bacillus sp. SDLI1. The sequence continues at coordinate 866,895 of NZ_CP013950.1, read as the reverse complement.
GGACTTGTGGAAGCGAATCCAACCTTGGCGGCCTTTATTTTCGGAATGATTGAACGGTCATTGATTCCGTTCGGTCTTCATCACATTTTCTACTCGCCGTTCTGGTATGAATTTTTCAGCTATAAAGATGCCGCTGGAGACATTATCCGCGGAGATCAGCGGATTTTCATGGCTCAGATTAAAGACGGCGTACAGCTGACGGCAGGTACATTTATGACGGGGAAATATCCGTTTATGATGTTCGGCCTTCCGGCGGCAGCGCTTGCAATCTATCATGAAGCGAAGCCTGAAAAGAAAAAACTTGTAGCCGGAATCATGGGTTCTGCCGCTCTGACAAGTTTCTTAACGGGAATCACCGAGCCGCTTGAATTCTCATTCTTGTTTGTGGCTCCTATCCTGTTTGCGATTCACTGCGTATTCGCGGGACTTTCCTTTATGCTCATGCAGCTGCTGCATGTAAAAATCGGTATGACCTTCTCAGGGGGTCTGATTGACTACTTCCTGTTCGGAATTCTGCCTAACCGGACGGCTTGGTGGCTTGTCATTCCGGTCGGCTTAGGATTAGCCCTCATTTACTATTTCGGTTTCCGGTTTGCGATCCGGAAGTTCAACTTGAAAACGCCGGGCCGTGAAGAAGAAGCTGCGGATGAAGGGGCAGGCGCATCAGGCGAAGCCGGCGACCTTCCTTATGAAATCCTTCAGGCGATGGGTGATCAGCAAAACATTAAACACCTTGATGCTTGTATCACGAGACTTCGTGTGACGGTCAACGACCAGAAGAAAGTGGATAAGGCCCGTCTGAAACAGCTTGGCGCATCAGGCGTCCTTGAAGTCGGAAACAACATTCAGGCCATTTTCGGCCCGCGCTCTGACGGTTTAAAAACTCAGATGCAGGATATCATCGCAGGACGCACGCCGCGCCCTGAACCGAAAGTATCCGCACAAGAAGAAGTCAGCCAGCAGGTTGAAGAGGTTATCGCGGATCCGCTCCAAAACGAGCAGGGTGAAGAAGTGTTCGCTTCTCCGATCACCGGCGAAATCCATCCGATTACGGATGTGCCTGACCAGGTGTTCTCAGGCAAAATGATGGGTGACGGTTTTGCGATTCTTCCGGAAGAAGGAATCGTCGTATCGCCTGTCCGCGGAAAAGTGCTGAATGTTTTCCCGACAAAACATGCGATCGGCCTCCAGTCTGACGGCGGAAGAGAGATCCTGATTCATTTCGGAATCGATACAGTCAGCCTGAAAGGTGAAGGATTCACTTCTTTTGTTTCTGAGGGTGACCGGGTTGAACCGGGGCAAAAGATGCTTGAAGTTGATCTTGAGGCGGTTAAACCTCATGTTCCTTCATTAATGACACCGATTGTCTTTACAAATCTTGCTGAGGGTGAAACGATTTCCCTTTCGGCCGAAGGTACTGTAAAACGGGAACAAAAAGATATTGTGAAAATCGGAAAATAAGCATATAAATACGCCGTGCTTGTCAGATGACAAGTACGGCTGTATGATATAATATTGTGTAGTAAAATAGCTTTAATTTAAAGGAGAATGATAATCATGGCACAAAAAACATTTAAAGTAACAGCAGATTCCGGAATCCACGCTCGTCCTGCGACAGTTCTCGTACAGACTGCAAGCAAATATGATGCTGACGTAAACTTAGAATATAACGGCAAAACAGTAAACCTTAAGTCTATCATGGGCGTTATGTCTCTAGGTATCGCTAAAGGCGCTGAAATCACAATTTCCGCTGCAGGTGCTGACGAAAACGACGCTCTTAACGCTTTAGAAGAAACAATGAAAAGCGAAGGACTCGGCGAGTAATGCAAGAATTAAAAGGAATAGGCGCTTCAGCCGGAATTGCGATTGCAAAAGCATACCGGCTTGAAGAGCCGGACTTAACGGTTGAAAAGAAAAACATTGCTGATGCTGCGGCTGAAGTAAGCCGTTTTGATGAAGCGATTGTACGTTCTAAAGAAGAGCTTGAGAAAATTAAAGAGCATGCTTTAAAAGAACTGGGACAAGACAAAGCTGACATTTTCTCCGCGCACCTTTTGGTTCTGAGTGATCCTGAGCTGTTAAACCCGGTGAAGGAAAAAATCAGCACAGATTCAGTTAATGCGGAATTCGCTTTGAAAGAAACGGCTTCCATGTTCGTGACCATGTTTGAATCAATGGATAACGAATACATGAAAGAGCGTGCGGCGGATATCCGTGACGTAACAAAACGTGTGACAGGGCACCTGCTGGGCGTGGAAATTCCGAACCCGAGCATGATCTCAGAAGAGGTTGTCATCGTGGCTGAAGATTTGACACCGTCTGATACGGCGCAATTAAACCGTCAGTTTGTAAAAGGTTTTACAACTGATATCGGCGGACGCACTTCACACTCCGCAATCATGGCCCGTTCGCTTGAAATCCCGGCTGTTGTCGGAACAAAAGCGGCTACAGGCACAATTGAAAACGGTGTTACGGTGATCGTAGACGGCATCGATGGTGATGTGATCATCGATCCTTCCAGTGAAACGTTAAAGAAATATGAAGAAAAGCACAGTGCCTACCTGGCGCAAAAAGCTGAATGGGCTAAGCTCGTCAATGAACCGACTGTTTCAAAAGACGGCCATCATGTAGAGCTTGCCGCAAACATCGGCACCCCTGATGATGTAAAAGGCGTTCTTGAAAACGGAGGAGAAGCTGTAGGGCTTTACCGTACGGAATTCCTTTACATGGGACGCGACCAGCTTCCGACAGAAGACGAGCAATTCGACGCTTATAAGACGGTTCTTGAGCGTATGGAAGGAAAATCAGTAGTCGTGCGGACATTGGATATCGGCGGCGACAAAGAGCTTCCTTACCTGCAGCTTCCTAAAGAAATGAACCCGTTTTTGGGCTACAGAGCCATCCGCCTTTGCCTTGAAGAACAAGAAATCTTCAGAACTCAGCTGCGTGCGCTGCTTCGTGCAAGTACATACGGAAACTTAAAAATCATGTTCCCGATGATTGCGACAGTAAACGAGTTTAAACAGGCGAAAGCGATTCTTCTTGAAGAAAAAGAAAAACTCGTCAAAGCCGGCGTAACGGTTTCTGACGATATTGAAGTCGGTATGATGGTAGAGATTCCGTCTACAGCCGTTATCGCAGATCAGTTTGCCACAGAAGTTGACTTCTTCAGTATCGGAACAAATGACTTGATCCAATACACAATGGCTGCTGACCGCATGAACGAGCGCGTGGCTTATCTGTATCAGCCATACAATCCGGCGATTCTCCGTCTTATCACGCTTGTCATTGAAGCCGCTCACAAAGAGGGCAAATGGGTCGGCATGTGCGGAGAAATGGCAGGAGACGAAATTGCGATTCCGATTCTTCTCGGCTTAGGCTTAGATGAGTTCTCAATGAGCGCTACATCCATCCTTCCGGCAAGAACGCAGATCAGCAAGCTTTCTAAAAAAGAAGCTGAATCATTTAAAGAAACAATCTTGTCTATGAGCACGACTGAAGAGGTTGTCGCATTCGTTAAAGAAACTTTCAATAAGTAATATAACAGCCAGACGGTGTAAGCCGTCTGGTTTTTTTCATATTCGGAAAAAAGGGGGGAACAATAACTTTCAACAGGAGGGATTATCATGACAAAATCATTTGGAGCGGGGGATACGGTCTACGTCATTTACCGTAATCCGCATGCCGCCAATGTTGCCCATATTAAAGAGGCGGAGATTGTTCATCACCCATACCATGAGGGGGAACTGTCTCTTTTTTTACACGAAACCTATCATCCGCTGGCCGAAGATGATGCGGTCTTTTCGACATATGAAGAAGCGGAAGCGCTTTACAGCGAGCTTTTTGAAGAAGACCGGCACCACTGATCAAAGGAAATGTTTACAACGCATATTCACTCTCTTTTGGATGGAAAGTAACAACATGAGAATATGTAAAGGGAGTGTCTGTCCATGCTGAAGCCGTTTGTTCCCCAGCTTGTTTATATTGAACCGCGAGCGCTCGAATACCCGTTAGGGCAAGAGCTGAAACATAAGTTTGAAAACATGGGGCTTGAAATCAGAGAAACGACATCGCATAATCAAGTCCGGAATATTCCGGGGAAAAATCATTTGCAGCAATACCGGAACGCGAAATCGACCTTGGTGATCGGCGTGCGGAAAACATTGAAATTCGATTCTTCAAAGCCATCCGCCGAATATGCCATTCCGTTTGCGACGGGCTGTATGGGGCATTGCCACTATTGCTATCTGCAGACGACGATGGGGTCAAAGCCTTATATCCGGACATATGTCAATGTGGAAGAGATTCTGGATCAGGCTGATGAGTATATGAAAGAACGGGCGCCGGACTTTACAAGATTTGAAGCCTCTTGTACGTCTGATATCGTCGGAATTGATCATCTGACACATACATTAAAAAGAGCCATTGAGCATTTCGGACAAAGCGAACTGGGAAAGCTCAGATTCGTGACCAAATTCCATCATGTCGATCACTTGCTTGATGCGAAGCATAACGGAAAGACAAGATTCAGATTCAGCATCAATGCGGATTATGTCATTAAAAACTTTGAACCGGGAACTTCTCCGCTCGACAAACGGATTGAAGCCGCCGTCAAAGTCGCTAAAGCGGGCTATCCGCTCGGCTTCATTGTGGCGCCCATTTATATTCATGATGGCTGGGAGGAAGGCTATAAGGAACTGTTTGAGAAACTGGATGCGGCACTTGATGAAGATGTTCGGCATGATATTACATTTGAACTGATCCAGCACCGTTTTACAAAACCGGCCAAACGGGTGATCGAGAAGAACTATCCGAAAACAAAGCTTGAGCTGGATGAAGAAAAGCGAAGATACAAATGGGGACGTTACGGAATCGGCAAGTATATATACCAAAAGGACGAAGAACATGCCTTAAGGGAAACGCTCGAGTCTTATATCGAAACCTATTTTCCGAAAGCGAAAATCGAATATTTTACGTAAGGCGGAGCTGTCGGCATGACGGCTCTTTTTTTGCTGCGCCAAATGACGGAAATTTTTGATATTTATTTCAAGGTTTATTCATTTTCTTGGCCGAAAGACCGATATAACTCTCAGGAGGGGATGGTTATGTTTAAAAAAATGCATATTAAAATTGCTGTGTTTGTATCGGCAATGCTTATCGTAACGGTTGTTTTTTTAACGGTATCTTCATATTTGACATTAAAGCCGATGATGACAGATGAAGCAAAGCGCACGACAGAAAATGTCACCAATTCACTCGGTCAGAACATTGAGCTTCAGCTGAAAAATGATGAGACTGTATTATTGAGATTAGCAGGCGGTGAATTGTCCCGCACATTTTTGACAGATGGGAATAAAGAAACAGCGCGGCTCTTTAACGATGAGTTAAAGCAGATCGGACAGAATGACAAATATGTCGCGCTTGCATACGTCGGAACCGCAGACAAACAAATGTTTACATATCCGAAGGCTGACTTTGCCAAAGACTATGATCCGACAAATAGAACGTGGTATAAAATGGCGGCCGAAAAACCCGATAAGGTTGTCTGGACTGAGCCTTATAAAGATGCTGTGACAGGGGATATGATCGTGACGGCTTCAAAAGCCATTCAAAACAGCGGAACCGTCATCGGAGTGGCGAGCTTAGATTTGAAGCTGTCCTCCATTCAGAGTATGGTCAATCAGCAAAAGGTTCCGTATAAAGGATTTGCGTTTTTAGCGGATGAAAACGGTTCTCTTCTGGCGCATCCGTCAAAACAGGGGAAAAATATTTCGGAAGATCAGGCATTAAAAGACATCAGCTCAGACAAAGAAGGCATCAAAGAGCTGCAAGGGAATATGGTCGTCTATCAAACGATAAAAGAAACCGGATGGAAAGTCGGAACGCAGTTTGAAAAAGATCAGCTGATGGGAGTAGCCGACAAAATGAATACGGTGAGTATTTTTATGTCGCTGATCACCCTTGTGATTACGATCGGGCTCAGCTATTTCCTTGCGAAAACGATAACCGGACCGATTCAGCAGCTGATCGCCAAAACAAATTCGGTCTCAGCGGGAGATTTAACCGTCCGCGCCCAGACAAAATCAAAAGATGAAGTAGGCGAATTAACAAAAGACTTTAACCAAATGGTTGAAAATATGAAAGACATGGTCGAACAGGTCAAGACTTCTTCAGAAAAAGTGTCCGATACATCTGACCAATTAACGGTCATTTCACAAGAGACAAATGAAACGAGCGGACAAATCGCAAAAGCGATAGAGGAAGTCGCCGCCGGAGCGACTGAGCAAGCGTCAGAGGTTGAGACGATCAATGAAAAATCTGAAAATCTCTCAGTCAAAATAAGAGGAATCGCCGATCGCGCGGGCAGCATAAAACAACTCTCAAAATCTTCAGAGGACGCCAGCTACAAAGGCCTGGATGCGCTCGGCCAGCTGCTGATGAAGTCAAATGAAGCCAATTCAGAAACGAAAAAAGTAGAAGCAATGCTGACTGGTCTGGAAAACCAAACGAAAAACATAGAGGAAGTCGTAACGGCAATATCCGCGATTTCGGATCAGACGAATCTCTTGGCGCTGAATGCGAGTATTGAAGCCGCAAGAGCGGGAGAAAGCGGACGGGGTTTTGCCGTTGTCGCTGAAGAAGTCCGCAAGCTTGCTGAACAATCAGCTCTTTCCTCCGGCCATATCAGTGAGACGGTCCGGCTGATTCAATCAGAGACGAAAGAAGCGTCGCACGCAATGATCGAGGCAAGCAGAATGAATGATGAACAAAACAGCGCCATTCATGAAACGGGCGAAGTGCTCAATCTGATTACGACGGAAATGCAGTCTCTCGTTCAAGGAATAGATCATATTTACAATGACATTCAAAAAATGAGTGAAGAACAAGCCGCGATACAAGAAGCGATTCAAAGCATCTCCGCCATTTCTCAAGAATCAGCGGCAGCCGCGGAAGAAGTGAATGCTTCAACTGATGAACAGCTAGTTACGCTTGAAAAAGTGAAGCAATCGACCGACATGTTAAAGAGCGCGAGCGAAGATCTGATCAGCGCCATTTCTAAATTCACCTTGTAACGCGGGCTCTATCAGCCTGTCATATGGTAATATAGACATGAAATAGTATATATGAAACGCAGCAGGGGAGGAAAGCGCAGTGAACAAAACGGTCGGATTTATCGGTTTAGGTGTCATGGGAAACAGTATGGTATCGCACATTTTAGAAGCGGGCTATCCTGTTTTAGTCTACACGCGGACGAAACAAAAAGCGGAAGAGATTCTGAATAAGGGAGCGGTCTGGCAGGAGACGGTCAAAGACCTTTCGGAGAAAGCTGACATCGTTATTACCATGGTCGGCTATCCGAGTGATGTCGAAGAAATCTATCTCGGCGAAAACGGCATTCTCCGTCATGCAAAAGAAGGAGCGTTTGTCATTGACATGACGACATCAAAACCGTCTCTGGCGAAGAAGATTGCGGAGAAAGCCAAAGAAAAATCGATTCACGCCCTGGATGCACCCGTTTCCGGCGGTGACATCGGCGCCCGGAACGGAACGCTTGCCATTATGGCCGGAGGAGAAAAAGAAGCGTTTGAAGCATGTCTGCCGCTTTTCTCCGTAATGGGGGAAAATATTCAGTATCAAGGGCCGGCAGGGAGCGGCCAGCATACGAAAATGTGCAACCAGATCGCGATTGCAGCGGGAATGGTCGGAGTGGCTGAAGCGATGGCTTACGCTGAAAAATCCGGTCTGAACCCGGAACAAGTGCTGAAAAGCATTACAACCGGAGCTGCCGGAAGCTGGTCATTGTCCAACCTCGCTCCCCGTATGCTGAAAGGCGATTTTGCACCAGGATTCTACGTGAAACACTTTATTAAAGACATGGGAATTGCTCTTGAAGAAGCGGAGCTCATGGGAGAAGAAATGCCTGGATTGGCGCTGGCCAAATCATTATACGACAAGCTTTCCGCGCAAGGAGAAGAAAACAGCGGGACTCAAAGTATTTATAAGCTTTGGGTGAAATGAAATAAGATTGCCCGAACGCGACTATTTTATGGATGCCGAGGAAGCGAATACTTACGATATTGTTGGTAGTGTTTTGTAAACAATGATCTGCAAACCTTGTATTCTTAGGGCCTTAATGAAGACAGGAACTTGGCAGGATAATGTATTAATGTATATCCGTTTATAATATTCTACTGTTTGGAATCCCCCTCGTTTGTTTGATGCAGATTGTCTATTATAAATCAAAAGGGGGATTTCCGAATAATTATAAGGATTAATACAACTTTCCAACAGTAGGATGTATCATGTTTGATTCAACTATGAATTCGAGTAACCCAAATGTACATAGCAATAAATCGAGTTGATTCCCGCAATTAAAACCTAATAATTTGGCATCCGAAAATTGAAATACTATAGATTAGCCTTCTAGCAAAACTGAAAAATAAAAGAGGATGTATCGTAAAAATTCAAGAGATTTACGAAAACATCCTCGATTCAGAGATTTCATCATTACATGTTGTTTTTTGAGAATTCCAGATGAAATCAACGTTAAATCCATTTGTTAATAATATGAATTTTAATGTTGTACAGTAATATAGTGTTTCAGTTCTCCTATATGGGTTTGAGTTCCCCAGGTCAATGCTACTTGCACATCATACTTGCCTGCTGGAATATTTTTCGTCAAAAAGCTTACTTTAAAATTGCGAACATTATGTCTATTAACATCTATATATTTGACTATATCTCCTTTTTTATTTTCAAGAAAAACTGTAACACCCCAGTTTACCTCATATTTTGAAGGCACAGTACCTGTTACGACAATAGAAGTAGCGTGTTTTGAGTAAGTATTAGCATCTGTTTGGAATTTAATTGCTCCTTTTGAAGTCATGGCTAACGCTTCTGAACTGTTTGAGAAAATCCCGAATGTCAAAAGAGCAGCTGTGAATAGTGTCATTACAATTTTTTTCAATTGAAACTTCCTTTCGCCATTTATTTAGAAACCCATTCACTATACTAATAAATTTTGGAAAAGTATTCAACGGAAAAATAGGTAAATTCTACTTTTTATTATAAAAAAGTATTACTAAAGAAGTAAAGGCTAGCAAAACCACTTTAATCCTCACGTTTAAGATTTTACAAAAAAGCTCCCGGCACAGAGGTGCCGGGAGCTTCAAAAGTTTATAAATTTATAAAATGTCAGGCCCTTGCCCGTACGCATGTTGATTATGTTGTGAATTTCATAAATAAAGATTTTGGCGTCTCCGGGTTACCGGTTTTGAGCACTTTTGCGCCGTCTCATTCACTTTTTCGACAGAAAAAAGATTGCCCCGCGGGGCAATCTTTTTTTGTTTATTTTCCGATGAATTGCTGTGTCCAGATGTTTCCTGATTCTACATAACCGACACCGATTTGAGTGAACTCAGGATTCATGATGTTCTCTCTGTGGCCTTCACTGTTCATCCAAGCTTTGACGACTGCTTCCGGAGTCGGCTGCCCTTTGGCGATATTTTCACCGGCAGTTTTATAAGTGATTCCGAAAGACTTCATCATATCGAAAGGTGAACCGTAAGTAGGGCTTTGGTGATCGAAATAGTTTTTGTCTTTCATATCTTGTGATTTTGCGTGAGCTGATTTGCTTAGTTTATCATCAATCTGCAGAGGTTTTAAGCCTTGCTTTTGTCTCTCTGCGTTTGTCAATTCAACGACTTTCTTTTCATACGCACTGACAGATGAAGGAGTTTTCTCGCTGCTGTTGTTTGTGTTATCTGTCTGTTTTGCATTGTCAGCCGTCTGGTTTTGATCGGCTTTCGGTTTTTCAGCAGCTGCCGGTGCCGTTTTTGCCGGTGTTTCTTTTTGAACGTCTTTAACTGTCATATCAGAATGCTTTGCGTGTTTTTGCAGCTGTTGTTTCAGTTCTTTCTCATTTTTAAAGCTCAGCTGTTTCGCGCTCTTTTTCATATGTAGTTTTTCAACAGCCTCTTGAAGAGTCAGATGCTGTACGGTGTTTCCTTTTTTCACAGTAACGACGTGCTGGCATGACAGCTCTTTGGCAGATGCCTGCTGAATGCCTCCGAATGTAATCAAACTGACTGCCGCGGCGGCAGATAAGAGAAATGCTTTCTTCATAAGTTTATAGCCTCCCAGAGAAGTTGTTTTTTTCTACATGAAAAATCTTATCACAGCTTTTTTGTCATAATGCAGGCATTTATTTCCTTTGACAACAAACGTTTGTCATAATTGTAATTGAGCATAGAAAAATGGCTTTATATCAGGAAAAACGATCTGTATTTATATTTTAAAATCCGTTACATCACTTCAAGTTATTTGAAGTGTTAGATATTTTTTAAGATAATTTGATCTTGACAGTTTTTTTTACCTGTTTTCGCTGTAACAACTTTTACAAAAATGTTACAATTAAAATCTGTTTATGTAAATATATTCAATGATTTGAGAGGTGTAACAGAAAGTGGCTGAAGTCGCGCGTGAACCAAAGAAAAAAACGAAACGTTACAGAGCGCTGAGAATGAATCTCTATTTTTTAGTTGTTTTCCTTCTCTTTACGGCACTGATTTTTAAACTCGGCATCGTCCAGATTGTCGAAGGGGATAAACACCGCCAGGATGCGGAGAAAGCAAATGCAAAAACCGCCTATTATCCGACACCGCGGGGAAAGATGTATGACAAGCGGAACAGAGTGGCGGTTGATAACCAGGCTGTGCCTGAAATTGTATACGTTTCTACCTCAAAAACCTCGGCAAAGGACAAATTGAAAACGGCAAAAAATCTTGCCGCACTGATCCATATTGATACTGAATTTATGAAGGATCGAAATATCATTGATTACTGGCTTGCCGCACATCCGAAGAAGGCGGAAAAGCTTATGAAGGATTCAGAAAACAGCCTGAAATCCCAAGAAGTGTACAAACGCCAGATTGAACGCGTCCCGAAGCAGGAGATTGATGCGATCAAAAAAGATAAAAAAGAGCTGCAAATTGCGGCGATTTATACGCGTTTTTCAAGCGGAAACGCCTATCAGCCGCAAGTCGTCAAATCAATGGACCCGAATAAGCTGAACGGAAACGGAAACAGCGGTTCACTGCTTGACGAACATGAAAACAACAAACAGAAACCGAAAAGCGACCTGACATATGAAGAAGTTTCCGTCGTATCCGAGCACCTGAAAGAGCTCCCCGGCATTGACGTAATCAATGACTGGACGCGGAAATATCCGTACGACAAAACGCTGTACTCTCTGTTCGGCGGTGTGACGACACCGGAACAGGGATTGTTGGGCGAACGGAAAGATTATTATGTCACAAGAGGCTACTCACTGAATGACCGGGTGGGTAAAAGCTACATTGAATATCAGTATGAAGACTATTTAAACGCACATAAAGAAAAAGTAGAGTATGTGGAAAACAGCAAAGGTGAAGTCATCAGCCAAAAGCCCGTCGATGAAGGCAGCAGAGGCTACGATCTGCAGCTCTCGCTCGATATGGAATTACAGTCGAAAGTCGAAAAAGTCATTGAAAAAGAGCTGAGAAGAAGCCGCGCCGCCGGCAACTATATGGTTGACCGAGGATTTGCCGTCATGATGGATCCGAACAACGGGGATATTCTCTCAATGGCGGGAAAACGCATTGATCTCGAAACGAATAAAACACAGGATTTTGCGATCGGAGCATTTACGACCCAATATGAGATGGGATCTTCTGTTAAAGGAGCGACTGTTCTTGCGGGTTACCAAAGCGGCCTCCCGCATTATAAAACGTTTGTCGATGCGCCCCTTACGTTTAAAGGCGGAACGAAAAAACAATCGTGGACACAAATGGGAGCCATTACTGAGCTGACCGCGCTGCAAAGAAGTTCAAACGTATATATGTTTCATGTGGCCATGCATATAGCTGGCATTACCTACAAGCCGTACGGCACACTGCCGGCCGGATTAGACGATATTAAAAAAATGCGCAACTACTACGCCCAATTCGGCCTAGGTGTGAAAACCGGGATTGACCTTCCTCAGGAATCAGCGGGAATGCAGTCAAATCCGCAATTGGTCGGGGGATTGCTGCTTGACTTTGCGATTGGCCAGTTTGATACATATACGCCGCTTCAAATGGCTCAATATATCTCGGCCATCGCAAACGGCGGATATCGCGTGCAGCCGCGGATCGTCACAAGCATTCATGAACCGGACAGCAAAAACAAACTTGGAAAAGCGATTGAACAGCGTGATATTAAAGTTTTGAACAAAGTAAATAACAGCCCGAGCGATTTTGATCAGGTTCATAAAGGAATGAAATTGGTCACAAGCTCACCTCAAGGAACGGCTTATTCAACATTCCAAGGTTCCGGCTCTGATGTTTCCGGAAAAACGGGAACCGCGCAGACGCACTATTACGGCACGAACAAAAACTGGTGGGGAAAAGAGCCGTATAATCTGACCTTTGTCGGTTATTATCCGTCAGAACATCCACGAGTGGCATTCAGCGTCGTCGTTCCGTCTGTTCGAGATGATCACGATCCCGTCAGTAAAAACATTGCCAAGGGAGCAGTTGACGCTTACAAAGAGCTTGAAAAGAAATACAATAAAAAATAACAAATGAAAGGGCGGCCGAACATATCGTGCGCCCTTTCTTTCATTCAGGAAAATTGACGTTCACAATAAGAATAGAAGGAGAATGCTCATTTTTTAGCGAATCAATCTAGTGGAAATTCTTTTAATATCAGCCTGTGACCAGCCTGCAGTGTGAGTAAAATGCAAAGGAGGGATTCTGTGGAACAGGATACTCAGCATGTCAAACAGCTTCAATCGAAAACCGATCTTCATGCCGTTTTGACGTCTAATGGGCGTATTATGTATATTTCTGCAAACTGCAAATCGTATTTCAGTTATTCCCAGGAAGAGATGATCGGATCGTTTCTCAAAACGTTCCTGCATGAGGAAGATCAATTTTTGGTTGAAAGTTACTTCTATAATGAGCATCATTTAATGCCTTGCACCTTTCGCCTTATTAAAAAAGATCATACCATTGTTTGGCTTGAAGCAGGTGTGGAAATTGTCACACCGCAAATGGAGGGGACAGATCGGGAAATTATCCTTAAAATCAAGGTGCTTAAGGAGAAGACACCGTGCAGGTCTTATATGTATGAACAAAAGAAGCCAAAGGCAGAACAACAGTCAGCAGAAGCGGCTGGAAACGGCGAATTTGAGCGTCTTGTTGAAACGCTGCCGAATCCTCTATACGTCAGTATCAACGGCACAATCGCCTATGCCAATAACGCGATGCTTGCCATGCTGGGAGCCGAAAGCAAAGACGAGGTGATCGGCAGGCGCTCTTATGAGTTTATCGAAGAAGAGTATCATGACATTGTGAAAAACCGAATTGTGCGGATGCAAAAAGGAATGGAAGTCGGAATGATTGAACAGACGTGGAGAAGGCTTGACGGCACGCCCATTCATTTAGAAGTGAAGGCGGCGCCGACGACATATAAAAATCAGCGGGCGGAATTACTGCTTCTGATTGATATTTCTTCACGGAAAAAATTCCAGACGATTCTTCAAAAAAGCAGAGAGCGCTATCAGCTCCTCATTCAGAATTCAATTGATACGATCGCCGTGATTCACAATGACAAATGGGTATTCATGAATGAGTCGGGTATTTCGCTGTTTGAAGCCGAAACCTATGAAGATTTAATCGGAAAAAACGTCTATGATCAGCTTCATCCCTGTGATCATGACGACGTGAGACAGCGGATTCAACATATTATCGACCGAAAGACCGAGTCCGAAATCATTAAACAATCGTGGTTTACTTTTAAAAACCGGCTGATCTACACGGAAATGGTCTGCATTCCGACGACGTTTTTCGGAGAAACGGCCGTGCAGGTCATTCTGCGTGACATTTCTGAGCGGAAGCAGACGGAGGAATTAATGCTGAAGTCGGAAAAGCTGTCTATCGCAGGGCAGCTGGCGGCGGGAATCGCTCACGAAATCCGCAACCCCCTGACGGCGATCAAAGGATTTTTACAGCTCATGAAGCCGACGATGGAAGAAAACGAACATTATTTTGAAATTGTGTTTTCTGAACTGAGCAGAATCGAATTGATTTTAAGTGAACTTTTAATGCTTGCCAAACCTCAGCATAACGCAGTGAAAGAGCGTGTAAACTTAAAGAAAATTATAAGTGAAGTAACCGCTCTTTTAGAGACGCAGGCAAATCTTAAAGGGATTTTCATCAAAACGGATTACGAACGGGACAGCATGTTTATTAACGGTGATCAAAATCAGCTGAAGCAGGTGTTTATCAATCTGATAAAAAATGCCGTTGAGTCGATGCCTGATGGAGGAACGGTCCACATTCTCATGACAGAAGATGAATATTCCGTTAAGGTGACGATCAAAGACGAGGGTGACGGGATACCAGAAAACGTGCTGAAACGAATAGGCGAACCGTTTCTGACAACGAAAGAAAAAGGAACCGGCCTGGGGCTGATGGTCACATTCAACCTTATTAAAAACCATCAGGGAGCGATCCAAGTAGACAGCAAACCGGATAAAGGCACAGCTTTTCACATTACATTCCCGAAACAATAAAAAACAACGGCGTAACGCCGTTGTTTAAATAGTCTGCATGGATTCTCTCGTTTTTAAAATAAACGCTTCCAGCCGGTCCAAACCTTCTCTCAATGTATCCAGTGAATATGCGAATGACAGCCTCACATACCCTTCACCCAACTTTGAAAATGAGCTGCCGGGCACCAGAGCCACACCTGCATCCTCTAAAAGAGCCATACTAAAATCAAACGATGACATTCCGAATGACTTAATGGAAGGGAAGATATAAAATGCGCCTGACGGCTTTACGACGTCAAGCCCCATTGACACAAGACGGTCATATACATAATCAAGCCGCTTTTTATACTGTTCTCTCATAATAAGCGCATCATCAACGCCGTTTGTCACCGCTTCAAGCGCCGCTTTCTGGGAGATCGAGGAGGCGCATGTCACACTGTATTGGTGAACTTTTAAGATGTGCTTGGCAATGTCTTTCGGTGCGAAAATGAAACCGATTCTCCAGCCCGTCATGCTGTGTGATTTTGACAGGCCGTTGATCACGATCGTCTGGTCTCTCAAATAAGACGCAATCGAATAATGCGGCCTGTCATAGGTTAATTCGCTGTAAATCTCATCCGACAGTACAAAAACATTTCTGCCTTTCAGTACGGCTGCGATGTTTTTCAGCTCTTCTTCTGACAATGTCACTCCGGTCGGATTTGACGGATAAGGAAGAATAACGCATCTTGTTTTAGGCGTCAGCGATTCTTCAATGAGCCGCGCCGTCAGCTTAAATCCGTGTGTCGTCGTGTCCACATGAACGGGAACGGCGCCGGACATGCGGATAATCGGTTCATAGCCGGGATAAATCGGTCCGGGCAGAATGACTTCATCGCCGGGAGATAAAATCGTCCGCAAAGACGCGTCAATCGCTTGGCTCGCCCCGGTTGTGACGATGATTTCCGTTTCGGCCTCATAATTCAGATCCGCTTTTTTCTTCATATAAAGCTGTACGGCCTGTCTCAGCTCAAGACCGCCCGCATTCGGAGTATACGCCGTAGCGTTCTCGTCGATTGCTTTTTTGGCCGCCGCTTTGACATGGTGCGGCGTGAAGAAATCCGGCTGGCCGATCGTAAGCGAAATGACATTATCGTGCTGAGCTACAAGATTTGAGAATTTGCGAATTCCTGAAATTTCAATTTCTTTTACATTCGGATTAAGCAAATGTTCCATAATTCATCACCTTATACTATATATTGAGTTTATCCTATTTTACCACTAGCTGAGCATTTGTCATCTATTTAAGTGAACTATCCCGAGTATATGTCCGATATGTGAAAACATACCTTCTTTCAGAAAAAAATAAGACAACCAGCTGAAATGATTGTCTTCATTGTATCATGATCTATCTATTGTGATATGTGGCGAATGTCATTAATACCCGTATTCAAAGCTGATGTTTTCCCGCCATACGATATACGGAGCGGGCTTATCGGGACACTCATTCGCTTCTTTTTTCATTTGCAGGTAAGCCGTTTTACTGATATCTTCTAGCACCGTCATTTGATCTTGGTCGAATATAACTACTGTACCCATTTATTACACCCTTCTTCCTGAAAAATCCTTGACTATTTTACCACTCGATGTCAAAAAGTCAATGGGATATCAGAAAAAAGAATCTTTTTATAAAGAGTTAATAGCCAGTTGGCCTGAATACATTCACTTTTTCCGTTTACAGCCGATATAAACAGTACAATACTGAATGCGGATAGCGAGGGATTGAATTGTCTTTACAACAATACGATATTTTATTGGATTCAGGCACAAATGAATTAGAAATCGTCAAATTTGAAGTAGGCGTCAATACATTTGGCATAAATGTGATGAAAGTCCGGGAAATCATTCAGCCGGTAGATGTCACATCTGTGCCCCAGTCTCACAAAGACGTAGAAGGGATGATTAAGCTGAGAGGCGAAATTCTTCCCGTCATCAGCCTGTATACCTTTTTCGGCGTTGATGCCGAAGGGGCAAAAGACGATAAATATATCGTGACGGAATTCAACAAGCGGAAAATCGTCTTTCACGTCGGTTCCGTATCACAGATCCACAGGGTGTCCTGGGAGGCGATTGAAAAGCCGACTTCGCTGAATCAGGGCATGGAGCGGCACTTAACGGGTATCATTAAACTGGAAGACACGATGATCTTTTTACCTGATTATGAGAAGATCATTTACGACATTGAATCGGCATCCGGAGTTGAGACTTACCATGTCCATCAGGAAGGATTTGATGAAAGACGGGCGGGTAAAAAACTGATTATCGTAGAAGATTCTCCGCTTCTGATGCGCCTTTTGACGGATGAACTGACTGAAGCGGGGTACAGTGAAATCGTTACGTTTGAAAATGGAAAAGAAGCGTATGAATATGTCGTGGAATTAACGGATAAAGGAGCAAATCTGTCAGACCATATTGACATGATCATCAGCGACATTGAGATGCCGAAAATGGACGGGCACCGTTTGACGAAGCTCCTTAAGGATAACCCGCAAAGCTCTGACGTGCCGATTATGATCTTTTCGTCCCTGATTACGGATGATCTGCGCCACCGGGGCGAAGTCGTCGGAGCGGATGAACAGATCAGCAAGCCTGAAATCAGCGAGTTAATTAAAAAAGTGGATACGTACGTGATTGAATAGAAAAAAAGCCGATGCGTCATGCATCGGCTTTTTTGCAGTGGAATTAAAAATAACTCTCACCAAGTTTTTTAAACACGGGTTTATGATAAGCGGGCTGCTGCCTGTTGGCGGCTAGCGGTTTTTCCTTTAAGCCCACATATTTTTGCAATAAGTTTTTCGCTTTTGTCAAAGACATTTGTGCTTTAGGATTGCGGTACGATTGATTTAATGTACCTAAATGCGGAAGATGCTGGAAGTCTTCTTTTGTTGGAGGCATGTGAAAATAGTAGTCTCCGATAGAGATAAGTACGTCTGACTGCTGTTGGCTAAACCTGGGATTATTTGAAAAGTGAAGCCCTATTTTTTTCCCTTTGCCTTCTTTCACAAGCTTTTGTAATGCCCGTTTTTTCAGCAGATAAAGGTATTTAGGGTTGGGGGCGGTTTTGGCATGGCGGTTCACAGTATAAACAGCTTTTGAAAGATTCTCGATGGTTGGCTGCAGCTCTTTCGAATAAGCGTGGTCGTCCATTATTTCTCTCCTTTGCATTGATCAAGTTCATATATAGATTATACTTTTTTAGCGTTGAAATGCAAATATTGAATATAAAAATACGCCTTTTTCTGATGAAAAGGGCGCATTTTTTTCCTTTATTAGACAGGATTTGCATGTTTTTCAGAATCAGCTTTTAATGATTGCTGCACATCGATTTCCGCCGCCTCGGCGCTGTACTTCGGAAGGGCGATAAAATAGAACACAAATACCGCCAAAATCACGATTCCCATGCCGTAATAAAGGTAATCAATATTGGAAACGAATTTCGGGAATAACAGGGCGACAAGTCCGAGTGTAATCGATTGGGCAAACATCATAAAGGGATCCTGCCAGCCGCTGACCCGGCCCATTATTTTCGGATGAACGATTTTCGGCATCCAGCCGCCGATGGCGATATTGACAGGGCCGATGCACATGCCGAGGACAAAAGCCGCCGCATAATAAATCCACAGCTGATCCGTATAGCCGAGGACAAAAATGAGCAGTCCGGCAGCCAAAATCGGAAGCGACATCAAATGATGCGGTTTGACTTTTTTTGCGATCATCGTTCCGATCACACTTCCGGCAAGCAAACCGAAGCCGAGTGCGACGGTGAAGATGGAAGTGTGTGATTCGTAATGATCGGGCGCTAGTCCGTATTTCATCGTAAACATCGGAAGTACGGCAAAGCCGCCGTTGACAAATCCAAAAATAAAAAAGCCGAAAATAAGAGAAGCAAGCAATTTGTTTTTAATAATATATACGATCCCTTCTTTAAAATCAGCGACCGAGTCTTTCAGAAACGAATCTCCCCATTTAAAAGGGCCGTTCGGCTGACGGGCTTCTATCGGAATGCGGCAGGCGCGGATCAGAAAGCCTGACACAATAAAGCTGACAAAATCAAGGATGATGGCTCCGTGAACACCGATCGTTTTATACATAAACGCACCCATACCGACGCCGAATACCATAAAGATGCTGAACAGGATCTGGTTAAGCCCCGCTGCTTTCGCATAATGCTCCTTAGGCAGAATAGCTTGTACAAGGCTGGCTTCTGCCGGGAAAAAGAACTTGGTCACGGCGCTTCTGATGAACAAAATGCAGAACACGAGAGGAATATTCCCGCTGTATAATGCCGCAAACAATACGATCGTCAGTCCCGCCCTGATCCAGTCACAATTTTCTGCGACCTTTTTCCTGTCGAGCCGGTCAGCTGCGACACCGACAATCAGAAATACGAAAACTGTCGGCAGCGAATACATGAGCTCTGCCAAAGTCGTGTATGCCGGCTGGTTGGCAAAGCGATCCAGCAAGTAAAAAGCGAAAGCCATATTACCTACAGTCGTTCCCATTTGAGAAGCGAGTGCTGCGAAAAATAAACGGACAAAATTGCGATTTTTAAATATATCCATAAACACGCTCCTTACCCTAAAGGTCCCACTGTAATATATTATCATCAGCTCGTTCCATAAACAAATGAGATCTTTCTATCTTATAATCGTCACCCTTGTTCCATTAGGGACGGTAGCGGCAAGTTCAGTGACGTCCTGATTATACATGCGGATGCATCCTTTTGATACCGCTTTGCCGATGGAGGAAGGATTATTTGTCCCGTGAATGCCGTAATGGAGCTTAGAGAGGCTGAGCCAATAAGCGCCGAACGGACCGCCGGGCTTAGGCTGGCGATTCACGATGTAAAATTCTCCGGTCGGCGTGGTCGTCAATATTTTTCCGACTGCGATCGGATACGTACGGATGAGCCTGCCAAGGCGGTATAACTCCAGTTTCTTCGCTCCGATATACACGACAATGGAATAGGGAATAGTGGATGGGTCGGGAAGATTCGGTATGATAATATGCTGTCCCGCATAAATGACCGATTGGATTGAGGGATTTGCCTGAAGGAGAGCGGCCGTGCTTATTCTGAAGTCTTGCGCAATGCTTGAGATGGTTTCTCCTTGTTTCACTTGATAGGTCAGCAGTTTCATCACCCTCCTTTTTGTTCTTTTCCATATACATATTAAGGAGGGGCTGTTTGCGCATCGGGATAAAAGTCTTATTTTTGTGCGGTTTTCAATGTGAACAGCGTGATTTCCGGTCTTGCTAAAAATCGATACGGCAGCCTTGTCGTACCGAGCCCGCGATTGACATAAACGGTTGTGTCATGCAGCGAATACATGCCGTCGGTATACGTTTTTCCGTAAGGGGGCGTAATGAGAGGCCCGAAAAACGGAAGCTGCACCTGACCGCCGTGAGTATGTCCCGACAGCTGCAGGTTTACGGGATGTCCGCCGATCTTGAGTGCGGCATCCGGCTCGTGAACGAGTAAAATGGAAAACGCATCTTCGGAAAGACGGGATAGAGTGCCTTCATAATCTGGCTTTCCGAGCATTAAATCATCCAAAGACGCAAGTTCAATCCGGCTTCCATCTGCCAGCTGCACCTGACGAAAGCCGTTTCGAAGCACTTGAAAATCAGCTGCTTCCATCAGGGTCTTGTACGTGTTCGTGCCATAGCCTCCGTGGTCATGGTTTCCGTATACACAAAGCTTGCCGAAAGGAGCTTCAAGCCTTTGCAGCACGGCGAGCGCATGCTGATGATCATGATATAAATGCGGCTTATCAATTAAATCTCCCGTAAAGATAAGCAGATCGGGCTTCAGCTGATTGATCTTTTCCGCTGTTTTATTCAAGTCTTCGGCTGTAAACACGTCACTGAGATGCGTATCGCTGAATTGAACGATTTTAAAATTGTCAAATCCGCGTGGAATCAGGCGGCTGGTGATTGTATGCCGAGTGATTTCAATCATGCGCGGTTCAATATACCGGGCATAGCCGTAGCCTCCGCAAGCCGTCGCAAGAACCGTGCCAAAAATGCCGAATCCTCTTTTTAAAAATGTTCTTCTCGTCATTTTCTCCATATGTAAAACCAACCTTTGTCAGAGTTTTTCTATTATATCATCAGCTTGGCCGGAAAATCCCTTCTCAGCATGTAATGACGGGCAGAGCCATCTGTGATAGAATTATGAATGATTATTCATTCAATAAAAGGGGTGGGGTTGTTATGGATAAGAAAGCGGTAATCATTACAGGCGGTTCAAGCGGCATGGGAAAAGCCATGGCGAAAAAACAGGCTGAACTGGGATGGCACGTCATGGTGACGGGGAGGAACCAGGAAGCACTTGAGGAAACAAGAAAAGAAATTGAGACCTTTGAGGGACAGGTCGCCTGTTTTCAAATGGATGTCCGTTCAGAATCCGCCGCTTCAGACATGATGACAGAAGCGGTAAAAGTCTTTGGCCGGCTTGATGCGCTGATTAACAATGCGGCCGGTAATTTTATTTGCCCGGCAGAAAAGCTGACGCCCAACGGATGGAAAGCGGTTATTGAGATTGTTTTAAACGGCACTTTTTTTTGCAGCCAAGCTGCGGCAAGACATTGGATCGAGCAAAAGCAGAAGGGTGTCATATTGAATATGGCCGCCACATACGCATGGGGAGCGGGAGCAGGGGTCGTTCATTCCGCTGCAGCCAAAGCGGGGGTATTGTCACTGACAAGAACGCTGGCCGTTGAATGGGGGAGCAAATACGGCATCCGCACAAACGCGATAGCCCCAGGCCCGATTGAACGAACAGGCGGTGCGGAAAAGCTGTTTGAATCGGAAAAAGCAATGTCCCGCACTATGAACAGTGTCCCGCTTGGCCGGCTGGGCACACCGGAAGAAATCGCCGCGTTGGCAGCGTTTTTGCTTTCTGATGAAGCGTCCTACATAAACGGGGATTGTATCACAATGGACGGCGGGCAGTGGCTGAATCCTTATCCGTTTTAATTTTTCGTATATTGACTATTTTGCAAAACAAGCGAACGCCAAAGCCGGCCGTTCGCTTGTTTTATTTTCTATTCAAAATTATGATATAATTTTGAAAGATTAAGGGGCGATTAATTGAAGAAATTATTAAAATGGTTCGTTGTACTATTTTTAAGCAGTTTAGTTATCATCTTTAATATTTGGTACTTTATGATTTGTGCTTTTACTCCACAGTATTATCAAAATACCAATCTTACATCTGATGAAATAATCAGATTTGAAAAGCTATATCACATCGATTTTCCTGATGAAACGAAATTTATTAAAGCCAGGGAGTATTTGAGTGGGCTCGGAGGCGATACATCGGCTGTAGTATATGTGTCTCTGCCAACTAAGCTGGCGGAAACAATTTTATCTGATTATACGTATATGCCAATAAATTTGGCACTTTAGATAAAAAAGGAACTTTCTTTCAGTTGGAACATGAGGATGATTGGATATATAACAGAACTGATTGGAGCCATTATTTTTGGACAGCTGCCGGTTATAATGCTCTTATATTTATCCTTTTATTTGTGATTGTGAAACAAATGAATAACGTCCTTAATGAATCGGTCTAAAGAGTGATCTTAAAAATGTTCCCCCTTTTATTTTAAGCTGCTGCCATACTCCCTCCTTTTCCCCTAATCTAAACATTTGTGGTGCTGATATAATTGTGTATAATCAGACAAAGATAGAGAAGCAGGTGATAACATGTTGGACCCACTTGATATACTGACGAATATTGATGATGTCATTCCGTATTACCAAGCGATTTTTAACGCTGAGGAACAAAGAGTCGCAGGCTACGAAGTGCTTGGCCGGATTTTGGCAGATACGGAGATTGAGAGCCTAGGGCCGTTTTTCTTAGATTCCGGCATTCCGGAAGAATATAAGCTTGAGGTCGATGACAGAGTCATCAGGCAGGCGCTGGAGAGGTTTAAAGAAGCTGATCGTGATCTGTTGATTTTTATCAATCAGGATGCGAATGTATTGATGCTTGACCACGGCGAAAGCTTTCTTGAGCTTTTGAAAGAATACGAAGAGCAGGGCATTGAATTGAACCGTATTGTGCTTGAGATCACCGAGCACAATTTCGAAGGCGACATTGAACAGCTGTACCATATGCTTGCCTACTATCGTACATACGGCATTAAAATCGCAGTGGACAATATAGGTAAGGAGAGCAGCAACCTGGACAGAATCGCGCTCCTTTCACCGGACCTTCTGAAAATAGATTTGCAGGCGCTGAAGGTATCTCAGCCGTCACCATCATATGAGCATGTGCTGTACAGCATTTCATTGTTGGCGAGAAAAATCGGCGCCGCGCTGCTGTATGAAGATATAGAAGCTGATTTCCAGCTCCAGTACGCATGGAGAAACGGAGGCCGATTTTTTCAAGGCTATTATCTGCAGGCGCCGAGCGGCGATTTTATAGACCGGAGCCTGTTAAAAGCACGCTTGAAAACGGAGTTTCAGCAATTTATCACGAGAGAAAAAAAGAAGCTGGAGACAGTATACGAACACTCTGAGAATTTTTATAAGCGGGTCAATCAGGCAGTGTCCGAGCTGAAGAAAACCCATCAGGCGGATGATGAGTTTATTAAGAAACTGGCGGAAAACCTGACGGACTGCTGTTTCAGAATTTATATGTGTGATGAAGAAGGCTATCAGCTGACGGGAAATGTGTTCAAGCAATCAGGCGAATGGCTTTATCAGCCTGAATATAGGGAGAAAAACTGGAGCTGGCGTCCGTACTTTCTAGAAAACATCATGAAAATGCGTAATTCAAGAAAAGGCTTTTTCAGTGACCTGTACAGTGATATTGAAACGGGTGAGATGATCAGAACCTTTTCATACCCGATGGATGACAATATGTATTTATTTATCGATCTGCCTTACTCTTATTTATATGAACAGGACGGATTACTATAAAGCTGCTGCTGTAGGCCGCTTTTTTTATAAATGTGAAAAAGTTTATAAAAAACGATTGACAATGATACTGATAATCATTATCATTTAGTTATAGAGAGAAGTTACTCTCTGTTCCCCAACCCCTCTATCAGATCAAGATCCGAAAAAGCTTGGCGCTACCCCCGCCAAGTTTTTTTATGCCTTCCTGCGCATAAAAAGGCTCCTTCTCACATATATCTGACAATGGCGGCTCAAAAAGCGAAAAATCATTTATAAAAGGTGTATGACATTCCGAAAAAAGCTTCAAACTATTCGAAAACACGGTTTTCCCGTTTATTTTCTTATTGAAAATCCAGCGGGAAAATGCCATCCCGGTCTACTTTATGGTATGATGCTCTGTAGAACTTGTATTATAATAAATACTTGTTGATTTGAAGTTGTTTTTTGAAAGGAGTCTTTTTTTAGAATGTCACAATTAATGGGTATCATCACACGGCTGCAAAGTCTGCAAGAAACAGCCGAAGCGGCTAATGAGCCGATGCAGCGTTACTTCGAAGTAAATGGTGAGAAAATATGCAGTGTTAAATATTTTGAAAAGAATCAAACGTTTGAGCTGACGGTTTTCCAAAAAGGTGAAAAACCTAACACATATCCGTTTGATAACATTGACATGATTTCTATTGAAATTTTTGAGCTCCTTCAGTAATTTGGTTTGATTTTTCAGGCTGACCAAGCTTCCCGTCTTTTAGCAAGCGGAGCTTTATTAAATCATGCAAAGGAACCGTGCTCGTTCGTTTGGTTGTAGATTTTGGAAAGAGGAGTGTCCGTACATGGCTGATTCTTTTCTGTTTTATAATCTTTCTGAGGCACAGATGACCTTTCAAGACGTGATGGAGCGGCTGAAACGCTTTGTCAATAAAGACCCCCGATCAGCATACGTGCTGTCTGTGGGGACTGATTCACAAGTTTACCGCGACTTCACGAAGTTTATTACGGCTATACACTTGCACCGTACAGGCAAGGGAGCTTGGGGCTGTTTGAAAAATCACGATCTCGCCAGACCGATACATAGCCTTCGCGAAAAAATTTCGTTGGAAACCGCATTCAGCCAGGAGATGGCTGCGCATATCCTCGACGGACGTTTCATGGAAATTACCGATTTGCTCCTGCCTTTCGCTGATGAAGGAGCGGATCTTACATTTGAAGTGCACTTGGATATCGGCCAAAAAGGGCTGACAAAAGAATTGATACAAGAAATGACCGGCCGTATTACCTCGATGGGCATTGAAGCGAAAATCAAGCCCGATTCCTGCACAGCATTCAGTTATGCCAATCGTTACACAAAATAATATGTCATACAGAATCCGCAAATTGTCGAATTATGCGGTTGACGATTTTTTTCTGTTTACTTATCCTAGCGGTAGAGCTGAAAGCAAATATCAACTTGCTTTCAGAGGTATTCAGTTAAAAATAGGGGGCCTGATTACGTATGAGTCTTATCGGTGAACGATTTACGGAAGAAGAACAAAAACTTCTGCTGAATATCCTGATCAATCATGAATATGCCATTGAGCTTTTGACCAGCGAAATCAACGATATAGAAGCAGGGTCAAAAAGCGTTGATGGAACCACTTATAAAAAACTCGTAACGCTTTATGACCGTTTCCGGAATGAAAATTAATCAGCGGCCTAAAAATTGATACTCGATTGCAAAGAGTATCTTTTTTATTGACGGAAACTTTTCGACAAAAAATGATAATGTTTATATTATGGCGATATAGGGAATACATGTTTTGATGAAAAATGTAAAGGGGTCGAAGTGACATGATTAGCTTACAATCAGATCAGCTTCTTGATGCAACAGTCGGACAATTTATGATCGAGGCGGATAAAGTGGCGCACGTACAAGTCGGAAACAACCTTGAGCATGCTCTTTTAGTGCTGACGAAAACCGGCTATACCGCTATTCCAGTCCTTGACGCTTCGTACCGTCTGCATGGTTTGATCGGCACAAATATGATTATGAACAGCATTTTCGGACTTGAGCGGATTGAGTTTGAGAAGCTGGATCAAATGACGGTTGAGGAGGTCATGCTGAAAGACATTCCCCGTCTCCACATCAATGATCCGATTATCAAAGGGTTCAGCATGGTCATTAACAACGGCTTTGTCTGCGTTGAAAATGATGAAGGTGTCTTTGAAGGCATCTTTACGAGAAGAGTCGTATTAAAGCAGCTGAGCAGCCATCTCAGGTCATTGAATAAGTAGGCTCGTACGATCAGCCTATTTGTTCTTTGTATGTCAGAAAAAGAAAGCGCATACATATTTGTTGCACTTGCTTCGGCAGCCTTTATTTTATTAGAATGGTAGATAAGAAATACGAAAAGGCATTGAAAAGGAGGACGACATGCAGCTTCAAGAGCTTCATATGCTCGTAGTTTTAGCTGAGGAATTAAACATGAGGAAGGCTGCCGAACGGTTATTCGTGTCACAGCCGGCCCTGTCCCAGCGATTGCAGACCATTGAAAAAGCCTGGGGAACAAAGATCTTTCTAAGATCTCAAAAAGGACTCACGGTAACGCCGGCAGGAGAAAAAATCATACAATTTGCAAATGATGTCACGGACCGGCAAGAGAGAATAAGAGAAAATATTGATGAACTTGAAGGGGAAATTCACGGTACATTGAAGCTTGCCGTCGCCTCCATTATCGGGCAGCACTGGCTTCCGAAAGTGTTAAAAACATATGTGGAGCGTTATCCGAATGCAAAGGTTTCCCTCATTACAGGATGGAGCAGCGAAATGCTGAAAAGTCTGTATGAAGATCAGGTACATATCGGCATCATCCGGGGAAATCCGGAATGGAAAGGCCGAAAAGAATATCTAATGACCGATCATTTATATTTGGTCGATACGGAAATTTCCTGCATTGATGATATAGCCCATACCGACCGGCCGTTTATCCAGTTCAAAAGTGACAGTACATATTTTCAGGAAATTCAGCATTGGTGGCATCAAAAATTCAAAACCTCGCCGAAACAGACGATCCTCGTCGATCAGATTGAAACGTGCAAGCAGATGGCGCTGCACGGAATCGGTTATGCCATTTTGCCGTCAGTCACCTTAGCTGAGGAAGACAAAGTAAATAAAATGCCCCTGCTTGATGCAAAGGATCATCCGATCGGCCGCGACACATGGCTGCTCGGTTATGAGCCGGCATTTGAATTAAAACAGGTGCAGGCTTTCGTTTCTGTCATCAAAGATATGCTGAAGCAGGAGAACCCTTTTTAGAAAGACAGCAATGAGGCTGTCTTTTTTTATTTTTTATTGACAATGAAAATCATTATCATTTAAAGTAATGTATATGTTAATGAAAATCATTATCAATTACGAGGTGATCATATGCAGAAAGCATTAATGATATACGCAAGCATGTCGGGGAATACGGAGGATATTGCCGGCATTATAAAAGAAACACTGAGCGAGCATCAGATTGCAATTGACTGTCTTGACATGGATGAGGCAGATGCAGATTGTCTCGAAGCATATGATTATGTTTTTGTCGGCACGTACACATGGGGAGATGGTGATCTTCCTTACGAAGCGGAAGATTTTTATGAAGATATTCTGCACCGCCAGCTCAACGGACTGAAAACGGCTTGTTTCGGTTCAGGCGATCACGCCTATCCGAAGTTTTGTGAAGCGGTTACGCTGTTTTGCGATGCGTTTGAACAGGCCGGAGCCAATTTATATCCGGAAACGCTGAAAATCGAATTGGCGCCTGAGACGGCTGAGGATCAGGAATGCTGCAAAGAATTTGTCCGCGGTTTTCTTGCATGGGCTGCTCACCAAGGAGACCGGTGCCATGTTTCATAAAGGCGCGACGGCTGTCATGGCATCAGTGTCTTCAGGATTTTTTGTCGCAGTAAAAGGCGAAGGCATTTTTCATTTTTCTGCAGAAGAAGGCTGGAATAGACTGTACCGGATGAAAAGCAAGATTCATGTGCTGACTTACATCGGACCTTACATATTCGCGGCGGGGGAAAAAGGCGCCGTCCTCAGATCGGCCGATCAGGGAAAGACCTGGACGGCATCTCGATTTCCGACCAGCGCCTCCGTTTGGGCCGTTGCCGGGCGGAATGACGGTTTTGTCTGTGCGCACGGCACGCACTGCCTCTACTTATCTGATGATTTCGGCGTCACTTGGCATGTGGCTAAGCCCTTTTCACATTTAAAGGAGCCGCCTGTCATCCGCTCGCTTTGTTTGCACGGTCAGACGATTTATATCGGCACCCGGATTCATATGAATTATGGCGGCATTTGGGCGTATGATCTGACAGAAGACCGCATCCGGCGTATAAGCCGTGAAAGACAGCGCATGACGGCTTCCATGCTCATGTACAAGAAGGACTGGCTCATTGCCGCAAAGGGAGCGGCAAAGGGAGAACGGGGCGAGGTTGCCGTCCGAAACGTGCGGACGCAAGAGGCGTTTGCCATTACAGCCGCGCCCGCCGTACGGGAAAAATCATTTCTCGACGTTTCTGAGGATGACGGTATTATTTATGTCACTTCGGCACAGGACGAAAACGGATTTTCGCGCATTTACCAAGCTGATTTCGCCGCCGGAGAATTAAAATGGTTTGATACGATCCGCGGTCACGGATGGCGGGTGGCCAATCAGAAAGAAAGCTTTTTTTGCGCGGGCCTTTACGAATGTAAGTTTGTCAGACCGTATGAGGCGGCCCGGCTCGCACATTAGTTTCTATACATAAAGGAGAGACGGAGATGGGGAAAGTATTGCTTGTTTATGCGACAATGTCAGGAAACACCGAGGCAATGGCGGATTTGATTGAAAAAGGGCTGATCGAAGCACAAGCATCTGTAGACAGATATGAAGCGATGGATATCCATGCCGAACTTTTTAATGACTACGAGTATATTTTATTAGGCACATATACGTGGGGAGACGGGGATCTTCCTGATGAAATGCTCGATATCGCTGAAGATATGGAAAACCTGGAGTTTGCAGGGAAAACATTTGCTCTGTTCGGTTCCGGAGATACGTCCTATGCGTTTTTTTGCGGAGCGGTTGACGAATTGGAAAAAGTGATCACGGCCCGGGGAGGACGGGTGGTGCTGCCATCGGTCAAAATTGAAAACAACCCTGAAGACAGCGAGGAAGAAGAGCTCAGGGAATTCGGAAGACAGTTTGCCGCACTGTGCAGACAGCCGGCAGAATAAAGGCTTGTTCCTTTTTTTCTTGTTTTTGCATCCTTCCTTTGTTACAGTAATGAGGTAGAAAATCAGAGGAGGACAATACATATGAAAATGATGGATGCAAATGAAATTATTTCATTTATTCAAAATAGTACAAAATCAACGCCTGTAAAAGTGTATGTAAAAGGCAATCTTGAGGGAATCAGCTTTGGCGATTCCGCTAAAACATTCCTGAACGGCCAATCCGGCGTTGTTTTTGGCGAATGGACTGACATTAAAGCGGCAATTGAAGAAAACAAAGACAAAATTGAGGATTACGTCATTGAAAATGACCGCCGCAACTCTGCGATTCCGATGCTTGACTTGAAAGATGTAAAAGCGCGCATCGAGCCCGGCGCTATTATCCGCGACCAAGTCGAAATCGGCGATAATGCCGTTATCATGATGGGGGCGTCCATTAATATCGGTTCAGTCATCGGCGAAGGCACAATGATTGATATGAACGTTGTGCTCGGAGGACGCGCGACTGTCGGAAAAAACTGTCATATCGGAGCGGGTTCTGTATTAGCGGGCGTTATTGAGCCGCCAAGCGCTAAGCCTGTTGTCGTGGAAGATGATGTTGTCATCGGCGCAAATGCGGTTGTGCTTGAAGGCGTAACAATCGGAAAAGGCGCGGTTGTCGCTGCGGGAGCCATCGTAGTAAATGACGTTGAGCCATATACCGTTGTAGCAGGAACACCAGCGAAAAAAATCAAAGATATCGATGAAAAAACAAAAGGCAAAACAGAAATCAAACAGGAATTACGCCAGCTGTAAGGAATGGTTTGATAGAATGGGCGTGGATGATAAAATCCACGCCTTATTCTTATCTTAAGGAGGAATACATATGGAAAAAGAGCGGCTCATAGCAATCCGGAGAGATCTGCACCGCATCCCGGAAATCGGCTTTCAGGAATATAAAACACAGCAGTACCTGCTGAATATATTAAAACAATATCCGGAAGATAGAATTGAAATCGAAACGTGGAGAACCGGCATCTTTGTCAAAGTCAACGGCACGGCTCCGGAAAAAATGCTCGCCTACAGAGCGGATATAGATGCTTTATCGATTGAAGAACAGACGGGGCTTCCGTTTGCATCTGAACATCCCGGTTTTATGCACGCATGCGGCCACGATATGCACATGACCATCGCGCTCGGCATTATTGATCATTTTGTCCATCACCCGGTCAAGCATGATCTGCTCTTTTTATTCCAGCCGGCTGAAGAAGGACCGGGCGGAGCGGAACCGATGCTTGAAAGCGATGTGCTGAAAAAATGGACGCCGGATTTGATCACGGCTCTCCATATAGCACCTGAGCTGCCGGTCGGCACAATCTCCACCAAAAGCGGATTGCTGTTTGCAAATACGAGCGAGCTTGTCATCGACCTTGAGGGGAAAGGCGGACATGCGGCATATCCGCATACAGCAGATGACATGGTCGTCGCCGCAAGTACGCTTGTCACGCAGCTGCAGACGGTCATATCCAGAAATACGGACCCGCTTGACAGCGCGGTAATTACTGTCGGAACGATTACCGGAGGCACGGCGCAAAATATCATCGCAGAGCGTGCTCATCTGGAAGGAACGATCCGGACGCTTTCTGAAGAATCAATGCATATGGTGAAAAAGCGGATTGAAGAACTCGTCAAAGGAATTGAAATCGGCTTCCGCTGTAAAGGAAAGGTCACGTACCCGTCCGTTTATCATCAAGTTTATAATACAAGCGGCCTGACCGAAGAATTTATGCAATTTGTCAGTGATCATCATCTTGCAGAAGTGAAGACGGCGAAAGAAGCGATGACCGGAGAAGATTTCGGGTATATGCTGAAAAAATATCCCGGCTTCATGTTCTGGCTCGGTGCCGATTCTTCCCACGGGCTTCATCACGCAAAGCTGAATCCGGATGAAGCTGCGATGGAAACCGCAGTAAATGTCATGGTCGGATATTTTTCGGAGTATGCCAATTAAATCCGAAAAGAAGAATAATCTAACAAAAATTGAGCATTCTACGTAACGGAGGTGTTCAATATGACGAAAAAAATTGGAATTGAACAATCTTTATCGGATGTAGAACAGGCGTTAAAACAAAAGGGATATGACGTAGTGATGATGAAGACTCCTGAGGATGCGAAGGATTGTGACTGCTGTGTCGTAACCGGACTTGACAGCAATGTCCAAGGCATTGCCGATACGTCAACTCAGGCTCCCGTCATTACGGCTTCCGGAATGACAGCTGACGAAATCTGCAGCGAAGTAGAAAAAAAATTTCATTAAAAAGAAAAAACCGAAGCTTATGCTTCGGTTTTTCTATTCGGCAGAAGAGGCGTTTTTCAAACGGTCGAGCGCGATTTTCATTTCTCTCCGCAGCACGCGTTCAACCCGCCATTGCTCCATATTTTCTGTTTTGGCGATGATTCTGATGACCATTTCTGATGTGCTTAAATCCTGAACCCCGATAACGTCCGGTCCTTCCTTAATCTGCGGAAGCTCAAGGGCTGCTTTGTCACAGGCGTTTTGCAGGACTTGAATGGTTTCATCAAGGTTTTTTTCAAGCGGCACCTTAATATCGACAAGCGCCTGCATCGTTCCGCGGGAATGGTTGCTCACATTCGTGATCCCCCGGTTGGGAAGATAGTGAAGCGTGCCGTCAAAGCTCCGGATTTGCGTCGTACGCAGCCCGACCTGCTCGACAATGCCGCTGTAGCCGGCAACCGTAATATAATCACCGACATCGATCTGTTTTTCCAAAAGGATAAAAAATCCGGTGACAATGTCACTGACAAGCCCCTGAGCGCCAAAGCCGACTGCAAGACCGACCACGCCGGCGCCTGCTATGAGAGCGCTCGGATTGTAGTGAAATAAATCCAATATCATGACGATGAAAACGAAAATCAGTATGTATCCGTACAAATTCAGCGCGAGACTCCGCAAAGTATAAGCGCGGCCCGTGGAGAGGTTGTTTTGCTGCTCGAATTTCTGAAACAGATGTTTAATCAGCTTTTTGCCTGCCGTTCTGAAAATAAAATACGCTAAAATAATAAGTGCCAGCTTGACGATGATAATCCCCGCAGAAGTGATGAGCCCGGCCCAATCAAAGTGTTTTAAATCAATCATAGTGATGTCTTCCTTTCAAGTCTATTGCAGAAAAAGCTAAAAGTTATTTACCCGTTTTTCAATAGAATAAACCTTTTAATAGAAATCAGTTATTTACCGTTATGATTTTTTCTATTGAACGGTTTCAATCTCATTATTTTCGTGAAGATATTAACTAAAGATTCTCCGCTCTCATTTTAACATGGCAGTTCAGCCAAATCATTTACTTTAGAGGGGAAAACAGCCTGATGTTGCCCGATCGAAATGAGAGTGCGGACGAAAGCTCACAAATCTTTTTCATAAGGAGGGACATCAGATGAAATTACATCAGCAAATGCCTGAATTGACAGGCGCCAAAGCCTGGATTAACGGAGTAGTCACGAAGGAACAGCTGATCGGTGACAAGCCGGTATTGATTCACTTCTGGTCCGTCAGCTGCGGCATGTGTAAAGAAGCGATGCCTGAGGTGAACGGGCTTCGTAATAAATATAAAGATCAGCTGAATGTGGCAGCCGTTCATATGCCCCGTTCCGAAGATGATCTTGACCTTGAGAAAATCAAGGAAACAGCGGCTGAACACGATATCTCTCAGCCGATTTACGTGGACAGCAACCATACGCTGACTGAAGCATTTGAGAATCAATATGTGCCGGCTTATTACGTTTTTGATAAAACCGGACAGCTCCGTCATTTTCAAGCGGGAGGAGACGGGATGACAATGCTTGAAAAACGCGTCAGCCGCGTACTTTCAGAAATGGAGCATGCTTCTGAATAATTGGGACAATCTCCATCGGACTATTGTCTCGGTTCTGCAAACCCTTTGCCGTTAGGTAATAGGGTTTTTTTGTGCTTATTGGATAAAAAATTCCAAAATGACGTGCATGATTGTTGAGCCGGAGTGAAAACGAAAATGAAGAAAAACAGGAGAAAACACGCTGTATCGCATGTTTTCTCCGTATCTTTAGCTTTTACATATTATAGTCGAAAATTGTAGATATTACGCTAATTTTCATTAAACAAGTAATTTCAAGTTATATTTTGAAGTGATTGAATAAAATGGAACACCGCCCAGAATCCCCTATATGATAAGGGTTTTTGTATAGAAAGTACCATTTTCAGAAAATAAGCAATTTTTCATAGAGTAAATAAAATAGTAAAATGCTAAAATAATAGTTGATAAAATTACTTTTGTAATCTAATATCTAAATAAAAGCGTTTAAATTTTTGACAGGGGGTTTTACACATGTTTAATGAAAGAGAAGCGCTGCGCTTACGTTTAGAACAATTGAACGAGGCAGAGGTAAAAGTCATTCGTGAATATCAAATAGAACGTGATAAAATATATGCAAAACTGAGAGAATTAGACAATACGGGCAGCCTGTCCGATACAAAAAAAGAGTTTCGTCCGGAGAAAAAAAGTGACTCTCTCCCAGTGCTTGCAGAGCTTGCGGCACAGGAAATGAGAAGCTACCAAAAGCCGCAGACACAGCCTCAATCCTCACAGTCGCAAATGCAGTCTATTACGTCTCTTCCCGCCGGCATTCCGGACGGTTCTACAAGAAGAAGAAGAGGGACGGCAAGACCGGGTTCAAAAGCGGCAAAACTGCGCGAAGCAGCCATTAAAACATTGAAGCGCCACAATGCGGCGATCAAAAGTTCGGAGCTGCAAAAGGAAATTGAGAAGGAAAGCGGCCTTGAAATCCCTAATATGACAACGTTTATGCAAAGTTTAATTAAAATGTATCCGGAAGTGAAAAAACCATACCGCGGCCAATATATTCTTGAGGGAGAAATTTCTCAGGAAACAGAAGAAACGGCAAATGATACGGCTGCTGAATAAACAGTAAAAAACTGCTTGCGTTACTCAAGCAGTTTTTTTTGCGTTGTCCCGCGTATCTTTTAACGCCTTTTTTTCAAGCTTGACGACATATTTCTGGAACGGTTTTTCTTCATCAGCCCGTTCTTTCAACGCGTCGAGCTTTTCTTCAAACGACTGATCACGGGACTCTGATTGTGCAAACTGTTTTTGCAGGGAGATGACTTGTTCGGTGACCGCTTTAAGCAAGTCTTCTGCCTGAACAGTCCCGGCCGCAGCGGAAGGAAGTTCCAGCTCTTTTTCTGCCGGTTCCGCCGTCCGGCTGTCAATATCAGCAAAATGGCCGGCAATCCAAGCATCACTTTCGTCCAGCTGCCTTTTGTACGAGAGAATGGTTTCTTGAAATAACTTTTCTTTCGTTTTTTCTATTTCTACAAGCCGTTCTTTTGTTTCTAGTATTCGATCTCTCATATGATTAATTTCTATTTTAATATGTTTGAGCTGGTATTCTTTTTCTGTCATTTGTGTTTGCAGCCGGATATTTTCTTCTGCAGCAGCCTGAAAACGCTGTTTCGTATCTTCGTGAGCAGTCTGTTCGGTTTCCATGGCGGTCTCAAGTGAGCGGATACGGGTATGTAAGTTTTTATTTTCTTCTTCAAATTTTACATTCGTAAGATGGAGACGGTGTTTTTCTTCCATCTCATTTTTCCGCCGAAACGTTTCCTTCTGCAGCAGTTCTTGCAGAATGACGATTTTATCGAGCAGCCCGGCCCTGATTTCATGCAGAGACCGTTCCGTGTTACTTGTCTGTTTGTGTTTTTGAGCCATTGCTTCCAGTTCGTCAGTAAGCTTGTGAAGCCGCTCTTTAATATTAGCGTTTTCCTCTTGAAGCTTATTGTTTTTTTGATGAAAGTAGCTTGCTTCAAACTCAGAAATCAGTTTTCTGCATCTCGAAAGTTCAGACTTCAAATAAAGGTTCTCTTGAGAAGTGTCGTGGAAAAACGGACCTGATATTTTCATAAGAACCATCTCCCTCATGATGTTAACACTACAATATGGGATGGGACAGACGGCTATTCCTCTTAATTAAACTGACAAGCACTGTAATATTGTATTTCGGCTGAGGCGTTTGCTATGCTTTTATATAGAATGGGGAGAGATGACATGAAACGGGTGAATGTAATATTAGCAGGGGGAGCTTCCCGAAGGTTCGGGGAACCGAAAGCTTTTGCAAAGTGGAAGGGCGGCATGTTTTATGAACAGGCGAAAAAAGCCTTCGGCTGCGGAGAGACGGTGATGATCAGCCGCCCTGAACATATAAAAAGGTTCTTAGCAAACAAAGAGAGACATGTTTTTGCCGATGTGCCGCAGTTTCGGGGAATGGGGCCGCTGGCCGGCATATATACGGCAATGAAACAAACGGAAGGCGAAACATACACGGTCATATCCTGTGACACGCCGCTCGTGACTAGAAAGACCATGGCAGCGCTTGAAATGAAGCTGACCGGAAATGTGGACGCTGTCATTCCGATTTGTGAAAACAGAGCGCAGCCTCTCTTGGCGGTTTATCATAAACGGGTGCAAGAGGTGCTTTTTGATCAGCTGGCACAAAACAAGCTGAAAATGGCAGACACGCTGAAACATCTGTCTGTCTGTTATGTTCAGGCTGAAGACATCGGCGCCGGGCCGGAAGAGTTCGTCAATATCAACACCCGGGATGATTACGCCAGACTTTTGGCGCTTATCGAGTCTTCACATCAGGACTGATGGTGAGGAAACATGGTATGATGGAAATAAAAATGCAAGGGGACAACACAGATGGAAGAGCGCTATTCGCGGCAGACAAGATTTAAGCCGATAGGGGAAAAAGGGCAGAAGGCGCTGGCTGACAGCAGTGTCCTGATTGTCGGGGCCGGGGCCCTCGGAACAGCCGCAGCAGAGGGGCTGGCAAGAGCCGGAGCAGGCCGTATGGCGATTATTGACCGGGATTATGTGGAATGGAGCAATTTACAAAGACAGCAGCTGTATACAGAAGAAGACGCGAGAGGACGCCTGCCGAAAGCCGTGGCGGCAAAGACGCGTCTTTTGGCGATAAACAGTGACATACATATAGATGCTTATGCAGCCGAAGGTACGGCGGAAACGCTCGAACCGCTGATCGAACAAGCGGATTGCATCGTGGATGCGACAGATAATTTTGAAACGAGAATGGTCATCAATGATCTGGCGCTGAAAACGAAAACGCCTTGGATTTACGGTGCCTGTGTCAGCAGTCAGGGGATGTGTATGACGATTATCCCTGAGGTTACGCCGTGTTTATCCTGTCTGTTTGAGCAAATACCCGTAGGCGGAGCGACATGTGATACAGCAGGCATCATACCTCCGGCGGTTCATATCGTCTCTGCTTATCAGCAGGCTGAGGCGCTGAAATTGCTGACAGGTAACCATGAAGCGGTCAATCGGCGCTTTTTTACGTTTGATGTGTGGAATAACACCAATATGAGCGTAAATGTGGATCAGACCAAACGGGATCATTGCCCTTCCTGCGGCGCGGAGCCCGTATACCCGTACCTGCAGCCTGAAAACAGGCCGAAAGCAAGCGTGCTGTGCGGAAGAGACACCGTTCAAATCAGATCGGAAGCGTTAAAGAGGCTGGACAAAGAAGAGCTCGTCAAACGTCTGAAGCAGATCGGCAAAGTCGAAGCAAATGAATTTCTGCTGCACATGGCATACGAGCGCTTCAGAATCGTTATTTTTCAAGACGGACGGGCTCTGATTCACGGTACAAATGACATCAAAGAAGCAAATTCAGTTCTGGCCAGAGTGATCGGACTGTAGTAAGGGGAGGTATTGCTATGCTTGAAAAAAGAACGCCGATACAGGTGGGCGAAGCAGTCCGCCGAGTGAGCCGATATAAAAAACAGGGGGATACCGAATGGGTGCCGCTGGAGGACAGCCTTCACCGCTATTTGGCGGAAGATGTTAAGGCGGACCATGATGTGCCTGCCTTTGACCGTTCTCCGTATGACGGTTTTGCCATCAGGGCGTGCGATTCAAAGACGGCTTCCCGTGACAATGCCGTCACGTTTGAAGTCATTGACCATATCGGAGCCGGCGCCGTGTCAGAAAAAGAGCTCGGACCGTATGAAGCGGTCCGCATTATGACAGGGGCGCAGATTCCAAAAGGCGCGGATGCCGTAGTGATGCTTGAGCTGACAAAAACGCACTCTGAAAACGGCACGGATTACATGTCGGTAAAACGCCCTTTCCATGCGGGTGATAATATATCATACCAAGGAGAAGATGCGAAAAAGGGCAGCTCGCTTTTAAAAAAAGGAACGAAAATCACGCCGGGCGTCACCGCTCTTTTGGCAACCTTCGGCTATTCTTCTGTTCCTGTAGTGAGAAAGCCGGTGGTCGGGATTATCGCCACGGGAACCGAACTTCTTCATGTAAGCGATCCGCTTGAACCCGGGAAAATCCGCAATAGCAACGCGGCCATGGTGTATGCCCAGATCATTGAAGCGGGTGCGGTGCCGCTGAACTTAGGCAAAATTTCCGATGATTTTGATGACAGTTATGCGGCGGTGAAGGAAGCCATGAAAAAAACCGATTTTCTGATCACGACCGGCGGCGTGTCAGTCGGTGATTTTGATTTTCTTCCTGACATTTATGCTAAGCTGGGAGCGGACGTTTTATTTAACAAAGTGGCAATGCGCCCGGGGAGTGTGACAACTGTCGCACGGGCTGATGACATGCTGCTGTTCGGCCTTTCAGGCAATCCGTCGGCATGTTACGTCGGTTTCACCCTGTTTGTCAAACCGATGATTCAGTCGTGGCTTCTGAATGAAAAACCTCACGCCGGATGGGCGGAAGCCGTGTTAACAAACGACTTTCCAAAGCCGAATCCGTTTGCGAGATTTGTGAGGGCGTTTGTTTATCACAAAGATGGAAAGATGATGGCGTCACCGGTCGGTCTCGACAAGTCAAGCTCAGTCACATCTCTTGCTGAAGCAAACGCGTTTATCCTTCTGCCGGGAGGAACGAGGGGATATGAAGCGGGACGGACGGTTCACGTGCTTCTCATCCGCGATGAGAATGGAAGTGAATGGCCGTGGTCAATTCTTTCCCGATCGTCCAGATCGTAGGCTTTCAAAACAGCGGTAAAACAACGTTTATCGAACGTATACTGAAAGCGGCGCCGAAAGAATGCACGGTTGGATGTTTAAAGCATCACGGACATGGCGGAGAGCCGGAACCTTTTTCTGACGGAAAGGATTCAGAACGCTTATCAAAAGCCGGTGCCGCGGTTACGGCAGTAGAAGGGGACGGGGTCTTGCAGCTTACGGCGCGAAAAAAATGGGATCTGGCTGGTTTGATCGGCCTGTATGAATATGTGGGAATCGACTGTCTTCTCATTGAGGGTTTTAAACATGCGCTGCATCCGAAAATCATTATGATTAAAAGCAGCGAAGATTGGCAAAAGCTGAAGCATTTGGAGCGCGTGCTCGCGGTTGTCAGCAGAAGTACGGAGCATATGCCTGCAGATGCGGGCATACCCGTATTCCATGCGGATGATCCGGATGCCATTATGTTTGTGCTTTCGCAGCTGAAAGGGGGATCTGCATAAATGGAACGTTTTCAAATTACAAGGGAACCTATCATTGCGGAAAATATCGTGAAAAAAGTTGAAAAGCGCGAAGCCGGGGCCATCACAACGTTTATCGGCACGGTCAGAGAGTGGACTGCCGGACGGCGGACGGTGCGTCTTGAATATGAAGCATATGAACCGATGGCTGTTCAAATGCTTTCTCAAATCGGCGATGAAATCAGCGCGAAATGGGAGGG
The DNA here is from genome assembly GCF_001553895.1 of Bacillus sp. SDLI1. Taxonomy (NCBI): domain Bacteria; kingdom Bacillati; phylum Bacillota; class Bacilli; order Caryophanales; family Bacillaceae; genus Bacillus; species Bacillus sp. SDLI1. Next base: position 828,356 of record NZ_CP013950.1, on the reverse strand, counting down.
AGCCGAAGCTGCGATCACTCACCGCGTCGGCGTCCTTGATATCGGAGAAGCAGCGGTCGTAATCGCCGTGTCTTCTCCGCACAGAAAGGCGGCATATGAGGCGAATGAATATGCCATTGAACGGATAAAACAGATTGTTCCGATTTGGAAAAAAGAGATCTGGGAAGACGGCGAAGAATGGATAGGCGATCAGCTGGAAACGACGCCTTATCCGAACGGAAAACCGGATTTAAATAAAGGGGAATCACGATGATTAAAGTACTTTTGTTTGCCGGGCTTGCGGAGCAGGCGGGAACACCGGTCATTGAACTTGACGAAAAGAAGGCGGCAGCGTCTGCTGTAAAAACGCTGTTAAAAGAACGGTATGGCCTTCAGACGATAGACAATGCCATGATCGCAATCAATGAAACTTACGTAAAAGACAACAGCATCGTAACAGAAGGCGATACCATTGCCTTTATCCCGCCTGTAAGCGGAGGGTGAATAAAAGCCGGATGTGCATTATTGTCATCCGGCTTTTTTGCACAGTACGCCGATAACATCGGCAAGAAAGGCTAAATTCCCGGGGGAGACCAAATGGAATTTAAAGGGGATTTTTAATTGTGTGGTTTTCTTTACATACACAGGCTTAAAACGGTGTCATCACAAGGTTTTGAGCCTGCTTTCATATCTGTCTGGCGCTAGTCATTTTTTACATAATTATGGAACGTACATTTAAGATTTTGTGTTACAATTTAGCATAAATACGCAAACGGCAAAAAAATTGAAACTTTTATAAGCCGGATGCGTACGTATAAACAGAATAATACATAGGAGGCATCAGCAATATGGAACCAAATCTGGAAAAAAACAATACGGCAGTAACGGAAAAGCCGTCAATTTTCGGCGTCATTACAAGTCCTGTTGTGCAGTTTAAAAGATTAAGAGAACACCCGGTCATCGGCCTTCCTCTCCTGATTGTCATCATTCTCATCGCGGCGGGGAGTATTTTGCGCGGGCTCGGAATGAATTATGAAGAACTGCTTAACAGCTCATCTCTTGACGGATTGACCGATGATCAGATTGAAATGACCAAAACCATCGCGAAATTCGGCTCGATTTTCGGCTCGATTTTCGGAGGCATTATCGCTCTCTTTATCGTTCCGCTTATTTATTGGCTGTGCGTCAAAATTTCAGGCGGCGTGACAACTTATAAAAAAATGCTCTCACTCGGCCTCTTTACTGCATTGATTACTAACATCGGCTTAGTCATTAACGGACTTGTCATTTATTTTACCGGTGCGGGCTCACTGTACCCTGTCACATCTTTGGCGAGTGTCATACCTGCCGGAGACGGCGTATCGGTCTTTTTAAGCGCGATCGATATTTTCAGCATCTGGAGCTATATTCTGCTCGCGTTAGGTCTGCGCTATACCGGCGGCATTTCTAAAAAAGCAGGCTGGATTTCCGCAATTGTCCTGTTTGTTATTATGCTTTTGGTATCGGCAGTCGGAGGACTGTTAAATTCAGTGGCAGCAGGTGTATAACATGAAAAAACTTTGGATCGGAATCGGCATCGCAGTCATTGTAGCAGTATTCATCAGTATCAATATTTATAAGTCGGCCGCTCCCGCGGGTGGCAGCGCCGGGGAAAAAGTCGATACCGGGACTATGGAAAAAAGAGAAATCTCATCTGCGGTCATGGTTCCGGGAACACTTAAATTCTCCAAAGAACAGTATGTTTTTTATGAAGCGGATAAAGGAACCCTTGATAAAGTAAAAGTAAAAGAAGGCGACAAAGTAAAAAAAGGGTCATCGCTAGTCACGTATACAAACGAACAGCTCAACCTTGATAAAGAGCAAAATGAGTTGACAGAACAATCAAAACGGCTGCAAATCGAACAAATTCAAGAAAAACTACAAGCCTTAAACAGTAAAGAAAAAGATTTGGCAAAACAAGCGGGAGAAGCGGAAGCAAAAAAACAAATTGAATCCGAACGGACTGATCTGCAGCTTCAGCAAAAAACGGCTGAAATTGAATTAAAGCAATCTGACCTGCAAAAGCAATCTCTTGAAAACCAGGTGGCGAATCTCAATGTCAAGAGTGAGATGGACGGAATGGTTATCTCGGTAAATCAAGAAGCCGCTTCTAAAAAATCGGATATTCAAGAACCGGTAATACATATAGGCGACCCGGAACACCTGATCGTTGCCGGCAATTTGTCTGAATATGACACACTGAAAGTGAAAAAGGGACAAAGCGTTACAATTACATCAGACGCCATTCCGGATAAAACATGGAAGGGAAGAGTGACGGCTGTCGGTCTCGTTCCGGAACAAAAGTCAGGAGCTGCTTCGGGTGAAAGCACGGAACAAGCCGTGCAGTATCCGTTTCAGGTCAAGCTGATCGGAAAGCTTCCGGAGGGCAAACCGGGGTTTAAACTCATTATGAACATTGAAACCGACAAGCGGAAAGCCGATACGCTGCCGTCCTCCGCAGTTAAAAAAGACGGAGATGAGCACTGGGTCTTTACGGTAAAAGACGGGAAGGCCAAACGCGTGAAAGTCAAAGTCGGCGACACCTCGAATCAGTTAACGGAGATAAAAGAGGGACTTTCAAAAAATGATAAAGTCATTCTTAATCCGGCTGACGGTTTGACTGACGGAACGGATGTGAAAGCATAGATGATTCAGCTTTCAAAGGTGAAAAAAAGCTATCAGATCGGCAAGGAAACGTTTGATGTTCTCCGTTCAATCGACCTGACGATTGAACAAGGGGAATATGTATCCATTATGGGACCGTCGGGATCAGGTAAATCTACGATTATGAATATCATCGGCTGTCTGGACAGACCGACATCAGGCAGTTACAGACTTGCGGGAGAAGATGTATCTTCATGCACGGAAAAAGAACTTGCGGCGGTCCGGAACAAATCAATCGGATTTGTCTTTCAGCAATTTCAGCTGCTGCCGCGATTGAATGCAAGAAAAAATGTCGAACTTCCCATGATTTACGCAGGTATCGGCAAAAAAGAGCGTGAGGAACGGGCCGAATATGCACTGGAAAAAGTCGGCTTAGCGGATCGGATGCTTCACATGCCGAATGAGCTGTCCGGCGGCCAAAAGCAGCGTGTCGCGATTGCAAGAGCCATCGTTAACGAACCGAAGCTTATCTTGGCTGATGAGCCGACCGGCGCGCTGGATACGAAAACAAGCATTTCCATTATGGAGCAGTTCACAGAGCTTAATACAGAGGGCGTGACCGTGGTGCTTGTCACACATGAGCCTGAAGTGGCGGATTGTACAAACAGAGTGATCTTCGTCCGTGACGGCAGTATCGTTTCCCGCGATTCTGAGCAGAGGAGAGTGGGGGAATGAGCCTGTTAGAAAATCTCCGGATGGCTCTCAGCTCCGTCAGAGCTCACAAGATGAGATCGATTCTGACGATGCTCGGCATCATTATCGGCGTCGGTTCAGTAATCGTTGTTGTGGCTGTCGGCCAGGGCGGAGAGCAAATGCTGAAGCAATCCATCAGCGGGCCGGGCAATACAATTGAATTGTATTATCTGCCGAGCGATGAAGAATTAACAGCCAATCCGAACGCTTTGCAGCAAGCGAGTTTTACAGAAGAAGATATTAATGGATTAAAAGGAGTGGACGGCGTAAAGCAGGTTGTCGCTTCCGCTGTAAAATCAATGACGGCCCGTTATCATGAAGAAGAAACGGACATTACGCTGAATGGCATTAACAGCGGCTACACGGACGTAAAAAAGCTGGACGTTCAGGATGGGCGGACATTTACGGATAACGATTTCCTTTCCGGGAAAAGAGCGGGCATCATCTCGAAAAAAATGGCTGAAAAGCTGTTCGGGAAAACATCTCCGCTTGGAAAAATCGTCTGGGCCGGCGGACAGCCCGTAGAAGTAATCGGTGTATTAAAAGAAGAGAGCGGGTTTTTATCATTAGGGCTCAGTGAAATGTATGTCCCGTTCAACATGCTGAAAACGTCTTTCGGCACAAATGACTACAGCAACGTTTCGATTCAGACGGAATCCGCTGATCAAATCAAAACAACAGGAAAAGAAGCGGCCCGCCTCTTAAATGACAATCACGGCACAAAAGAGGCCTATCAAGTCATGAATATGGAGGAAATCGCCGCGGGCATCGGTCAGGTCACGACCGTCATGACGACTATCATCGGTTCGATCGCCGGTATTTCTCTCGTCGTCGGCGGAATCGGGGTCATGAATATTATGCTCGTATCAGTAACGGAACGGACAAGAGAAATCGGCATCCGCAAATCGCTCGGTGCCACGAGAGGCCAGATTCTGACACAATTCTTAATTGAATCCGTTGTGCTTACTTTAATCGGCGGCTTAATCGGAATCGGTCTCGGCTACGGGGGAGCATCACTCGTTTCCCTTATCGCGGGCTGGCCGTCGCTCGTTTCCTGGCAGGTGGTTTGTATCGGCGTGCTGTTCAGTATGCTGATCGGTGTCATCTTCGGCATGCTGCCGGCCAACAAAGCATCCCGCTTAGATCCGATTGAAGCGTTACGGTATGAATAGTGAAACGTCCCCATGCAGTCCGCATGGGGTTTTTTCTGTGTTTTAAAGATTGAATGAATATAATAGACTTTTTTCATTTATGATAAAAAGAAATGTCATACAATTGTCCCCCTTTTTGTCGAATTTACAGTTTACAAACCCTATGTACATACGTTAATATGAACAAATGTGAAAGATTTTGATAGTTATTGAATGAATTTGAGTGATTTTAGTTGCTCGAAGTAAAAAAAGCGTTTACAATAATCTTGTAGGTGAAATGAATACGTTTTCAAAGGAGGCGGAATATGCTCACTCCTGAAAGGTATCAGCTGATCCTTGATCAGATTGAAAAGCGTGACGTGGTAAAGATTCAAGAGCTGATAAGCATGACAAACGCTTCTGAATCAACGATAAGAAGAGATTTATCAACGCTTGAAGAGCGCGGGTTTTTAAAGCGCGTTCACGGCGGGGCATCTAAGCTTTCCAACAGCCGGCAAGAACCCGATATGCTTGAAAAATCCTCCAAAAACCTTCAAGATAAGCTGAAGATTGCAGAAAAAGCGGCATCTTTATTAGAAGAAGGTGACTGTATTTATCTTGATGCGGGAACAACTGCATTGCACATGATTGATTTTATAGATCAAACAAAGGATATTGTGGTTGTCACAAACGGAGTTATGCATATCGACGCTTTAATAAGGAAAGGGATCCCCTTTTATCTTCTCGGAGGATATGTGAAGCATCGAACAGGTGCGATGATCGGCGGCGCCTCATTAACAGCAGTCAGCCAGTACCGGTTTGACAAAAGCTTTCTCGGAGTGAACGGCGTGCACATTGAAGCCGGTTTTACAACACCCGATCCGGATGAGGCTCTTCTGAAGACAAAGGCTGTGAGACAGGCGAAAAACGCGTATGTTTTAGCCGACCCTTCCAAATTCGGCGAGATTTCTTTCGCAGCGTTCGCCGCTTTGGGCGATGCCGTTATCATTACCACTGAAGCTGAAGAACTTGCATTCGATAATTACCAAGAAAAAACTGTCGTAAAGGTAGTGAAATCATGATTTACACTGTAACCCTCAATCCGTCTGTTGACTATATCGTTCACGTTGAAGATTTTGCCGTAGGCGGTTTAAACCGTTCCAGCTATGACACGAAGTACCCCGGCGGGAAAGGCATTAACGTTTCGAGATTACTGAAAAGACACCATGTGCCGTCAAAAGCATTGGGGTTTGTCGGCGGATTTACCGGAAATTATATCACGTCATTTTTGCAGCAGGAAGGTCTGGAAACGGCTTTTTCTGAGGTGGATGAAGACACGCGTATAAATGTAAAACTGAAAACGGGCGATGAAACGGAAATTAACGGTCAGGGCCCGACGATTTCAGACGAAGTGTTCAGTGCCTTTTTAGAACAGTTCTCCGCTCTGAAAGAAGGAGACATCGTCGTTTTAGCGGGAAGCATCCCATCTTCTCTTCCGCATAACACGTATGAAAAAATTGCTGAGGCATGCAGAAAGCAGAATGCCCGGGTTGTGGTAGACATCTCCGGTGAAGCGCTTATGAAAGCGACAGAAATGAAACCGTTTTTGATGAAGCCGAACCATCATGAGCTTGGTGAAATGTTCAATACGGTCATTGACTCAGCCGAAGCAGCCGTTCCGTACGGCAAAAAATTAATTGAACAAGGCGCTGAACATGCGATTGTTTCGATGGCTGGCGACGGTGCGCTTTTATTTACGAAAGAGGCGGTTTTCCTCGCTAATGTTCCTAAAGGAAAGCTGGTCAATTCGGTAGGCGCGGGTGATTCCGTTGTCGCGGGATTCCTTGCGGGAATCTCAAAACAGCTGCCTTTGGAAGACGCATTCCGTCTAGGTGTTGCTTCCGGAAGCGCGACGGCGTTTTCTGAGGAGCTCGGAACTGAAGAGTTTGTACAGCAGCTTCTTCCTGAAGTTAAAGTCACACGTCTATAGAGGAGGAAAGAAAAGTGAAGATAACTGAGCTGTTAACAAGAGATACAATTCATCTCAATATAGAAAGCAAAGAGAAAGAAAACGTTATCGATGAAATGGTGACAGTGCTTGACAAAGCCGGCAGATTAAATGACAGAGAGGCTTACAAAGCAGCCATTTTAAATCGTGAAAGCCAAAGCTCGACGGGAATCGGCGAAGGCATTGCCATTCCTCACGCGAAGACGGCGAGCGTCATTAACCCGGCCATCGCATTCGGACGTTCAAAAGAAGGTGTGGACTATGAATCATTAGACGGTCAGCCGGCACACCTGGTCTTTATGATTGCGGCAACCGAAGGAGCAAACAATACGCACCTTGAAGCATTATCAAGACTTTCAACGCTTCTCATGCGTGAAGAAATCCGCAAACAGCTTCTTGAGGCTGAATCAGAAGATGCGATCATTGACATCATCAATCAGCATGACAAAGATGACGATGAGGAAGAAGAAGAGCAGGAAGAACAGGCAGCGCCGTCAGGAAAGGGCAAAATTCTTGCGGTTACTGCATGTCCGACGGGTATCGCCCATACATTCATGGCTGCTGACGCACTGAAAGAAAAAGCGAAAGAGCTCGGCGTCGACATTAAAGTAGAGACAAACGGCTCAAGCGGAATCAAGCATAAGCTGACGGCTCAGGAAATTGAAGATGCACCTGCGATTATCGTAGCGGCTGATAAACAGGTTGAAATGGAGCGCTTTAAAGGCAAACATGTTCTTCAAGTGCCCGTAACGGCCGGTATCAGACGTCCTCAGGAACTGATTGAAAAAGCGGTTAATCAAGATGCGCCGATTTACGAAGGCAGCGGCGGAGGATCTGCCTCTTCTAATGAAGACGGCCCGAAACAGAAATCAGGCACAAGCATCGGAAGCACTTTCTATAAACACTTAATGAGCGGTGTCAGCAACATGCTGCCATTTGTCGTCGGCGGCGGAATCCTCGTTGCGATTTCATTCTTCTGGGGAATTCATTCAGCTGATCCGAAAGATCCGACATACAACACGTTTGCTGCAGCGCTGAACTTTATCGGCGGCGATAATGCGTTAAAACTGATTGTTGCCGTTCTTGCCGGATTCATCGCAATGAGTATTGCGGACCGTCCGGGATTTGCGCCGGGTATGGTCGGCGGATTTATGGCTACGCAGGCGAATGCCGGATTCTTGGGCGGACTGATTGCCGGATTCTTAGCCGGTTATGTCGTAGTCCTGCTGAAAAAGCTGTTTGTCTTTATTCCTCAGACTCTTGACGGATTAAAACCTGTATTGATTTATCCGCTGCTCGGTATTTTTATCACCGGTGTCCTGATGCAGTTTGTCATTAACACACCTGTAGCAGCGTTTATGAATTTCTTAACAAATTGGCTTGAAAGCCTTGGAACCGGAAACCTTGTCTTAATGGGTATTATTTTAGGCGGTATGATGGCTATCGACATGGGCGGCCCGCTCAATAAAGCGGCGTTCACTTTCGGTATTGCGATGATCGATGCCGGAAACTATGCCCCGCACGCAGCCATCATGGCGGGCGGAATGGCCCCGCCGCTTGGAATCGCACTTGCGACAACATTCTTTAAACATAAATTCTCTAAACGTGACCGTGAAGCCGGTATTACGTGCTACTTCATGGGAGCTGCTTTCGTTACAGAAGGCGCCATCCCGTTTGCAGCGGCTGATCCGCTTCGCGTCATCCCTGCAGCCGTTATCGGTTCTGCGGTAGCGGGCGGACTGACAGAGTTTTTCCGGGTAACACTCCCTGCACCGCACGGAGGAATATTCGTTGCATTCATTACGAACCATCCGCTGCTTTACTTAATGAGCATCGTAATCGGAGCGGTTGTAACAGCGGTTATCTTAGGAATCATCAAAAAACCGGTAGTAGAGAAATAAGCAAAAAGCGTCCTTTACGGGCGCTTTTTTCAATCATATGCGCATAGAAGCGTTATGTATTTTGTGATGAGTTGTGATAAAGTAAAGATAGTACATGAACCGTAACAGTGATCGTCTAGGAGGAACCACGTTGACTGAAGAACAAAAACCTACTTCTGAAAAATCGGTAAAAAGAAAATCCAACACGTATTGGGAATGGGGAAAGGCCATTATTATAGCGGTCGCTCTTGCGCTTTTAATCCGCCATTTCCTGTTTGAACCGTACTTAGTGGAAGGATCATCAATGTACCCGACATTACATGACGGTGAAAGGCTGTTTGTCAACAAAAGCGTCAATTATATCGGAGAAATCGAGCGGGGGGACATCGTCATTATTAACGGCGATACATCGAAAGTCCATTATGTAAAGCGGCTCATCGGAAAACCCGGAGAAACGGTGGAAATGAAAAATGATACGCTTTATATAAACGGCAAAAAAATCGATGAACCGTACCTCGCGAGCAATAAAAAAGAAGCGAAAAAACTGGGAGTCAACCTGACGGGAGATTTCGGCCCCGTAAAGGTTCCGAAAGGCAAATACTTCGTCATGGGCGACAATCGGCTGAACTCAATGGACAGCCGGAACGGACTCGGTTTAATTGCCGAGAAACGGATCGTCGGCACCTCGAAGTTTGTGTTCTTCCCGTTTCATGATATGCGTCAGACAAAATAAAAACGCCGCGCTGCCCGATTCGGACGGCCGGCGTTTTTATTTGGCAAACGAGGCGGCGACGGCGATGAACATTACCGTGGCCAGCACTGATCCGACAATGGCCAGAACGCTGAAAAAAAGATTCACCTGCTGCTTCTCTTTGCCGCGTTTTTCAAGCATCCGTTTTGAAAAGAGATGCGAAAACGTGTAAATGAGGGCGATTCCGACGTACAGGCCGATGTCACGTGCGGTAAAGCCTGTGACGGCCAGAAAAACCCCGGTAAAGAAAATCATAAGACAATATTCTGTGAGTGTTAAAAGCTTCAACTTGTTCCTCCGTGATGAATATGTATATATATCTATTGTATCACAGGGCTTCGGGTTTGGCGCTTGCGTCTTTTCAAAACCCTTATATTCGCAGGGAAACATTTCTCTTCCCCTTTATTCATGGTATACTTTTATTGATGTTAGACACGATGGAGGATTATAAATGATTGCTGTAAATAATGTGAGCTTGCGTTTTGCGGATCGCAAGTTATTTGAAGATGTCAATATTAAATTTACGCCGGGCAATTGCTACGGATTAATAGGCGCAAACGGTGCCGGAAAATCAACATTCTTGAAAATTTTATCCGGTGAACTGGAGCCTCAGACCGGCGATGTCCATATGAGCCCGGGCGAACGCCTTGCCATTCTGAAACAGAACCATTTTGAATATGAAGATTACGAAGTTCTGAAAGTCGTCATTATGGGACATAAACGTTTATACGAAGTCATGCAGGAAAAAGACGCGATTTATATGAAACCGGATTTTTCTGATGAGGACGGCATCCGCGCCGCCGAGCTTGAAGGAGAGTTTGCGGAATTAAACGGATGGGAAGCTGAAAGTGAAGCCGCTATTTTGTTAAAGGGTCTGGGCATCTCTGAAGACCTGCATACGAAGAAAATGGCGGACTTAGGCGGTTCAGAAAAGGTGAAAGTGCTTTTGGCGCAGGCGCTGTTCGGCAAGCCGGACGTTCTGCTGCTTGATGAACCGACGAACCACTTGGATCTGAAAGCGATTCAGTGGCTGGAAGAGTTTCTGATCAACTTTGAGAACACAGTCATCGTCGTATCCCATGACCGTCACTTTTTAAATAAAGTGTGCACGCACATCGCCGATCTTGATTTTAATAAAATTCAAGTGTATGTCGGCAACTATGATTTCTGGTATGAATCCAGCCAGCTTGCTTTAAAGCTTTCTCAGGAAGCCAATAAGAAAAAAGAAGAGCAGATTAAACAGCTTCAGGAGTTCGTGGCCAGATTCAGCGCCAACGCCTCTAAATCAAAGCAGGCGACATCAAGAAAGAAACTCCTTGATAAAATTACGCTTGATGATATCAAACCGTCATCACGCCGTTATCCTTACGTCAATTTCACGCCGGAACGCGAGATCGGAAATGACGTGCTGCGGGTAGAAGGCTTAACGAAAACGATTGACGGCGTTAAAGTGCTTGATAACGTCAGCTTTATTATGAACAGAGAAGACAAAATCGCGTTTACGGGCCGCAATGAGCTTGCCGTTACGACATTGTTCAAAATCATTTCCGGGGAAATGGAAGCTGACAGCGGCACATTCAAATGGGGCGTCACCACTTCTCAGGCGTACTTCCCGAAAGACAACAGCGAATATTTCGACGGTAGCGATGCGAACCTTGTAGACTGGCTCCGCCAATACTCGCCGCATGACCAAAGCGAAAGCTTTCTGCGCGGCTTCTTAGGACGCATGCTGTTCTCTGGGGAAGAAGTCAACAAAAAATCAAACGTTCTTTCCGGAGGAGAAAAAGTACGCTGCATGCTTTCAAAAGCGATGCTTTCCGGCGCGAACATTTTAATTCTGGATGAACCGACAAACCACTTAGACCTGGAATCCATTACGGCGCTTAACAACGGTTTAATCAGCTTTAAAGGCGCTATGCTGTTTTCATCTCATGACCATCAGTTTGTACAGACAATTGCCAACCGCATCATTGAATTAACGCCTAAAGGCATCGTTGACAAACAAATGTCTTATGACGAATTTCTTGAAAATGCGGATGTGCAGAAAAAGCTTGAAGAGCTATACGCGTAATAAAAAAGCAGAGGAGACTCTGCTTTTTATTTGCGGGAAAAGTTTTCAATCTTCTGACTTCCCGTTACAATAAAGGAACATATGAATTGAAAAGAGACGGAGGAATGCATCATGAAGTTTTTAGTTGTCGGAGCAGGGGGAGTGGGCGGATATATCGGCGCACGTCTTGCAGAGAAGGGAAATGACGTTACGTTTCTCGTCCGTCAGAAGCGGGCGGAACAATTAAAAGAGACGGGATTGACCGTCAAAAGTGCAAATGGTGATGTTTCAATCAAGCCGAAAATAATCATGGCGGGCGAAGAAGGAGAGTTTGACGCCGTTATCATCGCATCAAAAGCGTATTCTTTACAGGACGTTATTCGAGATGTCAAACCGTTTGTCAAACCTTCGTCGGTCATTATTCCTTTTTTAAACGGGTACAGGCACTATAACGAGCTGTTCGAAGCTTTTTCAAAACGGCAGGTGTTAGGAGGCCTCTGCTTTATTGAGAGCGCTCTTAACGAAAAAGGGGACATTCTTCATACGAGCGCTGCCCACCGCTTTGTGTTCGGTGAATGGAGCGGGGAACGCACAGAACGTATAAATGAGCTGGAAAAAGCGTTTGCGGGTGTGAAAGCGGATGTCATCATCAGCCGGGATATTGAAAAGGATATTTGGAAAAAGTACATGTTCATTGCCGCGCAGGCGGGAGTAACCACTTTGTTTCAACAGCCGGTCGGACCGATTTTAGATACAGAAGGCGGCCGCAATACGGCAAAGCGTCTTTTTGCAGAAATCGGAGCCATTTTCAAGGCTGCGGGCATTCCGAAGGACGCTGACCTTGAAGAAGAGAGTTATCGTACGTTGACAAGCATGTCTTATCACATGAAATCGTCGATGCTGAGAGACATGGAAAAGGGCCGGGTGACAGAAGGTGATCATTTACACGGTTTTCTGCTTGAGAAAGCGAAAGGCTTGTCAGTTGATACCCCTGTTTTGGAAACTGTCTTTGCCAACCTGCAAATGTATGAAGCAAAATAAAAAAGGAGGCCGAAGCGCCTCCTTTTTTATTAAAATGCCCAGTTTCCGTTTCTGAAGATCGGTTCTCTTTTGCCGTCAGCGGTAATCCCGTCGATATTCATATCTTTGGAGCCGACCATGAAATCTACGTGCGTAATGCTTTCATTTAAGCCCTCTTTGACAAGCTCTTCCCGTGTCATTTGCTTGCCGCCTTCGATATTAAAGGCATACGCGCTGCCGATCGCCAAGTGGTTTGATGCGTTTTCATCGTACAGTGTGTTGTAAAATAAAATATTCGATGTTGAAATCGGTGAATCGTACGGCACTAAGGCCACTTCTCCGAGATAATGCGAGCCTTCATCGGTTTCGACGATGCCTTTTAAAATCTCCTCGCCTTTTTCAGCTTTCACATCAACAATGCGGCCGTTTTCAAAGGTAAGTGTAAAGTTATCAATAATGTTGCCGCCGTAGCTCAGCGGTTTCGTGCTGGAAACCGTGCCGTTCACCCCATCACGCTGCGGAAGAGTGAAAACCTCTTCTGTCGGCATGTTGGCCATGAATTCGTTCCCGTTCTCATTCACGCTTCCCGCACCCGCCCATACATGTTTTTTCGGCAATTCAATGGTTAAGTCTGTTCCTTCAGCTTGATAGTGCAGGGCGCTGTAATGTTTTTTATTCAGGTGTTCCACTTTCTCATGAAGGTTTTGGTCATGTTTTTTCCATGCTTCCACTGGGTTTTCTTCATTTACGCGGGTCGTTTTGAAAATTTCTTCCCATAAAAGCTGAACGGCTGTTTCTTCCGGCCGATCCGGGAACACTTTTTTCGCCCAGCCTGTTGAAGCGGCTCCGATCACCGTCCAGCTGACCTTATCTGATTGAATATATTGTCTGTATGTATGCAATGCTTTTCCGGCGGCTTTTTGGAACGCTGCAATCCGTTTCCCGTCAGTGCCTTTTAACAGGTCGGGGTCGGATGAGACGACAGAAATAAACGCAGCTCCTTTTTTCGCGAGCTCTTCTTTGCCTTTCGCTTCCCATTCAGGATATTCTTCAAACGCTTCAAACGGAGCCATTTCGTATTTTAATCTGGACAATTCATCGTCCTGCCAATTTACGGTGACGTTTTTTGCGCCTTTTTCATACGAATGTTTGGCCAGCAGTCTGACAAGTTCCCGGACATCGGTTGAGGCATTGATGACGACATGCTGTCCTTTTTGGACATTGACGCCGACTTCTACCGCCAGCCGAGCATATGTATTTAACTTTTCAGTAAACGAACTCATCGTTCATTCCTCCTCATCGGTTTTTCTCATCATATCAAATATCGCCTCATAAAGAAAAGAAAGGAGCGCAAATGAAAAAGACACAGCCTTTGCTGCGTCTTTACGGATGATTCAGTTTTACGGTGCTGCCGGCCGGAGAATGGGGCATATTGGCCAGCGAAATGCTCATACCCCCCAAGATAATTCCGCTTAAAATGACAGCTACCGCTATGCGTCTTCCCACATCTCTAAGCATATGCTTCCTCCTTAATGTTTCTCCAGTTCTCACAATATGAGCCGGCCGGAGAAAAAAGAAGCACAATCTTATTATTTAATCGCTTTTTGCAGCTTGTCGATGACGTCTAACGAACGCCCCGTGCCGATAGCCACTGATTCAAGCGGATTTGCGGCCAAATGAACGGGAACGACGATTTCTTCTGTCAGCCATTCTTTCATCCCGTTTAAAAGCGAACCCCCGCCGGTTAACACGACGCCGCGGTCAACGATGTCCCCGCTGAGTTCCGGCGGACAATCTTCAAGAGTCGCTCTGATGGCTTCAAGAATATGTAGGAGCGATTCACGCATCGCGTGCTGAATTTCATTAGACTGCAGTCTGATCGTCTTCGGCAGACCGGTTACGAGGTCACGGCCGCGGATTTCCATCGTTTCCGGCACATGTTCAATCAATGCAAAACCGATTTCCATTTTCACCTGTTCTGCCGTACGTTCTCCGATCAGCAGGTTGTATTTTTTTCTGACGAACGAAGCGATATCTTCATCAAGCTGGTCGCCGCCGATTCTGATAGAGTGGCAGGACACGACGCCTCCGAATGAGATGATGGCGACTTCAGTCGTACCGCCTCCGATATCCACGACGACGTTTGCGACCGGCTCGTCAACCGGCAGGTCGGCTCCGATTGCAGCTGCTACGGGTTCTTCAATTAAGTGAACGTTTTTTGCTCCGCAGTTTTTGACAGCGTCACTGATGGCGCGGCGTTCAACGGCTGTTGATCCTGAAGGTGTGCAGACGACGACATTCGGTTTGCGGAAGGTCATCCCGATTTTTTTTCCGGCTTTTTTCATAATGTGTTTTAATAAGTCAGTTGTCATATCATAATCAGCAATGACACCGTCTTTCATCGGCCGTACGGCGACGATTTTCCCCGGCGTCTTTCCGATCATGTTTTTGGCATCCGTTCCGATGGCAAGCACCGCTTTCGTTGTTGTATCTACAGCGACAACGGAAGGCTCGTTTAAAATAATTCCTTTATTTTTACTGTAAACAAGTATATTAGCGGTTCCTAAGTCGATTCCGATCTCAGTTGATTGAAACATATTTTCACCCAATCCCTATCCTGATTTAATTGATTCTACATTTAAAGTTTCTGAGAAAAACCACGATTTTTGGGGGTTTCCGCCGGGAATGAAATGTTTTTGTAAAAAAGGAGGGAAAGTCTGTATCCCGTATTTCAAAAAGGCTTTCTTCTGTAAAAAAACATTCATTACCGGATGCGGAGAAACTTTTGCTCCGTTACTTTCGTCTACGTTTATGAAGGATTTTCCTTGGACATATATAAGAGACATTAAAGGAAGTAGGGGATTTCTATGAAATCAATTGGTGTAGTAAGAAAAGTAGACGAACTAGGGCGTATTGTCATGCCGATTGAATTGAGAAGAGCATTGGATATCGCTATTAAAGATAGTATTGAATTTTTTGTTGACGGAGACAAAATTGTCTTGAAAAAATACAAACCGCACGGCATTTGCTTAATGACCGGAGAAATTACCCCCGACAATCAGGAATACGGCAACGGTAAAATCATCTTAAGCCCTGAAGGAGCGAAAATGCTGCTTGAGGAAATCGAGGAAGCGTTAAAAGATAAATCATAATGATAAAAAGGGCGGAGCGTCATTCCGTCCTTTTATTATGAACTTGTGCAAAAACTCACGGTAAAATCAAGCAAACCTGCTCAAATAATTGGGAATAGTTATCATTTTTTAGTCAATAATGCGGTCAACAATGTTACAATATATGTAGAAATGCTAGCGGCAGGTGGGACTATGGGAAAATATCAAGCGCGTATCATTTCATTAATCTTGGCAATGATTTTTATTATGTTTTGGGATTATTTATTTTACATAATTGAGCGGAATCCGATTAACTGGCCTGTTGATATCACCTTTACCGCCGTCACGTTAATCAGCGTCTGGCTGCTGGCTTATTATGTAGATCATAAAAAGCAGCTGCTGGCGGAGCTGAAGGACAGCGAGCAGAAAGCAAAGGCGCTTTCAGATGAGAAAAACCGGATCATGGACAATCTGCAGGAAATTGTTTTTCAGACGGATTCACAAGGGAATATTACATATTTGAATCAAGCTTGGACGGCGATTACGGGCTATTCCATCAGCGAATGTATGGGCACGATGTATAATGATTATTTTATAAAAGAGAAGCATATCATTGATTATATTATCTCCCAAATTAAGCAGCTGTCCCCGTCAGGAATGTTCACGGCTAAATATATTAAAAAAGACGGCACTATCTTTTGGGGAGAAGTTCATTATAAGCTGTA
Organism: Bacillus sp. SDLI1; assembly: GCF_001553895.1. Taxonomy (NCBI): domain Bacteria; kingdom Bacillati; phylum Bacillota; class Bacilli; order Caryophanales; family Bacillaceae; genus Bacillus; species Bacillus sp. SDLI1. The sequence goes on along the minus strand of NZ_CP013950.1, from coordinate 812,307 downwards.
TTATGACCGCAGACAGAAATTTGTCGGAAGCCTGGGGACGATGTCTGATATCAGTGAACGGAAAAAAGCGGTTGATGAGCTTCTGGAAACGAATGAACGGCTTGCCATGCAATCTCAAAAGCTGGCTATCGCCGGTGAACTTGCGGCAGGAATCGCCCATGAAGTAAGAAATCCTTTAACATCAGTCAGCGGCTTTCTTCAGCTGATGAAAGCTCAGTATCCGGAACGAACGGATTATTTCGATATTATTTTTTCGGAAATTAAAAGGATAGATCTTGTGCTGGGAGAGCTGCTACTGCTCGCCAAGCCGCAGACCGTGACGTTTACCGCCCATCATCTCAACCATATTTTAAGGCAGGTGGCGACGCTTCTTGACACAAACGCGGTGCTGTCAAACACTGTGATTGAGAAGGATTTCAGGCAGACTGAGTCCTGTATGGTCAACGGTGACGAAAACCAGCTGAAACAGGTATTTATCAATATTATTAAAAATGCGATTGAGGCGATGCCTGACGGCGGGAATATTCATATTTACACAAAACGGGATGAAGAATACGCGGTGATCAGCATACAGGATGAAGGAAACGGCATGTCGAAAGAAAAGCTTAAAAACATCGGGAAACCGTTTTTCTCGACAAAAGATCAGGGGACAGGCCTCGGCCTTCCGATTTGTTTACGAATTCTCAAGGAGCATAATGGTAAACTTAACATTAAGAGCAAAAATGGAGAAGGCAGTACGTTTCAGGTATTTCTGCCGTTAGAAGCGGATGCTGTCCAAAAGGAGGAAAAATAACTTGCTTCTTTTTGTATACGGTTTGTTACGGAAGCGTGAAGAAAATCATGAGCTGCTGAAAGGCGCTCCGTGTGTGTGCGAGCAGGCCGCGATAAACGGCGTGCTGTATAAAACAGAAAAAGGCCAGCCCGCGGCGTCTTTAGCAGAAACAGCTTTTGTATACGGAGAATTGTATGAAACAGATCATCAGATGATCCGTAAGCTGGATGCGCATTATGCCGATTTTGACCGGGAGGAAGTCGCTGTGACGACGGATCTCGGGAATAAAACGGCCTTCGCATATGTCGTAAAGCCCGAGCAGTGTGCTTCATTCAGCCGGATCAAAAGCGGAGACTGGAAAGAATATCGTTTTATGAAACGGGAGGATGACAGCCCGGTTTATTATTTCGCTTACGGTTCATGTATGGATAATGCCCGTTTTAAACAGGCGGGGGTCGATCACTTTTTCGCCGAGCCGGTCGGAGGGGCGGTTGTTAAAGGGTATTCGACGAGATTCACGTTAAGGCGTCCTGACGGTTCCAGAGCCGATCTTGTTGAAGACGGCGGCCGTACTGAAGGCGTGCTGTACAAGCTCCCGTTTGAAGCGGCAACCTATCTGTATAAAAGGGAAGGTGTTGATAGCCATACATATCGTCCCGCGTTCATAGAAGTGAATGCCGGCGGCCGTATATACAGGGGCTGCCTGACGTTTCTTGTGCTTGATAAAGCTGAGGAAATTGCGCCTCCGGGTCACTATCAGGAAGAAATCGAACGCGGAGCAGACCTGTATTTATCGCCCGCCTTTTCAGAAAAGCTCAAACGCCATATGAACTCATTGCCGAAAATGTGATACTATTCCTATTAGAGATATTGTTTAAAGGAGTACTGTTATGAGAAAAGAGTTTGCCGTTATCGGTCTCGGACGCTTCGGCGGGAGTATTTGCAAAGCATTAAGTGAAGAAGGCCTTGAAGTCATGGCAATGGATATTGATGAAGATAAAGTAAATGAATATGCCAAAATCGCATCACACGCCGTCATCGGCGATTCAACCGATGAATCGGTGCTGAAAAATCTGGGGCTGCGCAATTTTGACCACGTTATTGTGGCAATCGGCGAAAATATACAGGCGAGCATTTTAACGACGCTGATCTTAAAGGAACTCGGCGTGAACACGATCACGGTCAAAGCGCAGAACGACTATCATGAAAAAGTGCTTGCGAAAATCGGGGCCGACCACATCGTCCACCCTGAACGTGACATGGCAAAACGCATTGCCCACAACATCGTATCAAATAATGTGCTTGATTATTTAGAGCTGTCTGACGAACACAGCATCGTGGAGATCGTAGCCAACAGCAGGCTTGCGGGCAACACACTGCTTGATCTGGACATACGCGCGAAGTACGGCATTAACATCGTGGCCATCAAGAGAGAAAAAGAAGTAATCGTATCTCCGCTGGCGACTGAAATGATCCAAAAAGAAGATATTCTCATCGTTATCGGCTCTCTTACGGACATTTCCCGATTTGAAAAAAGAGTGCTTCATACAAAGTGAAAAGCCGTCCGTAAAAGGACGGCCTTTTTTATATGTCAGAATAGAAAGACATTTATCGTGTAAGCGGTATATTCTGCAGTTTTTATTGACTATGATCAGGCGATCCGATAGCATATTGTACCATATAAAGAAAAAGAGGAGGCCTCATTTTGAACAAAGAAACACTGGCTGAACGGCTGAATGCATCGGCCGGCCGACAAAAAGCCGATACCGTCATTAAAAACGGAAAAATCATGGATGTATTTAACCAGGAATGGATTTCTGCAGATATCGCCATTACGGACGGAGTGATCGTCGGGTTGGGCGAGTATGAAGGGGAAGAAGTCATTGATGCAGAAGGCCAAATGATCGTTCCGGGCTTTATTGACGGACATGTTCATATCGAGTCCTCTATGGTTACTCCGATTGAATTTGCAAAAGCAGTCCTCCCTCACGGAGTGACGACTGTCATTACTGATCCTCACGAAATCGCGAACGTTTCCGGGGCAAAAGGCATTTCATTTATGATAGAGCAGGCGAAAAAAGCGCCGCTGAACATCCGTTTCATGCTTCCTTCCTGTGTTCCGGCCGCAAGCTTTGAACGCTCGGGAGCCGTATTAAAAGCCAAAGATTTAAAGCCTTTTTATCAGGAAAAAGAGGTGCTTGGACTGGCGGAAGTAATGGACTACGTGTCTGTTGCCGAAGGTGAAGAGGATATGCTTCAGAAACTGCTTGACGCCAAGCTTCACGGAAAACGGATTGACGGACATTTAGCCGGCCTGTCTTCAGATATCATCAATATATACAGAACCGCGTTAGTGTCAAATGATCATGAAGTGACGACAAAAGAAGAGGCGCTGGACAGAATCCGGCGGGGAATGTATGTCATGCTGCGCGAAGGATCGGTGGCCAAAAATACGCTTAATGTGCTGCCGGCGGTGAACGAAAAAAATGCGCGCCGCTTCTTCTTTTGTACGGATGATAAACATGTAGACGATCTGCTTTCAGAAGGAAGTGTGAACCACCAAGTCAAAATGGCAATAAAAGCGGGACTTGATCCATTCCTTGCGTATCAGCTCGCCAGCTTAAATGCGGCCGAGTGCTACGGCCTTGAAACAAAAGGCGCGGTGGCACCGGGTTTTGACGCGGATCTCTTGTTTATTTCAGATTTACGGGAGGCTGCCGTCACAAAGACCTTGGTCGCCGGCCGGACCGTTGCCGAGAACGGCTGCCCGGTTTATGAGCAGTCCGCCGGCTCTTATTCTCAGGATCAGGCGCTGTTAGATACAGTACGGCTGAAAGCGCCGCTGACTGAATCAGATTTTCGCATGCCGATTCAAGAGGGCAGGCTGATGAATGTAATCGAAATTATACCAAATCATTTAGAGACGAGGAAAAGAGAAGTCCCTGCACCGTCTGCCGGCACATTTTGCCCTGATACAGAAAATGATTTATTAAAAATCGCCGTCGTTGAACGCCACAGCGGAGAAAAAATGATAGGTCTCGGGATTGTACAAGGGTTCGGGTTAAAAGAAGGCGCCATTGCCACAACCATTTCTCACGATTCCCATAACATCATCGCTGTCGGTACAAACGATGCCGATTTGGCAAAAGCAATCAACAGACTGCGTGACACCGGAGGAGGGCTGACAGCCGTGAAAAACGGAGAATTGCTTCACTCTGTCCCGCTTCCGATCGCCGGGCTTTTGTCTGATAAGTCTGCGGAATGGGTGAATGACAGCCTGGGCGTGCTTCATGAAAAGCTTCCTTTGCTCGGATTCACCGGTAATTTCAATCCGTTTCTTACATTATCGTTTTTAGCGCTTCCGGTGATTCCGGATATTAAAATGACGGCAGCCGGTCTGTTTGATGTCAAAGCCTTTCAGCATATTCCGCTGCAATAAAAAAACTGCACTCATCACGAGTGCAGTTTTTTTTTAGACCTCCATAATGATCGGAAGGATCATCGGACGGCGTTTTGTTTTTTCATATAGGAACGGAGCGAGCGTGTCGGTAATTTCGTTTTTAATTTCGGACCACTGCGTTGTTTTCCGATCCATTACTTTCTCAAGATGGTTCGAAATGAGCTGCTGTGCGTCGTTGATTAAATCACCGGATTCTCTCATGTATACAAAACCTCTTGAAATTAAATCAGGTCCTGCCGATACTTTAAAGTCGTCCATGTTGATGCTGACAACAACGATAACAAGGCCTTCTTCTGAAAGAATGCGGCGGTCGCGGAGCACGATATTGCCGATGTCACCGATTCCGCTTCCGTCAATGTACACGGAACCGGACGGGATTTTGCCTGCCACAGCGGCTTCTTCGCCTTTGAGCGCCAGCACTTCGCCATTGTCCATGATAAAGCAGTTTTCTTCAGGAATGCCGCAATCAGTCGCGAGTTTGACGTGCATTTTCTGCATTCTGTATTCCCCGTGAATCGGCATGAAGAACTTCGGTTTAATCAGACGGAGCATTAATTTTTGTTCTTCCTGTCCGCCGTGTCCGGATGTATGGATGTCATTCAGCGAACCGTGAATGACTTCTGCGCCCGCACGGTACAACTGGTTGATAGTGCGGCTTACGCTGATTGTGTTTCCGGGAATCGGAGAAGAAGAAAAGACAACCGTATCTCCGGGATTAATGGATATCTGACGGTGCGTGCCGTTAGCGATGCGTGATAGCGCCGCCATCGGTTCACCTTGACTGCCCGTACATAAAATCGTTACTTTATTGGCGGGTATACGATTGATTTCGTTATGCTCAATAAACGTATTTTTAGGGCAGCTGATGTAACCGAGAGTCTGTCCAATTTCAATAGCCGATTCCATACTGCGTCCGAATACGGCAACTTTTCTGCCGTTTAAAACGGCAGCTTCAATCACTTGCTGAAGACGGTGTATGTTCGAAGCGAATGTCGCAAATATAATTCTGCCGTCCACTTTTCGGAAAATATCGTGAATGCTTTCGCCTACACGGCGTTCTGACATGGTGAAATCGGGCACCTCACTGTTCGTGCTGTCAGAAAGCAGGCACAAAACACCTTCTTTCCCGATTTCGGCCATCTTTGTCAAGTTTGCCGGCTCGCCTACCGGTGTGAAATCGAACTTAAAGTCCCCGGTATGTACGATATTGCCCGGCGGTGTTTTGACGACGATTCCGTATGAATCCGGAATGCTGTGTGTCGTTCTGAAGAAGGATACAGACGTCTTCCGGAACTTAACGATGTCGTCTTCACCGATGATGTTTAATTTTGTCTGTCTTAACAGCCCGTGCTCTTCAAGTTTATTCCGAAGTAAGCCGATCGCGAGTTTACCGCCGTAAACGGGAATATTTACTTGTCTGAGCAGGTACGGAATACCGCCGATATGGTCTTCGTGACCGTGGGTGATAAACAGACCTTTAATTTTGTCTTCGTTTTTTACTAAATACGTGTAATCGGGGATTACGTAATCAATGCCGAGAAGTTCATCTTCAGGAAACTTAATTCCCGCATCAATCAGTACAATTTCATCCTGAAACTGCACCCCGTACGTATTTTTCCCGATCTCGCCCAATCCGCCGAGGGCAAAAACGGCAGTCTGGTCATTTTTTACAAATTTCATTCCGCTCATAACTCCAATACTTTAAAATTTTCGCTCTGCTTCTCATATTCTAAAAAAGCACCGTCCACAGGCTGAACAAATTCAATGTTGTATTTCTTATCTTTCAGTTTCGTTCTGACGTCCCGTTCTGAAACGCCCTCAATGTAAAGTGAATCTGTTTTTTCCCGAACAGGTACTTCGTCAGCCTTCTTTTGATAAAATACCTTATAAATCATCCAAATCTCTCCTTAAATGCCGTATGTTAGACTCGCTTATTCTATTATATTCGAAAACGGATTATAAGGAAAGTCTCGAGCAAAAAAGGGACTTTCAAAAACCGAAAGATCCCTTCTACGCGATGACTTTTTTCCGGAGCATTCCGCCCCACTGTCTTCTGAGTTTCTTCCGTAATCGGCGCAGCATCATATACCTCCTTTAAAGCCCTTTATAGCAGTAGTATGCGGCAAAACCGGATTTGTTTTCGTGGGTAAAATTGGAATTTCATCAAGGCTGTTTGCCGGAAGAAAAACTTTCTGTATGATGATATTGAACAAGACACGACTGATAACGGGATAAAGGAGAAATTGACATGAAACCAAAACTGATCTTTTTTGATATTGACGGCACGATCTATGACCATGATAAACATATCCCCGATAGCGCAAGAAACGCCGTGGCGGCGCTTCAAGAGGCCGGCCATCACGTTTTTATCGCCAGCGGGCGGTCTCCGTTTATGGTAAAACCGATTCTGGAAGAGCTGGAGATTGAATCATTTATTTCATACAACGGCCAGTTTGTCGTGTTTGAAGGCAATGTTATTTATAAAAATCCGCTGCCGGAAGATGCGGTCGCGCGTTTATTAAAGCAGGCGGCGGAAGGGGAGCACCCCGTCGTATTCATGGCGGAAGACACGATGAAAACGACCGTTCCGGGACATCCGCACGTCTCGGAAGGAATCGGCAGTCTGAAAGCGCCTTATCCCGAAGTTGATGAAACATTTTATAAAGGAAAAGATATTTATCAGCTGCTTTTATTCTGCCGCGGACATGAAGAAAAAGCATACGCTGCTTTTCCGGAGTTTGATTATGTCCGCTGGCATGAACTGTCAACGGATGTGCTTCCGAAGGGCGGTTCAAAAGCGGAAGGCATTAAAAGAGTGCTTGAGCGCCTTCCGTACAGCATAAGCGACACTTATGCCTTCGGAGACGGACTAAATGATCTTGAGATGATCCGTTTTGTCGGTACCGGGGTGGCGATGGGAAATGCAGTTCCGGAATTAAAGGATGCCGCTGATTTCGTCACAAAGCCGGTTGATGAAGAGGGAATCATCTGGGCTGTCAAAGAACTGGGGCTTTTGAAATGAAGAAAACCGGCACTTCAAGAAGTGCCGGTTCTTTTTAACGGTCAATAGCAATGGCGTTTTCAGGTTCTTTTAACGGATTTTCCTGATCGATATGATCGTAAAACATCACACCGTTCAAATGGTCGATTTCATGCTGGAACACGATGGCCGGAAAACCTTTGAGGCGGATGTCAATCTGTTCCCCTTCAAGCGTCGTCGCCTTTACTCGGATGCGTGCGTAGCGCGGCACATAGCCGGGAATGGGTTCGTCTACTGACAGGCAGCCTTCTCCGCTCGTCAAGTAGCTTTTTTCCACTGAGTGGCTGACGATTTTAGGATTGAAAAGGGCATAGCTGTATAAAGTGCCTTTCGCATCTTCAGCATGAACGGCGATCATCCGTTTTTTTACGTCTATTTGAGGAGCGGCAAGACCGACTCCGGGACGAAGGTTGTATTTCTCGGCTAATTCAGGATTTTGGCTGTTTTTCACAAACTCAATCATATCAGCAAGTTGCTGTTTTTCTTCGTCAGAAGCGGGAAGCCGGACCTCTTCAGCGATCTCTCTGAGCACGGGATGTCCGTCGCGGACAATATTTTCCATAGTAATCAAGAAACTTCACTCCTAAAGCTTAATATGTAAATTATAGCGAACTTCCTTATCGCGGCGCAACGAAACAATTGGCCGGCCATAGCAGGCCGGCCGATGTTCATGGTGTATAAGGTCAGCAGCCGCAGCCTAAATAAGCGGCACCGACGATGATTAATAAGATAAACAATACGACGATTAATGCGAATGTGCGGCCGTAACCGCCTCCGCAGCCATATCCGTATCCGCCGCCATAACCGTATCCGCCGCAGCAACCGCCGCCAAATCCGCCGCCAAATCCATATCCGTACATAAAAAAACCTCCTCTTTTAATTACGCTGACCCTTTTCAGCAGGGCCGGCGTCTACTATAAACTATGTAAAAGCCAAAAAGATGTATGGTCATCCGCCCTGTTTTCTCAATTTTTTACGCAAGTACGCTCTCGCGGCGCCATAAATGTCTTTTCCCAAAAATTCCGGGAATACCAATTACAGCTCAGCTATTGTCAAAAGGCGTTCGGGCTTCTATAGTGGAAATTGTCAAGATTGGGGGATTTTAAGTGAATATGTTACAAAAAAAGATGCTGGCGGGAATCGGAGCGCTCGCCGCCGCAAGTATGCTGCTTGCAGGCTGCGGGGGGAAAGACCCGGTTGAAACGATTCATGATTCGATGGAAAAAGCCGTACAGGCGGAAAAACCGTTTCAAAAAGAGCAGAAAACATTAGAAAAATTGGAGAAAAAAGAGCATCAGCTATACGACAGCGCGGTTAAGTTGAATATGGATGATTACCAGAAAATTGTCACACTGTCTGATCAGGCTCTGAGCAATGCAAATCAGCGAAAAAAACATCTGAAAGCAGAAAAAGACAGTATTGATGATTCAAAAAAAGCGTTTGAATCCGCAAAAAAAACTTCTCAAGAAATAAAGGATAAGAAAGTAAAAGAAAAAGCCGGGCATGCTGTCGCTTTAATGGGGAAAAGGTATGCATCTTATGATCTTTTGTACAAAAAGTACGAAAAAGCCATTTCACTTGACCAGGACCTTTATAAACTGATTAAAGATAAAAAGCTCACATTAGCGCAGCTGGAAGAGCAAATCAGCAAAGTAAACTCAGTTTACGAAAAGGTGCATAAACAAGCAGATGAGTTCAATCAATATACTAAAGACTACAACAAAGAGAAAGAACTATTATTCCGCAAATAGTATAGTGAAGGCAAATCGGCATGGGCTGATGAACTGATAACAACCGAGTTCAGCCGCCTGTAAAAAGGCGGCTGAAGAATTGGTATTTACGTGTGTTTCCCATTGACAACAAGTAAATCATGGTATAGGATTTATTTAGGGAAATATTCACATAAAACCAATCGTTGTTTCGGCACGTTGGAATGTTTTTATTATATTGATATATATATAAAGCAGAATGAAAATGCGATTTTAATTATCAGAAAATTCTATCTATTTATATTTACGGTAACATGGTATTTGTACATGCTTTTTGCTTTTAAACCTTTATCCGGCATAAAGGTTTTTTTATTTTGCTTAGTAATGCAAGTAAGGGTGCTGAGAGTAAACGACAATTTTAAAATTGAAGTGAAAAAGTTAATCAAAATCGGAACGAAAAGAAACGGCAGAAATACGGAACAGGAGGAAAACAAATGCTTGCTTACGTCTTTCCCGGACAGGGAGCGCAGTTTAAAGGAATGGGCAGAGACTTATTCGATGAATTCAGTGAGCTCATTAAAAAGGCAGATCATATTTTAGGATACTCCATAAAGGATTTATGCCTTTCAGATGAAAAAGAGAGGCTGACTGATACAAAGTATACACAACCTGCAATTTATACAGTGAGCGCACTGCAATATTTAAAGAGTTTAAAAGAAGGTCATATACGCCCTGATGCTGTTGCAGGACATAGTCTGGGTGAATATACTGCGCTTTTGGCGGCCGGCGTTTTTAATTTTGAGACAGGTCTCCGGCTGGTTGCTAAAAGAGGCGAGTTAATGAGTGAGGCTTCCGAGGGCGGAATGGCTGCTGTGATCGGACTGGATGAGGATCACATAAAAAAAATACTTCAAAAGTATGAATTCGGCCAAATAGATATCGCCAATTACAATACATCTTCACAAATTGTGATAGCAGGGGCTGCAGATGAGATAAAGCAGGCAGCCTCTTTTTTTGAAAAAGAAGGGGCGAAAGCTTATATCGTATTGCAAGTCGGCGGAGCTTTTCATTCTCGTTTCATGGAAAGTGCACAGCGTGAATTTGCGGAATTTATCGAGGAGTTTCATTTTTCTGAATTGAATTTCCCAGTCATTTCTAACTATACGGCAAGACCTTATAAACAAGAAGATATCAAACGGAATTTAATTGAACAAATAACAAACTCGGTAAAATGGACTGAAAGCATCAGGTATCTAATGGGACAAGGCGTAACTGTGTTTGAAGAGATCGGTCCCGGCAACATTCTGACTAAATTAATTCACACCATACAAAGAGATGAGGAACCGCTTACTATCAGTGCGCCGGAAGACAGTCTCTTTTTTTCTGAAGGGAACAAGGACAATTCGGAAAGCGGGAAAGAGCATAGGCTCTTGGCCGAAAATATAGAGAGCGGTACAGCTTCACCGGTGTCCCGATTGGGTGATCAATCTTTCAAAGAAGATTACGGTTTGACATACGCGTATTTGGCTGGTGCGATGCATAGAGGGATCTCTTCTGCTGAAATGCTGATCCGCCTCGGGAAGAAAGGAATGCTGGGGTTCTTTGGCACAGCGGGTTTACTTATAAGGGAAATTGAACAGGCCCTTATTTCTATTAAGAAGACACTCAAAAATGGTCAGCCCTACGGAATGAATCTGCGATTTGAGCCGGATCATCAAGATAGAGAAAAGGAATTGATAGATTTATATATCAAGCATGACGTACGAGTAATAGAAGCGTCTTCGTATCTTTCCGTCAGCGCACCATTAATTTATTACAAAGCGCATCAGTTGAAGATAGACAAAAGCGGCAGGGTTATACCTCATAATCGGATCATTGCCAAAGTTTCACGGCCGGAAGTTGCGGCCGCATTTCTGAGTCCGCCTCCTCAAAGTATCGTAAAGAGAATGTGTCAGCACGGTATGCTGACGGAAGAGCAGGCGGAGTGGCTCAGCCGTATTCCGGCAGCAGACGATATCATTATTGAAGCAGATTGTGGTAGTAATACTGAACAGGGCTCATTGACGGCGATGCTGCCGTTTTTTGTTAACCTGCGGGATGAGATGATGGAAACACACAAATACGCAAGGAAGATCAGAGTCGGGGCTGCGGGAGGAATCGGAACTCCCGAGTCTGCGGCGTCTGCTTTTTTAATGGGCGCTGATTTTATTATGACGGGATCCATTAATCAATGTACAGTTGAAGCCGAAACAAGCGGTTTTATTAAAGAAATGCTGAGTGAGACAGGAATATGCGATACTGCTTATGCGCCTTCGGAGACTCTGTTTGAGTTCGGAACAAAGGTTCAGGTGCTGAAAAAGGGCACGCTGTTTCCGGTCAGGGCAAATAAATTATTTCAAATCTACCAACAATATGAGTCTTTGAGTGAGATAGATGAAAAGACAAAGATTCAGCTCGAAAATGATTATTTTAACAAGACTTTTGATGAAATCTACGAAAGCATAATAGAAAAACAGCCGAACCTGGCCCAAAAAGCTGAGCGCAATCAAAAATATAAGATGCTGTTACTATTTAAGTGGTATTTGCAAAGAGGATGTCTGCTTGCTTTGGAAGGGCAGGAAGAACAAAAGGTGAATTTCCAAGTTCATTGCGGCCCGTCTTTAGGCGCTTTTAATCATTGGGTAAAGGGCACGGATTTGGAATCATGGAGAAACAGACATGTCGATGACATTGGTGAAAAATTGATGAATGAGACCGAAAGTCTGCTAAGGCGCAGATTGGATACGTTATTTCTACACTAAAGAAGGGGCGGGTGGAGGCCAATGGTTCATTTGAATAAACAGGGTGCGGATATCGCGATAATCGGGGTTGCTTGCAGATTCCCCGATGCAGATCATTATCATGAATTCTGGGAAAACATAAATAGCGGCAAAGATTCCATCCGGGAAGTGCCGATTGAACGGTGGGATCCCGATCTTTATTATTCAGCTGATATCAGTATACCGAACAAAACAATCAGCAAGTGGGGAGGTTTTATTCATAAAGCTGACCATTTCGACCATAAGTTTTTTAATATCTCTCCCCGGGAAGCGAAAAACATGGATCCTGAGCAAAGAATCCTTTTAGAAGAAACTTGGCGGTGCATCGAAGATTCCGGGGTCTCTTTACAGGATCTCCAGCGTAAAACCACTTCTGTTTTTGCGGGCATTATGAATTCTGACTACCGGCAGACAGGTCATGCTGAATCGGAAATCGACAGTTATGCCTGTTTAGGAAGTTTCGAAGCTATGCTTTCCAACCGGCTTTCATACACATTCGGTTTGACCGGAAAAAGCATGTCTGTAAATGCCGCTTGTGCATCGTCGCTTGTTGCTTTACATGAAGCGGTTAAGTCATTGCGGACAAAAGAAAGCGATTATGCAATCGCATCGGGAGTAAACTTGAATTTCCAACCCGGAAAATATATTTCTTTTTCTAAAGCCAGAATGCTGAGTCCTGACGGCAAATGTAAAACTTTTGACGCAGCGGCGAACGGGTACGTTCCCGGAGAAGGGGCAGGCGTTGTATTGTTGCAGCGCCTTGGTGATGCAGTAAAAGCCGGTCACCATATATACGGGATCATAAAAGGGACAGCTGTTAATCATGGCGGTAAATCCCGTTCCATAACCGCTCCCAGAGCAGAAGCGCAGTGCCGGGTCATCTCAGAAGCTTTACACAACGCTGCTGTCGATGCTGCGACGGTTTCTTATGTAGAAGCACATGGCACAGGTACATCTCTGGGCGATCCGATAGAAATAGAAGCATTGACAAAAGCGTATCGGCAATATACTGAGGATACTCAATATTGCAGGATCGGAAGTGTGAAAACAAATATCGGTCATACAGAAGCAGCAGCGGGAATGGCCGGATTGATAAAAGTTCTAATGATGATGAAACACCGGAGGGTGCCGAAAAGCCTGAATGTACATACGGTAAATCCAATTATACAGTTTGAAAAAACACCGTTTAGGCCGGCGCTTGATTCAAGTGATTGGAAGGCGGCAGACGGGGCTCCGCTCAGGGCGGGAATCAGCTCCTTCGGTTTTGGGGGTGTTAACTCTCACGTCATCATCGAAGAATTTATACATACAAAAGACGAATCTGACAGAAAAGGAAGGGTACCCTTCCTTTTTTCCGCTAAAAGTGAAGAAAGCATGAAACAAATGATACATCATTGGAGAACCTTTGCTGACGATTCAGAGGAATTTTGCAAAATATCAAATGAAGTGATCAGCAGCACCCTTTTAACAAGGACATCGTTTGATTACAGGGCTGGTTTATTGGCAGGCAGCAAGGAGGAATTTAAAAATCAGCTTAAAGAGGGATTAAGTTTTCGGAGGAAACAAGATTCTGAATGGGCGCTTGCCATCGGTGATTTCAAATGGGAAAGTTATAAACAATTTGCCGTTTTGAAACGGGTGTTCCCTGATTTAGAAAAGAACGTAAGGCCGGTGCTGAAGGGTATACCAACATTGCACAGTTCATTTAAAAGAAAATGGACGCCTGAGAAAATCCGCTTGTATTCTTTAGTTATCAATACGGAAATCATAAAAAGTATCCTGGCATCCGGTTTTAAGCCAAGCCTCATTACAGGCGCCGGAGACGGATATTACGTCGCTCTTGCAGCAGCGGATATCATCAAAATTGAAAAGGCCATTTCTGTAATCACAGGCGCTGAAAAACCTTCGCACATATCCTGTAAGCCGCCGTCCATTCCATTTGTCAATCCGTACACTTCAAAAACGTACCCGCCGGTTCGATTAAATGAAGATTATGTAAGGATGCTGCTGAACGGTCTGAGCTTCCCGGCTGATTTTACAGACCGTCTGTACGGGAAAACACGGCTGCTTCTTGAGCACCAATATACGTTTAAAGGGTTTTTAGAAGAGTGGGATAAAGCGGGAAAGACTCAGGAAATCGAGATTTTATCTTTAATTGTGAATCGCACGGCGGATAAAAGAAACGCATTGCCGGCTGATGAGGAAGCGGCGATCATGGCTATCCTTGCCTCTTTGAGAAGACTGTATAAGAGATGGGATTTAACAGATTATGATGGATTCTTTAATAATGATTATGTTCTGGAAATATTAAATTTACTGGACGAAGGAATCTTGTCTAAAGAACTTTTTCTGAGCATGTTATTGAAAAAGCAAGACGGAATTAAACAGGCTGTTGCTTGTATGAATGAGCAGCCGGCAGGTTTTTATGATAAAACTCGTTTTCCGTTGATGACAGAATACAATCAAATGGATGCCGTGTCTCAGGAGATAGCTGATCATATGCCGGATCACACGGAAGAAAAGGGAACGGAGCCGGATATGGATATTTCTGATTTTTCAGTTTTTCAATTCGGATCGCTCCCTCCATCAGCAAAACTAAACAAAGCGGCTGCTTTTGAAACGGACAAAGCAGCTGATGAGGCTCTTTATCATTCATTTATGCAAATGTGGCTTTCAGGAGAAGAGATTGAATGGGCGAAACTAGGTGTCCATCATAAAAGAAAAGCCCCGCTTCCGCCTTATCCGTTTGAGCGCTGTCAATTTTCTTTAAACCCTCAGCAGGTAAAATCAGACGCGGCTTTTTCAGAAAAGAAGAATCAGGCACTTTATACGCCGGTATGGAAAGAAACCGCACTTGAGAATGAAGCGGACAGCGGACAAGCCTGTACTATTTTGTTGTTCTCCGGAAACAAAGACTATTTTGAAGAGTTGAAAAAAAGAGAGAATACGTCCGCATATCTTATTATGCCCGGTGACCGTTTAGAGCAGATAAGCGACAGTGTTTTCACGATCAACAGGCAGCGTCCCGAAGATTATCAAGGTGTCATTCGTTTGTTAAAAGAAAAAGGCGCAGCGACTGATGCAATTTTGCATACGTGGTCTGAAAAACGGCCTGAACTGGAAGAAACACTCGAATCAGGAATTTATTCCGTGTTTTATCTGACTAAGGCTTTAATCAGCGAGAACCTTATAAACAAAGTAACGTTCATTTATACATTCAGCGCAGATCAAAAAGAAAAATTGCCGTATTTTGAAGGTGTGAACGGTTTTTTAAAATCGGTAAAACAAGAATATCCGCAGCTGCATTGTAAGACGGTTTGCTTTGAACATGATTCTGCAACCGTTTCATTTTCAGAGAAGGCTGCCATTCTTTATAAAGAAATAAACACAGCGCCTGATCGGCATATTCATATCACTTACAGAGGCTGCGTAAGATATGCACGGATGTTAGAGAAGCAGAGAGAAACATACACAAAGACCATTCAATACCCTGAAAAAGATAAAGTGTATTTAATTACAGGGGGATTTGGGGGGATTGGCAGTAAAGTCGCTGAATATTGCGCGAAAACTGAAAAATCCACCATTATTCTATCGGGGCGATCTGTTTTAAACGGGGATAAGCAGAAACATTTAGAATACCTGAACAGCTTTAAAGCAAAGGTTTATTATATACAGGCGAATATATCCGATAAAGAAGCGGTAAAAAAAATGATTGACGGTATTACAGATCAGCATGCAGGTCTTCATGGCGTCATTCATTGTGCAGGAGTTATCAGAGACTCGCTGCTTTTTCGAAAAACAAAGCAGGAACTTTCAGAGGTGATTGCTCCAAAAGTTCATGGTGCATTGAATCTTGATCATGCAACGAAGTCGCTGGAATTGGATTTTTTCGCCGTTTTTTCTTCAGTCGTCTCTATTGCAGGGAACGAAGGACAGTGTGATTATGCATATGCAAACGGCTTTTTAGATCATTTTGCAGAATATCGGGAACAGAAACGGCAAAATTCTCTGCGCAGCGGCCGCACGCTGACAATCAATTGGCCTTTATGGAAAGACATCGGAATGGGGGCGAACCTGTCAGGTCAAGGGCGGACGTCTCTTTTTCATGGTTCCGGGCTCGAAGAACTTCCTGCTGAAGACGGAACGCAATGGTTTTCGCGGATTGTAACTTCGGGTCAGCTGCATAATATTGCAGTCTGCGGTGATCATGAGCGCTTTGAACAATTTATGCAGCAGCGATTTTTGACGGACGAAACAGAGACAGGCAGTGCTATTCCTTTGGCTCAAGGCGATATTTTGGATCAGACAGTTTTGTTTTTAACCAATATCATCTCCTCTGAGATCGGTGCAGAACGGGAAGAGATCGATCAAAATGTGCATCTGGCTGAATATGGAATGGATTCGGTTATGATTCATCAATGCAACACAAAGCTGGAGCAGTCACTGGGAGCAATTTCGAAAACGCTTTTATTTGAATTTCATACAATCAGAGATTTAGCAGATCATCTTGTAAAGGAATATCCGGATCGGCTGGGGCGTTTATTTTCACGGGAGGAAAAAGGAAAACAGATTCAGAGCATTACCCCTGCCAGGCCGGAACAAAACATCACTGCACCTGCGGCGGAGGAAAAAGAACATCTTGACGGGATAGCGGTAATCGGTATCAGCGGCCGTTATCCCGGGGCTGAAAATATCGAAGAATTGTGGGAGCTTCTATCAAAAGAGAGAACCGCAATCACAGAAATTCCGAAAGAACGATGGAATTATGAGACCTACTATGATCCAGATCCCGCTAAAGCGCATGAGGGGAAAATTTATTGCAAATGGGGCGGATTTTTAAAGAATGCTGAATCATTTGATTCTTTGTTTTTCCAAATATCGCCGAGAGAAGCAGAAGCGATGGATCCTCAGGAACGAATATTTCTCGAAACCGTGTGGAAAGCATTTGAAGATTCGGGTTATACCATTGAAGGGTTGAGAAAGCAGACCGAAAAACATGTCGGTGTATTTGCGGGAGTGACAACCAATTCTTACAAGCTGTTCGGCGAAAGAATACCGACGGATAAAAACGATGTACTTCCAAATTCGTTCCCATGGTCTCTCGCGAACAGAGTGTCTTACACATTTGACTTTACGGGTCCCAGTGTCCCTGTAGATACGGCTTGCTCTTCATCCTTAACGGCAATTCACATGGCTTGCCAAAGTTTAACAAAGGGTGAGTGCTCGGTTGCGGTTGCGGGAGGAGTAAATTTGTATCTTCATCCTTCTGACTATTTATACCGATGTCAGATGGGGATGCTTTCAAAATCGGGAAAATGCAGAAGTTTTGGAGAAGGCGGCGACGGTTTCGTACCCGGGGAAGGTGTCGGGGCCGTTATTCTTAAACCGCTTAAAGATGCCATACGTGATAATGATACTGTGTACGCCGTCATTAAAGGAACGGCAATTAATCACGGCGGAAAGACGAATGGCTATACGGTGCCTAATCCTGCCGCACAGGCGGATTTAATTCAAGGAGCTCTTAAAGCGGCCGGGTGGAGCGCCAGAAGTGTCAGCTTTATTGAAGCCCACGGCACGGGGACGCCGCTGGGTGACCCAATTGAAGTCCGAGGCCTGACCAAGGCGTTTAGAGCTTATACCGAAGATGTTTCATTTTGCTCTCTCGGATCGATTAAATCTAACATCGGTCATCTCGAAGCGGCTGCGGGTATTGCCGGCCTGACAAAGATTATCTTACAAATGAAGTATAAAAAAATAGCCGCAACACTGCATGCTGAACGGGTGCATCCGGATCTTTATCTGGAAGAGACACCTTTTTGCCTTCAGCAGGAAACCGCCGACTGGATAAAACCCGCGAATGAAAAACATTCTGACAGCAAATATCCGCGGCGCGCGGGATTAAGTTCTTTCGGAGCGGGCGGGGCAAATGCTCATATCCTTGTGGAAGAGTATGAGTCTGCTGCTGACTGTCATACGGATTGTGAGGAAAGTGAGGAACTTATCGTACTCTCAGCCAAGCATTCACTGAGTTTACGGGAATCGGCAAAACAGCTGGAGGAATATCTTCAAAAGGCCCGTCATAAGCAGGACGAGTTTTTGCAGCCGGCGGGAACAAATAAGCCGCTTCACCTTTCTGATATTGCGTATACCCTTCTTGAAGGGCGTGAAGCCATGCCAGAAAGGCTTGCTGTCATTTCAAATAATATCGATGATCTGATGTTGAAATTAAATCACTTTTATAATGGAATTGACGATCACGAAATATTTAGAGGAAAAAAACCGAATCATAAACGCGGACAGCGGCAATCGGATCTTCCGCTCAAATCCGGCAGAACCACATTAGCCGAAATGGCTGAATTTTGGGTATCAGGAGGCAATTTAAGCTGGGGTGACTTCCGCACCGGCAGAAAACCGGCAAAAATTGCGCTGCCGACTTACCCTTTCTTAAAAAACAGACTGTGGGTGTCAAATAAGGCGCAAACAAAATCAGCAGCCGGTACAGCTCCTTTATTTGATTTTTCTGCAGGTGAGTGCCGATTTTATAAAACGCTTTCAGATTCTGAATATTATTTAAAAGACCATGTTGTGCATGGGAAAACCGTTCTGCCTGGAGCGGCAATCATCGAAGCGGCCAGAGAAGCGGGAGAGAGGCTGTACGGAAAATCAGTCATAAAACTGAGTCAGGTTGTATGGGCGGTTCCGATAACCGTTGAAAAAGAAAAGACGATAATGATAGATCTGCTGCCGAATCAAAAGGACGGCAGATTTGTGGTGAAAACCGATATGCAACCTGATGCGGCAGTTCATTGCCAAGGAAACATTATCACATGCGGAGATAAAGATGCCTCTCATACAGAGCATTTTAAGTTGGACAGCTGGTTAACCGGACAGAAAAGATTAATCAGCGGCGCAGAGTGTTATAGGAACTTCCGGCAGAGCGGTTTGGACTATGGAGCCAGCTTTCAGGTAACAAAACAGCTGTTTATCCATGAAAATGCTGTTCTTGCACGAATATCACTTCCTGAGAGCATTCATAAAAAATCCGGCACGCTGCTGGAACCGTGTTTATTGGATGGGATTTTTCAATCCACAACCGGGTTTATGTCCGGTCAAGAAGGGGATCACACCGCATATTTGCCTTTTGAATTAGGTGAGCTGGAGATTCTTCACGCACCTTCGGCAAACGGCTATGCTTACATTACAGCTGCCGATGAAAGACAACATGATGATGTCAAAAGGTTTCATATACTATTTATGGATGAAAACGGATCTGTAAGTCTTAAAATAAAAAACTTAGCGTTGAAGGCATTAAGGGTTACACCGCAGACTCAAAATGAGCGGCATTCAGCTAAGTATTACACTGATATGTGGAAGCGGGCCCCTATGCTTCATCAGCCTGAAGGCAGCGGTTTAAACAGCTGCCTTGTGATTTCACTCCGTCAGGATATATCAGAACCGCTGATCCGCAAGGCATATAAAGATATCGGCCTGAACATGATCTTTGTCCGCCATGGCGGCAGTTTTCAAGAAAAAGAAGCTGATTCCTTTGAATTGAACAGCGTCAAACTTGAAGGCTATAAGAAATTGCTGGCGATTCTTAAAGAAAGACAAGTGACAATTGACCGCGTCATTTTAATCGGGATGAGCCCTGAAACGGGAATTGAGCATAACATTCATGAAAAGCTGGAAGAGGCTGTTTTGCCGGTTTTCAATGTAACGAAAGCTCTGCTAGCAACAATCCCAAGACATAAAATCCTGATATCACATGTATTTTTCACAAGGAACAATCAAATCTACCCTTATCAAATGGCAATCAGCGGCTTTTTTAGGTCGCTTCATTTAGAACATCCAATGTTGTCCGGTAAAAATATTGAAATACACAGCGATGAAATTCAGTTACAGCTGAACACCGGTCTGCCTGAATTAAAAAACCTTGTGAAAGAAACAGTCACAAGCGATGATACTTCTTCAGAAATCAGATACAGAGATGGAATCAGGCAGGTGAAACACTCTGCAGAAATTGAAAGTGCAGAGCCCCCCAAAAAGATGGAAGTAAAAGAAGGGGGAGTTTACCTCATTACAGGAGGAACAGGCGGTCTGGGACTGATTTTCGCCAGACATCTTGTGCGAAAAGGGAGAATCAAGCTTGTGCTTATCGGCAGGTCAGAGCTTTCTGAGGAAGCCGTAAGCAATGTAAAAGAGCTCGAAAAAAACGGATCAGAGGTTTTTTATGTAAGAACCGATATTTCTGATAAGGAAAATGTCAACAACCTGATAAAACTCGTCAAAAGCAAATTAGGTCCTGTTAAAGGAATTATTCACAGCGCCGGTGTGATAAAAGATTCATTACTCATCAATAAGCGTGAAGAGGATCTCGATTCAGTCTTGGCCAGTAAGGTTTACGGAACGATATGGCTTGACCGGTATACAGACAGAGAACCTCTGGACTTTTTTGTTATGTTTTCATCTATCAGCGCAATAATCGGGAATGCCGGACAAACCGATTATGCTTATGCAAACCGGTTTATGGATTATTTTGCGGAAATGAGAGCGGCGGAAAATAAACCTGGAAAAACAGTCTCGATTAATTGGCCTTTATGGAAAGAAGGCGGTATGCAAATTGATATTCATTCAGAGAAGTTCCTTTATGACCGTTTCGGAATGCTGCATCTGGAAAAACGAGAAGGCCTTGCAGCATTTGATCAAGCAATGACAGGGTGTGAACATCAAATAATGGTATTTAGCGGTAATGAATTAAAGCTGGAACGAATGATAACGATTGACAGCGGAAAAAGTGACCCGGCAATCGCCGACGAAAATCACGAACCGAAAAAGCTGTCAATAACTGAATCTTTAAAAAGCACTTTGACGCGCATCATCACCGGCGTATTAAAAATTGAAGAACGGGAATTTGATTTTGAACTGCCGATAAGTGAATACGGATTTGATTCAATTATGTTTACAATGCTAGGCAACGAATTAAACGAAACATTAGAAATATCAATGATGCCGTCAGATTTTTTCGGCCTTACTGATTTTAATGAACTTCTTGACTTTTTAAAGAGTGAGTATTCCGAAGAGCTTCATCTGTACGGCTCTTTTTCTTCGGAGGAATCTGAAGCGAAAGACCGGAGAGAAATGCTGATTGAGGGCATCGCAAAGATGATGTCAAGTATTTTAAAGATTGACAGAAAGGAAATAGAAGAAGAGACTTCATTCGGCGAGTACGGATTTGATTCTATTACGTTTACCAGACTCGGAAATGAAATCAATCAACAATATGGTACGGAATTATTGCCGTCCATTTTCTTTGAATGTAATTCACTGGCTGAATTTACTGATTATGTAATCGAGCAATACGGAGAAATCCTTTTTGCTGAGACAGAATCTTTTTCTGCAGCTGACGAAAAAACATTGTACAGCGCGCCTCCGGCGGAATCCTATGAACATTCCCCTGAGCCTGAAAACAAAACCAGGCAAGAGGAAAGACATATGAATGAGCCGGTTGCAATAGTGGGAATAAGCGGCCGTTTCCCCCAAACAGATTCGCTGGAAGACTTTTGGGAAGGAATTGAAAAAGGGCGGGATATGATTACACACATTCCTGAAGACCGTTGGAACTGGAAAGAGTTTGACGGCGATCCGATCAGGGACGTCAATAGAACAAAAATAAAAAAAGGCGGATTTATCAAAGGCGCGGACAGTTTTGATCCGTTGTTTTTCGGGATTTCTCCCGCCGAAGCAGAATTTATGGATCCCCAGCAAAGAATTTTTATGGAGACTGTATGGAAAACAATAGAAGATGCGGGCTATAAGCCGTCTGATTTGGCAGGGACGAAAACCGCGGTGTTTGCAGGGGTCGCCACAACGGATTATGCGGAACGTCTGAATGAAAATGGTGTCTCTGTTCAGGCGCAGACCGCAACCGGTTTAAATCATTGTATATTGGCAAATCGTATTTCTTACCAGCTGAATCTGACGGGTCCGAGCGAACCGATTGACACTGCCTGTTCAAGTTCGTTAGTTGCGCTTCATCGTGCGGCTGAGGGGATTCAAAGAGGCGATTTTGAAATGGCGATTGCAGGCGGTGTGCATATTATGACAAGCCCTACTCTGTTTATAGCTTTTGATAAAGCAGGTATGCTTTCCAAAGATGGAAAGTGCAAAACGTTTGATAAAAGCGCTGACGGCTATGTAAGGAGTGAAGGGGCGGCTGCAGTATTGCTTAAGCCGCTCAGCAAAGCACAGGCAGACGGTGATCATATATATGGTTTGATTAAAGGGTCAGCTGTAAATCACGGCGGCCGCGCCAATTCTTTGACAGCTCCGAATCCGAACGCACAGGCGGACTTATTAACCGAAGCTTGGCGGAAGGCGGGGGTCAGCCCTGCCACTGCGGGATATATAGAAGCGCATGGCACAGGGACAAGTCTTGGCGATCCGATTGAAGTGAACAGCATCATAAAGGCATTTAAAACGTTATATCATGAATGGGACATTCCCTTTACGAAACAGAAATGCTGCGGAATCGGGTCTGTGAAAACAAACATCGGCCATCTCGAAACCGCTGCCGGAATAGCCGGAGTGATGAAAGTGTTACTGGCTTTTAAATATCGCAAACTACCGGGACTCGCCCATTTTTCAGAACTCAATCCATACATCAAACTGGAAAATACGCCATTTTATATCACAGAAACCGCTCAAAAGTGGAATCCGATAAAAGATGAAGAGAACAACGATCTGCCGAGGAGAGCAGGTGTCAGCTCATTCGGATTCGGCGGTGTGAACGCGCATATTGTTTTAGAGGAATATAGGGAACCTCAAAAAGAAGTGCCGGAAAACAACGGTAAAACACACATTTTTGTTTTATCTGCGAAAACCAAAGATCAATTACTTGAGTATATCCGGCTTATGGTTCAGTACTTGGATCGTGTGATTGCCGGTGACAGGACCGTTAATGCCAGTGACATGGAATTTACATTGCAAAACGGCCGGGAAGCAATGAACGAAAGAATTGCCGTATGTGCAGCGAGTCTGACTGAGCTGAGAGATAAGTACGTCAGCTTTCTTGATGACAGCAAGGTGCAAAAAGGCGTATTTATAAGCGAAAACACTGAAGAGCGTACAGCTGTTTCTGAATATATAATTCAGGAGGCTCTTCAAAGCGGAAAAGAGGAGCTGCTCGCACAATGGTGGGCCAATGGAGCCGAGTTTGAATGGAAGACAATCGGCAATCAGAAATTGAATAGAGTGCCGCTGCCAACCTATCCGTTTGCAAAAGAGAGTTATTGGTTTACTCCGAAAAAGAACAAAAGCGAGGTTAATAGCAAAAGTCTTCACCCATTAATCAGCGAGAATGTCTCAACATTAAAGAAACAAGCATTTAAAACTGTTATTTCCGGAATTGAATTTTTCGTCACTGATCATCTTGTTTCAGGAGACTACGTGTTGCCGGGAGCCGCTTCGCTTGAAATGGCTCTTGTTTGTGCGGAAATAAGCGGAGAAAGTAAAGTATATAAAATAAAAGACGTGATGTGGAACAGACCTATATTATATAAAGGAAAAACACTGCACATTTATACCGACTTGGAAATGAAACAAGATAAGTTGAACGTAACGATATGTAAAGAGGGTCCGGATGGCGTGCAGCAAATCTGCACACAAAGTGAAACAGTATTCGGAGACATAAACAGCAATCCTGAGTATGTCGATATTGATAAGTTCAAACGCAGCAGTAAGGCTGCCATAACCCGGGAAGAGTGTTATCACCGCTTCAGTCGTATGGGCCTGACATATTATAGCAGTTTTCAAACGTTGAAAGCCGTATACCGCAGTGATATGGAGTTAATGGCAGAATTGGAGCTTCCGGCTCATTTAGCGAACGGGTTTTCACATTTTACACTCCATCCTTCATTAATTGACGGCGGTTTTCAGGCGGCGGCATTTTTGTTAAGAGATAATGAGAAAGAGGGCTTATTTGTTCCATATTCACTTAGAGAGCTTCACATTAAGAGGGCGCTTACTGCCCGATGCCATGTCTCGGTGAGAGAAACCGGTTTTTATACGTATAACATTGATTTTATTAACGAGAGCGGCGAACTAGCCGTGAGCATGAAAGACTTTTCTGTCAGAAAAGTGACCGGGGGAGAATTAACCGCAGGACGTAAAAATGAAGATCAGGAAATTCTCTTCTTATTAGAACAATTGAAAAACGGTGAACTTTCTGCTGACCAAGTTTATCAGCTGCTGGAGGGAAAATAGTGCAGATCAAACAAATACTTTCCTTAATTGAAGAACAGCAAATGTCTCCTGATGCAGGACTGGAGCTAATTCGCACTTACAGAAAAGAACAAATGGAAAAAAAGGCGGAGCAAGCTCCGTCCCCAACCATTTTTTTAAAGAACGATTGGGTAAGGACAAATAACATTGATATGCCGAATCAGCAGGCACCGGGGAATATGCTGATTTTTGATCAGGATAACCGTCTTTTTCAGCATGCCGAGATGATGAATGGAGATCATAACCGTGTCATTCTCGTAACGCCCGATTCTGATTATAGAATTGAACGGAATAGATGCACAATCAATCCTTCTGATGAAAGTCATGTCGAAATGCTGCTGTCTGATTTGGATGAAAACGGATTTACACCTGATGTCGTGCTTTATTTATGGAACGGAGAAATCAGAGAATTTACTGAAAAATCCGTTAATGAAACTCTTTGCAGAGGGATAAACTCGCTCTTTTTATTATCAAAAGCTTTAATGCGGAGAAACGAACCTGTTACGTTATTGCATATTTATTGGACAAGGGGTCTGAATCAGCCGTTTCATGAAGCTGTCGGAGGTTTCATTAAAACGGTAAACATGGAAAGCTCCAAGCTTAAAGCGAAAACCATACAGATTCGCCATGAGCATTCTGACATAAATCCTCCGGTTTCTGAGATATGGGGTGCTGCAATCAGTGAAATACAGCGCTTTCAATCCGATGAATGTGAGATTTTAATAGACTCACATACCCGTTTTGTGAAAGGGCTGCAGCATATTGATATTCCGGAACACAATAAAGGATCTGTAACGTATCAAAAAGGCGGCATATATATCATTACCGGAGGAGCCGGAAAACTCGGGCTGCTGTTTGCGGAACACATCGCTAAAGAAAACCAAGCCGTGATTATACTTACAGGCCGTTCTGTTTTAACAGCTGATCAAAAAGAACGGATCGGTAAGCTTAATGAGAGCGGCTCTATTGTTGAATATCAGCGGACGGACATAACAGATCGAACAGAGGCAGAGCGATTCATTTTCGGCGTTAAACAGCGGTACGGCAGCATAAACGGGATCATTCATGCTGCCGGCATCCTTCGTGACTCATTTCTTGTAAATAAAAGTCTCAGTGATTTTACGGACGTACTGAAACCGAAAGTTTACGGGACAATCTGGCTGGATGAGCTGACAAAAGACGAAGATCTTGATTTTTTTGTTCTCTTTTCTTCTTTTTCCGCTTACGGAAATGCCGGCCAAAGTGACTATGCGTACGCAAATCATTTTATGGACAGTTTTGCAATGCTTCGATCTCAGCTCTCCCGAAACGGAAAAACCCTTTCAATCAATTGGCCGTTATTGAAAGATGGCGGGATGAGTCTCGACAGCAATGGAATCATTCAAATAAAAGAAAAATACGGAATGACTCCGATGCGAACTTCCTCTGTTCTGGAAGCGTTTCTGAAAATGCTGCGGTCTTCATTTACCAGCTTAATGCCTGCAGAAGGAGAGCGGGATAAAATGATAAAAGCGCTTTCGATTCAAAGAAACACAGCTGCAGCAGATCAAGATACACTCACGGCGGAACACAATGAAGAAGAGGAATATGCTGCGAAAGAAAAAGTCAATGACTATTTAATCAAGATCATCAGCGGTGTCTTGAAAATCCAAGCTCATAAAATAAATGCGAAAGACTCTTTTGAGAAATTCGGAATCAACTCACTTATGATCATGTCACTTATTTCAAAGCTTGAAGATACTTTCGGGGATCTTCCAAAAACAATCTTTTTTGAATATCAGAACATTGAAGAGCTTTCAAACTTCTTCCTAACATCTTTTAAAGAAAAAGTGCTTAAGGCCGCAGGGGCAGCTCCGGTAACAAGAGTGCCGAAGAAAAGAGAAAATCTGAGTAAAAAACAGCACCGGCAGCATAGAGTTGCAGCTGAACCGAGCATGGTTCAGCCGGGTGAGGATATTGCCATTATCGGTGTGAGCGGAAGATATCCGAATTCCGATACTCTTGAGGAGTTCTGGGAAAACATTGCCGGAGGGAAAAACTGTATTATTGAAATCCCCGAGGAACGTTGGGATTTCAGATCGATTTACAGTCCCGACAGAATGGAGAAGGGGAAAATCAACAGTAAGTGGGGCGGTTTTATCAGCGGTGTTGATCAATTCGATCCGCTGTTTTTCCACATTTCTCATAAAGAAGCTGAGCTGATGGACCCTCAGGAGCGAATTTTTCTCGAAACCTCCTGGCATACGTTTGAAGATTCAGGATATACAAAAGAGAAGCTTAACGGTATGAAAGCCGGTGTGTTTGTCGGAGCCATGTACGGACAATATCAATTATTCGGCGCAGAAGAAACTGCGCGGGGCAATCCGATTGCGCTCAGTTCCTTCTTTTCATCTATTGCGAACAGGGTTTCATACTTTTTTAATCTCTCCGGTCCGAGCATTGCACTGGATACGATGTGTTCATCATCGCTGACGGCCATTCACTTGGCATGTGAGAGCATTAAAAGAGGGGAAAGTGAAATTGCGCTTGCGGGCGGCGTTAATGTGTCCATACACCCCAGCAAATACCTTTGGCTGAGTCAAGGTAATTTTGTTTCCACCGAAGGATTGTGCAGAAGTTTCGGAGAGGGCGGAGACGGCTATGTCCCGGGAGAAGGTTCGGGAGCCGTCCTGTTGAAACCTCTGGAAAAAGCAATTGCTGATCAGGATCATATATACGGAGTAATTAAAGGAACATCTGTAAATCATGGCGGAAAAACCAATGGATTTACGGTTCCGAATCCGAATGCACAAGCTGAGCTGATTGCTGAAAATTTCAAGAAATCGGGCATCAGTCCGCGATCCGTCAGCTACTTGGAAGCACACGGAACGGGTACCTCGCTCGGAGATCCGATTGAGATCGCAGGATTGACAAAAGCTTTTGAGAAATTTACGGACGATAAACAATTTTGTGCCATAGGTTCAGTGAAGTCTAATATCGGACATTTGGAGTCTGCTGCAGGTATAGCAGCCCTTACAAAAGTTCTTTTACAATTTAAGCACCAGAAATTGGCGCCATCCATCCACTCGGAACAGCTGAACCAAAATATCCGATTTGAAAAGACGCCTTTTTACGTTCAGCAGAAAGAAGAAGAGTGGCGGAAAGAATCAGGCGCCTCCAACAGGAGAGCAGCAATCAGTTCGTTCGGAGCGGGAGGAGCAAATGCCCATGTCATTGTGGAAGAATATCAAAACCATGCGGACACACAAACAATAAGCGGTCCGTTTGCCGCAGTTCTCTCTGCCAAAAATGAAGACAGACTGAAAGAATACGCTCGGCGCCTTCTGCAATTCACAGAGCGGGAGACAAAGGCCTCGGCAGCTGATATCGCTTTTACATTGCAGACATGCAGGGAACCGATGGAAGACAGACTTGCTGTTGTAGCTTCTGATTTGCCGGAACTTAAGGAGAAGCTGAGAACTTTCTGTACTGAAGGAACAATTGGAGAGGGCGTATACAAAGGCAATGTTACGAAAGATTTTGATAAAGTCTTTATCTTTCATGATCAAAAGATGAAAGATAAATTCCTCGAGGTGATGATGGAGACAAAGGACTTGAATCTTCTTGCAAAATTATGGTCTTTCGGGGCTGATATTCAATGGAGAGAGTTATATGAAGAATATACCCCGCAAAAGGTCAAGCTTCCTTTATATCCATTTGCTGAGGAGTCTTACTGGGTGCCTGGAAACCAAAGTGCAGTATTTCCAGAAATATTGCCGCAGCAGTCTTCACTGCACCCGCTTCTGGATTCGAATGAATCTACTCTGGAACAGCAGTTTTTTAAAACGACATTAAGAGAAAAAGAGATTTGGTTAAAAGACCACATTGTAAAAAACAAGAGCATTCTCCCGGCAGCTGCTTTTCTTGAAATGGCATGCGCAGCGGGAACACGGTCATATCGAAAGAAAAAGGTCACTCGTTTAAAAAACGTGATATTTGCCAGACCGGCCATGCTTTTGCAAGCGAGCCTGACCATTTACACTCACATTTCCGTAAAAGACGGCAGCATATTATTTAACATGTCACCTGACGAGGATGCTGCTGTAAGGACTGGATTTGTGACGGGTGAATTAGATTATGATCATGATTACGGTGATGATGATATAGAGAATACGGACAGACAAGAGATAATAAACAGAAGTGCTTTTGTCCGTGAACAAGATGAATGTTACGAGTATTTTCGGGAAAACGGGTTCCTGTATGGGCGCGCTTTTCAGCCGATTCAACGTTTATGGGGCGGCGGAACGGAAGCGGTTGCACACTTATTGCTGCCAAAAGAAGCCGCATATGCTCTTGAAAATTATACATTGCATCCGTCTTTAATTGATGGGGCTCTGCAATCTTTGTTCGGCATTACGGACGGAAGAGAAGAGGCATCTGTTTATGTTCCTTTTTCAATAGGAGAGATTACGATTCGGAAAAAAGTTTCAGCAGAATGCTGGGCTTATGCGCGTAAAACAGGCCAAAAAGGTCAATCCGAGCTTATTTACGATATTCAGCTGCTTAATGAACACGGAGAGAGACTTGCAGGTTTAAAGGATGTAACCATTCGTAAAAAAGAAACGTTTTCCGCGGAGCCACAGAATCATGCAACAGCGGATTCCAATCGAAAGAACGAGAGAGTAAAAGAGCTCCTCAGACAATTAAAAGCGGGCGAACTGACTGCGGAGGAAGCAGATTATGCGCTGGAGCGTATGCAGGATTAGTTTATCATTTTGCGGCAGTGCCATTTGTAAAGGGGATGAAGATTTTTATGAAAGAAGCCCGTCATATTAGAAAAAAAGTACTTTCTGACATAGAAAGCGGCATCATTTCTTTGGAAGAAGGAGTAAAGCGGATACAGCAGCTTGGTTCTCATTCCGCAGGGGGTAACGGACAGGCGATATATTATCAGATGGTCTGGCAGCGGACAGATCTCAGCATTCATGTAAAAGGCGGCCGACGTGAGGGCAGCCTTTTATTATTTGATAAAAGTGAAGATGTGAGTAAAGAACTTGCTGCATTGCATGATACAAGGGTTATTTTGGTTAAGCCGGGGAAAGAGTTTCGAAAAATCGGGGACGGTGTATTTGAAATCGATCCCCGTTCTGAAAGAGATTACATAAACCTGTTAGGATGGCTTATAGAAGAAGAGAAGTCAGATATACGGGAAGCGGTGCATTTGTGGTCAGACATGCCGTTTGAAAAGACAGAGAGAGCGATTCGTGAACAATGCGACAGCGGAGTCTATTCTTTGTTTTTACTACAACAGGCGCTCTTCAAAAATAACTGCCGCAAACCGATCAAGCTGTTATATGGATATTTTTCGCATCTTTCTGGAGAACAGCCTCTTTACGCGGCGGCAAGCGGATTTTTGCGGACATTGCAGCTGGAAAATCCGTTAATCTCAGCAAAAAGCATTGAAATGGAGCAGTCAATAGCAGCCGTTCACGCAGCTGATATCATACGCAATGAGCTGAGTGATTTCCAGCCTTCAGATGTAGAGATCCGTTATAAAGACATGCAGCGTTATGTCAAACAGCTCAAAACGTATGAACCCGAAAAAAATTCCGGAAGCGGAGATGTGCCGCTGAGAGAAAATGGAGTATATATTATCGCAGGAGGCGCGGGCGGATTAGGATTTACTTTTGCAGAATATTTGGCTTTTCAAACAAAATGCTGCCTTGTTTTAACGGGGAGATCTCCGCTTTCAGATCATATAAGAAAACAGCTGAGACGATTGGAGGATGCCGGTTCTTCAGCTGTTTATGTTCAGGCTGATATTACCAATAAGGAAGAAGCCGAATATGTAGTCAAAAAAGCCAAAACTTCTTATGGAAAAGTAAACGGGGTCATTCAGGGCGCGGGAATCATCCGTGACTCTTTCCTTCTTAACAAGTCACGAGAGGAATTCGATCAGGTAATCAGACCGAAAGTATTGGGCACGATGTGGCTGAATGATGCTGTTGAGAAAGAAAATCCTGACTTTTTCATTTGCTTCTCCTCTACTTCCGCAGTGTTGGGAAATGTCGGGCAATCTGATTACGCGTTCGGAAACAGTTATATGGATCATTTCATGAATATGCGTTCTGCCCAGGATTCTGATACGATTTCTCTCTCTCTGAACTGGCCGCTGTGGAAAGAAGTCGGCATGCAAGTGGATGAGCGCACGGTAGAGACAATGAAAAAGGCGGGTTTTTATCCTTTAGAAAAAGAAGAAGGTAAAGAAGCGTTTGCAGTCGCATTGTCCTCCGGTTTTTCGCAATTTACTGTATTTTACGGAGATGAGCAAATTGACAATCATGTTCATCAATTATATGAACGAAAAGACAATATTCCGGCAGATGAAGGAACAGGGAGAAATATCGAATCATTTGATTCAGAGAAACTGACAGCTGAAACATCTGATTTTATTATAAAAATGATTGCTGCAGAATTCAGGATGCCTGCGGACAAAATAGATGCAGAAGAGGCATTGGAAAAATACGGACTTGATTCCGTTATGATTATCAATATGACGAATGAGCTTGAAAAACATTTCGGCGCGCTCTCAAAAACGCTGTTATTCGAATATCAGACTGCGGCAGAATTGTCACAGTATTTCGTTGAGGAGCACAGGGATACTCTTCTTCATAAACTCCGGTTAGGAGAAAACAGGAGCAGCACCCCATCTCAGAAGAAAAAAGACAATAAACAGACAGCCGAAGTTAACGGGAAACAGAAAATCCAGATGAAAAATCAGGTGCAGCAGCAGGAGAAGTATCATGACAATGATATCGCGATTATCGGTATCAGCGGACGTTACCCGATGGCAAATGATCTTGATACTCTGTGGGAAAACTTATTGAACGGTAAAGACTGTATAACTGAGATACCTAAGGATCGGTGGGATTCGGGGCTGCACTATCAGCCCGCAGCGGGCGATGAAGTAAAAAACCAAAGCAAATGGGGGGGATTTATTGACGATGTGTATCATTTTGATCCGTTGTTCTTTAATATTTCTCCTGCCGAAGCTGAATTAATTGATCCGCAGGAGAGACTGTTTTTAGAGACGGTTTGGCACACCATAGAAGATGCGGGGTACGCAAAGAAAACGCTTGAAAGAAAAAACGTCGGTGTTTTTGCAGGGGTTATGTACGGCCAATATCAGCTGTACAGCGTTGGTCACGAAGCGGCCGTTTCTTCCTCATATGCATCAATCGCCAACCGGGTATCTTACTTCTTTAATTTCAGCGGGCCAAGTATTGCTTTGGACACGATGTGTTCCTCATCATTAACGGCTGTTCATTTTGCCTGTGAAAGTTTAATCAGGAATGAATGTGAAATTGCAATTGCAGGAGGCGTCAATTTATCCATTCATCCCCATAAATATGAACTCCTGACTCAAGGCGGATTTTTATCCAGTGATGGCCGGTGCAGAAGCTTCGGTTCAGGAGGAGACGGCTATGTGCCGGGAGAAGGGACAGGTGCCGTGCTGCTGAAACCCGTAAAAAAGGCTATTGCCGACGGTGATCAGATTTATTCAGTTATTAAGGCAACAGCCATCAACCACGGTGCTAAGACGAATGGATATACCGTGCCGAATCCCAAAGCTCAAAGTGAGGTCATTACGAGAGCCTTAAAAAAAGGATTTATTGATCCAAACAGCATCAGCTATATAGAGGCTCACGGAACAGGCACCGCGTTAGGAGATCCGATTGAAATCACCGGTCTGACCAAAGCATTTTCAGGTGCCGAACGCGATAAGAAGACATGCGCGATCGGGTCGATTAAATCAAATATCGGACATCTTGAGGCTGCTGCAGGCATAGCGGGCATTACGAAAGTTATTCTTCAAATGAAACATAAAACAATTGTTCCGTCACTGACTCATTCTGCTGAATTGAATGAAAATATACCGTTTCAAAAAACACCTTTTTATGTACCGGACAGTGCCGAAAAATGGGAGTCATCCGTTCCCAGGCGTGCCGGAATCAGTTCTTTCGGGGCAGGAGGAGCTAATGCCCATGTTATTTTAGAAGAATTTGCGGATGAAGCTATCTCTCCTCTCGCGGCTGAAGAACCTGAACAGCTTTTATTTGTTTTTTCTGCAAAAAATGCCGACAGGCTGGCAGAATATGCAAAACGCGCAAAAGAACATATAGCAGCCAGAGATTATCCATTAGAAACACTTAGAAATACAGCATTTACTTTACAAACCGGCAGAGAAGAAATGCCGCACAGATTGGCTGTTATCGCCTCCACAAGAGATGAATTGCTTAAAGGACTGACAGACTATACCCTCGGAAACGCGATGGATCATATTTTTACAAGCGGCAAAGGCACAACAGAAGCAAAAAGGATGAACAAAGCTGAGATTGAAGAAGCAGCCGCAAACAGGGATCTTGTGAAGATTGCTGAATACTGGGTTGCCGGAAACGGGGTAGATTGGCCGTCACTTTATAAAGGTGCTACTCTGAGACGGGTATCAGCACCCGGATATCCATTTGCCAAAGAGCTGTGCAGAATAGATGCGCAAAATACGGGAAGCCGCCGGATGAACGGTAATAACGATCTGCATCCTTACATTTCATGCAATATATCTGATTTTAAAGCACAGAAGTTTCTTATCAATGTAAGCGATACCGGTTTGTATATAAAAACAAAGTATCAAGACAAGGAAATGTTTCCGTTTCTCAGCCAGATTGAAATGGCGAGAGCTGCCGGAGCGATGGCTTCAGGGAATCCGATTATTAAATTAACAGAGCTCTCCTTTAGAGAACCGATGTTACAAAGCGGAAGCAATGAGCAGATCCGGATTGTATTAACCGCGGATAATCAGGGTGCATCGTATTCTATAGAAAAACAGAGCGACTCATCCATTTATTCCTCAGGGCGGCTCGAATTAGAAGGCGGGGCGTACGAGAACGGAAATATTCATCTTGAGCCGTTCCTGTCTCAGCGCGCAGACCGCATACCGTACGAAGCGTTTTATCAGCGGCTTGCCGAATTCGGATACAGCTGCAGTGACAGTCTGAAAGCCGCAGAGCACTGCGTCAGCAGGAACGGACAGGTACTTTTAAAGATAAAAGCAAAGGCCGAGCCGAAAGGGTGCATAATCAAACCGGAAGTTATTGAGAGCGTATATCAAGCCGTCATATACCTTGCGGGGGAAAATGCCGGCGAGCTCCCGGAAAATATTAAAGAATGTACGATTTTTGATCATGAGACTGAACCCGTTTATGTATATGCAGAACAAACTGAAGAAAGCGATTCGGCTTATGATGTGTATGTATTAGACAATGCCGGCGGGATTTTGATGGAACTGAGCGGACTGGTTTTTGGCGGAAAGCCTAATAAAAATGTACGTTTTTATGAGCATAAGTGGGATCAAAAAAACCCTCTGATTGAAATGAAAGATAGGGAGCCTAAAACAATTCTGGTCTTTGCAAAAGATGAAGCATTGGCTGGAGCTCTGAAAAATCAATCAGACAGCCGTGTCATTCTCGTCACGCCGGATCAGCGGCAGACCGATCAAAACCTGCTGACATTCTGTATAAACCCGGAAGTGACGTCAGATTACATTCGTTTATTCGAAGAATTGGAGAAAAAGGGGTTTTCTCCTGATGTCATCTTGCACACGGGAGAAACATTTTACGCGGGTGACCGCCTTCTCAGCGGCCTGGAATCAATTTTTTATTTATTAAAAGCGCTGAGCGCCCGCAGTGACGCCTCTCTTTATCTTCATTCTCTGCTTCTTGTTCACTCTTTTAAAGAAGGCGTGAATGATCCGTATACGGGCGCTCTTGCAGGCTGTTTAAAAACGGCGAATATGTTGGTGCCATCCGCAGAGAATGTGAAGTCAATCGGTTTTTCAGAACGTATATCAATTGAAAAAATGGCTGAATTTTGTCTTAACGAAATGGTTTCAGGCGTGGAACGGCAGGCGGAAGAAGTTAAATATATAAATGACAAGAGGTATGTTAAGACATTAAAGGAGTATGTATTCAATCATACAGAGCACTCTCATCAGCTGAAACAGAAAGGGATTTACCTCATAACGGGCGGTTTGGGCGGTCTGGGCCTGATTTTTGCAAAGTATTTAGCCTCTCAATATCAAGCAAAATTAGTATTGACGGGAAGGTCACCGTTAACAGCTGATAAACGACATAACATTGACCGGCTGCAGGCGCTTGGAGGAGATGCGGTATATTATCAAGCTGATGCCGCAGATCAAAAGACGATGGGACGGGTCATAGAAGAAACGAAACGGACTTGGGGCTCCATTCAAGGTGTTATTCATTCAGCTGGTCATGCCGATGATCGGTTATTTACAGAGATGAATCTGACTGATTTTTCAGAAGGCATGACTGCTAAAATTGAAGGAACGATATGCTTAGATGAATTAACGAAAGATGAGCCGCTTGATTTCTTTATCGTATTTTCTTCTATTTCTTCGGTCTTCGGAGATTTTGGACAGGTTAATTATGCGTTGGGCAATTATTTTCAAGATCAATATATAAATTGGAGATCCGAACAGAGCCGCCGGCAAGAGAGACAAGGCAAGAGCATTTCGATTAACTGGCCGTTGTGGCGTAAAGGCGGAATGCATTTAAACAAAGAAGCTGAAGAAGCATATCTTTCCGCATCCGGGTTTGATTATTTGGAAACGGAAGAAGGGATAGCGGCTTTTGAGACGATTTTGGCAAGTGACTGTCCGCAAATTTCGGTTGTTACCGGGGATGCCGAAACGACACCAACAAAAAAAGATCTGCCGCATCAAAAAGTAAATACGCTTCCGGTTCGTCAAGAGGAAATTTCTTATACAGCACCGGCTTATACAGACAATGTCCTGGAAGAACTGAAGCAAATGGTATCGGAATTATTGAAAATTAACATTGAACAGCTGGATACGGCAGAGAATTTCGGCAATCTCGGCTTTGATTCTATCAGTTTGAAAACATTAGCTGTCCGACTGAATAAAAAATACAAGCTTAAGCTGACACCTGCCGTTTTCTTTACTTACAGCCATATTAAGTCTCTTTCAGAATTTCTAAACAGTGAACTGCGTACTGTTGCAAAAGGGAATACAGATGCAGAAAAAAACATTTCTGAAAAAAGGAAAGTAGTGCACGCTGGGAAAACCGCCGGGAAAACCGTGAAGCCGCCGCGAAGTTTTCCGTTTGAAAAAAAGACAACAAGACAGGCTGACCATCATCCAGAGAAGCAGCCAGTTGCCATTATCGGGATGAGTTGTGTTTTTCCGGGATCAAAAAATGCAGATGAGTTTTGGATCAATTTAATCAATGAAAAAGATTTGATTCAGGAAATTCCCCCGGATCGCTGGGATTGGAAAAAATACGCCGAAGGCAAAGGAAGCAGCGAAGTACATTCGAAATGGGGCGGCTTTATCACAGATGCCGATAAATTCGATGAGGCGTTTTTCAATATTAATCCGCGGGAAGCAGAACTCATGGATCCTCAGCACAGAATTTATTTGCAGGAAACCTGGAAAGCGATAGAAGATGCGGGTTACAAAGCTTCAAAGCTGTCTGGCAAAAATATCGGGGTGTTTACGGGCATTCAATTTAATGATTACCGCCAGCTGCTGATGAGGCATTCGGACGGGGCGCATGCGTTTGCGGGAACCGGAAACAGCCAGGCGCTCATCAGCAATCGTGTATCCCACTATTTTAATTTCAGAGGTCCGAGTGAGTCCATTGATACAGCCTGCTCAAGCAGTCTTGCAGCAATCCACAGAGCTGTGCGCTCGATTCAAAATGGCGAAAGTGAGCTGGCGGTAGCAGGCGGGGTTTCGCTGCTCTTAGATCCAGTCACGCATATGTATACTGATAAACTCGGTATTTTGTCTAGGGACGGCCGGTGTAAGACGTTTGATAAACTTGCCGACGGTTATGTCCGCGGTGAAGGTGCAGCTGTTCTGTTATTGAAACCATTGCAAGCGGCAATGAATGACAGAGACAATATTTACGGAGTCCTGAGAGGAACCGGAGAAAATCACGGAGGAAGATCTGCTTCATTGACCGCTCCGAACCCGGAAGCTCAGGCTGAACTGTTAACATCTGTTTACAAAAATGCCGATATTCCTGTTGATACGATATCTTATATTGAAGCACACGGAACCGGGACAGAACTGGGAGATCCGATTGAGATTGAAGGCTTGAAAAAAGCGTTTGGATCTTTTGAGCCGCATCCAGGAAAGAATCATGACCAATATTGCGGCATCGGTTCAGTAAAAACGAATATCGGTCATTTAGAGCCCGCCTCTGGAATGCCGGGGCTGATTAAAGTATTACTATCCATGAAGTATAAAACATTGCCTGCCACACTTCATGTCAAGGAGCTGAACCCTTACATTCAATTAAGCGGAACACCGTTTCATATTGTCAATAAAACGATGAAGTGGGCCAGATTAAAAGATCGAAAAGGAAATGAAATTCCGCGCCGTGCCGGAGTCAGTTCCTTCGGATTCGGCGGGGCAAATGCTCATGTCCTTGTGGAAGAATTTGAATACGGACAAGATAAAGCAGTAACTGCCGAGCGGGAACAAATCATTGTTCTATCGGCCAAAACAAAGGAAAGGCTGATGGTTAAAGCCAAAGAGTTAACAACATTTTTACATGAAGAACGATCAGTTCAATTCAGTCAGCAAGAGGTGCAGGAACGTGATTTACAAGAGGCGGTTCGGGAAGCGGCAGCGGGTATCCTGCGTTTAGATACCGCAGATATAGATGCAAAGACACCTCTTTCGGAATTCGGATTTGATCCGTTGGCTTATTCCGAATTAATCTCTTTTATAAACCAAATGTACGGCACAGAAATATCACTTGACATATTTCAGGAATTAATGACCCTGAGCGAGCTGTGCCGCTATATCAGCAGCGTCCGGAATCGATCAGCTGATAAACCGCATAACGGCAATTTTAGAGAAAAGTCCGGAATCGGTCTTGAAGAAATAGCATATACGCTGCAAACCGGAAGGGAACCATTTGAATGCCGCCTTGCGATTACTTGCTCGAATACCGGAGATCTTCTTGAAAAATTAAACGGTTACATCCGGGGGAGCAGGCTGCAAGGTGTTTATGAAGGAAATGTAACGGATTTTGATAGTCTGTACGCTCCTTTATTCGGCGGCCCCGAAGGTCATGCATATGTTCAATCACTGATTCAGCAAAACAAGCCGGCCAAACTGGCTCAGTTGTGGACGATCGGTTGTGAAATCAGCTGGGAAGACTTGTATGAGGAGGAACTCAAACCGGTTAAACTGTCTCTTCCTCTTTATCCTTTCAGCAAGAACAGGCATTGGATTCATTTAAATAAAGATGAAGCGCAGAAGGCTGAGGCTTTCTCGGGTACTGAGCTTCACAACTCAAATAAAGATGCAGCAGATGGAACAATCATGTCGCTTCTTGAAAAAGCACAAACAGGTGAGATGAATACGAAAGAGACGTCAGAGCTGATAGAGGAGTTGCTTTTCCATGAATGAAAAAACGATGCAAATTGAGCAAATCGTGAAAAAGGTGAAAGAATGCAGCCTGACGCCTGAAGAAGGGCTGGAATTAATTAAGAGCTTGGGGAAAACCCATCTATATGAAATGGTATGGGATAGACATGAATTTAAAGGCAGTGAAAAATTCCCGCATACGAAAGAGCCAATTTTATTTTTTTGCGAAGACGACAGCATGTATACCGTAATGAAGAGGCAGCTTGAAGGCTATGAGGCACCTTTCATTTACGTGACTTCCGGCGAGCGTTTCGAAGATTGCCGGAACGGTCGTTTTACAATGAACTTTGCAAAAGATGAGGATTATGATGCGTTATGCGGGGTTCTGCGTTCTCAAAATATAAGACCCCGTCATATTATTCATTTTTTGGCTGCCGGTCTCTTCAAAAATACAGAAGATGCAATGAGAAAGCAGCTCAATAAAAGTCTGTATTCCTTGTTTCACATGTTTCAGGCCTTCATGGCGAACAAACTTTGTCCGAAAGCAGAAATTTTGTACCTGTATGAAAATACCGAGGGCGAGGTTCAGCCGATTTATAACGCGGTTGAAAGTTTTCTTAAGACCGTACAGACCGAAAATCCGAATTTCACATGTAAGGCTGCAGAGCTGAAATCAATGTTTGACGAGCCGTTTACAAAGCAGCATGTTGCAGATGTCATCTCTTTTGAATGGAACAATCAATGTAAGACGAACCACGTTACCTGTTATGAGCCGAGGCATTATTATAAAAGGCAGCTTCAAAGAGTAAAAAAAGAAGATGGGGAGAAACATAGTTTCAGTGTAAAAAAGAACGGTGTGTATTTAATTACGGGAGGAGCCGGCGGTCTCGGGTACCTGTTTGCGGAATATCTGGCGAAACAGGCAGAAGTCAAGCTGATATTAACCGGGCGTTCCCCGGCCTCCCGTGAAACGGCTCAAAAATTGAGCGCTCTTGAAAATCTTGGCGCTGAAGCCTTATATGTCCCGGCAGATATTTCAAAGGAAAAAGAGACGGCCGCGTTAATGAAGCACATTAAGCAGACATTCGGAGAATTAAACGGAATTTTGCACAGCGCCGGACTTGTTAAAGATGCATTTATCATAAAAAAAACAAAAGAAAGCATAGAAGAAGTTATAGCGCCTAAAGTATTCGGAACCGTTTGGCTGGATAAAGCAGCTGAAGAAGAGCCTCTTGATTTCTTCGTTATGTTTTCGTCCCTTTCGGCCGTTCTGCCTAATGCGGGTCAAAGCGACTACGCCTTCGCTAACGGATGTATGGACGGATTCACCCAGTATCGAAGCATTAAAGGACGTCCCGGGAAAACACTTTCTATTAATTGGCCGTTATGGGATGCGGGGAATATGACAGTCGGGCCGGGAGAGCTGCAGGCTTTAAGACATGCAGGGCTGGAACTTTTATCCGCTCAAGCCGGCCTTGCCGCTTTTCAGGACAGTATGAGCCGCTCTGCTTCTCAGCTGGCTGTTATCAGCGGAGACAAAGATAGAGTAAATGAATTACTCTCAACGGATCATAAAGAAATAGAGACTGTGCCTGGAAACAACAGTAATCTGCTGCAATTAAATGAAAAAGATCTGAAAAAGCAAACGATCCGTCTTTTGACAGAGATCGTCGGTGCGGAAACGGGAAGACCGGCGGACAGTATTTTACCCGAGGAAACGTTTGACTGTTACGGAATTGATTCTCTAACGATTTTAGGTCTTAACTCCCGTCTGGAAAAATATTTTGGAAGAGTGTCTAAGACTCTTTTCTTTGAATACAGCAGTGTTGAAGAGCTGTCAGAGTATTTTCTTGAACACTATCATCATGAGTTGAAGAAGGTGTTTTTACCGGCAGCCGAACAGCGAATTGATCATTCGGCGCCGGCGAAACGAGAGAAGCTTTCCGTTTCCCGCATACCATCCGCACCTTCCGAGGAAGATATTGCAATTATCGGTATATCCGGCCGCTACCCGATGGCGAAGGATGTGGAACAGTTTTGGGAAAATATTTCTTCCGGAAAAGATTGTATAACGGAAATACCGAAAGAGCGCTGGGATTTTCGGAAATATTATCACACAGGTGACAATGCCCGTCATGACAGCAAATGGGGGGGGTTTATAAAAGACGCTGATAAATTCGATCCGCTGTTCTTCTCAATTTCGCCCCGTGATGCCGAGTTAATTGATCCTCAGGAACGGTTATTTTTAGAGACAGCGTGGCACACGTTTGAAGATGCGGGTTACACAAAGAAAAAGTTGAAACGGCATAAGACAGGTGTATTTGTCGGTGTCACCTACAGCCACTATCAGTTATTTGCAGCCGGTGCTTCAGATGATGAGGAACGTCAGGCGCTCCTGTCTTCTTATTCGTCTATCGCAAACCGGGTATCATATTTCTTTGACCTGCATGGACCCAGCCTTGCAATTGATACAATGTGTTCTTCTTCACTTTCTGCTGTTCATTTTGCATGTGAAAGTTTAAAAAGGGGAGAATCCACCCTCGCCATAGCCGGAGGAGTGAATTTATCCTTACACCCGGATAAATATACTTTGCTTTCACAAAATCATTTTGTTTCAAGCGATGGGCGCTGCAGAAGCTTTGGAGCGGGAGGAGACGGATATGTGCCGGGAGAAGGAGTCGGGGCCGTTCTTTTGAAACCGCTTTCTGCCGCAAAGGCTGACGGGGACAGGATTTACGGTGTGATTAAGGGAACATCTGTAAATCACGGCGGAAAAACAAACGGATACACTGTGCCAAATCCGGGCGAGCAGGCAAACGTCATCAGTGAAACTCTTGATAAGGCGGGGATTGATGCAGACAGCATAAGTTATATTGAAGCGCATGGCACTGGAACATCTTTGGGAGACCCGATTGAAATTTCAGGTTTAATCAAAGCTTTGCACAGCTCGAAAAGCGATTATCGTTGTGCAATTGGTTCGGTTAAGTCAAATATCGGACACCTAGAGGCTGCGGCGGGAATTGCTTCTATCACAAAAGTGCTGATGCAAATGAAATATAAACAGCTTGCTCCTTCCCTTCATTCCGGTAACTTAAATCCTAATATTGATTTTGAGGAAACACCGTTTTACGTGCAGTCTGAACTGACCGATTGGGAGACGCCGCAAAATCAAGCCAGAAGGTCAGGCATCAGTTCTTTCGGCGCTGGAGGATCTAATGCCCACATTATCATCGAAGAGTATAAGAATGAAGAAAAGATGGAAACGGTACAGAGCAACAAGACGCAAATTATTCTGCTTTCTGCTAAAAATGAAGAACGGCTCAGACTCTTGATTGATGCATATATAAAAGAGCTGGAGCCAAAAACGTCACTAGCTGATGCTGCGTACACTTCGCAGACCGGGAGAAACGCTATGGAAGAGCGGCTCGCTGTTGAGGTTAGCAGCATTGACGATCTTCGCAATAAGCTGACGATGTATTTGCGGTCAGATCAGAAGGTAAACGGTTTATATAGGGGAAAGGCCCGCCGAGGCGCTGGTCAAAAGAATGCCCTGTCAGCCGCTCACTTTAAAAGTGCAAGAGAAATGGCCATTCACTGGGTGAACGGAGGAGACGTTGAATGGGAAGAGATGTACACTGCGGAATTACCGAAGCTTATCTCTCTTCCTGTATATCCTTTTGAACGGAACAGATATTGGGTGCCTGCCGCAAAAGCAGCACAGAAAGAGAAAAAAACAGGTGTACCGCAAAGTCTGCCCCATGCACCGATTGACTTATCATTTGATGTATTAAAAAAATCATGGAAAAAACAAAAGGCTGCGCCTTCCGCTTTTATGAAAGGACAGGTGATGATCCTGGCTAATAGTGAAAGTGAGCGGCTTGCATTCAAATTGTTTGATTCAGATCCTCTGATTGAATCCGCTGTCATTTGCGCAGATAACTGGGATCCTTCGGATGGGGAAGCCAAAAAAACGGCTCTAGCAGTCATAGAAGAAAATCCGGAAATCATCGGCATAATTGACCTGTCAGATTTGCGGAGTGATCAAAACGGGGCTCGCACCGGCACAATCGGGAAGCTGACACTGCTGCAGGAAATCATAAAGACACGTAAACAGCTTTTCGTTTTACATGTGACCAGAGGGCTGCAGACATTTCTGAATGACAAGCCGTCGTTAGCCGGAGCCGAAACAGCCGGACTATATAAAATGCTGAGTGCGGAGTATCAAAAGATAAAATCAAAAACAATAGATGTAGACGGGCATGTCGGGACTGCGGCGGAATTGAGACAGGTAATCACAGATGAAGCTTGTGCTGACGGGCTGTATAGTGAAATCTGCTACCGGAACGGTGAACGTTATATTCCATACGTCGAGAAATTACATGCAGCGGAAATAAACCGGAAACTATCCGGCCTGCCGGTATGCCGTACGGATCAAACTCTGGTTATTACAGGGGGAACAAGAGGGATCGGGGCAGAACTTGCCAGACATTATGCCGGAAAGGGAGTCAAAAAACTTGTGTTGATGGGAGTAACCGACCTTCCGGAATCTGATAAAATAGCCGGCATGTTAAAAGACACCGATGAAAAGTCACCTCTTTATTCGAAATTACAACTGCTGCATGAGTTGGATCAAAAGGGAGTTCAGGTGGAAGTGTATTCCGGGCCGCTCACGGAAAAAGAAAAATTACAACGCTTCTTTTCAGAGGTGAGACTGAAGTTCGGCAAAATCGGCGGGGTCATTCATTGCGCTGGTGCAGCCAATCATTCGAATCCGGCTTTTATTCATAAATCTGATCAAGAAATAAGAGAAGTATTTGAGCCAAAGGTGCAGGGGATGCAGGTACTCCATGACATTTTTATTGATGACAAACTTGATTTCTTCATTTTGTTTTCATCTGTTGCGAGCGCCTTTCCTTTATTAGGCGCCGGAACAAGTGACTATGCCGCAGCGAACGCTTTTATGGATTACTTTGCGGCGTATCAGCATGCAGCCGGCAGAACATATTATCAATCAATTAACTGGCCGAGCTGGAGGGACATTGGGATGGGCGAGGTGACAAGTCCATCATATCAGGCACTTGGTTTACTTTCACACTCAACAGAAACAGGTATTGCCATGCTGGATGAAATGATGACGATAAACGGATACCCCTGCCTTATACCGGCAAAGACACATCCGGAGAAATTCAAGCTGGAGCAGCTGCTTCAGACAAGAATTCAAGTTGCTAAAAATAACCCGGATGCTGAAGAAAAAGAGATCTCTGGTCAGGGAGACAATGAAGCTATGATCAGGAAGTTAATGGAGATTTTTTCCGCGGAGCTGAAAATACCTTACGAGAATTTAGATCAGGATACGTCTTTTGCGGATTACGGAGTTGATTCAATCTTACTGGTTCAGCTTGTCAAAAAAGCGGAAGATGCATTTCAAATAAAAATTGAACCATCAGCTTTTCTGGAGTATCCGAGTTTTTCACAACTGGGCGTCTATTTAAACGAATTATTTGCAAGTGAGGGGATCAGTCCTCAAATTGATTCAGAAAACATTGAGATTCGGAAAAAAGAGCAACATATAAATCAAAATGCTTCCGAAGTA
Source organism: Bacillus sp. SDLI1 (assembly GCF_001553895.1). Lineage (NCBI taxonomy): Bacteria > Bacillati > Bacillota > Bacilli > Caryophanales > Bacillaceae > Bacillus > Bacillus sp. SDLI1. The sequence goes on along the minus strand of NZ_CP013950.1, from coordinate 769,173 downwards.
CGGGACAGCGGATCTCAAATACAACAAACCAGTCTGAACCAAATCGCTATTATCGGAATGGGCTGTGAGTTTCCGGATGCTCCGGACACAGAAACGTTCTGGAGAAATTTGAAGAAAGGACAAAATAGTGTCCGCGAAGTCCCGGCGTCGCGATGGGATATTTCTTCATACTACTCTGACACCTATGAAAAGGGAAAAAGTATCAGTAAGTGGGGCGGATTTCTTCAAGATATTGAGTCTTTCGATCCCGCGTTTTTTAATATGAACAAAAGTGAGGCATCAGAGCTTGATCCGTTAATCAAAAAATGCCTTGAGGTCAGCGTCCAGACATTGAGAGATGGCGGCTATACAAAAGAAGAAGTATCAAACAAAGAAGTCGGCGTCTTCATCGGTTCGCGGACCGGGACGTTTATGTCCAAAATAGGTTCCCCTTCAAAAAATACGATCGTGGGTATAGGACAAAATTTCATAGGTGCGCATATCTCACACTTTTTTAATCTGAAAGGACCGAATCTGGTTGTAGACACGGCTTGTTCTTCTTCATTGGTCAGCGTCCATCTCGCTTGTCAAAGCCTGATGTCAAAAGAGTCAGATATGGCGATTGCGGGCGGGGTTGACATTTTGCTGGATCAAAAGCCTTACGTCATGCTGAGTGAGGCTCGGGCGCTTTCACCTGAAGGAAAGTGTCATACATTTGATGAGAAGGCAGATGGATTTGTACCGGGAGAGGGATGCGGCGCAGTCCTTTTGAAAAGACTTGATGACGCCCTTGCCGAAGGTGACAGAATTTACGCGGTAATTGACTCATCCGCGGTTAATAATGACGGACAGACAATGGGAATGACAACACCTAATCCGAAAGCGCAAAGCGCAGTGATAAAAAAAGCCCTGAAAAAAGGCGGAATTGATGCAGATACTCTCAGTTATGTCGAGACGCATGGCACCGGTACGATGATAGGAGATCCGATTGAATTAAAAGCGCTGACAGAAGTGTTCCGGGAGGTTACGGAAGAAACGCAATTTTGCGGAGTGGGCAGCGTAAAAACGAATTTCGGACATTTAATGAGTGCAGCGGGGATAGCGAGTATTATAAAGGTTGCCTTATCCATAAAAAATCAGATGCTCCCGCCGACATTACATTGTAAAACGCCAAATCCGCGTTTTAAATTTGATCAGTCGCCATTCTTTCCGAACACGTCTTTAAAAGAATGGTGTCCCAGAAAAGGGGTTTTGCGAGCCGGAATCAGCTCTTTTGGATTCGGGGGCACGAACGCACATATGATATTAAGCGACAGCCATCTCACATTAGGATATGGAGAGACAAAAAGACACCCGCTTTCTCCGATTATATTCAATAAGGAACAATGCTGGATCGACAATGGAGAAACTCCAGAAAAGGAAGAGTCAGAATTGCTGATTCCTTTACTTGATTTCAAAGAATTATAAAGAAAAGAAAAGGAATGAGACAGGTGGCCAGTAATCAAAACTATCAGTTCACATTAACAATTAAACATACGGACTATATTGTCAGGGATCACCGGGTGCATGGCACCCGGATTATACCCGGTGTCACATTTTTAGATATGATATACCGTATGGCGCTGAGCAAAGGTTTGCCTATTGAAGAACTCGAGTGTCAGAATATTTTGTATTTGGAACCTGTAGCAACATCGGATACCTTTGACAGAGAAATCCGCATCCGTTTTCAGGGATTGGAACAGGGATGGGAAATTCAGGCGAAGAGCAGAAAGGTAAAAGATGACCGCATTCTGGATGAAAGCTGGGATGAGAATATGAACTGCAGGCTCATGCCGAAAATCCCGGAAAGCATGAGTTCAATTCATATCCATGAAATCAAACATGCCTCCGTCCGTGAAGCTGATATGGAGATATGTTATGACTATTTAAAAAAGGTTGATATAGAGCATTTTGAATTTATGAAGAGTCTGGGGAAGGTTTATGCGTCTGACCATTCTGTACTTGCAGAGTTGACGCTCAGCCAAATTGCAAATCAATATACCGGCTATTTTCAATTGCATCCCACTTTTCTTGATGCGTCTACCATCATATCGATCCTTTATCAGGCATGTCCCGAATATTTTACACAAGGATCTCCGGCAAGCCGGATGAAAACGTATATTCCCATTCATATTGAATCTTTCCGTATGACGAAGCGCCTGGAAGACAGGTGTTATGTGTACATAGAGAAGCAAGACCAAAATCATGATTCAGGGGATGTCATCCAAGTAAGTTACGGTTTGTACGATGCACACGGGGAGATGATCGCTTATTTTACGCGGCTGTCTGTGAAACATATTCGCTCAAAAGATTTAATTGAAAACCTGAAGCAGACTCGTTTGGAAACTGAAGCGGCTTCTCAGCCAAAAGACAGCCTGGTCAGAAAAGATTCAATCATAAATCGAAGCGAAAGCATCGAGACACACCTTAAAGAATTAATATCCGGGGTTTCAAATATAGATCTGCGTGACATAAGGACAGACATTGGTTTTTATGAACAGGGCCTGGATTCAGCTTCTTTGCTTGCCATTGTCAAAGAACTTGAAAACAAAACAGGGGAACAGCTGTATCCTACACTCCTGTTTGAGCAGAAAACGATCCGGGAACTCGCCGCATATATTAAAGAAAATCAAAAAATGTCCGATTATTTCTTAACGCAAAATCAACCGGCTGAAAAGCCTGACATGAAAAAAAGTAAGAACGAAAATCTTTCTGCTCTTATAACAGAAGGAGACATTCAGCAGCTGATCGCAGATATCAAAGGGACTGCCCCTGAAACACTCTCTGTGGTAAAAGGTTTTTATGAACAAGGCCTCGATTCCGTAACACTTATGCAAGCCGTAAAGGCATTGGAAGAGAAAACAGGCAGGGAACTGTACCCTACTTTATTGTTTGAGTATCCGACGATTCAAAAACTTGCAAACTATTTTGCAGAGAGCGGCGAAAAAACTTCCGTTGAAAAAGACCTCCCTCTTCATCATGCAGAGAATCATACGGCTCTGACCTATTTAACGCCGCATTGGAGACAAAAGGCTGCCGCTTGGGACCCAAATTGCGGAAATAAAAAGAATAGAACATACCTGCTGTTTCAATATGACAGAGAGCTTTTTCATTTTATGCGGGAAAATGCTGAAAATGGATTCGGAAATACACAGATCATTCTCGTTTTATCAGGGAATCGTTTCTCCTATCACGGAGACGGTGTTTATGAGATCGATCACAGGGAGGAAGCTCACTTTGACAGGCTTGCAGCTGATCTGAAAAAAAGGGGGCAAATGCCCGACACCGTGGTTTACGGGTGGCCGGAAGGGGCATTTGCCAGCCCGGAAAAAATAAATGAACAGCTTTCTAAAGGGGCTTACCCGCTATTCTTTTTCAGCCGGGCATTGATGCGTAGCAAGGCGGAAAAAAAGGTTGTATCGCTTTTCCTTTATCCGGCGGACCATAAAAATGATCAGCCGCTTTACGCTTCAGTCCATGGTGCAGGGCAGTCTATTTTGCTTGAGAACCCGAAACTGGCCCTTAAGACAATCGGGATATCAGTTTCAGACAAGTCATCGTTGCCGGATCTCACAGCTGAAATCATCAGATGCGAATCAACTGAAGCGCATCCGGGAGAAACCGATCTTTATTATGAAGGAAATGTGCGCTGGGTCCGTGCCTTACGGGAAGCGGAACCGGCTCAAAACTCAGGTTTCTCCTTTAGAGAAAACGGAGTATACATGATTACAGGAGGGTCCGGCGGCTTAGGCCTTATATTTGCAGAACATATCGCAGCCCAAACAAAAGCCAATATTATTTTAGCGGGCCGTTCTGAACTTACGGAAGACAAAAAGAACAAAATCAGCCGAATGAAAGCAGGCGGTTCTTCGGTTCAATATATAAGAGGTGATTTTTCAGATAGCCGCGATGCAGAGCGAATCATAAAAACCATTAAAAGGCAATTCGGAGAAATCAACGGTGTGATACACAGTGCCGGTGTGACGCACGACGCTTTATTGATTCAAAAATCAAAAGATGAAATCAAGGAAGTGATCGCTCCGAAAATAAATGGGACGGTCTTATTGGACAGCTTGCTGCAAACCGAACCTTTGGACTTCTTTGTGATGTTTTCATCAAGCAGCTCGATGTACGGGAATATCGGACAGACGGATTACGCATTGGCCAACCGGTTCATCGATCTTTTTGCTGAGTGGCGTGAAGGAATGAGGCGGAAAAAAGAACGCTCCGGCGTCTCAGTAGCCATCGGCTGGCCGCTATGGGAAGACGGCGGCATGAAAGTGGATAAACAAACTGAAAAATGGATGAAACAAAAAATCGGTATGGTTCCTCTTAGTAAAACCAATGGGATCAAAGCTTTTCAAGATTCACTCTCTCTGAACGCATCACAGCTGATAGTGTTTGAAGGTGACAAAGAAAAACTGAAATCTGCACTTCAAGATACCTTCATGGAGGATGAAAACCGTGAGATCCAAATAAATGAAACAGCTGATACAAGGCATGAGGACATTGCCATTATCGGATTAAGCGGGAAGTATCCGATGGCTGAAGACTTACCTGAATTTTGGGAGAATTTAAAGAGCGGAAAAGATTGTATTACAGAAATCCCGCCTGACCGCTGGAATATGGATGATTTCTTCAGCGAAGACAGAGATATGAAAGGGAAGTCTTACAGCAAGTGGGGAGGTTTTATCAGCGGAGCCGATCAATTTGATCCGCTTTTCTTTCATATTTCCCCAAGGGAAGCAGAACTTATGGATCCCCAGGAAAGGCTCTTTTTAGAAACGGCCAAAAATTGTTTTGAAGACTCAGGATACCCGAGAAACATGCTGGAAAAGATGAAAGTCGGTGTATTTGTCGGTGCAATGTGGGGCCAATATCAACTATTTGAAGGAGAAGAAAATGGAGTGGCTTTCTCGCCGGCATCCGTCTATTCTTCAATTGCCAATCGGGTGTCTTATTATTTTCATTTAAAAGGTCCGAGTTTGGCTCTGGATACAATGTGCTCTTCATCACTGACCTCTATTCATTACGCATGCCAAAGCATACATTGCGGAGAGAGCGATATGGCATTAGCCGGCGGAGTGAATTTGTCAATACATCCGAATAAATATAAGTTCCTCAGCATGGGACAGTTTCTATCAAGTGACGGCAGATGCCGGAGTTTTGGAAAAGACGGAAGCGGTTATGTTCCCGGTGAGGGAGTCGGAGCCGTATTGTTAAAACCATTGAAAAAAGCAATAGAAGATCAAGATCAAATATACGGTGTGATTAAGGGAAGCGCCGTTAATCACGGAGGAAAGACGAGCGGGTATTCCATACCGAATCCGGATGCGCAGGCGGAGGTCATTTCAGAAGCGCTTCGTAAAGCTGACATTGATCCGAATACCGTCAATTATATTGAAGCGCATGGAACGGGTACGTCATTAGGCGATCCGATTGAAATTCAAGGACTGAAAGATTCCTATCAACTGAATCATCCTTGCGCCATCGGTTCGGTGAAATCAAATATCGGACATTTAGAATCTGCGGCAGGAATCGCTGCGGTAACGAAAGTGCTTCTCCAAATGAAGAATAAGCAGCTTGTTCCTTCTCTGCATTCCGATATTGTTAATCCGTTTATAGATTTTGATCAGGTTCCTTTTCAAGTGCAGCGGAAAGCGGCTGAATGGAATATTCCGCAAAACAGCAATGCTGTTCATCCTTTGAGAGCCGGGGTAAGCGCTTTTGGGGCAGGAGGGACAAACGCGCATCTTATATTGGAAGCGTATGAGCCGCCAAAAGCTTTTGATCATCAAAGCGGCCGAGTGATCTTTGTTTTATCGGCTCAAGACAAACAACGGCTGATAAAATATGCGAAGGTTATGGCTGATTTTCTATCAGAAAATGAATCGAAGGATAACAATCATAAACTGCGTCTTCAGGATATTGCCTATACACTTCAGACGGGACGCGATCATATGGAAGAACGGCTGGCGATAGTGGCAGATTCCGGGCAGGTCATTGCTGAAGAGCTCTCAGCTTATATCAGGGGAGAAAAAAGCAGCTTGAGCTATACCGGTAATACATTCGAATCAGAAGTTCACAATGAAATGCCTCACGTTTGTTCAGATTACGCCGAAGCAGCATCCAAATGGGTAAATGGAAGAAAGATAGATTGGGAGACTTTTGAGGTGAATTGGAATGCTCGCAGGATTTCTATTCCGGGACAACCGCTGATCAAACAGCGGTATTGGATAGCGGAAAAAGGGGAAACGCTTGTTTCAACAGATGTGAGTAAGCCGACTCACCCTTTCTTGGGGAGTAACACGTCCGATTTTAATCAGTTCAGTTTCACGAAAAAAATCAGCCGTAATCATCCGTTCGCACTAAGTCTGTCTGAAGGAAACGTGTCCTTTTTCCCTTATGCATCTTTGGCTGAAATGGCTATCGTCAATGCAGCGGAGGCATTTGGACAACCAGTTCATACATTAACTGATTTATTGTGGACTGAAAGGATGAACGGAATGACTGATATACGGGAACTGATGATTACGCTGACGCCTGAGCGCGACTTTGCGCGGTTTGACATATATGCAAACACACAAAATGAGAATAAAGTACGTCTTGCCAGGGGAAATGCGCATATTGTTAAGCCTGAAAGCGGTATGCTTCCTGAAGCGCTTGATATTGCTGAAGTCAAATCAGAAATGACTGAACATCCTGCTGAATCGCCTTTTGTCATTGAATCAGCGAAAAACAGTGACGGAATGCTGTCGTTTCATTCATTGCCGGATGAGCTTTATGCAAAAAGAGAGAATTTTACGATCTCTCCCGAAGCGCTTGAGTCCGCGATTGAAGCCAGTGCGTTTTTTGTCAGCGGAGAAACCTTTCCGGAATTGATCGGAATGGGAGCAGCGGATGTCTATCAGCCTCTCGCTCAAAATTTTTATGTCTATACTCAAAAAGAGAACCGGCAGAACAGCCGTGATGTAACGTGTCATATGACATTTACAGATGAAAACGGAAGCATTCTGGCGGAGTGCAGAGATGTGAGATTCAGATATGGTCATAAAAAAGGCACTGTTCAGACGGACGACGAACTCATTCGTCTCCTGCGTCAATTGGAAACCAATGATATTGATCAGAAGGCTGTATTGAAACAATTAATGGGGGAAGAATGATGAACGGAAAACGTGAACAAATCAGCGATATTCTTGATCTGATTCAATCAGGACAGATATCGGCTGACGAAGGCTATGCCCGTGTGACATCCATTCAGAATCAAAAATCACGGGCATCGAACCATCCGCTTTTTTATTACAAGCCGGAATGGACAGAATCGTTCATTCCGAATAAGAAGAGCGTACCCTTGACGGGATTGCTCCTGATTTTTGCAGAAAATGAACGGCAAATACAAGAATTGAGCGGTTTGTTTAAGGACTGTACTCTCTTGTTTGTTATCCGCGGAAAAGAATTTGCTGTTTTACATGATGATACGATTTGTATGAATCACGTGAAAAAAGACGATCATCTAAAGCTGTTCCGGTACATTTATGATCATTATCAGCTGCCCGAAAAGATTCTTCACTTGTGGTCTGATTCTCAGGCTGACATGAGTAAGGGAGGTATACAGAAACAATTGGAAAACGGATTGTTTTCTCTTCTGTATATTACACAGGCGCTGATTGAACTGAAATGGAAAAAGATAATAAAACTGACGCATATTTTTCAAACTGAGAATAAAGAACAACTGCCGCTGCATCATGCTCTCGGCGGATTGGTGAAAACCGTTCACCAGGAACACCCCAATTTTCACTATCAGATTATCAATATCACGCAATCAGAGGGTACGGGAGCCGCTCTTCCAGCAATAGCGGATATATATCAGAGAGAGTGTGACGAAAAACGGGATATCCATTTTGAAGTGCGCTATGAAAACGGCAGACGTTTTACGAAAAGCTATAATAAAGCCGGCTCATTCGATTTAACCCAGCCGCTGAAACATCATGGGAATTATCTGATTACAGGAGGCCTGGGCGGTCTCGGTTATATATTGGCAAAACATCTGTCGGAAAAATGGAAAGCGAACCTCATATTGACGGGGCGCTCTGATTTAACTGAAGAGCAGGAGAAAAAGATCGAATATTTAAGAAGTTCAGGTTCAACAGTTGTATATATCCGATCTGATGTTTCAAAACAAAGTGATGCTGAACGGATGTTTGCTTTTGCAAAAGAGCAGTTCGGCACCTTACATGGAGTATTTCACAGTGCCGGCGTACTCCGTGACTCTTTTATCTTAAGAAAGACAAAAGAAGAAATGGATCAAGTCACAGGTTCGAAAGTTTATGGCACGTTGTGGCTGGCGGAAGAAATCAAAAAAATGAAAGTTGAATTACTTGTTTTGTTTTCATCCACATCGGCAGTCTTCGGCTCAGCCGGCCAATGTGACTATGCTTTCGCCAATGCCTGTTTGGATCAGTATGCAGCAGTTATGACTGCAAAAGAGTCTGCCGGAAGGGTAGTGTCAGTCAATTGGCCGCTATGGACTTCCGGCGGGATGAATATTGACGATGAAGGAATATCCTACATGAAACAGGAACTCGGTCTTGACCCGTTAGATGACAGTGACGGAATACAGGCTCTGGAGAACAGCTTGTGTCAATCATCTGAACAGCTGATTGCCCTGAAAGGCCGAAAAGAAAAGATTGAGGATGTGCTGATGCGTGCCGGCACAATCAACTTTCATTCAGAGCAGCAGGAAGATGCTGATTTGAAAAACGATGAATTAAGACAAAATATAATCAGTTATCTGAAAAATATAATGTCCGAAGAGTTGAAATTACCTGCCTCACTCATAGATGAAAAACAATACCTGGAGAAATACGGCATTGATTCAGTGATGATCATGCGTCTGACCAAAAAGCTGGAGCAAAGTATCGGCAGATTGTCGAAAACATTATTTTTTGAATATCATTCAATATCTCAGTTAGCTGAATATTTCCTGAGTCATCACAGCGAACGAATGATGAAACTGCTGAAACCGGCCGGCACATCTGAACTTGTCTCATATCAAAAAAAGCCAAAAAGAAAACCAGTGGAAACAAAAGCGCCGGTACGCTCTGAAGGAGAAGATTCAAAAGAGCACATTTCGGCCGATCCCCTTTCTGCTGATATAGCCATTATCGGTGTCAGCGGCAGATACCCGGGTGCGGAAAACATCAGGGAGTTCCAGAATGTGCTGATGAATGGACGGGATTGCGTAAGCGAAATTCCTGATGACCGGAAGGAAATGCTGGAGGGAAGCTGCTATAAGTGGGGAGGTTTTCTGAAAAATCCAGACCGGTTTGATCCTTTATTTTTCCGGATATCACCGAAAGAAGCGGCTTTTCTTGATCCTCAGGAACGCCTCTTTTTAGAGACAGTGTACAATACCATAGAGGATGCGGGTTATAAACCTTCAGATCTGACCCGCAAAAAGGTCGGAGTATTTGCAGGCGTCACATATGGAAGCTATCAATTTTTCGGCGTTGAAGAATCACTTAAAGGAAATGAACTGGCCGTCGGGTCTCCATTTTCTGCAATAGCAAACAGAATATCATATTTCTTTAACTTTAAGGGGCCGAGTATGGCGGTTGATACAATGTGTTCATCCTCTCTTAACGCCATTCACTTAGCCTGTGAAAGTATACGAAGAGGAGAAAGCACCCTTGCTGTTGCGGGCGGGGTCAATCTTACGCTTCATCCGAATAAATATACATTATTAAATCAAAGCCGCTTCTTTGCAAGTGATGGCCGGTGCCGTACATTCGGCGAGGGCGGTGACGGTTATGTACCGGGAGAAGGAGTGGGATCCGTACTTTTAAAGCCGGCGGCGGAAGCGGTAAGGGACGGAGATCATATTTATGCGCTGATTAAAGCGACAGCGGTCAATCACGGAGGGAGAACAAACGGTTTTACGGTTCCTAATCCAAATGGTCAGTCTGAACTGATACAGGACGCGCTTCAGAAAGCTTGTATTGACCCTCGTACAATTAGTTATATTGAAGCTCACGGAACGGGAACTTCTCTGGGAGACCCGATTGAGATCACCGGATTAACAAAAGCGTTTCGGGAATTTACGGAGCACACTCAATATTGTTCAATCGGTTCTGTCAAATCAAATATCGGCCATCTTGAGGCCGCAGCGGGAATTGCCGGTTTGACAAAGGTTCTTTTGCAAATGAAACTGAAAAAACTGTTTCCTTCCATACATGCGGAGACGTTGAATCCAAATATTGATTTTAAAGCATCTCCCTTTTATGTACAGCGGTCATTGCAAGACTGGAAGAAACCGAAACTGCAGGAAAACGGAAAAACAGTAACTGTTCCGAGAAGAGCGGGGATCAGCTCATTCGGAGCCGGAGGAACGAATGTTCATATCATTATAGAAGAATATGAAGAAACAAACGTCTCAACAGAACATGTTGAGAACGAACCGCATATTGTCCTGTTATCTGCCAAAGACAATGAACGTCTTCTTGAGTATGCCGAAAACATGAAAGATTTTATTCAACGTTCACTAAGTCCTGAAGTAAAGGATAAACAGCCTGATATGAAAGAAAAGGTGAATGAAGTACTCAAACCGTTTGTTTCGGAATTGCTTCATATCCATCCGGAAGAAATTAATATTGCTGATCACCTGAGTGAATTTGGCGTAGGGCCTTTGGAATTAAGCCGGATGGCGGATTTTATTAACGAAATGTTTCATATTGAACTCACGATGTATGAATTAACTGATTGCGCCTCCATTCAAGCGGTTACTGAATACTTATTGAAGGAATATGCCGGAGCGATAAGAAACATGTTCCCGAATGAAGTGATGGAAGCCGGCCATTCGGAAAGCGTCGTTTTACGGGATCTGGCATACACTACACAATCGGGCAGAGAAGCGATGGAGGCCAGAGCGGCGATTACCGGTACCTCTCTTAAAGAAATGAAAGATAAATTATTTGAGTTTTGCCGCGGTGACAAGCAAGTTCCAGGCGTATATGTTAATCAGCAATCAGCAGATGCATTCGCTGAAAAAATGAAGGCGTTAACGGAAGGCAGAGCAGGTGAATTGTTTGTAAAGACCATTATTGAGAACGGTGAAGCGGAAAAGCTGGCTCAATTATGGGTTTGGGGGGCGGATATCGACTGGAAATCCGTTCATCAACATTTACAGCAGCCGGGTAAACGGATCTCAATTCCGACTTATCCGTTTGCAAAAGAACGTTATTGGGTTCCGTCCAGGACTGAGAAGGCAGAGATCCCTCAACATTCCTTTCAACATCACTTGCAAAAAAAATGGAGAGAGAATCCGTTTGTAAATCCATCCGAAACAAAAGAGTACGGACTGACAGTAGCATTTGTAAATCAAGACACAGAATCAATTGCCCGCACCATTTGTTCGGATATAGATCAGGAGAATCTGATTGTCATAAAACATCACTCTTCATTTATAAAACACTCTGATCAAATGTTTGAGTGTTCTTTATTAGATGAAAACCACGCATACGACGTTATCCGTGAGATCTTCTCGGGCGGTGAGCGGCAGGTCGAAAATATATTTGATTTCTCAGATATCGGAAACCAGAGTGAAAATCAGAACGGCATCCCATATGGTAAATTCTTATTTATACAAGAAATAATTAAGAGGAGTAAAAAGGAAACACCATTATCCATTTTACAAATCACCAATGGCTTGCAGGTATTTAAAGCGGAAAAACCAAAGCTGACGGGGGCAGAATCAGCGGCTTTTCTGAAAGCCCTTTCTGCGGAATACGGCTTTGTTCATGTGAAAACAATAGATATAGACAGCATGAAAGAAACGCATGAGCTGAAACAAATCTTTGAGAATGAAAGGGCGCAATATACCGCAGAGAATGAAGTATGCTACCGCAGCGGCATCAGATATGTTCCGTATTTTGAAGAAGAAAGAATCCATACCGGCGGGCCTGTTTCATTTCCTGCGGATAAAGCCATCGTGATTACCGGCGGGACAGGGGGCATTGGCAGAGCAATAGCTGAAGATTTGGTGAAACGGGGAGTGAAAAAACTTGTGCTGACGGGGACGCGTCCATTACCTTTGCGAAGTGAATGGGATCATTTGCTGAAAGAGGGCAGACAGGACGAAAAGACAGTCAGCAATATCAAACTGTTTCAAAGTTTTGAAGAGAAAGGTGTCAACTATCTGTATTACAGCGGTTCTCTCACAAATGAAGAGAAGCTGCGTTCATTCTTTCACCAAGTAAGCCTTGAATTTAAAGATATAAGCGGTGTCATACACTGTGCCGGACTGCACAGCGGCGGAAATCCGGCCTTTATTCATAAAAGAATGAGTGAATTTAAGACGGTGTACGGGCCGAAAGTCACTGGACTTCAGAATTTGGAGCGGATTTTTAATAATAGGCCGCTGGATTTCTTTATTCTATTTTCATCAATTGCTGCACAGTCACCCAAACTGTCGAAAGGAATGACTGATTACGCGTCTGCAAACGCATATATGGACTATTTCGCGGCTTATCATTTTCAAAAGGGGAGAACGTATTTCACGTCCATCAATTGGCCGAGCTGGAAAGAAGTCGGAATGGGTACTGTGACGAGTCCTTTATATGATGAATTGGGATTGGACTCTCTTTCCACACGGGAAGGACTGGCGATTTTGTATCATGCACTGGAGAGAAAATCGGCCAATATCATTCCTATCGTGAAAAAAGGAACAGTGTTTCATGCAGACAGTCTCCTGAATATCAATAAAACCGGCAAGGCTTCATTTCCAGTGCGAAGACAGGAGACTCCCGACACTTTTGATCATTCAGAAGGGCTTGTCAGTGAACTTTCTGCCGTATTTGCCGAGGAATTGAGCATTCCCCTTGAAAAGCTTAACCCAAATACGGATTTTCAGGAATACGGTGTGGATTCTATACTTCTTGTCAGCATTATACATCGTATAGAAGCAATGATTCAGAAAAAAATTGACCCTACTGTGCTTCTTGAACACAACACGATTCATGGTCTTGCGGAATATATCGGTAAGACGGCGCCGCCGTTGAAAAAACAAATCGAACAGACTGATTCTCAAAGCAGCAATCAGCATGATATGCAGTCTGTGACGAGCCGAAATACAGAACCGCAGACGGCTTCCTCTGCAAAGATAGCTGTTATCGGAATCGGATGTAAGTTCCCTGGAGCGGCTGATAAAGAGGAATTTTGGGACAATCTGAGAAAAGGGAAGAATCATATTAAAGAAGTACCTGATTCCCGGTGGAATATAGAAGAAAATTACTCTCCGGTGCAGCAAAAGGGAAAAAGCATCAGCAAATGGGGAGGATTTATCAATGGAATCGGCAGCTTTGATCCGGAGTATTTCCGCATGGAAGAGGAGAAAGCCATCCAAACGGACCCGCTGATAAGACATTTCTTAGAAACGAGTGTACAGACTGTACGGGATGCCGGTTATGAAGAAACAGAATTATCGGGAAAAAAAGTCGGCGTATTTGTCGGTTCCAGAATGGGCGGCTACGGTCACAAACTGCCGAAAGAAAGCAGCAGCCACATCGTCGGGCTTAGTCAAAACTTTATTGCTTCACATGTGTCGCATTTCTTTAATTTTCACGGTCCAAGCATGGTTTCTGATACCGCTTGTTCTTCTTCATTAGTCAGCATTCATTTAGCCTGCCAAAGCATAAAAAACGGTGATTCAGAGATGGCGCTGGCAGGAGGGGCGGATCTGCTTTTGGATGAAATTCCTTACCTGATGTTAACAGAAGGAGGAGCTCTTTCGCCGGACGGTCAGTGTTTTACTTTTGATGAAAGGGCAAACGGCTTTGTACCCGGAGAGGGTTTTGGCGCTGTTCTGTTAAAACCGCTCGAGAAAGCGAAAGCGGACGGAGATCGGATATACGGTATCATTGAAGCATCAGCTATTAATAATGACGGTGCGACAATGGGAATTACGACCCCGAATCCTAAGCTTCAAGAGCAGGTTATTCAAGATGCATTTGAAAAAGCCGATATCACTCCCGGATCAGTCAGCTACGTCGAAACTCACGGCACAGGCACGATGATTGGAGATCCGATTGAGCTACAGGCTCTGACAAAAGTATTCCGAAGAGACACAAACAAAACGCAATTTTGCGGAGTAGGAAGTGTAAAAACCAATATCGGACACTTATTAAGCGCTGCCGGAGCGGCAAGTTTCATTAAAGTGATTTTATCAATATGGCATAAGGAAATTCCGCCTACATTGAATTGTGAAACGCCAAATCCCCGCTTTGAATTTGAAAAGTCGCCTTTTTATCCGAATACAGAGCTGAGAAGCTGGAAGGATGGAAAACGGAGGGCGGGCATCAGCGCTTTCGGTTTTGGCGGAACAAACGCCCACCTTTTGGTAAGCGGCCTGGATGATTCATATCATTCCGTCAGAACTCCGCTGCCGCCTGCCGAGTTTGTCAGAAAAGAGTACTGGCCGGATTCAAATCGGAAAAAACAAATCAAACAGAATAAAAAACGGCTTCTTGAAATTATTGATGAAACAGAGTAGCACCTGCTCTGTTTCTTTACTTTGTAAAAGAAGAAAGGTTGTCGAGTTGCATGAGGTTCAGCGTATTAGTCAAACATGACGATTATATTGTTTCAGACCATGTCCTTCATCAAGTGCGTACGATACCCGGCGTAACGTATCTGGATTTAATAACACGATTTTTAGCTGAGAAAGGGATATCCCCCCGAAGTCTTGAAATCAAACATGTTTTATTCCGTGAACCTGTTGCGACGTCAGTCCATTTTGATAAAAAAGTCACCTTCCAGTTTACGGAACAAGAAAACGGCTGGCTTGTTGAAACAACAAGCAGGAAATGGGTCGCTGAAAAGGCGGAAGGTGAAGCGTCAGTCAACTTGCAGGCGGAAATCATAAGAAAAAATGCGATAAACGAAAAGACAATTTCAATCGAAGAATTAAAGAAAGGAGCCGTCCGGATTTCGGATGCTGAATCCGCCTATCGTAATTTGCGCAGGGGCGGCCTGATTCATAAAGATTTTATGAAATTGGAAGGTACGGTATATGAAGGTGAAAATTATATTCTGGGAGAGGTAAGTTTAAGCGGACTTTCAAAAGAATATACAGATGACTTTTACATGCATCCCGCATTTTTGGATGGGTCTCTCAGCTTGTTGGGAATCCTTACATCAGACTTGCCGGATGAAGGAACAAATGCGTTTATCCCTATATATATTGAGACATTCCGGGCACTGCATAAAACAACTGGGTCTTGTTTTGTGTATATTGATAAAAACAGTATAACGCAGCCGCCTTCTAAAGACATTTTATATGCGGACATAGAAGTATACAGGCCTGATGGAGAGCTCGCTTTTTATTATGAGCGATTCGGTGTGAAAAGAGTCAGAAATGAAAAATCAATACAAAGGCTGGAGCATTCCCAAAAAGCTAAAGAAGTCGGCAGCGCAACGAACAATAAAGAAATGATCAGAAATAATTTGATCCAAGAGATAGCCGGCATGATTGAAAAACCTGCTGAAACAGTGAAGAATGATATTTCCTTTTACGAGATGGGCTTGGATTCTAAACAATTATTAGACTTATCCAAAAAATTAGAACTGATGTTAGATACAAAGCTGTACCCGACTTTATTATTTGATTACTCCACAATCGGTGAATTGACGGAATATCTGCAGGAGAAATACGGAGCTGACATTACAGACTCTATCTCTGATACAGTTTTGCACCAAGACAGTCAAAAAACATTAACAGATGAGCTGTCATCCATTATTGGAGAGGTTACAAACACACCGCCAAATAAAGCGGACAAACACCAATCTTTTTACGAACTGGGTCTTGACTCAAAACAGCTGCTGCATATATCGAAAATGCTCGAGGAAAGATTGGATACACAATTGTATCCGACATTGCTTTTTGATTATAACAATATTCATGATTTAGCGGCTTATTTAGAAGAAAAATATGATGTGCGTAATACACCGGCTGCAGCTTTTAAAGAAAAAACGCAAACGAAAGAGCCGTCTGAAAAGCCGATGCTTGAATCTTTGTATTTACAAAAAGAATGGATTGAGTCGCCATTAAAGTCCGGAGAAGTGTCTAAGGAAAATACTTTGATTTTCGATTTCGACAGTTCATTGAGTGATGAAATCCGCAACTACACCGGCAGTGAAAATGTTATTTATGCGGAAGCCGCCGCTGAATATGAAATGGTAAATGAAAAGCATTATAAATTTAACCCGGAGCAGTCTGCTCATTACACCAGACTGTTAGATGATATGAAAAAGTCCGGAGCGTTTCCGGCGTCAATCATTCATTACCTGTCAAAAAAAGCTTATACTGAAGCGGCGTTAGACCTGACTCACAGCTTTTATTCAATCCTTTATTTAAGTAAAGCTTTGATCCGTCAAAAAACAAAAGAAAACATCAACATTCTGTACGTACATGACAAGGATCAATATACAAATCCGGTTTACGCCGCGATTGGAGGCTTTTTTAAAACGCTGAATGCGGAGCAGCCGAATATAAAGTGTAAAACGGTTGAGATTTCTTCAAGACAAACCATTGAAAAAGCACCTTTGCTTCTCAATGAATTAAGTGCCGGACATCATCAGGCTGTGAAATATGACGGCGATCAAAAAAGGTGGGTGACAGCATATAGAGACGCTTCGCTGCAAACAAGACAAAAGGCCGCAAAGTTTGCAAAAAACGGGGTGTATCTCATCATCGGAGGGTTAAGCGGCATCGGCTGGATTATTTCAGCGTTTCTTTATGCAAATCACGGAGCCAGCGTTATCATTGCCGGGCGATCGAAAATGACAGCAGACATGGAAGAAAAATTAGACAGCATCCGATATGACGGGGCAAGCATTTCTTATATCCAGGCTGACATGTCAGATAAGCAGCAGGTCATCAAGTTAGCGGAAAAAATTCGTGCTGATTATTCCGAAATCAACGGGGTCATTTACAGTGCAGGCGTGTTAAAAGACTCTCTCATTATGAATAAAACAGACGCGGAAGCTCAAGCGGTGCTGCAATCAAAGGTCAATGGTGTGATTCATTTGGATGAAGCGCTCAGAGATATGCCTTTAGACTTTTTTGTTTTGTTTTCTTCCATCTCCTCAGAAATCGGAAGTCTGGGTCAAGCCGATTATGCCTACGCCAATCGTTTTCTGGAGCATTTTGCCGAGTGGAGGGAATGTATGAGAAAGGCGGGGGGAAGATCAGGAAAAACCATCGCTGTAAATTGGCCTTTCTGGAAAGACGGAGGCATGACAGTTGATCCCGGCATTCAAGATATTATGAAAAGGGAGTACGGACTTCACCCATTAGAAAATACTGCCGGAATCAAAGCTTTTGAACACTCGCTTCTCGGCCAAGGCCACCAGCTGATCGTGTTATACGGAGAAAAAGAAAAAATACAAAACGATTTCAAGCCGTTATCCGCCCGTTCAGCACCGCCTCTGGTAAGAGATTCAGCGATTGCAGCCGATTTTGATGCTTCGTCAATCGTTACGGAAGCTGAAAGTCCTTTCCGGATACTCGGCACGGCTTCCAATCGTCATCTCGACGATTATTTGCATTATTGGAGCAGACTGAAGAAAGGAGCCCTTCAGCACAATCAAAGCGATGCCGCAAAAAAACTCATCGCTTTTTACCAGACAGAAGAAACGGAAACCGTTCATTTTCTGGCAAACACAGAAAATGCCCGGCATATGGAAATATTGATGAGCGGTAAGGGCGAAACAATTTTACTGATTTGCGGTTTCGCTACCACTGCTTACATGTGGAAAGAACAAATGAAGGAGTGGGCAGATCAATTTAATGTAATTGTCATACACACACCGGGTTACGGGCTGAGTGAGGGGAGCGCCGATTTTACACTGAGCGGGCTGGCTCAGACTTTTATCGAAGTGCTGAACGAGATAGGGGTTGCTTGGCCGATCCACATTGCGGCTGCTTCTTGGGGAGGCATGATAGGGCAGAGGATAGCCTATGAATACCCCGAAAAAGTAAAAACACTCATTCTTTCCGGAAGTTACACCGAATACGAAGAAGACCCTGAAAGCAGTGTCGAGGAAAAACTGAAAAATGATTTTATAGCTATAGGAAAGTCGCATGAATATGAAAGTTTATACAGTAATCAATTCTTAAATGCTTCTATTGAACGTTTTATGAAGATACATCAACAAGAAGGCTATTCTACAATCGGCTTTTTAAAAGACATTCATACAAGAACGCTTATCCTTACAGGTGAGAAGGAAAGCGTAGTTGATCAGAAAGAAACAAAAAGGCTGCGGAAACTGCTGAGCAATGCAGAATTAAAGAAAATTAAGGGAGCGGGGCATCTTCCGAACATCACACATCCGGAAGAATTTAATAAAGCGGTGTCAGAATTCATCAAGAAATCGGTAAGTAAAGGATGAAAACGATACATACAGTACAGGGGGAGAAAACAATGAAACAAACAATAAGCAATCCGGCATTTGATATGAAACAAATTAACGCTCTTAACAGCCATTATCAGACGATGATAGACAATGGAGTTCTGCAATGTGCGAGTTATATGATGTCAAGAGGAGGTGAGGTTTTTGCAGCTGAGTCGTTAGGGGAATTTACCGGCGGACAAAACGAAAAGCAAACATTTCAGCTTGATACAATCAGAGAAATCGGTTCTTTGACAAAAGTGTTTACCGCTGTAGCCGTCATGCAGCTCGTCGAAAAAGGTTTGCTCGATCTGAAAATGCCGGTCAAGCTCATTTTGTCTGCGTTTGATAAACCGGGTTTCGGAGAAATTAAAATTTTGCACCTTTTGACTCATACGGCGGGATTAAGTTTTGAGCTGGATATTCAAAAGGCTGAAGGCATTGACTTAACGAATGAGGAAGAATGGATAAACTATCTCGTCAGTACGCCTTTGGAGTACGGAGTGGATGAAGCATGGAACTATTCCAGAACCGGTTTTGTTATACTTGGCATCATTATTTCAAAAGTAACAGGCGTATCCTACGAACAGTATGTAACAAAGCATATTATTGAAGCGCTCGGATTAGAAAGAACGTATTTTTATGTGCCTGATGCTTTAAAAGAAGAAGTTTGTGTGATCAATGAGCACGAGTGCGTACAGCTGGAAAAAAGTCATCACCCGTATTTTCCGAATAAAGCGACAAGCGGTCTGTACTCTTCGTTGCGAGATATTTGGAAGTTAGCTGAAATGTTTAGAAATAAAGGCAGATTGAAAGATAAGAAGCTGCTTGGAAGAAAAACAGTCGAAGCGATGCTGAGAAATCAAATAAAGCCTGGTCTTCCTTTTTACTTCTTCGGAGCGCCCAGAGAGGAAGGCGGCTTTGGTTTAGGCATTAATTTGTGGCCGGCCGGTGACCATTATTTCATGACAGAAGGCACCTTCTCACATCTTGGAATGGGTTGGTGCGGCATGTTTTCTGATCCAGCCGAAGATTTTACGTATGTATTTTTCACTCCGGTTTCCGAGTTTCATCCTCATGCCGTGCTGACGCCGCTGAATATCGTGTGGGCGGGTATTGAATAATTAGACAAAAGCATCGTCCCGTCTGTTCGGCAGGCGGGACGATTGCTAACTGCCCGTTTTTATCCCGAGCATCTTTTCAAAGCCCGCCCCTAAGTTAAATAACTTAATTTACTCTTTGTAATTTTTTTAAATTATAGTACAGTAGAGCATTTTTATAATACAGTTTAAAGTCTTTTATAGTACAGTTTGGCGCAATATGATCTTAAGTTTTATAAGCGGTTTCAAAATGAGGTTATAAACAATTGACGGCTTTGTTTAATTACTGTAAACTATGGTTGTTGATCATATTGTACTAATAAAAAATCTTTTTTTATTAGTACAGTTTAAACGTCATTATCTTTGCTTAAGCGCTATGTGAATTTCTGAATGATTAATTTTAGAATTGCAGAGCATGATAAGACTGTTTTTAATACGGATGGCTAAACGGTATCCTAACCCTGTTAAATCAAAAGAAGAGGTGGTTTAAAAAATGGCTGCAAAGACAAAAACTTCAATTGTTGATAGCAAAAAACAATTTGATGCTATTAATAAGCAGTTTGAAACGTTCCAAATTTTAAATGCTGAAGGTGAAGTCGTAAATAAAGACGCAATGCCTGATCTTTCAGATGATCAGTTAAAGGAATTAATGAGAAGAATGGTGTATATCCGCATTTTAGACCAGCGTTCAATTTCTCTTTCCCGTCAAGGACGTTTAGGTTTCTATGCACCGACAGCGGGCCAGGAAGCTTCTCAAATTGCATCACACTTCGCGCTTGAACAGGACGATTTTATCCTTCCGGGTTATCGTGACGTTCCTCAGCTGATTTGGCACGGTCTTCCTTTACATCAGGCATTCCTGTTCTCAAGAGGCCATTTTAAAGGTAATCAGATGCCTGAGGGAGTAAATGCTTTATCACCTCAAATTATTATTGGTGCTCAAATTATTCAAACCGCAGGTGTAGCTTTAGGTCTTAAAAAGCGCGGTAAAAAAGCGGTAGCTATTACTTACACTGGTGACGGAGGAGCTTCTCAAGGTGACTTCTATGAAGGAATGAACTTTGCCGGAGCATTTAAAGCGCCAGCGATCTTCGTTGTTCAGAATAACCGCTATGCGATTTCAACTCCTGTAGAAAAGCAATCATCCGCACAGACAATTGCCCAAAAAGCAGTTGCCGTCGGTATTACAGGTGTTCAAGTAGACGGAATGGATGCACTAGCCGTTTATGCTGCAACCGCAGAAGCACGCCAGCGCGCAATTAACGGTGAAGGTCCGACTCTGATTGAAACTCTTACATTCCGTTACGGACCTCATACAATGTCCGGTGACGATCCGACTAAATACCGTACGAAAGAAATAGAAAATGAATGGGAGCAAAAAGACCCGCTCGTACGTTTCCGCAAGTTCTTGGAAAACAAAGGACTATGGTCTGAAGAAGAAGAGAACAAAGTGATTGAACAGGCCAAAGAAGAAATCAAACAAGCTATCAAAAAGGCTGACGGCGAAACAAAACCGAAAGTAACAGAGCTGATTGAGAATATGTTTGAAGAGCCGACGTTCAACTTGAAAGAACAACTTGAAATTTACAAAGCGAAGGAGTCGAAGTAAGCCATGGCGCAAATGACAATGATTCAAGCAATCACTGATGCGTTACGCACAGAACTGAAAAACAATGAAAACGTTCTGCTTTTCGGGGAAGATGTAGGCGTTGCCGGAGGCGTATTCCGTGCAACTGAAGGCCTTCAAAAAGAATTCGGTGAGGACCGCGTATTTGACACGCCGCTTGCTGAATCCGGTATCGGCGGTCTCGCTCTCGGTTTAGGCCTGCAAGATTACCGTCCTGTTATGGAAATCCAATTCTTCGGATTCGTATATGAAGTAATGGATTCAATCTCAGGACAAATGGCTCGTCTCCGCTACCGTTCCGGCGGACGCTGGACTTCTCCGGTGACAATCCGTTCTCCATTCGGCGGAGGGGTTCATACACCTGAACTTCACGCTGACAGTTTGGAAGGCCTTATCGCTCAGCAGCCGGGTATTAAAGTTGTTATCCCTTCCACTCCTTACGATGCAAAAGGACTGCTGATTGCCTCTATCAGAGACAATGATCCGGTTGTTTTCTTAGAGCATATGAAACTTTACCGTTCTTTCCGTCAGGAAGTTCCAGAGGAGGAATACACAATCGAGCTTGGCAAAGCTGATGTGAAACGCGAAGGTACTGACCTTTCTATCATCACATACGGCGCGATGGTTCATGAGTCGCTTAAGGCTGCTGAAGAGCTTGAAAAAGAAGGCGTTTCTGCTGAAGTTATCGACCTTCGCACTGTAAGTCCGCTTGATATTGATACGATTATTGCTTCTGTTGAAAAAACAGGCCGCGCAATTGTCGTGCAAGAAGCTCAAAAACAAGCCGGCATCGCTGCCAACGTTGTAGCTGAAATCAATGACCGCGCGATTCTGAGCTTGGAAGCTCCGGTTCTGCGTGTTGCGGCGCCTGATACAGTATTTCCTTTCTCGCTTGCTGAGAGCGTATGGCTTCCAAACCATAAAGACGTTCTTGAAACTGCGAAAAAAGTTCTTGAATTTTAATCAGGCATCATAAAAGACGGTAAAGAGAGTCCTTTTCTCTATATGAAGGAGTCTGTTTACTAGGTTCAATGCTTGCGAATGCATAACTAAAATTTGCTTAATCAACTAGGAGGTCGAAAACTGTGGCATTTGAATTTAAACTTCCGGATATCGGGGAAGGTATCCACGAAGGCGAAATCGTAAAATGGTTTGTTAAGCCGAACGACGAGGTAGAAGAAGACGATGTTCTGGCTGAAGTACAAAATGATAAAGCAGTGGTAGAAATTCCTTCACCTGTTAAAGGAAAAGTATTAGAATTAAAAGTTGAAGAGGGAACAGTTGCAACTGTTGGACAAACGATTATTACGTTTGACGCACCTGGTTACGAAGATCTTCAATTTAAAGGAAGCCATGATTCAGGAGATGCGAAAACTGAAGCTCAAGTTCAGTCGTCTGCTGAAGCAGGGCAGGATATCGCTAAAGAAGAGACTCCTAAAGAGCCTGCAAAAGAAACCGGCGCAGGACAGCAGGACCAAGCGGAAGCTGATCCGAACAAACGCGTGATCGCGATGCCTTCCGTACGCAAATATGCCCGTGAAAAAGGCGTGGATATCCGTAAAGTAACAGGTTCAGGCAATAACGGACGTGTTGTAAAAGAAGATATCGACAGCTTTGCAAATGGAGGAGCGGCTCAAGAAGCGGCACCGCAAGAAACAGCTGCACCTCAGGAAACAGCTAAACCTGCAGCGGCTCAGGCTCCTGAAGGCGAATTCCCTGAAACACGCGAAAAAATGAGCGGTATCCGTAAAGCGATCGCGAAAGCAATGGTGAACTCTAAGCATACTGCACCGCACGTAACTCTTATGGATGAAGTTGACGTAACAAATCTTGTTGCTCACCGCAAACAGTTCAAACAAGTTGCTGCTGATCAAGGCATCAAGCTGACTTATCTGCCTTACGTCGTCAAAGCATTAACATCCGCTTTGAAAAAATTCCCTGTTTTAAACACATCTATTGATGATAAAACAGATGAAGTGATCCAAAAACATTACTTCAACATCGGAATTGCAGCGGATACCGAAAAAGGCCTGCTTGTGCCGGTAGTGAAAAATGCCGACCGTAAAGCCGTTTTCGAAATCTCTGATGAAATCAACAGCCTTGCTACAAAAGCGCGTGAAGGCAAGCTTGCACCTGCGGAAATGAAAGGCGCTTCTTGCACGATCACAAATATCGGTTCTGCCGGAGGCCAATGGTTCACACCGGTTATCAACCACCCAGAGGTTGCGATTCTCGGTATCGGCCGTATTGCTGAAAAAGCGATCGTCCGTGACGGTGAAATTGTAGCTGCTCCTGTCTTAGCTCTTTCTCTCAGCTTTGACCACCGTATGATTGACGGAGCAACTGCACAAAATGCGTTAAACCACATCAAGCGTTTACTGAACGATCCACAACTTATTTTAATGGAGGCGTAATGTTATGGTAGTAGGAGATTTCCCTATTGAAACAGATACTCTTGTGATTGGTGCGGGACCTGGCGGCTATGTAGCTGCCATCCGCGCTGCTCAGCTTGGACAAAAAGTAACAGTCGTTGAAAAAGCAACTCTTGGAGGCGTTTGTCTGAACGTCGGCTGTATTCCTTCAAAAGCGCTCATCAATGCAGGCCATCGTTACGAGAATGCAAAACATTCAGATGACATGGGAATCACTGCTGAGAACGTAACAGTTGACTTTACAAAAGTCCAAGAATGGAAAGCTTCTGTTGTAAATAAGCTTACCGGCGGTGTTGCAGGTCTTTTAAAAGGAAATAAAGTGGACGTTATAAAAGGAGAAGCTTATTTCGTAGACAGCAACTCTGTCCGCGTAATGGATGAGAACTCTGCGCAAACATACACATTTAAAAACGCAATCATTGCTACCGGTTCTCGCCCTATCGAATTGCCAAACTTCAAATATAGCGAACGCGTTCTGAACTCTACAGGCGCACTTGCGCTTAAAGAAATTCCGAAAAAGCTCGTTGTTATCGGCGGCGGATATATCGGTACTGAGCTTGGAACAGCGTATGCGAACTTCGGAACTGAATTGGTTATTTTAGAAGGCGGAGATGAAATTCTTCCTGGCTTCGAAAAACAAATGAGTTCTCTCGTTACCCGCAGACTGAAGAAAAAAGGCAACGTTGAAATCCATACAAGCGCTATGGCTAAAGGCGTTGAAGAAAGACCTGACGGCGTAACAGTTACATTCGAAGTAAAAGGCGAAGAAAAAACGGTTGATGCTGATTACGTATTAATCACTGTCGGACGCCGTCCGAACACTGACGAGCTCGGCCTTGAGCAAGTCGGTATCGAAATGACTGACCGCGGTGTCATTAAAACAGACAAGCAGTGCCGCACAAACGTACCGAACATTTACGCAATCGGTGACATCATTGACGGACCTCCATTGGCTCACAAAGCGTCTTACGAAGGTAAAATCGCTGCGGAAGCTATTTCAGGAGAGCCGGCTGAAATCGATTACCTCGGTATTCCGGCGGTTGTATTCTCTGAGCCTGAACTGGCTTCTGTCGGTTACACTGAAGCACAGGCGAAAGAAGAAGGCATTGAAGTCGTTGCTGCTAAGTTCCCGTTTGCTGCAAACGGACGCGCGCTGTCTCTTAACGAAACTGACGGCTTCATGAAGCTGATCACTCGTAAAGAAGACGGTCTTGTAATCGGTGCGCAAATTGCCGGCGCGAGCGCTTCTGACATGATTTCTGAATTGAGCCTGGCGATCGAGGGCGGAATGACTGCTGAAGATATCGCAATGACAATTCACGCTCACCCGACATTGGGCGAAATCACAATGGAAGCTGCCGAAGTGGCAATCGGAAGCCCGATTCATATCGTAAAATAATCATTGCAAGAAAATGAACAGCCCCCGCTTTTAAAAGCGGGGGCTGTTTTTATTGTGCAAGCACATGCTGCATAGGCTTGATAATATCCTCTTTTTTCTTTACCGCGCCTTCAATCTTCATGACGACATGCCGGTGATTGACCACCATCAGTGCCGGGAATGTGTTGATTTCTTCTTCCCAGCCCTTTCTGTTATCATAAACTTTCATTTGATCAACATGATGGGGGTATTTCTTTTCTAAATCAAGAATCGCATCGTAGTAGGGCACTTCTTTATCTATATGATTTTCATCGGAAAAAAACAAGATTTGAGTGTGATGAATGCTGTCGATCCGGTTATTTTTGAATGGACTGACAGTAGAAACCGAACAGCTTGACAGAACGAACAGCATCAAAAAAAAGGGAATCACCGTACGGTAGCGCATCTATCTTACTCCTCTGTTTTATATAATATATTGGTTCATCCATTTATAAGGACTATATCAAGTGTATCACGAGAGGTGAAAAACCTAAGGCTTGTTACTTAATTGTTATATAATTGAAACCGTTTTTAATGAAGAAATAATACGTGTGACAACTTGTGAAGCCGATGTGTAAAAAAGGCACATTATGTTTCGTGAGAGCGCCGTTTTTTCGTTATACTGTGGGCAAAACCATATCAGGAGGGATTGTCATGTATAAAGCCGCTGCCGCCGTCATATGGATGTGCTTGCTCGTCGGCTGCCAATCAACTGAAAAAACGCAAACAAATAAACAACCCCATTCTCAAGCTACAGTCAATCATGCTAAACAGGAAAACACTCATACAAAAGAGGAAAAACAGAAAAAACAGAAGGCAGAGCCCCGTTACTATATCAATCCGAAAACCTTTGCCGCGGAAAAACTGGATGACCAGAAAGACAAAAAACCGATTGCATTGTTAACGATAGATGATGCACCCGATCAGCATGCCGCTGAGATTGCGGACAAACTGCATGATCTCCATGCGTCAGCGATCTTTTTTGTGAACGGCCAATTTTTGAAAAAAGATGAAAATAAGAAAGCGCTTCAGCATATTCATGAGTTAGGCTTTATGATCGGAAATCATACAATGACTCATCAAAATTTAAAAGAACTTTCCGAACAAAAACAACGGGAAGAAATTATCGGCGTCAATAAAGCTGTTGAAAAGATAACAGGGGAGAAACCGGCGTTTTTCAGGGCGCCTTTCGGAAGCAATACGGACTACAGTGACAAACTTATAAAACAAGAAGGTATGGTGAAAATGAACTGGACCTTCGGCTACGATTGGGATCAGAAATATCAATCCAAAAAAGCGCTTACCGATATCACGCTGAGCAGCCCTTATCTGCGGGACGGCGCCAATATATTGATGCATGACCGGAAGTGGACGGCTGAAGCCATGCCGGACATTGTAAAAGGATTGCGTACTAAAGGATATACTGTGATTGATCCTCGAGCTATAAAAAGACCGTAAAAAATAAATGTGTTATACAATTTATCGGTTGACATATTAAATGTGACATAATAATATAATAACAACAAGTAAGAATTAAGCGTTTTCAAATTCTGAGAAATGGGGAATGAGAGATGGGTACGATTGTTTGCCAAGACTGTAACGAAGCGATTCATTACTTTGAGGATGAGAAGGTAACGACGTTATACGGAACATGCTGCGGACAATGCCGGTGTCATCTTGAAGAGGAGTAAAAAGCGTAAAAAAGGCCCGAAACGATTTCGTTTCGGGCTTCTTTATGTTTATTGGATGGCTTTTTGTTCTTTGATGACTCTGATCATTTCAAGCGTCGCGTCTTCAGGACCCTGCACGGGTAGGCCGGCGTCCAGGTTTTTGAAAATGTAGCTGATGTTTTCTTCAGTAATGATTTCGCCCGGAATAAAGATCGGAATTCCCGGCGGATACACCATGACAAACTCTGCGATGATCCGTCCCGCGGATTCTTTTAACGGAATGACTTCCGTATTTGCGTAAAACGCGTCTCTTGGCGTCATCGCTAAGAGAGGAATTTCAGGAAGCAGAACCTCTGTTTGCTGATGAGCATATTCATTGGCAGCCGCCTGCTTTGAAATGTCTGTAAGCGCGTTTACGAGGCGGTCGGCATCTCCTGCTCTGTCTCCGGGAGTGAAAATACATAATATGTTATATAAATCGGACAGCTCGACTTCGATATTATATGATTCGCGCAGCCATTTTTCAACGTCATGCCCGGTCAAGCCGAGGTTTTTGACCGAAATGATTAATTTAGTCGGATCATAACTGAAGGCGGCTTTAGATCCTGTGATTTCTTCGCCGACACAGCGGATGCCTTCAATTTGATTGAGGCGTTCCCGTGTCTGATTCGCCAGCAGAATCGTATCTTCAAGAAGGCCGCGGCCTTCTGTAGCGAGCCGCTTTCTTGCGACATCCAGTGAAGCGAGCAGCAGATAGGATGTTGATGTTGTCGTCAGCATGCTTAAAATCGACTGCACTCTTTCTTTGGACACAAGGCCTTCTCTCACATTTAAAATGGAGCTCTGCGTCAGAGAGCCGCCTAATTTGTGCACGCTAGTGGCTGCCATATCAGCGCCCGCCTGCATGGCGGACAAAGGAAGCTTATCATGAAAATGAATATGCACGCCGTGCGCTTCATCGACAAGAACAGGCACATTGAAAGAATGCGCGAGCTTGACGATGCTGCTCAGGTCAGCCGCCACACCGAAATACGTCGGATTTATGACAAGCAGACCTTTTGCGTCAGGGTGCTCAGTCAAAGCCCGCTCGGCAGACTCAAGCGTGATGCCGTGAGAAATCCCGAGCTCATCGTCAATTTCCGGGTGTATAAAAATCGGCACCGCTCCGGAAAATACAATGGCCGTCATAATCGATTTATGAACGTTTCTCGGGATGATGATTTTATCTCCGGGTCCGCATACGGCCATGACCATCGTCATAATGGCGCCGCTCGTCCCTTGTACGGAAAAGAAGGTGTGGTCTGCGCCGAATGCTTCCGCGGCCAGGTCCTGCGCTTCTTTAATGATGCCCTTTGGCGCATGTAAATCATCCAAAGGTTCAATATTAATTAAATCTATGCTTAACGCGTTTTCTCCGATAAATTGTCTGAATTCCGGATCCATTCCCGCGCCTTTTTTATGGCCCGGAATGTGGAATTGGACAGGCTGTCTGTCCGCGTGCTTTTTCAGTCCGCTGTACAGGGGTGTTTCATGTTGCGGCAATTGTTTTCCCACCTTTATCATAATACCTACGGATTAGTTTGTATTACATTCAGTATGATTACCCGTTTTTTAAACGTAAAACAAATGAATTATATTATGAACTTGAAAGAAAGTAAAGAACAATTTATGATCTATGGAAGATGCTTATTTTGAGCATGATTATAAAGGAGTGAAGACATTTGGAATATCAATATCCGATGAATGAAGACTGGACGACAGAGGAGGCCGTGGATGTCATCGCGTTTTTTCAGCAGGTGGAAAACGCCTATGAAAAAGGAGCTGACCGCAACAGACTTCTGGATGCGTACCGCCGCTTTAAAGAAATCGTTCCCGGAAAGGCGGAGGAAAAGAAAATCTGCAGCCAATTTGAAGCGGACAGCACCTATTCCCCGTACCGGACTGTGAAAGAGGCGAAACAATCAGATCAAGCGGTTATCAAAATGTAAACAAAGCGAGCCGGAAACCGGCCCGCTTTTTATGTTATGAGACTTTCTGAGTCAGTGTGTATAAAAAGGAAAGCTTCTTAAAAGTATCTTCAATGGTTTGAAGGAATTCATTGTTGTTCATGTTGATCACGTCTTCTTTTTGCAGCTGGATGCCGCACAAAAGCTCTGCTTTTTTCACGGTCTGCAGACGTTCAAATAATGTTTTCAGCTGCTCCTGATCCATCTCCGACTGCTTGTACGCACCGGGCTTCGTGTGATCCGGCGACCATACGAAATGACCGGGAATCTGTTTTGTGATTTCATCCTGCTTTGCTTCCAGCAATCTGCCGTATTCCTCTTTTATCGGAGACTCATAAATGATGGCAAACCATACAAACATATGAGTGTCCCATAATCCGATCTGAAAGTGGGGGAGCTTCTTATAGCCGCGTTTGCTGTTTGCAAAGGCAACCCAGCTGTCAGCCGGCGGGTTGACAGATCTTCTCGCGTGCTTGGCGACATGCGGGAACATTTCATCTCCCGTCAATGCCGACAATGTCGGTGCGAAATGTTCTCCTAAAAGAGTCAGCTTCGGACGCACTTGTTCTTTTAACACCTCCATGCGCGGATCTAATCCTTCTATTGTAAATGTGTCAAAGTCTTCTTTTGTAAAACGCATCTGAGTCATCTTTTTCCTCCTTATCGTAAGTATTCATATTTTACCACAGCCCCTGCCGGCCGCAAAAACATTGAGAACGTTTGAGCGGAGGGGAGTGGTGGTAAAAAATGAATAGGTAAACACACAATTTTAAGAATGTTGTTACAGCCGAATATAAGTTTCCATAGGATATAAGAAGTATCATTAATAATGAATTGGAAAATGGGATGCTTTTTTAACAAATGATCTCTGGAAGGGGCGAAAGACAATGAGGCAAGTGGTGAAGGAAGGATTCAGGGAGGAAAAAAATAACCGTGTAGCTGTCTGGAGACTAGAGGTTGATTATGAATTGGCAACCCTTTATGAGGCCATGCAAAAAGAGAATGAAGATCAAATCGATCTCAGTAAAAGAAAACTGGAACGTCTCAGAAAAGAATGGATTCGTCTTAACGGATAAAGAATAGTAAAAACGAACCGCAGGAAATGGTTCGTTTTTACGTGAGAAGGCATTTTTTTCATTTTCCTTGCTTTTTAATCGTTTTTATCAGTATGCTATAGAGTAAGCTATACATAGAAAAGAGGTACACGGTATGACAAATTGGACGGAAATTGATGATATCGCAAAACAATGGGTAAAAGAAGCCGGAACGAGAATCAGACAATCCATGCAGGAAAGCTTGACGATTGAAACAAAATCAAATCCGAATGATTTAGTCACAAATATGGATAAAGAGACGGAACGCTTTTTCATTGACCGTATACAGGGAACTTTTCCCGGACACCGCATCCTCGGCGAAGAAGGGCAGGGAGATAAACTCCGCTCCCTTGAAGGAATTGTCTGGATCATTGATCCGATTGACGGGACGATGAATTTTGTCCATCAAAAGCGGCATTTCGCAATCTCCATCGGTATTTTTGAAGACGGAAAAGGCAAAATCGGCTTAATTTATGATGTGATGCAGGACGAGCTGTATCATGCATTCAGCGGAAAAGGGGCATATCTGAACGACACGCCGCTTGCTCCTTTGAAAAAAGAGGTTTCCATTGAAGAAGCGATTATTGCAATCAATGCCACATGGGTGACGGAAAACAGAAGAATCGACCCGAGTATTTTGGCGCCGCTTGTAAAACGGGTAAGAGGAACGCGTTCCTACGGCTCGGCGGCACTTGAGCTGGCCAGTGTTGCAGCCGGCCGCATTGACGCATACATCACAATGAGACTCGCGCCGTGGGATTACGCTGCCGGCTGCGTGCTGCTGAACGAAGTCGGCGGCATTTACACGACAACAGACGGCGAACCGTTTACGTTTTTAGATAACCACAGTGTGCTTGCGGGGAATCCGGCGATACATAAAATCATCTTTGACGACTATTTACATGCTGACAGATAGGGAGTTTGAAGAAGAAGATCTGGAATTTCTGGAGCAGCTGGCGGCGGCACACCCGGTGTGGAGAGCCGAAGAATTCGGAACAAAAAATGCGGCGGAGTTTATGCTTGCATACTCCATGTACAATGGAACGTGGCTCGTATGGGAGCTTGACGGCGCTCCTGCCGCCGTCAGCTTTCACTTAGAATGGGCGCCCTCAAACGGAAAACCGTGGCTCGGGACTGTGGCCGTCGCTCCAGAGGCAAAAGAGAAAGGAATCGGCCGGGCGGTCATTGAAGAAATTGCCGGCCGGCTGAGAGCGGCGCATAAAGCGATGTTTGCAGCCGTTCCCCTGGACAGGCAGGAATGGGTTCTGTTTTTAAGCCAATGCGGTTTTGAACAGCTGAAGCTTGAAAAAGACGATCGGGAAAAGACATATATGATCATGGTGAAGCCATTGTGAAATGTATCAGATATAAAAAAGAGACCGGACATCCGGTCTCTTTTCTTATTTACAAGCCGACTGAATTCCAGGCCGCTTCTACGCTTGCAGCATCCTGAGAGCCGTAAAGGTCCCGCGCTGATTGAATCAAAGCTGCTTTTGCATCTTTAAAGGTTGATGACGGAGTGAGGTATACCGTCAGGGCGCGATAGTAAATCTGCTCCGCTTTGTTCACGCCGATTTTTGTAATCGTATTGTAAGCGGCTTTGTTCGGAATTCCGCTGTTTGTATGCACGCCGCCGTAGTCGCCGGCATCAGTGTTCGGAAGGTTTTTGTAATTTTTGTAGTTGTCAGGCTGTCCGTATTTTGTCGGATTTGATAAGCTGCGGAGAGCCGGCTGGCTGACCGTAATATCTTCACCGATATCCCAGTCCTCAGTATCGTTGAAGTACCCAAATACATCAGAGAAGGATTCATTTAAAGCGCCCGGCTGATTTTCATAGTTCAGGTTGGCTGTTTCCTGTGTAACGCCGTGTGTCATTTCATGGGCCGTTACGTCCATTGAACCGGAAAGAGGCGAGAAGAATGAACCGTCACCGTCTCCGTAAATCATTTGGTCGCCGATCCAGGCCGCGTTATTGTATTTGCTGCCGTAATGAACGGAGGATACGATCTTGCCGCCTCTGTTGTCGTAGCTGTTGCGTTTGAACTTCTGATAGAAATAATCATACACTTTGCCGAGGTTGTAATGCGCATCAACGGCAGCGCGCTGAGAAGAAGTTGTAAACTGGTTTGTGGTGCTGGATACGAGTGTGCCCGGCAGGTTATACTCGCGGTTTTGCAGATCGTACGTAATAATTTGTGTTCCGGTAGGTTTAGAAAGATCGCGCAGCACGTATTTGCCGCTTTCAGAAGAAATATTTAATGAGACCGTTTTTCCTTTAAGAGTCGTACCTGTTCCGGTTGCCGCCGCATGTTCCACTTTGTTTTGCTTTTTCAGGATTTTCCCTGTTTCCGCATCAACGGTTACTTCCCAGTTTGCAGGTTCCGGTTCGATATAGCGGATCGTTACATCATAGGCGAGGCGGTATTTTCCGTCTTTTGTAGCTGCTGCTTTGAGCTCGGCTTTATTTTTGTTTGCGACGTTTCCGTTAGAAACGGCTTCAGGTGATTTGCCGATTGCCTTAAAAGCATGGTCCAGCGCCTGATTTGCAGATAATTTTTTGCTGTTTGCCGTTTTGGCAGAAGTATCGTTGTTTAATTCACCGTTAATCGCATAGACGTTGTTGGATTTATCAACGTGAATAATGACTTGAGAGTCTTTCACAGGCACACCGTTCACAACAGGCACATAACGGAAGTGTTTATAGCCGAGATCATCGGTCGTTTGGTCAATCAGCTTCAGCCTTTCAGAAGGATTGCCTTTAAAGACTTTGCCGTTTTGTTTCAAATATTGCTTGATTGCTTTGTCACTGACAGAAGGCAATTCAGATTGCACCAAAGAATGCTTCGGCACAAAATTTGTCATGTTTTCTTTAAGCTGAGGATTCTCAGCGGCCTGAACACCCGGCAGACTGATCGTTAAACTCATAAAAGAAGCGGCGACAGCAACAGACAATTTCTTACCTAAACCCACAATAAATCCCCCTTTTTGAAAATAATGAAAACTTATATTGTTATAATAAACCAGCAATCTCTCATTCTGCAATATAAAACTAGACTCCGCAGCTGAATTGATAGAATCGTCCCGTACAGGCTCCTGGGAGGCGGTGTCAGGGGATAAGCCGAGAGGCACGTGTCGGAATAGACATGAGTCGAATGACGCGATTTCTTCTGAAAAAAATGACAGATGAAGACGGGAAAAATGATAGGGGAAAAATGTTAGGATCTTTAAAACTTTTTTTAATGCCGGTTGTCTAAATGGGTGAGGCCTTAATAAACGTAAAGGATTGTTACAGATGTCAGAGATTTTCAGTCATTTTATTCAGCACTTCGACAGATATTTCATTTTGAGCAGACAGAGTGTGTTGATCATCCAGTGGTCGGCCGTCTGCCTTGCTGTTTTATACGGGCTGACTTTCCATCCGAAAATCAGCCCTGAAAGAGTTTGGTTTTATGGCGGGATCATGCTCCGGGCCGTATTATTGGCTGGCATAACGATTGAATTGGTTCATCAGGTGCAGAGCACTCATTTTAGCGCTCACTATTTGACAACGGAAGAAAGAGAGCTTCTTCCGATCGTTCATCTCTTAATGTACGGATATGTGCTGCTCACTGCGTTTCACTATATGCTGATGCCGCAGGAGCAGAGAGGAAGGGGCATGTTTTATACGTTTGATCTCACTGTGGTGACACTGCCCGTCATTCAGCTGATTTTCAGTTTTTTTGCTTTCTGGAACAGCAATCGTGACACGATGGCTGCAGAGGATATAGTCTCCTCGCTTTGTTCCGTTGCGGTTGTTTTACTCCTTCTGATTTCTATGAATGTTTTATTTTTTAAAATGTATTGGAAACCGAGGCCGGTTTTTATCGGCGTGTTTTATGCAGCGGTCATCGGGCTATTGGTGTGGGTGCTCTCTCCGTCCTCGGCCGGGGTATCAAAAGATTACGGCAGGCTTCTCCCGTTTACGGTGTATTTAACAATGGCGGGTTTTCTGATGACCCATCATTTATTTCATCGGTCAGACAGGATCAGACGGCGGACGAAAAGCTTTCTTGCGGCGGCCGTTGCCGCTGGTTTTATCGTCTTTTTGAATCCGGTGTACAACGCGGGAGATGCCGCATTTGCGGTTTCGAAACCGATAGCTGAAGATTCTGTTGATTATGTGGGCGAACATATTACTTCAGACCAGGCGGAACGGATCCTTACGTCATTTTTTCCGGCGGAGAATCCGATTTATTTGACAGAAACCAATCAGGATCTCCATTACTTTTACCGCTTTAAAACGGAAGATTATGAAGCGGAAGTGGACGAGGTTTCCCGAATGATTACAAATTATCAATATCTTAAAAAACCGGAAGGCCGGACATTAACAGAAGATGAGTACCGGAAAAAGTCGCTGGATTTCTTGTCGGCGCACGGCCGAAAACTAAAAACACAAGGCATTCAGACAACAGTGAGAAAAGAAGACGGACAGTTTGTCGTGGAGATCGCGCCGAAAAGACAAGGGAAGCATCACGAACAAACGGGTTCTGTATTTTACTGGGAAAAAGAAACCATCATGGGTTTTTCAGAAGACCCGTCTAGTTATCAGCTTCAGTCGCTGCCGCAGGTGCACATGACGGAAAAAGACATAATGAAAGCATCAAAAGCCGCCTTTCATACGCTGCAAATGCCTGATCAGACATTTGAAATCATAAATACAGATATCAACAGCCTGATCGGCAGCAGTGTGACCGTAACAGCGAATAACGGGGCGGAGCTGAGATTTAATGCCGAATCCGGACGCCTTATGAAAATCAGAATCTCATCAGGCAGCACCGTTTTGACAAAAAAAGAACTTCAGAAGAGGCTTTTTACATTGCTGGGCGCGGATACTTCAAAGCTTAAACAAATGGACAAATCGGAAGACGGCCTCGTTTTTGAAAAACCTGAAGGAACGTCCGTTTTTACGCTCCGGAATGAAGAAGGCATGATAGAGGCCTCATCCTGCGGACAGGTAAGCGCCAAAACATTCCCGCATACATACAGAGACGGGGAAACAGCCTTCAAAAGAGTGGCGGGGGCATATAACGGCATCATTTACAAAAAGCGGGTAAAGCCTGTCATAGCGGTGAAAGACGGCGTAACATATAACGCATGGCTTGTTATTATTCAGCCGTTCGGTTCAAACCGCCATGACGCATATGTGGTGAATGCGGATACTTACGAGGTGGTGAACCTTTATGAACAATAAAGAAAGAAAGGCTGTCTTCTTC
This sequence comes from Bacillus sp. SDLI1, assembly GCF_001553895.1. NCBI lineage: Bacteria > Bacillati > Bacillota > Bacilli > Caryophanales > Bacillaceae > Bacillus > Bacillus sp. SDLI1. The sequence continues at coordinate 734,113 of NZ_CP013950.1, read as the reverse complement.
GATTTATACGACCTGTATAAGGAAGGGGAACTTGAAGGCGGCACGCTTCAATGGATGAAAGAACATGAACCGGAATTCGGAGCAGAGGCGGAAAACAGAAAAAGACAGAATGGACATGGTATAAAGCCGCCGCCGGACGACATCCGCCAAATTAAATATATGAAATGCCTGACGTATGGACTGTATGGTTTCTTCATTGTGCTCTCAATCTGGATGACAGTGTGGTTTTATTTTTAAATGAAAAACAAGATGTCAATTGAACAGTTGTACCGTGAACATTATCAAGATATTATGTATTACCTTTACAGACGCACACATCAAGCTGAGACAGCTAAAGATCTCGCTCAGGATACATTTATGAAAGCATTTAACGGGCTTGAGTCGTTTAAGGGGCACTCGTCTATCCGTACGTGGCTCTATGCAATTGCCCACCATACCTTCATCAATTGGTACAGACGGGACAGAAAATACCAATTTTCAGATATCACCTTGAATGAAGGGATTCAGCAAACAACATATGAACTGCCGGAGCATTACGTTGACCGGACAGAGACAAAGAACGCGCTGGCCGGGCAGATTCAGCGTCTGAAAAACGATCAGCAGACCGTTTTAATTTTAAGGGAATTTCAAGAGCTGTCATACGAAGAGATTGCTGATATTTTGGGCTGGAGCCTGCCGAAGGTGAAGAGCACCTTATACAGGGCGAGAATGCAGCTGAAACAGCACTTGGCGGTAAAAAGGAAGGACGGACACATATGACTTGCTGTTTAGTGAGAGATTTACTCCCTTTATATATTGAAGGCGATTGTGAAACAGAAACAGAGCGGTATATTTCCCGCCATCTTGATACATGCGGTGAGTGCAAAAGGGTATATCATATGATGAAGGAGCCGCTTGACTTTGGCGAAGCTGAGATGAAGGCGCCAGACGGTTATGAAGAGGAGGAGAGGCGGTTTCAGGAAAGATATTACGGGAGGCTGCTGACAAAAGCCGCCTGTATGTTCGGGGCTGTATTTCTCATCATGCTTGCGCTTAAACTGCTGAATTAAAAAAACGCCCGGCTGAATGGGACTGACCCCATAATATGAGACAAACAAAAAACACCTTCAAGTTTGAAAACGGATCGTTGTTATCCGAAATTAGACTTGGAGGTGTTTTTCTATGAGGACAAGAGTGAGTTATCCGGTTGAAGTCAAACAGAAGGCTGTAGAAATGAGATTGGCGGGCGTGCCTGTGAAGGAGATCATGCAGGAATTGAATATAAAGAATAAGACGCAGGTGCAGACATGGGTCAGGTGGTATAAAGCTGGGGATACACATCGATTCGAACAACCCGTCGGAAAGCAATATTCTTATGGAAAAGGTCCAGAGTATTCTTCCGAATTAGAGAAACTGCAGGCAGAAAATCGTTATCTGAGACAACAGAATGAAGTGTTAAAAAAGTACAACGAATTGGAAAGGAAGCTGATAGCGAAACGCCAGTCGAGCTTGTAGAAGCATTGCGCGGCACAATGACCATAAAGGATATCTGTATTCATTTAGGTATCTCACGAGCATCTTATTATCGTTGGAAGAAGAATCTGATGAAAGATAACCCTAAATACCATTTAGAAAAACAAATCGGCACGTTGTGCCGAGAACACAAGTATCGATATGGCTATCGGAAAATCACAGCCATATTAAAAAAGGAAATGCGTATAAATCATAAAACGGTTCAGCGCATTATGCAGAAGAATCAGTGGCAATGCCGGGTTAAGGTGAAAAAGCGCAAGAAGAATGGGCAGCCATATGCCGTGGCCGAGAATATATTGGATCGGAACTTTCAGTCTGATCGCCCTCTGGAAAAGCTAGTAACGGATATCACATATTTGCCTTATGGGCAGAAACAATTGTATCTTTCCAGTATATTGGATTTATACAATGGAGAAGTGATTGCTTTTACGATTGGCGATAGACAGGACACAGACTTTGTCTTACACACACTTGATCAGCTGCCTGCACTGCCAGAGAACTGCGTGTTACATAGTGACCAAGGTTCTGTTTATACATCTTATGAGTATCAGAAAGCTGTTAAAACAAAAGGCATTACCATGAGCATGTCCCGCAAAGGGACGCCCGCTGATAATGCCTCCATCGAATCGTTTCATTCCTCACTAAAGTCTGAAACGTTCTACCTCGACAGGTTGGAAAGCACTACGACGACCATCGTAGAACAAACTGTCGAAACCTATATACACTATTATACCACATTCGTATTCAAACGAAACTAAACAACCAGCCGCCGGTCACATACCGACAGCTGGCTGCTTAAAGGTGTTTTGATCCCTGTCTCAAAAACGGGGGTCAGTCCCGAATGACCGGGCGTTTTTTCGTTTACTCAGCCGGGTGAAAGGCTGTATAAATGCCTTCAAGTAATTCCTGCGGCAGTGAATTAAAGAATCCGGCACACAGCTTTGCTTCTTTTTTACCTGCACCTGCTTTTTCAGCAAGCTCCTGATCAAACGTATACACGCCGTCTTCTTCAACCAGTGCAGATTGAAGAATATGAAGACTCTGGGAGAAAGCGGTGAACAGCTGATCAACGATAAGAGCTTCTTTTTCCGTAAAGCCGAGCTCCACTGCTTTTTCTTTATTAAATGTATATTCGCCGTCCGTTTTCTCGATACATTGGGAAAGGACGGTTAAAAATTCCGTTGAGCTGTCCCACAGCTTTTGAATGGTCTGTGCGGCTTCTTTATCTAATCCCAATTCAACCGCTTTTTCACTGTCAAAATAATAGACGCCGTCTTTTTCGTAAATGGATTGGCTGATGATGTCTAAAAGCTTTGCCGCATCTTCCGGTGTTTTCTCGGCAAAAGCCTGCAAGACAGGCGGTTCATTTGCCTGAATTGTTTTTGCACCGGCAGACTCAAGCGGACTGAATGCAAGCAAGGCGGCTGAAGCGGTTGCAGCGGCAGTTACAGCGGTTTTCTTCAAAAAAGATGTTTTCATTTCGTTCTCTCCTTGTTATGTGTATTTGCTTACAGCCACAAGTATAAAAAGCCAGTGATGGAATTGAAATAGGAAGTTTGGTATTTTCTGCATAACGATGCCGGACTAATTCCGGCTGCCTTTTCTGACGGACTCTGCTGTTGTCACTAGGATGCATGCCGCTGTTTCCGGCTTCCTGACTAGGCGGCGGGGGAGATAAGCCTTACATCCCGCCGGTTTTGAGGATGCAAAAAAGCCTGAATTTTTCATTCAGGCTTCATACAATATTGTGCTTTTCATGTTTACGGAATTTTGCAAAGGGTCATGCTTTTAATCAAGCAGTCCCTGTTCGCGCATTTTTTTCTTTACAGTGAAACCGCTTCCCATCATGGCGATAACGAGAACAATGCTTCCGATGACACCCCATGCGCTTTTCTCAGCGATTGATACGCCGATCAGCATCATGCTGAAGACTGCTGCGAATGCAAATAATAATAAGAGCCAATTCAATTTTTTCATATTTCCATCCCCTTTAACGTCATACTTTCAGTTTACAGAAAAACGTGACGCTTTTAAAGAGGATGTGTGGTATAATATGAAAGTTATCTAATTTTTTTAGGAGATGAAAATGTGAAACTTCGAAACGATCTTCGCAATATCGCGATTATTGCCCACGTTGACCATGGGAAAACGACTTTGGTAGACCAATTGCTTCACCAAGCCGGAACATTCCGTGCCAACGAAAATATTGCCGAACGCGCAATGGATTCAAACGATCTTGAACGTGAACGCGGTATTACAATTCTCGCGAAAAATACTGCGATTAACTATAAAGATACACGCATTAATATTTTGGACACTCCGGGACACGCCGACTTCGGCGGAGAGGTTGAACGGATTATGAAAATGGTTGACGGCGTTCTGTTAGTCGTTGACGCATATGAAGGCTGCATGCCGCAAACCCGTTTCGTTCTGAAGAAAGCCCTTGAGCAGAACTTAAATCCGGTTGTCGTCGTAAACAAAATCGACCGTGATTTCGCCCGCCCGGAAGAAGTTATCGATGAAGTGCTTGATCTGTTCATCGAGCTGGATGCAAACGAAGAACAGCTTGAGTTCCCTGTCGTCTACGCTTCTGCGATTAACGGAACGGCAAGTCTTGATCCGAAAAAGCAGGACGAAAACATGGAATCACTGTATGAAACGATTCTTGAACATGTCCCTGCGCCGGTTGATAACGCCGAAGAGCCTCTTCAATTCCAAGTGGCGCTTCTTGATTACAATGACTATGTCGGCCGTATCGGTATCGGACGCGTTTTCCGCGGCACGATGAAAGTCGGCCAGCAGGTTTCATTGATGAAACTTGACGGAACGGTCAAATCATTCCGTGTAACGAAAATCTTCGGTTTCCAAGGATTGAAACGCGTGGAAATTGAAGAAGCGAGAGCGGGAGACCTCGTTGCCGTTTCCGGTATGGAAGACATCAACGTCGGTGAAACCGTTTGTCCGGCTGACCACCATGAGCCGCTGCCGGTTCTGCGTATTGATGAGCCTACGCTTCAAATGACATTTGTCGTAAACAACAGCCCGTTTGCAGGCCGTGAAGGCAAATATGTCACAGCCCGTAAAATTGAAGAGCGTCTGAACGCACAGCTTCAAACAGACGTCAGTCTTCGTGTCGAACCGACGGCATCGCCTGACGCATGGGTTGTTTCAGGACGCGGTGAGCTTCACCTGTCTATTTTAATTGAAAACATGCGCCGCGAAGGCTATGAGCTTCAAGTGTCTAAACCTGAAGTTATCATTAAGGAAATCGACGGTGTAAGCTGTGAGCCTGTTGAGCGCGTGCAGATTGACGTGCCTGAAGAGCATACCGGTTCTGTTATGGAATCAATGGGTGCGAGAAAAGGCGAAATGCTCGATATGATTAATAACGGAAACGGCCAGGTCCGCCTGATCTTTACCGTACCTTCACGCGGGCTCATCGGCTATTCTACTGAGTTTCTGTCACTGACACGCGGTTTCGGTATCCTGAACCACACGTTTGACAGCTATCAGCCGATGCAAAAAGGCCAAGTCGGAGGCCGCCGTCAGGGTGTGCTCGTTTCCATGGAAAATGGAAAAGCGACATCTTACGGAATTCAAGGTATTGAAGACCGCGGCGTCATCTTCGTTGAGCCGGGCACAGAAGTATATGAAGGCATGATTGTCGGCGAACATAACCGTGACAATGACCTTGTCGTCAATGTCAGCAAAATGAAACAGCAGACAAACGTCCGTTCCGCAACGAAGGATCAAACGACTACGATTAAGAAAGCGCGCATTATGTCGCTTGAAGAATCACTCGAGTACTTAAACGATGATGAATACTGTGAAGTAACACCGGAATCCATCCGTTTAAGAAAGAAAATCCTGAACAAAAACGAACGTGAAAAAGCGGCGAAAAAGAAAAAAACAGCAGGAATGTCTTAATCACTTGCAGAATTTGAAAAGATAGAACCCGAACGGAAAAGGGGAGGGGATCTTTTTGAATGAAGTAAGTGAACGGCTGTCGTTCTTTGCTGCGCTTTACCAAGTGGATGAGCATCCGCTGACGGGAATGTGGCTGTTATACGGAACGATCGTCGTGCTCTCGGTGATTGTATTTAAACTCGGCTTTGCCAAAAGGCTGCCGGTTTTAAAGGCTGCGGCAGTTTATCTCTTTCTCGTGCTCGGCTGCACCGTGCTGACTTTTTTCGGTGTGTTTCTGCCGGTCGGAGAAGGGCTTGTTGTCGCCGCCTTGATTTTGATCATTTACAAAATCCGTCTGCACCAGTCCAAAAAAAGCCAGTCAGCTAAACCGCAATAAAAAAATGACCTTGCCTTTCGGCGGGTCATTTTTTTATTGGTTTATTTTTTCACTTTATCTTTTTTCGTTTTTTGCCCTGGATGAAAGGAGAAATGTCCGGTATTCAGCCGCGCCTCTGTTTTGACTTTGATTCGGTCATGGCATTCCTGGCACATATATGTATGAATCGGACGGTTGCGGAGGCGTTTGGCTGTCAGTGTTTCATCATCAATTTGTTCAATTTTGTCGCAAATGGAACATTTAACTCTCATTGATTTTTCACCTCTTTCACTATGACAAGCATTATATCATGGATGACCCGCCTGCCAAAGGGAAAGAAAGCAGCGCCCTTCCTTTGTAGCGGGCGCTGCTTTTTACCGGCGGTTATTCATGTGATGATCCGATTGATCATTCTGCTCTTTTTGCAGCTTGTTCTGCTCTCTTTGGTTCAGCTGGTCATCATTCGATTTAGTCGGTGATTCTTTTTCATTGTCGGTCACATCATTCGGAACTTCCGGCATGACACGTCCGACGATGGCGGCGAGTTCGTCTAAAATGCCTGAAACGGGACGTCCGGCCTTAATATCGCTGCCCATGCCTCTCAGGCGGGAGACTGTATCAGGATCAGCGACGACAACGGCATTGGCGCCGTAAGGATCGTTTTTTAACGCTTGGGCAACGGTGTATTTAATGCTTTCCACTTTGCTCCGTTCTAAATTGTCATCCACATCGATTCCGACGACTGAGTATCTTCCGAGTACGACCGCGGTGGCATCTGTAATGCCTGGGATTTTTTCAGTCACTTCGACTAGATGCTTTGCAATGTCTGTCCGGCCGGGATTCGCAGCTGTTTCAGGAGCTGTATCACTCACATGAATCGGTTTTGCTCCGCCCTGATCGGTTGATTCGTTTTGGATATTGCTGCGCCCGCGGCCGTCCTGTACAGCGGTGCAGCCGGTCAGAATAAATAAAGCTTGTATGATAATGAAAAGAATTCGCACGTCAGATTACCTCCTTTAATGCTTTCATTTCTTTTATTGTTGAATTAACCTTCTATCTTTATTCACCAAATCATATATTTTAGCAGGCATCCCCGTTTTTCACGAAAAGAGAAGCACACGCTGGGCTTTGATCCTTATTTTTCAGGAGGCTGAGACTTGAGTAAAATTTATGTGTTAGATACGAATGTACTTTTGCAGGATCCTAACGCCATTTTTTCTTTTGAAGAAAATGAAGTTGTCATCCCCGCCGTCGTGCTGGAAGAGGTCGATTCAAAAAAGCGGTATATGGACGAGGTCGGGAGGAATGCGAGGCACGTATCTAAGCTGATAGACGGGCTCAGGGAGAAAGGAAGGCTGCACGAAAAGGTTCCTCTTGAAAGCGGAGGAACGCTCAGAATTGAACTGAATCACCGGTCATTTCATCAGCTTCAGGAAATTTTTATCGAAAAAACAAATGATAACCGCATTTTGGCGGTGGCAAAAAATTTAAGCCTTGAGGAGGAAACGAAAGAAAACGGCCGCCCCGTCATCCTGGTCAGCAAGGATGTGCTGGTCAGGGTAAAGGCGGATGCCATCGGGCTTTTGGCGGAGGACTTTTTAAACGACAGAGTCGTTGACCATGATGAGATATACAGTGGGTACAAAGATATATTTATGAATAAAGAGCGGTTTGACTCGTTTTATAAAAACAAACAAATTTCAGTCAAGGAGCTTCAGCAGCATCAGGTTTATCCGAATCAATTTGTGCTGATGAAAGATGAATTAGGAGGATCTTCTTCTGCGGTCGGCATGGCAGATAAGAAAGGGGAGACCGTAAAAAGACTCGTTTTCGATGATGAGCACGTATGGGGCATCAGGCCGAAAAACGTCCAGCAGACAATGGCGCTTGAACTCCTGCTGAGAGAAGATATCCCGCTTGTCACCCTGATCGGAAAAGCGGGAACGGGAAAAACCTTGCTTTCTCTTGCAGCGGGGCTTCTGCAGACGGAGGATCTCGGTATTTATAAAAAGCTGATCGTCGCTCGTCCCATCGTTCCGGTGGGCAAGGATATCGGATATTTGCCGGGTGAAAAAGAGGAGAAGCTCAAGCCGTGGATGCAGCCGATCTTTGATAATCTTGAATTTTTGTTCAATGCGAAAAAGCCGGGTGAACTTGAAGCGATTTTAGCGGGCATCGGATCAATTCAGGTCGAGGCCCTGACATACATTCGGGGAAGAAGCATTCCGGATCAGTTTATTATTATCGATGAGGCTCAGAATTTGACGAGGCACGAGGTAAAGACACTTTTGACACGGGTGGGAGAAGGCAGCAAAATTGTCCTGATGGGCGACCCGGAGCAAATAGATCACCCATATTTAGACAGTTTAAATAACGGACTTGCTTATGTCGTAGAACGGTTTAAAGGACAAACCGTCTCCGGCAGCGTGAAGCTTATGAAAGGCGAAAGGTCCGGCCTTGCACAGCTTGCGGCCGATTTGTTATAAAACTTCGATTTCTGTGACGCCTGTTATCGGTTTTTCAAAGTTTCCGTTCAAGTAAAAATGGACCGGGCCGCCGTCTTGAAGAGGCTTCCCTGACTCACAGAAATGGGCGATTGCGTCCATCGCCTTTTCAAGCGGCACCTCGGTTCTTTCAGATCCTGAAATAAATACGCAAAGGACAGCGCTTTCTTTCGGCTCGGCATTTGCTAAGACAGCACCGAGCTTCATGGCGAAGCTGCCGTTCATTAATCTTTCTTTTTCAAAACGTTTCTCGCTTTTTAAAGTCGGCGGCGAAATGCGCCCTTCTCTGATCAACCGTTCCGGATCGAGTGTATGCTCCTTAGTTTCTGCCGAGCCGTCTGAGTGAACGGGCTGATTGTTTTCAAACGGAAACTTGCGGTCATCGAAAATCCAGACACTCGGATCAATTGTAATCGGGTATGTAACATTGCCTTTAACTTGAATAACGCTCATGGTGAAGCCCCCCTTTACTTAAAGTATAAAAGTTTTCGCATGAATTGTCACTTTGCGTCGCAAATTAGATGTATACAACGGCAGCGAAGTGAGGGGATCGAAATGGTATGCCGGCATTACCAAGAGCTGGACGCACTCGTTCAAGAAGCGAAAAAAAAGACCGGAGAAGGCAAAGTGGCAGACTATATTCCGGCTTTGGCAGAATCGGGGCAAGACAGCCTTTCAGTCACGATTTATCATGCGGAAAATACATGTCTGACGGCAGGAGACGCCGACCGGACATTTACGCTGCAGAGCATTTCGAAGGTGCTTTCTCTGGCGCTCGTACTGATGGATTACGGAAAGGAAAAGATATTCAGCTGCGTAGGGCAGGAGCCGACCGGCGACCCGTTTAATTCCATTGTGAAGCTTGAGACGGTGAACCCGGGCAAGCCTTTAAATCCGATGATTAATGCGGGCGCTCTCGTCGTTACGAGTTTTATTAAAGGGCATACGCCGAAAGACCGTCTGGATTATCTGCTCGGATTTATCAGAAGGCTTGCGAATAATCAGGATATTACATATTGCAGACATGTCGCAGAATCAGAATTCAGTTCCTCCATGATCAATCGGGCAATGTGTTATTACATGAAGCAGTATGACATTTTTAAAGGCGATGTTGAAGAGGTCATGGATTTGTATACAAAGCAGTGCGCGATTCAGATGAGCAGTCTGGATTTAGCCAAAATCGGCTGCGTATTCGCACTTGACGGCAAGCATCCGGAGACCGGGGAACAGGTCATTAAAAAAGATGTGGCGAGAATCTGCAAGACGTTTATGGTGACATGCGGCATGTACAATGCGAGCGGGGAATTCGCGATCAAGGTCGGCATTCCCGCCAAAAGCGGGGTTTCGGGAGGAATCATGGGCATTTCGCCATACAATTTCGGAATCGGTATATTTGGCCCGGCGCTTGATGAAAAAGGCAACAGCATCGCGGGTGTGAAGCTTTTGGAAATCATGTCTGAGAAATACAGGCTGAGTATTTTTTGAAACACTTTTTATCATGACATCTGCTTAAATCCTCTTGCAATTTCACCTGATACCCTTTATGATAAATAGAAGAATTAGGTACTCGCCTGGGGAACGGAGGGATACTTTTGGCTTCAGAGATTATAGTTGACCATCAGCAGAAAGCATTCGAACTGTTGAAGTCAGATGCTGAGAAGATTTTGAAGCTGATCCGAGTACAAATGGATAACTTAACGATGCCTCAATGTCCTCTGTACGAAGAGGTCTTGGATACTCAGATGTTCGGACTGTCGAGGGAAATCGATTTTGCTGTCCGCCTGGGATTAGTTGATGAAAACGACGGAAAAGAGCTGCTGGACAGACTTGAAAGAGAACTGTCTGCTCTGCATGACGCGTTTACAGGAAAATAAATGATCAAACTCAAACTATTCAACGGTTTGGGTTTTTTTATAACCGTAAACCGTTTTTTTGCATCTTCTTTTCGTGAGACGGTCTATTAATCTGCATTTCATCCGAAAAACTATAAAGAAACTGCGTAAATTGTTTATGAATTATAGTAAAATATAATACGCAATAGGTATTAAACGTAAGCTTTAAGCAGGAAAGAGGATGTTATGTTTAAAAGAATGTTAAAATCTTACGATTATTCATTGATAAGCGCTATTATTCTGCTGTGCAGTTTCGGATTGGTAATGGTATACAGTTCAAGTATGATTACCGCCGTTATGCGTTACGGCGTGAGCAGCGACTATTTTTTTAAACGGCAGCTGTTCGCCGTCATTGCAGGGCTCGTGCTGTTTATCATCGCGGCCGTTTTTCCGTACAAAGTGCTCGCCCATCAAAAGGTCCAGAAAATATTACTGCTTGCGTCAGTGGCTGCGCTTTGCGCGCTGTTTGTTTTCGGACATGTTGCCGGAAACGCGCAAAGCTGGTTTAAAATCGGCGGAATGGCCATTCAGCCGGGGGAATTTGTCAAGCTGACCCTGATTCTGTATCTTGCCGCGGTGTACGCGAAAAAACAAAGCTATATCGATCAGCTTTTGACAGGAGTTGCTCCGCCGGTGATCGTCACCGTAGTCATTTGTGCGCTTATCGCCATTCAGCCTGACTTCGGAACGGCGATGATTATCGGTCTGATCGCGTTTTGCGTCATTATGTGTTCGGGATTCAGCGGAAAGACGCTGCTCAGGCTGGTTATCATGGCGGGAATCGTATTACTTCTTGTCAGCCCGATCATTTATCTGAAATGGGACGATATTTTGACACCAGGGCGCATGAGCCGGTTTGAAAGCCTTGAAAATCCGTTTAAATATGCCGGCACATCAGGCCTGCAGATTATAAATTCGTATTATGCGATCGGCTCAGGCGGTTTTTTCGGCCTCGGTCTCGGAGAAAGCATTCAAAAATACGGATATCTGCCGGAATCGCATACAGACTTTATCATGGCGGTGATTTCAGAGGAGCTCGGCATTTTCGGCGTCCTGTTCGTCATTGTGCTGCTTGCTTTTGTTGTGTTAAAAGGTTTTTATATTGCGAGAAAATGTGAAGATCCGTTCGGCAGTCTCCTGGCAATCGGGATATCCAGTATGATTGCGATTCAGACCTTCATCAACCTCGGCGGTGTCAGCGGTTTAATTCCGATTACGGGTGTTCCGCTGCCGTTTATCAGCTACGGAGGCTCATCCATGTTTTTATTATTGACAAGCGCCGGTATATTGGTGAACGTCAGTATGCATGTCAAGTACTCAGAAAAGAAGAAAAAGAGGGAACCCGTTCCGTCTAAGGGGATAAAAAGACGGCAGACGGAAAAATCTGTGTATCTGTAAAAAACAAGTGTATACACAGGGGGGATATTCCTTTATTATAAACTACATATTTAATAGGCCAAGGGGGAGAGAAATTTGTCACAACAATCCATCCAAAAAGTGTTAGTAGCAAACAGGGGAGAAATTGCGATCCGGATTTTCCGGGCGTGCACAGAATTGAACATCAGAACGGTAGCCGTTTATTCAAAAGAAGATTCGGGTTCCTACCACCGCTATAAAGCGGATGAAGCCTATCTTGTCGGAGAAGGCAAAAAACCGATAGACGCGTATCTTGATATTGAAGGGATTATTGAGATTGCGAAAAGAAACGGTGTTGACGCCATCCATCCGGGTTACGGATTTCTGTCTGAAAATATCCAATTTGCGAGACGCTGTGAAGAAGAGGGCATCGTATTTATCGGACCGACGTCAGCGCATTTGGATATGTTCGGAGACAAGGTCAAGGCCAGAGAGCAGGCAGAAAAAGCCGGCATCCCCGTTATCCCGGGGAGTGACGGGCCTGCTGAAACATTAAAAGATGTCGAACAATTCGCAAAAGTTCACGGGTATCCGTTTATTATTAAAGCTTCGCTCGGAGGCGGCGGCCGGGGGATGAGAATCGTCAGAAGCGAGGGCGAATTGAAAGATTCGTTTGAACGGGCCAAATCAGAAGCGAAAGCCGCATTCGGAAACGACGAAGTGTATGTTGAAAAACTGATCGAAAATCCTAAGCATATTGAAGTTCAGGTGATCGGAGATAAAGAAGGCAATGTCGTCCATCTGTATGAGCGGGACTGTTCCGTTCAGAGACGCCATCAAAAGGTCATTGAGGTGGCGCCGAGTGTATCCTTACAGCCTGAATTAAGGGACGAAATCTGTGAAGCGGCTGTCGCCCTTGCGAAAAATGTCGGCTATATCAACGCGGGAACTGTGGAATTTCTCGTAGCGGACGGTGAGTTTTACTTTATTGAAGTGAATCCTCGCGTACAAGTGGAGCATACGATTACGGAAATGATTACGGGGGTTGATATCGTTCAGACGCAGATTCTCGTTGCGCAGGGCCACGGACTCCACAGCCGTGCCGTCAATATTCCTCAGCAAAAAGACATTTTTACAATCGGATATGCGATACAATCACGTGTGACCACTGAAGATCCGCTGAATGACTTTATGCCTGACACGGGTAAAATTATGGCTTACCGCTCAGGCGGCGGCTTCGGCGTCCGCCTTGATACAGGGAACAGCTTCCAGGGCGCGGTTATCACGCCTTATTACGATTCACTGCTCGTCAAACTGTCGACATGGGCGCTGACGTTTGAGCAGGCATCGGCAAAAATGGTCCGCAACCTGCAGGAATTCAGAATCAGGGGCATTAAGACCAATATCCCATTTCTTGAAAACGTGGCAAAGCATGAAAAATTCCTGACCGGGCAATATGATACATCGTTTATCGACACAACGCCTGAACTGTTTGTTTTTCCTAAACAGAAGGACCGCGGGACAAAAATGCTTTCTTACATCGGCAATGTAACGGTAAACGGTTTTCCGGGAATCGGGAAAAAAGAAAAACCTGCGTTTGATAAGCCTCAGGCCATTGCGTTAGGTATCGGAGAAACGCCGGTAAACGGCACGAAACAGATTCTCGATGAAAGAGGCGCTGAAGGGCTTGCTGACTGGGTGAAAGAGCAAAAGTCTGTACTCCTGACTGATACAACGTTCAGGGATGCCCATCAGTCTCTGCTTGCGACCAGAATCAGAACAAATGATTTGAAAAAAATCGCGAACCCCACGGCTGTCCTGTGGCCTGAACTGTTCAGCCTTGAAATGTGGGGAGGCGCGACATTTGATGTAGCATACCGTTTCTTAAAAGAAGATCCTTGGAAACGCCTTGAAGATCTCCGCAAGGAAGTGCCGAACACATTGTTCCAGATGCTGCTTCGTTCATCAAATGCCGTCGGTTATACCAACTATCCGGACAATGTCATCCAAAAATTTGTCCGGCAGTCAGCAGAATCAGGTATTGATGTATTCCGGATCTTTGACAGTCTGAACTGGGTGAAAGGGATGACGCTGGCCATCGATGCCGTCCGTGAAACCGGAAAAGTGGCGGAGGCTGCGATTTGTTATACGGGAGATATTCTTGATAAGAACCGGACGAAATATGATTTGAAATATTATCTTTCCATGGCGAAAGAACTTGAGGCGTCTGGTGCGCACATTCTCGGCATTAAAGACATGGCCGGTCTTTTGAAACCGCAAGCAGCATATGACCTTGTCTCCGCGCTGAAGGAAACGATTGATATTCCCGTTCATCTTCACACGCATGATACGAGCGGCAACGGCGTCTTTCTCTATGCCAAAGCTGTTGAAGCGGGTGTGGATATCGTGGATGTCGCCGTCAGCTCAATGGCGGGGCTGACTTCACAGCCGAGCGCAAGCGGATTTTATCATGCGCTTGAAGGAAACAGCCGCCGTCCTGAAATGGATGTCCGGCAGGTTGAAAGACTGTCACAATACTGGGAATCCGTCCGTCAATATTACAGTGAATTTGAAAGCGGGATGAAGTCTCCGCACACTGAGATTTATAATCATGAAATGCCGGGCGGGCAGTACAGCAATTTGCAGCAGCAGGCAAAAGGAGTCGGCCTGGGTGACCGCTGGAATGAGGTGAAAGAGATGTACAGCGTCGTCAACCGCATGTTCGGCGACGTCGTTAAAGTAACACCTTCTTCCAAAGTCGTCGGAGATATGGCGCTTTACATGGTGCAAAACAATTTAACAGAACAAGATGTTTATGATAAAGGCGAAACACTTGATTTTCCGGATTCAGTCGTTGAGCTCTTTAAAGGGCAGATCGGCCAGCCGCACGGCGGATTTCCGGAAAAACTGCAAAAGCTCGTGCTGAAAGGGCAGACGCCGATCACGGTAAGACCGGGTGAGCTGCTTGAACCGGTATCTTTTGAAGGCATTAAAGAAGAATGGAAAGAAACGCATCAGATGGAATTGAGTGATCAGGACGCAATCGCGTATGCTCTTTATCCGAAGGTTTTCACTGAATATGTACAAACGGCTGAACGCTTCGGTGATATTTCCGTATTGGACACACCGACTTTCTTCTACGGCATGACGCTGGGTGAAGAAATCGAAGTGGAAATCGAGCGCGGAAAAACGCTGATCGTGAAGCTTGTATCTATCGGTGAACCGCAGCCTGATGCGACACGGGTCGTTTATTTCGAATTGAACGGCCAGCCGCGTGAGGTAGTCATTAAAGATGAAAGCATTAAATCATCCGTAAAGGAAAAATTAAAAGCCGATCGGACAAACCCAAGCCACATTGCAGCATCAATGCCGGGAACCGTTATTAAATTGTTAACTGAAACCGGCGCGAAGGTGAACAAAGGCGATCATCTGATGATTAATGAAGCGATGAAAATGGAGACGACGGTGCAGGCGCCGTTCTCCGGGACGATTCAGCAGATCCATGTGAAAAACGGGGAACCGATTCAGACAGGCGATTTACTGATCGAGATTGAAAAAGCGTAAAAGAATGAACATTAAAAAACCTGATCCATGTGCGATCAGGTTTTTTGTATGTAAAAAGACCGAAGCTCTGATGCTTCGGCCTTTTCATGTGCCTCAGATGTTCCGCTGTTTTGATTCATAACGGAAGCGGGCGATTAATAATAAGAAATAGCATAGGACACCGAACAGCCCGGCAATAAAGAGTGAATGGGCAAGTGCAAAACCGGTGGCCATTTCTGAATAAACAACCATGATTCCGGAGAGCGCCTGTAATAAAACAAAGACAAGAGCCGCCGTCCAGCCACCAAGAATCTGTTTTTGGTCTTTGTAGGAGCGCACCGCATGCACGAAAGCGATAAGGACCCATACGAACAGAAGCAGCGCTGCCGTTCTGTGGCCCATCTGCACCCACTCCTGAAATTGGGACGGAAGCCCGTGGTTCAGTCTGCTGCAAAGCGGAACATCAGGACAGGCAAGGCTTGATTGCGTATGGCGCACATAAGCCCCCGTATAAACGACGATATACGTGTAAATCGAAAGGCCGATCATATGAAACTGCATTTTCCTGCCGATTCTGAGCGGCTTGACGAGCTTTTTGTCTGATTTATCCGCTTCAAAGATGAGCAGCGTCAAAATCAGAACAGAAGCGAAAGAAATCAGCGATATGCCGAAATGAAGCGCCATAACGAGCGCATTTGATCCGAAAACAACCGCTAATGCGCCGAGAAGCGCCTGTAAAAATAAAAAGATAATGGACATAATGGCGAGAAAGGTTGTTTCACGGAAAACAGGCGTGACTTTTCTCCATGCCCAAAACGCGAGGCTCAGCACGAGAACGATTGAGACACCGCTTGCGAGTCTGTGGCTCCATTCAATGATAGAAGCGGCATTAAGCTCCGGGAAAAAGCGGCCGTGGCAAAGCGGCCACTGTCTTCCGCATCCGAGACCCGACCCTGTCTTTGTGACAAGAGCGCCGCCGATCAGCACGACGAGCATGACGAATGTCGTCAGTACACCGAGTGCTTTTAAAGCTTTATTCATTTTACATTCACCTTCTTAACAAACTGGACAAAATGATATACGTACCAAGTGTAAGCGAATATGTGTTTTGTGGCAATTCTCAATTCTGTTTGTTCACAAAAATATAATAGAATCAGGACTTCTTAGATAATGGGGTTGATTATTCCAGATGGGTCTGATAGAAATAAAGTAACCGCTTTATTATGCAATCGGCGGATTTAGTAAAATTCATAAAACGTTCACAAATAAATTCCTGTTTCTCGTTTAATATTTAAGAGGATGTTTTTTTACAGGTCATTATCTTGTATGATAGAATTGCAGGTCTTAAAAAACCTGCTTTAGGTTTGTAAGGGAGGTTTACGTTATGGCTAATTCCAGAATTTTAAACGATACAGCTATAGACGGACAGATTGAAGAGACGACGGCATGGAAGGATTTCCTTTCGCTTATTAAAATAGGAATCGTCAATTCGAATTTAATTACGACTTTTACCGGCATGTGGCTTGCGTTACATATATCCGGTCTGAGTTTTTTAGGCAATTTAAACACCGTGCTTCTTACATTAATAGGATCTTCACTGATCATCGCCGGTTCTTGTGCGGTTAATAACTATTATGACCGTGATATTGATCATTTAATGGAACGCACGAAAGTAAGACCGACGGTTACCGGAAAGATTCAGCCGAATCAAGCGCTGTGGTCAGGAATTTTACTCATTGCTTTAGGACTTATCATGCTTTTAATGACCACCGTAATGGCGGCAGTCATCGGTTTTATCGGGGTGTTTACGTACGTTGTTCTTTATACAATGTGGACGAAACGCCGCTATACGATTAATACGGTTGTCGGAAGTGTATCGGGCGCGGTTCCGCCGTTAATCGGCTGGACAGCGGTTGAAGGGCACATCGGTGTTGTCGCATGGGTATTATTCATGATTTTATTCATCTGGCAGATTCCGCACTTTTTAGCGCTTGCGATTAAGAAGACGGAAGATTACAGAGCAGCGAATGTTCCGATGCTTCCGGTAGTGCACGGCTTTGAGGTGACGAAAAGACAGATTATCGTCTGGGTCGCATGCCTGCTGCCGCTTCCGTTTTTCCTCGGCAGTCTCGGTCTTCCGCTCGTCATTCTCGGCACTCTGCTGAATGTGGGATGGCTTGTTCTCGGACTGATGGGTTTCCGTATGAAAAACATTATGAAGTGGGCAACTCTTATGTTTGTCTATTCGCTTAATTACATGACCATTTATTTCGTAGCAATGGTGGTCTTCACGCTGTTTTAATTGAATAATGAGCTTGTTTGATCGCCAAAACAAACAATGACAACTAGTAAACGCCGCCTTGACCTTTTGTTTAATCAGGCGGCTTTGCTTTTATACATAGATGGAATTTTAAGTAAAAAATCTCATATTTTAAGAAATGAGGAAATGAAGTATTTCAGCTGGAAGCAGATTTACTGCTCGTGCATTTTGTACTGATTCAAAAAAGGGGTTGGGTGAAATGTTAAAGCGTTGGCGTCTTTTATCATTATTAGCCTTAGTGCCGCTTTTATTGAGCGGCTGTGGAAAACCGTTTCTGTCCACACTCAAGCCTGCCGGCGAAGTGGCTGATAAACAGTATGATCTGACGGTGCTCAGCACACTTATCATGGTTGTCGTCGTTGCGGTCGTAGCAGTTATTTTCTTTTACGTCATTGTGAGGTTCAGACGGTCGCGTATAGGGGAAGACACGATACCGAAACAGGTGGAGGGGAACCGTTTTTTAGAAATCACCTGGACCGTTATTCCGATCCTGCTTCTGATTATTCTTGTCATCCCGGTTGTCATCCAGACACTGGCGCTGGCGGATACGTCGCCGATGGATAAGAAAAACCGTAAAGCAGAGGATGCGCTCGTGATTAATGTAAGGGCGAATTTATACTGGTGGGAATTCGAGTATCCTGATTACGGGTTTGTGACCAGTCAGGAGCTGATCGTTCCCACAGATGAACGCGTTTATTTCAAGCTGAAGTCCTCAGATGTGAAACACTCTTTCTGGATTCCGTCAGCCGGAGGAAAAATCGATACGAATACTGATAACGACAATACTTTCTTTCTGACCTTCGATTCTAAACGCAGCAAAGAAGCGGGGAAATATTTCTTCGGGAAATGCGCGGAGCTGTGCGGACCTTCGCATGCGCTGATGGATTTCAAAGTGAAACCGCTGCCGTCAAAAGAATTTAAACAATGGACGAAAGCGATGAAAAATTATAAGCATACAACAGATTCCGATTTAGCCGCGCAAGGAGAAGAGCTGTTTAAGGAAAAAAACTGCCTGAGCTGTCATGCGGTTGAGCCTAATGATAAACGGGCTGAAGCGGCAAGAACGGCTCCGAACCTGGCTACCTTCGGCGAACGTGTCAAAGTAGCCGGCATCAAGGATGCGAATAAAGAGAATATAAAAGCTTGGCTGAAAGATCCGGACAGCATTAAACCGGGCAATAAGATGACAGGCACTTATCCGAAGCTTTCGGACTCTGAAACAGATGCGCTGTATGAATATTTAAAAGGGCTGAAAGCGGAGAACAAGTGAGGACAGGGAGATATCAGGGGGGAGGTCGCAAATGATGAATACGCTTACAGGGAAGCAAAGAAAAGGCTCTTTGCTTTGGGACTATTTGACGACGGTTGACCATAAGAAGATCGCGATTTTATATATGATCGCCGGGGGATTTTTCTTCGTCGTCGGCGGACTTGAGGCCATGCTTATCAGGATTCAGCTCTTGAGACCGGGAAACGATTTTGTGAATGCGCAGCAGTTTAATGAAATTATGACGATGCACGGCACGACAATGATCTTCCTGGCCGCAATGCCGCTGTTATTCGGGCTGATGAACGCGGTTGTGCCGCTACAGATCGGGGCGCGTGACGTATCATTTCCATTTCTGAATGCGCTTGGGTTCTGGCTGTTTTTCTTCGGGGGAATCTTCTTGAATCTGAGCTGGTTTTTAGGAGGCGCTCCAGATGCAGGCTGGACGTCGTATGCGTCGCTTGCGCTGAATTCGAAAGGGCACGGCATTGACTTTTTCGTGCTCGGCCTGCAGATATCAGGCTTAGGGACGCTGATCGCGGGGATTAACTTTCTGGCAACCATTATTAATATGAGGGCGCCAGGTTTGACGTATATGAGACTGCCGCTGTTTACGTGGACGACATTTGTGGCGTCGGCACTCATTTTATTCGCATTTCCTCCGCTTACCGCCGGTTTAGCGCTGATGATGCTGGATCGTCTGTTCGGGACGAATTTCTTTAATCCTGAATTGGGCGGAAATACGATTATCTGGGAGCACTTGTTTTGGATTTTCGGGCATCCGGAAGTATACATTTTAATTCTTCCTGCTTTCGGGATTTTTTCAGAAATCATTCCTGTGTTTGCGAGAAAGCGTCTGTTTGGTTATTCCTCTATGGTTTTTGCGATCGTGCTGATCGGCTTTCTCGGGTTCATGGTATGGGTTCACCACATGTTTACGACCGGACTCGGACCGATTGCCAATGCGATATTTGCGGTTGCGACAATGGCGATCGCGGTGCCTACGGGCATTAAGATTTTCAACTGGCTTTTGACGATTTGGGGAGGAAACGTCAAATTCACGACGCCTATGCTGTATGCCGTCGCTTTTATTCCGTCTTTCGTGCTCGGAGGTGTGACGGGTGTCATGCTGGCGGCCGCAGCGGCAGATTATCAGTTCCATGATACGTATTTTGTCGTAGCGCATTTCCACTACGTCATCATCGGCGGCGTGGTGTTCGGCATTCTGGCGGGCGTGCATTTCTGGTGGCCGAAAATGTTCGGGAAGGTGCTTCATGAAACGATGGGGAAAATTTCCTTTGTCTTGTTTTTTATCGGGTTTCATCTTACCTTCTTCATTCAGCATTTCCTCGGCTTAATGGGAATGCCGCGGCGTGTTTACACATATCTGCCCGGTCAGGGGCTTGATACCGGCAACCTGATCAGTTCAATCGGCGCGTTTTTCATGGCGGGCGCGGCTGTATTGCTCGTCGTCAATATTATTTATACTTCTGTAAAAGGGAAATACGTCGGGAATGACCCGTGGCTGGACGGACGTACGCTCGAATGGGCGGTCTCTTCGCCGCCGCCTGAATATAATTTTAAACAGCTTCCGTTTGTGCGGGGACTTGACCCGCTGTGGATTGAAAAGCAGGCCGGAAATGAAGGGATGTCTCCTGCAGAGCCTGTAGAGGACATTCATATGCCGAACGGCTCCATCATGCCGTTTATCATGTCCTTCGGGCTGTTTGTCGCAGCGTTCGGGTTTTTATACCACTCCGATTATTCATGGGGGCTTCCGGTTATCTTTATAGGCCTCGGCATCACATTCTTTACCATGCTGCTTCGGTCCTTGGTCGATGATTACGGCTATCATATTCACAAAGAAGATCTGCCGAATGATGATAAAGGGGTGAAGGCGTAATGCAGCTACAGGAAAAAATGACGGCTGAAACCTTTCCGGCTTCTCCTGAAAAAGCAACGCTTGAAGGGAAAAATAAGTTTTTAGGATTTTGGCTGTTTCTCGGCGGGGAAACGGTTCTGTTCGCCTCGCTTTTTGCGACATTCCTCGCGTTGCGGGAATCTAAAGCGGGCGGGCCGTCAACGGCTGACATGTTCGAGCTGCCGATCGTGTTTATCGCTACGATGCTTCTGTTAACGAGCAGCTTAACGAGTGTGTATGCAATGTATCATATGAAAAATTTCTCCTTTAAAAAAATGCAGGTGTGGCTTTTGATTACCGTTTTATTGGGAGCGGGATTTTTAGGGGTGGAAATTTATGAATTTAAGCATTACACTCATGAGTTCGGCTTTACCATTACTAGCTCTGCGCTTGGCTCGGCGTTTTACACGCTGGTCGGCACACACGGAGCACACGTGGCATTCGGGTTATTATGGATCAGCGCACTGATGATCCGGAATGCTAAAAGAGGGCTCAGCCTTTATAATGCGCCGAAATATTATGTGGCCAGTCTATATTGGCATTTCATTGATGTCGTGTGGGTCTTTATCTTTACCGTTGTATATTTGATGGGGATGGTGGGATAACGATGGACGATAACAAAAACAGAGGGACTGTCAGTACGGATCTCGAATATCGGAAAAAGAAAAATGCCGAGGAGATGAAATATCAGGTCATATCCTTCGGTTTGATGATCGGCCTTACGCTTGTCGCTTTTTTGACGGTGGCTGCTGACGGCATTGCCGGATGGTTTACGATGCCGTTTCTTATCCTGCTTGCGGTCATCCAGGTCATCTTTCAGCTGTTTTACTTTATGCATATGAGCCAGAAAGGGCATGAAGCGCCGTCACTATTTCTGTATTCGGGAATATTTGTCGCGTTTATCACCGTGCTTGCATTTGTCACGATTATTTGGTGGTAATCGGGGCGGCGGGGAGTGAGAGATTTGATTAATTTGGAAATGTTCGGGTTTCGCGCCATGTGGAGCCCGTATCTGTTTTGTATAACTGCCGTGATAACAGGTGTTTACTTTTACTGGTGCAGCCGGCATAAAGGACGTGTGTCGGCTAAAGAGAAGGTGCTGTTTGTGCTTTCCGCGCTGTTTTTTTACGCGGCTGCGGGAAGTCCCGTTGATTTATTGGGCCACGTGATGTTCAGCGCTCATATGGTGCAGATGGCGGTTCTGTTTTTAGTCGTGCCGCCGCTCTTGATTTCCGGAATTCCCGGCTGGGCATGGAAAAAACTGATTTTCCGTCCCGGCGTAAAGCCGCTGTTTTCATTTTTTTCACAGCCGCTTATCGCTTTGCTGCTGTTTAACGGCATTTTTTCACTGTATCACATTCCGTTTATATTTGATTTCGTCAAAATGGATTCGCTGTATCACGCGCTGATGAACGGACTCATCTTTGTAACGGCGTTTTTTATGTGGTGGCCGCTTGTGCATCAGGTGGACGGTCTGCCCCGGCTCAGCGGTTTAATGAAGCTTGGGTATATTATGGCGGACGGGATTCTGTTAACGCCGGCTTGTGCGCTCATTATGTTCAGCGGGGCGCCCATGTATGCCACGTACACAGATCCGGCGGCTTGGGCCGAAGCTATGAAGCTTTGTGTCCCTTTAGACTTGGTGGAGAAGATCCCTTTATCCGGTCCGGAGATATTTAACACGCTTCCTCCTCTGGAAGATCAGCAGCTCGGGGCAGTGCTGATGAAAATCATACAAGAGATTGTTTACGGAACATATTTGGCTGTCGTCTTTTTTCAGTGGGTCAGAACGGAACGGGAAAAAGATACGCTCTCAGAGCCGCCGTATATTGAGCATACCGTCTCATAAAAAAAGTACAGCATATTCTGCTGTACTTTTTTATTACATTTGCACTGTTTTTAAAGACTCTGCCAATTCAAGCAGTAATGCCTTGCTTTTTGCGACGACATGTTCCGGAAATTCTTCATCGCTGCCGTATTCTACGCCGTGCGGATAATAATGCTTTCCTAAAAGAGGGGCCTTCAGCTGAATCACGGCACGGCTGCCGCCTACATCGCCCTCTTTTGCCGTTCCTTGAATCCGCAGATAAAATGTCCCCTCAGCAACTGAAAACTTTTTGTCGTAAGTCACTCTTTCATAATCCCATTGTCCGGCCAGAATGAGCCCTTTGCTTTCCATCAGATCATTCAAGCGGCTGAGCTCCGCAGTTACCCCTTCAAGACCGCTGTTTTCAAACTTCAAACCTTCCCCCTCCTTTTAAAATTTACCTTTCCTGACAATCATAGTATGAAAGCGTTGCACATTCAATGATTCATACGGTGAAAGTATGCAAAAAGAAAAATTTGACGACAATAGTAGCAGAAAAAAGGAGGAATTCCGCAATGACAAAGATCAATAAGCTCATGACGTCAGACTTGCAATATTGTACAGTATTAGATAATGTATATGAAGCTGCGGTGAAGATGAAAGACGCGGATGTCGGCGCTATTCCGATAGTGGATGAAGACGGAGCGACCCTTGTCGGGATCGTGACAGACAGAGATCTCGTATTACGGGGAATTGCTTCCAAAAAGCCGAACTCTCAAAAAATAACCGACGCAATGACAGAGCGGGTTATCAGTGCAGAAGAAGACGCTTCTGTGGAAGAAGTGCTTCATATGATGGCTGAACATCAGCTCAGAAGAATCCCCGTCACACGGGATAAAAAACTGGTCGGCATTGTCACGCTCGGCGACCTTTCCTTGGCTGAGCAATCAAATGAGCAAGCAGGCCGGGCGCTGTCTGACATTTCTGAAGACGAAGGTCCGGAAGGGTTTATCCATTAAACATAAATGACGGGCGCTGCAAATAGGCTGTACTGTATAAGAAAAACAATAATAGAACGGTTTGATTTCATGGGGGTGAGAGGTTGAAAAATATCGCCAGGGCTCTCGTTATCCTTTTGCTTATTTACGGAGCGTATGTTCTGTTTATACAATATGGATCGGCTCCTCAGAAAAAAACGAATCAGGAGGAGCCTCAGGTTTCCAATGAGGAGGCGAGCGGAAAACGACTGAAAATACCGTCATCCGGACTGCTTTCTCTTATGGGGAAATCTGCTGCCGATGTGAAAAAGAAACTCGGGGAACCGTCCCGGAAAGATCCTTCTGCCTATGATTATGAATGGTGGGTGTACAACCAGGGGAAAGACCAATATGTACAAGTCGGTATTCTGAATGATAAAGCCGTGACTTTATACGCTTCAGGAAGCGGCATCAACGCAAAACCGTTTAAGATCGGCGAATCGACGGGCGAAGTCTTTAAAACGACGCAGGTTGCTCCGTTTGTCAATGTGACGGATAAGGGTAACACGTACCGGTTTGAGTTTTCTGAAGAAGATATCAATACCCGTCCCACTGTCAAGATCGGCGGTATGTATGTTCAGCTGTACATGGACAAATTTGACGGGAATCTGTCAAGCATCAGGGCATTTGATGCGGAGACGTTAGTAAAACAAAGGCCGTACGAGGTCATGTACAGAGGAAGACTCACAGAACCCGAGCCTGTTTCCGATAAAAAATGGGACAGCATTGAACGGGCGAGCGAACAGCAGATTCTCGATATTACAAATGTCATCCGCGTGAAACACGGACTTACAAGGCTGAAATGGGACGAAGGCGCTGCAAAAGTGGCATTCGGCCACAGCCGGGACATGAAGGACAACAAGTATTTCTCCCATGTCTCAAAGAAATACGGGACTTTGAAGGACCGCTTGGAAAAAGGCGATGTGAAATACCGGGAGGCCGGTGAAAATATTGCCTACAACTATGTGGACGGTCCGGCGGCAGTGGAGGGCTGGCTGAACAGTGAAGGACACAGAAAAGCGCTGTTAAGTCCTGATTACACCCACCTCGGGGTCGGCGTGGACCGGAAATATTATACGCAAAACTTCATTAAGCCTTGGCAGTAAAAACCGCAGAGGGCGCAGCCCCCGCGGTTTTTTTGTGTTTTTCGCGAGCGGGCTCCTGCCGGGAAAAATAATTTTTGCATATACCTGCTTTTTTTCGCAATTTAGGCGAACATTAAGGCGCCTGAACCGATACATTATAGCAGGCAAAACTTTTCGGAGGGGGTGAGAATTGTGGCGAATCAGCAATCACGGCAATCAATCGATGATTTTAAACAATTCGTAAAAAAGCATCCCAAACTGATCCAAAATGTTCGCAAGGAACAAAGAAGCTGGCAGGAAGTCTATGAAAATTGGGTTCTCCTCGGCGAGGACGATTCGATGTGGGACCCATTTAAAGACGAGGCCGTTCAGTCTGCTTCTGAAGCGGAAACCAAACAGGAACCAGCTGAAAAGAACGATTTCGTTTCAAAAATGGTCACTGCCGTCAAAAAGATGGATATCAACCAAATGAATGAGCAGATCAATAAAATGAGCCAGTCTATTTCATCATTGCAAAGCCTTTTAAGCCAATTTTCGAGCAGCGATACGAAGCAGCCCCGGCAAGGCTCCGGACAACATCCTTTTTCGTTCAGGAAGGATTAAAGAAGGGGATCGTGTATGCGAAAAGAGGTTCAGGAATTCATATCTGCAGATGAGGAACGGAAACGGTTTATACGGCAGCGCCCCGTCTGGTACCGAAGACTCGCGAGAAAGCCGGACGATCTCAATTCATTTCAGCTGGACATGATGAATTTTTATGAAAAAACAATACCGCACCGGGTAAGCCAATTTTCAAATGGGATTCAGATGGCGCAGATGATGATGCAGATGGTTCACGCCATGCGTTCGCAGGATTAAAAAGCATTTAAACGCCACATTTTCCAATTGGCAGGTTTCGTGGTAAACTAACAACTGGAGGTGCGTATTAATGTATGCAACAATTGAGTCCGTCCGGCTTCAAAGTGAAGCGGAGCAGCTTGCCGGCATGATTCTGCAGTCTGAGACGGCTGAAAATTACCGCGATTGTTACAAGCGTCTCCATGAAGATGAAGAGGCAGGGCGGATTATTCGTTCTTTTTTGAGCATTAAAGAGCAGTATGAGGATGTGCAGCGCTTTGGCAAATACCATCCTGATTATAGAGAAATTTCCCGCAAAATGAGAGAGTTGAAGCGGGAGCTGGATTTAAATGATAAGGTGGCCGAATTTAAAAAAGCGGAGACTGAGCTTCAGTCGCTGCTTGACGAGATCAGCATCGAACTCGGCACGGCCGTTTCGGAGCATGTAAAAGTTCCGACGGGGAATCCTTATTTTGACGGCCTGTCATCCTGCGGCGGCGGCTGCGGTTCCGGCGGCGGCTGCGGATGCAAAGTTTCCTGACGAGACGGCCGTCTCGTCTTTTACATAAAATGAACAGAGAGTCAGGCGGTGATCATGATGGAAAGCAAGCGCCAAGGCATAATCGTATATCTGCATTCTTTAAAACACAGTAAAATGCTGAGAAAATTCGGCAACGTTCATTATGTTTCCAAGCGGCTGAAATACGCAGTGCTGTATTGCGATATGGGCCAAATCGAAAAAACGATGGAAAAGATTTCTTCTTATTCATATGTGAAGAAAGTAGAGCCTTCATATAAGCCCTTTTTAAAGCTGGAATTTGAATCAAAGCTTGATAAAGCGAAAGAGTACGATTATAAGATCGGCATATAAAAAAATCCCCGCAGAAACCTGCGGGGTCCTTCTATTCCTTAACAAGTTAAGGAGAAGGCAAAGGGAGAGGAGAAACCGGAGGAAGAACTTATGGGGAAACGTAAGTCTTCTCCGCGGTTGGCAACAACATCATTTATTGATGCTGTTACACGTAGTTTTGACAAGAATGTGAGCATGTATACATGATTTCACGCTCATTGTTTGAAAGAATGCTTTATGATAAGATAGGGATTGTTTTTGTACATAACGGCTCAGCCGATGCGAAACATCAAAGTTTTCAGAAAAAGTGGTGTGAAAAATGAGAGTAATTTCCGGTTCAAGAAAAGGACGAGCCTTAAAGGCTGTGCCGGGCACATCAACAAGGCCGACGACGGATAAAGTAAAAGAGTCTATTTTTAATATGATCGGCCCGTATTTTGACGGAGGAACGGGGCTGGATTTGTTTGCGGGGAGCGGCGGTCTCGGAATTGAAGCGCTGTCGCGCGGATTTGACCGCTGTATCTTTGTGGATCGGGATTTCAAAGCCATCCAAACGGTAAAAGCGAATATAAAAGCGCTGGATCTGCTGTCTTCAGCGGAAGTATACCGCAATGATGCAGAGCGGGCCCTCTATGCCGCGGCGAAACGGGAAAAAGGTTTTGACGGAATTTTCTTAGATCCCCCGTATAAGGAACAAAAGCTGAAAGCGCTTATCGAAATGATTGATGAAGAGAACATGCTGAATGAAGGCGGTTTTGTCGTAGCCGAGCATGATAAAGCGGTTGCGCTTCCTGAAGCCGTCGGCGCGCTTACTGTAACAAGAAGGGAAATTTACGGGCTTACAGGAGTGACGATATACCGAAATAGGGGGTAATGATGTGGCAAGTATAGCTGTATGTCCCGGAAGTTTTGATCCCGTCACCTACGGACACATGGACATTATCAGGCGGGGAGCAAACGTGTTTGAGCATGTGTACGTATGCGTGCTTAATAATTCTTCCAAGCAGCCGCTGTTTACAGTCGAAGAACGCTGTGAGCTATTGCGGGAAGTGACAAAAGACATACCGAATATTACGGTCGAGACGTCAGGGGGACTGTTGATCGACTACGCGAAAAAAAAGCAGGCGAATGCGATTATCAGGGGACTCAGAGCTGTTTCTGACTTCGAATATGAGATGCAGGGAACCTCTGTCAACCGCGTGCTTGACGAGTCAATAGAAACCTTTTTTATGATGACGAACAATCAGTACTCTTTTTTAAGTTCAAGCATTGTAAAAGAGGTCGCAAAATATAACGGGCCTGTTTCAGAGTTTGTTCCTCCGGAAGTCGAACAGGCGCTGCAGCAGAAATTTAAAGGATGAGAAGCGCGTATGGCGTCTCATCCTTTTTTTATTCGTGCTGACAGCCTGTAACAATAAATCAGTGCGTATACGGTGAGGGCAGCCAGGGTTACGGCGGGGCCGGCTTCAACAAGTGTGTTCCATCCGCTGACGGCAGCCGAGGCCGCGCCCTGATCGCGGAGCGGAAGGAATACGGACTGGTAAGGTTCGTCCAATGCAAGATAAAGCGGCTTCCACAGTAAAAGAATAAAAAGGGCGGCATAAATGCCTTGAAGGATACGCGCTGCGAAAAACGGTTTAAAGCGGATGTCTGTTTCCGATAAAATGCCGGCCACTTGGGCCTGTACGGAAAGGCCGCTGAAACCGAGAATAAAACTCACAATCATCGCTTTCGGCAGCAAGGCGGCATCCGCTTCACTGACCAGCTTGCTCCCAAGCGTAATCTCAAACATTCCGCTGATAAGAGGAATGTCCAGACTTACGGGAAGATGGAAGAGCGAAAGAAGCGCGTTTGTAAATACAGAAAGCACATCCATGACTTGTACGATTGATAATAACCGGCTGAAAACCGAAAACAATATAATAAAACCGCCCACCATCAGCAGGGTTTGTACAGAAGACGTGACGGCGTCGCTTAAAATTTTTCCGAGCGGCCGCTTTTCCGAAAGCCGCGCTTTGTGCAGCGCCAGAAATGCTTCTTTCAGTGAAGGAAGAGAGAGCGTCTTTTTCCCGGTATACGACGCTTCTTCTTTCCGTCCGTATGAACGCATCGTCAGGCCGACGGCGATGTTTCCGAGATAGTGAGCTGATGCTAAAAGAATGCCGAGAGAGGCGTTATGAAAAAAGCCGACCGCCACAGCCGCGAATATAAATAACGGATTGGATGAATTGGTAAAAGAGACGAGGCGTTCAGCCTCCACTCTGGAGATCTGTTTCTCCTGGCGCAGCCGTGCAGTCAGTTTCGCGCCGGCCGGATTTCCTGAAGCCATGCCCATAGCCAGTACAAATCCGCCGACCCCCGGCACTCTGAAAATGGGGCGCATAAAGGGTTCGAGTAAAAGGCCGACAAACCTGACAATACCGAATCCGATTAAAAGCTCAGATAAAATAAAAAACGGAAGCAGCGAAGGAAAAACTACCTCCCACCACATGGAAAGTCCGGTTTTGGAGGCTTCGAATGAGGCCTGCGGGTGTGAAATAACCGTCGCCGTCAAAAAAATAAAAAACAATGAAATCAAAAATGTATGAAACTTAGACAAGTTCATTCTTACCTCCCCAATGCTAAAATTGCACACTGACATTTATATCATGATAAAATATAGAACAGACCTTAAGGACGGCCGGGCAAGTACCTATTTGTCATCCTGTACTAATATACGAGCATAGGGGTTCAATTTAGACCATAGAATTCATGTATAGGATGTCTATAGGGGGTTCGTCGCGTTGGCCAAACCTACAATCGGGTTAGCGTTAGGTTCGGGAGGGGCAAGAGGCATTGCTCACCTCGGAGTGTTATCCAGTTTACATAAGCATCAGATTCCAATTGATATGATTGCCGGCAGCAGCATGGGAGCGTTAGTCGGAAGCTTTTATGCGGCCGGGCATGACGTGGCCACGATGAAAAAAGTCGCCAAAGCATTTAAGCGGCGGCTGTATGCAGATTATACGATGCCGCGTCTCGGATTTTTAAAAGGGGACCGCATCAGGCAGCTCGTACATGCGTATACGTACGGCAAGCCGATAGAAGAACTGCGGATCCCGCTCGGCATTGTGGCATGCGACCTCCAGACCGGAGAAAAACTCGTTTTTACAAAAGGCTCTGTATCCGAAGCCGTCCGCGCGAGCATCAGCATACCGGGCGTTTTCGTTCCGCAAAAAATGAACGGGCGCATGTTAGTGGACGGCGCGGTGGTCGACAGAATCCCGGTTTCCGCGGTAAAAGATATGGGCGCTGATATCGTCATCGCCTCCGACGTATCGCGGGTGAAAAAAACGGAAAAAGCGGCACATATTTTTGATGTAATCATGCAAAGTATGGATATACTGCAAAATGAATTGGTCCGTCACCAGACCATTGCCGCAGACGTCATGATCCGCCCTTCTCTTGAATCATTCAGTTCAAGCTCTTTTGCCAACATTGATCATATGATCACAGCGGGCGAAGAAGCCGCAGACCGGATGATCGGCCGGATTAAACAAGAAATAGAGAACTGGGAGGGCTAACTCATATGAAAGCAAAACATTTTCGCTGGGTGTTTATCATCCTGATCTTATTAATCGCTGTTACATTTATTAAGCTTCCGTATTACATCACACAGCCGGGAGAAGCATCAGAGCTGAGACCGCTGATTAAGGTGGACGGAGGCTATCCTGAAAAAGGAAGCCTTTCCTTGATGACTGTCAAAGTAGGCCCAGCCAATCCGTATACATATCTTTGGGCGAAAGTGCATCCTTACGATGAAATCGTCCCGGATGAAAGCATAAAAGAAGAGGGCGAAACAGATTCAGACTATATGAAGCGCCAGCTGCAGATGATGAAAAGCTCTCAAGAAAACGCGGTCATTGCCGCTTATCAAAAAGCCGGAAAACAGGTAAAATACTCATTTAACGGCATTTACGCCAGCTCAGTCGTCTCCGGCATGCCGGCAAAAGGAAAAATAGAGGTCGGTGATAAAATCATCAGCGCGGATGGGAAGAAATACGAATCCGCTGAAAAGCTGATTGATTATATCAGCAGCAAAAAAGCGGGGGAAAAAGTCACGTTTCACATTGAACGGGACACGAAAGAAAAGACCGTTGACATTGGGCTGAAATCATTCCCGGACGACCCGAAAAGAGCGGGAATCGGTGTCGCCTTATATACGGACCGGAACGTGAAAGTGAAGCCCGATCTTCATTTCAGCATTGAAAACATCGGCGGGCCTTCTGCGGGTCTCATGATGTCTTTAGAAATTTACAACCAGCTGACAAAACCTGACGAAACAAAAGGCTATAATATAGCCGGAACGGGAACAATCGACGTTGACGGCAAAGTCGGACCGATCGGCGGAATCGATCAGAAAGTCGTCGCCGCAGACAAAGCGGGGAAAGATATTTTCTTTGCGCCGAACCAAAACGGTGCTGAAAACTCTGATTATAAAAATGCGGTAAAAACGGCAAAAGCTATCAAGTCCGATATGAAGATTGTTCCGGTCGACACCATGCAGGACGCACTTGATTATTTGGATAAGCTGAAAGTAAAAAGCACCTGATACAGTCAGGTGCTTTTTTTACGCATTCAAAAAACGTTTTTCGTCTTCATCGTAGCGGATCGGCGCTTGTGAAAATTCCTGTTTCTCAAACCATGTGCGTTCAGGTTCTTTTATCGGCAGGCTGTAAACCCGTCCCGCCGATATGTCCAGATCCAGAGCGGGATGGGAGAAAGAGGAGAGCTTGCTGACGAGCGGCGCGGTAAGCTCTTTTTTCTTTGCCGACAGATATGCCTGTCCTTTTTTCGTCATTCCGAGAAGACGGATATAAGGTGCGCTTGCAGGCTTTAAAAGCCGGTGCATGTCTTCTTTTTTCGTCCGTGTCAGAATGTGCGTATTCATCCGCTGCAGCCTCGTCCACGTGTATCGTTTTGTTTTCAATCGTTCCATCATTTCCTGGTAGGAGCGGGCTTGTCTGATGGTGCGCATAATTCTGTGCTCAAGGCCTTCTTCCACTTCATAGATTTGGCTCAATTCTTCAGCGGACAGAGTGCTGAGGCTGTATTTTACATATGAAAAATAGTCTTCCGTGCTGTGCCATAATCCGTATGAGCGTCTGTATGCGTCCAGCTCGCGCACAGACGCTTCCGGGAGAAAGCTCTTTGCGGCTGCCGTTCCTTTTTCGATCAGCGCTTTTCTGATACTTGTGGCGCTGGCTATCCGGCTGTCATCCCCGGGAAGCTCGGCGTCATGATACCCGGAAGCGATCCTGGCTGTCGTATAAGGTTTCATGGCGGAACCGGAGGCGTGTATCGCTTTGACGTAGTGAAAACCGAGAATATTGTTCGGCTTAGACAAATCAAGCATGTCCTGTCCTTTGAATATGTGTGAAAAAGCTTTTGAGGCGGCGGCCGGATAGCTGAGCCCCTTTTTCAGCTCCTCTTTCAGAATCTGGATGCAGTCAGATTCCTTTCGGCTGAACGCTTCAGCGGCTTCAATAAAGGGGTCAATCCGTCCGTTTTCACTGCCGAAAAATAAGCTGTTGCATCCTAATTGGTGAAGAAGCGAAACACTGCCGCGCGCGAATAATTCCGCTTTTTGTACGGCATACATATAAGGGAGCTCAATGACGATATCCACGCCGTTTTCCAGCGCCATTTTTGTCCGGGCCCACTTTGAGACGGCGGCCGGTTCCCCGCGCTGCAAAAAAGGGCCGCTCATCACCGCCGCCGCGACGCTGCTGTCCGTCTTGATTTTTGCTTGTTCCGCATGATAGCGGTGTCCGTTATGAAAGGGATTATATTCAACAACGAGGCCGACTGCTTTCATATTTGTTCCGCCTTTCTTGCTATGTTTTGCTTCGTATGGTACATTTGCAAATGAAGTGCATATTTTCGTCCGTTTCGTTTAGTGTATGATTAGCCTATCCGGCTGTCAACGATTGCATGACGGCGGCATTATGCTGTAAAGAAAAAATATTGACAAAAACATTCTGAAAAGCTATAATCATGTTTGTTGCTTTCCTGAGGTGATACAAATGAAATGGACGATTTATCAGCTTCATCAAATGGCGAAAAAGAGCTTTGAATTTGATGAAACAGTTGAGTTGAATGAGCTGACAAAATTGAATTCTGACATCCGCCGCATTTCTCCCGTCCGGGTGAAGGGCCGCGCGGAGATTGAATCCAAGCAGGTTTCGTTTGACTTTACGATTTCAGGCGAAATGGTTTTGCCGTGCTCAAGAACTTTAGTTGATGTGCCGTATCCAT
The DNA here is from genome assembly GCF_001553895.1 of Bacillus sp. SDLI1. Classification (NCBI taxonomy): domain Bacteria; kingdom Bacillati; phylum Bacillota; class Bacilli; order Caryophanales; family Bacillaceae; genus Bacillus; species Bacillus sp. SDLI1. Next base: position 701,603 of record NZ_CP013950.1, on the reverse strand, counting down.
TTACAATCGCGACAAAAGAACTGTTTAGATTTCATAAGACGGATGATATAGAAGATGAGGACGTTCATATTGCTGAAGACGATACCGTCGACTTGACTCCGATCGTAAAAGAAGAGATTCTTTTAGAAATTCCTATGCAAATCTTTTGTGAAACTGAACAAAAAGAAGGGGCCGCTCCCCAAGTGGGAAAGGATTGGCAAGTGATTTCTGAGGAAGAGAAGAAAAATCAGATCGACCCCAGACTTGCGGATCTGAAAAAGCTCTTAACACAAGATGATGAATCTTAACTCTTTAAGGAGGTGGGAATAATGGCTGTACCTTTTAGAAGAACTTCTAAAATGAAAAAAAGATTGCGCCGTACACATTTCAAACTAAATGTACCTGGTATGACAGAATGCCCGTCATGCGGAGAGATGAAATTGTCTCACCGTGTATGTAAAGCATGCGGATCATACAACGGCAAAGACATAAATGTAAAAAGCAATTAATGTATGAAGAAAAGCGCGGGAATTTCGGTTCCTGCGCTTTTCTTTTTTTCTTCCTCCGGCCTGCTTCCGCCGAAAAAATTGTGAGCGCCAATAGTCTATCTAATCTATCAGCGGCATATGTATGAGGTAAATGAGCAAATATGGAGGGAGATACGATTGACGATTACGAGACAAGATGCGTGGACGCAAGATGAAGATTTGCTGCTGGCCGAAGTGGTGCTCAGGCACATACGGGAAGGCGGGACGCAGCTTTCCGCTTTTGAAGAAGTCGGCAGAGCGCTGACGAGAACGGCTGCCGCCTGCGGGTTCAGGTGGAATTCTTATGTCAGGAAACAATATCAGTCAGGGATAGAACTGGCGAAAAAACAGCGGAAGGAATTAAGAAAGCAAATCGGGGTGCATTCCGCCAATCTGCCGGGAACCGTCAAGCAGCCCCCGATCCGCAGGGCGGAAGGAGAAAAAGAGCTGTCCATTGATGATGTGATTTTGTTTCTGCAGCAATTTAAAGAGTCGCCAGCCGCAGCGGATGTGCGTCATGAAAAAGAAAAACTCACAGAACAGCTGACCGCGCTGCAAAAAGAAGTCGAGGATCTGCGTGAGGAAAACGAAAGCTTGAGAAACAAGCTGGAGATGACGGAAGAAGATTACAAAGCGTTAATTGATATTATGGACAGGGCGAGAAGGATGGTCAATTTGAAAGATGATGAAAGAAAATCGGCGCAGAGCCTGTAAAATCAACCGGCCTGAGGGCATTGTCCCGGCCGGTTTTTTTATTATGCCGTTTCCCCGGCTGTCATTTCACCGTCCATATCAGGATGCCAGATGTAAGGGTTTTCTCCTTTATCACGCGCCATATCATATTTAACGGGCTCGAAATTCATCTTATCCCAGAATTCTGCTGATTTCATGCGTGAATTCGTCCTGATCGGCATTCTGAAGGATTTTGCAAAATCGACAAGCGCTTTGCCATATCCGTTGTTTTGATAGCCGGGAAGAACCTCCAGCTTCCATAGTTCCAAAAAGTCCTGACGCTGATCAAAATACGGATTCGCACTGCCGCTTACCTGATATAAACTCATTCTCGCCACTAGTTTATCCCCGAAGTAAATCCCGTAAAAAGGCGAGGTGCTGTCATTTTCAATGATATTATCCTGCAGATCTTCAAGCATGGACAGCTCCTGCATCCCGTATTCTTTAAACCTTTTAAATTCTTCGAGTGTCTTAAAGTTGATGAGCAGGCGCTCTATTTTCAACACAAACTCCCCCTTTGTTGTGTTCTACTTATTATTGTAAACGCTTTAATTGAAAATTCCAACTATAATATGTTCGTCTGTCATTTTGTTCAAAACGAAATTGAAGTAATTTGCGGCGGCTTCTGCTATGATAATATGGAAAAAAGCAGATATAGGGTGTGACAGTGTGAAAATCGGAATTATCGGCGGCGGAGCGGTGGGCCTTTTATGTGCTTACTACTTATCGTCCCGCCATCAGGTAACGGTCATCACGAGGCGGACAGAGCAGGCTGATGCGATTAACTCAGGCGGTATACGCCTGGTGAAAGACGGAAAAGAATTTACGGCGTCATGCAGAGCGCAAACAGGCATCACTTCCGGATTCGATCTCTTAATCGCAGCTGTTAAACAGCACCAGCTCAGCGATGTTTTGCCGGATCTTGAGACAATAAAAGGGACGAATGTGTTGTTTTTGCAAAACGGCATGGGACACATACACGACATCAAAGATTGGCATACAGATCATTCGCTTTATGCCGGCACGGTTGAGCACGGGGCAAAAAGGATATCAGATCATGTCGTTGAACATACTGGGACCGGAGCCGTAAGATGGAGTGTATTCCGTGCATCCCGTCCGGAAACGCTCAAAACCATCTTTTCCGGAATGCACCGGGATTTTCCCGTATATGATGAAAACGACTGGTATCAGCTGTTAACGGGAAAATTGATCATAAATGTATGCATCAACCCGTTAACTGCATTGCTGCGCGTGAAAAACGGAGAGCTGTTAACAAATGCCGCTTACAAAACATATATGAGAAACGTGTTTGAAGAAGCGGAGACAATACTTGGCCTCGCGGATAGAGAGGAAGCGTGGAACAGGGTTTGCGAAGTTTGCAGCCTGACGGAAAAAAATCATTCTTCCATGCTTGTCGATATCTTGGAGGGAAGACGGACGGAGGCCGATGCGATTATCGGATACCTTGTGAAAGAGGCGGAGAGCCGGGGATTGCCGGCCGTTCATCTCCCGTTTTTACACCGCAGCATAAAAGCGTTAGAAAGAAACTGAAACAAAGTCTTTTGAGGTTTTCCGCTAACATGCTATACTCATTTCGGAAACCTAACTATTTATTGGAGAAAGGAAGTTCCAGACAGATGCAGCTAACTGAACTTTCCATCAAAAGTCAAAATACGTTTGTGCAGCACTATATAGATGGAGAAAACATGTCTTCATTTTTTGATTATGATATTCATTCTGAGGATGTATGGCAAAAGCGGCTTCAAGACCTGTCTTCAAGGCCGTTTGCCAGAGAGGAATTAGCCGATTACCTATCCTCGTATCACGAAAAATTTAACTCCGCCGCCATGCAGGCCTCCATCAAAAAACTGAGAGATCCAAATAGCGCAGCAGTTGTAGGCGGACAGCAGGCCGGTCTTTTAACAGGACCCCTTTACACCATACATAAGATTATCTCCATTATCGTACTTGCCAGACAGCAGGAAGAGGCGCTCCGGATTCCTGTCGTTCCGATTTTCTGGGTGGCGGGTGAAGATCACGATCTGGAAGAAATCAATTATGTGCATACGTCAACAGAGAAAAAAGGCCCGGTGAAACAGAAGCTGCCGCAGTCTTACTGGAAAAAAACATCGGCAGCCAATACCTCTCTTGATCAGGAAAAATGTGCGGCGTGGATTGATGAGGTGTTCGCTTCTTTTGAGGAAACGGATCACACAAACGCACTCCTTCAAAATGTGAAGCGATGTTTACGCTCATCAGAGACATTTACGGATTTTTTTGAACTGTTAATCGCCGGCTTGTTTCAAGAAGAAGGACTTATTCTGATGAATTCCGGAGATCCCGGAATTAAAAAGCTGGAAACGGGAATGTTTCAGCAGATTTTAAAGCACAATAATGAACTTGCCGAAGCAGTGTCAAATCAGCAACGTCTTATGCGGGAAGCCGGTTATCACCCGATTATTGAATCGGACAAAGAACAGGCCAACTTATTTTACGAGTATGAGGGAGAGCGCTTCTTAATTGAAAAAGAAAATGGCGTTTTTGTCATTAAGGAGCTCGACCTCGAGTGGACGGACGACGAACTTCATACCCATATGGAAGAAAAACCGGAATGTTTCAGCAATAACGTTGTGACAAGGCCGCTGATGCAGGAGTTTCTCATCCCGACTCTTGCGTTTATCGCAGGGCCGGGGGAAGTCAATTATTGGGGCGAGCTGAAGCAGGCTTTCTCATTAATGGGCTTTTCTATGACTCCGGTAGTGCCGAGATTAAACATTACGATTCTTGAGCGCCATATTGAAAAGAAGCTTGCAGAACGGAATATCCCGCTTCAAGAAGCGATCGAACACGGCACCGGACATCTGAAGGAGACTTATTTTAACGAGCAGATTCCTGAAGAATTTTCTTCTGTGATGGAACAGGCGAAGTCACAGATTGAAGCTGCCCATAAAAAAGCAAGAGACGAAGCGCTTAAAGTCGATTCAAGCCTTGAGCCGCTCTTACAGAAGAATGCCGCCTTCATTCAAGATCAGCTCTTGTTTCTAGAACGGACGGTAACAAAAAGAATTGAAGAAAAAGAAGGTTTTGTGCTTCGTGACTATGAAAGAATCCAAAACAGCATCAGACCGCTCGGCGCTCCGCAGGAACGGATCTGGAATGTAATGTATTATTTGAACCGTTACGGTCCAAAATTCTTCACAACCTTCAAACATCTGCCATTTTCTTTTCAAAACCAACATCAGATTGTCAAACTTTGAAATAAAGTTTTAAAGAACCCTGAATAGTTCAGGGTTTTTTTTTATGTTTAAACAGTGTAAAATGAGGTTGTGGAGAGAAGTGGCGGATAGTGGTGAGTTTAGGGGAGAAAGTGGGGGTCCTTATCATGTTTATGGGTGAATACCAGCATACAATTGATGCAAAGGGCCGCATGATCGTACCCGCAAAATTCAGAGAAGGCCTCGGTGAGCAGTTTGTGCTGACAAGAGGACTTGACCAATGTCTTTTCGGCTACCCGATGAATGAATGGAAGCTGATCGAAGAAAAGCTGAAGGCGCTGCCGCTCACCAAAAAAGACGCCCGCGCATTTACCCGTTTCTTTTTTTCCGGTGCGACCGAATGCGAACTGGACAAGCAGGGAAGGGTTAATATTGCGTCATCTCTTCTGAATTACGCAAAACTGGAAAAAGAATGTGTTGTCATCGGGGTTTCCAATCGAATTGAATTGTGGAGTAAGGTAATCTGGGAACAATACACAGAAGAGCAAGAAGATTCATTCGCCGAAATTGCTGAAAACATGATTGGATTTGATATATAATGGATCTTCGTGCATCACAGCAACTGACAATTCAATTCATTCCTGATAAAGGTGGGACCGACACAAATGTTTCAGCATAAGACAGTACTTCTACGTGAAACCGTCGACGGTTTAAATATCAAACCGGACGGAACCTATGTGGACTGCACCCTGGGAGGCGCCGGGCACAGTACATATTTATTGCAGCAATTATCGGAAAAAGGGCGTTTAATCGCCTTTGACCAAGATGACACGGCGCTTGAAAACGCAAAGCAAACATTGTCTGAGTACAAAGGACAGCTCATTTTGGTGAAAAGCAACTTTCGTTATTTAAAAGAATGTTTACACGAACACGGCATTACGAGTGTCGACGGAATTTTATTTGATTTAGGAGTATCCTCACCGCAGCTTGATACACCGGAACGGGGATTCAGCTATCATCATGACGCACCGCTGGACATGAGGATGGACCAGTCGGCCGCCCTTACGGCGAAAGAGGTCGTAAATGAATGGCGGTATGAGGATCTTGTGCGGATTTTCTTTAAATACGGAGAAGAAAAATTCAGCAAGCAAATCGCCAGAAAAATTGAAGAGGCAAGAGAGAAATCGCCTATTCAAACAACCGGCCAACTGGTCGATCTAATAAAGGACGCGATACCGGCTCCGGCGAGAAGAAGCGGCGGTCATCCGGCCAAACGCGTATTTCAGGCCATTCGAATCGCCGTAAACGATGAGCTTCAAGTATTTGAAGAGGCTCTCTTGCAGGCGATAGAGATGCTGAAGCCGGGCGGAAGGGTATCTGTGATCACTTTTCACTCACTGGAAGACAGAATGTGCAAGACGACATTCAAGGAAAAATCATCACTTCCCGAACTGCCTCCGGGTCTTCCTGTGATACCGGAAGAATTTGAACCGGAATTAAAACTGATTACGAGAAAACCCATTACGGCATCAAAAGAGGAGCTTGAAGAAAATAACCGCGCCCGCTCAGCGAAGCTCCGCATTGCGGAGAAACGAAAATAACGGGCAGCAAATGACAACATAAAGGAGGTCATCAGCCTATGAGCAACTTAGCTTACCAGCAGGAAAAACAACAACGGCCAGTGATAAGTCCCGAAAAAAAGGTGATTGTCAAAAAAGGGGCTTCCATTACACTCGGGGAAAAGGTGCTGCTCGTCCTGTTTGCCATTGCCGTTCTCTCCACTTCAATGTTTATCGTATCAAAGGCATACGCGGCGTACCAATCCAATATTGAGGTGCAAAAACTGGAGGAGAAAGTATCAGAGAAGAATAAGCAGATCGGTGATCTCCAAAAAACAGCGGGTGACTTAAGCCAGCCGCAGCGATTGATGGATATCGCCAAAAAGCACGGTTTGAATCTGAAAGATAAAAAAGTGAAAAACATACAGGAATGATAACCCATGCCTAAAAAAAATAAGTTTATGAACAGAGGAGCAGCGATACTGAGTATTTGTTTCGCTCTCTTTTTCTTTGTCATTCTCGGGAGAATGGCGTACATTCAATTAACCGGTAAAGCTAACGGGGTGGAACTTGCAACAAAAGCGACCGAGCAGCACGAAAAAAAGCGGACGATAGAAGCGAGCCGCGGCTCCATTCTTGACCGGAACGGCAAAGTGCTCGCTGAGGACACGGCGACTTATAAGCTCATTGCCGTGCTTGATAAAAAGATGACGACCGACAAGAAGCACCCTCAGCATGTCAAAGACAAAGAAATGACAGCGGAAAAGCTGGCGTCCGTTATTGACCTGGACAAAAGCGAGATTCTGGACATCTTAAACAGGAATGGCGCGAAGCAGGTGGAATTCGGTTCAGCTGGCCGCGATATCTCTTATGCGAAAAAGCAAAAGATCGAAAAAATGAATCTTCCGGGTATTTCTTTCTTAAGAGATACGAAGCGCTACTATCCGAACGGCGTGTTTTTATCAAATGTTCTCGGCTATGCCGATGTAAATGAAAAAACAAACCAGATACAAGGATCTTTAGGGCTGGAAAAAATACTGAACAGCTATCTGACGGAACGCGACGGATCTGTCACGTATGAAAGTGATAAATCCGGCTGGAAACTTCCGAACAGCAAAGAAAAAATCACCGCACCTAAAAACGGTGACAATGTATATTTAACCATTGATCAGAAAATTCAAACCTTTTTAGAAGACAGCATGACGAAAGTGGCGGAAAAATATAAACCGAAAAAAATTATGGCGGCTGTCGTAGAACCGAAAACAGGCAAAGTGCTTGCGATGGGGCAGCGTCCGAGTTTTGACCCGAATCTCAGAAACGTCACCAATTATTACAACGACTTAGTGTCGTACGCGTATGAACCGGGATCGACGATGAAGATCTTTACGCTTGCCGCGGCGATTCAGGAAAACGTGTTCTCTGCAAACGAGAAATATAAATCAGGAACATATGAAGTAGGCGATAGACCTGTTAAAGATTGGAATGATGGCGCCGGCTGGGGCATGACAAGCTTCCATGACGGCCTCATGAGGTCATCCAATGTTGCTTTCGCCAAACTGGCCAATGAAAAACTCGGGTTTGACCGGTTTAATGAGTATCTGCACAAATTCGGGCTCTATCAAAAAACAGGGATTGATCTGCCCGGTGAAGTATCAAGTAAAATTAACTTCAAATATGATTTTGATAAAGCGTCTACGGCTTACGGCCAAGCATCGGCGATAACGCCGATTCAGCAGCTTCAGGCAGTCACGGCGATTGCCAATAACGGCAAAATGATGAAGCCTTACGTGATTGACCATATTGTCGACCCTGATACGAAAAAAGTCGTCAAGCAGACAAAGCCCGAACAAGCAGGTACGCCGATTTCGGCTGATACGGCCAAACAAGTCCGGAATCTGCTTGGAGAAGTCGTGACGTCAGACATCGGAACGGGAAAACCTTATAAAATTGAGGGTTTTGATGTTGCGGGGAAAACAGGAACCGCGCAAATCGCGGGGACGGGCGGATATTTATCTGGAACGAGCAACTATGTGTTTTCATTCATGGGCATGGCGCCGAAAAATGATCCTAAGCTCGTCATCTATGTAGCCGTGCAGCAGCCGCAATTAAAAGCGGGCCAAAGCAGCTCCGATCCTGTCGCGGAAATCTTTAACCCGACGATGAAAAACAGTTTGCATTATTTGAACATCGAGCCGACGGAAAAGTCAGATTCCGGCCAGGAAGAAACGAAAAGCCAAAAGATGCCTGATCTGACAGACAAGACGGTTACGAATTCTGAGAAGGAAGCGAAAAATGAACATCTCACACCGATTGTCATCGGCAGTGATGTTGCCGTAAAAGAGCAGTATCCGAAAGCCGGAGAAGATGTGATCACCAATCAGAAAATCTTCTTAAAAACAGACGGAAAGATGACGATGCCGGATATGTCCGGATGGTCGAGACGGGAAGTGCTTCAATTCAGCAAGGTATCAGGCATTCACATTGATGTGAGCGGCGAAGGTTACGCTGCCAGCCAAAGTGTCAAAAAAGGCAAAGAACTGAAGGGAAATACCGTGATCAAGGTGAAATTTAAAAATCCTGATTAACGGGACAGAGAAGTCCGCGGATGCCCGCGGGCTTCTTTTTTATGCGCGCCGTTCTATGTGTCCAAGCTGAGGCATAAAATGAAACAAGCCTAAATAAGGAGTGGACGGTCCCTTGCGCGTTTCAAATGTAACGGTTCGAAAACGTTTATTACTGGTTTTGCTTTTTGGCGTGATCATTTTTTTGATCATTGACAGCAGATTAGGCTATGTCCAATTTGTAATGGGGGAAAAGCTGACTTCGCTGGCGAAGGATTCCTGGAGCCGGAATTTGCCGTTTGAGCCTGAGCGGGGAGAGATCCTTGACCGGAACGGCGTGAAGCTGGCTACTAATAAAAGCGCGCCGACCGTCTTTGTCGTACCGCGCCAGATTCAAAATCCCATAAAAACGGGCAAGCTTCTCGCGTCAGTTTTAAATATGTCAGAAGAGAAGGTCTACAAACACATTACAAAGAAAACATCCATAGAAAAAATCTCACCCGAGGGCCGGAAAATTTCAAATAAAAAAGCGAAAGAAATCAAAGCGCTCGATTTAAAAGGAGTTTATGTAGCTGAAGACAGCATCCGTCATTATCCGTACGGAAGTTTTTTGTCCCATGTTCTCGGTTTTGCCGGTATTGATAACCAGGGCCTTCTCGGACTGGAGGCTTATTATGATGATGACTTGAAAGGTGTAAAGGGCTCCGTGAAATTTTATACGGATGCCAAGGGGAAGAAAATGCCTGATGAAGCGGATGATTACACCCCTCCGAAAGACGGACTTGATATGAAATTGACGATTGACGCCAAGGTTCAGACGATTATAGAACGAGAGCTCGACAATGCAGCGGCGAAATACAACCCGGACGGAATGATTGCGGTCGCAATGAATCCGAAAAACGGAGAAGTGCTGGGAATGTCAAGCCGTCCTGATTTTGATCCGGCTGACTATCAATCAGTGGATCCGTCCGTTTACAACCGGAATCTGCCGGTATGGAGCACGTATGAACCGGGTTCGACCTTTAAGATTATTACGCTTGCGGCGGCGCTCCAAGAGCAAAAAGTAAACTTGCAAAGAGATCATTTTTATGACAAAGGATTTGCCGAGGTGGACGGCGCCCGCCTCAGATGCTGGAAAAAGGGCGGCCACGGTTCGCAGTCTTACCTTGAAGTCGTTCAAAATTCCTGCAACCCTGGGTTTGTACAGCTTGGGGAACGGCTCGGAAAACAAAAGCTGTTTCAATATATTAAGGACTTCGGATTTGGAAAGAAAACAGGCATCGATCTGCAGGGGGAAGGAACGGGAATCTTATTTCCGCTTGACAGAGTCGGCCCGGTCGAACAGGCGACAACCGCTTTCGGACAAGGGGTTTCCGTCACGCCGATTCAGCAGGTGGCAGCCGTATCCGCAGCAATAAACGGCGGAACGCTTTATACTCCGTTTATCGCCAAAGAGTGGGTTGATCCCGTCACGAAAAAAACCGTTAAGAAACAATCGCCGATTGCGAAAAGACAAGTTATTTCCCAGGAAACGTCAAAGCAGATCAGATACGCTTTAGAAAGCGTCGTCGCTCAGGGAACGGGGCGGAATGCCTTTGTAGAAGGATATCGCGTCGGGGGGAAAACTGGAACGGCTCAAAAGGTCAAAGACGGCAAATATCTCGAAAACAACCATATCGTCTCCTTTATCGGTTTTGCGCCGGCTGATGACCCGAGCCTTGTCGTATATGTCGCGGTTGATAATCCGAAAGGCACGATTCAATTCGGGGGAACCGTCGCCGCGCCGATTGTCGGAAATATGATGAGAGACAGTCTGCCGGAGCTCGGCGTTAAACCGCGAAAAAATCAAATCGAGAAAAAATATCAATGGAACGACACAAAAACAATAGAGGTTCCGAATGTTGTAGGGATGTCTGTCTCTGATCTTGAGTCGCTGCTTGTCAATTTGAATATAGACTCCTCAGGAAAAGGAAGCAAAATTGTGAAGCAATCACCTGCAGCCGGAACGAAAGTAAAAGAAGGCTCAAAGATCCGTGTTTACTTGAGTGAAGAATGAGTCTTTTTGAGGCAGCCGATTGTTTTCGGCTGCCTTTTATCATAAAGATAAAAAAAGAAGATAACTTTTAAGATTAACTGGATGTATCCTTTTATTTACGCTAAAATATGAACTGTATGTTTAAAAGCCATTCTGACTTTTACAAACAATTATCATGATAAAAGAATGAATAGAATTTCTGAGAGGTTTGATACAATGAAACTTACAAAGCTGCTTACATATTTAATGGCCGAACCTGTTCAAAATGACTTTCATGACCCTGATATAACTTCAATTGAGATGGACTCCAGGGAAGTGAGAAAAGGGAGTCTTTTTGTGTGTATAAAAGGGTATACGGTGGACGGACATGATTTCGCCCAAAAAGCCGCAGAAAACGGCGCAGCGGCCATCGTCGCCGAGAAAGAGCTTGACGTCGATATTCCTGTCATTATCGTCCGCCGGTCACAGCGGGCGCTCAGCGTTCTTTCTGATGCGTTTTACGGGCAGCCGACAAAGCAGCTTCAGCTTATCGGCATCACCGGCACAAACGGCAAGACATCAACGACGCATATGGTGGATGAGATTTTCAAAAAAGCGGGAAGACAGACCGGTTTAATCGGAACGATGTACATTAAAATCGGTGATGAGACATTCCCGGTCAAAAATACAACACCTGAAAGCGTCACACTGCAAAAAACGTTCAAGAAAATGAATGACGAGCATGTTGATACAGCCATTATGGAAGTGTCTTCTCACGCTCTGTCACTCGGCAGGGTTCACGGCTGCGATTATGATATCGCCGTGTTCACGAATCTGACGCAGGACCATTTAGACTATCACAAGACGATGGAAGACTACAGACAGGCTAAAAGCCTCCTGTTTTCCCAGCTGGGCGGCTCTTTCAACCATGAAAAGCCGAAGCGGGCCGTTTTAAACGCAGATGACAAAGCCAGCGCTTATTTTGAAAGAGTGACGGCGGCACACATCCTTACATACGGAATCGAAAACGATGCCGATGTCATGGCGAAACAAATTGAGATCTCTGCGCAAGGCACAAGCTTTGAACTCGTTACGCCAAAAGGAACAAAACAGATCACGGTTTCACTCGTCGGCCGGTTCAACGTGTATAACGTACTGGCTGCAGCGGCGACAGCGATCGCAGCGGGTCTCCCGTTCGATACGATCACAAGCGCACTTGAAGAGCTGCAAGGTGTCAGAGGCCGGTTTGAACTGGTGAATCACAATCAGCCGTTCCCTGTCGTCGTCGATTACGCGCACACGCCTGACAGTCTGGAAAACGTCCTGAATACATGCAAAGACATGACAGAGGGCAAGCTTTTCGTCGTCGTCGGCTGCGGCGGTGACCGGGACAAAACAAAACGCCCGAAAATGGCGGAAATTGCGGTGCGGATTGCCGACGAACCGATCTTTACCTCAGATAATCCGAGAAGCGAGGACCCGCTGGCCATATTAAGAGATATGGAAAGAGGAGTAGAAGGAACTTACTATCACAGTATCGCCAACCGCGAGCAGGCCATCTTTTTTGCCATTGCCAACGCGAAAAAGGGTGATGTGGTCCTGATTGCCGGAAAAGGGCATGAAACCTATCAGCAGATCGGCAATGAAACATTCGACTTTGATGACGCCGAAGTAGCGGGAAGAGCTATCGTTGAGCTGAATAAAAAGTAAAACAGGAAAGAGTGTTAGAATGAGGGAAATGAAAAGAATTACGGGGAAACAATGTGAATATGATAAATACGTATGTCGTTTGAACGAAACGGGAGGAGAAAAGAGCAATGCTTGAGCAAGTGATTTTATTTACAATAATAATGGGATTTTTAATCAGTGTTCTGATATCTCCGATTCTTATCCCGTTTTTAAGACGCTTAAAATTCGGCCAGAGCATCAGGGAAGAAGGGCCGAAATCACATATGAAAAAATCAGGGACGCCGACGATGGGCGGGGTCATGATTATCGTATCCATCGCCATTACGGCGATTGTCATGACGCAGAAATTTTCGCATTTGAGCGCGGAAATGTTTCTTCTGCTGTTTGTCACGATCGGATACGGCCTGCTCGGCTTTTTGGATGATTATATTAAAGTGGTGATGAAACGGAATCTCGGATTAACGTCGAAGCAGAAATTGATCGGCCAGATCATTATCGCCATTGTATTCTACGGAGTATATCATTACTGCCATTTTTCAACCGGCATCAGGGTGCCGGGAACACATCTGTCAATCGATCTCGGCTGGGGATACTTTATCCTCGTTCTCTTTATGCTTGTCGGAGGTTCAAACGCCGTCAACCTGACAGACGGTCTGGACGGTCTCTTGTCCGGTACTGCTGCTATCGCATTCGGCGCTTTCGCGATCCTTGCGTGGAACCAGTCACAATATGACGTTGCGATTTTCTCGGTTGCCGTTGTCGGCGCCGTTCTCGGTTTTCTTGTATTCAACGCCCATCCCGCCAAAGTATTTATGGGGGATACCGGTTCGCTTGCGCTCGGAGGAGCGATCGTGACCGTTGCCATTCTGACGAAGCTTGAAATTCTGCTCGTCATTATCGGCGGAGTTTTTGTTATTGAGACCTTATCTGTTATCTTACAAGTCATCAGCTTTAAAACGACAGGAAAACGAATCTTTAAAATGAGTCCGCTTCACCACCATTACGAATTGGTCGGATGGTCTGAATGGAGAGTTGTCGTCACATTCTGGACTGCGGGACTGCTGCTTGCCGTTTTAGGAATTTACATCGAGGTGTGGTTATAAGTGGAAAACGAACTTTTTTTGCAAAAACAAAACTTTCTGGTCCTCGGACTGGCGAAAAGCGGATATGCGGCTGCGTCAATTCTTCATGAAAAAGGCATTAACGTCGTCGTAAATGATCAAAAAGCCTTTGAAGAAAACGAACCTGCCCAAAGGCTTTCAGAAAGAGGAATTGAGGTTATATGCGGTGAACATCCGACATCACTTTTTGATCAGCATGATATTACCATTCTGATCAAAAATCCCGGAATCCCGTATGAAAATATCATGGTAGAGGAAGCGCAAAGAAGAGGCATCCCGGTCTGGACGGAAATCGAGCTTGCGTATTATATCACCAATGCAAAATTCATCGGCATTACAGGCTCGAACGGGAAAACAACAACGACGACCCTGGTCTACGAAATGCTGAAGGCTGACTCGATAAAGGCGCTGATCGCGGGGAATATCGGCACTGTCGCCAGTGAAGTGGCTTATCATGCTGACGGTGATGAATGGATCGTCACGGAGCTTTCTTCGTTCCAGCTGATGGGGACTCATGCGTTCAGACCTGAAATCGGCCTGATTTTAAATGTATTTGACGCTCATTTGGATTATCACCACAGCCGTGAAAATTACGAAAAAGCCAAGCAGAAGGTGTATCTGCATCAGCTTGAGAGCGATACGGCCATCGTGAACCAAAGCGATGAAACAGTCGTGCGGCTTGCCGAAGGCGGAAAAGCCGGCACCGTTCCGTTTTCAGTTCATCAGGAACTGTCCAGCGGTGCATTCATTAAAGACGGGATGCTGATGTTCGGCGATGAAGCGATTCTGCCTGTTGATGACATCGTACTGCCGGGCGCGCACAATTTAGAAAATATTCTAGCCGCTGTAGCCGCGGCAAAAACGGCGGGCGCATCCAATAATGCTATTCAGAAGGTACTGACAAGCTTTACCGGTGTTAAACACCGTCTGCAGTATGTGACTGCGATTCAGAATCGTAAATTTTATAATGACAGCAAAGCGACGAATATTTTGGCCACAAGCAAAGCGCTTTCCGCGTTCAACGCTCCGGTTATACTGCTTGCAGGCGGACTTGACCGCGGCAACGGCTTTGACGATCTGAAACCGTATATGGACAATGTCAAAGCGGTCCTTACGTTCGGCCAGACGGCGCCGAAGATAGAAAAACTGGGCAATGAGCTGGGAATACAACATGTCAAACGTGTCGATAATGTTGAACAAGCAGTATCTGCGGCGTTTGCGCTCTCAAATGAAGGAGACGTCATCCTCTTGTCACCTGCGTGTGCAAGCTGGGATCAGTTCAAAACATTTGAAGAACGCGGTGACATGTTTATAGATGCCGTGCATATGCTTAAGTAAGGGCTTGTCTCTGTTCATCGGCAGCCCTAAATGACTTATGCTTGGGGTGTCGATTGCTTTGACTACTAAAAAAACAGCGCCTGATTTGTTATTAGTTATCATTACGTTATTGCTTTTAACAATAGGATTAATTATGGTTTACAGTGCAAGTGCGGTTTGGGCGGATTATAAATTTGACGACTCGTTTTTCTTTGCGAAACGGCAGCTGCTGTTTGCGGGAATCGGCGTCATTGCCATGTTTTTCATTATGAATGTGGATTATTGGACATGGCGGACATGGTCGAAGCTGCTTCTGATCATTTGTTTTTTCCTGCTTGTGCTTGTACTGATTCCGGGAGTCGGAATGGTGCGGAACGGTTCAAGAAGCTGGATCGGAGTGGGCGCGTTCAGCATTCAGCCTTCGGAGTTTATGAAACTCGCGATGATTGCGTTTCTGGCTAAATTTCTTTCTGAAAAACAGAAGAACATTACGTCATTCAGACGCGGATTCGTTCCCGCGCTCGGAATCGTGTTTTCTGCATTTATTATTATCATGTGCCAGCCCGACCTTGGAACGGGGACGGTGATGGTGGGCACGTGCATCGTGATGATATTTGTTTCCGGTGCGCGAATCGCTCATTTCGCGTTTCTCGGACTCATCGGTTTAAGCGGATTTGCGGCGCTTGTTCTGTCCGCTCCTTATCGGATTAAACGGATCACCTCCTACTTAAACCCGTGGGAGGATCCGCTTGGAAGCGGATTTCAGATCATTCAGTCGCTCTATGCCGTAGGTCCGGGCGGTCTGTTCGGAATGGGGCTCGGTCAAAGCCGGCAAAAGTTTTTTTACCTGCCGGAGCCGCAAACCGATTTCATTTTTGCTATTTTATCTGAGGAACTCGGCTTTATCGGCGGTTCGCTCATATTGCTGCTGTTCAGTATTTTATTATGGCGGGGCGTCAGGATTGCCCTCGGCGCTCCGGATTTATACGGAAGCTTTGTCGCCATCGGCATTATTTCTATGATTGCTATTCAAGTCATGATTAATATCGGCGTTGTGACAGGGCTGATCCCGGTAACAGGAATTACGCTGCCGTTTTTAAGCTACGGAGGGTCATCATTGACGCTGATGCTCGCAGCGGTCGGCGTGCTTTTAAATGTCAGCCGGTACTCGAGGTATTGATCTGTATCTTGCCTCATCACTCATGATATATTCGTCATTTATAAAAAAACAGACAACATCAATAACCCTGTCCTAAAAAACAGGGTTATCGCTGTGTGATTAAGGGGGACATACGAATGCGTATTGCAGTAAGCGGAGGCGGAACCGGAGGACATATTTATCCGGCTTTGGCCTTTATTAAAGAAGTTCAGCGCCGGCATCCTGACGTGGAATTTTTATATATCGGAACAGAAAACGGTCTTGAGAAAAAAATTGTTGAACGGGAAAATATTCCGTTTCGCGCCATTGAAATTACAGGTTTCAAACGAAAACTTTCTTTTGAAAATGTAAAAACGGTCATGCGTTTCTTAAAAGGCGTGAAGAAAAGCAAATCGTATTTAAAAGAATTTAAACCAGATGCTGTTATCGGCACAGGCGGCTATGTATGCGGTCCGGTTGTATACGCGGCGGCAAAAATGGGAATTCCGACGATCATTCATGAGCAAAACAGCCTTCCGGGCATCACGAATAAGTTTCTCTCGAAATATGTTAATAAGGTGGCGATTTGCTTTGAAGAGGCAAAATCGCATTTTCCTGCTGAAAAAGTTGTTTTTACGGGAAACCCGAGAGCCTCTGAAGTCGTCTCAATTAAGACAGGCCGCTCGTTAACTGAATTCGGGCTGAAAGAAGATCAAAAAACAGTGCTCATTTTCGGCGGAAGCAGAGGTGCGGCTCCTATTAACCGTGCAGTTATTGATATGCAGGAAGAATTGAAAACGAGACCTTACCAAGTGCTTTATATTACCGGGGAAGTGCATTATGAGAAGGTAACGGCTGAGCTGAAAGGCGGAAAAGCCGCTGATAATATGGTGACAAAACCGTTTTTGCACCAAATGCCGGAGTACTTAAAATCAATTGATGTCATTGTGGCCAGAGCCGGGGCGACAACGATTGCGGAAATCACCGCACTCGGCATTCCGAGCGTGCTCATTCCGAGCCCGTACGTGACAGCCAATCACCAGGAAGTCAATGCGAAGGCGCTCAGCCAGCATGACGCTGCAATCGTACTGAAGGAAACCGAGCTCAGCGGAGAAAAACTGATCGCTGCGCTGGACAAAATCGTAATGAATGATGAAACGTTAAAAGACATGAGTGAGCGGACAAAATCACTCGGTGTTCCCGATGCGGCAGCCAGACTGTACAGTATCATGGAAGACATTAAAAAATAGAGCAAATGGAATGCGGAGGTTTACGATGGAGAACGTAATTCAGGAATTAAGAGACCGCGAAGTCGGCAAAGTGCTGGAACAAGAACCGCTCGCGAATCATACAACGATGAAAATCGGCGGTCCGGCGGACATTTTAATCATCCCCAACCGTGTGGAAGCGGTCAAAGATATTATGGATATTGTGAAGAAACATGACCTGCCATGGACGGTTATCGGCCGCGGTTCAAATCTGCTCGTGCTTGATGAAGGCATAAGAGGAGTTGTTATTAAGCTGGGAGCGGGACTCGATCATTTGGAGATTGACGGCGATCAGGTGACAGTCGGAGGCGGTTATTCAGTCGTCCGTCTTGCGACTTCGATGAGTAAAAAAGGAATGTCCGGACTCGAATTTGCAGCAGGCATTCCGGGATCAATCGGCGGAGCCGTCTATATGAATGCGGGGGCGCACGGATCTGATATGAGTGAGATTCTCGTGAAAGCCCGTATCTTATTTGAAGACGGCACGATCGAATGGCTGACGAACGAAGAGATGGACTTCAGCTACAGAACATCTGTATTGCAGAAAAAACGTCCCGGCGTGTGTCTCGAGGCAGTTCTAAAGCTTGAGCAAAAGGAACGGGAAGCCATCACGGCGCAAATGCAGCAAAACAAAGATTACAGAAAAAATACTCAGCCGTACTCAAGCCCCTGCGCCGGAAGCATATTCAGAAATCCGCTGCCGGATCATGCCGGAAACCTCGTTGAAAAAGCGGGATTAAAAGGATATCAGATCGGCGGAGCGAAAGTGTCTGAAATGCACGGGAATTTTATCGTCAATGCCGGCGGGGCGACTGCCAAGGACGTCCTTGACCTGATTGAGTATGTGAAAAAGACCATCCGTGAGCAGTATGATGTTGACATGCATACAGAAGTTGAAATCATCGGCGGGAATCGCTAAAGGTTCTCTGATTTACGTGAGCTCATGTGATATACTTTTAACAAATGTCAAACGGCATCACAGCATGCCGTTTGTTTTTCAATCAGACGAATGTCAAGCTGTTTCATTCTTAGCGAGGTGGACAGGCAGTGAACCCGAATCATGAAAGAGAAAAAATCGTAAATATTGAAGAACGGATTCCGAAAATCAAAGAGCAGCGGAAACAAAAAGCAAACCGCCGGCTGATTTCATTCATTGTGCTCTTTTTTATGATGGTTTTAATCATCGTGTATTTGCAGATGCCGATCAGCAAAGTCTCTTCTGTCACCGTTTCCGGAAACGAAAACGTGTCTGTAAAAGAGATCAGCGCGCTTTCTGATATACATAACGGACAGACCGAGTTCTGGAGTCTGAACAAGAAAAAAACAGAAGAAAAGATTGAGCAGAATAAGCTGGTGAAAAAGGCGGAGCTTTCAAAAGCATTTCCTAACAAAGTCAGAATTCACATTGAAGAATATAAGACCATCGCGTATCTGCAGCGGAATGATGTGTATTATGAAGTGCTGGAGAACGGCACCGTGCTGCCGAACGAAGTCACGCCCGATGACGCGGGTCCGATTTTGGTAGACTGGACAAACGCGAAAAAGCGGGTCAAAATGGCGGAGCAGCTTGATAAGCTTTCAGGTTCGTTAAAGCAGTCGATTTCTGAAATCTACTACACGCCGGTAAAAATGGATCAGGATCGGATTAAGCTGTATATGAACGACGGATATGTGGTGACCGCTTCAATTAAAACGTTTGCCGCCCGGATGAAGACCTATCCTTCTATCGTTTCTCAGCTGGACGGCGAAAAAAAGGGAATTATCCACTTAGAAGTCGCTACATATTTTGAAGAATTTAAAAAAGGTAAATCCGGCAAGAAAAAAGAAACTGATCAATAGTTCTAAAGAACTAATTTTAAGGTGATTCAAAAGGGACTGTTACAATCAGCACGGCAGCCGATATAACCGATAGCGGAATAGTTATGACTATGTTTGTTTTGTGCCGGCGATCCGGCTGCCGGACAAGCGGAAAATTCTTAATGCAATGGGCGTGTCTTCTGCAGTGAGCATTGCATTTGGAATTTTCCTCCTGTTTCTTCTTTTTTCGGATGTTTCTGGCAATATCTATCGCTTTTCTGAAGGTTCATCTTAGTGTAGACTAATGGAAAGCGGGTATATTTGCATCTGGATTGCACAGGATGACCCCGTGACAAGAAATCTTACGGTAAGGTGGGCCATCTCCAAAAAAAATAAAAAAAATGCGATATAAAAGAGGATATACATAGAATATAACGAATAGTTTCATTAAACATAAATTGTGAGAAATCAGATGAAAATTTGTTGATGCTGTTGTTTTTGTTACACACTTGTAAAGCCACATCCATTGTATTGTTGTTCCGCAAATAATAGAATAGAATTTGATCGAAATGTGAGGAGGTGCCATAGAATGAACAACAATGAACTTTACGTCAGTCTTGACATCGGTACGTCCAATACAAAAGTGATCGTCGGAGAAATGACAGATGATTCCCTTAACATTATCGGAGTGGGAAATGTACCGTCTGAAGGGTTGAAAAAAGGCTCAATCGTTGATATAGATGAAACCGTTCATTCTATAAGAAAAGCGTTTGACCAAGCTGAAAGAATGGTAGGTTTTCCGCTGAAAAAAGCCATTGTCGGCGTTAATGGAAATTATATTCATATTCAAGATACGAACGGCGTTGTCGCTGTTTCCAGTGAAAACAAAGAAATTCACGTTGAAGACGTCCGCAGGGTAATGGAAGCGGCACAGGTCGTGTCAGTTCCGCACGAGCAGCTGATCGTTGACGTCGTTCCGAAACAGTTTATCGTTGACGGAAGAGACGAAATTACCGATCCGAAAAAAATGCTCGGCGTGCGCCTGGAAGTAGAAGGCACGCTGATTACCGGCTCCAAAACGATCTTACATAATTTACTTCGCTGTGTGGAGAGAGCGGGCGTCGAAATTACAGATATCTGCCTGCAGCCGCTTGCGGCCGGTTCAGCGGCTTTGTCAAAAGACGAAAAAAACCTCGGAGTCGCCATGATTGATATCGGCGGCGGCTCGACGACGGTGGCGGTATTTGAACAGGGGCACCTGAAGGAGACAGCCGTCATTCCGCTCGGAGGCGAAAACATCACGAAAGATGTATCGATCGGATTGCGCACTTCCACCGAAGAGGCTGAAAGAGTAAAAAAACAATTCGGACATGCATTCTACGATGAGGCTTCAGAAGATGAAGTATTTGAAGTCACCGTCATAGGAACGAATCAAAAGCAATCTTTTACACAGCAGGAAATTGCCAATATTATTGAAGCAAGAGTGGAAGAGATTCTTGAGATTGCCGCAGCCGAAATTGAGCATATGGGAATTACAGATCTGCCCGGCGGCTTTGTGCTGACCGGCGGACAGGCCGCAATGCCCGGAGTGCTTTCATTGGCACAGGAAGTGCTGAGGCACAATGTTAGGGTCGCAAGCCCGAATTATATCGGTGTAAGAGACCCTCAATATATGACGGGTGTCGGCTTGATACAATTTGCCTGCCGAAATGCCAGAATTCAGGGAAGAAAAATAGGCTTTCATATGCCGGAAGAAGCCGTGCAGGAAATCGCGGTCTCTCACGAAGAAGAACATCATCAGCGGCCTGAGGCGCAGCAGCGTCCAAAAGCAAAACAAAAAAAACAAGCCGAACACAACAAACCGAGCAAAATGAAAAAACTATTAAGCATGTTTTGGGAATAGATTGATAGTCATTCGGCAGATTAGGAGGATTTAGCATGTTGGATTTCGAAACAAACATAGACGGCTTAGCATCAATTAAAGTAATCGGAGTAGGAGGCGGCGGTAATAACGCGGTCAACCGAATGATTGAAAACGAAGTACAGGGTGTAGAGTACATCGCGGTCAATACGGACGCGCAAGCTCTTAACCTGTCAAAAGCAGAAGTGAAAATGCAGATCGGAGAAAAGCTGACCCGCGGTCTCGGAGCGGGAGCGAATCCGGAAGTCGGCAAAAAAGCCGCTGAAGAAAGTAAAGAACAAATCGAAGAAGCGTTAAAAGGCGCTGACATGGTGTTCGTTACAGCCGGAATGGGAGGCGGTACCGGAACGGGAGCCGCACCGGTTATTGCGCAAATCGCAAAAGACTTAGGCGCTTTGACTGTCGGAGTCGTAACAAGACCGTTTACATTTGAAGGACGAAAACGCCAGCTGCAGGCTGCAGGCGGTATCACGGCGATGAAAGAAGCCGTTGACACGCTGATCGTTATTCCGAATGACCGGATTTTAGAAATTGTCGATAAAAACACACCGATGCTTGAAGCATTCCGTGAAGCTGATAACGTGCTTCGCCAAGGGGTGCAAGGTATCTCAGACCTTATCGCGACGCCCGGTTTAATCAACTTGGATTTTGCCGATGTTAAAACCATCATGTCCAACAAAGGTTCAGCATTGATGGGTATCGGGATCGCAACAGGAGAAAGCCGTGCTGCCGAAGCCGCTAAAAAGGCCATCTCCAGCCCGCTCCTTGAAGCGGCAATCGACGGAGCGCAAGGTGTTTTAATGAACATTACGGGAGGTACAAATCTGAGCCTCTACGAAGTGCAGGAAGCAGCCGATATCGTCGCTTCTGCGTCTGATCCTGATGTGAATATGATTTTCGGTTCAGTTATCAATGAAAATCTGAAAGATGAAATCGTCGTTACCGTCATCGCGACCGGTTTTATCGAACAGGAGAAAGATGACTCAAAACCGCAGCGTCCGAATTTAAACCAAGGCTTGAAGTCTCAAAGCCAGCCTGCTGCGAAACGTGAGCCGAAACGAGAAGAAACACAGCATCAAAACACGGTAAACCGCCATACTTCACAGCCGGCGGATGATGCCCTTGATATTCCTACATTTTTAAGAAACCGCAACAAACGCGGCTGATGCAAAAAGGACAAAACCACATGGTTTTGTCCTTTTTCTTTTTTCGCTCAGTCTTCCTGCCTATCTCCATGATCTATACAGCAAAAATAGAAACTTTATACCTATGACCAATTGATTGTTTTCTAGTTTCGTCCGGCTTTCTGACAGAATGTGACAATATCTGAATAGAAGATTGTCTACATTTAACGTACAGCATCGAAATGACAAACCATTCCAATTGAGAGGGGAGGAATACAAATTTATATTGCATTTCCAAATAAGGGGGGATACGATTGAAGAAAAAAATGAGAAACAGATGGACAGGCTCCGTTTTAAGCGCGATTGTCGTCAGTTCACTGCTGTTTCCGGGTGCAGCCGTAGCGGAGACCGCACCGGGAACAGTTTCTGCCACCAAAGATCTTTCTTCCTCTAAGAGCATTCAGCATAAGATTTCCGATTCGGTCAAGAAGCGTTTTGAGAAAAATGATAAAGTCACATTTCTCATCAAATTTAAAGAGAAAGCCGATACGAAAAAAGCGGTCAAAGAAGCAGAGAAAAACGCCAAGTCCCAATCGCTTTCTGCAGCAAAAACAGAATATCAAAAGCGGTCAGCGGTCGTCTCTTCTTTAAAAGTAGCGGCTCATAATGCCCAGCAGAATATAAAAACATATTTGGAAAAACAAAAAAAGAAAGGCAAGGCGGAGCGCATCCATTCCTATTATATTGTCAACGGAATGGCAGTCACGGCTTCGAAAGAGGTGATGGAGAAAGTTGCCTCATTTCCTGAAGTAGAAAAAGTTCTCCCGAATGAAAAGCGTCAGCTTACTCAATCGAAAGCTCCTTTTCAATTGAAGAAAAAACAAAAAGAGATCAAGGCAAAGGGAGGCGTTGAATGGAACATCAGCCAAATTGATGCGCCGAAGGCCTGGGCCTCAGGGTACGACGGCACCGGTACGGTTGTCGCCTCCATTGATACAGGGGTTCAGTGGGATCACCCGGCGCTTAAGGAGAAATACCGGGGGTACGATCCTGAAAATCCCGCAGCGCCGAACCATGAAATGAACTGGTATGATGCCGTGTCTAAAAAAGACGCGCCCTACGATGATCTTGAACACGGCACTCATGTAACAGGAACCATGACGGGTTCAGAACCTGACGGCTCAAATCAAATCGGTGTCGCTCCGGGCGCGAAATGGATCGCAGTAAAAGCATTTTCAGATGACGGAGGAACCGATGCCGATATTTTGGATGCCGGTGAATGGGTGCTCGCGCCAAAAGATAAAAACGGCACTCCGCATCCCGAGATGGCGCCGGATGTTGTCAATAATTCCTGGGCAGGCGGTTCAGGTATGGACGAGTGGTACCGCGATATGGTGAATGCATGGAGAGCAGCCGAGATTTTTCCGGAATTCTCTGCGGGAAATGAAGACTTATTTACACCGGGAGGACCCGGTTCAATCGCAAATCCGGCCAATTATCCGGAAGCATTTGCGACAGGTGCGACTGACATCGACAAGAAACTCGCTGATTTCTCACTTCAAGGCCCCTCACCGTATCATGAAACTAAGCCGGATATTTCGGCTCCGGGAGTGAATATCCGTTCCTCTATTCCTGGGGGAACATATGAAGGCGGCTGGAACGGAACTTCAATGGCCGGGCCGCATGTGGCGGCGACGGCGGCTTTGTTAAGGCAGGCGAACGCGTCTATTACGGTTGATGAAATGGAAGACGTTTTGACGCGCACCGCTGAAAAGCTGACAGACTCCGTTTTTCCAGAATCACCGAATAACGGCTACGGCCACGGTTTAGTCAATGCTTTTGACGCCGTTTCTGCCGTAACAGACGGAATCGGAAGCGTAGAAGGCAAAGTATCTTCTGCGGGCGAAGATCACAATCCCCCCAGCTGGCAGCATGAACCCGTCCATGAAGCTTACAAAGGGGCAAATCTGCCGTTAACGGTTACAGCAGAAGATGATGTAAGCGTGACTGAGGTGTTACTTTCCTATCAATTTGATAAAGGAGAGTGGAAAACGATCGCCGCCGTTCAAAAAAGCGGTGATGAAAAAAAGGGACTCTATCAGGCAGAAATTCCGCACGTAACGGGCAGCACGGTAAGTTATAAATGGACAATAAAAGATTTCGGGGGTCATTCTGCAGAATCTGATACGTACCGGGCTGATGTAAAACCGAGCATTACGGCGGGGTACAAAGAAGATTTTGAATCACAGCCGGCCGGCTGGTCCAGTTACGGGACACATGACCAATGGGAATGGGGGATTCCGAGTTCAGGCCCCGGCGCTGCATTTTCCGGAGATAAAGTGTATGCGACGAACCTGTCCGGACCGTATGCCGATTCAGCCAATATGAATTTGGTGATGCCTCCGATCCAGGTTCCGGATTCAGGACGATTGTTTTTGCAATTTAAAAGCTGGCACAAGCTCGAAGAATTTTTTGATTACGGGTACGTGTTCGTTCTGCCGGAAGGAAAATCGAATTGGGAGCAGGCTGCTGTTTACAATGGTGACTCCGCAGGGTGGAATGATGAAGAAGCAGACTTATCCGCGTATAAAGGCCAAAATATAAAGCTTATGTTTAATATGCAGTCAGACGAAGTACTCAATGAAGACGGATGGTATATTGATGACGTCCGGCTTTCAAGCAGCCCTCTCGGCAAGGCGGCCAAAAAAAGTAAACACAATAGACAAACACCGCCCGGCCATCTGAAGAAAAAAGCCGTCAGTCCGAAACTGGCCAAACCGGCGGTAAAATCATCCGGAAAACCGGTGAAACGAGAAACGAATCTCCTGCCGCTCAGAGCGCAAATCAGTGTCGCCGAGACGGGGAAATCCGTGTATTCCGACCCCGCAACCGGAAGCTACAGCCTGTCTCATAAAGCGGGAAACTATACGCTGAAAGCCGAGGCATACGGATTTAAACCCGCTGCAAAACAAGTTTCTGTTCAAGCAGACAAAACCGCACAGGCAGACTTTACACTGGAGCAAATGCCGTCCGGCACGTTAAAAGGAACCATCACCAATCAGTCGACAGGCGAACCGGTGGAAGGGGCCGCGCTTTATGTAGTGGAGGACGCTGCAATTGAGCCTGCGGTGACAAATGATAAAGGGGAATATTCGCTTCAGGCGTACGAAGGCTCATACACCATTAAAGTAGCCGCAAAAGGCTTTTACAACAGTGAATTTTCTGTTGACATCAAAGGGGATGCTGAAAAAAACGCCAAGCTTAAGCCGTATATCGGCTATGAAGGGGAAATTGCCTATGATAACGGAACTGAAGAAGCCGGACTGTCCTATTTTAAGGCAGGCAGCAAATCTGCCGTTAAGATGACGCTTAAAGATGGAAAAGAACACGGTATGCTGACAGGAGGCCTCTTTAAATTTTGGGGCGCGGACTGGCCTGATCCGGGCGGTACAGAATTTCAAGCAGAAGTATATGATGCATCCGGCCCTGACGGGGGCCCGGGCAGCAAAATTGCCGGCCCGTTCCAAGCTGAAGCGCTTCGAAACGGAGAATGGACCAAAGTGGATCTCAGCTCAAAAGGAATCGAGGTCGGAAAGGATTTTTATCTTGTGCTCCGCCAGACGAAACCCGATCCTTATTCACCTGCCCTGTCATCTGACGACGGCAGTCCATATTCGAACAGAAACTGGCAATACCTCGACGGCAGCTGGTCAAAAGCCGATAAATCAGACGGAAACTTTATGATCAGGGCTTTAGTCGACTACGAAGCTTCCGTGCCTGACATCACGTCGCCTGATGACCGGTCATTTACAAACAAGAAGTCCATCACGGTGAAAGGAACGGCTTCACCAAGAACCGCAGTCCGCCTGACCAATAACGGTAAAACCGCCGCTGAAACGAAAGCGGATGCAGACGGCCATTTCCAGGCTGATGTCACACTGCGTAAAGATGCCAATCGGCTGACGGCGGCATCTGTGACGGACAAGGGATCAACCGATGAGTCACGCCCTGTCACGGTCATACTCGATCAGGATAAGCCGGATGTGACGATTGACAGTCCGGCAAACGGAGATAAAACAAATAAAGAAGCGGTGACTGTAAAAGGAAAAGCTTACGATAACCATCTAAAATGGGTGAAGGTGAACGGCAAAAAGGCCGAGGTGAGTGACGGCTCTTATCAAGCAAGAATCCTTTTGGAAAACGGCAGCAACGAAATCAAAGTCACGGCCTCAGACGAAGCGGGTAACAAAACAACAAAAAAGACGGTGATTGATGTCAATTATCACGCTCCCGTCATCTCCGGATTGGTTCCCGGAGCGGATAAAGAATTAAAAGCCGGAGAATCAGTGAAAATCGCTTTTTCAAGCGGGAAGAAATTAGACGCCTCTTTCGTGATCCGTATGCCTCTGGCAAACGCCCGGACAGGGACCCAAAACGCGACGGAGCTTCCGCTGAGAGAAATTTCTCCGGGACGATATGAGGGTTACTGGACGGCGACTTCTTCCATCAAGGCAAGCGGAGCAAAAATTGACGTTATTGCAAGAGATGACTATGGAAATGAAACGAGACAGACAGCAAAAGGAAAACTTTATATCAATGAGTAAAACAGAGCGCTGCCGGGACACGGCAGCGCTTTTTTTGCTGAGACGGTCAATAGGAAATCAATCTCTTCGACCCTCGACAAATAAAACGGTTATCCCTTAAAAATTGTACTTTCCCCTCAACATTAATTGACAGACTTTCCCACAGAGCTTGCTTTATACTTATGAAACAAGAGAGAGAAACAGATATGTAAGACAAAAGAGGAAAGGGGTCAGATGTGAAAATCTATCTGGATGTCATTTGGCTGTTGAACTTTTGTTTTGATTCTCTTTTGCTTTTATTAACCGCCTTTATTTTAAAACGCCAGGTGAAAAAAAGAAGAGTGGCCGCCGGCGGTTTCATCGGATCAGCCATTGTGCTTCTGATGTTTACGCCTGTTTCTCCCTTTGTGGAGCATCCGGCGGGAAAAATGGCATTTTCAGTTGTCATCGTGCTTACGGCTTTTGGCTTTAAACGATTTCGGTACTTTTTTCAAAATTTGTTCGCCTTTTATTTCGCGACCTTTCTCGTCGGCGGGGGAATGATCGGCGTACATTCCCTGCTGCAGACAGAATCAATTGTAGAACACGGCGCCATGGTTACGAGCCAGACCGGCTTCGGTGACCCGATCAGCTGGATATTTGTTGTCATCGGATTTCCGGCCGTATGGTTTTTTTCGAAAAAGAGAATCGAAGACATCGAGACGAAGTCCATTCAGTACGAAGAACTTGTCATGGTTCAGGCAGAATTCAGCGGGCAGACAATCCGCGCAAAAGGCCTGGTGGATTCCGGGAATCAGCTTTATGATCCGCTGACAAAAACGCCGGTCATGATCCTTCACATTGACAAATTCGCTCCGATTCTCAGTGAAAAGGAAACGGACATCATCAAATCTGCCAGTCCGCTTGAAGTGATAGAGCAGCTTGATGATTCGTTCCGTCATGCGGATAAGCTGAGGCTGATTCCATACAGGGGCGTCGGTCAGGACAATCAATTTTTACTCTGTTTAAAGCCGGATTACGTCACGATTATAACGAAAGACGAGATGATCGCATGTGAAAAATGCCTGATCGGCATCAGCGCGAAACCATTATCAGCGGATGGTGAATTTGACGGAATCGTTCACCCGAAGATGCTGACCGGGAAGGCTGTGAAGCATGTATCCTGACGAAAAGTCTGTTATTCATCATACTCAAAACGCATTGTATTTAGAAGGGGGAGGAAGATGAAAAAACTTAAGTTGCGTCTGACATATTTATGGTATAAATGGCTGATGAAACTCGGACTGAAAAGTGATGAAGTATATTACATAGGAGGGAGCGAAGCGCTGCCGCCGCCTTTGTCTAAAGAAGAGGAGCAGGTGCTCTTATTAAAGCTGCCGAGCGGGGATCAGGCGGCGCGGGCCATCCTGATTGAGAGAAACTTACGCCTTGTCGTTTACATTGCCCGCAAATTCGAAAACACCGGCATCAATATCGAGGACTTAATCAGCATCGGCACAATCGGTTTAATCAAAGCGGTAAACACGTTTAATCCGGAAAAGAAAATCAAACTCGCAACCTACGCGTCACGATGTATTGAAAACGAAATTTTAATGTACTTGCGCCGAAACAATAAAATCCGTTCAGAGGTGTCCTTTGATGAACCGCTGAACATTGATTGGGACGGAAACGAACTGCTGCTTTCGGATGTGCTCGGCACAGATGATGATATTATTACAAAAGACATTGAAGCCAATGTGGATAAAAAACTTTTGAAAAAAGCGCTTGAGCAATTAAATGATAGAGAAAAGCAGATCATGGAACTGCGATTCGGGCTTGTCGGTGAAGAAGAAAAAACACAAAAAGATGTAGCCGACATGATGGGGATTTCACAATCTTATATCTCCCGGCTCGAAAAGCGGATTATTAAAAGACTGAGAAAAGAGTTTAACAAAATGGTGTAAAATTTTTTCCATCTGACAGTCCTTACTGCTGCAAGGATTGCCGGTGCCGGATGTTTATTTCTGTAAAATGACGGTGCATATTTTTCCCACCCGAGGAGATACTTAACGTTGTACAGCAGCTCCTAGTGGGAGGGAAAAACGTGTCAAGAAATAAAGTCGAAATTTGCGGGGTGGATACCTCCAAATTACCGGTACTCAAGAATGAAGAGATGAGAAAGCTGTTTAAGCAATTGCAGGATGAGGGCGATGATTCAGCGAGGGAAAAGCTTGTAAACGGCAATCTGCGCCTTGTCTTAAGCGTCATTCAGAGGTTTAACAACAGAGGAGAGTATGTTGATGACTTATTTCAGGTCGGCTGCATCGGACTAATGAAATCCATTGATAATTTTGACCTAAGCCATAATGTTAAGTTTTCAACATACGCTGTACCGATGATTATCGGAGAAATCCGCAGATATTTGCGGGATAACAATCCGATCCGCGTCTCGAGGTCGCTTCGCGATATCGCATATAAAGCGCTTCAAGTAAGGGAGCGGTTAATCAGTGAGACAAGCAGGGAGCCGACAGCAGAGGAAATCGCCAAAGTTCTTGAAGTGCCCCATGAAGAAATTGTGTTTGCCCTTGACGCCATCCAAGATCCGGTATCACTGTTTGAGCCGATTTATAATGACGGCGGCGATCCGATTTACGTGATGGACCAGATCAGCGATGAGCGCAATAAGGATACACAATGGATTGAGGAGCTCGCTCTGAAAGAAGGCATGAGAAGACTGAACGAACGGGAAAAAATGATTTTGCGAAAACGCTTTTTCCAGGGGAAAACCCAAATGGAAGTCGCAGAAGAAATCGGCATATCCCAAGCTCAGGTCTCAAGGCTTGAAAAGGCAGCCATTAAACAAATGAATAAGAATATCCATCAATAACGGAGAAAGCCTTTAAACATTGTTTTAAAGGCTTTTTTCGTGCGCCGGTTTACGTTTGCGAAAAAGTGATGTATTCTAATGTGTAAAAGTTTTAAGAAAATTGAAACAAATAAACGGGGGAACTGCAATGATTTTACAGCTGGACAATGTGTCATTAAAAAGAAACGGCCAATGGATTTTGAAAAATATCAACTGGCGCGTTGAGAAAAACGAAAATTGGGTGCTGTTCGGACTGAACGGAGCCGGAAAAACAGCCTTGCTGAATATGTTATGTTCTTATTACTTTCCCACTTCAGGAGAGATGCAGGTGCTCGGCCATCAATTCGGCAAAACAGAGCTCGGTGACAGGCTCAGAAAAAAAATCGGTCTTGTTTCGGCGGGTCTGCAGCACAAATTATATGCCGCGGATTCCGCTTTTGAAATCGCCCTCAGCGGCGCGTACGCTTCAATCGGGCTTTACGAAACGCCGAGTGAACAAGTGAGGGAAAAAGCGATCGGTCTTCTGAAGGATTTAGGCGCCATTAGTTTCGCGGACAGACGGTATGAAACGTTATCTCAGGGGGAAAGGCAAAGAGCGCTGATTGCGCGGGCGCTTATGGCTGATCCGGAACTGCTGATTTTGGATGAGCCCGTGACGGGTCTCGATTTTATGGCAAGAGAGCAGCTGCTGGACACGATAACGTCGATCGCTGAAAAAGAAAATGCGCCGTCCATCCTTTATGTCACTCATCATGCTGAAGAAATTCTGCCGGTATTTGATCAGGCGCTGCTTTTAAAACAAGGCGAGGTGTTCGCTGCCGGGAAAATCAAGGACATGCTTTCTGACGAGCGGCTTACAGCGTTTTTCGATATGCCTGTCAACGTCTTATGGAACAACGGCCGTCCATTTTTAACGCGTGCAAAAGCGGCATCATCCGTCAACTAAAATCAATTCACCCTGGGGGTGCTGCTGACGTGCAGCTGAGAGAGACATTGGTCTCAACCCTTAACGGACCTGATCCGGATCATGCCGGCGGAGGGAAGCGGTGAAAAAAAGCGGAGGGAAATCCGTTTTTACCCGTTTCATTTGATGAAACGGGTTTTTTTAATACAGCAAAAGGAGAGATGTTCAATGAATCAGCTTGACATGCTGCTGCAGCAGGCGGATAAACGGCGGGGCGATTTAATACATATTGCTGAAAGGTTGATCGCCTTTCCGACACCGGCTCCGCCTGCAAGAAATACAGCAGAAGCTCAGAAGTGGGTGGCCGGATTTTTAAAAGAAATGGGCTGCTCGGTCGATATGTGGGATGTGTACCCGGAAGACCCGAACGTAGTCGGTGTTTTAAAAGGGACAGATTCAAGCGGGCATCAAAGCCTGATTTTAAACGGACACATTGACGTAGCCGAAGTCAGGGATGAAGACTGGGACTCTGACCCGTTTCAGCCGCTCGTTAAAGCCGGCATGCTGATCGGAAGAGGCGCCGCTGATATGAAAGGCGGATTGGCGTGTGTTCTTTTTTCTCTGAAGCTGATCCATGATGCCGGCATTGAGCTTGCGGGCGACCTCATTGTACAGTCTGTGATCGGAGAAGAAGTCGGCGAGGCGGGGACGCTGGAATGCTGCAAACGCGGCTATCACGCGGATTTTGCGGTTGTCGCGGATACGAGCAGCCTGCATATTCAAGGGCAGGGCGGAGTCATCACCGGCTGGATAGAATTGAAAAGCAAACAAACATTTCATGACGGCATGAGGCGCAATATGATTCATGCGGGCGGAGGCATATTCGGAGCGAGCGCAATCGAAAAAATGGCGAAAATCATCACTGCCTTGGGAGAGCTGGAACGCCACTGGGCGGTAACGAAAAGCTATCCCGGCTTTTCACCAGGCACCAATACGATCAACCCCGCCGTTATTGAAGGGGGAAGGCACGCAGCGTTTGTCGCCGATGAATGCCGATTATGGATTACCGTCCACTTTTACCCGAACGAAACGCACGAACAAGCTGCGGCAGAAATCGAAGACTATATCAATCGTGTCTCTGACGGTGATCTGTGGCTCAGGGAAAACAGGCCGGTGTTCAAATGGGGCGGATCTTCCATGATTGAAGACAGAGGAGAGGTCTTCCCGGCGCTGGAAATCGACCCGGACCATCCGGCCGTTTCTGTTCTGGCGGAATCGCACTCAGCCGTCAAACAACAGGAGCCCGTCATTGATGTTTCCCAAACCGTAACAGACGGAGGATGGCTTTATCATGCCGGGATTCCGAGCGTCATATACGGACCCGGCGATTTAAAAAACGCCCATTCCGTAAACGAAGAAGTGTCCGTCGATGAGCTGATGGACTATACGAAAATCATGCTGAGATTTATCCACACCTGGTGCAGCCGCAAAAAAGATTGCCCGATGTGACAAGGTTCAGCCCGGCCGCTCATATAATAGGAAAAAGAACGGGCAAAGGGCGTGATACAAATGATCAGCATATCTGAATTTCAAATAAAAGATGTAGTAAACGTGTCGAACGGAAAAAAACTCGGAAGCATCGGTGATATTGATATTAATGTGACAACGGGAAAAATTCAGGCGATTATTTTAGGCGGCAGCGGAAAAGTTCTCGGTTTTTTCGGAAAAGAAGAGGAAATGATCATTCCTTGGCGAAATATAGTTAAAATTGGGGAAGATGTCATCTTAGTGCGTGTAAACGAACCAAAGGGGGGAGCATAATCCTCCCTTTACTTGTAAAAAGCCGGAAATCTCAATGTTTCCGGCACATTTATTTATCTCATTTTTCAATCAGCCGCTAAACGTATGCTTAAAATTGTGTTAAAATGAGTGGGAAATTCGCTTTTTAATGTTTGTCGAAAGGTTGGATCTTCATGAATACATATCACCCGTTTAGTTTTACCACCCCCTCGGCACTCATGATAGAAGACTGGAACCGTGTGAATCAGCATAACACAAAGGTCATCGCCGGATTCACAACGAAAAACGGCGGTGTCAGCAATCCTCCGTATGAGTCATTAAATACCGGATTGCACGTCCGGGACGAAGCTCATGATGTTGTGAAAAACCGTGAAATCATAGCGTCCTTATGCGGTACTGATCTGGATTCCTGGGTATTCGCCGATCAGACACATGAAAACCGCGTCCGATGCGTGACAGCGGGAGATAAAGGTAAAGGGGCGAGAGACTATTCCTCCGCATTCCGCGGGACTGACGGGCTCTATACGAAAGATACGGATCTTTTTTTGGGCCTGTGTTTTGCAGACTGTGTGCCTTTGTATTTTTATGACCCGGTGAAATCCATGATCGGCGCTGCCCATGCCGGATGGAAGGGGACGGTCAGACAAATCGGGTGCATCATGACGGAACGCTGGGTAAACGAAGAAGGCTCCCGCTTAACAGATATTCAGGCCGTCATCGGTCCGTCCATCAGCGCGGACAGCTATACCGTCGACGACCGCGTCATCAATGAAGTCCGGGCGCTGCCGTTTTCCGCAGAATCCGCCATACGCGAAACGGAAAAAGGCCGGTATCAGCTTGATTTAAAAGAGGTCAACCGCCTTCTTCTGATACATTGCGGCATTCCGGAAGAAAACATTTCAGTCAGCGGTTTATGCACCGAACAAGAGCGTGAACTATTCTTTTCACATCGCCGCGACAAAGGAAAAACGGGACGCATGATGTCCTTTATCGGAATGAAGGAGGCATAAGTTATCTTGCGTGTTGCTGATCAATTACGACATATAAACGAAAGAATAAACGAAGCATGTAAAAGATCGGGCCGAAGCCCCGAAGATGTAACCGTCATCGCGGTTACAAAATACGTATCAGCCGAAAGGGCTCAAGAGGCCGTGGATGCCGGTATTACAAGTCTGGGAGAAAACCGGGATGCCGAGCTTATCCGTAAGCAGGATGTCATCAAAGGCAGCCCCGTGTGGCACTTTATCGGCAGTCTTCAGTCCAGAAAGGTGAAGGCCGTCGTTGACCGTGTATCTTATATACATTCCTTAGACAGACTGTCATTGGCTAAAGAAATTGAAAAACGGGCGCAGCATGCGGTTCGCTGTTTTGTGCAGGTGAATACTTCGCTTGAGCCGTCTAAGCACGGTTTGAAAACAGAGGAGGTCATCCCCTTTATCAGAGAGCTTTCTGAGTTTAGAAACATTTCTGTAGAGGGCCTGATGACGATGGCTCCCCTGACAGACGATACAGAAACAATCAGAGCCTGTTTCCGACAATTGCGTGATCTGAGGGACCAGGTGCAAAAGCTGAACCAGACAAACGCACCGTGCCGGGAACTGTCAATGGGCATGTCAAATGATTATGAAATCGCTGTTGAAGAGGGCGCTACTTTTATCAGAATCGGCTCTTCATTAGTCGGAAATGAAACAGGGGGTGTAAACAAATGAGCATGAAAAATAAACTGAAAAACTTTTTCTCGATGGATGAGGAGGAGTACGAATACGAATACATTGAAACGGAGCAGGATCGTCCGGAAGAGCATGAACAGCAAAAAGATAAACAGAGTGCCTACGCTCAGAAGCCTGCGGGCAAACAGAACGTAGTAAGCTTGCAAAGTGTTCAGAAATCCTCTAAAGTGGTGTTGAGTGAACCGCGTGTATATGCGGAAGCGCAGGAAATCGCCGATCATTTAAAGAACAGGCGGGCGGTTGTCGTCAATCTTCAGCGCATCCAGCATGATCAGGCGAAAAGAATCGTCGACTTTTTAAGCGGAACCGTCTATGCCATCGGCGGCGACATTCAAAGAATCGGTTCGGATATTTTTCTGTGCACGCCTGATAATGTCGATGTTTCCGGCACGATTTCGGAGCTTATAAATGAAGACGAACATCAGAGGTGGTAAAGCAGGATGATTCTTTATCAAATTTTTTCCGTTCTGAGTTATTTAATTTACATCTACTCGTTTGCCCTGATTATCTACATCTTTATGTCATGGGTGCCGAGTACGAGAGAAACGGCGGTCGGACGGTTTCTCGCATCGATTTGCGAACCGTATTTAGAGCCGTTCAGAAGGATCATTCCGCCCATTGCCATGCTGGATATATCCCCGATTGTAGCGATTATCGTGCTTCGGTTTGCCACGACGGGACTTTGGGGCCTATACCGCATGATCGCAATGTATACTTGAATGCGACAGTTTGATACGGGCTTGGCACCAGCCAAGCCTCTTTACATAGAAAGGAAAGAACATGAGCGATATTTACCAGCACTTCAGACACGACGAGCGGCCTTTTATCGACCAGGCGCTTGAATGGAAAGAGATTGTCCTGGACCAATATCGGATGAAGCTGACTGATTTCTTAGATCCGCGGGAACAGGTGATTGTAAAAGCCGTCATCGGCGATGCGTGCGGTCTTGCTTTTTTTGGGGGATATGACAGAGCTGAGCGCAAACGCGCGATTTTATACCCTGAATATATGGAACCTGAACAAGATGATTTTGAGCTTCAGGCCTTTGACGTTCAATACGCTGAAAAATTCGTCAGCATCGATCACCGCTCTCTTCTCGGATCATTAATGGGGATCGGCTTAAAGCGGCAGAAATACGGCGACCTGATTTTCTCAGAGGAAGCCGTGCAGCTTATCGTTTCCGGTGAAATCGCCGATTTTGTCGGCACTCAGCTGACCAAAGCGGGCAAAGCGCCGGTAAAGCTTGAGAAAATCGAGCTTTCGGCCCTTCACATTCCCGCTTCAGATGTCGAAATAAGGGATGACACGGTTTCTTCATTGCGTCTCGACGCCGTCTGCGCTTCGATGAGCAGGCAATCCCGGCAGAAAGCGCAGACCCTTGTGAAAAACGGGCTCGTTAAGGTGAATTGGAAAGCCGTTGAGGATCCGTCCTATCAGGTTGCTGAAGGGGACATGCTTTCGATTCGGGGCTTCGGACGATGCAGTTTGACAAAAGTAGACGGAAAAACGAAAAAAGACAAATGGAAAGTCACATTCGAACGGCAAAAATGAGTCGTTTTTTCAGATTTTTTCTCCATCTATGGCCGTATTTGTTTTATAATGTGAACTAGATAACCGTACTGAAATGTAAAAATGGAGGTGGCAATATGCCATTAACGCCGAATGATATCCATAACAAAACGTTTACAAAAGGTTTTCGCGGATATGATGAAGATGAAGTAAATGAATTTTTAATGCAGGTCAGAAAAGATTACGAAATCGCACTCCGTAAAAAAACGGAGCTTGAGGCGAAAGTGAACGAGCTGGATGAAAAAATCGGACACTTTGCCAATATTGAAGAAACGCTGAATAAGTCAATTCTCGTAGCTCAAGAAGCGGCAGAAGACGTAAAGCGCAATTCGCAGAAAGAGGCGAAGCTGATCGTCCGTGAAGCAGAAAAAAATGCTGATCGAATCATCAATGAGTCGCTTTCCAAATCAAGAAAAATCGCAATGGAAATTGAAGAGCTGAAAAAACAGTCTAAAGTGTTCAGAACGCGTTTCCAAATGCTGATTGAGGCGCAGCTTGATCTGCTGAAAAACGATGATTGGGATCATCTGTTAGAATACGAAGTCGACGCGGTATTTGAGGAAAAAGAATAATTTTCAGATTTTCTTGACATTCTTCGGCCCGTTCGAATATAATACGTTCATAAATTCAGATGAAAAGACGATGAAAGGGACCGGCATGACTCAAAGCAGGCCATAAAGCGAACCGGGGAAGGTGAAAGCCCGGGATGGCCGGAATCATGCAGATCAGCCCTTTAGTTTCCTTTCTGAACCGAGAGTAGGAAAGGACGTTCCATCACGTTACGATGTTCGAGAGGAAAAGACGGATGATCCGTTTTTTCTAAAAGGGTGGTACCGCGAGATAAGCTTTCTCGTCCCTTATGGGATGAGAGGGCTTTTTTTATTTTCTGAAAAATGTTGTGGAGGAATGAAAATGGATTATAAAGATACGCTGTTAATGCCGAAAACAGATTTTCCGATGCGCGGAAATCTGCCGAACCGTGAGCCTGACATGCAGAAAGAATGGGAGGAGCAGGATATTTACCGTCTTGTTCAAGAACGGACGAAAGACCGCCCGAAATTCGTACTGCATGACGGACCTCCTTATGCAAACGGAGACATCCACATGGGTCATGCCCTGAATAAAATCCTGAAAGATTTTATCGTCCGCTATAAATCAATGAGCGGCTACAACGCACCGTATGTGCCGGGATGGGACACGCACGGTCTGCCGATTGAAACGGCACTGACAAAAAACAAAAAAGTGAACCGGAAAGAAATGTCTGTAGCCGATTTCCGCAAGCTTTGCGAAGAATATGCATGGCAGCAGATCGAAAGACAGCGCGAACAATTCAAGCGTCTCGGCGTCAGAGGCGATTGGGAAAACCCTTATGTTACGCTTCAGCCTGAATTTGAAGCGCAGCAGATCCGCGTTTTCGGCGAGATGGCGAAAAGAGGCTATATTTATAAAGGCCTGAAGCCTGTCAACTGGTCGCCTTCAAGTGAATCTGCCTTAGCAGAAGCGGAAATTGAATATCAGGATAAACGTTCGGCATCCATTTATGTTGCATTTAAGGTGAAAGACGGTAAAGGCGTTCTCGAGAACGGAGAAAGCTTTATTATCTGGACGACGACGCCGTGGACAATGCCTGCCAACCTCGGAATTTCCGTTCATCCTGATCTTGAATACAATGTCATCAAGGTTGGAGACAAGCGTTATGTAGTAGCGGCTGAATTAATCGAAAGCGTAGCGGAGGCATGCGGCTTTGAAAATCCTGAAGTTGTCGCATCGTATAAAGGCAGAGAGTTAGAATACATCACTGCAGAACATCCGCTTTACGGCAGAGATTCACTCGTCATGCTCGGTGACCACGTCACAACCGATGCCGGAACAGGCTGTGTTCATACTGCTCCGGGCCACGGGGAAGATGACTTTATCGTCGGCCAAAAGTACGGCTTAGAAGTACTTTGCCCTGTCGATGAAAAAGGCAACATGACCGACGAAGCGCCGGGCTTTGAAGGAATGTTTTACGATAAAGCCAATAAACCGATCACAGAGAAGCTTGAAGAAAACGGCGCGCTCTTAAAGCTCGAGTTTATTACACACTCTTATCCGCATGACTGGAGAACAAAAAAACCGACTATCTTCAGAGCGACAGCGCAATGGTTTGCGTCAATTAAAGATTTCAGACCGGATCTGCTTGATGCCATCAAACAAACGAAGTGGGTGCCGGAGTGGGGCGAACAGCGCCTTTACAACATGGTGCGCGACCGCGGCGACTGGTGTATTTCAAGACAGCGCGTCTGGGGCGTTCCGATCCCGGTATTTTATGCTGAAAACGGTGAGCCGATCATCACTGACGAAACGATTGAACACGTTTCTGAGCTGTTCAAACAGCACGGCTCAAACGTCTGGTTTGAAAGAGAGGCAAAAGACCTTCTGCCTGAAGGATTTACACATCCGGGAAGCCCGAACGGAATCTTTACGAAAGAGCAAGACATTATGGATGTATGGTTTGATTCAGGTTCTTCTCATCAGGCCGTTCTTGAGGAACGTGATGATCTCGTCCGCCCGGCTGATTTATACCTTGAAGGCTCTGACCAATACCGCGGCTGGTTTAACTCATCTCTTTCAACTGCCGTTGCAGTCACCGGCAAAGCGCCGTATAAAGGCGTATTAAGCCACGGATTTACACTTGATGCAAACGGCCGTAAAATGAGTAAATCACTCGGCAATACGATTGAGCCGACAAAAATCGCAAAACAGCTTGGAGCTGAAATTCTGCGTTTATGGGTTTCTTCCGTAAACTATCAGGCCGATCACCCGGTTTCTGAAGATATTCTGAAGCAGGTCGCGGAAGTATACCGGAAAGTCCGCAACACGTTCCGCTTCCTTCACGGCAACCTGTTCGATTTCGATCCAAGCGTCAATGCCGTTGATGTAAAAGATCTTCGTGAAGTGGATCAATATATGCTGATCAAGCTGAATAAGCTGATCGATAAAGTGAAAAAAGCGTACGATGAATATGAATTTGCGGTTGTTTATCACAGCATTCATAATTTCTGTACGATCGAGCTCAGCTCTTTCTATCTTGATTTCGCAAAAGATGTCGTGTACATCGAGCATGCGGATCATCCGGACCGCCGCAGCATGCAGACAGTCTTTTATGAAACGCTGCTGGCGTTAGTAAAGCTGACTGCGCCGATTCTCCCTCATACGGCGGATGAAATGTGGTCTCACTTATCATTTGTTGAAGAGGCGAGCGTGCAGCTGACAGATATGCCGGAAACCATCTCTGTTCCGAACAGTCAGGCGACAGAAGAAAAATTCGACCGTTTCATGGAGCTTCGCAATGACGTGCTGAAAGCTTTGGAAATTGCCCGTAACGAAAAAATTATCGGAAGATCATTGGAAGCGAGTCTGACTTTGTATCCGAACAAAGAAAACCGCGACCTCTTATCATCCATTAAAGAAAATATCGCACAGCTGTTTATCGTCTCAGAACTGACAGTAAAAGACGAAAGCGAAGCGCCGGAAAACGCGCAAAGCTTCACAACAGGAAAAATGACCGTAGAAAAAGCGGAAGGTCAGATGTGTGAGCGGTCCCGCGTGATTTCTAAAGATGTCGGCGCCAATCCGAAGTATCCGACATTATCACTGCGCAATGCGGAAATCGTTGAAAAATATTATCAAAATTAATGAATGAGAAAGCGCCCGGCTGACAGCCGGGCGTTTTTTTACATGCCACTAATGTCATCGATTAGAACGATAGGAAAAATCTTATGGGCTTCAAATGGCGCTCTGGAGGCAACAATAAAGCTATAACATCAAGAGCAGGAGTTGTGATGAATGAATGATCAACTGACCGCAATCCACACGGAGCTTCTCATGATGAAAGAAGAACTTCAATCAAGATTATTCGAATATTCTTGCTTTCAAATGTCAGCATCTGTTGAACCTTCAATGAACGACCAGGAAGCAACTCTGATCTATCATGTAAAAGAAGAACTGCAGGATGTTCTTCTTGCCCTGTCTAAGTTTGAAAACAATACGTACGGTTATTGTGAAAAAACAGGCGCCCCCATTCCGATTGACAAGCTTGCGGTATTGCCGACGGCCAGAACCGCTGATGATTTTTATTATCCCGCTCAATTTGAAAAGAAAACCCTTCCATACTGGGTACCCGGAGATTATGCATATGATCAGGCGCTGTATGAGTGACAGCGTCTGTCTTCATGCCCTTATGATCTGCCTTTACTCCGGCATCTTTTACTGATAAAATTCATAAAGGATAAAAGTAACTGTATACTGGAGGAACGTGTGTGCTTTATTATCTTATCGCTCTTTTTATTATTATTGCCGACCAATTAACCAAATGGCTTGTCGTCAGCCATATGGAATTGGGACAAAGCATACCTGTCATCGATCAGGTGCTTTATATCACCTCTCATCGCAACACGGGAGCGGCATGGGGAATTTTAGCCGGCCAAATGTGGTTTTTCTACGTCATTACCATCGCCGTGATTATCGGAATCGTTTATTACATACAGCGTTATGCAAAAGGGCAGATGTTACTCGGAATTTCTCTCGGCTTAATGCTGGGAGGTGCAGCCGGAAATTTTATCGACCGGGCGGCACGCCAGGAAGTAGTCGATTTTATTCATATCATCATCGTGAATTATCACTATCCGATTTTTAATATCGCGGACTCCTCACTGTGCGTCGGCGTCATACTTTTATTTATTCATATGCTGTTTGACAGCGGGAAAAAGAAGGAGCAATAACATGAATCAATTTGAGATAACCGTTCAGCCTGAACAAAAAAGCGAACGGATTGATAAATTTTTGGCCGCAGCAGGAGAAAACTGGTCACGCACTCAGGTGCAGCAATGGGTGAAAGAGGGACTGGTAACCGTTAACGGCAAATCCGTCAAAGCCAACTACAAAATGCAGCCCGGCGATCAGGTAACCGTCACCATTCCTGAACCGGAAGAACTGGACGTGCTTGCAGAGCCGATGGATCTGGATATTTACTATGAGGATCAGGACGTCTTGGTTGTGAACAAACCGCGGGGCATGGTCGTACATCCGGCGCCCGGCCATGTGACAGGGACGCTCGTAAACGGACTGATGGCTCACTGCAATGATCTTTCAGGCATTAACGGCGTCATGCGCCCGGGAATCGTCCATCGTATTGATAAAGATACCTCCGGCCTGTTAATGGTCGCTAAAAACGATATGGCGCATGAATCACTCGTTAATCAGCTCGTCAATAAAACCGTGACGAGAAAGTACACAGCGGTTGTCCACGGGTTGATTTCACATGATGACGGAACGATTGACGCTCCGATCGGAAGAGATAAGAAAGACCGTCAAAGCATGACCGTAACAAGAGAAGGCAGCAAAAACGCCGTCACGCATTTCCACGTGCTTGAGCGTTTTCAAGACTTCACGCTCGTAGAGTGCCGTCTTGAAACCGGAAGAACGCATCAAATCCGCGTTCATATGAAATATATCGGGTTTCCTTTGGCAGGCGATCCGAAGTACGGACCGAGAAAAACCATTGATTTCAACGGCCAGGCGCTTCATGCCGGAATATTAGGTTTTGATCATCCGCGGACGGGCGAATACATGGAGTTTGAAGCGCCCCTTCCTGAAGATATGCAAAAACTCATTGAACATTTGAGAAATAGCCATTGACAGCGACTTTCTTTTCTGAAATAATAAAAACAAGCTGAATAGATTCTTTAACACAGTCCAGAGAGGCTGAGAAGGATAACGGAAAGGACAGAAGAGATACGTGTGTGTCTTCGTCCTGGAAAGGAACCCCTCTATGCTCTGGCAGGAGGGGTTTTTTCTTCTTATATACGAATGGAGAGGTGTCACGAGTGAATCAAAAAGCTGTTATTCTCGACGAACAGGCCATCAGAAGGGCGCTGACAAGGATAGCCCATGAAATGATCGAACGGAATAAAGGAATGAATGACTGCATTCTTGTAGGGATTAAAACAAGAGGCATTTATTTAGCAAAGCGGCTGGCTGAACGGATCGAACAGATTGAAGGAAATCCGGTCACCGTCGGAGAAATTGATATTACCCTTTACCGTGACGATCTCACCAAAAAAACGAGCAATGAAGAACCGCTTGTAAAAGGCGCGGACATTCCGGCTGATATCACAGACCAAAAGGTCATTGTGGTCGATGATGTGCTTTATACCGGCCGGACGGTGAGAGCGGCGATGGATGCACTCGTTGATGTCGGACGGCCGTCATCGATACAGCTTGCCGTGCTTGTCGACAGAGGGCACCGGGAGCTGCCGATCAGAGCGGACTATATCGGGAAAAACATCCCGACTTCAAAAGCTGAAAAAGTGATGGTTCAGCTGAGTGAAGTTGATCAGACTGATATGGTCGCCATATACGAAAATGAATAATCACCCTTTTTAAATGCATTCCAGAGAGTCTGCAAAGAGGATTTTAAAACACAAAGCCGGGCGGATCGACGCGGCCGGGTTTTGTATGCCTCTTTGCGTATAAGCAAAGAGGTTTTTTTATACCATTTGAAAGTCAACCGGGAGGAAAACGCCATGAGTAAGAAAAAAGTAAACCTGGGAGTCAGGGACGTCCCCAATCCATTGTCCTGGCTGACATTCAGCCTGCAGCATTTATTCGCCATGTTCGGCTCAACCATACTCGTGCCGAAACTGGTCGGAATGAGCCCGGCAGTGGCGCTTGTCACGAGCGGAATCGGGACACTCGCCTATCTATTGGTGACAAAAGGCCGGATTCCCGCTTATCTCGGCTCATCATTCGCCTTTATATCACCGATTATCTTGGTGAAAGCGGCGGGAGGGCCGGGGGCTGCCATGGTCGGCGCTTTCCTGGCGGGAATTGTGTACGGCCTGATCGCACTGCTCATCAGGCAGCTTGGAACGGGGTGGCTGATGAAGCTGCTGCCGCCGGTGGTCGTCGGACCGGTCATCATCGTCATCGGCCTCGGATTGGCGAGTACAGCTGTCAATATGGCAATGTATGCTGATCCGAATGCGAAGGAACTCGTCTACAGCCTGAAACATTTCAGTGTAGCCGGCGTCACTTTGGCCATCACCATTATCTGCGCCATCTTTTTACGGGGATTTTTAAGCCTGATTCCGGTATTGATCGGCATTATAGGCGGATATCTGTTTGCGCTGACGCAGGGCATCGTCAATTTCCAGCCGGTCATTGATGCAAAATGGTTCGCCGTTCCTGAATTTATCATCCCTTTCAAAGACTATACGCCGTCAGTGACGTTGGGCATTGCGGCTGCGATGGTGCCGGTCGCTTTCGTGACGATGTCAGAACATATCGGCCATCAAATGGTGCTGAGTAAAGTTGTCGGACAGGATTTCATTAAAAAGCCGGGACTGCACCGCTCCATAATGGGGGACAGTGTTGCGACGATCATCGCTTCGTTAATCGGCGGCCCGCCGACGACGACATACGGCGAGAACATCGGAGTACTTGCAATTACGAGAGTGTTCAGCGTCTTTGTCATCGGCGGCGCCGGCGTGATTGCGCTGTGCTTCGGATTTATCGGCAAAGTTTCAGCGCTGATCAGCTCTGTTCCGTCAGCGGTTATGGGAGGCGTTTCCTTCCTGCTCTTCGGAATCATCGCCTCCAGCGGCTTGAGAATGCTGATTGACAACAACATTGATTATGAAAACAAGCGAAATTTAATTATCACATCCGTCATCCTCGTGATCGGCGTCGGCGGTGCGTTCATTCAAGTATCAAAAGGCGGGTTTCAAATATCCGGCATGGCGCTTGCGGCAATCGTCGGAGTCATCCTGAACCTTGTCCTGCCGCACGCAAATGACGAAGACACGGACGTAACGGAAAAACAAAATCATATGTAAACCTTTTAAAGAAAGTCCAGAGAGGCTTGGAAGGGTTATAACGGGAAGAAGCTGTACGCCGCTTCTCTCTTTAACCGCACCCCGAGTCTATAGACCGGGGTGTTTTTTACGGCCTTCAAGCGGAAACGGAGGAGAAAAAACATGAATCATTTAACGGCGATGTCTGAACTGAGCGCGGCTGAAATTACAGAACTGCTGTGTGAGGCAAAAGCGATAAAAGAGGGTACAGTCCGCCCTGATCTCGCGGGAAAATTCGTTGCGAATCTGTTTTTTGAACCGAGCACGAGAACGCGGTTCAGCTTTGAAGTGGCGGAAAAGAAACTCGGAATGAACGTGCTCAGCTTAGACGGCACGAGCACAAGCGTTCAAAAAGGCGAGTCCCTATACGACACGGTCAGAACACTGGAATCAATCGGAGCGGACGCCTGCGTCATCAGGCACAGCACGGATGAATATTACAAAGATCTGACAGACAGAGTCAATATTCCGATCTTAAACGCAGGCGACGGCTGCGGCCAGCATCCGACTCAGTCATTGCTCGATTTAATGACGATTCAAGAGGAATTTGAGACCTTTCAGGGTCTGACAGTTTCCATTCATGGCGATATCAAACACAGCAGGGTGGCAAGGTC
Source organism: Bacillus sp. SDLI1 (assembly GCF_001553895.1). NCBI lineage: Bacteria > Bacillati > Bacillota > Bacilli > Caryophanales > Bacillaceae > Bacillus > Bacillus sp. SDLI1. The sequence continues at coordinate 657,701 of NZ_CP013950.1, read as the reverse complement.
AAATGCCGAGGTGCTGACAAGGCTCGGCGCACGCGTGCTGTTTTCAGGGCCGCCGCAATGGCAGGATGAGAAAAACGCCTTCGGCACCTGTGTACAGACGGATGAAGCCATACAAGCTTCAGATGTCGTCATGCTGCTCCGCATTCAAAATGAAAGGCATCAGACAGAAGCCGACCAAAAAGGCTACCTGGAAGCATACGGGCTGACCGCAAAGCGGGCGGAAAGCATGAAGCGGCATGCCATTATCATGCATCCCGCACCGGTGAACAGAGGAGTCGAAATTGACACAACATTAGTAGAATGCGAAAAATCAAGAATTTTTAAACAAATGGAAAACGGTGTGTATATCAGAATGGCAGTCTTAAAAAGAGCACTGCAAACCAATGCGAAAAGGGGAGAAGCGGCTTATGTCTTATCTCATTAAAAACGGCTGGATGCTAAATGAACAGGGAGAAAAAGTGAAACAGGATATCCGGGTAACAGGAGAAATCATTGCGGAAACCGGCATTCTGACCGCACAAGACGGAGAAACGGTGATTGACGCTGACGGACTGTTCGTCTCACCGGGACTCGTGGACCTTCATGTGCACTTCAGAGAACCGGGCGGCGAGAAAAAAGAAACCATTGAAACTGGCTCTAAAGCTGCGGCGCGCGGCGGTTTTACCACAGTCGCCGCCATGCCGAATACAAGGCCTGTGCCGGATACGAAAGAGCAGATGGAATGGCTGCAAAACCGGATCAAAGAAACCTCATCTGTCAGGGTTCTTCCTTACGCATCCATTACGATCAGACAAACCGGCCAAGAAATGACAGATTTTAAGGCGCTTCATGAAGCGGGCGCATTCGCCTTTACCGATGACGGCGTCGGCGTTCAGACGGCCGGAATGATGTATGAAGCCATGAAAAAGGCGGCTTCAATAAATAAAGCGATTGTCGCTCATTGTGAGGATAACTCACTTATTTACGGCGGAAGCGTGCATGAAGGTTCTTTTTCAAAAGCGAACGGCCTGAACGGTATACCTTCCATTTGTGAAGCGGTACATATCGCCCGTGACGTGCTTCTGGCGGAAGCGGCGGGCTGCCATTACCATGTGTGTCATATCAGCACGAAAGAATCCGTCAGAGCCGTAAGAGACGCAAAAAAAGCGGGAATCCGCGTGACAGCCGAAGTGTCGCCGCACCACCTGCTGCTTTGTGACGAAGATATCCCGGGACTTGATACCAATTTTAAAATGAATCCGCCGCTTCGCAGCAAAGAGGACAGAGCGGCGCTGATCGAAGGGCTTTTAGACGGCACGATTGATTTCATCGCCACAGACCATGCGCCGCATACAGAAGAAGAGAAAAACACGGACATGAAGCTTGCGCCTTTCGGTATCGTCGGTTTAGAAACAGCCTTTCCGCTTCTGTACACACATTTTGTGAAAAACGGGGCGTGGACGCTGAAGCAGCTGGTTGATTTCATGACAACAAAACCTTGCGAGGCGTTCGGTCTTCCGTACGGAACGCTTGCACCGGGCGCGCCGGCTGACATCACCCTGATTGATCTGGAAAAAGAAGCGGCCATTGACAAAGATACATTTTTATCTAAAGGAAAAAATACGCCATTCAACAAGATGAAGTGCTTCGGCTGGCCTGTTGCAACGATGGCTGCCGGTAAGCTTGCATATGAAGAAGGGAGACTCGTCAAATGAAAAGAAGACTAGTGCTGGAAAATGGAGCGGTATTTGAGGGTGAAGCATTCGGGAGCCTGGAGCATACCGCGGGTGAAGTCGTATTCAACACGGGAATGACCGGTTATCAGGAAATTTTATCAGACCCTTCCTACTGCGGGCAGATCGTGACGCTGACGTATCCTCTGATCGGCAACTACGGGATTAACAGAGATGACTTTGAATCCATCACTCCCTTTGTAAAAGGGCTGATCGTAAAAGAACTGTGCGAGCTGCCTTCCAACTGGAGATCTGCTTACACGCTTGACGAGTACTTAAAAATGAAAAATATCCCCGGCTTACAAGGGATCGACACGCGAAAGCTCACAAGAATGATCCGCACGGCCGGTGCATTAAAAGGAACATTTGCATCTTGCGAGGAGGATGTCGAAGCGGTTCTGACACGTCTGAAAGAAACGGAACTGCCGAGAAATCAAGTCGCTCAAGTATCGGCGAAAACGGCTTATCCGAGTCCGGGCCGCGGCAAACGCATCGTACTCGTTGATTTCGGCATGAAGCACGGCATTTTAAGAGAATTAAACAAACGAAAATGTGATGTCATCGTTGTGCCGTACAATGTAACGGCGGAAGAAGTGCTCCAGCTGAAGCCGGACGGCATCATGCTATCTAACGGACCCGGAGATCCGAAAGATGTGCCGGAAGCGATTGAGATGATAAAAGGCATTCTCGGGAAGGTGCCGTTATTCGGAATCTGTCTCGGCCATCAATTATTTGCGCTGGCATCAGGAGCGGATACGGAAAAAATGAAATTCGGACACAGGGGCTCCAACCATCCGGTTAAAGAGCTTGCGACAGGGAAAGTCGCTTTAACCGCTCAAAACCACGGATATACAGTTTCTTCTATAGATGAGACGGAGCTAGAAGTGACGCATATTGCGATCAATGACCAAACGATCGAAGGCCTCAAGCATAAAACATTGCCGGCATTTACAGTTCAGTACCACCCCGAGGCTTCACCGGGGCCGGAAGATGCCAATCATTTATTTGACAGATTCATTGATTTGATCGAAACAACTGAGAAAGAAGGGGAAGCGGTATGCCAAAACGCGTAGATATTAAAAAGATTTTAGTGATCGGATCAGGCCCGATTATTATCGGACAGGCGGCGGAATTTGATTATGCGGGCACACAGGCGTGTCTCGCTTTAAAGGAAGAAGGCTATGAAGTCATTCTCGTAAACTCAAATCCGGCAACGATTATGACGGATACGGAAATGGCCGACCGGGTATACATCGAACCGCTGACGACGGAATTTCTCACGCGTATCATCAGAAAAGAGCGGCCGGATGCCATCCTGCCGACCCTTGGAGGGCAGACCGGACTGAATCTTGCCGTCGAGCTGTCTGAACTCGGGGTTCTTGAGGAATGCGGAGTGGAAGTGCTCGGCACAAAACTGTCCGCCATCCAGCAGGCGGAAGATCGCGACTTATTCCGTACACTGATGAATGATCTGAATGAACCGGTGCCGGAAAGTGAGATTATCCGCACTTTGCAGGAAGCTGAGGAATTTGTCAGCCGGATCGGATTTCCGGTTATCGTGCGCCCCGCTTACACATTAGGCGGAACGGGAGGAGGCATCTGCTCGAATGAAGCGGAGCTGAAAGAGATTGTCGAAAACGGATTAAAACTAAGCCCCGTCCATCAATGCCTATTGGAAAAAAGCATCGCCGGCTACAAAGAGATCGAATATGAAGTCATGAGAGACAGCAGAGATCACGCGATCGTCGTCTGCAATATGGAAAATATCGACCCGGTCGGCATCCATACGGGCGACAGCATCGTCGTTGCTCCGAGCCAGACGCTGAGCGACCGGGAATACCAGCTTTTGCGCAATGTTTCATTAAAGCTGATCCGCGCGCTCGGCATAGAAGGCGGCTGTAATGTTCAGCTCGCGCTCGATCCCGACAGCTTCCAATATTACATTATCGAAGTGAATCCGCGGGTGAGCCGCTCATCAGCACTCGCCTCAAAAGCGACGGGTTACCCGATCGCAAAGCTTGCGGCGAAAATCGCCGTCGGGCTTTCTCTTGATGAAATGATGAATCCCGTAACGGGAAAAACATATGCGGCTTTTGAGCCCGCGCTTGACTATGTCGTGTCAAAAATCCCGCGCTGGCCGTTTGATAAATTTGAGTCGGCAAACCGCAGACTCGGAACGCAGATGAAAGCCACCGGAGAGGTCATGGCTATCGGACGCACCCTTGAAGAATCGCTGTTAAAGGCGGTCCGCTCATTGGAAGCCGATGTCTATCACCTGGAACTGAAGGATGCGGAAGAGATTTCTGACGGACTTTTGGAAAAACGGATCAGAAAGGCCGGAGATGAACGGCTGTTTTACCTTGCCGAAGCGTTCAGAAGAGGCTACACAGTCGAGCAGCTTCATGAGTTTTCCGCAATTGACGTCTTCTTTTTGCACAAGCTCTGTAAGCTGGTCGCTTTTGAAACCGAGCTGAAAGCGGAAAAAGGCAGCCTCACCGCCCTGCAGACAGCGAAGGAACTCGGTTTCTCCGACAAATACATCAGCCGGGAATGGAATATGCCGGAACAAGAGCTGTACCAAATGAGAAAAGAAGCATCCATCAAGCCTGTATATAAAATGGTGGATACGTGCGCGGCGGAATTCGAATCAGAAACCCCGTACTTCTACAGCACATATGAGGAAGAAAATGAATCTGAAGTGACATCAAGAAAAAGTGTCGTCGTCCTCGGCTCCGGCCCGATCCGCATCGGACAGGGCGTCGAATTTGACTATGCGACCGTTCACTCTGTCTGGGCGATCAAGCAGGCAGGCTATGAAGCAATTATTATCAACAACAACCCTGAGACAGTGTCAACTGATTTCAGCATTTCAGACAAGCTGTATTTTGAACCGCTGACGGTTGAAGATGTCATGCATATCATTGATTTGGAACAGCCGGAAGGCGTCGTCGTTCAATTCGGCGGCCAGACGGCGATCAATCTTGCGGAAGAATTGAGCGCCCGCGGCGTCAAGATTCTCGGCACATCACTTGAGGATCTAGACCGTGCGGAAGACCGGGATAAGTTCGAGCAGGCGCTTGAGGCGCTGAACGTGCCGCAGCCGCTCGGAAAAACCGCTGTGTCGGTGAATGAAGCGGTCAAAATTGCCGAATCCATCGGCTATCCGGTTCTTGTCCGCCCTTCATATGTGCTCGGCGGCCGGGCGATGGAGATCGTCTATCACGAAGAAGAGCTGCTTCACTATATGAAAAATGCGGTCAAAATCAACCCGCAGCATCCGGTGTTAATCGACCGTTATCTGACGGGGAAAGAAATTGAAGTCGACGCCGTATCTGACGGCGAAACAGTCGTCATCCCGGGAATTATGGAGCATATCGAGCGGGCCGGAGTCCATTCAGGGGATTCAATCGCCGTCTATCCGCCTCAGTCTTTAAGCGGAGACATTAAGAAAAAAATCGAACAATACACTGTAGCCTTGGCAAAAGGCCTCAACATTGTCGGCTTGCTGAACATCCAATTCGTCCTGTCGCAAGGTGAAGTGTATGTGCTTGAAGTAAATCCGCGGTCAAGCAGAACCGTGCCGTTCTTAAGCAAAATCACAAAGATTCCGATGGCGAATCTGGCGACAAAGGTCATTCTCGGCCAAAAGCTTGCTGATTTCGGCTATCAAGAGGGACTGCAGCCGGAACAGCAGGGGGTGTACGTGAAAGCGCCTGTCTTCTCATTCGCGAAGCTGAGAAGAGTGGATATTACATTAGGGCCTGAAATGAAGTCGACGGGAGAGGTCATGGGCAAAGATTCAACTCTTGAAAAAGCGCTCTATAAAGCACTGATTGCCTCTGGCATTCAAATTCCGAATTACGGATCGGTGCTGTTGACCGTTGCTGATAAAGATAAAGAAGAAGGACTTCTGATCGCGAAGCGGTTCCATGCTATCGGCTATAACATCATGGCGACGGAAGGAACAGCCGCTTATTTGAAAGACGCTCAGATTCCGGCTCAGGTTGTCGGGAAAATCGGCGAAGAAGGGAAGAATCTCATCGACGTCATCAGAAACGGAGAAGCGCAATTTGTCATCAATACGCTGACAAAAGGAAAACAGCCGGCCAGAGACGGCTTCAGAATCCGCCGTGAATCCGTTGAGAACGGAGTCGCCTGCCTGACATCTTTAGATACGGCCGAAGCCATTTTGCGGGTGTTGGAAAGCATGACATTCCGGGCGGATCATATGCCTGCATCCAAAACCAATCCAAAGGCGGCCGTTACGGTATGAAGAAAGCGCACTTGACTGTTCAATCCAACTCAGAAATTGCCGACCGGATTTATAAGATGGTGCTGAAAGGAGAGCTTGTCCGGCACTTTACCGAGCCGGGACAATTTCTTCATCTGAAGGTAAGTGACGCGGTCACGCCGCTATTAAGAAGGCCGCTCAGCATTGCGGACGTCAATTTCGCCGCAGATGAAGTATCCGTTATCTACAGAGCTGACGGTGAGGGAACGCGTCTTTTGTCTGAGAAAAAAGAGGGCGGCAGGATAGACGTTCTCGGCCCTCTCGGCAACGGATTCCCCGTCCGGCGGATAGAACCCGGAAAAACCGCGCTGTTAGTCGGAGGCGGAGTCGGGGTTCCGCCTTTGCAGGAACTGTCAAAGCGCCTGACGGAAAAAGGCGTAAACGTTATTCATGTGCTTGGGTTTCAATCAGCAAAGGATGTTTTTTACGAACAGGAATGTCTCGCGTACGGAGATACCTACGTGGCGACGGCTGACGGAACATATGGAGAAAAAGGATTTGTCACCGATGTCATCCGCGAAAAGCAGCTCGAATTCGATGTCCTGCTCAGCTGCGGGCCGACACCGATGCTGAAAGCGCTGAAGCAGCAGTACGGCCATAAAGAAGTTTACCTTTCGATGGAAGAGCGGATGGGCTGCGGAATAGGGGCCTGCTTCGCCTGCGTGTGCCGTACGGGCGAAAGCGATACGTCGTATGTAAAAGTCTGCCTTGACGGGCCGGTATTTAAAGCTGAGGAGGTGGCGCTGTAATGTTAGAGGTGAATCTGCCGGGTCTCCAATTGAAAAACCCGATCATCCCCGCTTCCGGATGTTTCGGTTTCGGGAAGGAATATGCCGGATTTTACGATTTATCATGCCTCGGAGGCATCATGATTAAAGCCACCACGAACGAAGCCCGCTTCGGAAATCCGACACCGAGAGTGGCGGAGACAAGCGCGGGAATGCTGAATGCCATCGGACTGCAAAATCCCGGTCTGGAGCATGTGCTCAATCATGAGCTGCCTTGGCTCGAACAGTTTGACACGCCGATTATCGCAAACGTCGCGGGTTCTCAGGTGGAAGACTATAAAGAAGTAGCCGAACGCATCAGCCAAGCGCCGAATGTGCATGCGCTTGAGCTGAACATCTCGTGTCCGAATGTCAAAACGGGCGGGATTGCTTTTGGAACTGATCCCGCCATGGCGGCCGATCTGACAAAAGCGGTGAAAGAAGTTTCCTCAGTGCCTGTGTATGTGAAGCTTTCTCCTAATGTCGCAAACATAACCGAAATTGCGAAAGCGATTGAAGCGGCCGGTGCTGACGGGCTGACGATGATTAATACACTCGTCGGGATGAGGCTCGATCTTAAGACGGGACGGCCGATTTTAGCAAATAAAACGGGCGGACTGTCAGGCCCGGCGATCAAACCGGTCGCCATCCGGATGGTATACGAAGTCAGCCAGGCCGTTGACATTCCGATTATCGGGATGGGCGGCGTCCAGACCGCAGAAGATGCATTAGAATTTCTTCTCGCCGGAGCAAGTGCGGTTGCCGTCGGGACGGCCAACTTCGTCAATCCGTTCGTCTGCCCGGAAATCATTGAACAGCTCCCTCGTGTGCTGCGCCAATACGGTTATCAATCTGTAAGTGAATGCATCGGAAGGAGTTGGAAACATGCAGAACAACCTGCCCATCATCGCGCTTGATTTTGCATCAGGAGAAGAAACTTTAGCGTTTCTAGATTTGTTTAAAAAGGAAAGGCTGTTTGTCAAAACGGGGATGGAACTTTTTTATCAGGAAGGACCCGCCATCATTCACCAATTAAAAGAACGGAACTGTGATATATTTTTAGATTTGAAGCTTCATGATATTCCGACTACAGTCAATAAAGCGATGAAGCGGCTTGCGGGCCTCGGTGTTGATCTCGTCAATGTGCATGCCGCAGGGGGCGGACGCATGATGCGCGCAGCTCTTGAGGGGCTTGAAGAAGGCACGCCGGCAGGCAAAAAACGCCCGTCATTAATCGCAGTCACCCAGCTGACGAGCACTTCAGAGCAGATGGCGAAGGAAGAGCTTCTGCTGCAAAAGCCGCTGTTAGAAACGGTTGTACATTACGGCAAAATGGCTGAAGAGTGCGGGCTGGACGGAGTGGTATGTTCAGTTCATGAAACAAAAGCCATTTATGAAGCGGTCCGGCCGTCATTTCTGACAGTCACGCCGGGCATCCGCACGGCCAATGACGCAGCTGATGATCAAGTCCGGACGGCGACTCCGTCATTTGCGAAAGAAAACGGTTCGTCTGCCATTGTCGTAGGCCGTTCAATTACAAAAGCGGAAAACCCCGTTAAAGCATATGAAGCCATTAAACTGGAATGGGAGGGCGTTCGCCGATGAAACAGGCTATCGCAAAACATCTATTACACATTGAAGCTGTCTTTTTACGCCCGAATGAGCCGTTTACGTGGGCGAGCGGCATTTTATCGCCGATTTATTGTGACAACCGTCTGACATTGTCGTATCCAAAAGTGAGAAATGATGTGGCGGACGGGCTCGGCAGACTGCTGAAAGAGCATTTCCCCGAGGCGGAGATGATCGCGGGCACTGCCACGGCAGGCATTCCGCATGCTGCGCTTCTCGCAGACCGTACAGGCGCTCCGATGTGCTACGTCAGAAGCAAACCGAAAGCGCACGGCAAAGGAAATCAAATAGAAGGCGCCGTTAAAAAAGGACAAAAAACAGTCGTGATTGAAGACTTGATTTCTACCGGGGGCAGCGTGCTTGAAGCTGCGGCGGCCCTTCAAAGAGAGGGCGCGGAAGTTCTCGGCGTCCTTTCAATTTTTACATACGGACTGCCGAAAGCAAGAGAAGCCTTTAAAAAAGCGGGTCTGCCGTACTACTCGTTAACAGATTATGACACGCTGATTGAAGTAGCGCTTGAAAACGGAACGATACATTCAGATGACATTGAGAAACTGAAATCATGGAAACAAAATCCCGAGTCAAAAGATTGGTTTAAAAAATAATGACAATAAAACAGGCCTCAGGGCCTGTTTTATTATTCCTATCAAAAAACTCGGGTTGACTTCTGTTAGAATTGTGCTAAAATTTAGTACAAATCTAAAAAGCTTATCAAGAGCGGCTGAGGGACTGGACCGATGACGCCCGGCAACCTGCGTGTCATGCAAGGTGCCGCATCCAGAAAAATGCACAGCATTTTGAAGATAAGGGCTATAACGGGTCACTGTCTTTCATTCCGCTGGATTGAAAGTTTTTTATATGAAAAAAGATTGAGGGATAAGACAACCGGCAGAAAACAACAGCTGTTTGATTGTCTCCGGGAGGAGGAAAGAAAAAATGCTAACGTATGACACATGGGAGGAACCGGCGATTACATTTCCGGAAGACGATTCCTATAAAGGCGCGCTGTCCGTTTTAAAATGGGCATACGGCCACTACGGAGACCAGCTTGTTTACGCGTGCAGCTTCGGGATTGAGGGAATCGTCCTGATCGATTTAATTTCTAAAGTGAAAAAAGACGCGGAAATCGTGTTTCTCGATACAGGACTTCACTTTAAAGAAACATATGAAACGATCGAAAAAGTGAAAGAACGTTACCCGGGACTGAACATCATCCTGAAAAAGCCCAGCCTTACTCTTGAGGAACAGGCCGAGGCTCACGGAGATAAACTGTGGGAAAGAGAACCGAACCAGTGCTGCTTCATCAGAAAAATTCTGCCGTTAAGAGAAGCGCTCGCCGGGCGTCCGGCATGGCTGTCCGGCCTCCGACGCGATCAAGGGCCGAGCCGGGCGAATACGAATTTCCTGAATAAAGACGATAAGTTTCAATCCATTAAAGTATGCCCGCTGATCCACTGGACGTGGAAAGACATCTGGAGATATACATCCAAGCATGAGCTGGATTATAACATTCTTCATGATCAGGGCTATCCGAGCATCGGCTGTGAACCGTGCACTTCACCTGCGTTTACCGCAGAAGACCTGCGGAGCGGCAGATGGAACGGAATGGCAAAAACAGAATGCGGACTGCATGAATAAAGGAGCTGCACAATGGAATTAGCCGCTATTTTATTCTGCCTGTTTTTCGCCATGAATATCGGAGCCAGCGGAGCCGCGGCTTCAATGGGGGTCGCTTACGGTTCCGGCGCCGTTAAAAAGAAAACGTATGCGCTGATTATCTGCGCGGCCGGCGTCCTGTCAGGGGCGGTTATCGGCGGCGGAGAAGTCGTTAAGACGATCAGCGGCGGAATCATTCCCGAACAGACCATTACGCTCACCATTGTGTGCATTATTATCGGAGCGGCGGCGTTATCGTTATTCACGGCGAATGTGCTCGGCATTCCGCTGTCGACAAGCGAGGTCACCGTTGGGGCGATTGTCGGGGTCGGCGTCGCGTACAAAGTATTGTTTCTGCAGCATCTTTTGGTCATCGTGATTTTTTGGGTGCTCGTACCGTTTGTTGCGTTCTGTTTCACGTTTCTCGTATCGAAGGTATCCAGTTCTCTGAATATTCGAGTCATTTCGAGCCGGAAACAGAAGGTTTTGGGGGTTGTCCTGCTTATTGCGGGGTTTTGGGAAGCTTTTTCAGCCGGAATGAACAACGTCGCAAATGCGGTAGGGCCTTTAGTTGCCGCCGGCGTGCTCAGCGTGTCCAAAGGGACGCTGTACGGAGGTATCTTTGTCGCTCTCGGCGCTCTGCTTTTAGGACGCAGAGTGCTTGAAACCAACGGGAAAAAGATTACGAGATTTTCCGCCGGCGAAGGCATACTGCTTTCCGGAACCGGAGCCGGACTTGTCATTATCAGTTCCGTGTTCGGTCTGCCGGTTCCTTTGGCGCAGGTGACATCATCATCAATCATCGGTATCGGAATGGCCAAAAACGGGCCGAACGTTTTTCATAAAGAAGTCGTGAAAACGATGCTCAAAGTATGGGTCGTTTCGCCGTTTTTGTCACTGTCGATTTCGTATCTGCTTGTCTCTCTGCTGTTAAAAGGAGATTACTATTCCATCTTTATGATGGCCAGCGTGCTTTTGGCAGCTGGCGGAGCCGCCAGTCTGATGAAAGCCATCCGAAAAGAGAAACGCTCTGTCCATGAACAAGGCGGGGGCATTTAACTATTAATCTGAGTTTATTTATCTGTTAACTGGGAGGAAAATGTACTATGAGTCTAGCACCGCACGGAGGAACATTAGTTAATCGGGTGAATGAGCAGTATGATCTTACATCCGTCCAAAAAGAAATTGAGCTGGATTTGATTTCGTTTGCTGATTTAGAGCTGATCGGAATCGGAGCCTACAGCCCGATTGAAGGATTTTTCACAGAAAAAGATTACGTGTCAGTCGTTGAAAATATGCGTCTGGCATCCGGGGCTGTCTGGTCTTTGCCGATTACGCTTCCGGTCGATTCAGAAAAAGCGGCTGAGCTTGCTGTCGGAGACACCGTAAAACTGACTTACGGCGGAGAAACATACGGCGCAGTGGACATCGAAGATATTTATACGCCGGATAAACAAAAAGAAGCCGTTCACGTATATAAAACCGATGATGACGCTCATCCAGGCGTGAAAAAACTATTTTCACGCGGCGATACGTATGTCGGCGGGCCGATCACATTAATTAAAAAAGCGTCAAAGCAGTTTCCTGAGTTTACATTTGAACCTGCTGAAACGAGACGAAGCTTTGAAGAAAAAGGCTGGAAAACCATCGTCGGTTTCCAAACGAGAAATCCGGTTCACCGCGCTCACGAATATATCCAGAAAACCGCGCTTGAGACGGTTGACGGCCTGTTTTTGAACCCGCTCGTCGGTGAAACAAAATCAGATGATATTCCGGCGGATGTCAGAATGGAAAGCTATCAGGTGCTGCTCGATCATTATTATCCGAAAGACCGCGTTTTCCTCGGTGTATTTTTGGCGGCAATGCGGTACGCGGGACCGAGAGAAGCCATTTTCCACGCGCTTGTCCGCAAAAACTACGGATGCACGCATTTTATCGTCGGCCGCGATCATGCCGGCGTCGGTGATTACTACGGCACATACGAAGCGCAAGAGCTGTTTGATCAATTTACAGCGGATGAGCTCGGGATTACACCGATGAAATTCGAGCACAGCTTCTTCTGCCAAAAATGCGGCAATATGGGAACGGCCAAAACATGTCCGCATGACAGAGAAGACCACGTCATTCTGTCGGGAACAAAGGTCAGAGAAATGCTGCGAAGCGGCGTCATGCCGCCGGCGGAATTCAGCCGTCCTGAAGTTGTCGATGTGCTGATTAAAGGGCTGAAAACAAAAGAAGAAGCAGGCGTTTCTTAAGGAGGAAAAAAGAGTGACAAATCGTGATATCGTATGGCATGAAGCCTCAATAACGAAAGAAGAATACCAACAGAAAAACAAGCATAAAAGCTCTATCCTCTGGCTGACGGGTTTAAGCGGTTCAGGGAAATCCACGATTGCAAACGCCGCAGCCCGCGAGCTGTTTGAACAAGGCTATCAAGTCATTGTGCTAGATGGAGATAACATCCGTCACGGCTTAAACAAGGACTTAGGATTTTCTGATGATGACCGCAAGGAAAATATACGCCGAATCGGGGAAGTGGCAAAGCTTTTCGTTCAGCAGGGCACCATCGTCATTACGGCCTTTATTTCTCCGTTCCGTGAGGACAGAGATCAGGTGAGAGAGCTCGTGGCAGAAGGCGAATTTAATGAAATCTATGTGAAATGCGACCTCGATATATGTGAAAAGCGCGATCCGAAAGGTTTGTATAAAAAAGCCAGAAACGGCGAAATTCCGTTCTTTACGGGAATCGACTCACCGTATGAAGAGCCGAATGCGCCTGAGCTCGTACTTGATTCAGGAAAATATGCACGCGAAGAATGCACCGGCAGACTGATTGATTTTGTGAAAAACAGCTTAGCATAATAAGTCCGAAAAGGCCGCGCAATCAGCCGGATACTCCCCCTAATGGCGGGATATGGTAAAATAGCTGAGGTGCGGCCTCGCGGCTGTTCTGTGAAGATGTCAAAACGGATCGGGGAGACATGCTATGGGGAAAGTATTTATCGTTGGAGCCGGTCCGGGAGATCCGGACTTATTAACGGTCAAGGCAATGAAAGCCATACAGAAAGCGGACGTTATACTATATGACAGATTGGTAAACAAAGAGATTTTACAGTATGCAAGAGAAGAAGCGGATCTGATTTACTGCGGAAAGCTCCCGGATTTTCATATTATGAAGCAGGATACGATCAACCGTTTCCTTGTGAAGTATGCGAAAAAGGGAAAAACCGTGGTCAGGCTCAAGGGGGGCGACCCGTTTGTTTTCGGCCGCGGGGGCGAAGAAGCGGAGGCTCTCGCGCAAAACGCCATTCCGTTTGAGATCGTTCCCGGCATTACATCGGGAATCGCGGCAGCTGCTTACGCCGGCATTCCCGTGACGCACAGGGAGGCGAGCTCCAATGTCGCATTTGTTACAGGGCATTATAAACAAGAAGACGACTTTGAAGAAAAATGGAAAGCACTGGCGACGGGCATTGATACGCTGGTGATTTATATGGGGATTAAAAATATCCGGCAGATTGAAAGAATGCTGCTGGAAAACGGCAGAGACGGCGGCACCCCGGCGGCCTTTATTCATTGGGGAACGACGGACAGGCAAAAAACAGTCGTCTGCACCGTCAGCACGCTTTCAGACACAGTGATAAAAGAAGAAATCAAAAACCCGAGCTTAATCGTCATCGGTGATGTCGTTAATTATCACTGCAAGCTGGATTGGTTTGAATCTGAATTGAAAAATCTGGATCTGAGCGAGGCGTTGTAAATGAAGCAGGCGATTTTATACATCGGGCACGGAAGCCGGCTGAAAAAAGCGCAGGCAGAATCGGCGGCATTTTTAAAAGGGTGCATGCCGCACGCTGACGCTCCCATTCAGGAAATCTGTTTTTTAGAACTGCAGGAACCGTCTATTGAAGCGGGCTTTGAAGCATGTGTCAAACAAGGCGCCACTCATATCGCGGCTGTGCCGCTGCTGCTCTTGACCGCCGCCCACGCAAAACATGACATTCCCGCTGAAATCGCCCGTGCAGCGACCCGGCATCCCGATATAAAAGTAACATACGGTGTCCCGATCGGAGTGGATGATGAAGTCGTCAAAGCGGTGCATCATCGCATTGAGGACACCGGAGTGCCGATTGAGCAGGCGAAAGTGGTGCTGATCGGCAGAGGAAGCACAGATCCGGCAGTTAAAAATGCCGTCAGTGAGATTGCCGGAAAACTTGAGGCGATCACACCTGTTAAAGAAGTTATCCCTTGTTTTTTAACAGCCTGTGATCCCCACTATAAAGAAGTGTTTGCCGGCCTTGAAGAAGATGACGGCGCACCCGTTTTTATCGTCCCGTATCTTCTGTTTACAGGGCTTTTAATGACTGAAATTCAACGGGAAGTCCAAAAACTTCAGACGGTCAATCGAAATGTGCATCTCGCTTCATACTTAGGTTTTCACCCGCATATTAAGCAGGCGTTTTTGAACCGTGTGACGGAAGCTGTTCGAAACCCCGGCGGGCAGTTTGATTTTAAGGGGGGACAGTATGCTGCCTCTTCACATTAATCTCAGCGGAAAAAGAATTGTCATCGCGGGCGGGGGCAATGTTGCCTTAAGAAGGCTCAAAACAGTGCTTCCGGAAGGCGCGGATATTACTGTAATCAGCCCCGATGCCCTGCCGGAAATTAAACAGCTTGCGGATGAAGGATGCATCCGCTGGATTGCCCGGAAAATTGAAATGAAGGATCTCACGCCTGCTTTTTTCATTATTGCCGCGACAAATGACCGAGGTGTGAATCAGAAGATAGCTGCAAGCGCTTCTGAAACGCAGCTGGTCAACTGTGTAAGTAACGCTGAACAGGGCAGTGTGTATATGCCGAAGATCATCCGCAAAGGACGCATTGAAGTATCAGTATCAACAAGCGGCGCAAGCCCGGTACATACGAAAAGACTGGCTGAAAACATTGAGCCCTTGATTACTGATGATTTGGCTGAAGAAGTGGATCGATTGTTTGAGAAAAGAAGAAGACTATAAAAACTATACCTTGTCTGTCATCAGGCAGGGTATTTTTTATGCTTTCCTGACTGCCTTGCTGCTTTCGAGACGAGGAGAAATGATTCAAAAAACGGAAGCGGTTTGCTTATGTGAACGCTGACACGGGAGTCACCGCCGCCCTCATACAAAGGAACAAGCCGATCAGAGAAGGCAGACATGACGGGAAACCGTTCACATCCTGTAAAGATCAGTTCTGACAGCTGAGAGAGTGTCTCCATTTATGTTCAGAAATCAGGAAATAAAAAAAACACCACCAAGCTGAGTGCGGTATCAGCTTGATGGTGCGTTTATTTTTTCAGCCGTATGACAAGATCGGCATCAGGTGTGACAAATACGGTATGCTGGCTGTCATAGGTGACGAAGCCGGGCTTTGCGCCGTTTGGCTTTTTCACATGTCTGATTTTTGTATAATCAACCGGTACGGAGCCGGAATCTTTCGCCTTGGAAAAATAAGCGGCAATTGCAGCTGCTTCCAATATGGATTGTTCATCCGGATCGCTGCTTTTAATCACAACGTGGGAACCCGGAATGTCTTTCGTGTGGAACCATACATCATCCCTTGCGGCGGCTTTTGTCGTTAAGTACTCATTTTGTTTATTGTTTTTGCCGACAAGGATCGTCAATCCCTGCGAAGATTCATATTGCTCTAAAACAGGAACGTGCTGTTTCTGTTTTTTCTGTCCTCTTTGCTGTTTCGGACGCAGATATTTGCCTTCGACAAGCTCCTCCCTTATTTCGTGAATATCCTTTGTGGAAGCGGAGGAAAGCTGCTGGATCAGCTGATCGAAATAAGCGATTTCCTCCTCGGCCAGGCGGATCTGTTCTTTTACAACCTCAACGGAATTCTTCGCTTTTTGATATTTTGTAAAATACATCTGCGCGTTTTCGGACGGTGTTTTGTTCGGATTTAAAGGGATGGTCACCGTCGGACTCTCTTCATCATAGTAATTGATGACGTTTGCTTCTTTGTCGCCTTTTTTCAGCATATACAAATTCGCCGTCAGCAGCTCGCCGTATAGCTGGAATTCTTTCGCATTCTCTGAGTAGTCCAGCGTCTTTTCCAGTTTTTTGATTTTATTGGCGTTCTTTTTCCGTTCATTTGCGACAAACCGCTCAAGATCCTGGGCCTGCTGTTTGACGCGGTCGCGCTCTGCTTTGCCGAAATAAAACCGGTCTAACAGTTCACTCAGTGAGTGAAAGGTTCGCTCTTCTCCGTTTACATGCGTGAGAGACAGGAGATAAAAGTATTCTTTTCCGCCTGCTGTCGTGATGTTCGGTGTGAACCTGCAGTCCTTCACGCTGCGGAACATCTCTGTCAGCGTCTTCGGCAGCGTTATTTTGTTAGCAAGGCCCGCTCTGTGAACGGCTTCTTTTGCAAACAGCGGAGAAACTCCGGAGAAATGTCTGACGATCTGCTGGTCAAGCCGTCCTTCCTGAAAACTGAGATGACGCAAAATGTCCTCTTCATCCGCAGCGAGCGGCGAAATTTTTTCCTGAGCGGGAGGGAGTTTGTAATCATAGCCCGGCAGAACGGTCCGGTAGCTGTTCATCGACGGAGATAAATGCTTCAGTCCGTCAATGATGGCACCTTCTCCGTCAGTGAGAATAATGTTGCTGTGGCGCCCCATAATTTCAACATACAGTGTTCTGACGGTTTCGTCGCCGATTTCATTTCTGCTTTTTATGCGGAATATCATAATCCTGTCTAATCCGGCCTGTTCTATTTTCTCAATAAAGCCGCCTTCTATATGCTTTCTGAGCAGCATACAAAACATCGGGGGCTCGCTCGGATTTTCATAGGCCTGGTTTGTCACGTGCACCCGTGAATAGCTCGGATGGGCCGATAATAATAATTTATGGTTTTTTCCGTTAGCGCGGATATGGAATATCACATCGTGCTTAAAAGGCTGGTGGACTCTCGTAATCCGGCCTCCGGCGATCCGGCTGTTTAATTCATGTGTCATTCCGTATGTAAACATGCCATCAAAAGACATATAAAACACCCTTTCCTTCTTCCTGCATTCGATAATTATAGCATGAAAAGGGACGAGTCAGAATAAGCTTGTTTACAGAGTGACATCTCTAAAGCGAGGCAGGGGAGTGGACGAGAAGAATGAAGTTTCATGAAATGGGTCAAACCGATTTGCTGAAAGCAACAAATACGTCCATTAAACAGGGATTGACCGAAAAAGAGGTGAAAAAACGCCTTGAAAAGCACGGACCGAACGAGCTTCAGGAGGGCAAGAGGACACCGGCGATCGTCGTGTTTTTCGCCCAATTTAAAGATTTTATGGTGCTCGTGCTGCTTGTGGCAACCTTAATTTCCGGGTTTTTAGGCGAATATGTAGATGCCGTGGCGATTATGGCGATTGTATTTGTCAATGGGGTGCTCGGTTTTTTTCAGGAGAGACGGGCGGAGAAGTCATTAAATGCATTAAAAGAGCTGTCAACGCCGTATGTGTCAGCATTGCGGGACGGGAGCTGGAAGAAAATTCAGTCCAAGGAGCTCGTTCCCGGCGATATCGTGAAATTTTCAAGCGGCGACCGGATCGGCGCGGATGTGCGGATCGTTGAAGCGAAGAGCCTTGAAATCGAAGAATCGGCGCTGACCGGGGAATCGATCCCGGTTGTCAAACAAGCTGATAAGCTGAGAAAGCCGGATGTTTCTTTAGGCGATATCAACAATATGGCGTTTATGGGGACGATCGTAACGCGCGGCAGCGGTGTCGGCGTCGTCGTCGGTACAGGAATGAATACGGCAATGGGGAAAATCGCCGATATGCTGGAATCCGCCGGCAACCTTTCAACACCGCTGCAGCGAAGACTAGAAGAGCTCGGCAAAATTTTAATTATCGTCGCGCTGCTTTTGACGGTATTGGTCGTTGCAGTCGGCGTCTTACAGGGACATGAGCTTTACAGCATGTTTTTGGCCGGGGTGTCATTGGCCGTCGCCGCGATTCCGGAAGGGCTTCCCGCCATTGTTACGGTGGCATTATCAATCGGCGTTCAGCGCATGATCAAACAAAAATCAATTGTCAGAAAGCTCCCGGCAGTTGAAACATTGGGCTGCGCCTCTGTCATTTGTTCTGATAAAACCGGCACGCTGACACAAAACAAAATGACCGTCACCCATATGTGGTCAGGGGGAAAAACATTTAAAGTGTCAGGTATCGGCTATGAGCCGGCGGGAGTTTTTACGCGCGATGAGCGGGAAATCAAGCCGAAAGATGAGAAGATGCTTGAACAGATGCTGGTTTTCGGCGCATTATGCAATACGTCCGAAATTGAACTGAAAGACGGCCATTATGTGCTTGACGGCGATCCGACAGAAGGAGCGCTACTGACGGCCGCGAGAAAAGGCGGCTATTCAAACGACTGGCTCAGTGAACAATACCGTGTTGTTGCCGAGTTTCCGTTTGACTCCGTCCGCAAAATGATGACCGTCATCGCCGAAGATAAGGAAAAAAAGCGGTTCGTCATCACCAAAGGAGCGCCTGATGTGCTGATTGACCGCTCGTCACATATGATGCACGGCGGCAGAAGTGCGCCATTTTCAGAAGAAAAGAAAGCTGAGACAGAAGCGGTCTTGAAAGAACTGGCGTCGCAAGCCCTCCGGACGATCGCGATTGCTTATAAACCGTTAAATCCGGGTGAAAAGCCGACAATGGAGCAGGCGGAAAAGAACCTGACGATACTCGGCCTGTCCGGCATGATTGATCCGCCCCGTCCGGAGGTCAGACAGGCCATTAAAGAATGCCGTGAAGCAGGCATTAAAACGGTGATGATTACCGGTGATCACGTCGAAACGGCAAAGGCGATCGCGAAAGATTTGCGGCTTCTTCCGAAAAAAGGGCGTGTGATGGACGGAAAAACGCTGAATAAGCTTTCTGAAAAAGAGCTTACGGAGACGGTCGATGATATTTACGTATTCGCACGCGTATCACCTGAACATAAATTGAAAATTGTCAAAGCGTTTCAGGAAAACGGACACGTCGTCGCCATGACAGGAGACGGAGTAAATGACGCCCCGGCCATAAAGCAGGCTGATATCGGCGTTGCTATGGGCGTGACGGGAACGGATGTGGCAAAGGAAGCGTCCTCTCTCATTCTGGTCGATGATAACTTCGCTACGATTAAATCAGCCATAAAAGAGGGGAGAAATATCTATGAAAATATAAGAAAATTCGTCCGGTATTTACTCGCCTCCAATGTCGGTGAGATTTTAGTCATGCTGTTTGCGATGCTTCTCGCTCTGCCGCTGCCGCTCGTTCCGATTCAGATATTGTGGGTGAACTTAGTCACTGACGGGCTGCCGGCTATGGCGCTCGGTATGGATCAGCCGGAAGATGACCTGATGAGGCGGAAGCCGCGGCATCCGAAAGAAGGGGTATTTGCGAGAAAACTGGGCTGGAAAGTCGTCTCAAGAGGATTTTTAATCGGAGCCGCAACCATTTTAGCGTTTATCGTCGTGTATCACCGCAATCCTGAAAATCTGCCGTATGCACAGACCGTCGCATTCGCGACTCTTGTTCTGGCTCAGCTTATACACGTATTTGACTGCCGGAGCGAAACGTCTGTTTTCTCCCGCAATCCGTTTGAAAATATCTATCTGCTAGGCGCCATCGTTTCTTCTGTTTTCCTGATGGTCATCGTCATCTATTATCCGCCGCTGCAGCCTATTTTCAAAACTGTGCCGATTACGCCGGGCGATTGGATGCTGATTCTCGGCATGTCGGGCATACCTACTTTTTTGCTGGCGGGTTCACTTTTGACAAGAAAAAAATAATTCCATATGATATAATCTTAGGGGTAATAGCATGTCTATTGCCCTTTTATTTTGATAACGGGAAAGAATTGGGTGTTTCATATGATACGGAGTATGACAGGCTTCGGCAGCGCAAGCAGCACAAAAGGCGATCTCTCGGCAACCGTTGAGTTGAAATCCGTCAATTACCGGTTCAAAGAAGTGAACGCCCGTCTGCCAAGGCCTTTGCTATATGTAGAGGATAAGCTGAAACAAATCATATTGCAGCATATACAGCGCGGAAGAGTAGAACTGTTTCTTACTGTAAACAGTGACGCGCTCATAAAAAGAAGCCTGAAAATCGATTGGGAGCTCCTTGATGAATATGTGAGCGCCGCCCGCGTCATGAAAGACCGCTACAGCCTGGCCGCTGAACCCGACGCAATGGATTTCTTTGCTTTTGAACACATTGCACAGATTCATGAAGAGCAGATGCGTGATGACAAGCTTGAAGAAGTCATCAGGGAGGCTGCTGAGCTGGCGGTAAAGGAACTTTGTGACATGAGGGAAAAAGAAGGCCGGCTTTTGGCGGAAGACTGCTTTCTGCACATTGAGCGGCTTGAGACGCTGTCCGAACGGGTGAAAGACCGCGCTTCGGCCGTTGTTACCCATTACCGCGAGCGTCTTTACACCCGAATGAAGGAATGGACGGAGGACGCGATTGACGAAAGCAGGCTGATTACGGAATGCGCCATTTTCGCCGACCGTTCTGATATAACGGAAGAAATTACCAGATTAAAGAGCCATTTTGTTCAATTCCGTGATATATTAAAAGAAGGCGGTGCAGTCGGCCGCAAACTTGATTTCCTCGTTCAGGAACTTAACCGCGAAGCGAACACGATCGGCTCAAAAGCCAATGATCATCAAATCACAAAGCTTGTCGTGGAAATGAAAAGTTCTATTGAAAAATTGAAGGAACAAGTGCAAAATATAGAATAGCGACTGTGCGTATTGTTTACAGACGGTCTCTTCAGGTTACACTAGAGACGTCTATTTTACAGGGGGAACGTAGAAGATGACGATTAAACTGATTAATATCGGATTTGGCAATATCATCTCCGCCAATCGGATGATTTCGATTGTCAGCCCGGAGTCTGCGCCAATAAAGCGAATGATCCAGGATGCAAGAGACCGCGGAATGCTAATAGACGCTACATACGGACGAAGAACCCGTGCAGTTGTCGTCATGGATAGTGATCACATTATCCTATCTGCCGTCCAGCCTGAGACAGTTGCACACAGACTTTCTGTGAAAGAAGAAATTATGGATGAAGGGCAGGGGTAATTGCCGCATGAAAGAAAGAGGGTTATTAATCGTTCTCTCAGGTCCCTCCGGAGTTGGAAAAGGAACGGTTCGGCAAGCAATATTTTCACAAGAAGACACAAAATTTGAATACTCAATTTCAGTCACGACGAGAAACCCGAGAGAGGGAGAAGTCGACGGCGTCGATTATTTCTTTAAATCAAGAGATGAATTCGAACGCATGATTGAAAACAACAAACTGCTTGAATGGGCAGAATATGTCGGCAACTATTACGGAACGCCCGTTGATTATGTCGAACAGACGCTTCAAGAAGGAAAAGACGTCTTCTTAGAGATTGAAGTGCAGGGCGCGCTCCAAGTGCGGAATGCATTTCCGGAAGGCCTGTTTATCTTCTTAGCGCCGCCGAGTCTTTCTGAGCTGAAAAACAGAATCGTGACAAGAGGGACAGAAACAGACGATTTAATTGAAAACAGAATGAAGGCCGCCAAAGCTGAAATCGAAATGATGGACGCGTATGATTATGTCGTGGAAAACGACAATATCCAAACGGCTTGTGATAAAATTAACGCAATTGTTCTCGCCGAGCACTTAAAGCGTGAACGCGTTGCTCCGAGATATAAGAAAATGCTGGAGGTAGAATAACTTATGTTAGATCCGTCAATTGACTCTTTAATGAATAAATTAGATTCTAAATATACGCTGGTGACTGTGTCTGCAAGACGCGCGCGTGAAATGCAGATCAAAAAAGACCAGCAGATTGAACATACCATTTCTCACAAATATGTAGGCAAAGCTTTAGAAGAAATTGACGCGGGCCTGCTTTCGTTTGAAAGAGAAGACAGCGAATAACAAGCACACGTAGCAACCTATCTCTACATAGGTTGTTATTTTTTTCCGTTTGGGATTTGTCCAATGCTTTCATAAAGGAGAGAGACTTCATGAAAAACCGAAACATTCTGCTATGCGTAAGCGGAGGGATTGCTGTTTATAAAGCTTCCGCGCTCACGAGCAAGCTGGTTCAGGCCGGGGCGAACGTAAAAGTGATTATGACTGAGTCTGCGCGTGAGTTTGTTTCTCCGCTGACATTTCAGGCGCTGAGCCGGAATGAAGTGTATACAAATACTTTTAAAGAACAAAATCCGAAGGTGATTTCTCATATTGACGCCGCTGACTGGGCGGATTTAATTATTGTCGCGCCCGCTACGGCAAATGTCATCGGCAAGCTTGCCAACGGAATTGCTGACGATATGCTCACAACGACGGTGCTGGCGGCGGAGGCTCCTGTCTGGGTGGCGCCTGCGATGAATGTCCATATGTATGATCATCCGGCGGTGAAACGGAACATTTCCGTGCTTTATCAGGACGGCGTCCGCTTTATTGAGCCGAGTGAAGGCTATTTGGCATGCGGATATGTCGGCAAAGGAAGATTAGAAGAGCCGGAGCTTATTGTTGAGCGTGTCAGAGAGCACTTTAAGGAGCCTGAAGACGATGCGCCGCTGAAAGGAAAACATATTGTCATTACGGCAGGTCCGACGCGCGAAGCCGTGGACCCCGTCCGCTTTTTCACAAATAAATCCACCGGCAAAATGGGCTATGCCGCTGCCGAAGCTGCCGTCCGGCTGGGTGCGCGGGTGACGCTGATTTCAGGTCCGGTGTCAATAGAACCTCCTGAGGGGCTGTATCAGTTCCTTCCCGTGCAATCGGCAGCAGATATGAGAGAAGCCGTGCTATCTGTGTTTGATTCATGTGACATCGTCATTAAGACGGCGGCCGTGGCCGATTTTACGCCGGCGGCTGTTTCTGAACATAAAATGAAGAAGAAAGACGGTTCACTCGTGATCGAATTCAACCGTACGGCAGACATCCTGAAAGAACTCGGCGAACGGAAAACACACCAGCTTCTGATCGGCTTCGCGGCTGAAACGCAAGACATCGAACGTTATGCGCGCAGAAAACTTGAACAGAAAAACCTTGATATGATCGTGGCGAATGACGTGAAAGCGGAAGGAGCCGGGTTTGGCACAGATACGAATCTCGTCACCTTCTATTTCCGGGACGGAAGAAAGCGGGAGCTTGCGCTTATGTCTAAACTTGACGTTTCCTTTGAAATGCTGAAGGAAATGATCTCTTTGAAAGATGAGGACCGAAAACCCGTATGAATGTAGCTGAAGTCATTGTTGATGTAAGCTCCAAAAACATTGACAGACCCTTTGATTACAAAATCCCCGATCATTTAAAGGGAATGATCGAAGTCGGTATGCGGGTGATTGTCCCGTTCGGCCCGCGCAAGCTTCAAGGGTTTGTGACCGGTTTGAAAGATTCGTCTGAATTAAACGGCGGGTCAATGAAGGAAGTCGAGAAGCTGCTGGATTTGACGCCCGTTCTGACTGAAGAACTGATGCAGCTGTCTTCATGGCTTTCTGACAAAACACTGTCGTTTAAAATCACGGCGCTTCAGGCCATGCTGCCGGCAGCGCTGAAGGCGAAGTACGAAAAAGAGCTGAAAGTCGTTGACGAAGAAGCGCTGACACCGGACATCAGACAGCTTTTCAGAAATCAGAAAAGTCTTCTGTACTCGGATATTACCGATGAACGGCTTCTTTCGTCACTTCAAAAATTCGTGCGCAAAGGAAGCATTGATGTCACGTATAAGGTCGCCCAGAAAACGAATAAAAAAATGATCCGCATGATCGAGGCGGGGGCAGACAGAGAGGAACTCGCCCGGCACGCAGATTCATTGACAAAGCAGGCTGCTAAACAGCTCGCCGTCCTTACTTATTTTATCGGCGGGGGAGAAAAGATTTCCGCGGCTGAGCTTTGCAAAAAGACCGATTCCAGTTCAGCGACGCTGAAAACGCTTCTCAAAAAGGGGCTTCTTACGGAAAGTTTTGAGGAGGTTTACCGCGATCCTTATCAGGACAGAATGTTCAAAAAAACAGAGCCGCTTGCCCTTACTGAAGAGCAGCAGGCCGCTTTTGAGCCGATTAAACAAGCCGTAGCCGATCATGTTCATCACGTCTTTCTGCTTCACGGCGTAACAGGAAGCGGCAAAACAGAAATTTACCTGCAGTCCATTGAAAAGGTGCTGGCAAAAGGAAAAGAAGCCATCGTGCTCGTTCCGGAAATCTCATTGACGCCGCAAATGGTGAACCGATTTAAAGGCCGTTTCGGCTCTCAGGTTGCGGTCATGCACAGCGGTTTATCCACAGGTGAAAAATACGATGAATGGCGGAAGATTCAGCGCAAGGAAGTCCGGCTTGTCGTCGGAGCCAGGTCGGCCATCTTTGCCCCGTTTGAGAATCTCGGCATGATCATTATTGATGAAGAGCATGAATCTTCTTATAAGCAGGAGGAAATGCCGCGGTATCATGCAAAGGACGTAGCCATCCGCCGGGCCGAGCATCACAGCTGTCCGGTCGTCCTCGGGAGCGCCACGCCGACATTGGAGTCATTTGCGCGGGCGAAAAAAGGCGTTTATGAGCTGCTTCCGTTAAAACACCGCGTAAATCGCCAGCTCATGCCGGATGTTTCTCTCGTTGATATGAGAGAAGAGCTGAGAAACGGCAACAGGTCGATGTTTTCAAGAGAGCTGATGGAACAGCTGGAAGAGAAGCTTGCGAAAAAAGAGCAGGCTGTTCTCTTTCTGAATAAACGGGGGTATTCTTCGTTTGTCATGTGCCGGGACTGCGGTTATGTACCGCAATGTCCGCATTGCGACATTTCAATGACTTATCACCGCTACGGGCAAAGGCTGAAATGCCACTACTGCGGTCATGAGGAGTCTGTTCCGGGAACATGTCCGGAATGCGGCAGTGAACATATCCGCTTTTTCGGCACGGGAACGCAGCGTGTGGAGGAAGAGCTTACCAAAGTACTGCCTCAGGCGCGCGTCATCAGGATGGATGTGGACACGACTTCAAGAAAAGGCGCCCACGAAAAGCTATTGTCCGCGTTCGGTGAAGGAAAAGCGGATATTCTGCTCGGCACGCAAATGATCGCAAAAGGGCTTGATTTTCCGAACGTGACTCTCGTCGGAGTATTAAGCGCGGATACGACGCTTCACATCCCTGATTTCAGGGCGGCTGAGAAGACATTTCAGCTGTTGACCCAAGTAAGCGGACGGGCCGGGCGGCATGAAAAGCCGGGAACGGTGGTCATTCAAACGTATACACCGTCTCATTACAGCATTCAGCTGACGAAATCGCATGACTATGAAACTTTCTTTCAGCAGGAGATGGCGCACAGGCGGGCTCAGTCATATCCGCCTTATTATTACGTGGCGCTGGTGACCGTTTCTCATGAAGAAGCGGCAAAAGCCGCGGTCACCGCAGAAAAGATTACAAACTATTTAAGAGCGGGGTGCGGGCCCGACACGAAAATTCTAGGGCCGGCGGCTTCCCCGATTGCCAGGATCAAAGATAGATATCGCTATCAATGCGTGATAAAATACAGACAGGAAAACGAGTTGCAGATTCAGTTAAAAAAAATACTGGAGCACTATAAACGCGACATTGCGCAAAAGCATGTGATGATTTCAATCGATATGAATCCGTACATGCTGATGTAACATTAGTTTTGGAGGGCAAAATTTTGGCTGTGAAAAAAATCGTCACACACCCCGCGGAAGTTCTGGAAACACCCGCTGAAGAAGTGACAGTGTTTGATAAAAAATTAAAAAAACTGCTTGATGATATGTACGATACGATGCTTGAAATGGATGGCGTCGGCCTCGCCGCGCCGCAAATCGGCATTTTAAAAAGAGCGGCCGTCGTTGATATCGGTGAAGAAAGCGGCCGGATCGACCTTGTGAATCCGGTTATTCTTGAAAAGAGCGGTGAGCAGACCGGAGTTGAAGGCTGCTTAAGCTTTCCCGGGGTTTACGGCGACGTCACCCGCCCGGATTACGTAAAGGTAAAAGCTTACGACCGTAAAGGAAAACCGTTTGTTTTAGAAGCGGAAGGCTTTTTGGCCAGAGCCGTCCAGCATGAAATGGATCATTTAGACGGCATTTTATTCACGTCAAAAATCACGGCTTACTACACTGAAGAACAACTGGCAGAAATGGAAGGATGATTGGATGACAAGGATCGTTTTTATGGGAACGCCCGATTTTTCAGTTCCCGTGCTGCGCACGCTTATTGAAGACGGATATGAAGTGGTTGGGGTCGTTACGCAGCCTGACCGCCCCAAAGGCAGAAAAAAAATCATGACGCCGCCTCCCGTAAAGGCTGAAGCTGAACGTCACGGCATCCCCGTGCTTCAGCCCGAAAAAGTAAGGCTTGAAGAAGAAATAGAAAAAGTGCTCAGCCTGAAACCGGACCTGATTGTTACCGCGGCATTCGGACAGATCCTGCCCAAGCAGCTGCTTGACGGCCCGAAATACGGCTGCATTAACGTGCACGCGTCACTATTGCCTGAATTAAGAGGCGGAGCGCCGATACATTATTCGATTCTCCAAGGCAAGAAGAAAACGGGCGTGACGATCATGTATATGGTAGAAAAGCTTGATGCGGGTGATATGATTTCTAAAATCGAAGTGGAAATTGATGAAACGGATAATGTCGGCACGCTTCACGACAAATTAAGCATAGCGGGGGCAAAGCTTTTGTCAGAGACCGTTCCGAACGTCATTTCCGGAAATATTAAACCGATCAGGCAGGACGAATCAAAAGCGACTTACGCGCCTAACATTAAGCGTGAGCAGGAGCGGATCGACTGGACAAAGCCCGGGGAAGAGATTTACAACCAGATCAGAGGCTTAAACCCTTGGCCTGTCGCCTATACAACATTAAACGGACAAAATATCAAAGTATGGGCGTCTGAAAAAGTTGCGGCAAAAACTGAAGCAGCGCCCGGAACAGTCATCCGCACGGAGCAAAACGGCATTGTCGTCGCATCGGGAAACAGCACCGCCCTTTTAATCACAGAGCTGCAGCCGTCAGGTAAAAAACGGATGAAGGGCGAGGATTTTGTAAGAGGAAAAAATGTTCAGTCAGGTGACGTGTTAGGAGCAGCAGATGAAAAAAATTAATGTCCGTGAGCTTGCCCTTGAAGCGCTTGAGAAGCTTGAACAAAATCAGGCATACAGCAACCTGCTTCTTACATCGGTTATCAAAACGAACACGCTCAGCGACCAGGACAGGGGACTGCTGACAGAGCTTGTCTACGGAACGCTGCAAAATAAAATCGCTCTAGACTATATACTGAAGCCTTTTATCCGCAAGCCGAATAAGGTGAAGCCATGGGTGATTCAGCTGTTGCGTCTGTCCGCATATCAAATGGAATATTTAGAAAAAATTCCGGATCGCGCCGCCATCCATGAAGCGGTTGAAATCGCCAAAAAACGCGGGCATAAGGGAATCGCGTCCTTTGTCAACGGCATCCTGCGCTCCCTGCAGCGTGAGGGCGCGCCGTCATTCGCTGAAATTGAAGACCCGATTCTCCGCCTTTCAACAGAGACGAGCCATCCCGAATGGCTCGTAAAGGAGTGGGTTGAGGCATACGGCTTTGAGGCGGCCGAAAAGATCTGCCGGGTTCATCTCGTTCCGCCGAAACAGACGCTCCGTGTCAATCACATCAAGGCTGACAGGGAAAAGCTGCTGAATGAGATGGAAAATGCGGGTCTGGAAGCGGAAGCCGGAGACCTTTCTCCTGATGCGATTAAGCTTTTAAAAGGAAGCATCGCAAACACGGAATTTTTCCAAAACGGGCAAGTATCCATCCAGGATGAAAGCTCAATGCTCGTCGCGCGGGCGCTGGACCCGAAGCCGGGGGAAACCGTGTTAGACGCATGCGCCGCACCCGGAGGAAAGTCGGCTCACATCGCGGAATTAATGGAGAACGAGGGGAGCCTCACATCGCTTGATCTTCACCGCCATAAAGTGAAGCTGATTAAAGAAGGCGCGGAACGGCTCGGACTTACGATCATCGACGCGCAAACGATGGATGCCAGAAAAGCTGGGGACGCTTTTGGCGCAGAACGGTTTGACCGGGTTCTCGTCGATGCCCCGTGCTCAGGTTTCGGCGTCATCAGAAGAAAGCCTGATATGAAATATACGAAGACGCCGGATGACAGCAGACGGCTGTCAGAGATCCAGCTCGGTATTTTAAGGGAAATCGCCCCATTAGTAAAAAAAGGTGGCACACTCGTATACAGTACGTGTACAATGGACCGGACAGAAAATGATGAAGTTATGCATGCGTTTATACAAGAACACCCTGAGTTTGAACCCGATTTGTCTCTTGAAAAGCGGCTGCCTGAAAAGGCGAGACCCTTTGTTCAGGATGGAAGCCTTCAAATTCTTCCGCATTATTTCGGAACAGACGGTTTCTTTATTAGCAGCATGAGAAAGAAGGGATAAAAAATGACACAATTAAAAAAGACAAGCATACGGAAAGAGCTGCGGACTGAACAGCCGTCCATTTACTCTTTTGAATTAGATGAAATCAAACAATGGCTGACCGAGAATGGCGAAAAGCCGTTCCGCGCAGCACAGATTTTTGAATGGCTTTATGAAAAACGGGTTTCTTCTTTCGAGGAAATGACAAACCTTTCAAAAAGCCTGCGTGAAAAACTCGAGAGCAATTTTGTGCTGACAACGCTGAAAACGGCTGTAAAACAGACGTCACAAGACGGCACGATGAAATTTTTATTTGAGCTTCACGACGGTTATACAATTGAAACGGTTTTAATGAGACACGAGTATGGCAATTCTGTATGTGTAACGACACAGGTCGGCTGCCGGATCGGCTGCACATTTTGCGCGTCAACACTTGGCGGACTGAAACGGAATCTTGAAGCGGGAGAAATCGTCGCTCAAGTCGTGAAAGTGCAAAAGGCGCTTGATGAAACGGATGAACGCGTCAGCTCAGTCGTCATCATGGGAATCGGAGAGCCGTTTGATAATTTCAATGAAATGCTCGCTTTCTTAAAAATCATTAACCATGATAAAGGACTGAACATCGGAGCGCGTCATATCACGGTTTCCACAAGCGGCATCATTCCGAAGATTTACGATTTCGCCGATCAAAAAATGCAGATCAATTTCGCGATTTCTCTGCATGCCCCGAATACGGAGATCAGAAGCCGTCTGATGCCGATTAACAAAGCCTATAAGCTTCCTGACCTTATGGAAGCCGTCAAATATTACATCGAGAAAACAGGCAGACGGATCAGCTTTGAATACGGTTTGTTCGGAGGCGTAAATGATCAGGTCGAACACGCGGAAGAGCTTGCAGAACTGTTAAAAGACGTGAAATGCCATGTCAACTTAATTCCGGTAAACTATGTGCCTGAACGGGATTACGTCCGCACACCGAGAGATCAGATTTTCGCATTCGAAAAAACGTTAAAATCCCGCGGTGTAAATGTCACGATCAGAAGAGAGCAAGGCCATGACATTGACGCGGCCTGCGGTCAGCTTCGCGCGAAGGAGCGTCAAGACGAGACGAGGTGAAGAGGTTGATTACAGCCTTGAAAACAGATACAGGTAAAGTCCGCCAGCATAATGAAGATGCGGCGGGCATTTTCACAAAAGAAGAAGCGGTGCTTGCGGTTGTCGCCGACGGCATGGGCGGTCATCTTGCCGGAGATGTGGCAAGCAGGATGGCGGTTGCAGCGATGGAAGAGCAGTGGAACCGGGCCGAATCCGTTCCGTCTCTGCCGTCTGATTGTGAGGTTTGGCTCAAAGACCGGATTCATGAGGCGAATGTCAGGGTGTATGAACACGCAAAAGCGAATGAAGAATGCCGGGGAATGGGCACCACCGTTGTCTGCGCTTTATTCACGGAGAAGTTTGTCACTGTGGCCCATATCGGAGACAGCCGGTGCTACCTGCTTCAAGAGGGTGAATTCGTTCAGCTGACTGAAGACCACTCGCTTGTGAATGAGCTGGTCAAGACGGGAGAAATTTCGAAAGAGGACGCTGAGCATCATCCGCGGAAAAATGTATTGACGAGAGCGCTGGGGACAGATGAAACCATCAGCCCCGACGCCCGTTCTTTTGAGCTGTCTGACGGCGATCAGCTGCTTTTATGCTCTGACGGACTTTCAAATAAAATAGAAGATCACGAGATCAAACAAATGCTTCAAGCCGAATCTGCTCCTCAGGAAAAAGTAGACCTTCTCATCAGCAAAGCGAATCAAAACGGCGGCGAAGATAATATCACGGCTGTATTGATTGAGTTTTCCGCAGATGCAAAAGAGGGTGAAGACAAGTGCTAACCGGCAAGCGGATCAGCGGGCGTTATCATATCCTCCGGCCCATTGGCGGCGGCGGAATGGCGAACGTTTTTTTAGCTGAGGACATCATTCTCGAACGTGAAGTCGCAATTAAAATTCTGCGGTTTGACTTTGTGAATGACATTGAGTTTATCAGGCGTTTCAGAAGAGAAGCACAGTCGGCATCAAGCCTTGACCATCCGAATATCGTCAGTATTTACGATATCGGGGAGGAAGGCGATATTTATTACATTGTCATGGAATATGTGGAAGGCATGACATTAAAGGAATACATAACCGCACACGGACCGCTTCATCCGAAAGAAGCGCTGTCCGTTATGGAGCAGATCGTCTCAGCCATCGCCCATGCCCATCAAAATCATATTGTGCACCGGGATATTAAACCGCACAATATTTTGATAGATCATTCAGGGCATATTAAGGTGACGGATTTCGGCATCGCCACAGCCCTCACCTCGACGACAATCACACATACGAATTCTGTGCTGGGCTCGGTTCATTATTTGTCTCCGGAGCAGGCGAGAGGCGGTCTGGCAACGAAAAAATCAGATATTTACGCACTCGGCATCGTGCTGTTTGAGCTTTTAACAGGCAAAATCCCTTTTGACGGAGAATCAGCCGTAAGCATAGCATTAAAGCACTTGCAGACAGAAACGCCTTCCGCCAGAAAGTGGAACCCTTCGATTCCGCAGAGCGTTGAAAACATTATTTTAAAGGCAACCGCCAAAGATCCGTTTCACCGCTATGACAGCGCAGAGGACATGGAAGCGGACATCAGAACGGCTTTTGACGCCGGCAGGCTGAATGAACAAAAATTTTCCGTGCAGGATGATGAGGAAATGACGAAAGCGATTCCCGTTATTACTGACGGCGCAAAAGCCGCGCCTCATGCGGAAACGCCGGAGGAGACGGACGATAAAGAACAGCAGCCCGCCAAAAAGAAAAAACGGAAATGGCCGTGGATTCTGCTGGCCGTCTGCTTCATTTTCATTATGGCGGCTGTTCTTGCAGTCACCGTGTTCCCGTCTCTGTTTATGCCCAAAGATGTAAGCGTCCCCGACGTACGGGGCATGAAGTACGAAAAAGCGGAAGCCCTGCTGGAAAAGAACGGTCTCGAAGCCGACCCTGATATGGCGGACATTGAAGATGAAAAAATCGAAGAGGGATTAATGGTCAAAACTGATCCGAAAGCGGGATCTGCCGTTAAAGAAGGCTCTTCTGTAAAACTGTACAAAAGTATCGGGAAACCGAAAACGCAGCTGATCGACGTGAAAAGCCGGCAGATCGACGACGCGAAAAAAGCGCTGAAGGATAAAGGCTTCAAACATGTCAATATAAAAGAAGAGAATGATGACAGTGCGGCAGGCACCGTGATTGACCAGAGCCCGTCAGCCGGCACCGACATGGTCGCAAGCGATGATGAAGTCAGCTTAACGGTCAGCCTCGGGCCGGCGGATGTTACGCTGAGGGACTTAAAAACTTACAGCAAAGAAGCGGCTTCGGGGTATCTTGAAGATAATGGCCTGCAGCTTGTTGAAAAAGAAGCGCATTCAGATGACGTGCCGGTAGGACAAGTCATGAAGCAAGAGCCGTCAGCCGGCACAGCGGTTAAGCCGGGAAGTAATGTTGAAGTGACGTTTTCGCTCGGACCTGAAGAAAAACCGGCGAAAACGGTAAAAGAAAAAATCAGCATTCCCTACGAACCCGAACATGAAGGGGACGAGCTTGAAGTGCAAATCGCCATCGACGATAAAGACCACAGCATCTCTGATACGTATGATTCGTTTAAAATTAAAGAGCCGACTGAAAAAACGATTGAACTGAAGATTGATCAAGGACAAAAAGGGTATTATCAAGTGATGGTCGACCATAAAGTCGTCAGCTATAAGACGATTGAATACCCTGAAGATAAAGACTGACCAAGGAGGGACCGTATGCCTGAGGGCAAAATTATTAAAGCATTAAGCGGATTCTATTATGTCTTGGATGAATCACAGAACAAGATCATTCAATGCAGGGGCCGGGGCATTTTCAGAAAAAATAAAATAACGCCTCTAGTCGGCGATTATGCCGTTTATCAGGCTGAAAATGATAAAGAAGGCTACCTGCTGGAAATCAAAGAACGAACAAACGAGCTGATCAGGCCGCCGATTTCAAACGTCGATCAGGCCGTTCTCGTCTTTTCCGCCGTTCAGCCGGCGTTCAGCACGTCATTATTGGACCGTTTTCTCGTCCTTGTGGAAGCCAACGGCATTCATCCGATCATCTGCATAACCAAAATGGACTTAGCTTCAGACGCGGAAACGAAAGAGAAGATCCTGTCTTATGTGAAAGACTATCAGGCGATCGGTTATGACGTATATGTGACGTCATCAAAAGAAAACAGCGGTTTAACAGACATTGTGAAACACTTCGAGAACAAAACCACGGTGTTTGCCGGCCAGTCCGGAGTCGGAAAATCTTCGCTTTTAAATGCGATCAGCCCGGAGCTTGAACTGAAAACAAACGAGATTTCCGCACATTTAGGACGCGGGAAACATACGACGCGCCATGTGGAGCTCATTCATACATCAGGCGGTCTTGTGGCGGATACCCCCGGGTTCAGTTCGCTTGAGTTTACCGATATTGAAGAAGAAGAGCTCGGCAGCACGTTCCCTGAGATCAGAGACATAAGCGCCTCGTGCAAATTCAGAGGCTGTCTGCATCTTAAGGAGCCGAAATGCGCGGTAAAGCAAGCGGTGGAAGAAGGAGACATCCGGACGTACCGCTATGAGCATTACAAAGAATTTATGCAGGAAATAAAAGAGAGAAAGCCGAGGTATTAATATGATTAAGGTTGCGCCATCAATTCTTTCCGCCGATTTTGCTTCACTGGGCGAGGAAATTAAAGACGTGGAAAAAGGAGGGGCGGACTATATCCATATTGATGTCATGGATGGCCATTTAGTCCCTAACATTACAATCGGGCCGCTTATCGTTGAAGCCGTCCGTCCGGTGACGGATCTGCCGCTGGATGTCCATCTTATGATTGAAAACCCGGACCGCTACATCCCGGCATTCGCAAAAGCCGGCGCGGACATCCTTTCCGTCCACGCCGAGGCATGTCCGCATCTTCACCGGACCATTCAATTGATAAAAGAGCAAGGGGTAAAAGCGGGAGTTGTGCTCAATCCGCATACGCCCGTTCAAATCATTGAACATGTGATCGATGAGCTGGACCTTGTGCTGTTAATGACGGTTAATCCGGGTTTTGGAGGACAGCGCTTCATTCATTCGGTCCTGCCGAAAATCCGTCAGGTCAAACAGCTGGCTGAGGAGAAAGGCCTTACTGAACTTTTAATCGAGGTGGACGGCGGCGTTAATAAAGAAACAGCACCTTTATGCGCTGAAGCGGGCGCCAACCTGCTTGTTGCCGGGTCTGCCGTATATAATCAGCCGGATCGGAAAAAAGCCATCGCTGACATCCGAAACGCAGAATAAACATGCTGAAAAAGAGCCCGGTGAAAGCCGCCGGCTCTTTTCGTATTTAAGAGAGAAAGGATAATATATGAAGACAATCAATATTGTTGCGGGCGGCCCCCGGGAGTTTATTCCTGAGCTGTTCGCGTACACAGACGGAGATACGACGTGGGTCGGAGTGGATAAAGGGACGGTCGCTCTTTTGGAGGCCGGGATCATTCCGCAGGAGGCTTTCGGTGATTTTGACAGCATTACAGAAGAAGAGCTCCTGCAGATTCAAGAAGCTGCCCCGTCCCTCCATGTGTATCAGGCGGAAAAAGATTATACCGATCTGGAACTCGCTCTTGACTGGGCTTTACAAAAAGAACCGGAGCACATTCGGATATTCGGTGTGACGGGCGGAAGAGCCGATCATTTTTTAGGGAACATTCAGCTGCTGTATAAAGCCGTAAATAAGGACACTGATGTCAAACTGATCGACAGGCAGAATGAGATTCAGATGTTCGGACCCGGCCATTATACAATTGAAGAAAAAAGCAACAGACGCTATGTTTCTTTTATTCCGTTTGCGGAAGCGGCAGACGGCCTGACGCTCGACGGTTTTAAATATCCTCTGGATAATTGTCATATTCCCCTGGGTTCCACACTATGTATTAGTAACGAACTCATTCATTCACGAGGTACTTTTTCGTTTGCAAAAGGCATATTAATAATGGTAAGGAGCGCGGATTAAAAAAGCGGCTTCTGCCATATGCGGAAAAAACCATGAA
Organism: Bacillus sp. SDLI1; assembly: GCF_001553895.1. NCBI lineage: Bacteria > Bacillati > Bacillota > Bacilli > Caryophanales > Bacillaceae > Bacillus > Bacillus sp. SDLI1. The sequence continues at coordinate 623,071 of NZ_CP013950.1, read as the reverse complement.
TCCTAAAGTGATGAACGCAGCGGATACGGAACTTATAGGAGGGGACAAAATGAAATTTTATACCATTAAATTGCCGAAGTTTTTAGGAGGAATTGTCCGGGCGATGCTGGGCTCATTTAGAAAAGAGTAGGCCCAAGGAGCTGAAATCGCCCTCTTTGAACGCATAAAAAACGCCTGCCGCATAAAAGGGCAGGCGTTCATTTTTGCTTATACACGCTCAACTTTTCCGGATTTTAAAGCCCGGGCAGATACATATACTTTTTTAGGTTTGCCGTCAACGAGGATGCGGACCTTTTGAAGGTTGGCGCCCCAAGTACGTTTAGAAGCGTTCATTGCGTGAGAACGGTTGTTTCCGGCTTTTGTTTTTTTACCTGTAATAAAACATTTACGTGCCATTTGTTTCCCTCCTAACTGCGCGAAACATCTTTTCAAACATAGTGTCTCAGATGCTTTCGTTATACAATACTTTAAATAATTTACCACAGCTAAAAACCGTTTGCAACTATTGTTTACCTTACTTTCAAGAAAAATCACTTGACATGTAAAACCAATCACATTTCCGCGCTGAAGGCCGCTGTCTGTATCTTTTCTTTTCATAATGGGATACATATAGTAGAATAATGATAACTCTATGCACCTGAAGGAGGAACCTGTGTGTCCATTGAAATGAAGACAAAATACGGACAGATTGATATATCCAACGAAGTCATCGCAATGGTTGCCGGAGGCGCTGCCATTGACTGTTACGGAATAGTGGGGATGGCCTCCAAAAACCAGATTAAAGACGGTTTGTCTGAAATCCTCCGGAAAGAGAACTTCGCAAAAGGCGTACATGTCCGTCAGGAAGCCGAACAAATACATATCGACATGTACATTATTGTCAGCTACGGCACGAAAATATCCGAAGTAGCCCACAATGTTCAGACGAAGGTAAAATACACAGTAAATCAAACAATCGGACTTGCAGTTGATTCTGTAAATATTTATGTCCAAGGCGTACGAGTAACGAACCCGTAGTGAGGAGGATGAGTATTGTCTAGACGAAACTTAGATGGGAGAGCTTTTGCGGCAATGATTCTGGCGGGGGCTGAGACATTGTCTCAAAACGCATCCGCGGTGGATGCGCTGAACGTGTTTCCCGTGCCGGACGGCGATACCGGAACAAACATGAATTTATCGATGTCATCCGGTGCAAGAGAGGTAGAACACCTTGACTCACCTGACATCGGCAAAGTCGGCATCGCCCTGTCAAAAGGCCTGCTTATGGGAGCAAGAGGAAACTCAGGGGTGATCCTGTCCCAATTATTCAGAGGTTTCACAAAGAGCATTGAAAACAAAAAAGAAATAAACGCCCAAGAATTTGCCGCTGCACTCCAAGCGGGAGTGGATATGGCATATAAGGCGGTCATGAAACCGGTTGAAGGAACGATTTTAACCGTGGCAAAGGACGCGGCTAAAAAAGCGGTCGCCTCGGCCAAAGAAGAAACCGATATCATTGCTCTCATGGAGGCCGTTATTGAAGAAGCGGAAGCGTCGCTCAACCGCACGCCGGATCTGCTCCCTGTTTTAAAGGACGTCGGTGTCGTTGACAGCGGCGGAAAAGGTCTGCTTTGTGTATATGAAGGCTTTTTGGCTTCCTTAAAAGGAGAGTCCGTACCGAAAAAAGCGGTTCTTCCGGCACTCGATGATATGGTGAATGCCGAACATCATAAAAGCGCGCAGAGCATGCTGAGTACAGAAGACATTGAATTCGGATTTTGTACGGAAGTGATGGTAAGGCTGGATCAAGATAAACGGACGTTCAAAGAAGAGACGTTCAGAAATGAACTGAGCCGTTTCGGTGATTCGTTGCTGGTCGTCGCTGATGATACGCTGGCGAAAGTTCACATTCATGCCGAAGAGCCAGGGAACGTGCTCAATCTCGCGCAGCGTTACGGCGATTTGATTAAAATCAAAATTGAAAACATGAGGGAGCAGCATACGTCCATCATCAGCCAAGAACATGATGAAAAAAAGCCGGCCGGTGTAATGAAAGAAGCCCGTAAACCTTTTGGGATCGTGACTGTGGCAATGGGCGAAGGCATTTCTGAACTGTTTGCGAGCATCGGTGCCTCACACGTTATCGAAGGCGGCCAGACAATGAATCCGAGCACGGAAGATATTGTTGAAGCCGTTCAGTCTGTGAATGCGGAAACGGTTTTCATTCTTCCGAACAATTCCAATATTGTGATGGCTGCCAATCAGGCGGCGAGCGTGGCTGAAGAAAATGTCATTGTCATTCCGGCAAAAACGGTGCCTCAAGGCATGACCGCCCTGCTTGCGTTTAACCCTGACCAGCCGGCTGATGTAAATGAAGCCAATATGCTTGAAGCCATCCGGAATGTGAAAAGCGGACAGGTGACATATTCAGTCAGAGACACCCATATCGACGGCAAGGATATCAAAAAAGGTGATTTTATCGGCATTTTAAACAGTTCGATTATCGGCAGCGCCGAAGACCGGATAAATGCGGCGAAATTACTGCTGGATGAGATGATCGGGGAAGAAGATGAAATCGTCACCATCCTGTACGGAGAAGACGCGCCGGAAGAAGAAGCTGAGAAACTCGCTGAGTATATTACAAGCGTCTGTGAAGATATCGAAGTTGAAATCCATAACGGCAGACAGCCTCTTTATCCATATATATTTGCGGCAGAATAGAAGGGCTTATCAGGCCCTTCTATTCTTATGCCTTAATTTACCTGCGGCAGTGCGGCAGTGTGCCTGCTTGCCAATTGATAAATGTTCAATTAGTCTAAAGAAAAGCGCTGAATGAAGTGATGTTAAGGAGGAACAAACCAGCATGAAATATAGAAGCGTTTTTGATATTATCGGCCCGGTAATGATCGGCCCGTCCAGTTCACACACCGCAGGCGCAGCCCGGATCGGCAGAGTGGCCAGAAGCTTATTCAGACGGGAGCCCCGCCGGATCGTTGTGTCTTTTTACGGATCATTTGCAGAAACGTATAAGGGTCACGGCACTGATGTGGCGATTATTGGCGGCCTGCTTGATTTTGATACATTTGATGAACGGATTAAAACAGCGATTCAAATTGCTGAAGAGAAGGGCATAGATATAGAGTTCCGCACAGAGGATGCCGTGCCCGTTCATCCGAATACGGCGCGTATCATCATTTCTGATGATGAGGGGGAGCTTGCCTTAACCGGTATTTCAATCGGCGGCGGGAAAATAGAAATCACGGAGCTTAACGGCTTTGAGCTGCGGCTTTCCGGAAACCACCCGGCTATTTTAGTCGTTCATAATGATAAATTCGGCACAATTGCAGGCGTTGCCAATGTGCTTGCGAAATTCTCGATCAACGTCGGACATATGGAAGTGGCGCGTAAGGACGTCGGCCAGCTTGCGCTGATGACGATTGAGGTCGATCAGAATATTGAAGAAGAAGTGCTGGACGAACTTTCAACACTTCCTAATATTATACAGGTTACTAAGATAGCTGACTAAAAAGTCAGGAGGAAAATGACATGTTTCGTAATGTAAAAGAATTAATAGAAATCACTCAAGAAAAACAAATTCCGATCTCAGAAGTGATGATCACCCAAGAGATGGAAGTGACACAAAAAACGCGGGAAGAGATCTTTCAAGGAATGGAACGCAATCTTTCCGTTATGGAAGCGGCGGTTGAAAAAGGGCTGAAGGGCGTCACGAGCCAGACCGGTTTAACAGGAGGAGATGCCGTGAAACTGCAGGCATACATCCAATCGGGAAAAAGCCTGTCAGGCAATCTGATTTTAGACGCCGTGTCTAAAGCTGTGGCCACAAATGAAGTCAATGCGGCGATGGGAACGATCTGCGCTACACCGACCGCCGGCTCTGCCGGGGTTGTGCCGGGAACGTTATTCGCCGTAAAGCATAAGCTGAACCCTACGACGGAACAAATGATCCGTTTTCTGTTTACAGCCGGCGCGTTCGGTTTTGTCGTAGCAAATAACGCGAGTATTTCGGGAGCGGCGGGAGGCTGTCAGGCGGAAGTCGGATCGGCATCCGGTATGGCTGCCGCTGCGATTGTGGAAATGGCGGGCGGAACGCCTCAGCAATCAGCGGAAGCAATGGCGATTACGCTGAAAAATATGCTCGGTCTCGTATGTGATCCGGTCGCCGGCTTGGTAGAAGTGCCGTGTGTCAAACGGAACGCAATGGGAGCCTCCAATGCGATGATCGCGGCGGATATGGCGCTGGCAGGGATTACGAGCCGCATTCCTTGCGATGAGGTAATAGACGCGATGTACAAAATCGGCCAGACGATGCCGACAGCACTGCGTGAAACGGGACAAGGCGGTTTAGCCGCGACACCGACGGGAAGAGAATTAGAGAAAAAAATTTTCGGAGGAGCGCTGAAATCAAGTGAAACACCAGCAGCAAACTAGTATAGCGGAGATTAAGGGCATTGGGCCGGAAACAGAAAAAACATTGCATGAACTGGGTATCTATGATATTTCTGATCTTCTGAATTATTTCCCTTACCGTTATGACGACTATGAGCTGAGGGATTTAGCAGAAGTAAAACATGAAGAAAGAGTGACGGTAGAAGGGAAGGTTCATTCAGAACCTTCTCTTACCTATTACGGCAAAAAACGGAACAGGCTGACATTCAGAGTGCTTGTCGGCAATTATTTAATTACCGCGGTTTGTTTTAACCGTCCGTACTTAAAAAAGAAACTGACGCTCGGTTCTGTCGTCACGATATCCGGTAAATGGGATAAACACAGGCAGACCGTATCCGTGCAGGAACTAAAAAACGGCCCTCATCAAGAAGATAAAAGCATTGAGCCTGTTTATTCCGTTAAAGAAAACGTCACCGTTAAAATGATGAGACGATTTATTAAGGATGCGCTGCAGCATCATTTGGACAGTGCGGCCGATCCGCTTCCTGAAAAATTGAGAATCCGCTACAAGCTGCCCGATTACAAACAAGCCCTGCAGACGATGCACCAGCCGGAGACGAGGGAATCGCTGCAGCAGGCAAGACGCCGGTTTGTGTACGAGGAATTCTTATTGTTTCAGCTGAAGATGCAGGCGTTCCGTAAAGCGGAAAGAGAACAGTCAAAAGGCATCAGCCACGTGTATCCTGCTGAAAAGCTCGCCGCTTTCACAGACAGCCTTCCGTTTTCGCTCACGAACGCACAGATGCGCGTGCTCCGTGAAATTACCGCTGATATGACATCGCCTTACAGAATGAACCGTCTGCTGCAAGGTGATGTCGGTTCAGGAAAAACGGCGGTCGCCGCCATCGCTTTGTACGCTGCGATTCTGTCGGGGTATCAGGGGGCATTAATGGTGCCGACAGAAATTCTGGCCGAACAGCATGCTGACTCTCTCGTATCGTTGTTTGCAAATGAAGACGTGAATATCGCGCTTTTGACGAGTTCTGTAAAAGGCAAGCGGCGCAGGGAGCTTTTGGAGCGGCTTGCTCTCGGAGAGATTGATATTTTAGTAGGGACTCATGCTTTAATCCAGGATGAAGTGGAATTTAAAGCGCTGGGCCTTGTCATTACGGACGAGCAGCACCGGTTCGGGGTCGAACAGCGCAAAAAACTCAAGAATAAAGGCCAGGATCCGGACGTGCTGTTTATGACAGCCACCCCGATTCCGAGAACGCTGGCCATTACCGTCTTCGGAGAAATGGATGTTTCCGTGATAGATGAAATGCCCGCGGGACGAAAGCAAATCGAAACGTATTGGGTGAAACACGACATGCTGGAGCGGATTTTGGCTTTTGTTGAAAAAGAGCTGAAACAAGGCAGACAAGCCTATATAATCTGTCCGCTCATTGAAGAATCGGATAAGCTGGATGTGCAGAATGCGATTGACGTATATAACATGCTGTCTGATGTGTACCGCGGCAAATGGAATGTCGGTCTGATGCACGGGAAGCTCCATTCTGATGAAAAAGATCAGGTGATGAGAGAATTCAGCGCCAATCAATGTCAGGTTCTCGTGTCAACAACCGTCGTAGAAGTCGGGGTGAACGTGCCGAATGCGACGATTATGGTCATCTATGACGCCGACCGTTTCGGATTATCTCAGCTCCATCAGCTCCGCGGCCGGGTCGGACGGGGAGACCACCAATCTTTCTGCATCTTGATGGCCGATCCGAAATCCGAAGCCGGGAAAGAGCGGATGAGAATCATGTCGGAGACAAATGACGGGTTTGAACTGTCTGAAAAGGATCTTGAACTGCGCGGTCCCGGCGATTTCTTCGGAAAAAAACAAAGCGGTATGCCCGAGTTCAAGGTGGCGGATATGGTTCATGACTACAGAGCTTTGGAGACGGCCCGTCAGGATGCGGCCAATCTTGTGTCTTCAGAAGCTTTTTGGAAAGATGACGAGTACAGCATGCTTCGCGCTCAATTGCTTTCAAGCGGTGTCTTAGAAGGGGAGAAATTAAGCTGATTCTGCAAAATTCGGCGGCTTTCAAAAAACAATCATTGCATTCCAATCTATGAAATTATATACTACTATTAGTACCTAGTCTTAATTGTCCGGATGGTGTTTATAGATGAGAAGAAGCAAGAAAGAACGCCAAAAATTATTGCAGCAGACGATCAAATCGACACCCTTCATCACAGATGAAGAATTAGCGGGGAAATTCGGCGTCAGCATTCAGACGATCCGTTTAGACCGCTTAGAGCTCTCAATACCGGAGCTGAGGGAAAGAATTAAAAACGTGGCAGAGCAAACGCTTGAAGATGAAGTGAAATCACTGCCTTTAGATGAAGTGATCGGTGAAATCATTGATCTGGAGCTTGACGGCCAGGCCATTTCTATATTAGAAGTAAGACGCGAACATGTTTTCAGCCGCAATCAGATTGCGCGGGGGCATCATTTGTTTGCGCAGGCGAACTCACTCGCCGTAGCCGTCATAGATGATGAGCTGGCGCTGACCGCAAGCGCAAATATCCGCTTTACAAGACAGGTGAAAGAGGGCGAGCGCGTCGTTGCGAAAGCCAAAGTGACGGCAGTCGAAAAAGAAAAAGGCAGAACGGTAGTGGAAGTAAACAGTTATGTGGGAGAAGAAGTCGTATTCTCCGGCAACTTTGACATGTACCGTTCAAAACAATCATAAAGGTGGAGCATGCATGAGAATAGCTGTAGATGCAATGGGAGGCGACAACGCACCCAAAGCTGTTATTGACGGAGTAATGAAGAGTATTGAGGCATTTGATGACCTTCATATTACGCTGGTCGGTGACAAGACAACGATAGAATCACACTTGCCAACAACATCAGACCGCATCACCGTATTGCACGCCGATGAAGTGATTGAACCGACGGATGAACCGGTCCGCGCCGTACGCAGAAAGAAAAATTCTTCTATGGTGCTGATGGCGCAGGAAGTGGCTGAAAACAGAGCGGACGCCTGCATTTCAGCGGGGAATACGGGTGCATTGATGACAGCGGGACTGTTTATTGTCGGCAGAATTAAAGGAATCGACCGGCCGGCCCTTGCGCCGACGCTTCCGACCGTATCAGGCGACGGTTTCCTTCTTTTAGACGTGGGCGCCAATGTCGATGCCAAGCCGGAGCACCTTGTCCAGTACGGAATAATGGGGTCTGTATATGCCCGGCAGGTTCTCGGAATCAGCTCGCCGCGCGTCGGCTTGTTAAATGTCGGCACGGAAGAAAAGAAAGGAAACGACCTGACAAAAAAGACGTTTGAACTATTAAAAGAAACAAACGTGAATTTTGTCGGAAACGTTGAGGCGAGAGACTTGCTCGAAGGCGCTGCTGACGTCATCGTCACAGACGGCTTTACGGGCAACGTCACGTTGAAAACATTGGAAGGTTCAGCGTTATCGATTTTCAAAATGCTGAAAGATACACTGACTTCAAGTTTTGTTTCTAAGCTCGCAGCGGGAGTGCTGAAGCCGAAGCTGATGGAAATGAAACTGAAAATGGACTATTCTGAGTACGGCGGGGCGAGTCTTTTCGGTTTGAAAGCGCCCGTCGTTAAAGCGCACGGCTCTTCTGACGCACGCGCTGTTTACCATGCGCTGCGCCAGGCGAGAGAAATGGTCAGCCAAAACGTGGCCGCATTTATAGAAGAAGAAGTAAAAGAAGAAAAAACAGATGAGTAGTCTGGAGGTTACCGCATCATGAGTAAGATTGCATTTTTATTTCCCGGACAGGGATCACAATATATCGGTATGGGAAAAGACCTGTACGAACGCGAAGAAGCGTCAAAACGTATTTTTGATGAAGCGGACGAAACGCTTGAAACAAAGCTGAGCTCGCTCATTTTTGAAGGTGACGCCGAAGAATTGACCCTTACATACAATGCGCAGCCCGCGCTGTTGACAACGAGCATTGCCGTATTGGAAAAGTTTAAAGAATCCGGCATCACGCCTGATTTCACCGCCGGCCACAGCCTCGGAGAATATTCGGCGCTTGTTGCGGCGGGAGCGATGACATTTAAAGATGCCGTTTACACGGTAAGAAAACGGGGAGAATTCATGAATGAAGCCGTGCCGGCCGGAGAAGGCGCCATGGCCGCTATTCTCGGCATGGATGCGGAGTCATTGAAAAAGGTGACGGATCAAGTGACGGAAAGCGGTCATCTCGTACAGCTTGCAAACTTGAACTGCCCCGGCCAGATCGTAATTTCCGGAACGGCAAAAGGCGTGGAGCTGGCTTCAGAGGAAGCGAAAAACAACGGAGCAAAACGGGCAATCCCATTAGAAGTAAGCGGACCGTTCCATTCTGAATTAATGAAGCCGGCAGCGCAAAAACTCGAGGAGGTGCTCAGCGCCTGTGAGTTAAAAAATGCGGCTGTTCCCGTGATTTCAAACGTTTCGGCTGACGTTATGACAGAAAAAGACGATATCAAGAAAAAACTGATCGAACAGCTGTACTCACCTGTTCGCTTTGAAGAAACCATTAACAAACTGATTGACGAAGGCGTCACGACGTTTGTTGAAATCGGGCCGGGAAAAGTGCTTTCAGGCCTTGTGAAAAAAGTGAACCGCCGCCTTAAAACAATCGCGGTTTCTGACCATGAAACCATCGAACTGGCGATTCAAACGCTGAAGGAGGAGAATCAGGATGCTTAATGAAAAAACAGCAGTCGTAACGGGAGCGTCCCGCGGAATCGGGCGGGCGATCGCGCTTGATCTTGCGAAAAACGGATGTAACGTAGTTGTCAACTACTCCGGAAGTGAAGCGAAAGCGAACGAAGTCGTAGATGAAATCAAATCTTTGGGCCGAAACGCGATCGCGGTAAAAGCCGATGTATCAAATTCCGAAGAAGTACAAAACATGATGAAAGAGGCTGTCGCCGAATTCTCTTCAATCGACATTCTCGTGAACAATGCGGGAATCACAAAGGACAATCTCCTGATGAGAATGAAAGAAAATGAATGGGATGACGTCATCAACATTAACCTGAAAGGTGTTTTCAACTGCACGAAAGCCGTGACAAGACAGATGATGAAACAGCGCTCCGGCCGGATTATCAACGTATCATCAATCGTCGGCGTCAGCGGAAACCCGGGCCAGGCGAACTATGTGGCGGCAAAAGCCGGTGTGATCGGCTTGACAAAGTCCTCTGCCAAAGAGCTTGCGAGCCGTAATATTACGGTCAACGCCATCGCTCCGGGCTTTATTTCGACGGATATGACGGACAAGCTTTCTAAAGAAGTCCAAGATGAAATGCTGAAGCAGATTCCGCTCGCGCGTTTCGGTGATCCTTCCGATATCAGCAGCGTTGTCACGTTCCTTGCTTCTGAAGGATCGCGTTATATGACGGGTCAGACCCTCCATATTGACGGCGGAATGGTGATGTAAAGATTTGTTTTTAAAATTTCATCCTAGTTTCTCTAGTTTTTTAAAAACGAATCCTCTATAATACTTGAGGGGAGGTGAATTGCTATGGCAGATACATTAGAGCGTGTAACGAAAATCATCGTAGACCGCCTTGGCGTTGATGAAGCTGACGTCAAACTTGAAGCTTCTTTCAAGGAAGACTTAGGTGCTGATTCCCTAGATGTAGTTGAGCTTGTTATGGAACTTGAAGACGAGTTTGATATGGAGATTTCTGACGAAGATGCTGAAAAGATTGCAACAGTCGGCGACGCTGTGAACTACATACAAAACCAGCAATAAGCTGATGCTAAAAGTCCCGCCTGACAGCGGGGCTTTAGCCCTTTAACCGTTCGGTTACCGGCGTCTGACGCTGAACGCGCTGCCGATTCCGTTTACGGCGGGAAGCGCGGTGAACCTGATGTGCCTATGGAGGTTACTATGTCAAAACACTCACATTTTAAAGATAAAAAAAAGTTCTATAAAAAAATAGAGCAATTTAAAGAGTTCCAAGAACGGATTTCAGTTCATTTTCAAAACGAGAAACTTTTGTATCAAGCATTTACACATTCATCTTATGTGAATGAGCATCGGAAAAAGCCGTATGAAGACAATGAAAGGCTTGAATTTTTAGGTGACGCTGTTTTGGAACTGACGATCTCCCAATTCTTATTTGCCAAATATCCGGCCATGAGTGAAGGAGATTTGACGAAGCTGAGAGCCGCTATCGTATGCGAGCCGTCACTCGTCTCCCTTGCCCACGAATTGTCATTCGGCGATCTTGTTCTTTTGGGTAAAGGAGAAGAAATGACGGGCGGCAGAAAGCGTCCTGCGCTTTTAGCGGATGTGTTTGAAGCGTTTATCGGCGCACTGTATCTGGATCAGGGCCTTGAGCCGGTTCAGCAATTCCTGAAAGAGTACGTGTTCCCTAAAATAAACGATGGTGCTTTTTCTCATGTGATGGATTTCAAAAGCCAGCTTCAAGAATTTGTGCAGAGGGACGGAAAAGGATCGCTTGAGTACAAAATTCTCAATGAAAAAGGACCTGCCCACAACCGGGAATTCGAGGCGCTTGTCTCTCTTAAAGGTGAGGCGCTCGGCATCGGGAACGGACGTTCCAAAAAAGAAGCCGAGCAGCATGCAGCACAGGAAGCTCTTGCAAAATTGCAAAAACACCATACGAAACAATAAAATCCCCCTGTATCCCTAGGGGGATTTCAATATGTCTGCGCCTGATATAAGCGGGGGATTATGATAATATTGAGATACTTATACGATAAGGAGGATCTGGGATGTTCCTCAAACGTTTAGACGTTATAGGATTTAAATCATTTGCAGAACGGATATCCGTTGACTTTGTAAAAGGCGTCACGGCCGTTGTCGGTCCGAACGGCAGCGGAAAGAGCAACATTACCGAAGCCATCCGCTGGGTGCTCGGCGAACAATCAGCCCGCTCGCTTCGGGGCGGAAAAATGGAAGATATCATTTTTGCCGGAAGTGATTCACGCAAGCGGCTTAACCTTGCGGAAGTCACGTTAACGCTTGATAATGAAGATCATTTTCTCCCGATCGATTATCACGAAGTCAGCGTGACGAGACGGGTTTACCGTTCCGGAGAAAGTGAATTTCTCATCAATAATCAGCAGTGCCGCCTGAAAGACATCATTGACTTATTTATGGACTCCGGGCTCGGGAAAGAAGCGTTTTCCATTATCAGCCAGGGGAAAGTCGAAGAGATTTTAAGCAGCAAAGCGGAAGACCGCCGCAGTATTTTTGAAGAAGCGGCCGGCGTGCTGAAATATAAAACACGAAAGAAAAAAGCGGAAAACAAACTGTTTGAGACGCAGGATAACTTAAACAGGGTGGAAGATATTCTTCACGAGCTCGAAGATCAGGTCGAACCGCTGAAAATCCAGGCATCAATCGCCAAAGACTACTTAGAAAAAAAGAAAGAGCTTGAGCACGTCGAAATCGCCCTAACAGCCTTTGATATCGAAGAACTGCATGGCAAATGGTCGGGTTTAAAAGACAAGGTGCAGGCTGCTAAAGAAGAAGAATTGGCGGAATCGTCGGCGATCTCCGCTAAAGAAGCGGCGATAGAAGAGACGAGAGATAAAATCCACGCGCTTGACGAATCCGTCAACGAGCTGCAGCAGGTTCTGCTCGTGACAAGTGAAGAGCTTGAAAAGCTGGAAGGCCGGAAAGAAGTGCTGAAAGAGCGCAAAAAAAACGCCGCGCAAAACCGGGAACAGCTTGAGGAATCGGTCACACATTACACAAAGAAAGAAGCAGAACTGAAATCGGCTATTGAAAAACAATCTGCCGTCTTTGATAAGCTGCGTTCCGAAGTGAAGCGGTTAAATGCCCAGGTGAAAGAAAAGCAGCAGGCGCTCAGCCTTCATAATGAAAACGTTGAAGAGAAAATCGAACAATTGAAAAGCGATTACTTCGAATTGTTAAACAGCCAGGCGTCGATCCGCAACGAGCTGCAGCTTTTAGATGACCAGATGTCCCAATCTGCCGTCCAGCAGGCGAGACTGACCGCAAACAATGAAAAATATCTTCAGGAACGAAATGATATTTCCGTCCGCAAAGCGGCATGCGAAGAAGAACTGGCCGCAGTTGAAGCGGATATTGACAATCAGGTCGGCCGCTTTCGCGACGTCCAGACCGCATATGAACAGAAAAAACGCCAGTATGAAAAGAAAGAATCAGCCCTGTATCAGGCGTATCAATTTGTACAGCAGGCCAGATCCAAAAAAGATATGCTTGAAACGATGCAAGGCGATTTTTCAGGGTTTTACCAAGGCGTAAAAGAAGTACTGAAGCAGAAGGAGCAGCTTGGCGGCATCCGCGGCGCCGTTCTCGAACTGATTTCCACTGAACAAAAATATGAAACGGCGATCGAGATTGCACTCGGCGCGGCGGCGCAGCACGTTGTCACAGACGATGAGCAGGCGGCGCGGAAAGCGATTCAATATTTAAAAGCGAATTCCTTCGGCCGCGCGACGTTTCTGCCGCTTACGGTCATGAAACCGCGCCAGCTCCAAACCCGTGATGAACAGACGGCTTCGAAGCATCCTTCTTTCCTCGGTGCAGCGAGCGGGCTTGTCACGTATGATGCGGCGTATCGGAATGTCATTGAAAACCTTCTCGGCACCGTGCTGATCACTGAAGATTTAAAAGGTGCGAATGAACTCGCCAAGCTTGTCGGGCACCGCTACCGCATCGTGACGCTTGAAGGCGATGTCGTCAATCCCGGCGGATCAATGACAGGCGGCGCAGTTAAAAAGAAAAACAATTCTCTGCTCGGCAGAAGCCGTGAGCTTGAGACGGTGACGGCACGGCTCGCCGAAATGGAAGAAAAAACAGCTAGCCTCGAAAAAGAGGTCAAATCGCTGAAACAAGCCATTCAAGAGCTTGAACATACGCTGAACGGTCTCCGTGAAGCCGGCGAGGCTTTCAGAACAAAGCAGCAGGATGTAAAAGGCAGGCTGTATGAACTCGAAGTCGCCGAAAAGAACATCAATACCCATCTGGAGCTTTACGATCAGGAGAAAGCATCACTGACGGAAAGCAGCCGGGAAAAAGAGGCGCGGAAATCAGCATTGGAAGAACAGCTGAGCGAGGCATCCGGACAGCTGAAAGAGCTTGAGGAAGAGATGGACAGGCTGACAAAACAAAAGCAGACCCTATCCTCAACAAAAGAAACGCTCTCTCATGAACTGACGGAATGTAAAGTGGCGGCGGCGAAAAAAGAACAGGCTTGCTCAAGTGAGGAAGACAACCTCAAAAGGCTGAAAAAAGAGCTTGAAGAAACGCAGCTCGCCCTGAAAGAAACACGGGAAGATTTAAGCCTCCTGACCTCAGAGATGACGTCCAGCACAAGCGGTGAGGAGCAGCTTGAAGAAGCAGCCCAACATAAGCTTCACGATAAAACGAGAACGATCGAATTGATCGCCAGCCGGCGCGATCAGCGTGTGAAACTTCAGAGGGCGCTTGATACGAACGAGCTTGAACTGAAAGAGATGAAGCGTCTGTACAGGCAAAAAACAGACATTCTGAAAGATGAAGAGGTAAAACTCGGCCGGATGGAAGTTGAGCTTGATAACCTCTTGCAATATTTACGTGAGGAGTACAGCTTATCCTTTGAAGGGGCAAAAGAACAATATCAGCTCGAACTCGAGCCTGAAGAGGCGAGAAAACGGGTCAAACTGATCAAGCTTTCAATTGAAGAGCTCGGAACGGTCAATCTCGGCAGCATCGATGAGTTTGAAAGAGTGAACGAACGGTATCAGTTTTTAACGGAGCAGAAAAATGATCTGACGGATGCGAAAAATACACTGTTCCAAGTCATTGAAGAAATGGATTCCGAAATGACGAAGCGGTTCCATGAAACGTTTATCCAGATCCGTTCTCAATTCAACGACGTGTTCCGTTCCTTGTTCGGAGGAGGGCGCGCTGAACTGAAGCTGACCGATCCGAATGACCTTCTCAACTCAGGGGTGGACATTATCGCCCAGCCTCCGGGCAAAAAACTGCAAAACTTAAATCTTTTGTCAGGGGGAGAACGGGCGCTGACCGCCATTGCCCTTTTATTCTCCATTTTGAAAGTAAGGCCCGTTCCGTTCTGCGTGCTTGATGAAGTGGAAGCCGCGCTTGATGAAGCCAATGTATTCAGGTTTGCGCAATACTTAAAAAAATACAGCAGCGACAGCCAGTTTATCGTCATCACCCACAGAAAAGGCACCATGGAAGAAGCGGATGTCCTCTACGGTGTGACGATGCAGGAATCCGGCGTTTCCCGAATGGTTTCGGTCAAACTGGAAGAAACAAAAGAATTCGTTCAGTAACGAGGAAAGAGGTTGAAAGATGAGCTTTTTTAAAAAATTAAAAGAGAAAATCACGAAACAGACAGACTCCGTCTCTGAAAAATTTAAAGACGGTCTCGAAAAAACAAGAAATTCCTTCTCAAATAAAGTGAACGAGCTCGTCTCCCGCTACCGGAAAGTCGACGAAGATTTCTTCGAAGAGCTTGAGGAAGTGCTGATTAGCGCTGACGTCGGTTTCACAACGGTCATGGAACTGATCGACGAGCTCAAAAAAGAAGTGAAGCTGAAAAACATCCAGGACCCTCAGGAAGTGCAGTCCGTCATTTCTGAAAAGCTCGTCGACATTTATAATAGCGGCGACGAACAGATTTCTGAACTGAATATTCAGGACGGGCGCTTAAATGTTATTCTGCTTGTCGGCGTAAATGGCGTCGGAAAAACGACAACGATCGGAAAGCTGGCCCATAAGCTGAAGAATGAAGGCAAATCCGTTGTGCTTGCTGCCGGAGACACCTTCAGAGCCGGGGCGATTGAACAGCTTGAAGTGTGGGGGGAGCGTACTGGCGTGCCTGTCATTAAGCAGGCTGCCGGGAGCGACCCTGCAGCGGTTATTTACGATGCCGTACACGCGGCTAAAGCAAGAGGCGCGGATGTGCTGATTTGTGATACGGCCGGCCGCCTTCAGAATAAAGTAAACTTAATGAAAGAGCTTGAAAAAGTCAAACGCGTCATCGAACGAGAAGTGCCTGAGGCTCCGCATGAGGTTCTGCTCGCGCTTGACGCGACGACAGGTCAGAATGCGATGGCGCAGGCGAAAGAATTCTCCAAAGCGACGAATGTGACGGGTATCGCGTTAACGAAGCTTGACGGCACCGCAAAAGGCGGTATCGTCCTGGCGATCCGCAATGAGCTTCACATCCCCGTGAAATTGGTCGGCCTCGGAGAAAAGGTTGACGATCTCCAGCGGTTTGATGCAGAATCTTACGTATACGGTCTCTTTTCTGATTTAGTTGAAAAAGCCGAGGATTAATGAATAAAAAACGAGTATAAAACCGTCCATTTTATACTCGTTTTTTTATACGCATTGATACTCGGAATGGAGGGGCAGTTGTTGGACAAATGGCTGAAAGCTGAATTGGAAAGTAAGATCGGCGCGATAAAACATATGTCGCTGCTGGATGAACAGGGAGGCACTTCAACCGTTCGAAAAATAGTGACCGGCCAAGGCGCATTTCTGCTGAAAAGTTCTTTTCAACAGAGGTATCGGGAATGGTTAAGGAGAGAAGCCTTTGTTTTGCAGAAGCTCACAAAAACTCATCATCTGCCTGTTCCCGTTTATTATGGATTTATACAGGAACGGCACGCCAGCCATATCGTCATGTCATTTGAGGATGGAATCACCTTGACTTCTGCTTTAAGAAAAGCAAAAGGGGATACTGAAAAGAAAAAGCTGATCAAAAGTTTCGGCCAGTTTCTGCAACGGCTGCATGAAACCGAAATGGTACCTGGTTTACAGCCGGAAACAGACTGGCTCGATCTGCAAATCAAACGAGCCGGGGAATATGTCAAAAAAGGACAGGCTGAAGGAAGTGAAGAGCTTTTGAAAGCATTGGACCGGTACAGACCTGTTCCTGTTCAGCAGACAATGATTCACGGTGACTGCACGGCTGATAATGTGCTGGTGAAAGACGGAGAGGTCTGTCTGTTTATCGATGCTGCGGGAATATCGGCGGGAGATCCGCGATATGATGAATCATTAGCGATCCGTCATTTTGTCACAAAGGAAGCATACCTCAATGCTTTTTACGAAGGCTATTGCCGCTATCGTGTATCAAAACAAGAATTCGAGTATTTTAACGGCGGTCTATATGAATTTTTTTAATAAACTTATTATGTAAAAAGAGCCTCATGCTTTGACAAGATAAAAACTTGACACACGCTCTGAAACCATGTAAACTATGTTTTTGTAAAGGGATTTGACTTAACAAAGGGGAGAGCTCAAATGTCGCTCGAAAAAACGACGAGAATGAACTATTTGTTTGACTTCTATCAGTCGTTGCTGACGTCAAAACAAAAGAGCTATATGTCGCTTTATTATCTGGACGATTTCTCCCTTGGTGAAATAGCCGAAGAGTATGACGTTTCAAGGCAAGCCGTTTACGATAACATCAAACGGACTGAAGCGATGCTTGAACAATATGAAGAAAAACTGCTCCTTTTTAAAAAGTTTCAGGAGCGTAAAGAAATGTTTACAAAGCTGAAAGAGCTTGCTTCCGGCTTGCAGGAAGAGGAAAAAATGACGGCTCTGATTGAAGCGCTTGAGAAATTAGATTAGGAGGCGGCAAACAATGGCATTTGAAGGATTAGCCGACCGACTGCAAAAGACGATTTCAAAAATCCGCGGAAAAGGAAAAGTCAGCGAACAAGACGTAAAAGAGATGATGCGTGAAGTTCGTCTTGCGCTTCTTGAGGCTGACGTTAACTTTAAAGTCGTAAAGGATTTTGTGAAAAAAGTAAGTGAACGGGCTGTCGGACACGAAGTCATGAAGAGTCTGACACCCGGTCAGCAGGTTATTAAAGTCGTAAAAGAAGAGCTTACCGAGCTGATGGGCGGCGAAGAAAGCAAAATTGCCGTCGCCAAACGCCCGCCGACCGTTATTATGATGGTCGGGCTCCAAGGTGCCGGTAAAACGACAACCACGGGGAAGCTCGCCAACCTGCTGCGCAAAAAACATAACCGCAAACCGCTGCTCGTGGCTGCAGATATTTACCGCCCCGCTGCGATTAAGCAGCTGGAAACACTGGGGAAACAGCTTGATATGCCGGTCTTTTCGCTTGGCGATCAGGTCAGCCCGGTGGAAATTGCCAGACAGGCGATTGAAAAAGCGAAGGAAGAGCATCATGATTATGTGATTTTAGATACCGCCGGACGGCTGCACATCGATCACGAACTGATGGATGAGCTCTCAGGTGTAAAGGAAGTCGCAAACCCTGAAGAAATTTTCCTTGTTGTCGATTCAATGACCGGTCAGGATGCGGTGAACGTCGCCAAAAGCTTTAATGACCAGCTCGGTTTAACGGGCGTCGTTTTAACAAAGCTTGACGGGGATACCCGCGGAGGTGCGGCGCTTTCTATCCGCGCAGTCACTGAAACGCCGATTAAATTCGCCGGAATGGGAGAAAAACTCGACGCTTTAGAAGCGTTCCATCCCGAGCGTATGGCATCCCGGATTCTCGGAATGGGTGACGTGTTAACCCTGATTGAAAAAGCTCAGGCGACAGTTGATGAAGACAAAGCCAAAGAGCTTGAGCAGAAAATGAGAACGATGAGCTTCACATTGGATGATTTTCTTGAGCAGCTCGGCCAGGTCCGAAACATGGGGCCTCTTGACGAACTGCTGCAAATGATGCCCGGCGCAGGCAAAATGAAAGGCTTAAAAAACATCCAAGTCGATGAAAAACAGCTGAATCATGTGGAAGCGATCATTAAATCAATGACCGTTCTTGAAAAAGAACAGCCGGATATCATTAACGCCAGCCGGCGGAAGCGGATTGCCAAAGGAAGCGGAACATCCGTTCAGGAAGTCAACCGTCTTTTAAAGCAGTTTGAGGAAATGAAAAAAATGATGAAGCAGATGACCAACATGACAAAAGGGAAGAAAAAAGGCTTCAAATTACCTTTTATGTAATCGGTTATACATGATAAAACCGTTGTTAAGAAAAAACACTTTACAAACACTTTTATCATTGTTAATATACTATCTTGTTGAAATATTTTCGGAGGTGCTAGTAAAATGGCAGTAAAAATTCGTTTAAAACGTATGGGAGCAAAAAAATCTCCTTTCTATCGTATTGTTGTAGCAGATTCTCGTTCACCGCGTGACGGCCGTTTCATCGAAACAGTCGGAACATACAACCCGGTTGCAAAGCCGGCTGAAGTGAAAATCAACGAAGAGCTTGCTCTTAAATGGCTGCAAACAGGAGCTAAACCTTCTGATACAGTCCGCAACTTGTTCTCAAGCCAAGGAATTATGGAAAAATTCCACAACGCTAAACAAGGCAAGTAATGACTGATCAGAACTTGGAAGATTTGATTGTCAGCATTGTGGCTCCGCTTGTCGACCATCCGGAAGACATAACGGTCACAAAAGAAGAGACCGATCAAAAGATTGCGCTGCGCTTATCTGTCAATAAGTCAGATACCGGTAAAATTATCGGAAAGCAAGGCCGGACTGCAAGAGCGATTCGAACCGTCGTTTTTGCAGCTGGCGCACAGTCTTCTAAGAAAGTTCAATTTGAAATATTTGACTGAAAGGGAGAGGGCCGGCACCTCCCCTTTTTTTACACGTAAAAAAGGAAAATGAACAGAAATATGTTGGAAGAGTGGGGAGTCTGGTCCTATGCAGATTATTCACAGGGTAACCGTTATGCAAGTTCTGACCGAGCAAAGCAAGGAAAAGCTTTTGGCCTCTTTTGCAGAAAAAAAGCAAACGCTTGAACGAGAATGCAGCCAGCTCTATTTTCAGCTTAGAAAACATGAAAAAGATCCGCAGAATCCCGATGTGGCGGAATCTTTTAAAAAAGCCATTGAAAAAAGACAAGACAAAATCAAAATGATCGATTTCCAAATAAGCCAGACACATTCGCTCCCGCTCGGAAGCGAAGTGAAGGAAAAGGAGATCGATGCGCTGCTTTCAATCAACGTCGGTGATAACTGGCATGAAAAAACAGCGGCAAATACCATCGTCATAAAAGACGGGGTAGTAATTGAAATTCGCCCGAGGTGATAATATGACAAACAGATGGTTTAATGTAGGCAAAATTGTAAATACCCACGGCATTAAAGGCGAAGTGCGGGTCATTTCTAAAACGGACTTTGCCGAAGAAAGGTACAAGCCCGGCAATACGCTCTATTTGTTTGCGGAAGGGGCTGCGGAGCCAATCAAGGTAACGGTCAGCACCCACAGGCTTCACAAGCAGTTTCACCTGCTGCAATTCAAAGAAATGCCGAGTCTTAATGAAGTCGAACACCTAAGAAACATGGTGATCAAAGTCCCTGAAGAAGACTTGGGAGAGCTTGAAGAAGATGAATTTTATTTTCATGAAATCATCGGCTGCGAAGTGGTATCAGAGGACGGGGAACTGATCGGCACAGTGAAGGAAATCTTGACGCCCGGGGCTAATGACGTATGGGTGGTTGCAAGAAAAGGGAAAAAAGATGCGCTCATTCCGTATATCGCTTCTGTGGTCAAGGATATTAATATAAATGAGAAGACAATTAAGATTCATGTAATGGAAGGGTTAATAGACGAATGAAAATCGACTTTTTAACACTGTTTCCCGAGATGTTTCAAGGGGTTCTCGGCTCATCCATCCTGCAAAAAGCACAGGAAAAAGAGGCTGTCCGTTTTGACGTCATCAATTTCCGGGCTTTTTCGGATAATAAACACCAAACGGTTGATGATTACCCGTACGGCGGGGGAGCCGGGATGGTGTTAAAGCCGCAGCCTGTGTTTGATGCTGTTGAAAAGCTGACAGCCGGTACGGACGCCAAGCCGCGCATTATTCTCGTCTGCCCGCAAGGTGAACGTTATACGCAGAAGAAAGCCGAGGAGCTGGCGGAAGAGGAACATCTGATGTTTATTTGCGGACATTATGAAGGGTATGATGAACGGATCCGGGAACACCTTGTCACGGATGAAATCTCCATCGGGGACTTTGTGCTGACAGGCGGAGAGCTCCCGGCCATGATGATTGCCGACAGCGTTGTCAGGCTTTTGCCGGGTGTCCTCGGAAAAGAAGCATCCCACGTGGAGGATTCCTTCAGCACGGGGCTTTTAGAGCATCCGCATTATACAAGGCCTGCAGATTATAAAGGCTTAAAAGTGCCTGAGACGCTTCTGTCCGGCAACCATGCCAAAATAAAAGAATGGCGCAATAAAGAATCAATCAGAAGAACCTTTTTAAGACGTCCGGACCTTCTTGAAAACTATCCTCTCACCGATGAGCAAAGAAAATGGATTTCCGAGTGGGAAAACGAATAGATTCTATTGCGCAGGCAATGAAGATATGATAAGATACTACTTGTGGCTTAAGAAGGCTTATCCTTCAAAAGCTTGAAAACGATGTTCCGCTGTGCCTTGCAGTTGTGGCTAAGAGCATCTGTTGGAAGGAGTTGAAAACGATGCAAAAACTAATTCAAGATATCACAAAAGAACAGCTTCGCACTGATCTTCCTGCGTTCCGTCCTGGTGACACTTTACGTGTACACGTAAAAGTTGTTGAGGGTAACCGTGAGCGTATCCAGATCTTCGAAGGTGTTGTGATCAAGCGTCGTGGTGGTGGAATCAGCGAAACGTTCACAGTTCGTAAGATTTCTTACGGTGTTGGCGTTGAACGTACATTCCCTGTACACACACCAAAAATCGCGAAAATCGAAGTTGTACGTTACGGTAAAGTACGTCGCGCTAAGCTTTACTACTTGCGTGAACTTCGCGGAAAAGCGGCTCGTATTAAAGAAATCAGACGATAATGATAACGAACGAAAAGAGCTTGTTACCCGTAACAGGCTCTTTTTTTATATGACATTTGTAAAAGCGGAACAAGCAACGTAAAATACATAAGAGATCACCGGGACATACAGTTCCGGCAAATAAGGCAGGTGTCGAAGTCACATGACCATTCAATGGTTCCCGGGCCATATGGCTAAAGCGAGACGGGAAGTAACAGAAAAGCTGAAGTTAATTGATATCGTCTACGAATTGGTGGATGCAAGAATACCGATGTCATCGAGAAATCCGATGATTGAGGAAATTTTAAAAAACAAGCCGCGCATTATGCTTTTAAATAAAGCCGATAAGGCCGATGCGGCTGTAACGGCCCAATGGAAGGATCACTTTCAGGGACAGGGGATTCCCTCTCTTTCAATAAATTCCGTTAACGGACAGGGGCTGCATCAAATCGTGCCGTCCTCGAAAGAACTGCTGAAAGATAAGTTCGATAAAATGAAAGCAAAAGGCATTAAGCCAAGAGCGATCCGCGCATTAATCATCGGCATTCCGAACGTCGGGAAATCGACGCTCATCAACCGTCTGGCCAAAAAAAATATTGCCAAGACGGGAGACAGGCCCGGCATTACCACTTCACAGCAGTGGGTAAAGGTAGGGAAAGAATTAGAGCTGCTCGATACACCGGGGATTTTATGGCCTAAATTTGAAGACGAGCTTGTCGGTTTGCGCCTGGCGATCACCGGGGCGATTAAAGATTCCATTATCAACCTTCAGGATGTGGCCGTTTTCGGGCTGCGCTTTCTGGAAGAGCATTATCCAGACCGCCTAAAGGAGCGTTACGGACTCCAGGAAATCCCTGAGGATATCGCCGCTCTTTTTGACGCGATCGGTGAAAAACGCGGCTGTTTAATGGGCGGCGGACTGATTGACTACGATAAAACGACAGAAGTCATCATCCGGGACATCCGGACGGAAAAGTTCGGCAGGCTTTCATTTGAAACACCATCAGAATAAAGACGCGCAGCGATGCGGGTCTTTATTTTTTCCGCAGAATACCGATATACATAATGTAAGGGAGAAGAGCACGTGAATACATTAACCGTAAAAAGCGTAAAAGAACGCCTGCAAGAGGTCAAAGATGAAAGAGACCCATTCCTTGCCCAATGTGAAAAAGATCCGAGAAAAAGCGTACAGACGCTTTTAGAGCAATGGCTGAAAAAACACGCGAAGGAAAAAGCCCTTAA
The DNA here is from genome assembly GCF_001553895.1 of Bacillus sp. SDLI1. Lineage (NCBI taxonomy): Bacteria > Bacillati > Bacillota > Bacilli > Caryophanales > Bacillaceae > Bacillus > Bacillus sp. SDLI1. The sequence continues at coordinate 600,627 of NZ_CP013950.1, read as the reverse complement.
AGAGCAGTGGCTGAACATGACGGCATACGAAAGGCTGTCATACAAAAAGGGTTTCCGCCTGATTGCAGGCGTTGACGAAGCGGGAAGAGGGCCGCTTGCCGGACCGGTTGTCGCGGGTGCTGTCATTTTGCCGGCAGAATGCGAGATTCTCGGGCTCACGGACTCGAAGAAACTGTCGGAAAAGAAGCTCGGGGAGTATTACGATCGGATTACGGAAGAAGCCGCAGCGATAGGAGTAGGCATTGTCCATGCGGATGTCATTGACCGGATCAACATTTATGAGGCCGCGAGACTCGCGATGGTAAAAGCGGTCAATGCTTTATCGGAAACACCTGATTATCTGCTTGCAGATGCCATGACGCTTCCGCTTGACATTCCGCAGTCATCTGTTATAAAAGGGGATGCCAAAAGCGTGTCAATTGCCGCCGGAGCCTGCATTGCTAAAGTAACGCGGGACCGTCTCATGGCGGAGTACGCCAAAACCTATCCCATGTACGGCTTTGAAAAAAATAAAGGCTACGGAACGAAAGAACATCTTGAAGCTCTTCAGGCATACGGACCGACAAATATTCACCGTAAAACATTCGCTCCCGTTCAATCTTATTGTTAGAAAAGAGGCTTAAGACATGAACATAAGCGGCGAAATCCAAGCGGCTTTCAGACAGCTGACGTCGGAAATCTCTCAGGATCGGCAAGACGGCGGTAAAGACAGCGGCGAAAAAAGACTGCTGTTAGGGAAGGTTCTCCGTTTGCTGGACGATCAAAGCGCGCTTATCCAAATCGGCGGCCGGACGATGCAGGGAAAGCTTGAAACCGCCCTCCGTCCTCAGGCGTATTACTGGTTTTCTTATGACAGACAGCCGGCGGAAAAAATGGGCCGGCTTCATGTTGTTGACCAATTTGAAGGAAGCCCGAAAACCGTTCAGGAAGCGGCGGGAAGACTGTTAAACGCTCTTTCCGTCAAACCGAACCCGGTATCTCTGCAGATTGCCGAAACGTTTATGCAGCAGAAGCTCCCAATGACGGAAAACAGCCTCAAAGCCTGCATCCGCTGGGCTGAATCGCTTCCGGCCGCCGAATCGAAAAAGGCGGCAGAAACAATCGTATTTGCGCTGAAACGGGAACTGCCCGCGCATCCGGAAGTCTTGTCAGCCATTCATGCGGTTAAATATCCGGTTCCGGCCCGCCGCCTTCTTTCCGGACTGCTTCAGGCAATCAATCAGGCTCCGCAATCGGCAAAAGAGCTGTCCGCGCTTCAAGAGGCGGTTTCTGACGTGTTAGACGCGGAAACGGATCTTCATGCTGAGCGCCTCTTGAAGAAGCTTGCCGAGGCCGCACGCATGCCGATTTCAGAAATCGGGCCGATGGATAAAGGAGAACGGACGGAATTAAAACAATCACCAATTGTCCGAGAGACTCGTGAAAACGTAAAGGCAGTCTCAAGCCGCCCTTCTCCTCCGCATGCCCGGACAGATACGGAGCTGCCTGAAAAAGCGGCAAGACAGCTTATCGAAAAATTAATGACATCAGCCGAAAAGAATGAAAACCGTCCAGTAAAAGAAACAGCGGACATCATCAAGGCTTTCATTTCTCAAGAAAAAACATCCAAAACAGCACTTGTTCTCCAAAACGTACATCTGACAGAACAGGAGGCGGCTGTTTTCGAAAAAGCCGTTCAGCTTACTGAACTGAAATATGCAGAAAAACATGACGTATTAAGCCTTTTGCAAAGAATCAAAAAAGGGTTGGGCACCCGTGATGAATTATCATTCATTACAGCGCTTGAAAAAGGCGTGACTCCGCAGCCGGAGAAACAAGCGCTGAAAACGGCTCTCCAAGCCGTCCGGACGCTCCAAGACGCGCCCCAATCCGTTAAACAAGAGGCGGAACCGCTCATTCATAAATTAAACGGGCAGCTGTTTATTGAGCAGCAGAACCCATCTTTTACACAGATGGTGCTGTCATTTCCGCTGGGAGCGTCCGCATATGAGAATGACATCACAGTTCTCTTTAAAGGACGGAAGAAGCCGGACGGAAAACTCGATCCGTCACATTGCAGGCTTCTGTTTTTGCTGCATCTTGAAACGCTGCAAGAAACCGTCGTGGACTGCATGATTCAGCAAAATGTAATGACCATTACGGTTGAAACCGATTTTGAGCTTCAGGCGGCCATCGACCCTCTCGTACCGGCTTTAAAAGAGGCTGTAAAAGAAACGGGCTTCAGTCTGTCGGGCGTTACGGCTAAAAAGCGGCGACCGAAAGACCAGAGCGCTCTTGTGGAAGAGTTTATACAAAAAGACGGCGGACGAAAAGTGGATGTGAAAATATGAAAGAGCAAACACCGTTAAGAAGAGCTGTCGCCCTGCATTACGACCGGCAGAAAGACCAAGCCCCGAAGGTTATCGCGACAGGCAGGGGGCATGTCGCGGAAAGTATCATAAAAGAAGCTGAGAAGGCGGGGGTTCCCATTCAGGAAGACAGAACCCTTGTCGAATTAATGCGCCATTTGACGGTCGACGATCAGATACCGGAAGCGCTTTATGAGACCGTTGCTGAAATTTTTTCATTTGTTTACCGACTGGATGAAAGCCTGAAAAACGAAAAATAAGGAACATTCATTTCCCAGACTCCGTATAAATTTATATTTTCAATAAAATAAAAGTTAGAATGTTCGGAAGGATATAAAGATTTTGTTTTGAACCCTAGACAATTCTTCCAGTATTATATAGAATGAAAGCGCAGTCTATTTTTAGTTTTGCTACATAAGTTAGGAGGATGGGAAATGAATATCCATGAGTACCAGGGAAAAGAAGTCCTCAGAAAATACGGGGTGTCTGTTCCTGAAGGTAAAGTGGCTTTTACAGCAGAGGAAGCAGTTGAAAAAGCAGAGAGCCTGTCAAGCTCGGTTTATGTCGTAAAGGCGCAAATCCATGCTGGCGGCCGCGGCAAAGCTGGTGGGGTAAAGATTGCAAAAACAATAGATGAAGTGAAGGGGTATGCCGAAGAACTGTTAGGCAAGACGCTCGTCACCCATCAAACGGGTCCGGACGGACAAGTAATAAAACGCTTACTTATTGAAGAAGGCTGCGATATTAAAAAGGAATACTATGTCGGGCTTGTACTTGACCGCGCCACTTCAAGAATCGTTTTAATGGCGTCTGAAGAAGGCGGAACGGAGATTGAAGAAGTAGCGGAAAAAACACCTGAAAAAATTAAAAAAGCGGTTATTGATCCGGCTGTCGGCCTTCAAGGCTATCAGGCAAGGGAAATTGCATTCGCAATTAACATCCCGAAAGAGCTTGTCGGCAAAGCCGCTAAATTTATGCTCGGTTTATATAAAGCATTTGTTGAGAAGGACTGCTCCATCGCCGAGATCAACCCTCTCGTCGTCACGGGAGACGGAAACGTCATGGCGCTTGATGCTAAGCTGAACTTTGACAGCAATGCGTTATACAGACAAAAAGATATTATGGAATACAGAGATTTAGATGAAGAAGATCCGAAAGAAATCGAAGCGTCAAAATACGATCTGAGCTACATTTCCCTTGATGGAAATATCGGCTGTATGGTAAACGGTGCGGGTCTTGCAATGTCTACAATGGATATCATTAAACACTACGGCGGAGAACCTGCAAACTTCCTGGATGTCGGGGGCGGCGCAACCGCTGAAAAAGTAACGGAAGCTTTTAAAATCATTCTTTCCGATCAAAACGTAAAAGGAATTTTCGTAAATATTTTCGGAGGCATCATGAAGTGTGATGTCATCGCCGAGGGTGTTGTTGAAGCGACGAGACAAGTCGGATTGACATTGCCGCTGGTCGTGCGCCTTGAAGGGACAAACGTAGATTTAGGAAAGAAAATCCTGAATGAATCAGGCTTAAACATTACATCTGCGGAATCAATGGCAGACGGCGCGCAGAAAATCGTATCCTTAGTTTAGGAAAGAATGAAAGGCAGGGGACCAGATAATGAGTGTTTTTATCAATAAAGATACGAGAGTTATTGTACAGGGGATTACAGGTTCTACCGCTTTATTTCATACAAAGCAGATGCTGGAATACGGCACGAATATCGTTGGCGGTGTAACACCTGGCAAAGGCGGAACGGAAGCAGAAGGCGTACCGGTATTCAATACGGTCGCAGAAGCAGTTCATACAACAGGCGCTGATGCGTCAGTCATTTACGTGCCGGCTCCGTTTGCGGCGGACGCAATTATGGAAGCGGTTGACGCGGAAATTGATCTTGTCATTTGTATCACTGAGCACATTCCGGTTTTGGACATGGTGAAAGTGAAGCGCTTTATGGAAGGCAAGAAAACGAGATTAATAGGGCCGAACTGTCCGGGTGTTATTACGCCTGAAGAATGCAAAATCGGCATTATGCCGGGATACATTCATAAGAAGGGGCATGTAGGCGTTGTATCCCGTTCGGGTACATTGACATACGAGGCCGTCCATCAGCTTTCAGAAGCCGGCTTAGGCCAATCTACCGCTGTAGGAATCGGCGGTGACCCAGTCAACGGCACGAACTTTATTGACGTGTTAAAAGCGTTCAATGAAGATCCTGAAACACATGCCGTCATCATGATCGGAGAAATCGGCGGCACGGCTGAAGAGGAAGCGGCTGAGTGGGTGAAAGCAAACATGACGAAGCCTGTTGTCGGCTTTATCGGCGGTAAAACCGCTCCTCCGGGAAAACGCATGGGCCATGCGGGCGCCATCATCTCCGGAGGAAAAGGCACGGCAGAAGAAAAAGTCAAAACGATGAACGCCTGCGGGATTGAAGTGGCGGAAACCCCTTCTGTAATGGGTGAAACGCTGATTAAGGTGTTAAAAGAAAAAGGCTTATTTGAAACGTGCAAAACGCACTGACCGAAGCAGGGGCAGCCGTATCGGCTGTTCCTGTTTTTACTGTGAAAAAAAGAGGAGGTTGCCAGATTTGGATCAAGCATCGCGCTGTTTAATGGTCTGCAGTATCAATCAAATCATTTCCCCGTCTCTTCTATTAAAATGGTGGAAAGCTGATCACTCCCTGTCTTTTTTACGGGACCCGCATCCATTAACCGTTTTGTCAGAAGGAAAAACAGCTCCGAAAGCCATTTTTCGAGAAATAGAGCGCAAGGATCCGGAACTCGATGAAGTTCTGTCCGAATACCGCCGCGAAGGCATTACTGTCATCCCGATTTCATCAAGCCGCTATCCTTCATGGCTTAAAACGATTTATGATCCGCCCGTCGTCTTGTTTGCAAAAGGGAACACGCAGCTTCTTGAAAAAGGCCGAAAAATTGGTATTGTGGGCACGCGGAAACCGACGGAAGACGGAATAAAAGCGGTTGGGCATCTTACCGCCGAACTCTCAAAAAAAGGCTGGGTCATCGTAAGCGGGCTTGCATCCGGCATAGACGGATTGTCTCATAAGGCGAGCATCAGGGCAAAAGGGCTTACGATCGGCGTGATAGCCGGCGGATTCCATCACATTTATCCCCGGGAAAATCTCCTGTTAGCAGAATACATGGCTGAACACCACCTCCTACTCTCAGAACATCCTCCTGAAACAAAGCCGAAAAAGTGGCACTTTCCGATGAGAAACCGTATAATCAGCGGATTAAGTGAAGGAATTGTAGTCGTGCAGGGAAAAGAAAAAAGCGGTTCATTAATCACAGCTTACCAGGCCCTCGATCAAGGGAGAGAGGTATTTGCCGTTCCCGGTTCCATATTTAATCCATATTCCGGAGGACCTATAAAACTCATTCAAGAAGGGGCGAAAGCTGTATTGTGCGCAGAGGATATTGACGGAGAGCTGACCGCCCGATGCGTTCAGTATACGGAACCCTTTTGAAATATCGTTTGACAAACGGTATTGTAATATTTAATAATAGTGAGGATTTAAAGTTGCATATTATTTTCATGTATAAAATGACGTTCATCATAAAGAATGAAATGTTGAAAGCCATAAAAAGGCAGCTCTAAAATGAATTGATACTTGAAAAGAGAGAGAACACCTCTTGAGGGGGATGAAAATGTCTGATTATCTAGTCATCGTCGAATCGCCGGCAAAGGCGAAAACGATTGAACGTTATTTAGGAAAGAAATATAAAGTCAAAGCTTCAATGGGACATGTCCGGGATCTTCCAAAAAGTCAAATGGGAGTTGACATCGAACAGAACTTTGAACCGAAATATATTACGATCCGCGGAAAAGGCTCTGTTTTAAAAGAATTAAAAACAGCGGCAAAGAAAGCAAAAAAAGTCTATCTCGCGGCCGACCCCGACAGAGAAGGGGAAGCGATTGCATGGCATCTCGCGCACAGTCTTGATCTGGATCTCAACTCTGACTGCCGGGTCGTCTTTAATGAAATAACAAAAGACGCCATTAAGGAATCATTTAAACATCCGCGCATGATTAACATGGATCTTGTCGATGCGCAGCAGGCGCGCCGCATACTAGACCGGCTCGTAGGATACAAAATCAGCCCGATTCTTTGGAAAAAAGTAAAAAAAGGCCTCAGTGCGGGCCGCGTGCAATCCGTTGCGCTCCGGATTATCATTGACCGGGAAAAGGAAATCAACGACTTTAAACCTGAAGAGTACTGGACGATTACCGGCTCATTTCTAAAAGGAAAAGAGACGTTTGAAGCCGGCTTTTTCGGAAAAAACGGCAAAAAGCTTCCTTTAAAAAGCGAAGAAGACGTAAAAGCCGTTCTTGCTGAGCTGAAAGGCAATAAGTATACAGTAGACAAGGTTACGAAAAAAGAGCGGAAACGAAATCCCGCTCTGCCGTTTACAACGTCCACCCTGCAGCAGGAGGCTGCAAGAAAGCTGAATTTCAGAGCAAAGAAAACGATGATGATCGCTCAGCAATTATATGAAGGAATTGATCTCGGCAAAGAAGGTACAGTCGGACTCATCACGTATATGAGAACGGACTCAACGAGGATTTCCAACACGGCCGTTGAAGAGGCGTCAGCTTTTATTGATCAGGCGTACGGAAAAGAGTACTTAGCGGGAAAACGGAAACCGGCAAAGAAAAATGAAAACGCTCAAGATGCCCACGAAGCGATCCGCCCGACTTCAGTACTCAGAAAACCTGCTGATTTAAAAGCGGTGCTTGGCAGAGACCAGCTCAGATTATACAAGCTGATTTGGGAGCGCTTTGTTGCAAGTCAGATGGCGCCAGCCGTTCTGGATACGATGAGTGTCGATCTCAGCAATAACGGATTGACATTCCGGGCAAACGGAAGTAAAGTCAAATTCGCCGGCTTCATGAAAGTCTATGTAGAGGGTAAAGACGATCAGCTGGAAGAAAAAGACCGCATGCTTCCGGACCTTAAAGAGGGAGACACGGTTTTGTCGAAAGATATTGAGCCAGAGCAGCACTTTACTCAGCCGCCGCCGCGTTACACAGAGGCGCGCTTGGTTAAAACGCTTGAAGAACTCGGTATCGGCCGTCCTTCCACATATGCGCCGACTCTTGACACGATCCAGAGGCGCGGTTACGTGGCATTAGACAATAAACGGTTTGTGCCGACTGAGCTCGGACAGATTGTACTGGATCTCATCATGGAGTTTTTCCCGGAAATCATTAACGTTGAATTCACGGCAAAAATGGAAAGAGACCTTGACCATGTTGAAGACGGTCAGACAGAATGGGTTCAAATCATTGACAGCTTCTATTCCGATTTCGAAAAGCGTGTGAAAAAAGCGGAAGCCGAAATGAAAGAAGTGGAAATTGAACCTGAATACGCCGACGAAGATTGTGAGTTATGCGGCTCCCGGATGGTTTATAAAATGGGCCGGTACGGCAAATTCATGGCGTGCTCCAACTTCCCTGACTGCCGGAATACTAAACCGATTGTTAAACAAATCGGCGTGAAATGTCCTAAGTGTCATGAAGGAAACATTGTCGAACGAAAATCAAAAAAGAAACGCGTCTTTTACGGCTGTGACCGTTATCCTGACTGTGACTTCGTATCTTGGGACAAACCGATTGAACGAAAATGCCCGAAATGTGAAAATATGCTCGTAGAGAAAAAGCTTAAAAAAGGCATACAAGTCCAATGCGTCGAATGCGATTATAAGGAAGAACCACAGAAGTAGCGGTGAGCAGAGCCTTGCTCACCTTCTTTGTGTGGAAGTAACAAACAACAGGAGATGAAAAGAAATGAACCAGCAAACAGTTAATGTAATCGGAGCAGGCCTTGCCGGAAGTGAAGCGGCATGGCAGCTTGCAAAACGAGGAATTCAAGTAAAACTATATGAAATGCGGCCCGTAAAGCAGACGGCAGCCCATCATACTGATAAATTTGCCGAACTGGTATGCAGCAACTCCCTCCGTTCAAATACGCTTGCCAATGCGGTAGGCGTATTAAAGGAAGAAATGCGGGCGCTTGACTCTGCAATCATTCAATCTGCTGATAAATGTTCGGTTCCGGCAGGGGGAGCGCTTGCCGTTGACCGTCATGAATTTGCGCAAAGCGTGACGGATCTCGTGAAAAACCATCCGAACGTAACGGTGCTTACTGAGGAAGTAACAGAAATTCCGGAAGGTCCGACAGTTATTGCGACCGGACCGCTTACGTCAGAATCGCTTTCACAGCAGCTGAAAGAACTCACCGGAGAAGAGTACCTGTATTTTTATGACGCGGCGGCGCCGATTGTTGAAAAAGACAGCCTTGATATGGATAAAGTGTACTTAAAATCCCGTTATGACAAGGGAGAAGCGGCATACTTAAACTGCCCGATGACAGAAGAAGAGTTTGACCGTTTCTATGAAGCGCTGACGACGGCTGAGACGGTTCCGTTAAAAGAATTCGAAAAAGAAATTTTCTTTGAAGGCTGCATGCCGATTGAGGTCATGGCGAAAAGAGGCAAGAAAACGATGCTGTTCGGGCCGATGAAACCGGTCGGACTGGAAGATCCTAAAACAGGCAAGCGGCCTTATGCAGTCGTGCAGCTCAGACAGGATGACGCGGCGGGAACGCTATATAATATTGTAGGTTTTCAGACACATTTAAAATGGGGAGACCAAAAAGAAGTGCTTAAACTGATCCCCGGACTTGAAAATGTTGACATTGTCAGATACGGCGTCATGCACAGAAACACATTTATCAACTCGCCTAGTCTCTTGAACCCGACATATCAATTTAAACAGCGGAACGACCTGTTTTTCGCGGGCCAAATGACCGGCGTAGAAGGTTATGTTGAATCTGCAGCTTCAGGCCTTGTGGCGGGAATCAATGCGGCCAAACTTGTGCTCGGTCAGGACCTTGTGACCTTCCCTCAGGAGACGGCGATCGGAAGCATGGCTCATTACATTACGACGACGAACCAGAAGAACTTCCAGCCGATGAACGCAAACTTCGGTCTGTTAAAAGAACTGCCTGTTAAAATTAAAAACAAAAAAGAACGAAATGAAGAATACGCTAAACGCGCAATTGAGACTATTCAAACTATTTCGAAAACGATATAGCTTTTCATTGCAACTTCAATGCATTATATGATACCATTTAAAAGCCCTTCGGAGAGGGAGGTCATAATAATGGCGGAGAATGTTAACTTTTTTTTAAAGTTATTCGTTGAATATTTACAAATTGAAAAAAATTATTCACAATATACTATTGTGAATTATGTTAATTCGATTGAAGAATTTGGGATGTTTCTGCATGCTCAAAATATAAATGGATTGAAAGAAGCTGCATATCATGATGTGAGAATATTTTTGACAGAAGCTTATGAAAAAGGCCTGTCAAGAAAAACAATCAGCAAGAAGATTTCAGCTTTGAGAAGCTTCTATAAATTTTTGATGAGGGAAAAGCTTGTTGAAGAGAATCCGTTTCAGCTTGTTCATCTGCCGAAACAAGAGAAACGGATTCCGAAGTTTCTTTATGAAAAAGAACTTGAGGAACTATTCGCTGTTTCAGACAGAAGCAAGCCGTCAGGGATGCGCGATCAGGCCTTGCTTGAGCTTCTATATGCGACCGGAATGAGGGTCAGTGAGTGCTGTACGCTCACTGTCGGCGATCTTGACTTATCTATGGATACGGTGCTCGTTCACGGGAAAGGCAGGAAGCAGCGCTACATCCCGTTCGGCTCATATGCCCGTGATGCGCTGGAGCTGTATATCAATAGCGGAAGGCCGTGCCTGCTTGAAAAAGCAAAAGAGCCTCATGATTTGCTGTTTGTCAATCAAAGAGGCGGTCAACTTACCGCCAGAGGCATCCGGTATATTTTAAGCGGGCTTGTAAAAAAGGCATCCGGCACTTTACATATACACCCGCATATGCTTCGGCATACGTTTGCGACCCATCTGCTGAATGAAGGGGCTGACTTAAGAAGCGTCCAGGAGCTTTTGGGCCATTCTAATCTGTCTTCCACGCAGATATACACGCATGTATCGAAGGAAATGCTGAGAAACACATATATGTCCCACCATCCGAGAGCTTTTAAAGAAAATTAAAAGGAGGCCCTTCTCATGTCATCTTTTCATGCGACAACGATTTTTGCCGTCCAGCATAAAGGAAAAAGCGCTATGTCAGGAGACGGCCAGGTCACATTCGGTCAGGCTGTAGTCATGAAACATACTGCGAGAAAAGTGAGAAAGCTGTTTAACGGAAAGGTTCTGGCCGGCTTCGCGGGATCTGTTGCAGACGCTTTCACACTTTTTGAAATGTTTGAGGCGAAGCTTGAAGAATACAACGGCAATTTAAAACGTGCGTCGGTTGAGCTTGCGAAAGAATGGCGCAGCGATAAAGTGCTGCGCAAGCTGGAAGCCATGCTGATTGTCATGAACCAGGATACCTTGCTTCTCGTATCGGGAACAGGTGAAGTGATTGAGCCGGATGACGGCATTTTGGCAATCGGCTCCGGCGGAAACTACGCCCTGTCAGCAGGAAGAGCGCTGAAAACTTATGCCGGAGAAAACCTGTCCGCCAAAGAAATTGCAAAAGCCGCTTTGAAAATCGCAGGCGAGATTTGTGTGTACACAAACGATCAGATCATTTTGGAAGAACTTGAATAGAAAGGACTTGAGGCTCATGGAAAACAAACCGTTAACACCGAGACAAATCGTAGATCGGTTGGATCAATACATTGTAGGACAGCAGGATGCAAAAAAAGCTGTCGCCGTGGCATTAAGAAACCGCTATCGCAGAAGTCTTCTTGATGAAAAACTGAGAGATGAGATCGTTCCCAAAAACATCCTGATGATGGGTCCGACAGGGGTGGGGAAAACAGAAATCGCCAGACGGATCGCCAAGCTTACCGGTGCGCCATTTATAAAAATTGAAGCGACAAAATTTACAGAAGTCGGCTATGTAGGCAGAGATGTCGAATCAATGGTCAGAGACCTTGTTGAGACATCCGTGCGGCTCATTAAAGAAGAAAAAATCAGCGAAGTGAAAGAACAGGCTGAAGAAAATGCAAACAAACGCATTGTGCGGCTTCTCGTACCGGGAAAGAAAAAACAAGCGGGTGTGAAAAATCCGTTTGAAATGCTTTTCGGAGGAAGCCAGCCGTCAAGCGATGATGAAAGCGATCAGCAGGAAGAAGCGAGCCTTGAAGAGAAAAGAAAGCGCATGGCGCATCAGCTCGCATTGGGAGAGCTCGAAGACCATTACGTCTCCGTAGAGGTGGAAGAGCAGCAGCCGTCGATGTTTGACATGCTGCAAGGCTCCGGCATGGAGCAGATGGGCATGAATATGCAGGATGCGCTGAGCAATCTGATGCCTAAAAAAAAGAAACGCCGCAAAATGACGGTCAGAGAGGCAAGAAAGATTCTGACCAATGAAGAGGCAAGCAAATTAATCGATATGGATGAAGTCAGCCAAGAGGCCGTGTTAAGAGCGGAAGAGGGCGGCATCATTTTTATTGACGAAATAGATAAAATCGCAAAAAACGGAGGAGCTTCTTCCTCAGCCGATGTCTCGAGAGAGGGCGTCCAAAGGGATATCCTTCCGATTGTCGAGGGCTCGACCGTCGTCACGAAATACGGCTCCGTCAAAACCGATCACGTGCTGTTTATAGCCGCTGGGGCATTCCATATGGCCAAACCGTCTGATCTGATTCCGGAGCTGCAGGGGCGCTTTCCGATTCGTGTAGAACTGAGCAAGCTGACGGTGGATGATTTTGTGAAAATTCTCGTCGAACCTGATAATGCGCTGTTAAAACAATATCAGGCTTTATTGCAGACAGAAGGTATATCTCTTGAATTTTCTGACGAAGCTATTCGTAAGATCGCCGAAGTGGCTTATCATGTGAATCAGGATACGGACAACATCGGAGCAAGAAGGCTTCACACGATATTGGAACGTCTCTTGGAGGACCTGTCGTTTGAAGCGCCGGACGTGACGATGGAAAAAGTCGCCATCACGCCGCAATACGTTGAAGAAAAGCTCGGATCGATTGCAAACAACAAAGATCTAAGTCAATTTATATTGTGAAAATTTAATAAGAGGAATTCTAGGAGGATTATTTAACATGGCTTTACTACAAAAAACACGAATTATTAACAGCATGCTGCAGGCTGCGGCAGGCAAACCCGTAAACTTTAAAGAAATGGCAGAAACGCTTCGCGACGTCATTGATTCTAATATTTTCGTCGTCAGCCGCAGAGGAAAGCTTTTGGGCTACTCTATTAATCAGCAGATCGAAAATGACCGCATGAAAAAAATGCTTGAAGACCGCCAGTTCCCGGAAGAGTACACGAAAAACCTTTTCAACGTTCCGGAGACGTCTTCAAACCTTGATATCAACAGCGAATATACGGCTTTCCCTGTTGAAAACAGAGACCTGTTCCAAGCAGGCTTAACGACGATTGTGCCGATTATCGGCGGAGGAGAGCGCCTGGGCACATTGATCCTGTCCCGTCTGCAGGACCAATTTGAAGATGATGATCTCATTCTTGCTGAATACGGAGCAACCGTTGTAGGAATGGAGATTTTAAGAGAAAAAGCAGAAGAGATCGAAGAAGAAGCGCGAAGCAAAGCAGTTGTTCAAATGGCGATCAGTTCTTTGTCTTACAGTGAACTTGAAGCGATTGAGCATATCTTTGAAGAGCTTGACGGAAACGAAGGCTTACTTGTGGCAAGTAAGATTGCCGACCGTGTAGGCATTACCCGTTCAGTCATCGTTAACGCACTGAGAAAGCTCGAAAGCGCCGGCGTTATTGAATCCAGATCACTGGGAATGAAGGGGACTTACATTAAAGTTCTGAACAACAAATTCCTTATTGAATTGGAAAACCTAAAATCTCATTAATCCAAAAGCAGGATCCCTAAAAGCGGGGGTCCTGCTTTTTTTATGGACAATAGGTGAAAAGTTGCAGTTTAAAGTTGATTATTGGTATCTGATTTGAGATAATCCATCTTGCTGTGTGAAAAATGGGGAAGATACAGAAATTCGGCTATTTTCAGTCTTATATTAATCAAATGCTTGTAGTCCAAATACTCTAGGACTTAATACCTATGTGCAAAATAGATACAAATGAGCACTTTTTTTTAGCCCAACTTCATAGACTTTAAGCCTGTTATTTCTTACAATAAGCATATGGTTTTACAATTCTCGACAAGGATTTTTAGGAGGAAAATATCTGAAATGGAGGTAAGTGGATTTGGACTTATTTTCTGGAACTATACAAAATCTTGAGAATGCCTTGGGGAGAGCGGACATTAAGCAAAAAGTCTTAACTAATAATATCGCCAATATAGATACACCGAACTATAAGGCAAAAAAAGTCTCTTTCCGAAATTTGTTAGATCAGGAAACATCCAATCTTGAGGCTGTAAAAACCGACTATCGACACGTTGACTTTACGGATTCGGGGGACGATTATTCCATCGTGTCCAGCGGTGATACATCGTACCAGCAAAACGGAAACAATGTCGATATCGACAAAGAAATGACAGATTTAGCCGAAAACCAAATTAATTATCAAGCTTTGGTTGAAAGAATGAGCGGCAAATTCAATTCCCTGAAAACAGTCTTGACAGGAGGAAAATAATGAGTGGCTTTCAAAGCTTAAATATTTCTGGGTCTGCTTTAACTGCACAGCGTGTCCGGATGGACGTCGTATCGTCCAACCTGGCCAATATGGACACAACGAGAGCGAAGCAGGTCAATGGCGAGTGGGTGCCTTACAGAAGAAAGCTGGTTTCTCTCCAATCCGGAGGCGAATCATTTTCGTCCCTTTTAAATTCCAAGATGAACGGAATCGGAAACGCCGGAAATGGCGTAAAGGTATCTTCGATTACGGAAGACCCATCCGCTTTTAATCTCGTTTACGATCCGGAAAATCCCGATGCGAATAAAGACGGATATGTACAAAAACCTAATGTAGACCCATTAAAGGAAATGGTGGATCTTGTCAGCAGCACGAGATCATATGAAGCAAACGTGACGGCATTGAACGCCTCCAAAGGCATGCTTTTAAAGGCTTTAGAAATCGGAAAGTAAGGTGATGTAAGTGGTTAACGCTATTACTCCTTTTCAGCTTCAACAAACCCAAAACACTCAAAACGTAACGAATCAATTAAATCAAGCTCAAAAAACTGATTCTTCAAATCAAACAAGCTTTTCGGAGCTTTTAAAAAACTCGATTGATTCGTTAAATGAGTCGCAAGTGCAATCTGACCAAATAACGAACGAACTGGCTGCAGGAAAGGATGTAAACCTTGACGAGGTCATGATCGCTGCCCAAAAAGCAAATATTTCTCTGACGGCCGCTACCGAATTCCGCAATAAAGCCGTGGAAGCCTATCAGGAAATCATGAGAATGCAGATGTAGTGGTGGTCAGATGAAAGAGAATGACTGGAATGACCGGGGGTTAACATGAATCGTACTCTAACGCAAATGAAAACCAAAACGGCAGCGTTTTGGAATAACAGATCAAAAACACAGAAGATACTCATGGTAAGCGGCTTGGCCGCATTCATTATTTTACTCATCGTCGTTATTATTTTTACTTCGTCTGAAAAGATGGTGCCTCTTTATAAAGACTTGTCCGCGGAAGAAGCGGGGAAGATTAAAGAAGAGCTCGATACGAAAAAGGTGTCTTCTGAACTTGCTGACGGCGGCACGGTCATTAAGGTTCCTGAGAGCCAAGTGGATTCGCTTAAAGTCCAGCTTGCCGCGGAAGGCCTGCCGAAAACGGGATCAATTGATTATTCGTTTTTCGGACAGAATGCGGGCTTCGGCCTGACAGATAATGAGTTTGACGTTTTAAAGGTTGAGGCGACTCAGACTGAATTGTCAAACCTGATAAATGAAATGGACGGTATTAAAAGCTCGAAGGTCATGATCAATATGCCGAAAGAAGCCGTGTTTGTCGGTGAAGATCAGCCGGAAGCATCCGCATCGATCGTTTTGCAGATTAAACCGGGCTACTCGCTTGATCAAAGCCAGATCAACGGGCTGTACCATCTCGTTTCGAAAAGCGTCCCGAACTTAAAAGAAGATAATATCGTCATAATGGATCAAAATTCTACATATTATGACAAAAGTGACAGCGGCGCAGGGTCCGTTTCTGACAGTTATGCTTCTCAGCAAGGTATTAAGTCGCAGGTCGAAAAGGATATTCAAAAACATGTTCAGTCCCTGCTCGGCACAATGATGGGACAGGATAAAGTCGTGGTTTCGGTTACGGCAGATGTTGACTTCACGAAAGAAAAACGCACTGAAGACATTGTCGAGCCTGTCGATAAAGATAACATGGAAGGCATAGCGGTAAGCGCCGAAAAAGTTGCGGAAACGTATAAAGGCGATGGCGCGGCCAACGGCGGAACAGCCGGAACGGGCAGCAATGACACCGCCAACTATAAACAGGCAAATGACGGTTCAAACAGCGGAGACTACGAAAAAAGCAGCAATAAAATCAACTATGAAGTCAACCGCATTCATAAAGAAATCGCAGAAAGCCCGTATAAAGTGCGTGATTTAGGCATTCAGGTCATGGTGGAACCGCCGAATCCGAAAAATGCCGCCTCATTATCAGCGCAGAGACAGGCTGATATACAGAAGATTTTAGGAACGGTTGTCAGAACGTCCCTTGATAAAAATGAAACGCAAAATCAAAACCTGACAGCCAATGATATCAACAATAAAATCGTTGTATCCGTACAGCCGTTTGACGGAAAAACAAGCCTGAACACAAATTCGGCACAATCTTCGGGTCTCCCGATCTGGGTATACATTACAGGCGGGGTGCTGCTTGCAGCCATTATTCTGCTTATTATTCTCCTCATCAGAAAGAAACGCTCTCAAGAGGATGAATATGAAGAATACGAATATGAAACGGCGCCGGAGCCGGTTCGACTGCCTGATATCAACGAAGAGAAAAATGAAACGGAAGAAACAGTCAGACGAAAACAGCTTGAAAAAATGGCTAAAGAAAAACCGGAAGACTTTGCAAAATTGCTTCGAAGCTGGCTGGACGAGGATTAGGGGGAATGGAAAATGGCGAAACGTGATCAGAACAAGCTTACAGGAAAACAAAAAGCAGCCATCCTCATGATTTCCTTAGGTCTTGATGTATCAGCCTCTGTGTACAAGCATTTGTCTGAAGAAGAAATTGAAAGATTGACTCTCGAGATTTCGGGAGTCAGAAGCGTCGATCATCAGAGAAAAGATGAAATCATTGAAGAATTTCATAATATCGCAATCGCTCAGGATTATATTTCTCAAGGCGGTTTAAATTACGCCCGCCAAGTGCTTGAAAAAGCGCTCGGAGAAGACAAAGCGGTAAGCATTTTAAACAGGCTGACCTCTTCATTGCAGGTAAAGCCGTTTGACTTCGCAAGAAAAGCGGAGCCCGAACAGATTTTGAATTTCATTCAGCAAGAACATCCGCAAACGATGGCGCTGATTTTATCCTACCTTGACCCGGTGCAGGCCGGACAGATTTTGTCTGAGCTGAACCCGGACGTTCAGGCTGAGGTGGCGAGAAGGATTGCGGTTATGGACAGGACGTCTCCTGAAATCATAAATGAAGTGGAGCGGGTCCTTGAACAAAAGCTGTCCTCCTCCTTTACGCAGGATTATACGCAGACAGGCGGCATAGAAGCCGTTGTTGAAGTGTTAAACGGCGTAGACAGAGGAACTGAAAAAACGATCCTTGATTCATTAGAAATACAAGACCCTGAATTGGCGGATGAAATCAAAAAACGGATGTTTGTCTTTGAAGATATTGTCACCCTTGATAACCGTGCGATTCAGCGCGTGATCAGAGACGTTGAAAATGACGACCTCCTGCTGTCATTGAAGGTTGCGAGCGAGGAAGTCAAAGAGATCGTCTTCAGCAATATGTCACAGCGTATGGTTGAAACGTTTAAAGAAGAAATGGAAATTATGGGGCCTGTGCGTTTGCGTGATGTGGAAGAGGCGCAATCAAGAATCGTGGGCGTCGTCCGCAAGCTTGAAGAAGCCGGTGAAATTGTAATCGCGCGAGGCGGAGGAGACGATATTATTGTCTAATATCATTAAACAGCAATCATCATTTTCTCCTGAACAAAAACGGCGCAAGCTTTCCTTGCAGGAAGTCAGGAAAACGCATCCCCAGCTCGGCCTGGAGGAAGAAAATCCTGAGGCTCTCATGGCTTTTGCCAAAGCAGAAGCCGACAGGGTATCTGAAGAAGCGAAAAATCAGCTGGAGTACACCCTCCGGCAGATTGAGGAAGAGAAAAGCCGCTGGGCGGATGAAAAACAAAGACTGATAGAAGAGGCAAAGGCAGAAGGATATAACGAAGGCATGGCATTGGGAAAAGCTGAGGCTCAGGCCGAATACGCAGACCTCATCAGCCGGGCCAATGCCGTTATGGAAATGGCCAGACAGTCAGTCGAGGAAAAGCTGGAAAGCGCTGAGGAAGAAATCATTGAGCTTTCCGTTGCGCTCGCTAAAAAAGTTTGGCGGCAAAAAAGTGATGATAAAGAAGCTTTTCTTCTGTTAGTCAAACAGGTAATAGCCGAAGTGAAAGATTATGATGACATTTCCATTTATGTGGACCCGGAATATTATGAGACGGTTCATCAGCATATGGATGAAATTCAGCAGCTGTTGTACAAAGAATGCAGGTTAAGCTTGTATGCCGATGAAAAAGCTGCAAAGGGAACGTGCTCCATAGAAACACCGTTCGGACGGGTGGATGCAGGAATAGACACCCAGCTGATGCAATTAAAGCAAAAGCTTTTAACGGCGCTTGAGGCAGGAGCGGAGCAATGAAGGCACAGTATTTAATAGACTCGATTGAAACAGCGGATCCGTACAAACGCTACGGTAAGGTTAAACGTGTTATCGGGCTGATGATTGAATCAAAAGGGCCCGAAAGCTCGATCGGAGATGTTTGTCTCATTTATCCGAAAGGTCATTCAAAAAAAGCAATTAAAGCTGAGGTTGTAGGCTTCCAGGATGAAAACATACTGTTAATGCCTTATCTGGAAGCGGCAAGCATTGCCCCGGGCAGCATTGTGGAGGCTACCGGCGAGTCTCTCCGTATCAAAGTAGGCGCAGGTTTAATCGGACAGGTTGTTGATGCGTTCGGTGAGCCTCTTGACGGCAGGGCGCTTCCTAAAGGATTGTCTCCCGTTTCGACCGAACAGCCGCCGCCAAACCCGATGAAACGGCCGCCGATACGGGAAAAGATGGGTGTCGGTGTCAGGTCGATTGACAGTCTGCTGACAGTAGGAAAAGGGCAGAGAATCGGAATTTTTGCCGGAAGCGGAGTCGGAAAAAGCACTTTGATGGGAATGATCGCAAAGCAGACCGAAGCCGATCTAAACATCATCGCACTCGTCGGTGAACGGGGGCGCGAGGTGCGGGAATTCATTGAGAAGGATTTAGGCGAAGAAGGCTTGAAACGCTCGATTGTCGTAGTCGCGACTTCTGATCAGCCTGCATTAATGCGTTTGAAAGCGGCATATACAGCGACCGCCATTGCGGAATATTTCCGTGATAAAGGCCGGAATGTCATGTTCATGATGGACTCCGTCACGAGGGTTGCGATGGCTCAGCGTGAAATCGGGCTGGCAGCGGGGGAACCGCCGACAACAAAAGGATATACACCTTCCGTGTTCGCTATTCTGCCCCGTTTGCTAGAAAGAACGGGTGCGAATGAACAAGGGACGATAACCGCTTTTTATACGGTTCTCGTTGACGGAGACGACATGAATGAACCGATTGCCGATACGGTGCGCGGTATATTAGACGGTCATATCGTTCTCGATCGGGCGCTTGCCAACAAAGGGCAGTTCCCGGCGGTGAATATCCTGAAGAGCATCAGCAGGGTTATGTCTAATATTTCAGACGCCGCGCATATAGAGGCGGCCAACAAATTCCGCGATCTTCTGTCAACTTATCAAAACTCTGAAGACCTCATTAATATCGGGGCTTACAAAAGAGGGTCATCGAGAGAAATTGATGAAGCGATTCAGTTTTATCCGCAGCTCATTCAATTTTTAAAACAAGGAACTGAAGAACCTGCTCAATTGGAAGACAGTATTGCGGTATTGACGAGTATGACAGGAAAAGAGGAATAAACATCGTGGCGTACCAATTCAGATTTCAAAAGCTGCTGGAATTAAAAGAGAATGAAAAAGACCAAACATTGTCTGAATACAGACAATCGGTTTCTGAATTTGAAACAGTGGCTGAAAAACTATATGAAAATATGAGCAAAAAAGAATCGCTCGAAAAAGACAAAGAATCAAAGCTGAAATGCGGGATGAGCGTTCAGGAAATGAGACATTATCAGCAATTCGTCTCCAATCTTGAGAACACCATCTATCATTATCAAAAACTTGTCATTATGAAACGAAATGAAATGAATGAGAAGCAGGAACAGCTCACCGAAAAAAACATTGAAGTAAAGAAATTTGAAAAAATGCGGGAAAAACAATTTAATATGTTTGCTCTTGAAGACAAAGCTGCAGAAATGAGGGAAATGGACGATATTTCAATCAAGCAGTTTATGATTCAGGGGCATTAGGAGCGAATAAAATGGCCGATAAAGAAAAGGGATCTGGAAAGTTCGGTTCAATCCTGCTTTTTATCATTATCCCGCTGGTTTTTCTGATCATCGTTGCAAGCATCGTCCTTTGGGCTGCCGGCGTAGATGTGATGAAGCCGATTCAGGAAACAGCCGCAAAAACGCCTGTTTTAAAAGAATTGGTTCCCGAAACGAAAGAAACAAAAAGCGCAGCGGAAAAGCAGAAGGAAGACCGAACGGCTTCTCTTGAAAAGACCATAAAGGAACAAAAAAGTGAAATCAACATTTTAAATAAAGATTTGGACACAAGCAAATCCGAAATCGACAATCTGAACCAGAAAATCCGTTCATTGAAACAGGAAGCTGAACAGCAGCAGAAAACGGAACAGCAGCAGAAAACGGATGAAACGAAAAAAGACGCTTCGGGTTCAGCGGGAAAAGATAAAATGATCAACATCTATAAAAGTATGGACAGCGGTAAAGCGGCAAGCATTATCGTAAAGCTGAAAGAAAAAGAAGCCCTCGATATTTTAAACGGACTAAGTAAAAAGCAGCTTGCTGAAATCTTGACGAAAATGACTCCTGAACAAGCGGCTAAATATACAGAAAAACTATCCGCTGACGGAAATAAGGAGTGATGTAAGTTGAAGCTGCTTGAAATAACGGGGAATCGCACGCAGACTGCGCAAAACAGCAATGTGAAGATGAATGTAAACAGCTTAGGCCTATTTCAGAACCGGCTTCTGTCGGAAATCACTTCTCAACAGAAGCCCGGAGATGAGGCGAAAACAAGTGATGCAGAGCTGAATGATGCTCTCTCGAAAATCGGTGATTGGCTGAAAGCCGGCCCGCAAGATAAAGAACTTCAGCTGAAACAGCTGCTTGAGGCTGTCAAAGCCCTTGAAGGAAAGCAACCGGCTGAAACCGCTCTTCCTTTATTGAAGCAGCTTGCTGAATCTGTTGAAGACATGTTAGCCGGCAAACGGCATGGGGTGAAGCCTGAAAAGATTGAGCCGGGTTCTCCCGCTAATGACGGGGATTCCGGGCGAGACGCGCTTGAAACGGGCCTCCTTTTCATTCAAGAAGCCGCAGCCCAGCTATTTGCGCACCAAGAGAATCAGCCGGACAGCGCACAGGCAAAGGCGGTTTATCAGGAAGGTGACCGTTTATTAGCGGCGTTGAAAAAACAAGGCGTACCGGACCGCGTGATTCAAGACCTGCGGCAGACGCTATTTCCGAAAAATGAATCTGCATCTAAGCTTTATTCTATGTCTACCGCTGAGCTGAAGAGCTTTCAAAGCGTCGCTGAGCAGCTTGCGGGCCTTTCTCAAAAAGGAACAAAGGAATGGAATATGGCTGAAACTGAGCTGAAAGCTTTTGTGTTATCTCAATCATCTGAATCATCCCAAGAGTCAGCCGGGAAAACGGAACAGCAAAACAGCGGCACGATTTCTCAAGTGAAAGCATCTGACAGCAAATTGTCCGAGCATATACTGTTTTCGGGAACGAGAAGTCTTGCCGGCATTCAGCAAGCGTCCGCAGGAGCCGAACAGCCGCCGGCAGAAAATAAACCGTTAACAGACCAGGTCATCAGCGGCTGGAAACAGATGAAATACACGCCTTTCGGGAAAACGACCGGAAGCTTTACGATTCGTCTTAATCCTGAGAACCTCGGTTTTGTCACGATTAAGGTGACAAACGAAAACGGGATGTTTCAAAGCAAAATAATCGCATCAAGCCAGTCTGCGAAAGAGCTGCTGGAACAGCATCTTCCTCAGCTGAAACAGTCGCTTCCGAATATGTCGGTCCAAATCGACCGTTTTACCGTCCCGCTTCAAAGCGGGGATCAGCAGCCGGTTTACGGTCAGACAGCCGATCACAATAAACAGCAGCAGCAGGGACAGAGAGAGCAGAAAAACCAGCAGCAGTCTGGTGATTTCGGAGATATGCTGGAGGAGCTTTCTCTCAATGAAATGGAGGAAGAATAGTTGACTTCTGTAAACTCGGATTATGCCGCAGCGGGCGCTTCTAATACGAAGAGCACCGCCGCCGTAAACAGCAGCACGAATTTAGGGAAAGACGAATTTCTAAAGATCTTAATGACGCAGGTTCAGAACCAGGATCCGCTCAATCCGGTTGATGACAAAGAATTCATCAGCCAGATGGCAACATTTTCTTCATTGGAGCAAATGATGAATATGAATACGACGATGACTAAATTTGTAGCAAATCAAGATCCGTTTACGATGTATGTGAACTGGATCGGCAAAAATGTCACATTCAGCGACAGCGACGGGAAGGATCAGACAAGCCCAGTCAATTCAGTCAAGCATTCAAACGGCAATTACGTGCTCGTGCTTGAAAATGGCAAAGAGGTCAGTCCGTGGAATGTCACGGCCGTCAGCGAAACATCTAAATAAAAAGAAAACCCAGGGGGAATTTAACATGTTACGTTCATTATATTCCGGTATCAGCGGCATGAAAAACTTTCAGACAAAACTAGATGTAATCGGCAATAACATCGCCAACGTCAACACAGTGGGATTTAAGAAAAGCCGCGTTACGTTTAAAGATTTGATCAGCCAGACAGTCGCCGGCGGTTCAAACGTGACCAATTCAAAACAAATCGGCTTGGGTGCCGCGACTTCTTCCATTGATGTCGTTCATTCAACCGGCGCCCCGCAGGCTACACAGAATAAAACCGACCTAGCCATTGACGGAGACGGCTACTTTCAGATTAATACAGGTGCGGGAATCGTTTACACACGTGCGGGGAATTTTGGGAAGGACAATAAAGGCAACCTTGTTACGACTGACGGCTACTACCTTGAAAAAATCGGCGGGGGCAAAATCAATATTCCGACTGACGCGAAAGATTACAGTATCGGTGCAGACGGAACCGTTACATACACTGATGCAGGCGATGCGGTTCATGATGCCGGACAAATCGGTCTGGTCACGTTCCCTAACAGCGCCGGTCTGGAAAAAATCGGAGGAAACCTTTACAGACAATCATTAAGTTCAGGAGCTGCGAGTGCTGTCACCGCTCCGGGCGAAAACGGCTCAGGTAAGCTTTTGGCAGGCTATCTTGAAATGTCAAACGTTGATCTGACAGATGAATTTACCGAAATGATCGTTGCTCAGCGCGGTTTCCAATCAAACTCAAAAATCATTACGACTTCAGATGAAATCCTTCAGGAGCTGGTTAATCTGAAACGGTAAGGAGGGAGGGGAGGCGGTAAGGCCGCTTCTCCGAATTGAATGATTCAAGTCACCCGTTTAAACGGCCAGCCTTTTACGCTGAACGCGCTGTTTATCGAACAGATTGAGTGCTTCCCCGACACGACGATTACGCTGTCCAACGGCAAAAAGTTCGTAGTGAAAGAACCGGAAGAAGCAGTTCTTAAAAAAGTCATTTCGTTTTACCATAGCATACAAATATTTTCACTGGATCAGGGAATAGAGGAAGAAGAATGAAAAAAAAATTAGTCATTATTATGCTGATTATTTTAATTGTCGTTGCCGGCCTCGGAACGGCAGCATATTTTGTCGTCAGCGGACATTCAGACAAAGACAAAAAGCCTACAATCGATGAAGTCGTTGCAGCTACTGTGTCTGTCGATGATATCACGACGAACTTAAAGTCCGACAGCATCATCCGCATCGGCATCAAGCTTGAAACCGACTCGGAAAAAGCGAAGGAAGAACTAGAAAAACGCGATTTTCAGGTGAAAGACAACATCATTTCCATTTTAGCCGATACAAGCGCCGGAGAGATTGAGGGAGATAAAGGAAGAGAAGCGTTTAAACAATCCTTAAAAGAAAAAGTAAACAGCTATCTCCAAGAAGGAAAAGTTCAGAAAGTGTACATTACCTCCTTTAATCTGCAATAAAAACAAATTTGACAGAATACGGAGGTGAAGAAAATGTCAGGAGAAGTTCTCTCTCAAAATGAAATAGACGCACTGCTTTCAGCCATTTCGACGGGTGAGGCGGATGCGGAAGAGCTGAAAAAGGAAGTTAAAGAGAAAAAAGTAAAAGTATATGATTTTAAACGGGCGCTCAGGTTTTCGAAAGATCAGATACGGAGTTTAACCCGGATACATGATAACTTTGCGAGGCTTCTCACAACACACTTTTCCGCCAAGCTCAGAACGTATATCCATATATCTGTCAGCTCAGTTGACCAGGTGCCGTATGAAGAATTTATCCGCTCCATACCGAACATGACGATCCTGAATTTGTTCGATGTTCATCCGATGGAAGGCAGGATCATGATGGAGGTTAATCCCACCATCGCATACGCCATGCTTGACCGCGTCATGGGAGGCATCGGCATCACCCATAACAAAGCTGACAATCTTACGGAAATAGAAACGAACATTATTTCTAATTTATTTGAAAATGCACTGGGCAACTACAAAGAAGCTTGGCAATCCATTGCTGATATTGATCCTGAAATGACTGAATTTGAAGTGAATCCTCAGTTTGTACAGATGGTTTCGCCAAATGAAACCGTCGTGGTCATTTCTCTCAATACGCAGATCGGTGAAATCAGCGGTGTCATTAATCTTTGTATTCCCCATGTCGTGCTTGAGCCGATAATCCCTAAGCTTTCCGTACATTATTGGATGCAATCAGATCGGAATGAAGCGAAGCCCGAAGAAACAAAGTTGCTTGAAAAGCGCATCATGACGGCACAAATTCCCGTAGTAGCTCTCTTGGGAGCTTCTGAACTGACAATAGAAGAATTTTTAAGTTTGGAAGCCGGGGACTGTATAACTCTGGACAAATCAGTGACTGATCCTCTTACTGTATTGGTCGGAAACAAACCGAAGTTTTTAGGGCAGGCCGGCCGGGTGAATCGAAGACAGGCAGTGCAAATTTTAGATCACGACATAAGAGGTGAACAAGATGAACAATAGATTATCTCAAGATGAAATCGATGCTCTTCTTAATGGCACAGGAAGTCAAGAGGATACAGAACAGCCTCAAAAGGCGAACTTGTCTGAACTTGAGCGCGATGCGATCGGAGAAATCGGGAATATTTCATTCGGCAGCTCGGCTACGGCGCTGTCCACTCTTTTAAATCAAAAAGTGGACATTACGACACCGAGTGTGACCGTCATTTCAAAAAGCAAAATCAGTGATGAATTTCCTCATCCGTATGTTGCCATTGAAGTGAACTACACAGAAGGATTTGACGGCAGCAATTTGCTCGTCGTAGAACAAAGCGACGCAGCCATCATCGCGGATTTGATGATCGGCGGAGACGGCCAAGGCGCCGATCCGTCACTCGGGGAAATCCACCTGAGCGCCGTGCAGGAAGCAATGAATCAAATGATGGGCTCGGCTGCTACGTCGATGTCGACCGTATTCAGTAAAAAGATCGACATTTCTCCGCCGCGGGTTGAACTTCTGGATGTGACGGAAGAAAAAGGGACGGACAGAATACCGGAGGATGACCTGCTTGTAAAAGTTTCATTCCGCCTGAAAGTCGGTGAATTAATCGATTCGAGCATCATGCAGCTTTATCCGCTTACGTTTGCGAAGGATCTGATCGCGGAGCTGATGAATACAGATCAGCCTGTGGCAGAAGCCGCAGAAACCGTGTCAGAACCGCAGGAAACATACGAAACGCCACAGCAGGAACCGGCCGTTCAGCAGGAACCGCAGGCAAAACCCGAGCTTCCGAAGAGACAGGGAACCGCTAAAAAAGCTGCTCCCGTTCAAGTCGCTCCGGTGGAATTCCAGGCGTTTGATCAAAATGCAGCGGCGGCGCACGGTTCAAGAAACAACCTTGATATGCTGATGGATATCCCGCTTTCCGTTACGGTCGAGCTCGGCAGAACGAAGAGAAGCGTCAAAGAAATCCTTGAACTTTCTGCGGGAAGCATAATTGAGCTTGATAAGCTGGCGGGTGAACCCGTTGACATCCTGGTCAATCAGCGGATCGTAGCAAAAGGCGAGGTCGTTGTCATAGAAGAAAACTTCGGCGTGAGAGTTACTGACATTTTAAGTCAGGCAGACCGCCTTAACAATTTAAAATAAGCGAACATAGAGGAGAGAAACAGATTATGGCACACAGAATTTTAATTGTAGACGATGCAGCATTTATGAGAATGATGATCAAGGATATTTTGGTGAAGAACGGTTTTGACGTTGTAGCTGAAGCTTCAGACGGAGCACAGGCGGTCGAAAAATTCAAAGAGCATTCACCCGACCTTGTGACAATGGATATTACAATGCCTGAAATGGACGGGATTACCGCATTAAAGGAAATTAAACAAATCGATCCGCAGGCGAAAATCATCATGTGTTCGGCAATGGGCCAGCAGTCAATGGTCATTGACGCGATTCAAGCCGGCGCAAAAGACTTTATCGTGAAGCCGTTCCAAGCGGACCGCGTGCTTGAAGCCATTAATAAAACATTAAGCTAAAGGGTGTACGACTGTTGAAAAAGAGTCATGGTTTACTAGCTTTGATTTGTTGTTTCGTTTTACTCAATGTACATCCGTTCCCTGCTTTTGCGGCGGAGTCTGATAATTCCACCGTCAACGAATGGTTTGACAAACAATCAACAAACAAAACAGAGAAAAAAAACGATACATCGAAACAAACGGCTGATCAAGAGATAGGGGATGCTTCTGCATCTTCTGTCTCCGCTTTTGATTTTGTAAAGATGATTGGGGCGTTATTATTTGTCATTCTGCTGATCTATGGATTTGTCAAACTGATGAATAAAAGAAACCGTCTGCTGAAGCCGTTTCAATATGTAGAAAATATCGGCGGAACGTCAGTCGGCCAAAACCGTTCCGTGCAGCTGATTAAAGTGGGAAACAGCGTACTTGTGGTCGGTGTCGGCGAGACGATACAGCTTTTAAAAGAAATTGAAGATGAAAAAGAGCGCGAGGCGATTCTGAGCCAATACGAAGAGGCGATGTCCTCAAAAGTGGAATGGAACAAACTCGTAAAGCCGCGTAAGGATGGAGAAAAAAAGCCGCAAACGATGCTTCCGTCGTTTTCAAAAGCGCTGAAAGAACAGCTGAGCGAGCTGAAACAAAGCCGTTCTGAAGGAAAAAAGAAAGGCCCGTATCATCATGAATGAATTTATTAATCTTTTTAATTCAAGCAGTCCGACCGAAGTCAGTTCTACTGTTAAGTTACTGCTGCTTTTGACCGTCTTTTCAGTGGCTCCGGGTATTTTGATTTTGATGACCTGCTTTACGAGAATCGTCATCGTCCTGTCTTTTGTGAGAACCTCACTGGCGACGCAGAACATGCCTCCGAATCAGGTATTAATCGGTCTTGCACTGTTCTTGACGTTTTTTATTATGGCTCCGACTTTTTCAGAGATTAATAAGGATGCCTTAACGCCGCTGATGAACAACAAAATCAGTCTCGATGAAGCATATACAAAAGCCGAGAAGCCGATTAAAGAATACATGAGCAAGCATACAAGGCAAAAGGATCTGGCGCTGTTTATGAACTACGCCAAAATGAAAAAGCCCGAATCGATTCAGGATATTCCTTTGACGACGATGGTGCCCGCTTATGCGATCTCGGAACTCAAGACCGCTTTTCAAATGGGCTTTATGATTTTCATTCCGTTTTTAATTATCGATATGGTCGTGGCGAGCGTCTTAATGTCAATGGGAATGATGATGCTTCCGCCGGTCATGATCTCTCTGCCCTTTAAAATATTGCTTTTCGTTTTGGTCGATGGATGGTATTTAATCGTGAAATCTTTGCTTGACAGCTTTTAGGGTAGGTGCTAATTGTGAGTTCAGAATTTGTAATTTCCATGGCGGAAAAAGCCGTATACGTAACATTGATGATCTGCGGGCCGCTGCTAGCGATCGCGCTGATCGTCGGTTTGCTCGTCAGTATCTTTCAAGCGACAACTCAAATCCAGGAACAGACGCTTGCGTTCATTCCGAAAATCGTGGCGGTAATGCTCGGACTGATCTTTTTCGGTCCTTGGATGCTGTCGACGATTCTTTCGTTTACAACTGATCTGTTCTCTCATCTGAACCGATTTGCAGGGTAGAATCAAATGAATTCCATCATTGATTTATTTCCCGCTTTTTTATTGGTTTTTATTAGAATTTCTGCTTTTTTTGTAACGGTGCCGATATTCGGGCACCGGAATCTGCCGGCGGTTCACCGAATCGGTTTTGCTTTCTTTCTTTCGGTGATCTGCTTCAGTACGCTGAAACATGCGCCGTCAGTTGACATAGGGGAACAGTATATGCTGCTTGTCATAAAAGAGGCCGTTGTGGGCTTGAGCCTCGGGCTGATTGCTTTCATGATGCTGGCAGCCATTCAGATCGCGGGTTCCTTTATTGATTTTCAGATGGGTTTTTCCATCGCGAATGTCATTGATCCGCAATCAGGAACGCAAAGCCCGCTGATCGGCCAATTCGTTTATACGCTGGCGCTGTTATTTATGCTCAGCGTAAACGCCCATTATCTATTATTGGACGGGATTTATTACAGCTTTCAGTATATTCCGCTTGATCAGGCATTTCCGTCGTTTGGAAATGAGCACTTTGGACTTTTTATCGCAAAAAGCTTCAATGCCATGTTTATTATCGCTTTTCAAATGTCTGCGCCGGTTGTAGCCAGTCTGTTTTTAGTTGATTTGGCGCTTGGCATTGTGGCGAGAACGGTGCCGCAGCTGAACGTTTTCGTTGTCGGGCTTCCTCTTAAAATAGCCGTGAGTTTTATTATGCTTATCGTTTGTATGGCGGTGATGTTTGTCCTCGTCCGCAATATCTTCAGCCTTACCGTTGAAACAATGCGAAATTTATTGGCATTGGTCGGTGTGACGTGATGAGACTCAGACTGAATCTGCAATTCTTTGCCGGTGAAAAAACGGAGAAAGCCACCCCGAAAAAACGAAAAGATACAAGAAAGAAAGGTCAGGTCCCGAAAAGTACGGATGTGAATACAGCCGTTTCTTTACTGATTATCTTTCTTTCGCTGATCGCGCTCGGCCCTTACATGCGGGACAGGCTGCTGTCCTTTATTAAAACGTTTTATACGAAATCGATAGCATTAGATCTGTCAGCGTCTAACGTACATGAGCTTTTTGTGGATACAGTGAAAGATATCAGCCTCATCCTTGCGCCGATTATGCTGGTCGCGCTTGTGGCAGGTGTCGTGAGCAACTACATGCAGGTGGGTTTTCTGTTTTCTGCGGAAGTTCTCAAACCTGACCTGAACAAGCTCAGCCCGCTGAAAGGATTTAAGCGGATATACAGCATGAGGGCGATTGTTGAACTGGTTAAATCGATTTTGAAGATTGCCGTAGTCGGTTTTGCCGCCTTTATGGTGCTCTGGCTGCATTATGGCGATATTCTCCGTCTTCCGCTTTTAACGCCTGCGGAAGTGCTCACATTCGTATCTAAGCTCACTCTTTGGATGGGGCTTGCGGGTTCAGGGGCTTTAATGCTGCTGGCCGGGCTCGATTACTTATATCAGCGTTTTGACTATGAGAAAAACATCAGAATGTCAAAGCAGGATATAAAAGATGAATACAAAAAATCGGAGGGCGACCCGATTATCAAGTCCAAAATTAAGCAGAAGCAGCGGGAAATGGCGATGAGGCGAATGATGCAGGAAGTGCCGAAAGCTGATGTCATCATTACCAACCCGACCCACTATGCGATCGCTCTAAAATATGATGAAAAGAAAATGGATGCCCCTTACATTGTTGCCAAAGGGGTCGATCATCTCGCATTAAAAATCAGGCAGATCGCCAAAGAACATGAGGTCATGACGATTGAAAACAGGCCGCTCGCGCGTGCGTTATATGATCAGGTTGACATCGACCAGGCCGTGCCGGAAGAGTTTTTCAAAGTCATTGCGGAAATTTTGGCTTATGTCTATAAAACAAAACAAAAAGTATAGTGAATTTCAGATTCAAAAGGAGAGAAAAACAGCATGTCAACAAGAGATTTATCGGTTTTAATAAGTGTTGTCCTCATTGTGGCAATGCTGGTGATTCCATTCCCTCCATGGTTGTTAAGTATATTGATCATCATTAATATCTCTCTTGCGTTGATCGTGCTTCTCACCACAATGAATATGCAAGAACCGCTGCAATTTTCGATATTCCCGTCATTGCTGCTGTTATTGACGCTGTTTCGGCTTGCGCTCAATGTGTCGACGACTCGTTCGATTCTTTCTCACGGAGAAGGGGGAAAGGTTGTTGAGACATTCGGGAATTTCGTTGTCGGCGGAAATGTGCTGGTAGGGCTTGTTGTCTTCATTATCTTGATTATTATTCAGTTTATCGTCATTACAAAAGGCGCCGAGCGGGTATCGGAAGTGGCGGCGAGATTTACGCTCGATGCGATGCCCGGAAAACAAATGAGTATTGACGCCGATTTAAACGCCGGCATGATTACGGAGCAGGACGCGAAACACAGACGTGAAAAAGTCGCCCGGGAAGCGGATTTTTACGGCGCGATGGACGGTGCGAGCAAATTTGTCAAAGGGGATGCGATCGCGGGTATCATCATCGTGATGATCAATATTATTTTCGGGATCGTAATCGGCATGCTGCAGCAGGGGATGAGCATACAAGAAGCTGCTTCTCACTTTACAATGCTGACGGTCGGTGACGGTATCGTTTCTCAAATGCCGGCTTTGCTTATTTCAACGGCTACGGGGATTGTCGTGACGAGAGCGGCATCTGAAGGGAACCTCGGTCATGATATTACAGGCCAGCTGTTCGCTTATCCGAAGCTCTTATATGTAGCCGCAGGAACTGTTCTTTTGCTTGGTCTTCTCACGCCGATCGGCATTCTGCTGACGGGGCCGATTGCCGGTCTGCTTGCATTCGGCGCTTATAAGCTGTCCAAAACGGATAAGCCGAGCGAAGAAGAGGAAGAAATTCTTGAAGAAGAGGCTCAGGCGGATGAACTGAAAAGCCCGGAAAGCGTTGTGCAGCTTTTACATATTGATCCGATTGAATTTGAGTTCGGATACGGACTGGTGCCGCTCGCAGACGCGGGGCAGGGCGGTGATCTTCTTGACCGCATCGTCATGATCAGACGACAGCTGGCGCTTGAATTAGGGCTTGTCATTCCGGTTGTGCGCATCAGGGATAATATCGCGCTTCAGCCGAATGAATACAGATTGAAAATTAAAGGCAATGAAGTCGCTAAAGGAGAGCTCCTGCTTGATCATTACTTAGCGATGTCACCGACGCCTGAAGATGACGTGATTGAAGGAATTGAAACGATTGAACCGTCATTCGGGCTTCCCGCAAAATGGATCAGCGAAGCTGCAAAAGATGAAGCGGACATGCTGGGGTATACAGTTGTTGATCCGGCGTCAGTCGTATCTACGCATATTACGGAAAAAATTAAGCAGCATGCCCATGAACTGGTCGGCAGACAGGAAACAAAGCAGCTGATCGATCATCTGAAGGAAAATTATCCTGTGCTTGTTGAGGAAGTCACGCCAAATCCTCTTTCTGTCGGCGATATTCAAAAGGTGCTTGCTAAATTGCTGAGAGAAAAAGTTTCAATCAGAAACTTGGTGACCATTTTTGAAACACTTGCCGATTACGGAAGATTAACGACCGATTCAGATCTTTTGACGGAATACGCGAGACAGTCGCTCGCCAAACAAATCACGGCCCAATATGCGAGAGACCATGAAACGCTGAAGGTCATCACATGCTCAGGCCGGGTCGAAAAAGCAATTGCAGACGGCGTGCAGCAGACTGAACAGGGCAATTACTTGTCGCTTGATCCTGAGGTTTCAGATAGTATCATCCGTTCTGTCGCTAAAGAGGCCGAGCAGCTTTCTATCCGGCAGGAGACGGCGATTCTTCTCTGTTCGCCTGCTGTCAGAATGTATGTAAAACAGCTGTTAGAACGCTATTTCCCTGATCTTCCGGTTCTTTCTTATAATGAGCTGGAAGCAAACGTTGAAGTACAGAGCATTGGAGTGGTGGATATTTAATGAAAATAAAAAAATTTACAGCCGCTTCAATGCAGGATGCCGCGAAGCAAATTAAAAAGGAACTCGGCAACGATGCCGTCATTTTACATTCCAAACAAGTAAAGAAGCGAAAATGGCTTGGGCTGCGGTCACAGCCGGCTGTTGAAGTGGTCGCTGTTTTAGATCGTGACGTCAGAGAAACGAGAAAAACGCCGCCGGCTGCCGATGAAGACATGAAAAAGACGGAAACGGCGAAAAAAGCCGAGCCTGTTCAGCCGCCGCGTCTTCAGGATCATGCTGCATCCGGTGATCTGGTGCGTTATAAAGAAGTGCTCCCCGAACCAATAAAAAAAGCCGAGAGACTACTGAAGCAAGCAGGTCTTCCTGATTACACGCAAAACGCCGTTTTGAGTGAATTGCTTCGTTCTTCGATTGCCACCGGTGATTTAACTGAAGACAATGTCAGCCCGAAATTGCAGGATTTGTTAGTGGAAAAACTCCCCTCAGCAGACAGGTGGCAGGAAGGGATTCAATCAAAATACGTCGTGCTTTTCGGTTCAACCGGGGCCGGCAAAACGACCACACTTGCAAAACTTGCAGCCGCATCAACGCTGACAGAGCACAAAAAAATTGCATTTATGACGACGGATACTTACCGGATTGCCGCAGTCGAACAGCTGAAGACATATGCGGAGCTGCTTCAGGCTCCTCTTGAAGTATGTTATTCAAAAGAAGACTGTCTGAAGGCGCAGGAAAAATTCGCTGAATATGACCATGTTTTCATTGATACAGCCGGAAGAAACTTTAAAGAAGAGCAGTATATTACGGAATTACAAGAGATGATTCCGTTTGAAGCAGGCTTACAATCCTTTCTCGTATTATCTTCATCTGCAAAATATGAAGATATGAAACAGGTGCTGAAACAATTTTCCGGTGTGCCGGTCAATCAATTCATTTTTACGAAAACGGATGAAACCGCCTCACTCGGCTCCGTGTTTCAAGTGCTTTCTGAATCGAGAATCGGGGCCGCCTATTTGACAAATGGACAAGATGTGCCTGAAGACATCCTGTCGGCTTCACCAGAACAATTTGTCAGGATGCTTTTGACATGAAACCCGATCAGGCAGAGTCATTAAGAAGAAAAATGAGACAGCGGCAAATGGCCAAGCCGGAGCTGTATGAAAAAAAAGCGAAGACATTAGCCGTCATCAGCGGCAAAGGCGGTGTCGGAAAATCTAATTTAACATTAAACATGGCCGTTGCCCTGCAGGAAAAAGGAAAAAAAGCACTCATCATTGATCTTGACATCGGGATGGGCAACATTGATGTGCTGATCGGTGCGGCATCTGCACGCACTATTATTGATGTGATGGAGAATCGGTACGCGTTGGCTCAATCACTGTCCTCCGGTCCGAAAGGCCTTCACTACATATCCGGAGGAACGGGGCTTGAGGCGATTTATCAAGCTGACAGAGAGAAGTGGTCAGCATTTATGAATGGTCTTTCCGCTGTATTAAGCGATTTTGATTACGTTCTGTTTGATATGGGAGCGGGACTTTCAAAAGAACAGCTGCCGTTTATTTTATCGGCAGAAGATATTCTCGCCGTGACAACGCCTGAGCCGACGGCAATTATGGATGCCTACAGCGCGATCAAACATCTTACCCTCGCGGATGAGCGGCTGACCGTAAACATTGCCGTCAATCGCGCTCGGACCCAAAAACAGGCGCTGGACACGTACAGCCGTCTTTCTTACGCGATTCACACGTTTTTAGGCGCGGAGGTGCGTTTCGCCGGCTCCATCCCGGATGATCCGCTGGTAAGTCAAGCTGTCATTGACCAGGTGCCTTTTTTAATAAAAAGTCCTCAAGCAAAAGCCAGCAAGTCCGTCCGTCTTCTGACGGATGTCTTGTTTCAAACGGAAGAAAACAAACCAAGAGAAGAGAAACCGGCATTTATTGAGAGATTATCTTCTTTTTTAATGAGGAGGACTTTACAGTGATTCGTGTGCTTGTCGTTGATGACTCAGCTTTTATGAGAAAAATGATTACCGATTTTCTGGCTGCGGAAGTGCAGATAGAAGTCATCGGGACAGCCAGAAACGGAGAAGAGGCGCTGAAAAAAATAGAGCTTCTCAAGCCGGATGTTGTCACGCTTGATATTGAAATGCCGGTCATGAACGGAACGGATACATTGCGGAAAATCATCAGCACATACAAACTTCCCGTAATCATGGTATCAAGTCAGACGCAGCAAGGAAAAGACCGAACGATCAACTGTCTGGAAATGGGTGCCTTTGATTTTATCACCAAGCCTTCCGGAGCGATATCACTTGATCTTTATAAAATTAAAGAACAGCTGATTGAAAGGGTGATTGCCGCGGGACTGTCCCTCGCAAAAGAAACTGAGCCGGCGGTGAAAGAGCCCCTCACCCCGGAACGTCCGGCTGCTGTGGGATTTGAGAGGCCGAAAGCAAAATCTGCTAAGCAGGCCGTATTCATTGCGACCTCTACAGGCGGACCGCGGGCTTTGCAAAAGGTGATTCCGAAGCTGCCGAAGGATTTACAGGCGCCTGTATTTGTCGTGCAGCACATGCCTGAAGGCTTTACCGCTTCACTTGCAGACAGGCTGAACCATTTGTCAGATATTCAAGTGAAGGAAGCGGAAAACGGTGAAGAGGCTAAAGACGGATGGGTGTACATCGCGCCCGGCGGAAAAAATATGACGGTTGCCGAGGAAGGCGGAAGGCTCCGTATCATTCTTGACGTTCATGATACGGAAAGCCGGCATAAACCGTCGGCCGATTATTTGTTTCGTTCGGCAAGCCGATTGTCCGATTATGAAAAGGTAGCCGTCATTATGACCGGCATGGGCAGCGACGGAACCGAGGGCGTAAAAGAAATGCTCAGAACAGGCGGCGTTAAAACGATTGCGGAATCCGACGAATCCTGTGTTGTGTTCGGGATGCCGAAGTCAGCGATAAAAGCGGGCCTCATTCATGAAATTAAACATGTGGAAGAAATCGCGGCATCCATCACCGGATGTGTGAAAAAAGAGAGGGTGTGAATCAATTGGATATGAATCAATATTTAGATGTCTTTATTGATGAAAGTAAAGAGCACTTACAGACATGTAACGAAAAGCTGCTGCTGTTGGAAAAAGATCCGTCAGACCTTCAGATTGTGCATGACATCTTCAGAGCTGCCCATACGCTGAAAGGCATGAGCGCAACGATGGGATATACTGATCTGGCGCATTTAACTCACTTGATGGAAAATGTGCTGGACGCCATCCGCAACGGAGAGATGCCGGTCACATCAGATTGGCTGGATGTGCTGTTTGAAGCGCTGGATCATCTTGAAGAGATGGTGCAGTCCATTATTGACGGAGGAGACGGCAAACGTGATATTTCAGAAGTGAGCGCAAAACTCGATGTAAACGCGGTGCATGAGACTGCCGCTTCAGCTGAAACAGCAGAACCGCCGGCTTCAACGAAACAGGCTTCAGCTGAATGGAATTATGATGAGTTCGAACGGACTGTCATCGAAGAGGCAGAAGAGCAAGGATTCAGCCGCTATGAAATAACGATTTCCCTGAATGAAAACTGCATGCTCAAAGCTGTGCGCGTGTACATGATATTTGAAAAGCTGAATGAAGCGGGGGAAGTCGCAAAAACGATACCCGCCGCGGAAGTGCTTGAGACGGAAGATTTCGGAACGGATTTTCAGGTGTGCTTCTTGACAAAGCAGCCTGCTGAGGAAATTAAAGACCTCATCAGCGGCATTTCAGAAGTGGAGAACGTCGAAATTTCTGTCGGCGCGCCGTTAAAAACGGCCGAAAAACCGCAAGCAGCTGAACCGGTGAAGGACGTTCCGGTTAAAAAGACTGACAAGCAGCCGAACCCGCAAGCGAAAACGGAAGAACAGCCGAAGCATCACAGCGGCTCGAAAACGATTCGTGTCAACATTGAAAGACTGGATTCTTCAATGAACCTTTTTGAAGAGCTTGTCATTGACCGCGGACGTCTTGAGCAGATCGCCAAAGAGCTAGATCACAATGAATTGACTGAAACCGTCGAACGCCTGACCAGAATCTCAGGAGACCTTCAATCTATTATTCTGAATATGCGGATGGTTCCGGTAGAAACCGTCTTTAACCGTTTCCCGAGAATGATCCGCCAGCTTCAAAAGGAATTAAATAAGAAAATTGAATTGTCCATCATCGGCGCTGAAACAGAGCTTGACCGCACGGTGATTGATGAAATCGGCGATCCGCTTGTCCATTTAATCAGAAACAGCATCGATCACGGCATCGAAGCGCCTGAAGTGCGGGTGAATAAAGGAAAACCGGAATCAGGCCATGTCGTGCTTAAAGCATATCACAGCGGCAACCACGTCTTTATTGAGGTTGAAGATGACGGGGCCGGCCTGAACAGAAAGAAAATTCTCGAAAAAGCGCTCGAACGGAATGTCATCACCGAACGTGATGCCGAAACGCTTGAAGATAATGAGATTTACGAGCTTATTTTTGCTCCGGGCTTCTCGACTGCCGATCAAATTTCTGATATTTCAGGCCGTGGTGTCGGCCTGGACGTTGTGAAAAACAAACTTGAATCACTCGGCGGTTCGGTCAGTGTCAAATCCGCGGAAGGCCAGGGTTCTCTTTTCAGTATTCAGCTTCCGCTGACACTTTCAATTATATCCGTCCTTCTCATTAAACTTGAAGAAGAGACGTTTGCGATACCGATCTCTTCTATTATAGAGACGGCTGTGATTGAAAAGAAAGATATCCTGCAGACGCATGACAGAGAAGTGATTGATTTCAGAGGACAGATTGTTCCGATTGTCTACCTGAAAAAAGAATTCGGCATTACGGATTCAAAACAGGATGCGGATCAGTTCCATGTGATCGTCGTGAAAAAGGGCGATAAATCTACCGCTTTTGTCGTGGACTCTTTTATCGGCCAGCAGGAAGTCGTACTGAAATCACTCGGAGACTATTTAACGAACGTCTTTGCGATTTCCGGCGCTACGATTCTCGGAAACGGAGAAGTGGCGCTGATTATTGATTGTAATGCGCTGATCTACTAAAACGACACGAGGAGGTGCCCTTATGACTGCTGAAATCAAAACAGGTGAAAAAATGATTGTGTTTATGATAAACGGGAAAGAATACGCTATCTCAGTTTCCCAGGTGAAATCAATTGAAAAGTGGCAAAAACCGACGAGAGTCCCGGGTGTGGAACCTTATATCCGCGGTGTTATCAATCTGCGCGGGGTGATTACGCCGGTTCTTGATTTAAGAAAACGTCTGAACCAGCCTGAACAGGACATCACAGAAGAGACGCGGATTATCATTATTTCTTACCGCGACGCCGATGTCGGGTGGGTTGTGGATGAGGCTAATGATGTCATCACCGTGCATGAAAATGAAATTGAATCCGCGCCCGAAAGCCAGACAAAGGAAGCGGATGTGTGGATTAAACAGATCGTCAAGCAAGATAACAGGCTCCTCAATATTATTGATGCGCATGCGGTGCTGGATAAAGGTGCTTCTGCATCTGCATCCGGAGAGCCGAATGCTTAAAGGGGATAAGACAACATGAGTAAGTTTGAAGCGATCAAAGAAGAGCAGATGGATATTTTGCGGGAAGTCGGAAATATCGGGGCGGGTCACTCAGCCTCTGCCATGGCTCAGCTGCTGAACAGAAAGATAGATATGGAAGTGCCATTTGCGACTTTGTTGACATTTGATGAGCTCGCTGATTTTTTCGGAGGTGCCGAAACACCGGTCGCCAGTATCTTTTTAAGAATGGAAGGCGACATGACCGGGTCTATCTTTCTCATCATGCCTTTTGATCAAGCGGAACAGTTTATCAGAGAACTGATCGGAAATCCGGATTTTGACATTGACCAGTTGGGTGAAGATCATTTGAGTTCTTCTGCTTTACATGAGTTCGGCAATATTTTAGCAGGTTCCTATTTAACGGCATTGGCTGATTTGACGAAGCTTGAGATTTATCCGAGTGTGCCGGAAATCTCACTGGATATGTTCGGTGCGGTTATCAGTGAAGGACTCATGGAGCTCAGCCAAGTCGGGGAACATGCCATTGTCGTGGATACTTCTATTTTTGACCAAGGCAGCAGGCAGGAGCTCAAAGCCCATATGTTTATGCTCCCGGACTATGATTCTTTTGAAAAGCTCTTCGTCTCATTGGGTGCGGCTTTATGAGCCGTGCGGAAGCCGCAGTCATTAAAGTGGGGATCGCGGATGTTCAAATCGCGCGTTATCCGGATAAAATCCGGACTTCGGGACTCGGTTCATGCGTGGGACTGGTTTTATACGATAAAGACAAACAAACGGCGGGACTCGTTCACGTGATGCTGCCGGACTCCGGTTTATCGAAAACAGCGGAACTGAACCGCGCAAAATATGCGGACACCGCCGTAAAGACGACGATTGACATGCTTTTGAAAGCCGGATGCCGCAAGTTTGCCCTGAAGGCAAAGCTCGCAGGGGGAGCGGAGATGTTTAAGTTTAAAATGACAAACGATCTGATGAAAATCGGCCCAAGGAACGTAGCGGCCATTAAAGAACAGCTTTCATTGTATAACATTCCGGTCATCAGTGAAGATACCGGCGGCTCAAGCGGCCGGACGATTGAATTTGAGCCAAAGTCCTGCATGCTGCACATCCGCACTGTTAAACAAGGTGAAACAACGATTTAATTAAGGTATGAGGTAGGGGGATAACAATGCAATCCTTGAATTATGAAGATCAGGTGCTTTGGTCGCGCTGGAAAGAGTGGAAAGATCCTAAAGCCGGTGATGATTTAATGCGCCGTTACATGCCGCTGGTCACATATCATGTCGGCAGAATTTCCGTCGGACTGCCGAAGTCGGTGCATAAAGACGATCTAATGAGCCTTGGTATGCTTGGTTTATATGATGCCCTAGAAAAATTTGACCCCGGCCGGGATTTAAAATTTGATACCTATGCCTCGTTTAGAATTCGCGGTGCAATCATCGACGGGCTGCGTAAAGAAGATTGGCTGCCCAGAACTTCACGGGAGAAGACAAAAAAAGTCGAAGCGGCGATCGAAAAACTTGAACAGCGCTACCTTCGGAATGTGACGCCTTCAGAGATCGCAGAAGAACTGGGGATGACGGAGCAAGACGTAGTATCAACGATGAATGAAGGGTTTTTTGCCAATCTCTTATCAATTGATGAAAAGCTTCACGACCAGGATGACGGTGAGAATATTCAAGTGATGATCAGAGATGACAAAAATGTGCCGCCGGAAGAAAAAATCATGAAGGACGAGCTGATCGCCCAGCTTGCAGGCAAAATTCACGAGCTCTCTGAAAAAGAACAGCTTGTCGTCAGCTTATTTTATAAAGAAGAACTGACTCTGACTGAAATCGGACAAGTCCTGAACCTTTCGACTTCCCGGATTTCGCAGATTCATTCAAAGGCGCTGTTTAAATTAAAGCATCTGCTTGAAAAAGTAATTCAATAATGAACTCATGGTTAGCGAGTGAAAAACATGTCAACACTATTATGGCTTTTAAGCTTTGTGCTTCACGGCATACTGCTTTATGCCGTCATTATTCTGTACACGAGGTTTTCAGCCCTCAAGGAGACGGAGCGTCAGCAGAAGAAGATTCTTGAAGAGACGGAAAACACCCTTGCTGCGTTTCTGCTTGAGTTAAAAGAAGAAAATGAAAGACTCGAAGATGCCAAAAACCGGGCTGATCAAGCGCCGGACGCAGAAGACGCGGAATCCCGGCCCGTCAAACCGCAAAAAGAGCTTGATATTCCGGATCACATGGAAAAGCTCATCAGTGCAACGGAACAGGCCGAAAGTGAGGAAAACAGCGGCGCGCATTCGTTTGAAGAACGCGTTTCAGAATTATATGAACAGGGGCTCACTCCCGCGGAAATTGCCAAACGGATGAAGAGCGGAAAGACAGAAATCGAGCTGTTTTTAAAATTTCGCGGCAAAGCTGTAAAGGATTCTTGATTGTCGCATAAAGCTGTGTTATATTATGTCTTGGTGTTAAATACACACGCTTAACGATTTATGCAGAGGGTGCTGCAGGCGGCAGTTCTGTACAAAAATGACTTAAGCGGAGGAAAAAAAACCATTATATTAGGAGGAAATAACATGTCAGTCATTTCTATGAAGCAATTGCTTGAAGCTGGTGTTCACTTCGGCCACCAAACACGCCGCTGGAACCCAAAAATGAAGCGTTACATTTTCACGGAGCGTAACGGAATCTACATCATTGACCTTCAAAAAACAGTCAAAAAAGTAGAGGAAGCTTACAACTTCACGAAAAATCTTGCTGCTGAAGGCGGAAAAATTCTTTTCGTCGGAACAAAAAAACAAGCTCAAGATTCTGTTAAAGAAGAAGCTCAGCGCTCTGGCATGTACTTTGTCAACCAACGCTGGTTGGGCGGTACATTAACAAACTTTGAAACAATCCAAAAACGCATTAAGCGTCTGAAAGACATTGAAAAAATGCAAGAAAACGGTACGTTTGAAGTGCTTCCGAAAAAAGAAGTTGTTCAATTGAAAAAAGAATTAGAGCGTCTTGAAAAATTCCTCGGCGGAATTAAAGACATGAAGGATCTTCCTGATGCATTATTCATCATCGATCCTCGCAAAGAGCGCATCGCTGTTGCGGAAGCTCGCAAATTGAACATTCCTATCATCGGAATCGTAGATACAAACTGTGATCCTGATGAAATTGATGTCGTAATCCCTGCAAACGATGACGCAATCCGCGCTGTCAAACTTCTTACTTCTAAAATGGCAGATGCAATCTTAGAAGCGAAGCAAGGCGAAGAAGAAGCGGAAGCTGCTGAAGAGACTGCACCTGAAACAGAAACGACAACTGCGTAACCTAATCAAAAGGTGATAAGAGGGACTGCCTTTTATCACCTTTTTTCAAGAAAAATGTATCTATACATATCTTGTTTACACATATAAGGAGGAATTTAAATGGCTATTACTGCACAGCAGGTAAAAGAACTGCGTCAAAAAACAGGCGCTGGTATGATGGACTGTAAAAAAGCGTTGACTGAAACTGACGGAGATATGGACAAAGCAATCGACCTTCTGAGAGAAAAAGGAATTGCGAAAGCAGCTAAAAAAGCTGACCGTATCGCTGCTGAAGGTTCTACTCTTATTAAAACTGACGGCAACAAAGGCGTTATCTTAGAAGTAAACTCTGAAACTGACTTCGTTGCGAAAAACGAAGGCTTCAAAGAGCTTCTGAACACGCTTGCTGACCATCTTCTTGCAAACGCTCCTGCTGACCTTGAAGAAGCAATGGGACAAAAGATGGAAAACGGTTCTACTGTTGAAGAATACATCACAAGCAACGTTGCTAAAATCGGAGAGAAAATCACTCTTCGCCGTTTTGCTGTTCTTACAAAAGAAGACAGCGAAGCGTTCGGTGCTTACCTTCACATGGGTGGCCGCATCGGCGTATTATCTGTTCTTAGCGGAACAACTGACGAAGATCTTGCAAAAGACATCGCCATGCATGTTGCAGCGGTAAACCCTCGTTACATTTCACGCGACCAAGTGTCTGAAGAAGAAGCTAACCACGAGCGTCAGATCCTGACTCAGCAAGCTCTTCAAGAAGGCAAACCGGAAAACATCGTAGCTAAAATGGTTGAAGGCCGTCTGAACAAATTCTTCGAAGAAATTTGCTTATTAGACCAAGCTTTCGTTAAAAACCCAGACGAAAAAGTGAAACAAGTTGTCGCTGCGAAAAACGCATCTGTTAAAACTTACGTCCGCTACGAAGTTGGAGAAGGTATTGAAAAACGCCAAGAAAACTTTGCTGAAGAAGTTATGAACCAAGTGAAAAAATAATGGCGGAAAGCCTCGGCGAATCTTTCGCGGCTTTTCAGGCAGTATAGG
This sequence comes from Bacillus sp. SDLI1, assembly GCF_001553895.1. Taxonomy (NCBI): domain Bacteria; kingdom Bacillati; phylum Bacillota; class Bacilli; order Caryophanales; family Bacillaceae; genus Bacillus; species Bacillus sp. SDLI1. The sequence goes on along the minus strand of NZ_CP013950.1, from coordinate 558,760 downwards.
GGACACTACTTGTGTTCCCTATTTTTAAAACTATATTTACAAACTTTTTTTTCTCTTGCATAATAGGAAACGGCAATGTTTACACTTGGAGGTTATTATGGAAAAACCAAAATACAATCGTATCGTTTTAAAGCTTAGCGGAGAAGCGTTGGCAGGAGAACAGGGAAACGGGATTAATCCGACTGTTATCCAATCCATCGCTAAACAGGTAAAAGAAATCGCTGAGCTTGACGTCGAAGTGGCCGTAGTCGTAGGCGGCGGCAACTTATGGCGCGGAAAAACAGGCAGTGACTTAGGAATGGACCGTGCGACTGCCGATTATATGGGCATGCTTGCCACTGTCATGAACTCACTTGCCCTGCAGGACAGTCTTGAAACGCTCGGAATCCAGTCCAGAGTGCAGACATCAATTGAAATGCGTCAGGTCGCTGAACCTTACATCAGAAGAAAAGCCATCCGCCACCTGGAGAAAAAACGCGTTGTGATTTTTGCGGCGGGAACAGGAAACCCTTATTTCTCTACGGACACAACCGCAGCGCTGCGTGCCGCTGAAATCGAAGCGGATGTGATCTTAATGGCGAAAAATAATGTCGACGGTGTGTATAATGCTGATCCGAGAAAAGATGAGTCAGCCGTTAAATACGAAAAATTATCTTATCTCGATGTGTTAAAAGACGGGCTGGAAGTCATGGATTCTACGGCTTCTTCACTATGTATGGATAATGATATTCCGCTGATCGTCTTTTCTATTATGGAAGAAGGAAATATTAAGCGTGCCGTAATCGGCGAATCAATCGGAACGATCGTAAGGGGGAAATAACGTTGTCAAACGAAGTATTAACACAAACAAAAGAACGCATGGAAAAAGCGGTTGCCGCTTATTCACGGGAGTTGGCGTCAGTCCGCGCGGGACGTGCCAACCCGTCTCTATTGGATAAAGTGACAGTAGAATACTACGGTGCCCAAACACCTTTAAACCAGCTGTCTTCCATCAATGTGCCTGAAGCGCGTATGCTTGTTGTCACACCGTATGACAAAACAGCAATCGGCGATATTGAAAAAGCGATCCTGAAAGCTGATCTTGGCGTAACTCCGACAAGTGACGGCACAATTATCCGCATCGCGATCCCGGCTCTGACGGAAGAAAGACGTAAAGAACTTGTCAAAGTCGTGAAAAAATATGCCGAAGAAGCGAAAGTAGCAGTCCGTAATGTCCGCCGTGACAGCAATGATGAACTCAAGAAGCTTGAGAAAAACGGAGACATTACAGAAGACGAGCTTCGTGCTTCCAGTGAAGACGTTCAAAAGCTGACAGATGAATATGTGTCAAAAATTGACAGTGTCACAAAGGACAAAGAAAAAGAAATCATGGAAGTTTAATGAAAAACTATGTACAATAGATAATGTGAAAAGACCCTCTCATGTTTACAGGGGGTTTTTTTGTTAATACTGTTGATTACATTGATCATCAGCAATGCAACCTTTTTGGGTGACGGAGGAATCTCATGCTCAACATACTCAAAAATTGGAAGAATCAGCAGAATGCGGCTTCCAACTTAGAACGGTATACAAAAGAAGACATACTGAAGGGTGAAATTCCCGCACACATCGCCATTATCATGGACGGAAACGGGCGCTGGGCGAAGAAACGCTCACTTCCGCGGATTGCCGGACATCATGAAGGAATGAAAGTGGTAAAAAGGGTGACAAAGCTCGCAAATCAGCTCGGCGTCAAAGTTCTGACGCTTTATGCGTTTTCCACGGAGAACTGGAAGCGCCCGAAGATGGAAGTCGACTTTTTAATGAAGCTTCCGGAAGAGTTTCTGAATACGTACCTTCCTGAATTGATAGAGGAAAATGTACAGGTGAAAATTATCGGAGACGAATCTGCGCTCCCTTCTCATACGTACAGGGCGATTGAGAAGGCCGTAAAAGATACAGAACAAAATGACGGGCTGATTCTCAATTTCGCTTTGAACTACGGCGGGCGCACGGAAATCGTCAATGCGGCAAAAGCATTGGCCGAACAGGTGAAAAGCGGCACGCTGAATATCGAAGACATTGATGAAACGCTCTTTTCCGGGCATTTAATGACAGAATCACTTCAGGACCCGGAGCTCCTTATCAGAACGAGCGGAGAAATCAGACTGAGCAATTTTATGCTTTGGCAGGTGGCTTACAGTGAATTTGTTTTTACAGATGTCCTGTGGCCCGATTTTAAAGAAGATCACTTTCTGCAGGCAGTGGGAGAATTTCAGCAGCGGGGCCGGAGGTTTGGCGGAATTTAGAGGATGGTGGAAATGAAACAAAGATTGTTAACGGGTGTTCTGGCAGCGGCACTATTTTTATTTTTGGTTATTTTCGGAGGATTGCCGTTCACCGTATTTGTTTACGTGATGGGAAGTATAGCGCTTTTTGAGCTTTTGCGGATGAAAAAGCTCAGATTTTTTTCTTTTCCGGGGCTGATCAGCCTCTTGCTGTTATGGCTGTATATGATGCCGGATGAGTATCATTTTTTTGACGCGAAAATGGAAGTGACGATTTTCGCCGTACTGATACTGCTCAGCTATACGGTGCTTGTGAAAAACACCTTTACGTTTGACGAAGTCGGGTTCATCGTCCTCGCGACGGTATATATCGGACTGTGTTTTCATTATTTTATTGAAATCAGAAACATTGAAACAAACGGGCTTTTGTATATCTTTTATGCCTGCGTTGTCATATGGTCAACAGACTCGGGCGCATATTTCGTCGGAAAGTCGCTCGGGAAGCGGAAGCTGTGGCCTGAAATCAGTCCCAACAAAACGGTGGAAGGGTTTCTTGGCGGTATTGCGATCGCTCTTATTTTTACGGCTGTTTTCCAACTGTTTGCGCACCTTCCGATTTCATACCCGATTCTTTTGGTCATCACACTTGTTCTGTCTGTTTTCGGACAGATCGGGGATTTGGTTGAATCAGCGCTTAAGCGGCACTATGATGTGAAGGATTCGGGAAAAATCCTTCCCGGGCACGGCGGCATTTTAGATCGATTTGACAGCTTTTTGTTTGTCATGCCGTTCTTATACTTTCTGCTTGCGCTTTTTTCATGAGAAAGGCTAATATGAAAACAAGACCGATCTGGACGCATAGAATGGGAGTGGCATTTTGAAGAATATTTGTCTTTTAGGAGCAACAGGATCAATAGGAGAGCAGACGTTAGACGTATTGCGCATGCATCAAGATCAATTCCGTCTCGTCTCGATGACTTTCGGTAAAAATGCCGAGAAAGCGATACCGTTGATCAGAACGTTTCAGCCGAAATATGTAGCAGTCGGCGACATGGATACATATCAAAAAGTGAAAGAAGCATCTTTTCCTCATGAATGTCAAATCGGCATCGGAGAAGAAGGCCTGATTGAAGCGGCAGTCATGGATGAAGTGGATATCGTGGTCAATGCGCTGCTCGGAAGCGTCGGTTTAATTCCGACTTTGAAAGCGATTGAACAGAAAAAAACAATTGCGCTTGCAAATAAGGAAACTCTCGTCACTGCCGGGCATATAGTGAAAGGACACGCAAAACAATACGGCGTTCCTCTTCTTCCGGTCGACAGCGAACATTCCGCTATTTTTCAGGCGCTGCAAGGCGAGCAGAGCAAAAATATCGAGCGTCTGATCATTACAGCATCCGGCGGCAGTTTCAGAGATAAAACGCGGCAGGAGCTTGAATCTGTAACGATTGCCGACGCCCTTAATCACCCGAACTGGTCGATGGGCGCAAAGATTACGATTGACTCGGCTACAATGATGAATAAAGGGCTTGAAGTCATTGAAGCGCATTGGCTGTTTGACATTCCGTATGAACAGATTGACGTTGTTTTACATAAGGAGAGCATCATTCATTCGATGGTTGAATTTCACGACAGAAGCGTCATCGCCCAGCTCGGAAATCCGGACATGAGGGTGCCGATTCAATACGCGCTGACATATCCGGACCGGCTGCCTCTGCCTGAAACAAAAAGGCTTGAATTATGGGAGATCGGAAGCCTCCATTTTGCGAAAGCTGACTTTGAAAGGTTCCGCTGCTTACAATTTGCCTTTGAATCAGGTAAAATAGGGGGAACGATGCCGACGGTTTTAAATGCGGCCAATGAAGAAGCAGTTGCCGCTTTTCTTGACGGACGGATTTCGTTCTTAACGATTGAGGATCTGATTGAAAAAGCATTGAACCGCCACAGCGTAATTCAGGATCCGAGTCTTGCGGATATCCAAGAAGTGGACAAAGACACCCGGGGATACGTTAATTCAATACTCACATAAGGTGGTATGTTCGTGAATACAGTTATCGCGTTTATTATTATTTTCGGAACGCTCGTTTTCTTCCATGAGCTGGGGCATTTACTGCTCGCCCAAAGAGCGGGAATCCTTTGCCGTGAGTTTGCGATCGGCTTTGGGCCCAAAATCTTCTCATTTAAAAAGAATGAAACCGTGTATACGATCAGGCTTCTTCCGGTCGGCGGGTTCGTCCGCATGGCCGGTGAAGATCCGGAGATGATTGAAGTCAAACCGGGTTATACCGTCGGTCTTCTTTTTAATAAAGACGACGAAGTGGAAAAAGTCATCATTAATCAAAAGGAAAAATACCCCGACGCTTTAATTATCGAGGTAGAGACGGCTGATCTTGAGCACGAAATGAAGATTACCGGGTACGAGCAGGGGAAAGAAGATGAGCTGGCGGCCTTTACTGTCAGCCAGACCTCTTTTTTCATCGTAGACGGAGAAGAAGTGCAGATTGCGCCTTACAACCGTCAATTCGGGTCAAAACCCGTATGGCAGCGGATTAAGGCGATTGCTGCCGGTCCGATTATGAACTTCATCTTAGCGTATGTCATTCTCGTCATGCTTGGATTTATTCAGGGTGTGCCTTCGAATCAGCCTGAGCTCGGGAAGCTGACAGACAATGGACGTGCTGCGGCTGCCGGTTTACAAGAAGGCGACTATATACAGAGCATTAACGGTGAAAAAATGCGGTCATGGACTGACATCGTGACAGCGGTAAAAGACAATCCCGGGAAAAAAATCGATGTCGCCGTCAAGCGGGACGGCAAATCGTTTCATATCTCGGTTACTCCTGAAGCCGTAAAAGATGAAAACAAAAAAACAATCGGCCGCTTCGGCTCTTATGCGCCGACTGAAAAAGGCGCGTTCGCAGCGATCGCTTACGGCGCGACATCTACGGTTGATGTCACAAAGGCGATCCTGACCAACTTAAGCAAAATCGTGACAGGCCAGTTTAAGCTTGATATGCTTTCGGGTCCTGTGGGGATTTATGATATGACGGATCAGGTTGCAAAAACCGGCATCATCAATCTATTCCAGTTTGCGGCATTTTTAAGCATCAACCTTGGAATCGTCAACCTGCTGCCGATCCCGGCGCTTGACGGCGGACGGCTGCTGTTTTTATTCATTGAAGCAATCCGCGGTAAGCCGATTAACCGTGACAAGGAAGCATTTGTCGTATTTATCGGCGTAGCTTTCTTAATGCTTCTTATGCTGGTTGTCACATGGAACGATATCCAGCGTTTATTCTTATAATTGACTAGTAAAAAATCAGAGGTGCGAAGACATGAGACAAAGTTTGACGCTTATTCCGACCCTGAGAGAAGTGCCGGCTGATGCTGAAGCAAAAAGCCATAAGCTTCTGCTGAGAGCGGGATTTATCAGACAAAATACGAGCGGGGTTTACAGCTACATGCCCCTTGCTTACAGGGTCATTCAAAACATTCAGAAGATCGTGCGTGAAGAAATGGAAAAAATCAACGCGGTCGAAATGCTGATGCCGGCCCTTCAGCAGGCTGAAACATGGCAGGAATCAGGCAGATGGTATACGTACGGGCCTGAATTGATGCGTCTGAAAGACCGTCACGGCCGTGAATTTGCTTTAGGCGCGACACATGAAGAAGTCATTACTTCTCTCGTGCGCGACGAGGTGAAATCTTATAAGCGTCTGCCGCTCACTCTTTACCAGATCCAGTCTAAATTCAGAGATGAGAAACGCCCGCGTTTCGGGTTATTGCGGGGACGCGAATTTATCATGAAAGATGCGTATTCTTTCCATGCCTCTGAAGAAAGCCTGGAGGAAACATACCAAAACATGTACGGTGCTTACAGCAGCATTTTCGCACGGTGCGAATTAAACGTCCGTCCCGTTATCGCTGACTCAGGCGCAATGGGCGGAAAAGACACGCATGAATTTATGGCTCTTTCCGAAATAGGGGAAGACACCATCGCTTATTCCGATGAATCCTCTTACGCAGCCAACACGGAAATGGCCGAAGTTGTCATGAAAAGCGAGCCTTCCAATGAAAAACCCGAGGCGCTGGAGAAAATTGATACGCCGAATGTTAAAAGCATTGAAGAGCTGGCTTCTTTCCTTCAGATTGAACCGAGCGCATGCATCAAATCCATGCTGTTTAAAGCGGATGACCGGTTTGTTCTCGTGTTAGTAAGAGGCGATCATGAGGTCAATGACGTAAAAGTGAAAAACCTTCTGAACGCAGAAGCGGTTGAGCTTGCGTCTCATGAAGAGGTAGCGGAGAAGCTTGGCACGGAGCCGGGATTTGCGGGGCCGATCGGCGCTGCCGGCGACATTGAGATTTATGCCGACCAGGCTGTGAAAGTCATGGTAAACGCCGTAAGCGGCGCGAATGAAAAAGACCGCCATTACCGAAACGTAAACATCGAACGCGATGCGTCCGTAAAAGCATATGCCGATCTTCGAATCATTCAGGAAGGCGATCCGTCACCTGACGGAAAAGGCACGATCCGTTTCGCTGAAGGAATTGAGGTCGGACAAGTCTTTAAGCTCGGTACGCGTTACTCTGAAGCGATGAATGCGACATACCTTGATGAAAACGGGCGTGCGCAGCCGATGCTGATGGGATGTTACGGAATCGGCGTATCAAGAACGCTTTCAGCAATCGCCGAACAGCACCACGACGAAAAAGGCCTGATATGGCCGAAAAGCGTTGCTCCGTATGATCTTCATATTTTGGCGCTGAATATGAAAAACGAAGCGCAAAAAGAGCTTGCCGAGCAGCTATACGGTAAATTCCAAGCCGAAGGTTATGAAGTGTTATACGATGACCGCGCTGAACGCGCAGGCGTGAAATTTGCTGACTCTGACCTGATCGGCCTTCCGATCCGCATCACTGTCGGTAAACGTGCAGATGAAGGCATCGTAGAAGTGAAAATCCGCAAAACCGGTGAATCTGCCGAAGTTTCAGTGGATGAGCTTTCTGAATTTATCAAGACGAAGTAATCACCATAACGAATCGTACAAAATCATGTTAAAATAGAGAAAAAAGAAGGTACCTCATCACCTGCGGAGGTACCTTCACTTATGATGTTTTAAGGGAGGGATACTGTCTGAATGGAACAGTTATCAGTAAACAGAAGACAGTTTCAGATTCTTCTTCAGCAGCTTAATATGACAGATGATACCTTCATGACATACTTTGAAGACGGAGAGATTGATAAACTGACAATCCATAAAGCAGAAAAGGCCTGGCACTTTCAATTTCGCTTTAAGGCTCTTTTGCCGTATCAAATATATGACTCATTCATGATGAGATTAACACAATCGTTTGCTCACATCGCCCGGGTCACGTCGTCCATTCAAGTCATTGATCCTAGAGTGTCAGAGGAGCTTGTACAGGATTATTGGACACGCTGTATCGAAGAGCTTGAAGGAACCTCGCCGCCGATGGTGGCACTTTTGAATCAGCAGAAACCGAAGCTCAAGGGAAACAAGCTGATCGTGAAAACAAAAACAGATACAGAAGCATCGGCGCTCAAAAATAAATACAGCGCTCTGATTCAGCACAGCTATCGTCAATTCGGTTTTCCGGAACTGCAGCTGGATACCGAAACTTTCGTGTCTGACCAAGAAGTCCAGAAATTCCGCGAGCAAAAGCTTGCTGAAGATCAGGAACGGGCGATGCAGGCGCTTATCGAAATGGAGAAGAAGGAAAAAGAGGGCGATGAGGATCAAGCGCCGTCCGGACCGCTTGTCATCGGCTATCAAATTAAAGAGAACGAAGAAATCCGGACGCTTGACAGCATCATGGATGAAGAAAGAAGAATTACGGTGCAGGGATATGTGTTTGATGCTGAAACACGCGAGCTGAAAAGCGGACGCACGCTCTGCATTTTCAAAATCACCGACTATACAAACAGTATTTTAGTAAAAATGTTTGCAAGAGAAAAAGAAGACGCCGCCCTGATGAAAACACTGAAAAAGGGCATGTGGGTGAAAGCGCGGGGAAGCATCCAAAACGATACATTCGTCAGAGACCTCGTCATGATTGCAAATGACGTAAATGAAATAAAAGCCGAAACCCGTGAAGACACCGCTCCTGAAGGCGAAAAGCGGGTAGAGCTTCATCTGCATTCCCCGATGAGTCAAATGGACGCTGTAACGGGAATCGGAAAGCTTGTCGAACAGGCGAAAAAATGGGGGCATGAAGCGATTGCCTTAACTGATCATGCCGTTGTGCAGTCCTTCCCGGATGCCTATTCCGCCGCGAAAAAACACGGTATTAAAATGATTTACGGAATGGAAGCCAATATCGTAGATGACGGCGTTCCGATCGCATACAATCCCGCTCACCGTCTCCTGGAAGAGGACACATATGTCGTCTTTGACGTTGAAACGACAGGTCTGTCCGCGGTGTATGACACGATCATTGAGCTTGCCGCAGTCAAAATAAGAGGCGGAGAAATCATTGATAAATTTGAAGCGTTCGCCAATCCGCATCATCCGCTGTCAGCAACGACGATAGAGCTTACCGGGATTACGGATGATATGGTCCGCGACGCTCCCGATGTCGTTGACGTCGTCCGGGATTTTAAAGAATGGATCGGCGATGATGTGCTTGTGGCTCATAACGCCAGCTTTGATATGGGATTTTTAAATGTAGCGTACAAGCGCCTTCTGAAAACGGAAAAAGCGAAAAATCCGGTTATTGATACGCTGGAACTTGCGCGTTTCCTGTATCCTGAATTTAAAAATCACCGCTTAAATACGTTATGTAAAAAGTTTGATATTGAATTAACCCAGCATCACCGTGCGGTCTTTGACGCTGAAGCAACGGGATACCTGCTGTTGAAAATGCTCAAAGACGCGGCTGAAAAAGATATTTTTTATCATGATCAGCTGAATGAGAATATGGGACAATCCAATGCTTACCAAAGATCGAGACCTTATCACGCAACATTGCTTGCCGTAAATGAGACCGGCCTGAAAAATCTGTTTAAGCTCGTGTCGATTTCTCATATTCAATATTTCTACAGAGTGCCGCGCATTCCGAGGTCACAGCTTAATAAATACAGAGAAGGCCTGTTAATCGGCTCTGCCTGTGACAGGGGAGAGGTTTTTGAAGGCATGATGCAAAAATCACCTGAAGAGGTTGAAGATATCGCATCATTCTATGACTATCTTGAAGTGCAGCCGCCGGAAGTATACAGACACCTGCTGCAGCTTGAGCTCGTCCGGGATGAAAAAGCGCTGAAAGAAATCATCGCCAACATTACGAAGCTCGGGGAAAAATTGAATAAGCCGGTCGTTGCCACGGGGAATGTCCACTATTTAAACGATGAGGATAAAATTTACCGGAAGATCTTAATTTCTTCCCAAGGCGGCGCCAACCCGTTAAACAGGCACGAACTGCCAAAAGTGCACTTCAGAACGACAGATGAAATGCTGGAGGCTTTCTCTTTTCTGGGTGCGGAAAAAGCGAAAGAAATCGTAGTTCATAATACGCAGAAAGTCGCTTCGATGATCGAAGAGATCAAGCCGATTAAAGACGATCTGTACACGCCGAAAATTGAGGGTGCTGATGAAGAAATCCGTGAAATGAGCTATCAGCGCGCGAGAAGCATTTACGGTGAGGAGCTTCCTGAAATTGTTGAAGCGAGAATAGAAAAAGAATTAAAAAGCATCATCGGCCACGGATTCGCCGTTATTTATCTCATTTCACATAAGCTTGTCAAACGGTCTTTGGATGACGGCTATCTCGTCGGCTCCCGTGGGTCCGTCGGTTCATCACTTGTGGCGACCTTAACGGAAATTACTGAAGTGAACCCGCTCGCTCCGCATTATGTATGCCCGAGCTGCCGGTATTCCGAATTCTTTAATGACGGATCAGTCGGTTCCGGTTTTGACCTTCCGGATAAAAGCTGCCCGTCTTGCGGCACTCCTTTGAAAAAGGACGGACATGATATTCCGTTTGAAACGTTCTTAGGCTTTAAAGGTGACAAAGTACCCGATATCGATTTGAACTTCTCAGGTGAATATCAGCCGCATGCCCATAACTACACGAAAGTGCTGTTCGGGGAAGATAATGTTTATCGCGCGGGAACAATCGGCACCGTTGCGGAAAAGACGGCTTACGGATATGTGAAAGGCTATGCGGGTGACCACAACCTTCATATGCGCGGCGCGGAAATCGACCGCCTTGTACAGGGATGCACCGGCGTTAAGAGAACGACCGGTCAGCACCCTGGGGGCATTATCGTTGTGCCGGATTACATGGATATTTACGATTTTTCACCGATTCAATTCCCTGCTGATGCGACGGGGTCTGAATGGAAAACGACTCACTTTGACTTCCACTCCATTCATGACAACCTGCTGAAGCTTGATATATTGGGGCACGATGATCCGACAGTCATCCGGATGCTTCAGGATTTAAGCGGAATTGATCCGAAGACGATTCCGACAGATGATCCGGAAGTCATGAAGATTTTCCAAGGCACAGAATCGCTCGGCGTCACTGAAGAACAGATCGGCTGTAAAACGGGGACGCTCGGCATTCCTGAATTCGGGACGCGATTTGTGCGGCAGATGCTTGAGGATACAAAGCCGACGACGTTCTCTGAGCTTGTCCAGATTTCCGGGCTTTCCCACGGAACGGACGTATGGCTCGGCAATGCACAGGAACTGATACACAACAATACGTGTGAACTGAGCGAAGTGATCGGCTGCCGCGATGACATTATGGTTTACTTGATTTATCAGGGCCTTGAGCCTTCACTGGCCTTTAAGATCATGGAATTTGTCCGTAAAGGCAAAGGCCTGACGCCGGAATGGGAAGAAGAAATGAAAAAGAACAATGTGCCGAACTGGTATATTGATTCATGCAAAAAAATCAAATACATGTTCCCGAAAGCCCACGCCGCTGCATACGTGCTGATGGCGGTGCGGATTGCATACTTTAAAGTACATCACGCGCTTTTATATTATGCTGCGTATTTTACTGTGCGCGCAGATGACTTTGACATTGATACGATGATTAAAGGCTCGACTGCCATCAGAGCGGTGATGGATGATATCAGCTCTAAAGGGCTTGATGCTTCGCCGAAGGAAAAAAACCTCCTGACCGTGTTAGAGCTTGCGCTTGAAATGTGTGAACGCGGCTATTCTTTCCAGAAGGTCGATCTATACCGTTCAAGCGCTTCGGAATTTATCATTGACGGCAACAGTCTGATTCCGCCGTTCAACTCGATTCCGGGGCTTGGAACCAATGCCGCTCTCAATATTGTAAAAGCGCGGGAAGAAGGAGAGTTCCTTTCAAAAGAGGACCTTCAAAAACGCGGAAAAGTGTCAAAAACCATTTTAGAGTATTTAGACCGCCACGGCTGTCTGGAGTCGCTCCCGGATCAAAATCAGCTGTCTCTGTTTTAAGCTTTGAGCACAGCCGTCTGAGCGGAGTTTGATTTGCATTAAATATATGGTTATGGTATAGTTTTATTGGAAATGCTAACGATTACCGAGGCAAAGAGTGGGGAAACCCGCTCTTTTGTATTGAACAGGCAATTTTGCCTCGACATGTCCATCGTTTTCTCAAAGCCCCTGCTCTTTAGAAGCAGGGTTTTTATGCAGAGGAACGGCTGATATGATATCGACAGCACAAGGAGGAAAAACATGAGCAAAAAAGTGACTGATACCGTTCAAGGAATGGCTCAGCCCATACTGGATGACCTTCAGCTTGAACTCGTAGACATTGAATTTGTCAAAGAGGGTCAAAACTGGTTCCTTCGCGTGTTTATTGATTCCGATAACGGTGTTGATATTGAGGAGTGCGCCAAAGTCAGCGAAGCGTTAAGCGAAAAGCTGGATGAGGCCGATCCGATCACTCAGAACTACTTTCTTGAAGTATCTTCTCCTGGAGCCGAGCGTCCATTAAAGAAAAAAGCCGACTTCGAAAAATCACTGGGCAAAAATGTGTACATGAAAACGTACGAACCGATTGACGGTTTAAAAGTGTTTGAAGGCAAATTGGCTGAATTTGATGGACAAACTGCTACAATAGAGATGACGATTAAAACAAGAAAGAAACGGGTCAATATTCCGTATGAAAAAATAGCTAACGCAAGATTAGCTGTAACATTTTAATGAATGAAGTATTAGTGTTTAAGGGGGGAGACCGCTAACATGAGCAGTGAACTATTAGATGCCCTCACGATTCTTGAAAAAGAAAAAGGCATCAGTAAAGACATTATCATCGAAGCAATTGAAGCTGCCTTAATTTCTGCGTATAAGCGAAATTTTAACCAGGCGCAAAACGTACGGGTTGATCTGAACCGTGAAACGGGCACCATCCGCGTGTTCGCAAGAAAAGATGTCGTAGACGAGGTATACGATTCAAGGCTTGAAATCTCGCTTGACGACGCCCAGCACATCCATCCGAACTATCTTGTCGGAGATGTCGTTGAAATAGAAGTAACGCCGAAAGACTTCGGCCGCATTGCCGCGCAGACGGCGAAACAAGTTGTGACGCAGCGTGTCCGTGAGGCTGAGCGCGGCGTGATTTACTCAGAATTTATCGATCGTGAAGAAGACATCATGACGGGAATTGTTCAGCGCTTAGACAGCAAATTTATTTACGTGTCTCTCGGCAAGATTGAAGCGCTGCTGCCCGTTAACGAACAAATGCCGAATGAGAGCTATAAACCTCACGATCGGATTAAAGTATTTATCACAAAAGTCGAAAAAACGACAAAAGGGCCGCAGATCTATGTATCAAGAACGCATCCCGGTCTGTTGAAGCGTCTTTTTGAAATCGAAGTTCCGGAAATTTATGACGGAACGGTCGAGCTGAAATCCGTTGCCAGAGAAGCGGGCGACCGATCTAAAATCTCTGTCCGCACTGATGATGCTGACGTTGATCCCGTCGGTTCATGCGTCGGTCCTAAAGGCCAGCGCGTGCAGGCGATCGTCAATGAACTGAAAGGCGAAAAAATTGATATCGTCAACTGGTCTGATGATCCGGTTGAATTTGTTGCCAATGCGCTCAGCCCATCTAAAGTGCTGGATGTCATCGTCAACGAAGAAGAAAAAGCCACGACTGTCGTTGTTCCTGATTACCAGCTTTCTCTGGCGATCGGAAAAAGAGGGCAAAACGCCCGCTTAGCTGCGAAACTGACAGGCTGGAAAATTGATATCAAAAGTGAAACGGATGCAAGAGAACTTGGCATCTATCCGAGAGAGCATGAAGAAGATGACGATTTAGAGCCGCTCTTTATGGAGCCTGAAACAGCCGAATCGGATGAATAAGAGGTGACTTTAGGTGAATAAGCGAAAAAAAATTCCTCTGCGTAAATGTGTGGTAACGGGGGAAATGAAGCCTAAAAAGGAACTGATCCGAATTGTCCGTTCAAAAGAAGGAGAGATTTCAGTCGATCCGACAGGCAAGAAGAACGGGCGGGGTGCCTATATCACCCTTGAGAAAGAATGCATCTTAGCTGCGAAAAAGAAAAACACATTGCAAAATCAATTTCAATCACAAATCGATGACCAGATTTTCGAAGAATTGCTGGAACTGGCGGAAAAGGTGAAAAAATAACATGTCTGGAATGGAATGGTTTCCCTTGCTGGGTCTGGCCAATCGAGCTCGTAAGGTCGTGTCGGGCGAGGACTTGGTTATAAAAGAAATTAGAAATGCGCGTGCAAAACTTGTTCTGCTGACAGAAGATGCATCTGCGAATACTGCAAAAAAAGTATCCGATAAATGCAATTATTATAAAGTACCTTATAAAAAAGTCGAAAGCCGCGCGGATCTCGGCCGCTCTATCGGCAAGGAATCACGTGTCGTTGTCGCCGTCACTGACCAAGGTTTTGCGAATAAGCTGATCAGCTTGCTCGATTAATATTTTTGGGGGTGAACGAATGGCTAAAATGAGAGTATACGAATATGCAAAAGCCATCAATGTTTCAAGTAAGGAAATTTTGACTGCGCTGAAAAACATGGATATAGTAGTAAATAACCATATGGCAACGCTTGAAGAAAAGACCATTAAGCAGCTTGATGCGAAATTTAAAAAAGGCGGCGCCGGCGTTAAATCTCAAAAGCCTGCGGAAACGAACAAAAACAAGCAGCCGCAAGGGGTTAATCAGCAGCCTGCTGGGAATCAACCAAACAAAATTCGAGACGGAAAGAAGAATGACGTGCAGAATAATCAATTTAACAAAAACAAGAAGAATAACAACAACAACAAAAACAAAAACAAACGCAATCATAACAACAAAAATCAGTATCAGCAAAAACCGCTGAAGCCGAAAAAAGAGCTTCCTGAGAAAATTACGTTTTCCGGCTCTTTAACAGTCGGAGCTTTAGCCGAGGAACTTGGCAAAGAGCCGTCTGAACTCATTAAAAAACTGATGCTTCTGGGCGTAATGGCTACGATTAACCAGGAGCTTGACAAAGACACAATCGAACTGATCGCATCTGAATACGGTGTGGAAACAGAAGAAGTGATTGTGCTTGAAGAAACTGAGCTTGAAAAGTATGAAGAGGCTGACAAAGAAGAAGATCTTCAAATCCGTCCGCCTGTCGTGACGATCATGGGCCACGTTGACCACGGGAAAACGACCCTTCTTGACAGCATCAGAAAAACAAAGGTTGTTGAAGGAGAAGCGGGCGGAATCACCCAGCATATCGGGGCTTACCAGATCGAAGAAAACGGCAAAAAAATCACGTTCTTGGATACACCGGGACACGCGGCGTTCACAACAATGCGCGCGCGCGGAGCGGAAGTAACCGATATTACCATTTTAGTCGTAGCGGCCGATGACGGCGTTATGCCGCAAACAGTCGAAGCCATCAACCATGCGAAAGCGGCTGAGGTTCCGATTATCGTTGCCGTGAATAAAGTGGATAAAGAGAGCGCGAACCCTGACCGTGTCATGCAGGAGCTGACTGAATACGGACTCGTACCTGAAGCATGGGGAGGAGAAACGATTTTCGTTCCTCTGTCCGCGCTTACAGGCAAGGGAATTGACGAGCTTGTTGAAATGATTCTGCTTGTCAGTGAAGTGGAAGAGCTGAAAGCCAATCCGAACCGTCAGGCAAAAGGAACGGTTATTGAAGCTGAGCTCGATAAAGGAAGAGGATCTGTCGCGACACTTCTCGTTCAAACGGGAACATTGCATGTCGGAGATCCGATCGTTGTCGGAAACACATTCGGCCGCGTGCGGGCCATGGTCAATGATCTCGGCCGCCGCGTGAAAACAGCCGGACCGTCCACACCTGTAGAAATCACGGGCTTAAACGACGTACCGCAGGCTGGCGATCAATTCCTCGTCTTTAAAGACGAAAAAACAGCCCGTTCTGTCGGTGAAGCGCGCGCTTCCAAACAATTAGACGAACAGCGCAGCGACAAAGCGAAGCTGAGCCTCGATGATCTGTTTGAACAAATTAAACAAGGCGATGTCAAAGACATCAACTTAATTGTAAAAGCGGACGTTCAAGGTTCTGCAGAAGCATTAACGGCCGCTCTTCAAAAAATTGAAGTAGAAGGCGTAAAAGTGAAAATCATTCACACAGGCGTCGGTGCGATTACGGAATCAGACATCATTCTCGCATCTGCTTCAAATGCAATCGTTATCGGGTTTAATGTGCGCCCAGACGGAAATGCTAAGAGCACGGCTGAAGCAGAAAATGTAGATATCCGCCTTCACCGTATCATTTACAAAGTCATCGAAGAAATTGAAGCGGCGATGAAAGGAATGCTTGATCCAGAATACGAAGAAAAAGTCATCGGCCAGGTTGAAGTGCGCCAAACATTCAAAGTGTCAAAAATCGGCACGATTGCCGGCGGATATGTAACAGACGGCCACATTACACGTGACAGCGGACTCCGCTTGATCCGTGACGGCGTTGTCATCTTCGAAGGGGAAGTAGACGTTCTGAAACGCTTCAAAGATGATGTGAAAGAAGTTTCACAAGGATATGAATGTGGTATTACAATTAAGAAATACAATGACATTCGCGAAGGTGATATCCTTGAAGCGTATGTCATGCAGGAAATCGAAAGAAAGTGATCGGATTTGCGGAATGTGAATGCATCATTTACGATGCGGGATCATTAAAGGAGAAACGCGCCGTTCTGAAGCGGATTATAACGAGGGTCCGGAATAAGTTCAACGTGTCGGCCGCAGAAATCGGCTATCAGGACACTTGGCAGAGGACCAGCTTCGGAATCGCCGTCGTCTCCTCCTCTCACGTTCAGGCGGAAAAGGAGATTCAGCGCGTACTCGCGTTTATTGACTCCTTTCCCGAAATAGAACGGACGATCACTAGAACAGAGTGGTTTTAACTTAGAGGTGATTGAATTGAGTATGAGAGCAAACCGTGTCGGCGAACAGATGAAAAAAGAGCTCGGAGATATTATCAGCCGAAAGCTGAAAGATCCGAGAATCGGATTTCTGACTGTAACAGACGTACGTGTTTCAGGTGATTTGCAAATAGCGAAGGTGTATATCTCCGTTCTCGGCGGAGAGAAAAAGAAAGAGGAGGCGCTGAAAGGGCTTGAGAAAGCGAAGGGATTTATCCGTTCTGAAATCGGCAGCCGAATCAGACTCCGCAAAACGCCAGAGCTTGAATTTGAATTTGATGAATCAATTGAATACGGCAACCGTATTGAAACACTGATTCACGAACTGCATTCAGATAAACCGTCTGAATAACGGGAAAAGAGGATGGGCGTTGTCGTCTGTCCTCTTTTCTGCGTTTTACAGGGATACAATGATAACGAAGGAGCGAAAGACAGATGGTTAACGGAGTTCTCCTTTTACATAAACCGGTCGGCATGACTTCTCACGACTGTGTAATGAAAATAAGAAAACTGTTAAAAACAAAGAAAGTCGGGCATACGGGAACGCTTGATCCGGAAGTGTCAGGCGTACTGCCGATCTGTGTCGGACGGGCCACAAAGATTGTTGAGTACGTCACCGACAAATCAAAAACGTACGATGCTGAGATCACTCTCGGCTTCTCCACATCGACTGAAGACCAGACGGGGGAAACCGTCAGCGTAAAACCTGTCAAGGAGCCGATAAAAGAAGCGGATATCAAAGCTGTTTTAGACGAACTGAAGGGGCCGCAGGAACAAGTGCCGCCGATGTATTCCGCGGTAAAGATCAACGGGAAAAAGCTCTACGAATATGCCAGAGCCGGTATTGAAGTGGAGCGGCCGAAGCGGAATATCACGATTGAGGATATCGCGCTTACTTCACCTGTCACTTATAAGGATGATACAGCGTCATTCCGTTTCACAGTCACGTGCTCAAAAGGCACTTACGTCAGAACATTGGCGGTGACAATCGGTGAAAAGCTTGGCTATCCCGCTCATATGTCCCACCTCATCCGCACCGCTTCCGGCGATTTCAGCCTGGATGAGTGTTTTACGTTTGAGGAGCTTGAGCAGCAGGTTTCAGCCGGCACGGTTGCAGAGCATGCGGTGCCTATCGAAAGAGCGCTCAATCATTTGCCGAAATGGGTCATAAGTGATACATTAGCTAAGAAAGCTGAAAACGGGTCAGTGTTTGACATACCGGCGGAATTTTCTGCAATGACAGCTGACGCCCGTATAGCTGTCTGTACCGAAGCCGGAGAATGTGTGGCCATTTATATGCCGCACCCTTCAAAACACGGACTGCTGAAACCGGCTAAAGTGCTGATGCAAAAAAGCGAACAATAAGAAAAAAGGTGACCGTTCTGTGAAGACGATACATATTTCTCATCCGCATCATTTACAAAAAGAAGAGCAGCCGGCGTCTGTCATGGCCCTCGGCTACTTTGACGGCGTTCATTTGGGACATCGGAAAGTAATCGGAACAGCCAGACGAATTGCCGAAGAAAAAAACCTGTCGCTTGCCGTTATGACGTTTCATCCGCACCCCTCCCATGTTCTGGGCAGGGACAAAGAGCCAAAGGATCTGATTACGCCGCTTGAAGATAAAATCAGCCAGATCAGCCGTTTAGGCGCTGATGTGCTGTATATCGTAAAGTTTGATGAATCGTTTGCGGCTCTTTCTCCAAAACAGTTTGCCGAGGAGTATATTTTAGGATTGAACGCCCGGCACGCGGTGGGAGGCTTTGATTTTACGTACGGAAAATACGGAAAAGGCACGATGGCTACGCTGCCGGACGATTTAGACGGCAAGGCCGAATGCACGACTGTCGAAAAACAGACCGAGCAGGACAGAAAGATCAGCTCCACTTATATCCGGTCAGCGCTGCAGGATGGCGACGTGGAGCTGGCACACACGCTCCTCGGCCAGCCGTATTTTATCAGGGGCACTGTGATCCACGGAGACAAAAGAGGCCGCACCATCGGCTTTCCGACGGCGAATATCGGTCTGCACAACAGTTATATCGTGCCGCCGACAGGCGTGTATGCCGTGAAGGCCGAAATAAAAGGCAGGGTGTATGAAGGCGTCTGCAATATCGGCTACAAACCGACCTTTTATGAAAAGCGTCCCGATCAGCCGTCAATTGAAGTTCATTTATTTGATTTTCAACAGGATGTATACGGAGAAGACGTTAAAATCGAGTGGTATAAACGCATCCGGAGCGAACGGAAGTTTAACGGCATCGACGAACTGACGGCTCAGATTGAGAAAGACAAACAAGAAGCGATCCGTTTTTTCAGCAAATAACGGAAAAAACATCAAAAGTACACAAATTTTATTCTAAAAGATTTGCATATGGGCGCGATTTTTAGTATTATATGTTTCGTAGTCTTAAAACCATTGCTTGGCAATCCGAAGTCACCGACGGTTGCTAGGTAACTGGGGCTAATTATGATATGGAGGTGAAACAGGATGGCAATTACTCAAGAGCGTAAAAATCAACTCATCAGTGAGTTCAAAACACACGAATCTGATACTGGATCTCCAGAAGTTCAGATCGCTATCCTAACAGACTCAATTAACAACTTGAACGAGCATTTACGTACTCACAAGAAAGATCACCACTCACGTCGCGGTCTTCTTAAAATGGTAGGTAAACGTCGTAATCTTCTTACGTATCTGCGTAATAAAGACGTAACTCGTTACCGTGAGTTAATTAACAAACTAGGCTTACGTCGATAATCGTAAAAAGCGGGAGGATTCCCGCTTTTTTATCGTATTAAAGCGAAAAAAATAATAATAAAAAACAATGAAATCCTTTTACATACTACTTTGACATTGATATGTTCAATTCATTTCGTTCATAATAGGAGTAATTGATTATTTCACACATTAAGAGAGGAGCTCGTAATCGAATGGGACAAGAGAAACATGTCTTTACCATAGATTGGGCCGGCAGACAGCTTACAGTAGAAACCGGCCAGCTTGCCAAACAGGCAAACGGCGCTGTTATGGTCCGCTACGGCGATACCGCAGTGCTCAGCACAGCAACCGCATCAAAAGAACCGAAACCGCTAGATTTTTTCCCGCTTACCGTTAATTATGAAGAAAGATTATACGCAGTCGGTAAAATTCCGGGCGGCTTTATTAAAAGAGAAGGCCGTCCGAGTGAAAAGGCCGTTTTAGCCAGCCGTCTGATTGACCGCCCGATCCGCCCGCTTTTCGCAGACGGATTCCGTAACGAAGTACAGGTCATCAGCATTGTCATGAGTGTCGATCAAAACTGCTCATCTGAAATGGCTGCAATGTTCGGCTCATCACTTGCTCTTTGCGTTTCCGATATTCCGTTTGAAGGCCCGATTGCGGGTGTGACGGTAGGCCGCATTGACGGGGAGTTCATCATCAATCCGACGGTTGACCAGCTTGAAAAAAGTGATATTAACCTTATCGTCGCAGGCACAAAAGACGCCATCAACATGGTGGAAGCGGGAGCGGATGAAGTTCCTGAGGAAATCATGCTTGAAGCGATTATGTTCGGCCACGAAGAAATTAAGCGCCTGATCGCTTTCCAAGAAGAAATTGTTGCGGCAGTCGGCAAAGAAAAAACGGAAATCGCACTGTATGAAATTGACGCAGAGCTCAGCGAAAAAGTAAAAAGTCTTGCGGAGCCGGATCTGCTCAGCGCCATTCAAGTTCATGAAAAGCATGCGCGCGAAGATGCGATCAGTAAAGTGAAAGATGCAGTCGTCGCGAAATTTGAAGAAGAAGAGCACGATGAAGATACGATCAAAAAAGTGAAACAGACACTGTCTAAACTTGTGAAAAACGAAGTGCGCCGTTTGATCACAGAAGAAAAAGTCCGTCCTGACGGCCGCGGCGTCGATCAAATCCGCCCGCTTTCTTCAGAAGTCGGCCTTCTGCCGAGAACGCATGGCTCAGGGCTGTTTACGAGAGGACAGACCCAGGCGCTCAGCGTATGTACATTAGGCGCTCTTGGCGACGTTCAGATTCTTGACGGTTTAGGCGTGGAAGAATCAAAACGGTTTATGCATCATTATAACTTCCCGCAATTCAGCGTAGGGGAGACAGGCCCGATGCGCGGACCGGGACGCCGTGAGATCGGTCACGGGGCTCTTGGAGAGCGTGCGCTTGAGCCGGTCATTCCGAATGAAAAAGACTTCCCGTATACGGTTCGCCTCGTATCCGAAGTGCTTGAATCAAACGGTTCCACTTCACAGGCCAGCATTTGCGCGAGCACGCTTGCCATGATGGACGCCGGTGTTCCGATTAAAGCGCCTGTTGCAGGTATCGCAATGGGACTTGTGAAATCAGGCGAGTACTACACAGTATTAACGGATATTCAAGGAATGGAAGATGCCCTCGGTGACATGGACTTTAAAGTAGCCGGTACGGAAAAAGGCGTAACAGCGCTGCAAATGGACATTAAAATCGAAGGCCTTTCAAGAGAAATCCTTGAAGAAGCGCTTCAGCAGGCGAAAAAAGGAAGAATGGAAATCCTGAACAGCATGCTCAGCACGCTTGGTGAATCAAGAAAAGAACTTTCTCAATATGCACCGAAAATTTTAACGATGACAATCAATCCGGATAAAATCCGTGACGTTATCGGGCCGAGCGGCAAACAAATCAACAAAATCATTGAAGATACCGGTGTTAAAATTGACATTGAACAAGACGGCACCATCTTTATTTCTTCTACTGATGAAAGCAGCAACCAAAAAGCGAAAAAAATCATCGAAGATCTTGTCAGAGAAGTCGAAGTCGGCCAGCTTTACCTCGGTAAAGTCAAACGGATTGAAAAATTCGGCGCTTTCGTTGAAATCTTCAGCGGAAAAGACGGTCTCGTTCACATCTCTGAACTTGCGCTCGAACGGGTCGGCAAGGTTGAGGATGTTGTGAAAATCGGTGACGAAATCCTTGTGAAGGTAACGGAAATTGACAAACAGGGACGTGTCAACCTGTCGCGTAAAGCAGTACTGCGCGAAGAGAAAGAAAAAGAGCAGGAACAACAACAATCTTAAATGAAAACCTAACAAGGAGCCTGGGAGACCCGGCTTCTTTATTTTGAGAAAGACAACAGCTGGTTCTACCTTGTCCTCTTCATACATAATGTGTGATGAGGGGGGAAGGACATGTTGAAAAAATTCGTGCCGTTTGCCGTTTTTTTATTTCTTTTTTTTGTTTCGTTTGAAATGATAAAAAACCCGTATACAGTTGATTACATAGACGCAATGAAAAAAGATGCAGTGACTGTGTCAGCATCAAAAGATCCGCTTTATGAGGAATTGCTGCAAAAAGCGCCGGAGTATGAAGTGAAGCCGCAAGATGCAAGGATTGATAAAATATGGAAGAGTATACCGGGATATAACGGATTAAAGGTCAATGTGGAAAAATCCTATAAACAAATGAAAAAGGACGGAGAATTTCATGAAGATGATCTTGTCTATGAGCAGGTAAAACCGAAAGTCCATCTCGATTCTCTTGCGCCCGAACCCATTTATAAAGGAAATCCCGATAAACCGATGGTCGCTTTCCTGATCAATGTCGCCTGGGGAAATGAATACGTGGAGCAAATGCTGCCTATTCTGAAACAGCATCAGGTCA
Organism: Bacillus sp. SDLI1; assembly: GCF_001553895.1. Lineage (NCBI taxonomy): Bacteria > Bacillati > Bacillota > Bacilli > Caryophanales > Bacillaceae > Bacillus > Bacillus sp. SDLI1. The sequence goes on along the minus strand of NZ_CP013950.1, from coordinate 536,466 downwards.
AAGCAACTTTCTTTCTTGAAGGGAAATGGCTGAAAAACAATCAGGAACTTGGGAAAAAAATAGCGGCAGACGGACATGAAATCGGAAATCATTCATACAATCACCCAGATATGAGCAAACTGACTTCAGGAAGCATTTCCGAACAGCTTGACAAAACCAATGCACAAATCAGCGAGACGCTCGGCATAAAGCCGAAATGGTTTGCGCCGCCAAGCGGCAGCTTCAGAAAAGCCGTGGTCGACCTTGCGGCGGAAAAAGGAATGGGCACCATCATGTGGACCGTTGACACCATAGACTGGCAAAAACCGTCTCCGGCTGTTTTACAAACAAGGGTGTTGAGCAAAATACATAACGGAGCCATGATTTTAATGCATCCGACTGATCCGACAGCGAAAAGCCTGGAAACACTGATTACAAAAATCAAAGAAAAAGGCTATGCGCTCGGCTCGGTGTCTGACTTAATGGATGAAAACAGGCTGATGAAGTAGCAGGCGGCAGTTTGCCTGTCTTTGAATAGGAGGAACAAACTTGATAAAACGCTATACATGCCAAAACGGTGTAAGAGTTGTGCTTGAAAATAATCCAACGGTGCGGTCTGTGGCAATCGGCGTCTGGATCGGAACGGGATCACGCCATGAAACGCCGGATACAAACGGTATTTCGCACTTTCTCGAGCATATGTTTTTTAAAGGAACAAATACCAGGTCCGCACGGGAAATCGCAGAATCCTTCGATCGGATAGGCGGCCAAGTGAATGCCTTCACTTCAAAAGAATATACGTGTTATTACGCCAAAGTGCTGGATGAGCATGCCAACTACGCACTTGATGTGCTTGCTGATATGTTCTTTCATTCTGCTTTTGACGAAGATGAACTCAAAAAAGAAAAGAACGTCGTATATGAAGAAATCAAAATGTACGAAGACGCGCCGGACGACATTGTCCACGATCTGCTGAGCAAAGCGACATACGGCAATCATTCGCTCGGCTACCCGATTCTCGGGACGGAGGAAACCCTTTCATCGTTTAACGGCGATTCTCTCAGACAGCATATGGATGACTTTTACACACCGGACCGCGTCGTCATTTCTGTCGCCGGAAATGTTACGGAACAATTCATTAAAGACGTGGAGAAATGGTTCGGTACATACGAAGCGAAGGGCAAAGCTAGCGGCATCAGCGAGCCTGAGTTTCATTATGAAAAGCTCACCAGAAAAAAAGACACTGAACAGGCGCACCTCTGCCTTGGTTTCAAAGGTCTGAAAGTCGGAGATCCGGATGTTTACGATTTAATCGTTTTAAACAACGTGCTGGGCGGGAGCATGAGCAGCCGTCTTTTCCAGGATGTGCGTGAAGATAAAGGACTGGCTTATTCTGTATACAGCTATCACAGTTCTTATGAAGACAGCGGTATGCTGACGATTTACGGAGGCACCGGCGCCAATCAGCTCGATCTTCTGTCTGAAACCATTCAAGAAACGTTATCGGTGTTAAAACGTGACGGCATTACCCCGAAAGAACTGGAAAACAGCAAAGAGCAAATGAAGGGAAGTTTAATGCTCAGCTTAGAAAGCACAAACAGCAAAATGAGCCGGAACGGGAAAAACGAACTTCTGCTCAGAAAGCATAAGACGATGGATGAAATTATCGCTGAATTAAATGCAGTCAGCCTGGAAAGCGTCAACGGTCTCAGCCGCCGGTTATTTACGGATGATTACGCATTATCGCTCATCAGTCCGACCGGAAATATGCCGGCCTCATCTTAAACGGGAAGTCTGCCTCTCTAAGGGGCAGGCATTTTTTTTTGCCCGGAATCATATAGTACAAGGGGGTGGCTATCATGAGGCTCAGTGAACTGTCAGGTAAAGAAATTGTAGACATTAAACGGGCGGAGCGGCTCGGCGTGCTCGGCCAGACTGATTTGGAAATTAATGAACAGGACGGGCAAATTACCGCGCTGTTGATCCCGACGGTGAAATGGTTCGGATTGCGAAAACAAGGCCACGACATCCGTGTCCCCTGGAACCATATTCAAAAAATCGGGTCAGACATGATCATTTTAGACGTTCCCGGGGAGATCACTCCTCCTGAAGAGTAGACTATTCATTTTTTGCAAGCACCGGCTAAAACAGCCGGTGCTTTTTTTATGAAAAAGACGCTGTACATTCACCGCCCTTTCTCTTTGCACATACGATGATGAGGAGGATGACACTTAAAAGATCCAGTAACTGTAAAGAAGGTGAACGTTTCAAATGTTAACCGGATTGACAATTGCGATTATTGGCGGTGACGCAAGACAGCTTGAGATTATAAGGAAGCTGACAGAACAGCATGCTGATATTTATCTTGCAGGATTTGACCAATTGGATGACGGTTTTACAGGAACCGTCAAATGTAAAATTGATGAGATTCCATTTCCGAAAATAGACAGTATCATCCTGCCTGTATCGGCAACGACCGGAGAAGGCATTGTCTCAACGGTTTTTTCAAATGAAGAAGTGGTATTAAAGCAGAGCTATCTTGAGCAGACACCGGAGCATTGCGTGATTTATTCAGGCATCTCTAATGCATACCTTGAGGGCATCGCCAGCGAAGCCGGCCGCAAGCTTGTTAAATTATTTGAGCGAGATGACATCGCGATATTCAACTCGATTCCCACAGTTGAAGGGACAATCATGATGGCGATTCAGCATACGGATTATACCATTCACGGGTCAAATGTCGCCGTTCTCGGCATGGGGCGCACCGGTATGACGATCGCCCGGACGTTTGCAGCATTGGGAGCGAAGGTAAAAGTGGGCGCGCGGAGTTCGGCTCATTTGGCCCGTATATCGGAAATGGGGCTTTCTCCTTTTCAAATTGAAGAACTTACTGATCATGTAAATGATATTGATATTTGTATTAACACCGTACCGAGTCTGATTCTGAATCAAAGCGTTTTATCGCGCATGACGCCGAAGACCTTGATTTTAGATTTAGCATCCCGTCCGGGCGGAACGGATTTCAAATATGCTGAAAAACAGGGCATTAAAGCGCTGCTTGCTCCGGGGCTTCCGGGAATTGTGGCTCCGAAAACAGCCGGACAGATTATTGCGAACGTATTGAGCAAGCTTTTGGCAGACTTAAAGAAAGAGGGGAATTAGCCATGTCTCTGAATGGGAAAAGAATCGGATTCGGATTAACCGGCTCGCATTGCACATATGAGGAGGTTTTTCCGCAAATAGAAGCACTTGTCAGTCAAGGGGCTGAAGTCCGGCCGATTGTGACGTCGACCGTCCAATCGACCGATACGCGCTTTGGAGAGGGGGGAGATTGGATCAGAAAAATTGAAGAAGCAACAGGTTTTGAGGTAATTGATTCCATCGTAAAAGCGGAGCCTCTCGGGCCGAAACTTCCGCTCGACTGCATGGTCATCGCCCCCTTAACCGGAAACTCAATGAGCAAACTCGCAAATGCGATGACTGACAGCCCCGTCCTTATGGCTGCGAAAGCCACGATCCGCAACAGCCGCCCGGTCGTGCTCGGAATTTCGACAAATGACGGCCTCGGTTTAAACGGGACGAATTTAATGAGGCTGATGTCCGCAAAAAACATATTTTTCATCCCGTTCGGCCAGGATGACCACGTGAGAAAACCGACATCTCTTGTCGCCAGAATGGATCTCCTTCCGATTACGGTAGAAAAAGCGCTTTTGCATCAGCAGGTTCAGCCTGTGCTTGTACAGCATCAGTAATAAAAAATCAAGACACATAAAATCATTCCGGAATAAAAAAATTCGGTCAATCCGTGACTATTCTATGGTAAAATAAAACGTAAAATGCAAAGTCAATTCAACAAATGATGCTTAATTGGCGGAAGGAGTTTTACAGATGGGAAGAGGATTACACGTAGCAGTTGTCGGAGCGACGGGAGCCGTAGGGCAGCAAATGCTGAAAACATTGGAAGACAGAAACTTTGAAATCGAAACACTCACACTACTATCCTCAAAGCGTTCTGCTGGTACGAAAGTAACGTTTAAAGGCGAAGAGTATACGGTGCAGGAAGCTGTTCCGGAAAGCTTCGAAGGCGTTCATATCGCATTATTCAGCGCCGGCGGGAGCGTATCACAAAGCCTGGCGCCTGAGGCTGTAAAACGGGGAGCCATCGTAATTGACAATACCAGCGCATTCCGCATGGATGAAAATACACCGCTTGTAGTGCCTGAGGTGAACGAAGGTGATCTGCATAAACATAACGGCATTATCGCCAACCCTAACTGTTCAACGATTCAGATGGTGGCGGCGCTTGAACCGATCCGCAAAGCATACGGCTTGCAAAAAGTCATTGTATCTACTTACCAAGCTGTGTCCGGAGCCGGCAATGAAGCGGCGAAAGAACTGTACAGCCAGACGAAGGCGATTTTAAACAATGAGCCTGCAGAACCGTCCATTATGCCGGTTAAAGGGGACAAAAAGCATTATCAAATCGCTTTTAACGCCATTCCGCAAATTGATAAATTCCAAGATAACGGCTACACGTTTGAGGAAATGAAAATGATTAATGAAACGAAAAAAATCATGCATATGCCGAAGCTGGAAGTGGCTGCGACATGTGTCAGACTGCCGATTGAAACAGGACACTCAGAATCTGTTTACATTGAGCTTGACCGTGATGACGCAACCGCAGAAGACATTAAACAGCTTTTAAAAGAGGCTCCGGGTGTTACGCTTCAGGATGATCCGGCGGAGCAGCTTTACCCGATGCCTGCTGATTGCGTCGGCAAACGGGATGTATTTGTAGGAAGAATCCGTAAAGATTTGGATAGAGCAAACGGTTTTCATTTGTGGGTTGTTTCTGATAACCTGTTAAAAGGCGCCGCTTGGAACTCAGTTCAAATTGCGGAAAGCCTGCAAAAACTGAACCTCGTATAAAACAAACGTATTTTCTATAGGCGAACAGAAGAGAGTATGGCTCTGCCTGCTCTCTTCTGTTACGTCAGACTAATTTGGAGTGAAAATAGTGAAAATCATTGTTCAAAAATTCGGCGGAACATCCGTAAAAGATGACAAAGGCCGCAAGCTTGCGTTAGCACACATTAAAGATGCCATCAGTGAAGGATATAAAGTTGTTGTTGTCGTATCGGCGATGGGAAGAAAAGGAGACCCGTACGCGACGGATTCTTTGATCGGGCTTCTTTACGGCAGCCAGTCCGACATTTCTCCTAGAGAGCAGGATATGCTTCTGTCTTGCGGAGAAACGATTTCGTCTGTTGTTTTTACCAGCATGCTGAAGGAAAACGGCATAAAAGCCGCAGCTTTAACAGGAGCCCAAGCTGGCTTTTTAACCAATGCCCAGCATACTGACGCCAAAATTATAGAAATGAAAACAGAGCGGCTGTTCGCGACACTCGCCAGCCATGAAGCCGTCGTTGTGGCAGGATTTCAGGGAGCGACTGAAAAAGGCGACACGACGACGATCGGCAGAGGAGGTAGCGATACATCAGCAGCGGCGCTCGGCGCGGCGGTTGATGCTGAGTTTATCGACATTTTTACGGACGTGGAAGGCGTCATGACAGCTGATCCGAGAATCGTGGAAAATGCTAAGCCGCTTCCGAATGTCACATATACGGAAATCTGCAACCTTGCCTATCAGGGCGCGAAAGTCATTCATCCGCGCGCGGTGGAAATCGCCATGCAGGCAAAGGTGCCGATCCGCGTGCGCTCGACTTATTCAAAAGACAAAGGAACTCTGGTGACGTCCCATCATTCGTCTAACGTCGGCAGCGATGTGTTCGAACGGCTGATCACGGGAATCGCTCATGTAAAAGACGTAACGCAATTTAAAGTTCCCGCCAAAATGGGGCAATACAATGTTCAGACAGAAGTCTTTAAAGCAATGGCGAACGCCGGCATCAGCGTAGATTTCTTTAACATTACGCCGAGTGAAATCGTTTATACCGTATCAGGCAGTAAAACGGAAGCCGCGCGCAGCATTTTGGCCGAATTAGGCTATGAACCGACAGTGACGGAAAGCTGTGCGAAAGTGTCAGCGGTCGGTGCCGGAATAATGGGTGTGCCGGGTGTTACGTCAAAAATCGTCTCCGCACTTTCAGATAAAGGCATTCCGATTCTGCAATCCGCCGACAGCCATACGACAATCTGGGTGCTCGTTCATGAAAAAGATATGGTAACGGCCGTAAATGCGCTGCATGAAGTGTTTGAACTTTCAAAGTAAATGTGATTGAATCATGATGAGGTGAAAAAAATGAATGTCGGAAATATTTCTACAGCGATGATTACCCCTTTTGACAGTAAAGGGAATGTAGACTTTCAAAAACTGTCTACATTAATCGACTATTTGTTGAAAAACGGCACGGATTCTTTAGTCGTCGCAGGGACGACCGGCGAATCTCCGACACTTTCAACTGAAGAAAAGATTGCACTCTTTGAATTTACAGTCAAAGAAGTGAACGGACGCGTGCCTGTTATTGCGGGTACGGGAAGCAACAATACGAAAGACTCCATCAAACTGACAAAAAAAGCTGAAGAAGCCGGCGTCGATTGCGTTATGCTTGTCACGCCTTATTATAATAAGCCTTCCCAAGAGGGCATGTACCGTCATTTTAAAGCCATAGCTGAAGAAACGTCTCTTCCTGTTATGCTTTACAACGTGCCGGGCAGAACGGTCGCTTCGCTTGCGCCGGAAACGGCCATCAGACTTGCGGAGATTCCGAATATCTCTGCGATTAAAGAAGCGAGCGGTGATCTTGACGCGATTACGAAAATCATCGCCGAAACACCGGAAGATTTTTACGTCTATTCAGGTGATGACGGGTTAACCCTTCCTATTCTTGCAGTCGGCGGAAGAGGAGTCGTGTCAGTGGCCAGCCATATTGTAGGTTCTGACATGCAGCAAATGATTAAAAACTATACAAACGGGCAGACGGCAACCGCGGCACTGATTCATCAGAAGCTTCTCCCGATCATGAAGGAGCTCTTTAAAGCGCCTAATCCGGCTCCCGTCAAAACGGCGCTTCAGCTGAAAGGCCTTGATGTCGGATCTGTGCGTCTTCCTCTTATTCCGCTGAATGAAGATGAACGCCTGAGCCTGAGCAGCGTCATCAGCGAACTGTAAGAAAAAATTTATACAGTTAAAATACGCGGTCATTCTCATTTTTATCGTGAGTTTGACCGTTTTGTCTACATATTGGTTTTCCCTAAACCTTCCGCTTCTTCTTGTTTTCTAAAATTGATATCAGTTATAATAGGAACAAGTGATGATGGACGGGTATGAGACTAGGAGGATACAGATTTTGAAAAAGAAAAATACAGAAAACGTCAGAATTATCGCCCTTGGCGGTGTCGGAGAAATTGGGAAGAACCTATATGTCATTGAAATTGACTCGGACATATTTGTAGTAGACGCGGGGCTCATGCACCCTGAAAATGAAATGCTCGGTATTGATGTCGTGATTCCGGATATTTCTTACTTGGTAGAACGGGCTGACCGCGTGAAGGCCATTTTTCTGACACACGGACACGATGAAAACATCGGAGGCGTCTTTTATTTATTGAACAAGCTGTCGGTGCCGGTATACGGAACGAAGCTAACGCTTGCTTTGCTGAGAGAAAAACTCAAGCAGTACGGGCATAATCGAAAAGCTGATTTGCGTGAAGTTCACTCCAAATCAGTCATTACATTTGAATCAACAAAAGTATCGTTCTTTAAAACGATCCACAGCATTCCGGATTCAGTGGGAGTCAGCTTTAAAACATCACTTGGCTCTATTGTATGCACGGGAGACTTCAAATTTGACCAGACGCCTGCTTATCACCAATCATGTGATATCGGCGAAATCGCCAAAATCGGAAACGGCGGTGTGCTTGCCCTGCTTTCTGACAGCGCCAATGCGGAGCGCCCGGGATATACTCCGTCAGAAGCACATGTAAGCGGTGAAATTTCCGATGCGATGTACAATTCAGACAACCGCGTCATCGTTGCCGTATTCGCGTCTAATATCAACCGGATTCAGCAAGTGATTCAGGCTGCCGCCCAGAACGGCCGCAAACTCGCAATCGCCGGAAAAAATCTGCAAAACGTGCTTCAGCTTGCGCGCAAGCTCGGCTATATTGAAGCAGAAGATGAATTGTTCATTCCGGTGCAGGATGTGAAAAAATATCCGAAACGGGAAGTGGCAATTGTTACAGCCGGAAGCCATGGTGAGCCGTTAGCCGCTCTTACGCGGATGGCCAAGCAGGCGCACAAGCAGCTTAACATTGAAGAAGGAGATACCGTTGTCATTGCATCAACACCGATTCCGGGACATGAATTGGTATATTCCAAAACCGTCAACCAGCTTGTCCGCGCCGGGGCTCAAGTTATTTTCGCCCAAAAACGCGTGCATGTGTCCGGTCACGGTTCGCAGGAAGAATTAAAACTCATGCTTAATTTGTTAAAACCGAAATATTTAATTCCGGTTAACGGTGAATTCAGAATGCAAAAAGCGCATTCCAAAATCGCTGAAGAAATCGGCATGAAACGCAGCGACATTTTCTTAATTGAAAAAGGCGACGTCGTTGAATTTCGCGGCCAGAATGTGAAAATCGGGGATAAAGTCACGTACGGAAACGTTCTGATTGACGGCCTAGGTGTCGGTGACATCGGCAACATCGTGCTGCGAGACCGCCGCTTATTGTCACAAGACGGCATTCTCATTGTCGTGATTACGCTTGATAAGCAGAAAAAGAACCTCGTATCGGGTCCTGAAATCATTACGCGCGGTTTCGTATATGTCAGAGAATCAGAAGGCTTAATTGTACAAGCTACTGAGCTCGTCCGGTCAATCGTGACAGAAGCGACGGAAACATCCGCCGTAGAATGGTCCACGCTGAAACAAGCCATGCGCGATGCGCTGAACCAATTCCTTTATGAAAAAACAAAACGCAAACCGATGATCATTCCGATCATTATGGAAGTATAATGTACACAAAAGCCGGAGCGCACATGATGCTCCGGCTTTGTTTTTGTTCATCTCCCGGATGGAAACCCGCTTCTTTGTTCATAATACAAAGAGACATTCGGAAAGGGTGAAGATAAAATGGATCATCGTATGGAAAACACCGAAGAACAGCAGCCCGAAAAATCAGATGCGAAAGACAGCATTATGAGCAAAATTCAGCAGCTGGGAGAGACATCTCTGCCGCAAATGTCGCAAGATACCAATATTCACTGTCTGACAATCATCGGCCAAATTGAGGGGCATGTCCAGCTGCCGCCGCAAAATAAAACAACCAAATATGAACACGTCATTCCGCAAATCGTCGCCATTGAGCAAAATCCGAAAATTGAAGGACTTCTGATTATCTTAAACACCGTCGGCGGTGATGTGGAAGCGGGGCTTGCGATTGCAGAGATGCTCGCATCTTTGTCAAAACCGACCGTTTCAATCGTACTCGGCGGGGGACACTCGATAGGTGTGCCGATCGCCGTGTCATGTGATCATAGTTTTATCGCGGAAACAGCGACTATGACCATTCACCCCGTTCGGCTTACAGGTCTGGTTATCGGGGTTCCGCAAACATTTGAATACTTGGACAAAATGCAGGAGCGGGTCGTCAACTTTGTGACCCATCATTCAAATATTTCCGAAGAAAAATTCAAAGAACTGATGTTTTCAAAAGGAAACCTGACCAGGGACATCGGAACGAACGTAGTCGGAAAAGATGCGGCTGATTACGGATTAATTGATGCCGTCGGCGGCGTCGGACAGGCGATAAAAAAGCTGAATCAGCTGATTGAAGAACGAAAGGGCGAGGAAGGAATGATGATTCAATGATCCTTTATACCGTCATGCCTCAAGAAGTCGTTTACGGTCAGGAAAGAGAGCAAAGCGCGCATGAACAGGTAGACTATGCCGGTGTGCCGCTGTTAGTCGAAATGAAGGGAAATGAAGCTGAAGTCGTACAGATTTTAAGTACGAACCCGATGGATTTTCTGAATCCGGACATCGCCCCGGGACAAAAAATCAAGTTGAAAATCTAACCGGCATTCAGTCCGTTTCTCGGGGGCAAAATATGCTATAATAGGGGAATCCTACAGAAAAACGCAGCCGGTAAAAGGCTGCTTTTCTTCATGATGTATGATTTTACATTTTTTAACGCAGTAAGGTGATGAGTGTGGCAAAGAAAAAACGGAAATCTAAAAAGAAACAAGAGAGTAAGCTCAATCTAAAATACGAACTAAGCGGACTGCTCTGCGTTGCAATCTCGATTATTGCTGTTTTGCAGCTCGGCGTTGTGGGACAGACATTTGTGTACTTGTTCCGTTTTTTTGCCGGAGAGTGGTTTATTTTATGCTTAATTGCGCTCTTCCTTCTGGGAATTTCGCTGTTTTGGAAAAAGAAGAGTCCAAGTCTTTTAACGAGAAGGAAAGCCGGATTGTACTGTATTATCGCCAGTATTTTGCTGCTGTCTCACGTACAGCTCTTTAAAAATCTGTCTCATCACGGGTCGATTCGGTCCGCAAGTGTCATCGGCAACACGTGGGAGCTGTTTATGATGGATATGAAACAGCAGGCCGCCTCGCCTGATTTGGGCGGCGGTATGATCGGCGCGGTACTGTTTGCAGCTTCCCACTTTTTATTTGCATCAACGGGTTCACAGATCATGGCGATCGTGCTGATCTTAATGGGGCTGATTCTTGTAACGGGGCGTTCACTGCAGGAAACGCTCAAAAAGTGGACGAGCCCCGTCGGCCGGTTTATTCGCGGTCAATGGCAGGCATTTCTTGAGGATATGAAAACGGTCAGAACGAACATGTCTTCGCCGAAAACAAAAACCAAATCGGGCAAAAAACAAAAACGGGTTCAAAAGAAAAAAGAAGTGCCTGAGCCGGAAGAAGAGGATGAGGAAATCATTTCGCCGCTCATCCATTCAGAGCCTATTATTTCAAGCTTCTCAGACCGTCAGGAGAAGCGTGACGAACCGGTGATTCCTGAAGAGACGCAGGAGACGGCTCAAATGGTAAATGGAGAGCCCTCCGGCGGCGCTCAAGACAGTGACGAACCGGCGGCTGCGGCTCCGCCCATGACGTTTACAGAGCTTGAAAATAAGGATTATCAAATGCCTTCATTGGACATTCTGGCTGACCCGAAACATACAGGCCAGCAGACCGATAAGAAGAACATTTACGAGAATGCAAGAAAACTCGAACGGACTTTTCAAAGCTTCGGCGTAAAGGCAAAAGTGACACAGGTTCATCTCGGTCCGGCGGTCACAAAATATGAGGTCTATCCGGACGTCGGGGTCAAAGTCAGTAAAATTGTGAATCTGAGTGATGACCTCGCGCTCGCGCTTGCCGCGAAGGATATCCGGATAGAAGCGCCGATTCCGGGGAAATCAGCAATCGGCATCGAGGTGCCGAACGCTGAAGTCGCGATGGTTTCGTTAAAAGAAGTGCTCGAATCCAAGCTTAACGACAAGCCGGATGCGAAACTTCTGATCGGGTTGGGGCGAAACATTTCCGGGGAGGCTGTGCTTGCCGAACTGAACAAAATGCCCCATCTGCTCGTCGCTGGGGCCACGGGAAGCGGGAAAAGCGTCTGTGTCAACGGTATTATTACGAGCATCCTGATGCGAGCCAAACCGCATGAAGTGAAAATGATGATGATTGACCCGAAAATGGTTGAGCTGAATGTGTATAACGGCATTCCTCATCTGCTTGCGCCGGTCGTGACAGATCCGAAAAAGGCCTCACAGGCTTTGAAAAAGGTCGTCAATGAAATGGAGCGCCGCTATGAACTGTTCTCCCATACGGGCACGAGAAATATAGAAGGCTATAACGATCATATCAAGCGGTCAAATGCCGAAGAAGAAGTAAAGCAGCCCGAACTGCCGTACATCGTCGTTATCGTTGACGAGCTTGCCGATCTGATGATGGTCGCTTCTTCCGACGTGGAAGATTCGATTACGAGACTTTCACAGATGGCCCGGGCGGCAGGCATTCATTTGATTATCGCGACACAGCGGCCTTCAGTCGATGTCATTACCGGAGTGATTAAAGCCAACATTCCGTCGAGAATTGCCTTCAGCGTCTCATCTCAGACCGATTCACGGACGATTTTAGACATGGGCGGCGCTGAAAAGCTTCTGGGCCGCGGAGATATGCTGTTTCTGCCTGTAGGCGCGAATAAGCCGGTGCGGGTCCAGGGAGCATTTTTATCGGATGAAGAGGTTGAGCATGTCGTAGATCATGTCATCACACAGCAAAAAGCACAGTACCAAGAAGAAATGATTCCGGAAGAAACCGCGGAAACACACAGTGAAGTGACGGATGATCTGTATGACGAAGCGGTCGATTTGATTATCGGTATGCAGACGGCATCTGTCTCCATGCTTCAAAGACGGTTCAGAATCGGATACACGAGGGCCGCGCGTCTGATCGACGCAATGGAGGAACGGGGCGTCGTCGGGCCGTATGAAGGAAGCAGACCGAGGGAAGTACTATTATCAAAAGAACAATATGATGAGCTCTCTTCTTAAAAAGGAGAGAGCTTTCGCTTAAAATGATACCGCCAAAATCATTCCTATTTATTTTTTTATCAAAACATGATATAGTTGTCCCAATTGTTCAATAATTTATGAAAGTGGTTTACGGAGGGGAAACATGTCTACAAAAGCTGACAATCGTCACTTGTATTTAAAAGTGATTGAGCGAATCAAAGAGGATATACAAAACGGAATTTACACCGAAAAGGAAAAGCTTCCTTCTGAATTTGAGCTTTCAAAATCGATGGGTGTCAGCCGGGCAACTCTGCGTGAAGCTTTACGTATCCTTGAAGAGGAGCATGTGATTATCAGAAGGCACGGTGTGGGCACTTTCGTCCATACAAAACCGCTGTTTCTTTCAGGTATTGAACAGCTCAACAGTGTGACGAAAATGATTCAGCAAGCGAACATGGTGCCGGGTACGATTTTTTTGTCGTCTCAGGTTATTACACCGTCTGATGAAGATATCGCAAGATTCCGGCTTGAGCCTGAGCAGGAGCTTTTTTATTTGGAGCGCGTGAGAACGGCAAGCGGCACTCCGGTCGTTTACTGTCTGGATACGATTCCGATGGACATTCTGCCGAATTCTTTCTGTCATGAACAGGAGTCCATTTTTGATCTCTTGGAAAAAAACTCCGGATCTGTGATCAGCTATGCCGTTGCTGATATTGAACCGATCGGATACCACGATACGATTTCACCGGTTTTGGAATGCGAACCGGAGACGGCGCTTTTATTGCTGAAACAAACCCACTATAATCAGCATGATGAGCCTGTGCTGTATTCATTAAATTATTTCCGGGCTGATAAGTTCAGCTTTCATGTTGTCAGAAAACGTTTTTAAGACAGACGCGTCATGTGTCTGTTTTTTTATTTGCGCCGTTCGTACATACTTTGTTTGCCGCAAGGCACAATAAAACAGGAAACAACCAAGTATAGTGAATGGGTGAATAAGTTGAGTAAGAAGAAAAATGGAACGAAAAATATCATTGCTTTGGCTTCTGTACCGCTCGTCATGACACTCGGGAATTCGATGCTGATTCCCGTCCTTCCGATGATTGAAAAGAAGCTGTCCATATCGTCTTTTCAAGTATCGTTAATTATAACGGTATATTCGATTGTGGCGATTATTTGTATTCCGATTGCCGGATATCTGTCCGATAAATTCGGAAGAAAAAAGGTCCTTCTGCCTTGTCTTCTCATAGCCGGTGCGGGCGGCGCCATTGCTGCGATAGCTTCGACCGCATTCAAGCATCCATATCCCATTATCTTGGCGGGACGGGTGCTTCAGGGAATCGGTTCGGCAGGGGCGGCTCCTGTTGTGATGCCGTTTATCGGTGATTTGTTCAAGGGGGATGATGAGCGGATTACCGCGGGGCTCGGCGACATTGAAACGTCTAACACAGCCGGGAAAGTTCTAAGTCCGATTCTCGGGTCGCTCTTGGCTGCTTGGTTTTGGTTTATGCCGTTTTGGTTCATTCCGTTTTTTTCGCTCATCAGTTTTTTTCTCGTTTTGTTTTTGGTGGCAAAGCCGGAGAAACAAAAAGAAGTGCCTTCTATTTCCGAATTCGTGAAAAATGTGGGTCACATATTTAAGCGGGACGGCCGCTGGCTCTTTACGGTATTTATCATCGGCTGCGTGATTATGTTTTTGCTGTTCGGGGTTCTGTTTTATTTATCAGACTCGCTGGAGAAGAAGTACGGAATTGACGGTGTGGCTAAAGGAGCGCTGTTAGCAATCCCGCTTTTATTTCTATCCGTTAGTTCATATATAGCAGGCAGAAAAATCGGGAAAGACCAAGGCAGAATGAAGTTTTGCATTGTTTTTGGAATGAGTGCCGTGACACTGTCATTTATCGGCCTGTGGTGGAATCACAGTTTTTATTTATTATTTATCTTCCTCTGTGTAAGCGGTACCGGAATCGGAATGGCATTGCCGGCGTTAGACGCTGTCATCACAGAAGGCGTAGACAACGAGGAATCGGGAACCATCACCTCATTTTATAACAGCATGCGGTTTATCGGAGTAGCGGCGGGACCGCCGATATTTGCTGCGCTGATGTCAAATGCAGGCTGGCTGATTTTCATTTTATCCGCTTTTTTCGGCATTGTATCAGTATTTTTAGCGCTGTTAAATATCTCTTCACAAGCAAAAGAAAAAAAGGAATCATTAAAGACGGTGTAATCTGCACTGTCTTTTTTTATTTGATTCTGAATATTGACATGATACCGTCAGCTCGTTATTCTTTAATAGTTAAACATATTAACTACTATTAAAGGAGGGGGAAAAGGTGCATGAAGAAAAAGTAAAACAGCTCATTCAGCGTTATTCCGATGTATACCTGCACGTCTTAAAAAAAATTGACAGCATTATCGCCGAAAAAGTGAACAAAGAGCTGACATTGGATCAATATTACATACTCCGCTATATTATGCTCAATCCCGATTGCAAATCAATTGAACTGGCAGCGGTATGCCACGTCAACAAAAGCGCCATTACATCCATGACGAACCGCCTGTATGAAAAAGGATACATCAAAAGAGAACGGAGCCAAAGCGACCGCCGGAGCATTCTGTTAAACGTCACGGAAAAGGGGACGGAAGTATTTCACCGGGTGGAGCGGCGGATTGAGGATCTCGTCCGTTCATACATTATGCATTTTGATGAAGACGAGGCGGAAATGTTCGTTAATACATACGAAAAATTATATCGACTGATGATGACAGAGGAGGATCGGCAGACATAATGAAAAAGATTATCCAAGCCCGCTGGATCATCGCCGCGGCATGGATCGCCGCAACGGTGATATTTATGCTTACAGCGCCTGATATGGCTGAATTGACACGGGAGAAAGGCCAGATTTCCGTACCGGACGGATATTCCTCTTCTTACGCCCATAAACTGCTTGATGAAATGTCTGATTCAGACGCACCGTCTTCTTCAGCCGTCATCGTATTTCACGAGAAAGGCTTAATGACAGACAAAAAAGCTCGTTTGCCGGAGGCTGTGGACACTTTATCTGAACATAAAAAAGCGCTTCATATTAAAACGGTGACCTCATATTTCGGGGAAAAAAATGAAGACGTCAAGAAACAGCTGCTGTCAAAAGACAGACAAACGATGCTCGTTCAGCTTCAGCTTGATACATCAAAAAATGACATCATCAAAATAAAAGACAAAATTGATAAAGAACTGAAACCGTACGGCGTATCATACGGCATCACAGGCCAGTCCCTGATTGACGAAGATGTGTTAAAAAGCTCGCAGGACGGCTTAAAAAAGACCGAATATATTACGGTTGCCTTTATCCTGATCGTGCTGATTCTTGTATTCCGGTCAGTGGTTGCACCGTTTGTGCCGCTTTTATCTGTATTAATTTCTTATTTAGTCAGCCAGTCCATTGTCGCATTTTTAGTCGATCAGCTGGATTTCCCGCTCTCAACCTTTACGCAGATTTTTATGGTTGCGATTATGTTCGGAATCGGCACCGACTATTGCATCCTGCTTCTCAGCCGCTTTAAAGAAGAACTGTCTCACGGCGCTGATATAAAAGAAGCGATCGTTGTGACCTATAAAACGGCCGGAAAGACGGTTTTATACAGCGGCGGAGCGGTATTGATCGGATTTGCCTGCATCGGATTTGCGACATTTAAACTGTATCAGTCGGCAGCAGCCGTTGCGGTCGGCGTCGCGGTGCTGCTGCTTGCACTCATGACGATTGTGCCGTTTTTTATGGCTGTTTTAGGAAAAAGACTGTTTTGGCCTGTAAAGGGCGATATTTCCCATCCGCAAAGCAAAGCATGGGAAACGGCAGGGCGGTTTTCATTTAAAAGGCCGCTCATCAGTCTGGCAATCGTGGCGGTATTCACCGTCCCGCCTATCCTTCTTTACAAAGGCGCTCTATCTTACAACAGCCTTGACGAAATCGGGGATAAATATGAATCCGTCCGCGCGTTTAATACAATTTCAGACGCATTCGGACCCGGAGACCTTCTGCCGGCGACAGTTGTCATCAAAAATGACGACAAATTAAATACTGAGAAACACCTGATTGATATCGAAAAAATCAGCAGAGAACTTGAAAAGACAGAGGGTGTGAAAACGGTCAGAAGCGCCACGCGCCCTGCGGGAAACGGATTGAATCAATTATTTGTCACAAATCAGGCAAAACAGCTTCAAGAAGGGCTTGATAAAGGCAATACAGGACTTGAAAAAATAACGGACGGTTTAGGGCATGCCGCAAAGTCGTTAGCTGATTCACAGCCGCAGATCGAAGAGTCGGGAAAAAGCGTCAATCAGCTTATTGACGGAACACTGTCTCTGAAATCCGGGCTTTCTGATATAGGAGAAAACCTGAATAAACTGCAGGCGGGCGTCAATAAGAATAAAGCCGGCGTCGCTCAAATGAGAAAGCAGATTGAAGAACAGAAACAAATGCTCTCTATGCAGCTCAGCCAAAACAGCGGTCTCGCTTCAGAAACGCAAAACGCTTTAAAGCTGGTCAAAACCGTTCTGCCAATGAAAAATGAAGCGAGCAGGCAGCTTGCTGATTTGAACAAACAGCTTAACCGGCTGCCGTTTGCAAAACTGGAAGCATCGATACCGGCAGTGAAAGCTGATCCGTCCTATCAAGTGATCAAATCGGCTTTTACAGATGTACAGTCAGCCGTTTCCAAAGCAAATAGAGACGCAGAAGCGTTTTCTAAAGAGGTTGACAGTCAAAAGGATCATCTGCAGCAAGCGGAAAAACAATTTTCCCGACTGTCAGCCGCCCAGAAAAAAATTGACACCCAAATTAACGCAATGATTAACGGTCTGACCCAAATTGAAAATGGCCTTCAGCAAGTGTCAGACGGCCAGGGGGCTCTTGCCGGACAAATGCCGCGCCTTGAATCGGCGGCAGGGCAGCTCGCGGAGGGGCAGAAAAAAATGCAGAGCGGTCTCGGTGATTTTTCTTCCCAGCTCAGCAATCTTTCTTCTGGACTTAACGATAGTGTAAAAGGGCTTAAGCAAGTGTCGAGCGGCATGATGGGGGCGAATGATTATCTGGGTGAGCTTCATAAGGCGTCAGACAAAGAAATGGCCGGCTGGTTTGTGCCGAAAGAAGCCTTGGAAAACAGCGATTTCACAAGCGTGTTTAATACGTACATGTCAGATGACAGAAAAACGACAGAATTAACCGTCGTTCTTGATAACAACCCTTATTCAAATACGGCTATTCAAGATATTGAAGCGATCAAAGCGAGCGTTAAAAGAATCATTCCGAACACCGATCTGAAAAATGCCTCTTTCGGCGTCTCCGGGGTTTCCAGCATGAATGCCGATTTAAAAGAAGTATCGGATTCAGATTTCAAACGGACGGCAATGTTTATGTTGGCGGGTATTTTTCTGATTCTCATCGTGATGCTGCGCTCCCTCATTATGCCGGTTTATTTAGTGGCTTCGCTCGTCCTGACGTATTTCGCATCCATCGGGGTGACGGAATACATCTTTACTCACTTCTTCGGGTATCCGGGCGTAAACTGGGCCGTGCCGTTCTTCGGCTTTGTCATTCTGATGGCTCTTGGTGTGGATTATTCCATCTTTTTAATGGACCGTTTTAATGAGCTGAAAAAAGAAGGAACGGAAGCCGCGATGATCAGCAGTATGAAAAATATGGGCTCGGTCATCATTTCGGCGGCCATTATTTTAGCGGGAACCTTTGCGGCCATGCTGCCGTCAGGCGTTCTTTCCCTTTTGGAGATTGCAACCGTGGTATTAACCGGCCTCCTCATGTATGCAATTGTTGTCCTTCCGTTTTTTGTACCGGTCATGGTGAAAATCTTCGGAAGAGCCAACTGGTGGCCTTTCAATTTGAAAAAATAACGTACAATGCCTCTGCCTGTTTTCGGGCAGAGGTTTTTTGTTTCCTTATAAATCCTCCAGTTGATATAATTACATCTGCACACTCTTTTTTGCGAATGCTGAGTTTTGGTCATAATACATACTATTAAAGAATGAACGAAGGAGGTTTCACATGACTTACGTAAATGAAATGAAGTCAAAGCACGGCGGAATCACCGCCCACATCGTAAAGACTGAGAAATTTAAAACCGTTTCACTGACGTTTAAAATGCTGGCTCCTTTAACGAAAGAGCTCGTAACAAAAAGGGCGCTGTTTCCTCATGTGCTTCTCCGCGGTACAGAAAGCCGGCCGAAAACCGCTGATTTGCGTTCTTACTTCGATGAGCTGTACGGGACATCCGTTTCCGCTGATCTGACAAAAAAGGGAGAACGTCATGTTATTACGTTCCGGCTTGAGATTCCCAATGAAAAATATCTGAAGGACCGCACACCATTATTGGAAAAAGGGCTTCAGCTTTTATCAGAGCTTGTCTTTTCGCCTGCTTTGGAAAACGGCGCCTTCCTGCCCCTTTATGTCACGCAGGAAAAACGGACGCTGAAACAGCGGATTCAAGCCGTATATGACGATAAAATGAGATATTCTAATCTCCGTCTCGTTCAGGAAATGTGCAAAAGCGAACCGTATGCCCTTCACGTCAACGGCGAGATCGATGATGTCGAACACATTACGCCGCAAGATCTGTATGAAGCCTATCAAAAAGCCATCCGCGAAGATCAGCTGGACCTGTATGTCATCGGTGATGTTGACACAGATCAAGTGAAAACAGCTGTTGATACGTATTTTAAAACGGACGAACGGGCGCAGCAGCCTTTAGAAAGAAGCACGGCGAATGAACAGCCTGACCCGAAGGAAGTCATTGATGAAGAGGACGTCAAACAAGGCAAACTGAATATCGGATTCCGGACCAATACGACATACACAGACCCGGACTATCCGGCATTGCAAGTGTTTAACGGGCTGTTCGGAGGTTTCTCTCATTCAAAGCTGTTTATAAATGTCCGTGAAAAAGCGAGTCTCGCCTATTATGCAGCCTCAAGGGTGGAAAGCTTCAAGGGGCTCCTGATGGTCATGTCAGGCATTGAAGTGAAAAATTATAAGCAGGCCGTCACCATTATTGAAGAACAATTTCAAGCTATGCAAAACGGTGACTTTTCAGACGACGATATCGCCCAAACGAAAGCCGTTATTAAAAACCAAGTGTTAGAAACGATTGATACGGCATACGGCTTAGCGGAATTTCTGTATCAGCAGGCTTCAGCCCAAGTGGAGATACCGATCGAAACTTTCCTTGACAATATCGAGAAAGTGACGAAAGAGGACATTATCAATGTCGGAAAGAACATCAAGCTGGATACGACTTATTTCTTAAAAGGGACGGGGGGAGCATCTTGACTAAACCGATAAACTACGAACAGCTGCAAGAAACGCTGTATCATGAAAAAATGGCAAACGGCCTTGATGTCTATGTGCTGCCGAAACAGGGCTTTAATAAAACATACGCCGTGTTTACGACAAAGTACGGTTCCATTGACAATCAGTTCGTTCCTTTAAATAAGGAAGAAATGGTTCACGTCCCTGACGGAATCGCGCATTTTCTTGAGCATAAACTGTTTGAAAAAGCGGACGGCGACGTGTTTCAGGACTTCAGTAAGCAGGGGGCGTCGGCAAATGCCTTTACTTCATTTACACGAACCGCTTATCTGTTCTCCAGCACTTCAAATGTAGAGAAAAACCTGGAAACACTCGTGGATTTTGTTCAGGATCCGTATTTCACGGAAAAATCAGTGGAAAAAGAAAAAGGCATCATCGGCCAAGAAATTAACATGTATGATGATAATCCGGATTGGCGGCTGTTTTTCGGCCTTATCGAAAATATGTATAAAGACCACCCCGTGAAAATTGACATTGCCGGAACGGTAGAAAGCATCTCACATATTACGAAAGATCTGCTGTATGAGTGCTATGAAACATTTTATCACCCGAGCAATATGCTGCTCTTTATCGTCGGTCCCGTTGATCCTGAAGCGATCATCAGCCAGGTGCGGAAAAACCAGGAGAAAAAGCCGTTTACAGATCAGCCTGAAATCAAACGTGAAGAAGTTCAGGAGCAGGAAGCGGTTTTCCGCCGGGAGCAGGAATTAAAAATGAACGTCCAAGGCTCAAAATGTCTTGTCGGCTTAAAGGCGAAAAACCCTTATAAAACGGGGCGGGAGCTGTTGAAGCACGAGCTCAGCATGAACCTCATGCTTGAATGTCTCTTCGGAAAAAGCTCACCGCATTACGGCGACTTGTACGACAAAGGCTACATTGATGAAACCTTCAGCTTTGATTATACGGCTGAATACGGATTCGGTTTTGCCTCTGTCGGAGGAGATACACCGGAGCCGGATAAGCTTGCTGACGAATTAAAACAGATGCTGCTTGATGCGGGATCAGCCGTGACTGCGGAAAAGCTTGACCTGGCGAGAAAAAAGAAAATCGGGTCATTTTTAAAAGCGCTCAATTCGCCTGAATACATCGCCAACCAATTCACGCGTTACGCCTTTTTAGATATGAGTCTGTTTGATGTCGTAACTGTACTGGAGCAGATCACCCTGGAAGACGTAGAGCGGGTCATTAAAGAAGAAGTGTCAGAAGACAGGCTGACAGTCTGCAAAGTCGTGCCAAAATCATAAAAAAACATCCCTCACGCCCTGAGGGATGTTTTTCTGGGGAAAGAAGGAATGTTGATTGATGAAACAGACAGCGCTCGTCACCGGAGCAAGCGGCGGAATCGGACAAAGTATAAGTGAAGTCCTCGCAAAAAACGGATATGACGTGCTTTTGCATTATCATTCTAATAAAGAAGCCGCACACAGGCTTGCGGAAAGATTGAGCGCATCATTCGGTGTAAAAGCCTCTATTATTCAGGCGGATCTGTCCTCACCGGAAGGCGCGGAGACACTCAGCCGCTCCGTTAAACAGCCTGTGGACGCTCTGATATTAAACAGCGGCAAAAGTCATTTCGGCCTGATTACGGACGTGACGGATGACATGGCGCGGGAGATGGTGCAGCTGCATGTGACGAGCCCGTTTTTGCTGGCGCGTAATCTGGTGCCCGGCATGATCCGGAAAAAAAGCGGAGGCATCGTCGCGATCGGTTCCGTATGGGGAGAAACAGGCGCATCGTGCGAAGTGTTATACAGCATGGTCAAAGGAGCGCAGCATTCGTTCGTCAAAGCGCTTGCCAAAGAGCTCGCTCCGAGCGGCGTCCGCGTGAACGCAGTCTCGCCGGGCGCCGTTGATACGAATATGCTTGATCAGTTTACGTCTGATGAAAAAGAAGCATTGGCAGAGGAAATACCCGCGGGCCGGCTGGCAAATCCCGGGGAAATCGCCGAAGCGGCAGCGTTTTTATTATCGGAGAAGGCTTCCTATATTACCGGACATATATTATCGGTAAACGGCGGCTGGCACTGCTGAAAAAAATGTGTGTATAGTTTGCATCTGCACGGACAAAATAATTTTGTAACAACAGATGAAATGGAGGAAGCCAACATGTCAGTATTAGAAAACTGGGATAATTGGAAGAATTTCCTTGGCGACAGATTGAACTATGCACAGGAAAAAGGGATGAGTGATGAAACGGTCACTGATCTCGCTACAGAAATCGGCGGTTACCTTGCGAACGAAGTCGACTCGAAAAACCATCAGGAAAAAGTGCTTGCTGATCTTTGGAGCGTTGCTTCTGAAGATGAACAGCGCGCCATTGCAAATATGATGGTGAAGCTTGTTGAAAATAACAGCACTCATTAAGAGGGGAGGATTTTCTCCTCTCTTTTTTTATGTTTTCCTCTATAGAGCAACATTCTTCTTTCTAATTAGAGAAAAATGTTTTATGATAAAGGAAGGTAAAAATTTTGCCACAATGGAGGGGGTATATCATTTGGCAAAGCTCGAATGGTATTTTGAATATGAAATTCAAGTGAACCGCCCCGGCCTGCTCGGGGATATTTCATCTCTTCTCGGGATGCTGTCAATTAATATTGTCACAATTAACGGTGTCGACCTTTCCAGAAGGGGAATGCTGCTCAGATGCCGGCATATAGATCAAATTAAACGATTGGAATCAATTTTAAAAACAATGGAGACCATTAAAGTAACGAAGCTGAGAGAACCGAGGCTTCGCGACCGTCTCGCAGTCCGTCACGGAAGATACATTCAGCGTGATGCCGATGATAAAAAAACCTTCCGCTTTGAAAGGGACGAGCTTGGCCTTTTGGTTGACTTTATGGCTGAGCTGTTTAAAAAAGAAGGACACAAACTGATCGGAATCCGGGGAATGCCGCGGGTCGGAAAAACGGAGTCCATCGTTGCCTCAAGCGTCTGCGCCAGCAAAAGATGGCTTTTCGTATCTTCAACGCTGTTAAAGCAAACGATCCGCAGCCAGCTGGTTGCCGATGAATACAGCACGGAAAACGTATTTATCCTTGATGGCATCGTTTCGACAAGACGGGGCTCTGAGCGCCATCTTCAGCTCGTCAGTGAAATTATGAGGCTCCCGGCGACAAAGGTCGTGGAGCACCCGGATATTTTTGTTCAAAATTCGGAGTATACGCTCGATGATTTCGATTATATTATCGAACTCAGAAATGATCCTGACGAAGTCATTACATATGAACATGCAGAAGAACCGCAAATATTTGATCAGACCGGTTTTTCAAGCTTTGATTTTTAATATTGGAAGGTGTTTGTTGTGACAGAATTAGCAATCCGGCTTAAAGAAGCCAGAGAGGAAAAAGGGATGTCATTGGATGAACTCCAGGCGGCGACGAAAATTCAGAAAAGATACTTAACCGCTCTGGAAGAAGGCTCCTATGATGTCATTCCCGGCAATTTTTATGTGCGGGCGTTTATCAAGCAATACGCTGAAGCTGTCGGGCTTGATTCAGACCAATTATTTGAAGAATATAAAAAAGACATCCCGAACACGTATCATGACGATGTGTCGGAGAAAATCTCCGGTCTCGCCATGCAAAGGGAGCTGCCTAAGTCCTCAAAGGCGGCGGAATGGCTTCCGACCGTTCTTATTGTCATCGGTGTGATTATCGTCATTGCGATCCTGTATGCGATTATTCAGTTTGGAATAAGCAAGTCCGGGCAGACTGACAGCAATAAGGCCGTCACCCAAAGTGAGAGCAAGTATGAGATTCCTAAGGATTCTGCGCTGAAAAACGACGGCAATACAAATGACGGAGCGCAGACTGACAGCAAAAAAGACAAAAAAGCGCCAGAGCAGAAAAAGAAAGAAAAGAGCAGTGAAAAGACAGAGATCAAAGCGGCCGGAACAGAAGGCTCCGCTTCTTCATACAACGTTTCCGGAGCTGATAAGTACAAGCTTGAACTGATTGCTTCCGACAACGCTTGGATCCGCGTCCGGG
This sequence comes from Bacillus sp. SDLI1, assembly GCF_001553895.1. Classification (NCBI taxonomy): domain Bacteria; kingdom Bacillati; phylum Bacillota; class Bacilli; order Caryophanales; family Bacillaceae; genus Bacillus; species Bacillus sp. SDLI1. Next base: position 512,618 of record NZ_CP013950.1, on the reverse strand, counting down.
ATGACAGCGGCGGTTCATTAAAAGAAGGGACGCTGCAAAAAGGCGAAACCTACAAAAAAGACATCACAGATCAAAAGCAGATTGAAATACGCACGGGCTATGCCCCTAACCTGAAAATTAAAATCAACGGAGAGGTTCTGTCCTATGAACTCAATCCGCATGATGTGATGGCGCAGACCATAACAATCAAGATGAAAAAATAAAAGGGGAAAAGTCATCTGAACGATTAAGATGACTTTTTCTTCACGTCCGAGTACATATTATTGGAGGGGCTTTATGTTTAACTTACCGAATAAAATCACACTGGCAAGAATCGCTTTAATTCCTGTATTTATGATTATCATGCTTGTTCCTTTTCAGTGGGGCAGCCTTCATATAGGGGATGAATCGATTCCGGTCGCACATCTTACGGGAGCTGTTTTATTCATTATCGCATCAACGACTGACTGGGTGGATGGCTACTACGCCAGAAAGCTGAACCTCGTGACAAACTTCGGGAAATTTTTAGATCCGCTGGCTGACAAGCTGCTTGTGTCTGCGGCATTAATTACGCTTGTGCAGTTTGACCTTGCGCCGGCGTGGATGGTCATCGTCATCATCAGCCGCGAATTTGCCGTAACGGGACTAAGACTTGTGCTGGCGGGAACGGGGGAAGTCGTAGCCGCCAATATGCTGGGAAAAATTAAAACATGGGCTCAGATCATCGCTGTTGCAGCGCTTTTACTTCATAATCTCCCGTTTGAGCTCGTTTCTTTCCCGTTCGGGGATATCGCTTTATGGGTGGCCGTGCTCTTCACAGTCATTTCCGGCTGGGATTATTTTGCGAAGAACTGGGATGCGTTAAAAACATCTAACTAAGAAAGAAGGACTTGAACATGGAAATAGCAAAAAAAGCGGAAATCATTGCAGTCGGCTCAGAGCTTCTGCTCGGCCAGATCGCCAATACGAACGCTCAGTTTATCAGTAAAGAGCTGGCGGAAATCGGCGTAAACGTGTTTTACCACACCGCTGTCGGTGACAATCCGGAGCGGCTTAAGCAAGTCATCCGCACTGCCGAAGAGCGCTCGGACCTGATTATTTTTTCAGGCGGCCTCGGACCGACCAAGGACGATTTAACAAAAGAAACCATTGCAAACACAATGGGACGCCCGCTCGTTCTGAATGACGAAGCGTTCCGGTCGATTGAAGAGTATTTCGCGAAAACAAAACGGACCATGTCGCCGAATAACCGCAAACAGGCGCTCGTTATTGAGGGCTCGGACGTTTTGGCGAATCATTTCGGCATGGCGCCGGGAATGCTTGCAGAGCACGGATCAAGGCTTTATATGCTGCTTCCCGGACCGCCGAGCGAGCTGCGTCCGATGTTTGAAAATGAAGCGAAGCCGCTGCTTCTTAAAAAGCTCGGTTCAAATGAGAAAATCGTTTCAACCGTGCTGCGGTTTTTCGGAATCGGTGAATCTCAGCTTGAAGCTGATTTAGAAGATATCATTGACGCGCAGACGAATCCGACGATTGCGCCGCTTGCCGCTGACGGTGAGGTCACGCTGCGTTTAACGGCGAAACATGCCGATGAAAAAGAAACAGAACGGCTTTTAAAAGAAACGGAAGCCTCCATTTTAGAACGTGTCGGTGAATTTTTCTACGGATATGATGATACGTCCCTGGTGAAGGAGCTTTCAAAAGCATGCAGACAGAACGGAATCACGATTTCCTCTGCCGAAAGCTTTACAGGCGGACTGTTTTCAGAGTGGGTGACTGATTTAAGCGGCGCGTCTCAACTTTTTGCAGGGGGCGTTGTCTGTTATTCCGACAGCGTGAAACAGCATGTGCTCGGCGTGAAAGCTGAGACGCTGGCAGATAGCGGAGCGGTCAGCAAAGAGTGCGCGCGCGAGCTTGCCGCCGGTGTCAGAAAGCTGACCGGAAGCGATATCGGTATCAGCTTTACCGGAGTTGCGGGCCCGGATCCGCAGGAAGGGCATGCCCCGGGCCGTGTCTTTATCGGCATTTCCGCGGAAGGAAAAGAAGAGGTGCATGAATTTAACTTTGCCGGATCAAGAACCGGAATCAGAAAGCGCGCCGCTAAATACGGCTGCCATCTCATTTTAAAAATGCTGGATCAAAAATAAAGTTTTAAAAGGGCATTTTCTCTGATTTTTAATTTTTACGAAGGGAATTATGTTCTTTTGAAGAAAAGCGAACGCGGAAAAAATCCGAATATGCGTTCGCTTTTTTCTTGGCAAATGTCAGTAAACAAGGTATAGTATATGTAGTGGCAAGATAAAGGAGGAAAAAAATAAATGAGTGATCGTCAGGCAGCCTTAGATATGGCTCTTAAGCAAATAGAAAAACAATTCGGCAAAGGTTCCATCATGAAGCTCGGGGAAAAAACGGATACAAGAATTTCAACGGTGCCGAGCGGCTCCCTTGCACTTGATACCGCTCTCGGAATAGGCGGATACCCACGCGGACGGATTATTGAAGTGTACGGACCTGAAAGCTCAGGTAAAACGACCGTAGCGCTTCACGCCATCGCTGAGGTTCAGGAAAAAGGCGGACAGGCAGCATTTATTGATGCTGAGCATGCCCTTGATCCTGTTTATGCGCAAAAGCTCGGTGTCAATATCGAAGAGCTGCTTCTGTCTCAGCCGGATACGGGAGAGCAGGCGCTGGAGATTGCTGAAGCGCTGGTGCGAAGCGGAGCTGTTGATATCGTAGTCGTTGACTCTGTTGCGGCGCTTGTTCCAAAAGCTGAAATTGAAGGTGACATGGGTGACTCACACGTCGGTTTACAGGCGCGTCTCATGTCTCAGGCGCTCCGTAAGCTTTCCGGGGCCATCAATAAATCTAAAACAATCGCAATCTTTATTAACCAGATTCGTGAAAAAGTCGGCGTTATGTTCGGAAATCCGGAGACGACACCGGGCGGACGCGCGCTGAAATTCTATTCTTCCGTGCGTCTTGAAGTGCGCCGTGCCGAGCAATTAAAGCAGGGCAACGACGTGATGGGGAATAAAACGAGAATTAAAGTCGTAAAAAACAAAGTCGCTCCTCCGTTCCGTACGGCTGAAGTGGACATCATGTACGGTGAAGGAATCTCCAAAGAAGGGGAAATCATCGACCTTGGGACTGAACTTGATATCGTGCAAAAAAGCGGCTCGTGGTATTCTTATGAAGAAGAACGCCTCGGACAGGGCCGTGAAAATGCCAAGCAGTTCTTAAAAGAAAATAAAGACATCATGCTGATGATTCAAGAACAAATCCGTGAACATTACGGTTTGGACAATAACGGTGTTACGGAAAAATCGGAAGAAACTCAGGAAGAGCTTGAATTTGAAGAATAAAAGCACGATCAAAAGGGCGGAATAAGCAATTTCCGCTCTTTTTTTGTGTGTTTAAAAAAACACTGGCTGTTTCGGAAAATTTTATCTGAAATGTTACAACTTTTTTCACCCTTCACTCGTCTAACATCATGGCGAAAGTTGAAATTATATCTGAGGAGGAAAAAAGATGACGAGCCCCCGCCGCACAAGAATTAACAAAAAAAGAAAGAAGAAATTGATGAAAACGGGAGGGCTGTTTCTTTTTCTGCTGCTTGTCACTGTTTTTATTATGATCTGGACCGTCACAGCGCATCACCGGGAGAAGGATTCTGTTAAAAGTGCTCCCGCCGCTCAATCTGATTCTTCAAATGACCAGACTCAACAAAAAAAAGAAAAGACGCAAAAAGAGAAAACACCTAAATCAATCGATCACAATAAACGGATCAGCAATTACTTGCAACAGATCGGGTTCAGCGGCACAGCAATGGTCGTAAAAGATGGAAAAGTTGTGCTGAAAAAAGGTTTTGGCTATGCGGACCGAAAACAAAAAATCAAAAACAATCCGGAAACATCATATTATATCGGTTCTTCACAAAAGGCGTTAATTGCGACGGCTGTCCTGCAGCTTGAAGAAAAAGGGCTGCTTCAGACGAGTGACCCCGTCAGTACATACTTGCCGAATTTTCCTAACGGCACGCGCATCAAACTGAAAAACCTGCTCAATCATACGTCCGGCATAAACGGACATATTGAGGGTCAGGGACCGATTTCTCCCATTGATTTAATTAAGGATATAGAATACCGCGGAATTAAACGGCAGCCTGGGGTTTGGGATTACAGAGATTCCAATTATTCAGTGCTCGCCTATATCGTATCTCAGGTCAGCGGGGAGTCATACGAACAATATATAAAAGACCACGTATTCAAACCGGCCGGAATGAAGCATGCCGGATTTTACAAAACATTTGCTGAAGCCAAATATCCTGCCGTCGGCTACAAAGTTGATGAGAGCGGACAGCTTGTAACGCCTCACATTTTGGACCTATCGCAGCTGTATGGGGCGGGCGACATGTATATGAGTGCTGAAGATCTTTATAAATTTGATAAAGCGGTCGTCAACGGCACGCTCCTTTCAAAACAAAGCTTTACAAAAATGTTCACAGCCGGAAGCAGTTCCGCTTACGGCATGGGATTTTACATTGATCCGGGAAGCTATTCCAATCACGGTGTGATGCCCGGTTACAACATTTTGAACAGCTTCAGCCATTCGGCAGGCAAATATGTCATTTTACTGTCAAATATTCAGAATAACGCCAAATTAGGGCAGGTAAACAATAGAATTTACCAATTGCTTAACCAGCCGGACTAGACGAGCCGTCATTTGCGAAAAGCAGATGAAGGTGTGGTATGATATATACATGGCGAAGATTCTGAGCCGAAGGCGAATCGTTAAGCTGGCAAGCTTGACAAGTATTTCCGACACAATTACAATGAAGTTGTAACATTTGTTTTTTTAACATGATTGTTAAACCATTTAAACTTGACAAGGGCATGAGAGATTCATTCCCTGTGAAGGTTCTGTATGTTGAGAAAATCTGACAATGTACATGCCGGCACTTATTTAAGCAACAACCAAGTTCATAGCAAGAGGAGGTGAAAGTATGACCCTAATGACGGTTCTCATCTCCATTTTGCTGACTCTGCTCGGTTTAGTTGTTGGCTACTATGTTCGTAAAACCATTGCCGAAGCAAAGATTGCGGGCGCACGCGGTGCTGCCGAGCAAATCCTTGAAGATGCAAAGCGTGATGCTGAAGCACTGAAAAAAGAAGCTCTGCTTGAAGCAAAGGACGAAATCCATACACTTCGAATAGATGCTGAACAGGAAGTTCGTGAAAGACGAAATGAGCTTCAAAAACAAGAAAACCGTTTACTTCAAAAAGAAGAAAATCTTGACCGTAAACATGAAGGAATTGATAAACGGGAAGCGATGTTGGAGAAGAAAGATCATTCTCTGAATGAACGACAACAACATATTGAAGAGATGGAAAGCAAAGTGGATGAGATGATTCGTATGCAGCAGTCAGAACTCGAACGCATTTCGAGCCTGACACGGGATGAAGCGAAACAAATCATTCTTGACCGGGTTGAAAATGAGCTTTCACATGATATCGCCATCATGACAAAAGAAACCGAAAACCGTGCGAAAGAAGAGGCGGATAAAAAGGCGAAAAACATTCTGTCGCTTGCTTTGCAGCGCTGTGCAGCAGATCATGTTGCCGAAACGACGGTATCGGTCGTCAATCTTCCGAATGATGAGATGAAAGGACGTATCATCGGCCGTGAAGGGCGTAACATCCGTACGCTTGAAACGCTTACAGGTATCGACCTGATTATTGATGACACCCCTGAAGCAGTCATTCTTTCCGGATTTGATCCGATCAGACGGGAGACGGCAAGAATCGCTCTTGATAAACTCGTGCAGGATGGCCGTATTCACCCGGCGCGCATTGAAGAAATGGTTGAAAAATCCCGCCGCGAGGTTGATGACTATATCCGGGAAATGGGTGAACAGACGACGTTTGAAGTCGGCGTTCACGGACTTCATCCGGACCTGATCAAGATTCTCGGCCGATTGAAATTCCGTACAAGCTACGGGCAAAACGTACTGAAACATTCCATGGAAGTGGCGTTTTTAGCCGGTTTAATGGCTTCTGAACTTGGAGAAGATGCAAAGCTTGCCAAGCGGGCCGGTCTTCTGCATGACATCGGAAAAGCAATTGACCATGAAGTGGAAGGAAGCCACGTGGAAATCGGAGTGGAGCTTGCGACCAAATATAAAGAGCATCCAGTCGTCATTAACAGTATTGCGTCACACCACGGAGACGAAGAGCCGACTTCCATTATCGCCGTTCTGGTCGCTGCCGCTGATGCACTGTCAGCCGCACGACCGGGTGCGAGAAGTGAAACGCTCGAAAATTATATCCGCAGACTTGAAAAGCTTGAAGAAATCTCCGAGTCTTACGAAGGTGTTGAAAAATCATTTGCGATTCAGGCCGGCCGTGAAGTTCGCATCATGGTGAAACCGGACTCCATTAATGATTTAGAAGCCCATCGTTTGGCGCGTGATATCCGAAAACGAATTGAGGACGAGCTTGATTATCCGGGCCACATTAAAGTGACCGTGATCAGAGAAACTCGAGCCGTAGAGTATGCAAAATAAAGTGATGCTTAGCGCATCACTTTATTTTTTTGAGCCCCAGAAAAGAAAGGAATGGAATGTATGAGAATTTTATTTATCGGGGATGTTGTCGGTTCCCCGGGCCGCGACATGGTAAAAGAATATGTCCCGAAACTGAAAGCGAAACATAAACCGCATTTTACGATTATTAACGGAGAAAATGCAGCACACGGAAAAGGACTGACGGAAAAGATCTACCATAGCCTGATGGAAGCCGGAGCCGATGCCATTACAATGGGAAACCATACGTGGGATAAAAGAGAGATCTTTGACTTTATTGATGATGTGCCGCATCTTGTCCGGCCGGCGAACTTCCCGGAAGGTACGCCGGGAAAAGGCATTACCTACATTAAATCGAACGGAAAAGAGCTTGCCGTCATGAATTTACAGGGACGGACGTTTCTTCCGCCGCTTGATGATCCGTTTGCTAAAGCGGATGAGTTAATAGAAGAAGCGAAAAAGCGCACACCGTACATTTTTATTGATTTTCACGCCGAAGCGACAAGCGAAAAAATTGCGATGGGCTGGTACACAGACGGAAGAGCCTCTGCCGTGGTTGGCACGCATACACACGTACAAACTGCAGATAACCGCATTTTGCCGAAAGGAACGGCATATATTACTGATGTAGGCATGACGGGTCCGTACGACGGAATCCTCGGTATGGACAGAGAAACGGTCATCAAGCGGTTTAAAACCAATCTTCCTGTCCGGTTTACCGTTGCGGAAGGGAAAACAACGCTGAGCGGAGTGCTCATCGACATCGACGAGCAAACGAAAAAAGCCGTAAATATCGAACGGATTTTAATCAATGATGACCATATGTTCTTTGAATAGGTGATCATGTGTTTATTTTATAAAAATATTAAAAGGAAAAGCAGGAATATAGCAACTTCTTAGTGAATATAGTAGAAATGGAAGGTAGCCCGCTATTTTTGAAAAGCATTGTGGGGATGGCTTTTTGGATAGCAACATCTAATAATGATTGTTCTAATGAACACTCACTTATCCATTGTAAAACTAAGGGGGAGCAGAAATGGAAATCTTAAAAGTTTCAGCAAAATCAAGTCCAAATTCAGTGGCAGGCGCGCTTGCGGGCGTATTGAGGGAACGCGGAGCCGCCGAAATTCAAGCAATTGGGGCGGGTGCCTTAAATCAGGCTGTTAAAGCGGTTGCGATTGCCAGAGGCTTTGTCGCGCCAAGCGGCGTAGATTTGATTTGTATTCCGGCTTTTACAGATATACAGATTGACGGAGAAGAAAGAACGGCGATTAAGTTAATCGTCGAACCCCGTTAAACCAAAACCTGTTCATTCTCAACCTGCTTGCATAAGGCGAGCAGGTTGTTTTTATTGCTGTCATATTTTCTCACAATATTATATTGATAGTACGAAGAGATGATAAACGGCTTTATTCATATAATATTCAAAAAAAATCCCGCCCATTTTTCCGGACGGAAGCAATTGTATTTACTGAATGGACACTGCTGTTTACCTCCTTCTTAAGCCATGTTACAATCCAGTTATTACAGTGTTTTTTTGAGGGGGAGTGTACATGTTGGAAGGAAAGATGAAAGCTGTCGTTAAAAATGAAAACGCTTTCGGAGCAACTTTGAAAGAAATTTCCATACCTTCCATTAATGAGAATGAAGTTCTCATTAAAGTACAGGCCGCATCTATATGCGGTACAGATGTGCATATTTATAATTGGGATCAATGGGCGCAGGAACGAATCAAAACACCTCAAGTATTCGGACATGAATTCAGCGGTATCGTAGCAGAAACAGGCAAGCACGTCACAAATGTCAAAACAGGCGACTATGTATCGGCGGAAACCCACTTCGTCTGCGGAACTTGTGTCCCCTGTTTAACAGGAAAACATCATGTGTGCACTCATACAAAGATCCTTGGCGTGGATACAGCCGGATCCTTCGCTGAATATGTCAAAGTGCCGGCTCAAAACATTTGGAAAAACCCTGCTGACATGGATCCTGCAGTCGCCTCAGTTCAAGAGCCGCTTGGCAACGCGGTGCACACGGTGCTGGAAAGCGGCCATCTGGCGGGCGGCACCGCTGCAATTATCGGCTGCGGGCCGATCGGACTCATGGCGGTGGCTGTGGCTAAAGCGGCCGGCGCATCCTGCATTGCGGCCATTGATAAAAATGATTACAGACTGGCTCTTGCAAAAAAATTAGGAGCCGAAATTACGATTTCAGCTGACAAGGAAGATCCGCTTAAGGTCATTGATGCCTTAACGGGCGGAGAAGGAATAGACCTTGTCTGCGAAATGTCAGGCCACCCTGCAGCGATAATACAAGGATTAAAGATGGCGGCCAATGGAGGAAGATTTCATATGCTGAGTCTGCCGGAACACCCGGTGACGATTGACCTGACAAATGACGTGGTGTTTAAAGGGCTGACCGTTCAGGGCATCACAGGCAGAAAAATGTTTGAAACATGGCGTCAGGTATCGCATCTGCTTGAATCCGGCCTTGTTGATCTGACTCCGGTGATTACCCATCAGTTTCCGCTTGAAGAATTTGAAAAAGGATTTGACCTGATGAGAAAGGGCCAGTGCGGCAAAGTCATTTTGATTCCATAAAGGGAGGGTTCTATAATGAAAGAATTTGAATATCTAAAAGCAGAGCTTGATAAAATGAAAGAAAATAACACATGGCAGCAAATGAAACAAATTGAAACGAAGCAGGGGCCGTCGGTGGCAGTCAAAGGGGAGAACGTGATTCAGCTTTCATCGAACAATTATCTCGGTCTGACGTCGCACCCAAGGCTTGTCGAAGCGGCCAAACGCGCTGCGGAGGAATTCGGAGCGGGTACGGGGTCCGTCCGGACAATCGCGGGAACATTTACGATGCACAATGAGCTGGAGAAGAAACTGGCAGACTTTAAAAAAACAGAAGCGGCACTTGTTTTTCAATCAGGATTTACAACCAATCAAGGCGTTTTATCAAGCATTCTTACAAAAGAAGATATCGTGATATCTGACGAATTGAACCATGCTTCCATTATCGACGGGATCAGGCTGACGAAAGCAGATAAAAAGGTGTACCGCCATGTCGATATGGACGATTTGGAAAGGGTGCTGAAAAAGTCAATGAATTACCGCATGCGCCTCATCGTCACGGACGGCGTATTCTCAATGGACGGCAACATCGCTCCATTGCCTGACATTGTCAAACTTGCAGAGGCGTACGATGCTTTTGTCATGGTTGACGATGCACATGCTTCCGGCGTACTCGGAAAAAACGGAAGGGGAACGGTTAATCACTTCGGGCTTGACGGAAGAGTCCACATTCAGGTGGGCACATTAAGCAAAGCCATCGGGGTTCTTGGCGGATATGCTGCAGGGTCGCAGGTTCTGATCGATTACCTGCGCCATAAAGGCCGTCCTTTCTTATTCAGCACGTCTCATCCGCCTGCGGTAACGGCAGCATGCATAGAAGCCATTGACGTCCTGCTGGAAGAGCCGGAACATATGGAAAAGCTATGGGAGAACACGGCGTATTTCAAAGACAAACTGGTTCAAATGGGGCTGACTCTTACAAAAAGCGAAACACCGATCGTGCCGATATTAATAGGTGAGGAAGAAAAAGCCCAGGCATTATCAGACCTTTTATTGACCCGCGGCGTCTTTGCACAAAGCATCGTGTATCCGACCGTCGCTCAGGGAAAAGCGAGAATCCGCACCATTATTACAGCGGAGCATACAAAAGAGGAGCTTGACCGGGCGCTTGAAGTGATCCGTTCAGCGGCAAAAGAGCTTCAGCTTGTATAAGAGGGAAATGATTCCCTCTTTTTATTTCTTATTGATTCTTATTCTCAATAAGGTGTACAATAATAGGCTGGCGGTTGTGCCAAACGCTTTTAACCAGTATACTTGAGGGTGGAAGTTTCGGTTGAAAGGAGACATTCGAACATGAATGAAAAGCAAAAGCAGGAAAGCGGACAAGTAAATCCAGCGGACAAAAAATCCGAAAAGGATTACAGTAAGTATTTCGAAGCCGTATATATTCCGCCTTCTTTAAAAGATGCGAAAAAACGGGGCAAAGAATCCGTTCAATATCATAACGATTTTAAAATCTCAGAAGAATTTAAAGGTCTCGGCGAAGGCAGGAAGTTTTATATCCGCACGTACGGATGCCAAATGAACGAGCATGATACGGAAGTCATGGCGGGTATTTTTATGGCGCTCGGTTATGAAGCGACAAACTCGGTCGATGATGCGAATGTCATTTTATTAAACACCTGCGCCATCCGGGAAAATGCTGAAAACAAAGTGTTCGGTGAGCTCGGCCATTTAAAAGCGCTCAAAAAAAATAATCCGGATCTGATTCTGGGTGTATGCGGCTGTATGTCACAGGAAGAATCAGTCGTAAACCGCATCCTTAAAAAGCACCCGTTTGTCGATATGATTTTCGGCACGCACAACATTCACCGCCTGCCGGAACTGTTATCAGAAGCCTACTTATCAAAAGAGATGGTTATTGAAGTGTGGTCGAAGGAAGGGGATGTCATTGAAAACCTTCCGAAGGTCCGCAACGGGAAAATTAAAGGCTGGGTCAACATTATGTACGGCTGTGATAAGTTCTGCACATACTGCATCGTGCCGTATACCCGCGGAAAAGAGCGGAGCCGCCGTCCTGAAGAAATCATCCAGGAAGTCAGAAGACTTGCAAGCGAAGGCTATAAAGAAATCACGCTGCTCGGTCAAAACGTTAATGCGTACGGAAAAGATTTTGAGGACATGACGTACGGACTCGGTGATTTAATGGACGAACTGCGTAAAATTGATATTCCGAGAATCCGGTTTACGACGAGCCACCCGCGTGACTTTGATGACCATCTGATCGAAGTGCTCGCCAAAGGCGGCAACCTGCTTGACCATATCCATCTTCCGGTTCAATCAGGAAGCTCGGCGATGTTAAAAATGATGGCGCGCAAATATGACAGAGAACGCTATTTGGAGCTTGTCGGAAAAATTAAAGCAGCGATGCCGAACGCTTCACTTACTACCGATATCATTGTCGGTTTCCCGAATGAAACGGATGAACAGTTTGAAGAAACGCTTTCGTTATATCGCGAAGTGGAATTTGACAGCGCATATACGTTTATCTACTCTCCTCGTGAAGGCACGCCTGCAGCGAAGATGAAAGACAATGTTCCGATGAGGGTCAAAAAAGAACGTCTTCAGCGCCTCAATGATTTGGTGAAAGAAATTTCAGCCAAAAAAATGAAGGAATATGAAGGCAGGACTGTCGAAGTATTAGTTGAGGGAGAAAGCAAAAATAACCCTGACATTCTTGCCGGCTATACGGAAAAAAGCAAGCTCGTCAACTTCAAAGGGCCGAAAGACGCCATCGGCAAGATTGTACGCGTCAAAATCGAACAGGCGAAAACATGGTCGCTTGACGGTGTGATGGCAGGAGAAGCAATCGAGGTGAAATAATAATGACGCTTTACTCTAAGAAAGACATTGTCCAGCAGGCAAGAAACCTTGCGAAAATGATTTCTGAAACAGAAGAAGTTGATTTTTTCAAACGCGCCGAGGCGCAGATTAATGGAAATGAAAAAGTCTCTGCGATTATTAATCAGATTAAAGCTCTGCAAAAGCAAGCCGTTAACCTGAAGCATTATGAAAAGCTTGAAGCTTTGAAACAAGTGGAAAGTAAAATTGACGCCCTGCAGGAAGAGCTTGAAGGAATTCCGATCATTCAGGAATTCAGAGATTCCCAGATTGAGGTCAATGATCTTCTTCAGCTTGTCGCCCATACGATTTCCAATCAGGTGACAAATGAAATCATTACGTCTACCGGCGGCAACCTGCTGACAGGAGAAACCGGTTCAAAAGTAAAACATTCGAATAACAGCTGTTCTCTTTAAACACGGGGCCATCATCGGCCCGTGTTTTTTTGTCGATTTAGAACTAATTATTATATGTACTAAATATTCATCATATTGCCGTTTCGGCCCACTTTCCCTCAAAAAGTTTTATCAGACTTAAAAGTAAAGTTTCTGGGCAGGGCTGCATACAATGAAACAGAAACTTTGTATTTTTATATTTTTATTATAAAAATGCACATGAGACAAATGCCCAGCATAAGATAACACGAAGAAGAACAAGGAGGCCTATCGGAATGTCTGAATACAGGGAAATTATTACGAAAGCGGTAGTTGCGAAAGGCAGAAAATTCACCCAGTGCACGAATACAATCTCACCTGATGAAAAACCGTCAAGTATATTGGGCGGCTGGATTATCAATCACAAATATGATGCCGAAAAGATCGGGAAGACTGTAGAAATTGAAGGGTATTATGATATAAACGTCTGGTACTCTTACGCTGATAATACAAAAACGGAAGTTGTAACCGAGAGAGTGAAATATGTTGATGTAATTAAACTCAGATACAGAGATACTAATTACTTAGATGACGAACACGAAGTCATTGCCAAAGTGCTGCAGCAGCCGAATTGCCTTGAAGTCACCATTTCTCCTAACGGAAATAAAATCGTCGTTCAGGCCGAGCGGGAGTTTTTAGCGGAAGTGGTCGGGGAAACGAAAGTAGTCGTAGAAGTAAATCCAGACTGGGAAGAAGACGATGATGATGATTGGGAAGACGATCTTGACGAAGAATTAGAGGACATTAACCCTGAATTTTTAGTCGGAGATCCTGAAGAATAAGCAGAGGCTGGGGGAGTCAGCACCCCAAGTCTCTTTTTTATATATAAAGATATCACTCTTTTGTTTATGTTATAATGGGATGCGGAAAACAGAAGATACATAGTGAGGGATTAAATGATGGCTAGTTACACGCCTATGATACAGCAATACTTGAAAATAAAGGCAGAGCACCAGGATGCCTTTTTATTTTTTCGGCTAGGTGACTTTTATGAAATGTTTTTTGAAGATGCAAAAAAAGCGTCACAAGAGCTTGAAATTACACTGACGAGCAGAGACGGAGGTTCAGCTGACAAAATTCCGATGTGCGGCGTGCCTTATCATTCTGCGGCGGCTTATATTGAACAGCTGATTAAAAAGGGCTATAAAGTCGCGATCTGTGAGCAGACGGAAGATCCGAAGGCGGCTAAAGGCGTTGTGAAACGGGAAGTCGTCCAGCTGATCACGCCGGGAACCGTGATGGACGGAAAAGGCATTCATGAGTCGGAAAACAACTTTATCGCTTCCGTTTCCGAATTTCGTGACGGATACGGCCTCGCTTTATCGGATTTAACGACCGGAGAAAACCTGGCCGTATTTATTGAGCGGATTGAAGATGTCATGTCAGAGATTTATTCAGTCGGCGCCAAGGAGATTGTCGTCTCAAGCAAGTTTAATGAAAAGACAGCAGCCCAGCTGAAAGAACGGTGCGGCGCAACGATTTCCATCGAAGACGGAGAAATGACAGAACAGATCGAAATCGCAAAGCACTTGCCGGGCGAAGAGCTGACAAAGACGTTTATGCGTTTATATACGTATTTGCAGAAAACGCAAAAACGGAGTCTGGATCATCTGCAGCCGGTTCAAGTGTATGAATTGGAAGAAGCGATGAAAATTGACCTGTATTCCAAGAGGAATCTTGAACTGACGGAAACGATCCGTTCAAAAAGCAAAAAAGGCTCGCTGCTTTGGCTTTTGGACGAAACGAAGACAGCAATGGGCGGCCGGCTTCTCAAACAATGGATTGACCGTCCGCTGATCAGAGCATCCCAAATCGAAGAACGCCAGGAAATGGTTGAGACGCTGATCAATCATCTCTTTGAGCGTGAAGATCTGCGCGAGCGCCTCAAAGAAGTGTATGATTTAGAGCGTCTTGCGGGCCGGGTCGCATTCGGAAACGTCAATGCAAGGGATTTAATCCAGCTGAAAGAATCATTAAAACAGGTGCCGAGCATTAAAGAGCTTGTAGGGTCTCTTAACCATAAAAAAGCAAAAGAACGCGCCGGCTTGATTGATCCGTGCGGAGATCTGCTTGATTTGTTAGAGGATGCGCTTCATGAAAATCCGCCGTTATCTTTAAAAGAAGGCAACTTAATAAAAGACGGCTATCACCAGAAGCTCGATGAGTACCGTGACGCCAGCAAAAACGGAAAAGACTGGATTGCCAGACTGGAGCAGCAGGAACGCGCTTATACAGGCATCCGTTCATTAAAAGTCGGCTTTAATAAAGTGTTCGGCTATTATATTGAAGTCACAAAAGCAAACCTTCATCTGCTTGAGGACGGGCGGTATGAGCGGAAGCAGACGCTCACAAACGCCGAACGGTACATTACGCCGGAATTAAAGGAAAAAGAAGCGCTTATTTTAGAGGCGGAAAACAACATTTGCGAGCTGGAATATGAGCTTTTTGCCGAACTGCGGGAAAAAGTTAAGAAATTTATTCCTCGTCTGCAGCGTCTTGCTAAGCAAATGAGTGAGCTGGACGCGCTGCAATGCTTTGCCACGATCAGTGAAAACAGGCATTACACAAAGCCCGTCTTTTCTGATAACGAGGTCAAAGTCATTGAGGGGAGACATCCTGTCGTTGAAAAAGTGATGGACAGTCAAGAATACGTGCCGAACAATTGCCTGATGGGCGATTCACGGGAAATGCTCCTGATTACGGGTCCGAATATGTCAGGTAAAAGCACGTATATGAGACAGATCGCACTCTTGTCCATCATGGCTCAGATCGGCTGTTTTGTGCCCGCAAAAGAAGCGGTTCTGCCGATTTTTGATCAAATCTTTACGAGAATCGGGGCTGCGGACGATTTGATTTCCGGACAAAGCACCTTTATGGTGGAAATGCTGGAAGCGAAAAACGCGATTGTAAACGCCACAAAAGACAGCCTGATCCTGTTCGATGAAATCGGACGCGGGACATCAACGTACGACGGAATGGCGCTGGCACAGGCAATTATTGAATATGTTCATGATCATATCGGCGCTAAAACACTGTTCAGCACGCATTATCATGAACTGACGGTGCTTGAAGATAAGCTCCCTCAGCTGAAAAACGTTCATGTGCGCGCCGAGGAATATAACGGCACGGTCGTGTTTCTTCATCAAATTAAAGAAGGAGCCGCAGATAAAAGTTACGGCATTCATGTCGCCCAGCTTGCTGAGCTCCCGGATGATCTGATCAGCCGCGCACAGGAGATCTTAAAACAGCTTGAGCAGACAGGAGATAAACCGGAGCTTCCGGCGGCCCCTGAGAAAAAGCCCGCCGTCAAAGAAGAACCGGCACAACTGTCCTTTTTTGCTGACAGTGATAAAAAACAGAAGGCACCGGCTGTTTCTCAAAAAGAAAAACAAGTGCTTGAAGCCTTCAAGTCAATCAATATTCTTGATATGACGCCGCTTGAGGCGATGAATGAAATGTACAAGCTGCAAAAAAAATTAAAATAGAAAGAGGTGACGGACTTGGCAAAAGTCATCCAGCTGTCAGATGAACTTTCAAATAAAATAGCGGCAGGTGAGGTGGTGGAACGGCCTGCATCTGTCGTTAAAGAATTGGTGGAAAACGCCATCGACGCAAACAGCACAGTCATTGAAATTGATATAGAGGAAGCGGGACTTTCGTCGATTCGGGTGCTTGACAACGGCGAAGGTATGGAAACCGATGATTGCAAACGGGCTTTCCGCCGCCATGCGACCAGTAAAATCAAAGATGAAAACGACCTGTTCCGGGTGAGAACACTCGGTTTCCGCGGAGAAGCTTTGCCAAGTATCGCGTCTGTTTCTCATCTGGAAATCAAAACGAGCATCGGCGAGGGAGCGGGAACTCATCTCATTCTTCAAGGCGGTAATATCATTTCTGAACAGAAATCCTCCAGCAGAAAAGGAACGGAGATCATCGTTACCAACCTGTTTTTCAATACACCCGCCAGATTAAAATATATGAAAACCGTGCATACGGAACTCGGCAATATTACGGATGTCGTCAACCGGATCGCCCTTGCGCATCCGGAAGTATCCATCCGCCTCCGCCACCAGGGGAAAAATCTTCTGCAGACAAACGGCAATGGAGACGTGCGCCATGTGCTGGCCGCGATTTACGGGACGGCGGTTGCGAAAAAAATGATACCGCTCCATGTCAGCTCGCTTGATTTTGAAGTCAAGGGCTACATTGCGCTGCCGGAAATCACGCGTGCATCCAGAAACTACATGTCATCTGTCATTAACGGAAGATACATTAAGAATTTCCCGCTTGTAAAAGCGGTGCATGAGGGCTATCACACGCTTCTGCCGATCGGCCGCCATCCGATTACGTTTATCGAAATTACGATGGACCCGATTTTAGTCGATGTCAATGTCCATCCGTCGAAGCTTGAAGTCCGCCTCAGCAAGGAGACGGAACTGCATGAGCTGATCCGTGACGGGATAAAGGAAGTATTTCAAAAGCAGCGGCTGATTCCGAGCGCCCAGCTTCCGAAAAAATCAGCGCCGGCGCCGGTCAAAAACGAACAGCAATTCATAACGTTCGAGGAAAGTGCCCCTGAGCGGAAACTGCCGGAAAAAATGCCGGAACCGTCGTACTCGCCGATGAAGCTGAGTTCGGTCGTAAAAGAGCCGGCTTCGGTAATAGAAGAAGAGTTCCTCCCGAAGGAAGCGGATGATGACGTGCTGTCGGAGATCAGCATGCCGGAACCCGAAGCGCCTGTTTCCGATATTCCGGAGCCTGAAGAGGAGGCTGTCTCTGAAGAGATACGGGAAGAAAGGGTGCCGGTGATGTATCCGATCGGCCAAATGCACGGGACCTATATTTTAGCCCAAAACGAAAACGGGTTATATATCATTGACCAGCATGCTGCTCAAGAGCGGATTAAGTACGAATATTTCCGGGAAAAAGTCGGGCAGGTTGAGCCTGAAGTGCAGGATATGATCGTGCCGCTCACCTTTCATTATGCGGCAAATGAAGCGCTGATTATTGAACAGCACCAGCAGGAGCTTGAAAGCGTCGGGGTATTTTTAGAAGCATTCGGCACGAACAGCTATATCGTCCGATGTCATCCGGCCTGGTTTCCAAAAGGAGAAGAAGCTGAATTGATTGAAGAAATCATTCAGCAGGTGCTTGACGCCAAACGGATCGACATTAAAAAGCTGCGGGAGGAAGCGGCCATTATGATGAGCTGTAAAGGCTCGATCAAAGCGAACCGCCATTTGCGCAACGATGAAATCAAAGCGCTCTTGGACGATCTGCGCCGAACGACAGACCCGTTCACATGCCCGCACGGCCGGCCGATTATTATTCATCACAGCACGTATGAGATGGAAAAGATGTTTAAACGCGTGATGTAAAAGGGTTCTGTGTGGGATGTACCCCTCGTGCCCACATTTTCTCCACTGATTTTTAGCTGTTTAGGTATTTATCAAACCGATTAATGCTGAATATCTTTTCAAAAGCCAAGAAAGGATCAACAAGCCTATTTCCCGGTCGATGGCTTATAAGATTCTGATGGCTGCTGCTGAGCATGTCGGTTTGGATGATATAGGCATACACACGTTGAGGAAAACATTCGGATACCATTTTTACAGGCAAACAAAAGACGTTGCCATACTGCAGGAGATTTTCAACCACTCTGACCAGCGGACAACCCTTCGATACATTGGAATTAACCAGGATGCCATGAACAACGCTATGAAGAAATTTAAAATATAAGCAGGCTCATCTCATAAAAAGATGAGTCTTTTTTTTTCGCACATTTTTATTGATTCCCTTCAAAAAGCAAACGTGGAATTTATTTTAGGGATATCGCTTGAAAACAAGGGTGGCAAGGGCTGGCAGCACTTCGGGCAGTTGCACAGTATATAAGATATGAGTAATTCGTGGATTGTGTGGATAAATGGAAAAATTGGGCGTTTTTCGTGGTATCATCGTGTTACAGGAGGTGAGCGGCATGAGTAGAGGCGCAACAGGTTCAGCGTTAGAAGAGAAAGGCATGGTTTGATAGAACGATACTAAGTAATGAAGGGGTGAGCGGGATGACAGCAGCAGAGCAAAAAGGAATGTACTAAAACAATTTTGGCAGAAAGATGGCACGATAACGGCACACCATTTTGTTTTAGATAAGTTATTATGGTAGTAGGTAATAAATCAAGGGAGCGGCACTGCTGATGAGCGGGGTCGCTTTTTTTATGTTCCCTGTAAACTGTTCCCGGTAAATCGTTCGACAAATTTTGCAAGCAGTTCCTTTGTCACGCTCTTTCACCGATAATAAAGCAGGGGTGATAAAATGAATTTAGAAACTATAAAGAAGTCAGTTGTATATTTGAAATGTTTTAGCGATGATGATCAAGATACTGGTACAGCTCTCTTTGTTAAAAAAGAGAATAAAACGTACTTAATTACTGTGAGGCATTTAATTTTTAGTAATAAGACTAAAGAATTATTTAACACTGTCATGAAAGGAATGAATTACAATGAAAAAAGAGACAGTCTTGGGTTGGACGAAATTAGAAATTTCAGCTTGAAGCACGTAGTTTATGAGGAAAATGTGTATGATATGGATTTAGCGATAATATCGCTAAATTTTGAAGAAACAAAAGGGTTTGCACGCCATCTAGAATCTGCAGGATACAAGCCGTTAGATTTGGTATATTTTAATAATAAAAAAATAAAAGAAGGAGACGATATCTATTTAATAGGCTATCCACTTTTCAGTAATTTGGGGGGAGTTAATCCAGCTTTAGGTAACTATCATTTACCTATTTTATCCTCTGGGAAAGTTGCGATGTACCATGAAGATTTTAATTATTTTCTAGGCAATATTTTTAACTACGGTGGTTTTAGCGGAGGCCCAGTTATTTGGAATAACAAAATAAGTGGAATCTGTGTTTCTCAGGAAGCAAATCCTTTGTTTAACCAAGATGGTGAAATTATAACTCTTATCAGATACCCAATGACTTATATAAAAAAGGCAGAATGTATATTCCGACTTCTAGAAAGAATGCAAAGTAATGAAAAATAAAAAAAGCACCTTAACTAGGTGCTTTTTTATATTCTCTGTAAACTGCGTCCGGTAATTCTCAGGATAGACAATCGGCGGTTAACGGCTTGAGTGCGGGTGCAGTTTAGAAAGAATATATCCAAGTGCTTTCCCAATAGGGAGGGCGCTTTTTAATTGGAGGGATTAACCTTGTCCGAAGACAATTTGTACGTTGATCAATTTAAAGCGTGGCGCACTGAACAAGAACTTCTTTTAAAACAGATTAATTATGACATTGAAATCAGTAAAAGGAAAATCGAATTGAACGAGAAACAAAAGCAGTTGCACCTGCAACGCGTGAATATAGGAATTCAGGAATTCAATAATTGGGCAAAAACTTCTAATCGTGACGAAAGACTGGAGCTATTAAAGGAGGGTCAAGCAGATTGAAGAAAGCATTGAAGCCTTGTAATGAACCAGGATGTCCTAGCCTAATGCGAGAGGGTTACTGCGAACAGCACAGGCGAACCAAGCCGGCCTATGATCAATACCGGGAGTCTGCTGCCAAAAGGGGGTATAACAGCAAGTGGAGGCAGGCGCGTGCTGGCTACCTGTCCAAACATCCGTTATGTGCCGCTTGCTTGATGCAGGGCAGAAGAACCCCGGCAACAGTTGGCGATCATATCGTTCCGCATAAAGGTGATGTGAAACTATTCTGGGATTCAAGTAAATACAGCCCCTACATTGTGCCCCCGTGCCACGGCCGAAAGACAGCCAAGGAGGTGAGGGAATGACCAGACCGCGGCAACCTTTAGATTTGTTACTTTACCAAGCTTTTAATCAATCAGGACAAGCTATTTAAGTAATACCGGCAAGCTTCCAGTGATTTAGAGGATGTATGTGCTGCATTTTCCTGTTGGTCCGAAGACGAAAATTGCGGAGTACAATTTGAAATCAAAAAGGGGCCCTCTCTTTATGAGGACCCTAATCCGATTTATCTCCATCTCCAATTTATTTCGTTATCTTCTTCATAGATACCGGGCAAGGAAATGCCTACTTTTTTATACTCATCATCAACAATAAACCAATTATCATCGTCTAATAGATCATCGTCAAACTTCTCAATTGCAGAGGGATTATCTTCATCTACTACAGCTCTAAAAAAGTCTTTGAAGTTTTCCATCTTCTCATTAGGGATGATCTTCCCATAAGCCCAAGGCCCTTCTACTGCAACCCCTTCAATTTTACCTAAACACTCATTTTGATAGTAAAGAAACATATGCGTATGCGTCACTCCTTAGAAAACATTTTGAAGTATTCTTTTGGTATCTCACCTTTAACAAAATATTCAGTATCTCTATTTGTCCATTTGAGGGCTTTATTTTTCCAATTGTCTGTTTGTCTCGTATCGTTTTTTATAAGTCTCTCAATTTGTTTAGGATTAAGGATGGCAACTCCTTTTAGCTCACCAGAACGTATTGCTTTTCGAAGAGAGGATATGTCCAATTCAATAGTATGATCTCCGTAACCTTTTGCAATCTTTTTGTTGACTGTAAAGCTGGTGTATGGACTATTTGATTTTCCGCCTCTTCTATATCCTCCTAAAATATGTTCCATTACAGTTACCTGACGACCTTTATACATTCCACTTTTGTTAGCAGGTATTAAGTTTCCGGTTTCAGGTGATATATAAGATTTGCCGATGCCATTCTCCCTTTTTGCAGCATAGGGGAAATTTTCTCCTCTGTACAGGTTAGAAGGTTTTCCTGTTCCAGCGTTTGCCTTTAACACTTTTCCTGTCCCAATCATACCTATAGGGCTGATTGCAGCCAATGCTTGATGGAATCCGTTTTCCTGTCTCTCATCAGATATTTTATTCCCGAACATATCCCGGCCGGTTACAGCCTCGCCAAACCCATTTGCAGACGCAAGCCCGTATAATCCTTTCTCTGAATTATGAAGAGCTTTAAAGGTTTTTGGAGTTTTATATATTTCGAGCGCTTTATCTGCTTTGTAAATTGCTTTTCCAGTTGAATAGATTGCCTTTCCGCCTTTAAAGATACGGCCGGCCCACCCGACAATTGGAATGTAACCAGCGGCTGCCATTCCCCCGGCTGCGACTCGCTGACCAGCAGTGAGTTTTTCACCTGTGACTGGGTCAACTCCATCAGCCGCTCTTTTATAATCATAATACCCAGTAGCTTCTCCTGTAAAATTACAAACGACATCCCATGTTTTTTCGTACCAAGGCCTGTTCGCGAGCTCTTCCTGTTCCTTCGCAATTCTTCTTTCTTCTGCCTGCTGTTTTTTGAACGAAAGATATTCCGATGATTGTTTATGTAATCCTGCTTGCATCTGATGGATTTCACTTTCCCGGTACGCCTTGGCATTATAGTTGAGCGGGGTGGCGTTTTTGCCTTTCCCTGTCGCATCTTGTAATGCCTGAAAATCTGCCATAATGAACGCCTCATTAGCTTCTGACAGCCCATATTCATTTGAAAGGTTGTTATCCAGCTCACCAATTTTATGTATTGTATCTCTTTTTGTTGTATCAGAATCCTCTAATTTTTGATCCGCGTTATCGGTTGAAAAGAGATCGAGCGGCAGTATATCTGCGATTTCATCAAGGATACCTTTCATTTCATTACGCTGCTCTTGCATAATCGCTTTTGATTTATCAAGTGCGTGTGTCAATTCATGTTCAAGGAAAGATTCTTCCACATAAGAATCTGAAAGCCCGGCATCTTCAATCATAGCTTCTATGCTTGTGAGAAACGCAATTTTCATATCAATTAATTCAAGCCATTCATCTGTGACGCCAGCGTGATCTTGAAATAAAGCTTTGATGTTGTCGGCGCCTTTGCCCGAAAAATCGCTGTCGCCCAGGTCTGTCATGCCTTGGAACGCATTTTTCAGGTTCGTCATTTGGCTGCGCAATTCTTTGTATTCAGTTGCGCGTTGTTTGGCGGCAGAAAGCAGGGTGGTTGCTTCAAAGATTTTCATGATCATATCCTTTCGCGATAATATGTTATTCAAAATTTTACCATGATGATAGCCGGAGTAAAATGAATTCGTTAAGAATTCACCGAGAATATAAGTTCTGATATAGTTTATCCGAGGTTAATATAATGAGGGAAATGTCAAAAGGACTTACCGAGAAGATCACGAGCAAGTGGTTTTCTTAAAAGGATACAAAAAATATATGAGCAACATCGATTTAAACTTGTTTTAACGTTTCCATCATTGTTTAAAGGGTCAAAAGATTATAAAAGTAATCGAAAATCTAGGTGATTATCATGAGTTTTATGAGTACCTCCTTTTACAAATTCACAGGGAGATGGTGAAAGAATTTAAATAAAATTTGAATTTGGTGAGCTGACAATCTAAAAGTCAAAGGGGACTAGTAATTAGCCCCCCTAAATTTAGTTCTTCCTGCGTTTTTTTCTGCTTTTGATTAAACTGAAAACCACTAAGAGAACCACACCGACAGCAACAACATAAAATGAAATTTCTGCTGCTGGGGTGTTAATATTTTTAAGAATAAGGACAAGTCCTATTAAAACTATAGGAATGATGTAAGTTAGAATTTTTATCGCTTTTGGGCTTGGTTCAGCGTTTCTTTTATTTTCCATAATTACCTCCCGTCTAAAGCTTAACACAGGTTAAATTTGATCATCACCAACAATAGTCCCGTTTAAAGGGGGAAAACATAAGAGTTTAAGTCATCCATCAAGCGGCGTACGTGCCGTTTGGTTCAGAAGATACTTTATCTTTCTGGCATAAAAGATTACTCAGGAGAGAATGCACCGGCTGTTCCAAGTTTTGGACTGAATTCTGGCAAAAGAAAGTGAAGAAACAACATCTTGTGTGTGAATTACGTCGTATTTTTTCTGATTCGAATTGTGCGTTAATGCCAACTCATAAGCATAATATTGAAATTCGGTGTAAGGAACTAAGGTATTCTGATATATTTTGAGGAAGCCGTATGGGTTTAGTTTAGCTTGAAGAAAAGGATTGAAATAAGAATCAAGATTGAGAGTCATTTAAAGACTGATTTTCCTCTCCGGCTATTTCGGCAATTCCTTGTTTTTATTCTTTTTATCCGAAAATTATACCATTCTTCATTTTCTGAATAAAATCTCCTAAAGTATTCATGTAAATGAATATTCTTATTTCCTTATATATTACGATAACAAATTTTAAAAACCGGCGGCTGGTTCTTTTGGTTGATTTGAACAGTTTTTCATCTTTACCGGAAAATCCATGGAAAAACGCGGTGTCATCTGGTAAAGTGGTTACAGCCGGCTGGGCGGCAGCAGCAGTCTGTCCGGATCTTTTGAATGGGAATGGTGACAATGGATCATACATATGAAGTGCATCAAATTAAAACCTATCACCAGATGTGGTCAAACTATTGTTATATTATCGCAGACCGATCAAAAAAATCTGCGATAGCGGTGGACCCGTCCTGGGAAATCGGCAAAATAACCGATAAACTGCATGAATTGGATGTTGATTTATCAGCTGTTTTATTAACACATTCACATTATGACCATGTAAACTTGGCGGAGCCGCTTCAGCAAATCTATCACTCTGATGTATACATGTCGTCGGCTGAAATCGATTACTATCAATTCCGGTGCAGAAACTTAATAGCGCTTGAAGACGGACAGACCTTTGCGGCGGGGGGATTTATCATCAAGAGCATACTGACTCCGGGACATACGGCCGGAGGGATGTGCTATTTGCTTTCTGATCACCTTTTTACCGGTGACACCGTGTTTACCGAAGGTTGCGGTATATGTGAGGACAGAGGCAGTTCTGCGGAAGATATGTTTAACAGTATACAGCGGATCAAAGCCTCCATTCCGCCGCACGTGCGAGTATATCCTGGGCATTCTTTCGGGGAGAAACCGGGTCAAAAAATGGAGAGTCTTTTGAAAAACAATATTTACTTTCAAATTGACAAAAAAGAACATTTCGTGAATTTTCGCACCAGAAAAAATCAAAAAGGGCTGTTTCATTTTAAGTAGCGTATAATTTAGTTCTATTTAACTGCTTTTTCTTTCGGGATTAGAAATATCTGAAATAAAAAGATAGTAATTGCTTTCTTTTTGTTGATTTATGCCTGATTAACAGGGGTTTGCGGGAAGGAGCGCAGAGCAGGCTGGGTGGGACATTCTGCTTATATCTGTTCCGAAAGACCTAAACACGCCTTCTCCTAGGAAAAAATAGGCATTCTTCAGGAGTCCGCATAGGATAAATTAACTTGACATGGTATTTTTGTGAAGTTACTATCAACTTGAATATGCTTCTTATCTGAATCCGAGAAAGGATGGCTGAGAAAATGATTACATACTTATTCCCAGGACAAGGTTCTCAAAAACAGGGAATGGGAAGTTCATTGTTTGATGAATTTAAAGACTTAACTGAGCAGGCTGATGACACACTCGGATATTCTATGAAACGGCTTTGTCTTGAGAATCCGTATTCCAACCTTCACAAGACGCAGTTCACTCAGCCCGCTTTATATGTAGTCAACGCGTTAAGCTATTTGAAAAAAATCCAAGACAATGACATAAAGCCGGATTATGTGGCCGGCCACAGTTTGGGAGAATATAATGCGCTGTTTGCCGCAGGCGCTTTTGATTTTATTACGGGCTTGCAGCTTGTCCGTAAAAGAGGCGAATTAATGAGTATGGCCACTGACGGAAAAATGGCCGCCGTTATGGGATTAACTGCACCTCAAGCGGCAGACGCCCTTCAAACGAACGGATTACATACGATTGATATTGCCAACATGAATTCTCCTCATCAAGTTGTCATCTCCGGACGAAAAGAAGACATTGAAAGAGCCAAAAGCGTATTCGAAGAAATAAAAGATGTGACGATGTTTCATCCGTTAAACGTAAGCGGCGCTTTTCACTCGAGATATATGAGTGAAGCAAAACAAGAGTTCGAAAAATTTTTACAGTCATTTCATTTTTCTGCTATATCAATTCCTGTCATTTCTAACGTGCATGCCAGACCTTATGAACAAGACGAAATCCCCTCCGTTCTGGCTGATCAGATCGACCATTCAGTACGATGGCACGACAGCATCCGCTATCTCCTGAACATCGGGCGGATGGAATTTGAAGAAGTCGGCCCGGGCCATGTGCTGACAGGACTTATTCACCGCATCAAAAAAGAAACTGAAACTTTACCCGCGATGTAGCGGAACATAAGACAAAATTCTTTTCTCACACAACATTGCCCAGTCATACAACATCACGATCACTTCACTTCACGACATCACGAAACACTCACGAATCAATATTTCAAAAAAACATATAGCGAAAAGGAGAACAAATGAGCCAGCCAATTGTTTTCATGTTTTCCGGACAGGGTTCCCAATATTATCACATGGGAAAAGAGCTGTTTGCACATAACGCCGTTTTTCGGCAGAAAATGCTCGACTTGGACGATTTTGCCGCCAGCCGTTTCGGTGTTTCTGTCCTTAAAGAGATTTATCATACAGCCAACCGTCTGTCCGATCCATTTGACCGCCTTCTTTTCAGCCATCCCGCCATTTTTATGGCTGAGTATGCACTCGCGTATGCTTTGGAACAAAAAGGCATACGTCCCGATTGTGTAATCGGAGCGAGCCTCGGTGAATATGCGGCGGCCGCTGTGTCGGGTGTGCTCAGCCCCGAAGACGCATTAGATTGCGTGCTGGAACAGGCCGAAATCATTACGGAAACATGCCGCAATGGCAGCATGCTTGCGGTACTGGGGAATCCGAAATTATACCAAGATGACCCGCTGCTCCATGAAAATAGTGAATTGGCCGCTGTTAACTATCAATCTCACTTTGTCATCTCCGGAGAGCGGGGACACATCAGAAAAATCATCGACGACCTGAGAGAAAAGCAGATTCCTCATCAGCTGCTGCCGGTATCATATGGGTTTCACTCAGCGATGGTTGATCAGGCGGAGCATCCGTACAAGCGCTTTTTGGCTCGGAAATCAATCCGGACTCCGTTTATTCCGTTCATTTCCAGTGCGACTGGAGAGGCTGAGACGGATATTCAAGCGGACTTTTTCTGGAATGTCGTCAGAAAGCCGATTCGATTCCGCGAAGCGCTTCAAGTTGCTGAAAGCCGTGAAAAGGGATTGTATATTGATGCCGGGCCTTCCGGAACATTGGCCGCATTTGCCAAACAGATTCTTCCCGCAGGATCGGCTGAACGCATCCGTACTATTATGACGCCGTTCCATAAAGAACAAACCCATTTGCAGCAAATCGAAGACATCATTTTATCATCGCCCGGAAGGAGACTGTAAGATGATCAGCTTTGTTTTTCCCGGCCAAGGTTCGCAAAGAATAGGGATGGGAGAGGAGCTGTTCGGCCGCTACCCTGAATTAACTGCAAAGGCCGATCACATTCTCGGATATTCCGTTCAGGATCTGTGCAGGGACGGAGAACGTCTCAATCAGACTCAATTCACTCAGCCGGCACTCTATGTCGTCAATGCCCTGAGTTATTTGAAAAAAACAGAAGAAACCGGCTTGAAACCGGATTTTACCGCCGGACACAGTTTAGGAGAATATAACGCGTTATACGCCTCGGGGGCCTTCGATTTTGAGGAAGGCTTGCAGCTGGTCAAAAAGAGGGGCGAACTGATGAGCCGCGCAAAAGGAGGCGGCATGGCAGCGGTGATCGGTCTGACTCATGGGCAGGTGACGGACGTTTTAAGAGAATCTCAATTACATATGATTGATATCGCCAACATGAACACACCGCAGCAAATTGTCCTTTCCGGATATAAAGAAGATATTGAAAAAGCCGCAGCCGTATTTGAATCTGTAAATGGCGTGAAAATGGTTCACCGCTTAAATGTCAGCGGCGCTTTTCATTCCAGATACATGCTGGAGGCGAAGGAGGAGTTTTCACGGTTTATTGAATCTTTCCATTTTAAGCCGCTGTCCATTCCGGTCATTTCAAATGTGACGGCAAGACCTTATGAGCAGAGAGAGCTGAAAGAGACACTCGCCGCGCAAATAACGGGGTCTGTGAACTGGACAGACAGCATCCGTTTCTTAATGGGACGAAAGAACATGAGCTTTGAAGAAATCGGTCCCGGAAAAGTGCTGACCGGGCTGATTCAAAGAATTACAGCTGAAGCGAAGCCGATAACAGATGAAATCAAAGCTCCGGCTGCGGCTGAAAAAAGCTCAATTACGGCGGCATCTTTAGGAAATGAAGAGTTTAAAAGTGATTATCGGCTGAAATACGCCTATCTGGCCGGCGGCATGTACCGCGGAATCGCTTCGAAGGAGATGGTCGTCAGGCTGGCCAAAAAAGGAATGATGGGCTTTTTCGGAACGGGCGGATTGAGCATCGGACAGACGGAGGACGCCATTTTGTCAATTCAGCATGAGCTTCGTGACGGCGGTTCCTTCGGCATAAATGTTGTACATAATATGAAGCATGCAGATTCTGAAGAAAAAATGGTTGACCTTTTACTGAAGCATGGGGTGCAGAATTTGGAAGCATCAGCATTTTTAACGGTTACTCCCGCTTTAGTCAGGTTTCGCGCTAAGGGGTTAAAGCGAGGTGCTGACGGACAAGTGACAGCGCGTCAGCGGATTATCGCCAAACTGTCCCGTCCGGAAGTAGCGGAAGCGTTTCTCAGCCCGGCGCCTGATCATATGTTGCAAAAGCTTGCAGCCGAAAACAAGATTACCGCTGAAGAAGCGAATCTGATGAGAGAAATACCCGTTGCGCATGACATCTGCGTGGAGGCCGATTCGGGCGGCCATACTGACGGCGGAGCTGCTTACAGCCTCATGCCGGCGATCGTCCGTTTAAGAGATGACATGATGAAAAAATATCGATACGGCAAAACCGTCCGTATCGGAGCCGCAGGGGGAATCGGAACGCCTGAGGCTGCCATGGCTGCATTTATGCTCGGCGCTGATTTTATTGTGACCGGGTCCATTAACCAATGCACCGTTGAAGCGGCGACAAGCATTCCCGTCAAGGATCTGCTTCAGCAGATGAATGTACAGGACACGGCTTACGCGCCGGCCGGCGATATGTTTGAATCAGGCAGCAAAGTGCAGGTATTAAAGAAAGGACTGTTCTTCCCGACCCGCGCTGCTAAACTGCATGAACTGTATCAGCGTCACGGCTCAATCGAAGAAATTGATGAAAAGACAATCAGACAAATAGAAGATAAGTATTTTAAGGCAAGTGTAAGCAGTGTTTATGAAAAAGTGAAGGCGCACTATTCGAGAGAAGACATTTCAAAAGCCGAACGGAATCCGAAACAGAAAATGGCGCTCATATTCAAATGGTATTTCAGGCAAAGCTCCGCCTCGGCGATTAAAGGAGATCCCGATGCCAAGGTAGATTACCAGATTCATTGCGGTCCGGCATTGGGAGCCTTTAATCAATGGGTGAAAGGTACGGAGCTGGAATCCTGGAAAAACCGCCATGCTGATGGAATCGGCCTGCTGCTGATGGAAGAGACGGCCTCGCTTTTGAATCAGAAGTTACGTTCATTTTTGCAAACGTGTTGACAAGACGAAATGATAGATTGAAAACATGGAATATTCATAAAAAGAATGAAACAGGGAGGAACTGACAATGAGTAAAGATAGAATCTTTGAATTGCTGCAGAACACAATTTACGAGGTTTTGCCTGATTTAGAAGGCGAACAGCTCTCACATGAAGACCGTTTAGTTGATTTGGGGGCGGATTCAGTGGATCGTGCAGAAATTATCACAATGATGCTGGAGGAATTATCTTTGCAGATCCCGCGTGTGGAGCTGACAGGAGTCTCAAACATCGGCGAATTGGCTGAAAAGCTTTATGAAAAGGTACAGGCCGTCTGATAAAACGGCGCAAAAATCGGAAGCTCAAAATTCATATTGGAGGCGAAGTTCATGACTGCTGCCGGAATAGAAGCGATAAATGTGTTTGGCGGGACGGCATACCTCGATGTCATGCAGCTGGCGGAGTACAGAAACTTAGACCCTGCCAGATTTGAGAATTTACTGATGAAAGAAAAAGCGGTGGCGCTTCCTTATGAAGACCCCGTTACATTCGGCGTTAACGCGGCAAAGCCGATTATCGACCGATTGACAGAGGCTGAAAAAGATAGAATCGAGCTGCTGATTACCTGCTCGGAGTCCGGCATCGACTTCGGAAAATCACTCAGTACATATATTCATGATTACTTAGGCCTCAACCGGAACTGCCGTTTATTTGAACTGAAGCAAGCCTGCTATTCAGGAACGGCGGGCCTGCAGATGGCGCTTAACTTTATTTTGTCACAGACGTCCCCAGGAGCGAAAGCGCTTGTCGTTGCGACGGATATTTCCCGGTTTTTAATTGCCGAAGGCGGCGATGCGTTAAGCGAAGATTGGTCTTACGCAGAACCGAGCGCCGGAGCGGGTGCCGTCGCCTTATTGATCGGTGAAAATCCGATCGTATTTCAGGCGGATGCCGGCGCAAACGGCTACTACGGCTATGAGGTGATGGATACATGCCGCCCGATCCCGGACAGTGAAGCCGGTGACGCCGACTTGTCATTGATGTCTTACCTTGATTGCTGTGAACAGACATTTCGCGAGTATAAAAACCGTGTGCCGGGCGCCGACTACAAAGAGACGTTTCACTACCTTGCCTTCCATACACCGTTTGGCGGCATGGTAAAAGGAGCCCACCGGACAATGATGCGCAAGCTTGCAAAAGCGAAAAACGCTGAGATCGAACAGGATTTTCAAACAAGGGTAGAGCCGGGGCTCCGCTACTGCCAACGAGTCGGAAACATTATGGGCGCAGCCTCTTTATTGGCTCTTGCCAGTACGATTGACCAAGGGGCATTCGGCACTTCTAAACGGATCGGCTGTTTCTCCTACGGGTCAGGATGCTGTTCGGAATTTTACAGCGGCGTTGTGACGCCTGAGGGACAGGCGCGGCAGCATTCTTTCAAGATAGAAGAGCATCTGAACGACAGATACAGGCTGTCCATGGAGGAGTATGAAGAACTGTTTAAAGGCAGCGGTTTGGTGAAGTTCGGTACCCGGAATGTCAAATTGGATATGAATATGATTCCGAACATTTTAGACCATCATGCCGGGAGCCCTCGTTTATATTTGGAAGAAATCACGGAATTTCATCGGAAATACAGGTGGATCCCGTGACCTATGAGACGATAAAGGTCCGTTTTCAGCAAAATGTCTGCTTCATCACCTTTGATCGGC
The DNA here is from genome assembly GCF_001553895.1 of Bacillus sp. SDLI1. NCBI lineage: Bacteria > Bacillati > Bacillota > Bacilli > Caryophanales > Bacillaceae > Bacillus > Bacillus sp. SDLI1. The sequence goes on along the minus strand of NZ_CP013950.1, from coordinate 481,881 downwards.
CTGAAGCCAACAATACGATTAATGAGCGTTTAGTGGAGGAATGCCTGCATGTTCTTTCTGAATGTGGGGACTCCGTCACCTCCGTAGTGCTTGAAGGGCTGCCGGAGGTATTTTGTTTCGGGGCGGATTTCGATGAGATGTACGAGAAAATGAGACAGGGCATGCAGCATGCGGAATCACAGGAGCCGCTTTACCGTTTGTGGCTGGCATTAAAATCCGGGCCGTACATCACCATCGCCCGCGTGCGCGGAAAAGTAAACGCGGGAGGTGTCGGATTTGCCGCCGCGTGCGATATCGTCATCGCAGATGAGAGTGCTTCATTCAGTTTATCTGAACTGTTATTCGGGCTCTATCCCGCCTGCGTTCTGCCGTTTTTAATTCAAAGAATCGGATTTCAAAAGGCGCATTATATGACGATTATGACAAAGCCCGTGCCGGCAAGGCAGGCGCTTGAATGGGGACTTTGCGACGTATGCGTTTCGGACAGCGCAACAGAGCTGAGAAAGCATTTGCTGCGCCTTCGTCCGCTGTCGAAAAAAGCAGTCATCCGCTATAAACGATACATGGATTCCTTAAACGACCTTGTTCATCGTTCGAAATCCGCTGCTTTAGCCGAAAATCAAGCGATGTTTTCAGATCCGGATAACCAATCAGCCATCATCCGTTATGCAGAAACGGGGCGGCTTCCTTGGGAAACGGAGAACAGTTAGGAGGATATCATGCCGAACGCCGCAGTTGAACTGCTCGAACTTGAACCGGAAATTATCCAAGTGACAATGCAGGATAAAACCCACAAAAATGCCTTCTCCAAAGAGCTGACGGATGGATTGATGGAGGCTTTCGCCCGTGTTAAAAAATCGTCCGTCTATAAAGCTGTGATTTTAACAGGCTACGGCCATTACTTTGCTTCCGGAGGCACACAGGAAGGCTTACTGAGGATTCAGCAAGGCATCACGAAATTTACGGAAGACCGCATGTACTCTTTGGCGCTGGAATGTGATATTCCCGTCATTTCCGCCATGCAGGGCCACGGAATCGGAGGCGGGTTTGTCATGGGGCTTTTCAGTGATTTTGTCATTTTAAGCAAAGAAAGCGTGTATACCGCAAACTTTATGAAATACGGCTTCACCCCCGGAATGGGCGCTACCTTCATCGTTCCGCAGAAGCTTGGGGCAAGCCTCGGACATGAAATGCTGTTAAACGGAGGCCATTACCGCGGCGGTGATCTGGAGAAAAGAGGGGTGCCTTTTCCGGTGCTTCCGAGGCAGGAAGTATTGGGATACGCACAGGAACTGGCCCGTGAGCTGGCGGAAAAACCGAGAAACTCGTTAATCACATTGAAAAGGCACTTGGTGACGCCGTTTCGCGAGCAGCTGCCGGCCATCATTGAGAAGGAGTTAATCATGCATGACCAGACGTTTCATGATGATGAAGTGAAAAAACGAATCACGACGATGTACGGAGTATAAGACATACAGATGAAATGGAGGCAGCTCTATGAAAAGTGATATGAAGGCAAGCGGGTTACTCAAGCCATCTGTCAGCTATGGAAAATCATTGCGGCTTTCAGCGGATCAGCCGATGACGATTCCTGAAGTCCTGCATAAAACCGCCGCGGCAGCGAATGATCAAAAGGGCATCACATATATACAGCCTGACGGCACCGAAGTGTATCAGACTTACAGCGGATTGAAAAAGATCGCTCTTTCGATTGTGAAAGGACTCCGCCAATCAGGCGTGAAAGCCCATGATGAAGTCATTTTACAGCTCAGTGACAATTCTCAGCTGATTCCTGCTTTTTGGGGCTGTGTTTTTTTAGGAGCGATTCCGGTTCCGCTTGCGGCCGCTCCGGCTTATACAGAAATGAACAGCGGGACGCAAAAACTGAAAGACGCTTGGACGCTTTTGAATCAGCCGTATGTCATCACAAGCCGTGAAGTGCTGACGGAGATGACTGAATGGGCGAAGGATCAGGAGCTTTCCGGGTTCTGCGCTTTGGCGGCAGAAGATCTTTCGGCGCATGAAATGGATACAGATTGCCATTATCCCCGTCCGGAAGATCTGGCGATGCTGCTGTTGACCTCGGGAAGCACAGGCACGCCGAAAGCCGTGATGCTCAGTCATGAAAACATCATCTGCATGGTCAAAGGAAATATTCAGATGCAAGGCTATACAAGTGAGGATGTCACGTTTAACTGGATGCCTTTTGACCATGTCGGCGGCATCGGAATGCTTCATCTGCGTGATGTTTATCTCGGGTGTGAAGAAATCAACATACCGAGTGAATCCATTTTGATGGACCCTTTAAAATGGCTCGATATGATTGATCATTACCGTGCTTCGGTCACGTGGGCGCCCAATTTTGCCTTCGGACTCCTCGCCGATTTCGCAGAAGAGATTCAAACGCGGAAATGGGACTTATCCTCCATGCGTTATATGCTGAACGGAGGGGAGGCCGCGGTTGCGAAAGTCGGACGCAGAATTATGGAGCTTTTAGAGCCGCACGGTCTGCCGGCTAATGCCATCCGTCCCGCATGGGGAATGTCCGAAACGTCTTCAGGCGTTATTTTCTCAGATGAATTCACGCTGGAAAACACGAGTGATGACGACCGCTTCGTGGAGATCGGTCTGCCGATTCCGGGGTTTAATATGAGAATTGCGGATGACCGCAATCAGGTGGTGGAAGAAGGAGAAATCGGCCGCTTCCAAGTGTCGGGTCTGACTGTGACAAGCGGATATTATGAGCGGCCGGACTTAAATGAGACTGTCTTTACAGAAGACGGCTGGTTTGAAACGGGAGATCTCGGATTTCTGCGGGAAGGCCGTCTGACGATAACGGGCCGCACGAAAGATGCCATCATTATCAACGGTGTGAATTATTACAGCCACGCCATTGAATCAGCCGTTGAGGAATTACCGGAAATCGAAACGTCATATACAGCGGCATGCGCCGTCCGGCCGAATCAAAGCACGACAGATGAGCTGGCGATTTTCTTTGTGACATCTGTTCCGTTGGATGAGAGCCGCCGGACGAAGCTGCTTCATCACATTCACCAGCATGTGACACAGCGAATCGGCGTCACCCCTGACTATCTGCTTCCGGTCGCAAAAGAAGACATTCCTAAGACGGCGATCGGGAAAATCCAGCGCACCCAGCTGAAACAATCATTCGAACAAGGGCAATTTGCTTCATTACATAATAACGGGCAAGAAGACGGCACTTCCGAATCAGCTTCTTTAGAGAAAGAAATTGAACGGGATTTTATCCGCTTTCTGAAAGAGGAACTTTCCATCGCGGATGAACTTGTTGATTCAAATACACCGCTTCAAAGTCTTGGCGTCAATTCGATTAAGATGATGAAACTCGCCAGATCAATCGAAAAAACGTATCATATCCGGCTGACGGCAAGAGAGCTGCACAAAAACCCGACGATTGGCGCTTTAGCGGCTTATACTGCTGAAAAAGCGGCAAACATGTCAGCGGACCATCATCCCCAAAAAGCCGAACCGCCGGCAGAACGGGAGAGCAAGCAAACGGCGCCAGCGCTTTCAGAAGTTCAAAAAGGGCTGTGGACATTGCAGAAAATGTCGCCTGAAACGGCTGCATACCATGTCCCGCTCTGTTTCCGATTCACATCAGAAATCGACAAAAAGAAACTGAAACAGGCGTTTCAGCTTGTATTAAAACAGCACCCGATACTCAAAAGCGCCGTAAAGGAAACAGACGGCGGGTTTTATTTCGCAGAATCGGCTGATCCTTTTGTATTTTCGGAAGAAGATATTTCTGACGTAAATGAATCACAAATACCCGCTCTGATACGAAAAAAAGTGAAAGAGCCGTTTGTCAAAGAAGGCGGGCCTTTGCTGCGTGTGCAGCTGCTTTCAAAATCCGTCTCGGAACATTATCTTTTGACGGTCATTCACCATATCGTGTTTGACGGCATTTCATCCATTACATTTATTCACAGTCTGCTGGATCACTATCAGGCGCTGCTGCAGGGAGAAGAATTTACAGCTGGTGCTTCCGTACATTCCGATTACGCGGTTTGGGAAAAGCAGTACTTGGCAAGTGAGGAAAGCAAGAAAGACCGTGCTTACTGGATGGAACAGCTCGGAGGCGACCTGCCCGATCTTCAGCTTCCGCCGATGCGCACGGACAGCAGTGCTCCGGCGTTTACAGAAGATACGCTGACACGCAGGCTTCCTGAACGGCTGCTGAAAAATGTCACGGCATTTGCCGCATCGCGTTCGATTCATTTGTCCACCGTCATGCTGAGCTGCTACATGGTGCTTTTAAGCAAGTATACGGATAAGGAAGATATTGTGACTGGCATGCCTGCAATGGTCAGACCGGAAGAACACTTTGACGGGGTGATCGGCCATTTCCTCAACATGCTTCCTATACGGGGCAGAGCCGGACGGAAAGAAACATTTGCTGACTTTGTTCAAAAGGCGCAGGATGCGGTTTTGGACGGACTTGATCACTCATTTTATCCGTTTCCGAAAATGGTGCGTGATGTTCATGCGACACCTCGGCAGAACGGTTCACCTATTTTCACTAATGCTTTTTTCTATCAAAATTTTCTGCAGCATTCAAGCTACCAATCGATGCTTGATGAATATAAGGAATTCTCCTGTGAGTTTGTAAAAGGCATTCATCAGGAAGGGGAATATGATCTTGTATTTGAAATGTGGGAAGAAGCATCAGGCATGGATCTTACGATTAAATACAGCACTGAATTATTTGATGAAGCAGGGGCAGTCAGACTTTTTAACCAATTTGTACAGGCAGCAGAATCTTTGACGGCAAACGCGGATATGCCGCTTGAGAATGTTTCTCTCATGACAAAAAGAGAGGAGCAAAAGATTTTTAAGACTTGGAATGAGACAAGCCGCGAGTATCCGGATGCCTGCTTCCATGAATTATTCGAACGTCAGGCGGCAGAAACCCCTGATGCCTGTGCAGTTGTATATGAAAAGCAAAAACTGACGTACCGTGAACTTGATGAAAAAAGCACGAAACTGGCGCTCTATTTGCAGGCGCACGGCGCGGAGCCTGATGATCTCATCGGCATTTATACAGATCGTTCATTGCATATGGCTGTCGGCCTTCTCGGCATTTTAAAAGCCGGGGGAGCGTATGTGCCGCTTGATCCTTCTTACCCCGCTGACAGATTGGAATATATGATTGCTGACAGCAGGATCTCAATGTGTCTGACGACAGCTGATTTAGAGCACTCTTTGAAATGGGGAGGCGTGCAGACAGCAGCCATTGACCGCGATTGGTCTGATATTGAAGAGACTGCGGGGGAAAGAATGACGCTGAAACGGCTGGTGACGCCTGAAGATCTGGCGTATGTCATTTACACATCGGGCAGCACGGGCAAACCGAAAGGCGTCATGATTCCGCATCGGGCGCTGACCAATTTCTTGATCTCGATGGCGCATGAACCGGGGCTTTCGTCCGAAGATAAACTGCTTGCCGTCACGACATATTGCTTTGACATCGCGGCATTGGAGCTGTACCTTCCCTTAATCACAGGAGCGCAATGCCATATCTGTAAGACAGAAGTCACAAAAGATGCACGGAAGCTGAAAGAACTGATTAAGGAGTACAAACCGACGATCATGCAGGCGACGCCGTTTACGTGGAAAATGCTCTTTCATTCCGGATGGACAAATGAAGAAAAGGTGAAAATCCTTTGCGGCGGTGAGGCGCTTAGCGAGCAATTGAAACAGCAGTTTCTCGATACGAAAAGTGAGGCTTGGAACATGTTCGGGCCGACAGAGACGACAATCTGGTCCGCGGTGCAGCGTATAACGGAAAATGAGAGCGCGCTTACGATCGGGCGCCCGATCGCCAATACCCGTGTGTATATGATGGATTCCAACCTCAACCCTGTTTTAGAAGGGGTGCCGGGAGAGCTTTGTATTGCGGGAGACGGATTGGCAAGAGGGTATTTCAACAAGCCCGAGCTGACGGACAAAGCCTTCGTCAGCCACCGGCTGGAACAGGGATCAAAGCTTTATAAAACAGGCGATATGGCGCGTTTTCTTCCCGGCGGCCGCATTGAATACATGGGGCGGATAGACAGCCAAGTCAAAATCCGCGGCTACCGGATTGAACCCGGAGATATTGAGAGCCGGCTGAATGCCCATCCGGCCGTACAGGAAAGCGTCGTTGTTGTAAACAATCACTCCGGAAATGAAAGGCTTTGCGCATTTTATATCCTGAAAAACGGAGAGCCGCTTCCGTCTTCAAAGGAATTGCGCAGGCATTTGAAACAAGCGCTGCCGGCCTATATGGCGCCAGCTTCCTTTATCCGTCTTGAAGAGCTGCCGCTTACGCCGAACGGAAAAGTTGACCGCAGGCTTCTTGCAGCGCGCGATCTGACAGAGAAAAAGCCGGAAACAAAAACATACTCTTCATCTCATATTCAGCAGGCGGTGCTTGCGATTTGGCAGGACGTATTAAAAAGCAGTGACATAGCGCTTGATGACCGCTTTTTTGATGCGGGAGGGGATTCGCTCCTTGCCGTAACTGTCACTGACCGGATGACGCGGGAACTGGATTGTGATTTCAGTGTGACGGAGCTGTTTGAATACGCGACGGTAAAAGACATCAGCCGGTATATCGCTGAACAAAAACCGCAAGAAACCGTTTTTGCATCTGTATCAGAAAAGAAAGTGAATGCAGAAAACCGCGAAAACCTGACGGGAAAATTTCCCGATTATTATGAAGAAAGCGTCGCGGTTATCGGTATATCCTGTGAGTTTCCGGGAGCGAAAGACCATTATGAGTTTTGGAATAACATCAAAGAAGGCAAAGAAAGCATCACCTTCTTTTCAAAAGAGGAGCTCCGCCGTTTCGGTGTTTCCGAAGAACTGGCTGATCATCCCGGCTTCGTTCCGGCTAAAGCCGTTTTAGAAGGAAAAGAAATGTTTGATCCGGGTTTTTTCGGCTTTTCACCAAAAGATGCGGAATATATGGATCCTCAGCTGAGAATGCTTTTGCTCCATTCATGGAAGGCGATTGAGGATGCGGGATATGTCTCAACAGACATTCCGGAAACAAGCGTGTATATGTCTGCAAGCGCCAACTCTTACCGCAGCCTGCTGCCGGAGGAGACGACAGCACAGCTGGAAACGCCGGATGGCTATGTGTCATGGGTGCTTGCCCAAAGCGGGACGATTCCGACGATGATTTCTCATAAACTCGGATTGAAAGGGCCGAGCTATTTTGTCCATGCTAACTGCTCATCTTCTTTAATCGGCCTGCATTCGGCTTTTCAAAGCCTGCAGTCCGGCGAAGCCAAATACGCCCTTGTCGGCGGTGCGACCCTTCATACGGAATCAAGTGCCGGGTATGTTCATCAGCCTGGGCTGAATTTTTCAAGCGACGGGCATATTAAAGCGTTTGACGCGGCTGCTGACGGAATGATCGGCGGTGAAGGGGCCGGTGCCGTGCTTTTGAAAAAAGCGTCTGATGCTGTTAGGGACGGCGACCATATTTATGCGCTGCTGCGCGGAATCGGCGTCAATAACGACGGAGCGGATAAGGTCGGATTTTACGCGCCGAGCGTCAAAGGACAGGCTGAGGTCATTCAGAAGGTCATTGATCAGACGGGCATCCATCCTGAAACGATCGCGTACGTCGAAGCGCACGGCACGGGAACAAAACTCGGCGACCCGATTGAACTGTCCGCGCTTCAATCTGTGTACGGCCGGTACACAGATAAAAAACAATACTGCGGCATCGGTTCAGTCAAAACAAACCTTGGGCATTTAGATACAGCCGCCGGAATGGCGGGCTGCATCAAGGTTGTCATGAGCTTATATCATCAGGAAATCGCGCCGAGCATCAATTACAAAGAGCCGAATCCTCATCTTCATTTAGAAGACTCTCCGTTTTACGTTGCGGAAGGGAAAAAAGAGTTAACCCGCGAGAACACAGCGCACCGCATGGCTTTAAGCTCTTTCGGGCTTGGCGGAACAAATACACATGCGATTTTTGAAGAATATCCCGAGGTGTCTGAGGCAGCAGAATGGACAGGTCCGTACATTATCCCGTTGTCTGCCAGAAAACAAGACCGTCTGAAGGAGTACGCAAAACGGCTGCTGGCTTTTCTCGATGCAAAAACGGACGCCGATCTTGCGGATATTGCTTACACTTACCAAGTCGGAAGGGAAGCGATGGAGGAGCGCGCGGCCTTTATCACAAGCGGCGTTGCGGAGCTGAAGCGGCAGCTTGCCGATTTTATCAATGATAAGCCGGCTGTAGCAGGCTGCTTCAGGGGAGAAAAACAGCAGGCAAAAGACATCGCCTGGCTTTCTGATGATGATGACAGCGCTGAACTCATTGAGAAATGGCTTGCGAAAGGAAAAGGTTCGAAGCTATGTGAAATGTGGAGTAAAGGTGTCGCCATAAATTGGCACAAGCTTTACAAAGACAAGTATCCGAAGCGGATCAGTGTGCCGGTCTACCCGTTTGCAAAGGAACCGTACTGGCCGAAAAAAGCTGAAACGAAAACATCTGCCGCACATACCGGAATCTCAGTTTTACACCCGCTCGTGCAGCAAAATACGTCAGACTTGGCCGTTCAGCGGTTCAGCTCACGGTTTACAGGCTCTGAATTTTTCCTGAAGGATCATGTGGTCAGAGAAAAAGCGGTGCTGCCGGGAGCGGCATATTTGGAAATGTCTTATGAAGCGGTAAAACGGGCGCTTGGCGGTTTATTAAAAGACCAAGATAGAATAACGCTCCATCATACGGTCTGGATGAAACCGATCGTCGTTCACGAACAAGAGCGCCAAGTCCATATTGCGCTGTTTCCTGAAGAAGACGGCATCATCTCGTATGACATTTACAGCGTAAACGCTGACGATGAAGAAGTGCTGCACAGCCAAGGCCGGGCTGAAATCATAAAGGCAGACCGAGAGCCTGAGGCAGACCTTTCTGCCATACAAAGCAGGTGCACAGCGGACATTCTTGATCCGGCGGCCTTTTATCGGGAAGGCAGGAGCAGGGGAATGTTCCACGGAAAAGCCTTCCAAGGCATTAAGTCCGCCTTTATCGGTGAAAGAGAAGTGCTTTCTGCCATACAGCTTCCGGATTCTGTTTCTCATACGAACGGACAATTTACGCTTCATCCTAGCATCATTGATTCGGCTATTCAGACGGCGACGATCTGCATTATGCAGGAGTTTTCCGGACAAAAGCTGATTCTGCCGTTTGCGCTGGAATATCTTGAAGTCATCAAAGCATGCACACCGACTATGCGGGCGCATGCACGCTTCAGCGAAGGATATCAAGCCGGCGATTCCGTGCAAAAAGCCGACATTGACCTGTATGACGAAACAGGAGCGCTTTGCGTGAAGGTGAGAGGCTTCTCTACGAGAGTGCTTGAAGGCGATGCAGAATCGGCTCAGCCATCCGGCTCGGAAAAGGCCTTGTTTGCACCGGTGTGGAAAGAAGCTGCGGCATCCGAGAAAGCTTCTGTCCATGCTGATGAGCATTTGATCATTCTTTGTGAAGATGCAGTCCATCTAAAAAATGAAGCGGCATCCGGTCTGAAAGACGCCGAACTGCTGATTGCGGAAGGTGAGGGCGGAACAGCCGCTGAACGCTTCCAAACCTATGCGCAGACGATCGCTGAACACATTCGGCGGATCATGAGCGAAAAAAGGCAGGGCCGCATTCTGATTCAGACCGTTATTTCAGCAGACGGCAGCCAGCAATTGTTTGCGGGGTTAACCGGTTTGCTAAAAACAGCCGAGCTGGAATACGGAAAACTTGACTGTCAGCTCATCGAAATGGAATCAATCGGCGAAATGCCGGCTGTCGCTCAAAAACTGAAAAACGACAGTCATCGGCCGCATGATAAACACATCCGTTATAAAGGAGAGAAACGGTATGTGAAGGCCTGGGAAGAAATGCATCCTGCAGGTGGCGGCACCGTCTGGAAGGACGAAGGCGTATACCTGATTACCGGAGGCGCCGGAAGCTTAGGCTTGATGTTTGCAAAAGAAATCACTGATCGCGTAAAACACCCGAAGATCATTCTGACCGGCCGCTCAAATGTGACAGAAGCCAAGCAGCGTGAAATCGCTATGCTTCAACATGCAGGCGCACATGTCGTCTGGAAAAAGCTGAATGCGGCAGACCGGCGGGAAAATGAGGCGCTGATAAAAGAGATTACGGCGGAATTCGGGGAGCTTAACGGAATTATTCACGCTGCGGGCGTGATACAAGACCGCTTCCTGCTGCAAAAAACGAAGGAAGAATTCCGGGAAGTGCTGGATCCGAAAGTGATCGGCACCGCTTATTTAGATGAAGCCAGCAAAGACTGCAGGCTTGACTTTTTCGTATTGTTCTCCAGTGTTTCCGGCGTTCTCGGCAATGTCGGGCAGGCTGATTATGCAGCCGGCAACGCGTTTATGGATGCGTACGCCGCTTACAGGCAGTCCCTTACGGAGAATGGCCTGCGGCACGGAAAAACGATCGCCTTCAACTGGACGCTGTGGAAAGATGGCGGCATGCAGGCGGGAGACGAGACGGAGAGAATGATGAAAAAAGCTTTCGGCATGGTTCCGCTTCAAAAGGCGGCCGGCTTTGCTGCATTCTATGAAGGCCTGGCTCAGGAAAAGCCGCAAGTTTTAGCAGCTGAAGGCTACAAGGCAAAATTAAAACAGACGTTCCTATCCATTTCTGAAGCTGACAAGCAGCAGGAGAAGACGGCAGAGCCTGTATCAGCCGTTTCATCAGGCAAATGGCACGATTCGCTTATCCGAATGGTCAGTTCGATTTTAAAAGTCAGCCAAGATGAGATTGATATCGATACGGAGCTGAGTGAATACGGCTTTGATTCTGTATCCTTTACCGTTTTTACAAATCAATTAAATGAGGCGTATCAGCTGGAGCTGGCGCCGACGATCTTCTTCGAGCACGGTACGATCCGCAGTTTAGCGGAATATTTGACAGGTGAGGATGCCGGCCTTCCTTCTCAGCCGGAAGAAAAACAAGATGAAGAGGAAGCTCTTCCGATGCTTCATACCGCTTTGACAGACATGGTAAGCGGAATTTTAAAAGTCGGCCGTGAGGATATTGAGATTGAGACGGAATTGAGTGAATACGGTTTTGATTCCGTAACGTTCACCGTCTTTACAAATCAATTAAATGAAGCGTATCAGCTGGAGCTGGCGCCGACGATTTTCTTTGAGCACGGGACGATCAGCGATCTGGCCGGATATTTGGCAAAAGAGCATCCGGGCCGTTTCGGCGAAAAGAAGAAAGAGACGCCGAAAAAAGAGCAGCTAAAAGCCCATAAGCCGAAAACGCAGAGAAGAAAGCGTTTCGCGACGGTAATGCACGCTGCGGCAGAGACAAAAGAACCGCGACGCTTTGATCCGGTTGCGATTGTCGGAATCAGCGGCAGATTCCCTGGCGCAAAAGATATAGAGGAATTTTGGCGCAATCTGAAAGAAGGAAAAGATTCTATCACAACGATTCCGAAAGACCGCTGGGATTGGGAAGTGTTTGATGGCGACCCGAATCTTGAAGGGAATAAAACGAATATCAAGTGGGGCGGCTTTATCGACGGAATAGCTGAATTTGATCCGCTGTTCTTTGGAATTTCACCGCGGGAAGCCCAATATTTAGATCCGCAGCAGCGGCTGTTATTGACTTATGCGTGGCGGGCGATAGAAGATGCGGGCTGTAAGCCGGAGAGCCTTTCCGGCACAAATACTGGCGTCTTCATCGGAACCGGAAATACCGGTTATAAAGATTTGTTCACAAGAGCAGGTCTTGCGCCGGAAGGACATGCGGCGACAGGCAGCATGATTCCTTCCATAGGTCCGAACCGTCTGAGTTATCTGTTAAATCTTCACGGGCCGAGCGAGCCGATTGAAACAGCATGCTCAAGCTCGCTTGTGGCGATCCATCGGGCGGTATCCGCCATAGAAAACGGAGAATGCGACATGGCGATTGCCGGAGGGATCAACACGATTTTGACTGAAGAAGCGCATATCAGCTACAGCAAAGCAGGCATGCTCAGCAAAGACGGAAAATGCAAAACCTTTTCCAAAGACGCCAATGGGTATGTCAGAGGAGAAGGCGCGGGCATTCTGATGCTGAAGAAATTGACAGATGCCGAACGGGACGGAAATCCGATTTACGGCGTAATTCGCGGGACGGCTGAAAACCACGGCGGCCGGGCGAATACGTTAACCTCGCCGAATCCGAAACTGCAGGCTGACTTATTGGTGAAAGCATACCGGAAAGCGGGAGTGGACCCGAGCACCGTCACTTATATTGAAGCGCACGGTACAGGAACGGAATTGGGTGATCCGATTGAAATAAACGGTTTGAAAGCAGCGTTTCACGAGCTGGCGAAAACAAATCAAGAGCCTGGAGTCTCCGGTCATCGCTGCGGCATCGGTTCGGTCAAAAGCAATATCGGCCATTTAGAGCTTGCCGCGGGAGTATCAGGCGTCATGAAAGTGCTTTTGCAAATGAAGCACAAAACGCTGGTGAAAAGCCTTCATTGCGAGACGATCAATCCTTACATTCAGCTGGATGACAGTCCTTTCTACATCGTGCGGGAAAATCAGGAGTGGACCGCTGCTGAAGATAGAAACGGAAATGCGATTCCGCGCCGGGCCGGGGTCAGCTCATTTGGCATCGGCGGGGTCAACGCCCACATTGTCATTGAAGAGTATGTCCCGAAAGAAACCGCTCAGCCTGAGCACGGTCCGGAAAACCCGGCGATCATCCTTCTGTCCGCCAAATCAAAAGAAAAACTGTTTGAACAGGCGCAGCAGCTGCAAAAAGCGATCCGCCAAACGCCGTACACAGATCAAGACTTGGCGGCTGTCGCTTATACGCTGCAAACCGGAAGAGACGAAATGGAAGAGCGCCTTGCCATTCTTGCAGCGACGATGGCGGAATTGGAAACAAAGCTGGAAGCATTTACGGAAAATGAGAAAAACATCGCCGGACTGTATACTGGCCAGTCTCACCGCAACAAAGATACGTTCGCTCTGTTTACGGCGGATGAAGATATGGACATCGTCATTGATGCCTGGGTCAGAAAAGGAAAATTCGCCAAGCTGGCCGAGGTATGGGTGAAAGGCGGCGTGTTGAATTGGAACCGGCTGTATGAAAAAGGCACACCGCGTTTACTCAGTCTGCCGTCTTATCCGTTCGCAACAGACACGTATTGGGTGCCGGAGAATCGTGACAAAAATAATAAGGTCCATATAGAAGAACGGATCAAACGTATTCTGACGAAACAATGGGAGCTGAGCCCGCTCGAACTGCGTGAACCGTGTGCACGCCCCGTTGCGATTTTGACAGGCGGGGACATGATCAATCTCGCAGAAGAGGTCGCAGCGCATATCCCGAATCACCGTATCATCACCGCATCAGGCTTTAGCGGTGAATATGACTGGCAGGCGTTTGACGGAGTCATCGACCTCCTCGGCGCAGCGAAAGAAGATTCTGAAGACATGGCCGCTATCCAATGGCTTCAGCAATTGATTGAGCATGGACATAAAGAAGGGATGACACTGCTTTGTGTCACAAAAGACCTTGAGTCAATAGAAAAAGAGGCCAATCAAATAACGGGAGCAAAACGGGCCGGTCTGTACAGAATGCTGGCGTACGAATACAGCCATCTGTCATCAAGGCATCTCGATCTTGAAGGAGCGCTTTCGGACGACATATTGGCGCAGCAAATTGCCGATGAGTTTCATGCCCGTGCTGATGATGCGGAAGTTTGCCGAAGAGGCGGCGTGCGTTACCGTGCCATATTGAGAGCCTCAGAAAACATAGAGATGAAAGGCGGGCGAATTGATTTTCCGTACAGCCATGCGCTGTTGATTACCGGGGGCACGAGGGGGATCGGTCTTTTATGCGCACGCCATTTTGCCGAACATTACGGAGTGAAAAAACTGGTGCTTACCGGCCGTGAGACCCTTCCGCCGCGAAATGAGTGGACGGGCGGCCTGAATGAGGTGCCGGATTCTGTAAAAGCGAAAATTGAAGCTGTTCTCGACTTGGAATCCAAAGGTGTACAAGTGAAGGTATTGTCCGTCCCGTTAGCGGATGAAGCCGGACTGAGACAAGAACTGGATCAGATCAAACAGACGCTCGGACCGATCGGCGGGGTTATCCACTGCGCGGGTGTGACCGATAAAGAGACGCTCGCATTCATCAGAAAAACCGATGAGGATATACAGCGTGTGCTTGAGCCGAAAGTAGCCGGGCTTCAGGCGTTATACAATGTTGTAAGCGAAGAACCGCTCAAGTTTTTCGTCCTGTTTTCTTCCGTGTCAGCTGCGATACCGGCGCTTTCAGCAGGACAGGCCGACTATGCCATGGCTAATGCGTATATGGACTATTTTGCAAACTCATACAAAGAGCAGCTGCCGATCGTAAGCATTCAGTGGCCGAACTGGAAAGAAACCGGAATGGGAGAAGTAACGAACAAAGCTTATAAAGAGAGCGGGTTATACAGCATCACGAATGCAGAAGGATTACAGCTTCTTGCCGGCATACTTCTTGCATCAGCAAGGGGCCCGGTGCTGCCGGCCGTTTTGAATCCTAAGCTGTGGAAACCGGAGCAGTTCATGCGGCAAAGCAGCCAGGATAAGCCGATAAGTCCGGCTGCGGTAAAACCGAAAAAAACAGCTGATTCGGCCGCGGACAGCGAACAATTAACAAAGAAAACAGAAGAGTGGCTGACAGGATTATTTTCTGAAGAGCTGCGGATTGACCAGGATCAGCTTGAGACAGACGTATTATTCCAAGATTACGGAGTGGACTCCATTATCCTTGCCCAGCTTTTGCAGCGGATCAATCGGAATCTCTCAGCATCGCTTGACCCGTCCATTCTGTATGAATATCCGACGATTCAATCTTTCGCAAATTGGCTTCTCGATGGATATACAGAAGTTTTGTCAGATCTGTTTGATATGGCGGCGGGGCCTGTTATGAAGGCACCGGCTGAGCCGGTCATTGAAACACAAGCCGTTAAGGCGGAAGAAGAGCCGGCCGGAAAACAGATTCACGGGGAAGATATCGCGGTCGTCGGCATGTCCTGCCGGTTTCCGGGGGCGGCTTCCTTAGAAGCGTACTGGTCGCTTTTGGCTGAAGGCCGTTCGGCCGTCCGTCCTGTCCCGGATGAGCGTTGGGGTTTGAAGACGCCTTATTATGCGGGAATGCTTGATGGAATTCATCAATTTGATCCGGACTTCTTTTTACTGGCTGAAGAAGATGTAAAGGCAATGGACCCTCAAGCTTTGGCCGCTCTGGAAGAATGCCTTAACCTGTGGTATCACGCCGGCTATACGCCGGATGAGATAAAGGGAGAGGCAATTGGTGTGTATCTCGGCGGACGGAGCCGGCACAGACCGGGTGAAGAGAAACTGCTGGACGCGAAAAATCCGATCGTCGCGCTGGGCCAGAACTATTTGGCCGCAAACCTCTCTCAATACTTTGATATGCGCGGCCCGAGTGTTGTCCTCGATACGGCTTGCTCTTCTGCTTTAGTCGGAATGAATATGGCCGTTCACGCCCTTACAACAGGAGAAATAAAAGCGGCCGTTGTCGGCGGTGTAAGCCTGTTTGAATCTGAAGAAACCCATAAATTGTTTGAACAGCGCGGCATTTTAAGTAAAGCGCAGTCGTTCCATGTATTTGACGAACGCGCCGATGGAGTCGTACTGGGCGAGGGTGTCGGAATGGTTCTTTTAAAAACCGTGTCTCAGGCCGTTAAAGACGGAGATTCCATTTATGCCGTGGTGAAGGCGGCTTCTGTCAATAATGACGGAAGAACAGCGGGGCCGGCTACGCCGAGCCTTGAAGCGCAAAAGGCCGTCATGAAGACAGCTCTTGAAAAAAGCGGAAAACGGCCGGAAGACATCACTCATATTGAAGCGAACGGTTCAGGTACGGTCGTCACTGATCTGTTAGAACTGAAGGCCATTCAATCCGTCTACCGCACAACAGATGGCGGACCGCTCGGAATCGGATCTGTGAAACCGAACATCGGGCACCCGCTTTGTGCGGAAGGAATTGCAAGTTTCATAAAAGTTGTGCTCATGCTGAAAGAAAAGAGCTTTATCCCGTTTTTATCAGGTAAGCATGAACTTACACATTTCGACAGAGAAAAGGCCAATATCCAGTTCAGCCGCACTCTGACAGACTGGCCGTCATCGATACCGGCGGCAGGAATAAACTGCTTTGCCGACGGCGGAACAAACGCCCATGTCATTGTGGAAGCGTGGCAGGAAGATGAAGGACGACGAATCAAGCGCCATCCTTTAACACCGCCTGCACTAAATAAGCGGCTGATTTCGCCGGGCAAAGAAGAAACGAACGAAAAAGCTGCGGCAAACATCTGGGATACCTATGAAGTGGAGGTTTAACGTGAAGAACTTCAATAAGCAAATCACTTTATCGCTGAAAAATCCGTTTATTTTACATCATGACGTTTACGGAGAAAAAGTCCTTCCGGGATTGGCTTATATTGATATGTTTTATCAGGTTTTCAAAGAGCGCGGCTATTCATACGACGGGCTTCAGCTGCGCCATTTATCCATATATCAGCCGCTTATTGCGAAAGAAAACAGCGCCGTCAAGCTTACGGTTGAATGTACAAAGGTAAAAGAAGGGCGCTGGAAACTGACCGCAAAAGGGACTGAGATGGGCGGCGGACGAGTCCAGCCGGACGAACGTATTTACGTCAAAGCGGAAATGCATGAGACGGCTCCCGCAGTGTTCAGTGACACGCTTGATCTTGACTCTGTCAAACGCGAGGCGGAACGCACCATCGATTTAAATGAGCTGTATGCACAATGCAGAAGCCAGGAATTGGTTCACAGCGGATATATGAAAGCCGAAGGAGAAGTATTTGAGGAGCGGGACGGCGTCACCTTTGATTTATCACTCGGAAAAGACGCGATGGGACAGGCCGGAGGGTTTTTGTTTCATCCGACTCTTCTTGACGGAAGCGGCGTCGGCGCAAACCTATTGATTTCATCGCTGTTAAATGGGGAAAAGAGGCTGTTTCTGCCTCTTTTCTATGAATCTTTTACAGCTTCCGAACCTTTGCAGGGCGGATGCATCACGAGAATCAAACGTTCGTCGCTCCGGCAGGAAAAGGAGCTCATTTACATTACACTGGAGTTTTTTAACGCATCCGGCCGGAAAGTAGCCGAGCTGAAAGATTTCACAAGCAAGCTCGTGCGGGATGCCGAGCTGATTAATACAGACCGAAAGCCTGCTGAGAAACCTCCTGAAAAAGCCGGTTTACCGGAAGTTGCGGCATCGCTTGAAGGCGGACACCCGCATGAGGAAGCAGAACGGTATGTCATGAATCTGATGGCGGAAAAAATCGG
Source organism: Bacillus sp. SDLI1 (assembly GCF_001553895.1). Lineage (NCBI taxonomy): Bacteria > Bacillati > Bacillota > Bacilli > Caryophanales > Bacillaceae > Bacillus > Bacillus sp. SDLI1. The sequence goes on along the minus strand of NZ_CP013950.1, from coordinate 464,478 downwards.
CAAGCCGCTTGAACAGATTGATTCTCAAGTCGGCTACTATGAAATGGGGTTGACATCGTCCGGCCTGCTTGACGTCGTCGAAACGATCAGCGAAAAAATCGGCGAAACCCTTTCACCGACTTTGCTGTTTGAATATACGACGGCAGCAGAGCTTGCGGCTTTCCTGACTGAGCAGCACGGGAGCCATTTCAGCGCACCTCCGGTAAAAATGGAGAAGCAGCCGCAAACAGAAAAAAGGCGGAAAAGCAGTGTGGCGCAAGATGAAGATATCGCCATTATCGGGATGGCCGGCCGCTATCCGCAGGCCGAAAATATTCACGAATTCTGGGAAAACCTGAAAGAAGGAAAAAACTGTGTCACCGAAATTCCGGAGTCTCGCTGGGACTGGCGCCGATTTGAAAATGTAAAGTCGCCTTCCGGAAAGAGCATTTCAAAATGGGGCGGATTTATTGATGATCCGGATTGCTTTGATCCTCAATTTTTCAGGATTACGCCGCGGGAAGCTGAAACAATGGACCCTCAGGAACGGCTGTTTTTACAAACATGCTGGGAAACGATTGAGGATGCCGGATATACGCCGAAGTCGCTCGCAGAGGCGCGCGGACAAAATAAGAGACAGCGCGTCGGCGTCTTTGCCGGGGTGATGCACAAGGACTATACGTTGGTCGGAGCTGAGGCTTCTTCTGAAGATCATGTATTCCCGCTATCTCTTAATTATGCGCAGATCGCAAACAGAGTTTCATATTTTTGCAATTTTCACGGGCCGAGCATGGCGGTTGATACGGTCTGTTCATCTTCGCTGACTGCGGTTCACCTTGCTGCGGAGAGCATTCGGCGCGGAGAATGTGAATCGGCGGTTGCCGGAGGCGTCAACTTGTCGCTGCATCCGAATAAATATCTGACATACGGTTTATGGGACATGTTTTCAACAGACGGGGTTTGTCATACGTTCGGGAAAGACGGAGACGGCTATGTACCGGCTGAGGGAATCGGTGCCGTTTTATTAAAACCGCTGCAAGAAGCGATAAAAGACGGAGATCGGATTTACGCGGTAGTAAAGGGCAGTGCCGTCAACCACGTGGGAACAGTAAGCGGGATTTCCGTGCCGAGCCCGGTCGCGCAGGCCGATTTAATTGAGGAATGCCTGGATAAAGCGGGAATCGATCCGCGCACGGTCAGTTATATTGAGGCGCACGGGACCGGAACGTCTCTCGGCGATCCGATTGAAGTTCAAGGCCTTGTCAAGGCGTTCCGCCAGTACACACAGGACAAGCAGTTCTGCGCCATCGGATCAGTGAAGTCCAATATCGGCCATGCTGAATCGGCGGCGGGCATCAGCGGCTTAAGCAAGGCCGCCCTGCAGCTTCACTATAAAACGCTGGTGCCGTCTCTGCATTCCGAGGAGCTGAATCCGTATTTAGATTTTGAACAATCACCGTTTTATGTCCAGCATCAAACCGAAGCATGGCAGCAGCCTTCAGTGACGGAAGACGGAAACGAGACCGTATATCCGCGGCGTGCTGGGATCAGTTCTTTCGGGGCGACAGGTTCAAATGTGCATCTCATCCTGGAAGAATTTATTCCGGAAGAATCACACAAAACAAATGCTGAACCTGCGGAAGGACAGACATTCATTTTCCCGGTTTCCGCCCGAAATGAAGAACGGCTTAAAGAGTATGTTGCGAAGCTGTCTGCATTTATTCATCCCGGCGTGCCGCTTGAGGATGCGGCATATACACTTCAGGTCGGCCGTGAGCAGATGGAGGAGCGGGTTGTTTTCACCGCACAGAATATAACACAGCTTAAAGAACGGCTGGGAGGTTTTCTGGCGGGTCAAACGGCCGGCGGATGCTGGCGGAACAGAGCTGATAAAACGAAACAGGCAGAGCTTGCTCCGGACTTGATACATAAATGGCTTTCTTCCGGAAGTCTGGAGATGATTGCTGAGAAGTGGGCCGGCGGAGGAACGATGGATTGGAATCTCTTATACGGTGAAAACAAACCGAATCGGATCAGCCTGCCGACTTATCCGTTTGAAAAAACACGGTATTGGGTGCCCGAGGCGGAGAAAAGAGATTCGTTGCCGCAAAAAAATGCAGGCATGCTGCACCCGCTCCTGCATGAAAATGTATCAAACATGTCAGGCGTCCGTTTTCGGTCCTCTTTTAGCGGCGGAGAGTTTTTCCTGAAAGATCACGTCGTCAAAAACGAGCGGACGTTACCGGGCGCGGCTTATCTGGAAATGGTCCGGGCAGCCGTTGAACACGCGGCAGAAACGAAGGAAGAAGGAACAGTCCGTCTGAAGCATGTCGTATGGATACGCCCGTTTACAGCGGCGGATGAGTCCGCAGAATTGTATCTTCGTCTTTATGACGAAGAAAATGGGGAGATGGGATTTACGGTTTATCGTGAATCGGTTTCATCAGAACAAGAGCCCGTTCTCTATGCGCAAGGAAGCGCGGCGTTTGTCCGGGCGGGCGAACCGGCGAAAATCGAGATTGACAAATTGAGAGAATCACGCCGTCTGATCACACCTGACGCTTGCTATCAAGCTTATAAACAGATGGGGATTGAATACGGGGATGCTCATAAAGCGGTCACGGAAATCTATGCAAAAGACAGCGAAGTGCTCGCAAAACTCTCCCTCCCGTCATCTGTTTCTTATACAAAAGATCAGTTTGTCCTCCATCCGAGTCTCTTGGATGCGGCATTCCACGCGACAATCGGTTTGATGCTTGATAGAGACGGAACTGACATAAGGCCGATGCTGCCGTTTGCTCTGGAGCAGATTGATGTGCTGAAAAGCTGTAAAAGCAATATGTGGGTTTCCATTGCGTACAGCGGCGATAGCAAGCCTGAAGATGCCGTGCAGAAGCTGGATATTGATGTATGTGACGAACAAGGCAATGTATGTGTGAAAATGACTGGTTATTCCGCACGGGAAATTGAAACGAATAAAACAGATACACTATTTTTTGAGCACGTATGGGAAGAGAAGGCTGCTGTACATGAAAAAGCGCCAATCCATTTCAAAGCCCGTCACGTGATGATATCTGACCGGTTTACAGAACAGATGAACAGCATACAGACAGACTTCAGCTGTCACGTGCTCCGTGATCAGCATAAGAGTGAAGACGAACGGTTTGAAGCCTGTGCGCTTCAGGCTTTTGAAGAAGTGAAGAAAATCCTCGCTTCAAAATCCGGCGGGCGCGAGCTTATTCAGATTGTCGTGCCTCAAGAAGCTGATACGCAGCTCCTTTGCGGCTTAACGGGGCTTTTGAAAACAGCGGCGCTTGAAAACCCGAACCTGACCGGCCAGCTGATTGAAGCGGAGCCGGACGTCAAGGCAGACACGCTGTCACGATATGTAAAAGAATGCAGCGCTCATCCTGATGACAAGCATATTCGCTATGAAAACGGCAGGCGCTATACGGCGCAATGGCAGGAATCGGGTCTTGAACAGTTGGGCGCCGAAAAGCCGTGGAAGGATAAAGGTGTTTATCTGATCACAGGCGGTGCGGGCGGTCTCGGATTTTTGTTCGCCAAAGAAATCGCCCGGCATGCAAAAGGCGCCGTTCTTATTTTAACGGGGCGTTCTCTGTTGGATAACCGTAAAAAAGCCCAGCTGCAAGAGCTGTCCGATCTTGGCGCGCAAGCCGTATACAAACAAACGGACATGACGGAAAAACAAGAAGTCCAATCGCTCACAGCGGATATCTGCCGGCAGTACGGCGGCTTAAACGGCATCATACACAGCGCCGGAACGATAAAAGACAACTACATTCTGAAAAAGCACAAGGATGAAATCCATGATGTGCTGGCACCGAAAGTCTCCGGGCTGGTTCACCTTGATGAAGCATGTAAGGACATAGAGCTTGATTTTCTGATTCTTTTCTCTTCCGGAGCGGGAAGCGCCGGAAGCGCGGGCCAAGCAGATTATGCGATGGCCAATGCGTTTATGAACGCTTTCAGTGAAAAAAGAAACCGGCAAAAGGCCCGAAATGAACGCCATGGACACACTCTTTCAATCTGCTGGCCGCTTTGGAAAGACGGCGGGATGACGGTTGACGCCGAAACGGAAGCCATGCTGACAAAAGAAAGCGGCATGGTCCCTATGAAAACAGAAAACGGCATTCAAGCTTTGTACCGCGGGTGGGCAGCAAAGACATCCCAGATCATGGTGACGGAAGGCTACGCTGCAAAAATCCGGGCGTTTCTGAAAAAATCAGCGGAAGATCAAGAAGAAACGGAAAGCGAACCAGAAGCACCGGCAGGCTTTTCATCAGGCAGAGAAAACATGCTTGCGGAAAAAACGGAGCATTTCTTGAAACAGGTGCTTTCGGAAGTAACCAAACTTCCTGTCGGCAGTATTGACGCCAAGGCACCTATGGAAGATTACGGAATTGATTCGATTATGATTATGCATTTGACGGGACGGCTGGAAAAGAGCTTCGGTTCATTATCAAAAACATTGTTTTTCGAGTACCAGAATATTGAATCGCTGGCGCAATATTTTATGAAAGCTCACCGCGGCACGCTGCTGGAAGCGACCGGGATGAAAACGGAAGAACCCCCTGCAGCCAAAACGGATCTGCAGGAGAAAACAGAAGAAAAGCCTGTATCCTATCGCAGTGAAGGCAAAAAAGGCTTTGCGCAAGTCCGCACAGACACGCGGGAAAATCCAGTGCCGGAGCGTGAGGATATCGCGATTATCGGTATATCAGGACGATATCCGCAGGCCGAAAATCTCCAGGAATTTTGGAAGAACTTAAGTGAAGGCGTTGACTGCATAACCGAAATTCCAAGCGGCCGCTGGGATCACAGCCTTTATTACGACGCTGATAAAGATCAAGAAGGCAAGACGTACGGAAAATGGGGAGGATTTTTGAAAGACGTGGACAAATTTGATCCGCAATTCTTCTCTATTTCACCCCGGGATGCAAAATTGATGGACCCGCAGGAGCGGTTATTTCTGCAATGTGTCTACGAAACAATGGAGGATGCCGGTTATACGCGCAAAAAGCTGACCGGAAAATCGGGTGACCTGCAGGGCGCCAATGTCGGTGTTTACGTCGGCGTCATGTATGAGGAATACCAGCTTTACGGAGCCGAAGAACAGGCGCGCGGAAAATCGCTCGCTTTGACCGGAAATCCGTCATCCATCGCGAATCGGGCTTCCTATGTATTCGGCTTTAACGGTCCGAGCATGGCTCTTGATACGATGTGCTCTTCTTCTTTAACAGCCATTCACCTGGCGTGTCAAAGCTTGCGGAACGGGGAATGCGAGGCGGCATTTGCCGGGGGCGTCAATGTATCCATCCATCCGAATAAATATTTGATGCTCGGCCAGAACAGATTTTTATCAAGCAAAGGCAGATGTGAAAGTTTCGGAGAAGGCGGAGACGGTTATGTGCCCGGTGAAGGAGTGGGCGCCGTACTCCTCAAGCCGCTTTCTAAAGCGAAAGCGGACGGTGATCATATTTACGGCTTGATCAAAGGAACGGCCGTGAACCATGATGGAAAAACAAACGGGTATTCCGTCCCGAATCCGAACGCCCAAGCTGCGGTAATCAAACAGGCGTTAAAAGACGCGGGAACCGATCCGAGGGCGGTCAGCTACATCGAAGCCCACGGCACCGGAACTTCACTCGGCGATCCGATTGAAATCACGGGTCTGACAAAAGTCTTTTCAGAACAAACACAGGATAAACAGTTTTGCGCCATCGGCTCAGCAAAATCCAATATCGGGCACTGTGAAAGCGCAGCAGGCATCGCGGGGCTGACGAAGGTGCTGCTGCAAATGAAACACAAGAAGCTTGCGCCGTCACTGCATTCCCGGACGCTTAACCCGAATATTGATTTTCCGAGTACGCCGTTTAAAGTGCAGCAGACGCTTGAAGAGTGGAAAAGACCGGTCATAAATGATAAGGAACTGCCGAGAACCGCGGGGCTTTCCTCTTTCGGAGCCGGCGGCGTCAACGCTCACATCGTCATCGAAGAATATACCGCTGATGTGGATAAGGAGACGGCTTTTGCCGCACCTCATCCATCGATGATCATTCTTTCCGCGAAAAATGAGAAACGGCTTCAAGAACGGGCGAAACGCCTTCTTGATGCACTGCGGAGCGGGCGTTACAGGGAAGCGGATCTGGGCCGGATCGCCTATACGCTTCAAACCGGCCGTGAAGCGATGGAAGAGCGTCTCGGTCTGATTGTCAGCAATTTGCGCGAGCTTGAAGAAAAGCTTGACGGATTTACGGGAGGCAAAGATTCAATTGATCAGCTCTACCGCGGACAAGTCAAACAGAATAAAGACACGATGGCGCTGTTTGCGGCTGATGAGGACATGGAAAAAACCATTGAGGCATGGCTTGAAAAAGGCAAAGCCGCAAAGGTATTAGAGCTTTGGGTAAAGGGCCTTCCGCTGAATTGGGATAAGCTGTATCAAATGGGCAGACCGCAAAAAATCAGTCTCCCGGCTTACCCGTTTGCAACGGACCGTTATTGGATCGACACATCAGCTGATGCAGCTGTCAAAAAAACGGTGGAAACAAAGCCTGCACCGATCGCACCGGCGGCCGTCCCGGAACCGGTCATTGAAGCAGCACCTCTTTCCGAGGAGATTACAAAAGAAAAACCGTCAAATATTACATTGCAGCCTTTGAGCGGCGCGGGACCAAAAAGAATGGCACAGTCCGCTGACCGTCCGGCGGTTTCCGCTGAAAAAGTAAGTGCCGAATTAACGGAAAGTTTGGCGGACGTTTTATATATGGATCCTGGCGATATCGACGCAGACGACACTTTTATTGATATCGGTATGGATTCAATCACCGGTCTTGAATGGATAAAGGCCGTTAATAAAACGTACGGCACGTCCCTTACGGTGACGAAAGTATATGATTATCCGACAATCCGCCAGTTTGCGGTCTTCTTGCAAAAAGAGCTCGGGACAGAACCGATCCTTGAGGAAGTAACCGAACCGAAGAAAACGGAGGCCGTGAACAAACCGTCCAACATACTTCTGCAGCCTTTAAACGCTCATAAGCAGCCGGTGATACAGGCAGAAGCGGCTATTCTCGAGGCGATGTCTGAAACGGCAGCTTCCGCCGAACCGGAAGAACAGATTGAAGCGGTGCATGACGAGTTATCAAAAGCACTTGCTGATGTATTGTACATGGAGCGGCATGAAGTAGATATTGATGAGGCCTTTATTGATCTGGGCATGGATTCGATTACCGGGCTTGAATGGATAAAAGCCGTCAATAAACGGTACGGCACGGACTGTAACGTAACGAAAGTGTATGATTATCCGACAATCCGTCAATTTGCCGATTTTCTGCGCACGCAGCCGTCCGTCCGCGGTAGAAAAAAACAGGCGGTTCCCGTACGTCCGAAGCCGCTTACGCAGCAAGACGCCCCGCAGGAGAAAACACCTGCCGAGCCGGAGAGATTAACGGTTCAAAAGGAACTTGAACCGGTGCAGGCCAAACAGGAGCCTAATGACGAGATGGCGGACGCGATAGCTATCGTCGGCATGTCGGGCAAATACCCCGACGCACCGGATCTTAAGACGTATTGGGACAATTTAGTGCGTGCGAAAAACGCCATTCGCGACATCCCGCTTTCCCGCTGGAATGTAAACCAATACTATGATCCGGCCTTAAACAAGAAGGGCAAAGTATACTGCAAATCAATCGGTATGCTTGACGGCATTGAAGATTTTGATCCGCTGTTTTTTAATATTTCTCCGTCTGAAGCGGAACTTATGGACCCGCAGCACCGGATATTTTTACAGGAAGGCTTTAAAGCCTTTGAAGATGCTGGCTACAGCTCAAAAGAATTAAGCGGGAAAAATTGCGGCGTTTATTTAGGGATTATGAACAATGAATACGGCATGATGTTAAATAAACATCAGACAGGAGGAAGCGCAACGGGCAACAGTTTCAGCATCGCGGCGGCCCGCCTGGCGTATTATCTCAACTTGAAAGGGCCGGCGATTCCGATCGATACGGCATGCTCATCGTCTCTTGTCGGGACTCATTTGGCGCGTCAGGCGCTGTTGAATCATGAAATTGACATGGCGCTTGTCGGCGGCGTCACCTTGTATATAACGCCTGAATCATACATCAGCATGTGTGAAGCCGGAATGCTGTCTCCTGACGGCCAATGCAAAGCATTTGATAACAGCGCAAACGGATTTGTGCCTGGCGAAGGCGCGGGGGCGCTCGTTCTGAAAAGGCTGAAAGATGCGGAAGCCGATCAAGACCATATTTACGGAGTCATTATCGGATCCGGAATTAACCAGGACGGAAAAACAAACGGTATTACCGCGCCGAGCGCGAAAAGCCAAATGGATTTAGAGCGCCAAGTGTATGAAACGCACAACATCCACCCTGAGAGCATCACCTATGCGGAAATGCACGGCACCGGCACAAAGCAGGGGGATCCGATTGAATTAGAAGCTTTATCTTCTGTATTTAAGGAAAAAACGGACCGAAAACAATTTTGCGCCATCGGTTCGGTTAAATCGAATATCGGACATACGTCGGCGGCGGCAGGCGTAGCAAGCGTGCAGAAAGTCCTGCTGTCGATGAAGCATCAAAAGCTTGTGCCGAGTCTTCATTTCAGCACGCCGAATGAACATTTTGATTTCGATGACTCGCCTTTATTTGTCAATACCGAACTCAAACCTTGGGAAACAGGCGGAGCACCGCGGCGGGCCTGTGTCAGCTCATTCGGCTACAGCGGCACAAACGCTCATCTCGTCATTGAAGAGTACCAGCCGAAAGACCGGGGCAGCCGAAAGCCTGATGAGACAAACATTTTTGTACTGTCGGCGAAAAAAGCGCCGCAGCTAAAAGCCTATGCCGAGTCGATGATCGATTTTGCAAAAGCCAATCAGGATATCCATCTTTCAGATATGGCGTACACGCTTCAAACCGGGCGTGACGCAATGGACTGCCGTCTTGCGGTTACAGCTGGTTCGAGAGAAGAGCTGATCAGCCGTTTAACCGATTTTGTATACGGCAATACGGGTGAAGGGATATATGAAGCCCACATCAAAACGGCAAAAAAAGAAATCAAAGCATTTGAAACGGACGATGATCTGAAGCAGCTTGTCAGGTCATGGTTCGATAAGAAAAAATACGGCAATATAGCGGAATTGTGGGCAAAAGGGCTTCACGTGGACTGGAACAGGCTTTATCAAGACGAAAAACCACGCAGAATCAGTCTGCCGGCTTACCCGTTTGCCAAGGAGCCGTACTGGCTGCCTCAAGTGAAATCCGCATCGGAGGAAACGGAAGACCGGCGCGAAGCTGTGCTTTTAGAAAAGCAGTGGGTTCCGTGTAAGATCAAGTCTGCCGATGAAAAAAGCGTTCAGAAGGTCATGATTCTGGCTGATGCAAGGACAAGGGGACTTGCCGAAGAGACTGCAAAGCATTTCGATGACTCGTTCATTCTCCCGGTCGATTCGGCTGACACTGCAGCTAGCGATTGGAATCGCATAGATGGCGCAATCGATCTGACGGGATGCGGAGACGAAGACCTTTCACTGGAAGGGATCAGCCGGCTCCAGACTCTGATTGATACAAGCCGCCGTCAAGCGCGGCCGCTGACGCTGCTGTATGTAACAAAAGGCTTGGAGCCGTTTCAGCAGAAAACGATTCATCTCGCAGGAGCGGCAAAAAGCGGCCTGTACAGAATGCTGCAAAGTGAGTATCAAAACGTGACATCAAGACACATGGATGCCGACACCGATACAAATCAGCAGACACTTGCCAAACAGATTGCGGATGAATTTTCAGCGGACAGCACAGAACCGGAAGTCTGCCTCCGAAACGAACAGAGATACCGCGCTGCATTCAGGGAGATTCCAAAATGGGAGCGATCAGAACAACAGCCCGCACCGTTCCCGGAAGATCATGTGCTTTTCATTACCGGAGGGACGAGAGGGCTCGGTCTTTTATGCGCACGCCATTTCACAGAAAAACACGGCGTGAAAAAAGTGGTGCTGACAGGCAGGGAGCCGATTCCTCCCCGCCATGAACGGTCAGCTGTGAATACACGGCTGAAAGAGAAAATACGGGCGATTGAAGCGCTAGAAGCAAAAGGTGTGCAAGTAGCGGTCATCAGTCTGAAATTGTCTGACCGTGATGCGGCGGCTGCGGAAATTGAAACGATCCGGCGCACGATGGGACCGATCGGCGGGGTCATTCACTGTGCAGGCTCGGTTAATTCAGTAAATCCGGCGTTTATCAGAAAGACTGCTGACGACATACAAGAAGTGCTGGAACCGAAAGTCGCCGGGCTTCAAACCTTAAGCAGCCTTTTTACAAATGATCCTTTGCGATTCTTCGTCTTATTTTCTTCCGTATCTGCTGTCATACCGGCGCTTGCCGCAGGGCAGTCGGATTATGCGATGGCAAATGCGTACATGGATTATTTCGCGGCTGCTCATCAGCATCAATATCCGATGGTCAGCATTCAATGGCCGAATTGGAAGGAAACCGGATTGGGTGAAGTCCGCACAGAAAGCCTGAAGCAGACCGGACTTTTAGGACTGACGAATGCGGAAGGGATTGACTTGCTGGACCGCATTTTGTCTGAAAACATCCGCCCGGCCGTTCTGCCGGCCATCGTTGATCGAAGCGGATGGCATCCTGACAGGCTGCTCAGTCAAAAGAAAAAACAAAAAGAGGCTGAAGCAGAAATAAACGGTCAAATCGAGGAAAAACAATCAGACTCAGACCTTCTTTTTGATACGAAGGCATGGCTTGTAAAACTGTTTTCTGATGAGCTGAAAATCGCTCCGGATGAACTGGAAACAGACGAACCGTTTCAGGATTACGGGGTTGATTCGATCATTTTAGCGCAGCTTTTACAGCAAATGAATCAAGCGCTCAAAAAGGACTTAGATCCGTCTGTTTTATATGAACATCCGACGATTGACGCGTTTGCCGAATGGCTTGTATCCAACAGTCAGCCGCTGCTCACAAGGAAGGAATCTGTCACAGAAACCGCGGTTCCCGCCAATGTGCAAACCGTTCAAGCTGAACAAAACCGATATGCCGAAAATGAAGACATTGCCGTCGTTGGAATGAGCTGCCGCTTTCCGGGAGCGGAATCGTTAGAACAATATTGGGATTTGCTGAGAAACGGCAGGTCCGCGATCGGCTCCGTGCCGGCCGAACGATTCGGTTACGAAAATCAGTATGTTGCGGGCTTGATTGAACATATGGATCACTTTGATTCCGATTTCTTTTTCATACCGGAAAACGACGCGAAAGCGATGGATCCTCAGGCATTGGCGGTGCTGGAAGAAAGCGTAAGGCTTTGGTGTCATGCCGGCTATACCCGTGAAGAAATCAAGGGCATAGAAGCCGGTGTGTATATCGGAGGCCGCAGCCAGCATCAGCCTGATCCTGAAATTCTTGCGAATACCCGCAATCCGATCGTTGCGGGCGGGCAGAACTATTTAGCTGCAAACGTTTCGCAATTTTTTGACCTGCGGGGGCCGAGCATCGTGCTTGATACGGCTTGTTCATCGGCTTTGACAGGAATGAATATGGCCGTACAGGCACTGAGAAGCGGCGATATCAAAATAGCGGTAGTCGGCGGTGTCAGTATGCTGAACACGGATGCGGCGCACCGAATGTTCCAAGAGCGCGGGCTGTTAAACGAAAAACCGGCATTTCATGTATTTGATAAGCGTTCAGGCGGCGTTGTCCTCGGAGAAGGCGTGGGCATGGTGCTGTTAAAAACGGTAAGCCAGGCGCAAAAAGACGGCGACACGATACACGCAGTCATTAAGGCCGCCGCCATGAATAATGACGGCAGAACGGCAGGACCGTCAGCCCCTAATGTTCAGGCGCAAAAAGACGTTATGAAAAGCGCGCTTTTAAAAAGCGGCAAAAAGCCGGAGGATATCACTTATATCGAAGCAAACGGATCGGGTTCCGCTGTGACTGATTTACTTGAGCTGAAGGCGATTCAATCTGTATACCGCTCAGGTCAGCATGTTCCGCTCGGCATCGGGTCAATCAAGCCGAACATCGGGCATCCGCTTTGCGCAGAAGGCATCGCAAGCTTCATTAAAGTCGTATTAATGCTGAAACACAGGCAAACGGTTCCGTTTCTCTCAGGGGATGAACCGATGCCGCATTTTGATATAACAAAGACCGATTTGTATTTTGATAAAACAGCCGGCGAATGGGATGCAGCCAGACCGTCTGCGGCCATCAACTGCTTTGCCGACGGCGGAACGAACGCCCACGTCATTCTGGAAGCTTGGGAAGAAAAAGATACCCGACTGAAAAGAAAGCCGCTGCCTGCACCGTCATTAAGACGTAAGGGTCTCGTAAAAGAACCTGATGCACCGGTGAAGAAACAAGAGCTTCCTGCCAAGAAAATGTTCTGGAAAGCATTTAAATAGAGAGGAGTGGGAAGAAATGATATCGGAAAAAATCAATATTTCACTGGATCATCCTATCATGAAGGGCCATACGGTCTTTGGTGAAGCGGTATTGCCCGGTCTTAGTTATATCGATTTGATTTATCAGGTTTTTCAGGAGCACGGTTATTTATACAATGAGCTCGAACTGAAGCATGTCACGATTTATCAGCCTTTAACCGTCAGTGAAACGGCTGCAATCATTCTGACCATTCAATGTTCTGAAAGCGGAGATGGAAAGTGGCTCATCTCCCTTTCCGGACAGAAACAGCAAGATGACGAGCTGTCAGACAATATACAATATGCGACGGCTGAAATGGTAAAAAGAGACGCAGTCACATTTGACGAAACCATTAATTTCGGCGAGCTGAAGCAGTCAGTCCGATCTCTGGATCTTGATGACATGTATAACCGCTGCCTGGGTCATGACCTGGTCCATTCCGGGATGATGAAATCGAGCGGACGATTGTACGAAACAGAAGACGGCATGCTGGCTGAGCTTTCTTGCGAAGAAGGAAAGGATTTCTTTTTATTCCATCCCGCCCTTTTGGATGCGAGCGGCATCGGGGCGAGCGGTTTGCTTTCTGAAACAAACCGGCTTCACCTGCCTTTATATTATGAATCGTTCAAAGCCGCCGGCAGGCTTCAATCAGAGTGCACGGCGCGTATTGCCGCTTCCGGCGTCCGTCAGGAAAAAGAACTTACAACGATGACAATCGAGTACTTCAGCCGTTCCGGACAGAAGGTGGCTGAGCTTAAAAACATGACGGGAAAAGCGGTTCGGCTCGAAGAAAACGGGTACGCAGCAGGACAGAATAAACAGGATGCAAAAGAGCCGGAAAGCGCAGATGAAAAAGACATCATTCTGTTTTTGAAGAAGCTTTTGGCTGATAAGCTTGGTCAGCCTTGGGAGACGCTGGACGTTCTTGCCGGCTACTACGAGCTCGGGCTGGATTCATCTTCTTTGCTTGAGGTTGTGCAGGATATCAGTAAAAAGGCGGGTGCGGAACTCGCGCCCACTCTTCTCTTTGAATATACGAATATAAAAGAACTGGCAGCCTATCTGAAAAAGACCGTTTCATTTGAATATGCGGAACGTGCAGCCGAATCACCGGGCGTGCCAGAACATCATGAAAACACCGGTGACATTGCGATTATCGGAATGGCCGGCCGCTATCCGAAAGCGAAAAATGTGGCGGAGTTTTGGGAAAACCTAAAGGCGGGCACGGATTGCATCACTGAAGTTCCGAAGTCCCGCTGGGATTGGAAAACATATAAAAACGTAACGTCCCCATCTGGAAAGACCGTATCAAAATGGGGCGGTTTCATCGACGATGCCGACTGCTTCGATCCGCAGTTTTTCAGAATCTCACCGCGTGAGGCGGAAATGATGGACCCGCAGGAACGCCTGTTTTTAGAAACCTGCTGGGAAACGATTGAAGACGCGGGGTATACGCCTGAAACGCTTGGAAATAAAGGGGCGAAACAGCATCCGATCGGCGTTTTTGCAGGAGTGATGCATAAAGATTATTCCTTAATCGGCGCAGAACAATTATCGGAAACGGATCCTTTTCCGGTTTCGCTGAATTATGCGCAGATCGCCAACAGAGTGTCCTATTATTGTGACTTCCACGGGCCGAGCATCGCGGTCGATACCGTTTGTTCCTCATCATTGACCGCCGTTCATCTGGCGATTGAAAGCATCCGCCGCGGCGAATGTGAAGCCGCGCTTGCGGGAGGGGTGAACTTGTCGCTCCACCCGGCGAAATATCTGAGCTACGGAAGCGTCGGCATGCACTCAAGCGACGGCCGCTGCCGCACGTTCGGCGAGGGCGGTGACGGCTATGTTTCCGGAGAAGGAGTCGGTGCGGTATTACTCAAGCCGCTGGAAAAAGCCGAACAGGACGGCGACCGGATTTACGCGGTCATTAAAGGAAGCGCCGTTAATCACGTCGGGAAAGTAAGCGGGATTACCGTCCCGAGCCCTGCTGCACAGGCAGAAGTCATTAAGACATGTCTGAAAAAAGCAGGGATCAGCCCGCGGACCGTCAGTTATGTGGAAGCTCATGGAACGGGCACTTCGTTAGGTGACCCGATTGAAATTGAAGGTCTGTCAAAAGCGTTCAGCGAAGGGACGCAGGATCAGCAATTTTGTTCCATCGGTTCAGTCAAATCAAATATCGGCCATGCAGAATCGGCGGCGGGCATCAGCGGATTAACAAAGGCGGCGCTGCAGCTTCATCACAAAACGCTTGTCAAATCTCTGCATTCAGCGGAATTAAATCCATACGTGAAATTGGAGAAGTCTCCTTTTTACGTACAGCAGCAGACTGCTCTTTGGAAGCAGCCGGCAGCGGAAGAAAACGGAAAAGTCACGTATTATCCGCGCCGGGCCGGGCTCAGTTCCTTCGGGGCATCAGGTTCGAATGCCCATATCATTTTAGAAGAATACATTCAGCCGGAACACAAAGCGCCTGCACCTGAGAACGATGCAGCCAAAATCATCCCGCTGTCCGCAAGAAATAAAGACAGGCTTCTGGCCTATGCGGAAAAAATAGCCGGGTCGCTTTCCGAAAAGACGGTGCTGTCTGAACTGGCTTACACGCTTCAGACAGGACGCGAAGCAATGGAGGAGAGAGCTGTCTTCCTTGCAAATGACACCAGCGAATTGAAGCAAAAGCTGAATGATTTCGTAAAAGGAAATGAAAACATCCCCGGATTTTGGCGCGGACAAGCCGAGATGCCGGAACTGAGCGAACCTGCTCCTGAAACAGATGATCCGATACAGCTTGCAGGTTTATGGGCAGAAGGGAAAACAGTAGATTGGAATAAGCTGTACGATGCGGATAAACCGCGTAAAACAAGCGTTCCGACATATCCGTTTGCAAAAGAGCGCTATTGGATTCCGCAGCAGAAAAAACACGGGAAAAGCCTGTCAGGCACTGTGCTGCATCCGCTTTTACAAGAAAATACGTCAGATTTTTCACAGCAGCGTTTTACTTCTCTTTTTACGGGAGATGAATTTTTCCTGTCTGACCATGTCGTCAACGGTCAAAAAATTCTGCCCGGTGTCGCCTATTTAGAAATGGCCGCAGAGGCGGTGAAAAAGGCCGCGGCTGTGACGGACAAAGGCCATAGCGTCACACTCAGACAGGTCGTTTGGGTCCGGCCGGTCATGATTGAAAACAAACCGAAGGAAATACATATTGCCCTTTATCCAGAAGATAACGGTGAGATTACCTATGAAATATACAGTGAGGCAGAAGTAAACGGCGAAGATCCGGTTATTCACAGCCAAGGTGAAGCGGTCATTACTGCACAGGGCAGTGCTCAGTTAGATATTGAGTCTGTCAAGGCTTCCTGCGATTTAGGGATCGTGACGGAGGAAGAATGTTACAGTGCTTTTGAAAAGATCGGCCTGGATTACGGAGAGGCATACAGGGGCGTACAGCAATTGCTGATCGGGGAAGACCGGTTACTGGCCCGTATTTCACTCCCGGCTTCCGTTCAAGACGATAAAGAGCTGTATACGCTTCACCCGAGTATAATGGACGCCGCTTTTCACGCCTCCGTCGGTCTGCTTGTCCGCTCGATTCATGACGATGCAGACAGTCACGAGCTTTCTTTGCCGTTTGCGATGCAGGAAGTGGAAGTGTTCGGGCCGTGTCCTGAACAGATCTGGTCATATATCCGGTACACAGAAGGCAGCAAAGCAGATGACAACGTAAGAAAATTTGATATTGATATGTGCGATGATGCCGGTACGGTTTATGTTCGAATGAAAGGCGCATCCGTCCGGGCGCTTGAACCAAGCCAAACAGCAGTCGGTAAAACCCCAGAGGCTCCTGTCGGCCATACGATGATGATTCCGGCATGGGAGCCCGCTGCACTTATAAATACCGGGAAAGCGATAACGGCGGATAAGCAGACTGCTGTTTTCGGAGGAACTGACAGAAGCCATGCGCGCATCAAAGAGCATCTGCCGAATGCTTCTTACTATCCAATCAGAAGCACGGATGATATCACATCTCTTACGCACTTGCTTGAAGGACAAAAAGAACTGGAGCAAATCATTTGGCTCGCGCCGCAGGCTGAGAGTGCTGACATCCTTAAGGAACAGGAGCGCAACGTTTTTCATGTGTTCAAGCTGATGAAAGCTTTGCTTGCCTTAGGATACGGAGAGAAACATTTGGACTGGTGCTTCGTCACAGCAAATGCCCAGCCGTTTTCAGATCAGGACAGCGCTGATCCGTCACAAGCAGCGGTCAGCGGACTTGCCGGGACAATGGCGAAAGAATATCCGCATTGGAATATCCGCATGATTGACACAGAGACGGACGGCATCTGGCCGATCGGCGAGGCGCTTTCTCTTTCTGCCGGGAAAAACGGAAGAGTTTGGGCATACCGCAATGAAGAGCTGTATGAGCGGCAGCTGATACCGCTTGACAATATGCCGAAAAACGGCACCCTGTACCAAACAGGCGGGGTTTATGCCGTGATCGGAGGCGCCGGGTATCTCGGTGAGGCATGGAGTGAATATATGATCCGCCGCTACAAAGCGCGCGTCATTTGGATCGGAAGAAGCACGCTGAATGATTCGATACAGGCGAAACTCGACCGGCTCAGCGCATTCGGCCCGGCGCCTGAATATGTTTCCGCCGATGCCGCTGACAGGGCTTCCTTAGAGCGGGCTTATCGGCTCATAAAAGAGCGTCACACAAAAATTAACGGTGTCATCCACTCGGCAATGGATCTGTCTGAGCAAAGCTTAAATAATATGGAGACGGAAGAGTTCAAATCGGTGCTGCGGGCAAAAGCCGATGTAAGTGTGTCCATGGCGGAGGTATTTGGACGGGAGCCGCTTGACTTTGCGCTCTTCTTCTCCTCGCTTGTGGCATTTATCCATAATGTGAAACAAAGCCATTATGCCGCAGGGTGCGCCTTCAGTGACGCATTTGCGAAGGAACTTGCTCAGAAATGGAACTGCCCGGTCAAAGTCATGAATTGGGGCTACTGGGGCAGCAGCGAGGCGGCTGAAGACGGCAATTTTATTCAGCTGATGGATCAGATCGGATTGGGATTGATCGAACCGGACGCAGCGATGGAGGCGCTTGAAACCCTTATGACGCTTCGGGTTGAGCAGGCTGCTTTCATTCATACGACAAAACCTGTCGCAGTAGAGGGTATGAATGAACGAGAAAAGATGTCTGTTTATCCGCCTCAGCCGCTTGTATCCGGACAACAGCTGAAGGTTGCTCCGCCGGGCGCACGTCTTGTAAGAGAGACCGGGCATCAGGAGCTTGATGGTTTTCTGTATCAGCTATTGATCGCCCAGCTAAAAGAGGCGGACTTGCTGACGCCGCAAAGCCTTAAAGCGTATAAGCCTGAACACGGCTATTTTAAAAAATGGCTCAATCAAACGATCGCCTTTCTGCTGGAACACGGCTATCTGGAAGGGGATGCCGATTCATTTACACTGTCAGCCCGCGCTGAAAACACAACCGCCTCGTTATGGCGGAAGTGGGAGCAGGAAAAGGCGGAATGGCTCAATCATGCCGATACAAAAGCGATGACTGTTTTGGCCGAGACGATGCTTAAAGCACTGCCGGACATTCTTCGCAAAAACGTGCCGGCGACAGACATCATGTTCCCGCACTCTTCAATGGAACTCGTTGAAGGAATTTATAAACACAACCAAGTTGCGGATTACTTCAACGGCGCCCTGTCAGATACTTTAACGGCCTATGTGAAAGAAAACATCAGTAAAAATCCAAAAGCCGAGATCCGCATCCTGGAAATCGGAGCGGGCACTGGCGGCACAAGCGCAGGCATATTTGAAAAGCTTAAGCCGTATCAAAACCATATCAAAGAGTACTGTTACACCGATGTATCGAAAGCTTTTCTCGTGCATGCGGAGACAGAATACGGCAAACAGAATCCTTATCTGACTTATAAACTTTTTAATGCAGAAGAACCGCTTTCCGGTCAGGACATAGAGCCGGGCGCATACGACATCGCCGTTGCCGCCAATGTGCTCCACGCGACAAAAGACATACGACAGACGCTGAGAAACGCCAAAGCCGTTTTAAAAGACAACGGTTTGCTGCTCTTAAATGAGATGGCGGGCAACAGCCTGTTCCCGCATATTACTTTCGGTCTGCTTGAAGGCTGGTGGCTGCATGAAGATTCCGGCCTTCGAATTCCGGGATGCCCGGGCTTGTATCCGGAAAGCTGGAAGCGCGTGTTAGAAAGTGAAGGCTGGCATTCTGTCTTCTTCCCGGCAGAAGCGGCACATGAATTAAGCCATCAGATTATAGCGGCAAAAAGCAATGGCATTGTGCGCCAAAAAACGCTTAAAGCTGAGGCCGGAAAACGGACCGCACCGCCAAAAGCGCCCGAACTTCAACCGCGAACAACGGCCGAAAAAAGCACAGCCTTAACAGAAAAAAGCACCGAGTACTTGAAAACGTTAATCGGAGAAACGTTAAAAATTCCGCCGGCTCAAATTGATCCGAAAGCGCCGCTTGAAAAATACGGAATTGATTCTATCGTCGTCGTACAGCTGACAAATGCGTTACGAAATGTGTTAGACCAAGTCAGCAGTACCTTATTTTTTGAATACCAGACGATTGAGGCTCTCGTCGGCCACTTAATCAAAACGAAAAAAGACGAGATGATCAAACTGACGGGACAAACGCCTGTTCAGGAAGAACCGGCGGCATCAAAACCGCAGGCTGTACAGCCGGCTAAGCCGCTTCGCACTGACTGGCGGCGGAAAGAAAAACAGACAGCCAAAGAGACCGTCCGGCAAAGTTCAGTTCGCGACGTGGCGATTATCGGCGTATCCGGCCGCTACCCGCAGGCCAAAACCGCGGCTGAGCTTTGGGCAAACATTAAAAAAGGAAAAAACTGCATAGAAGAA
The DNA here is from genome assembly GCF_001553895.1 of Bacillus sp. SDLI1. Taxonomy (NCBI): domain Bacteria; kingdom Bacillati; phylum Bacillota; class Bacilli; order Caryophanales; family Bacillaceae; genus Bacillus; species Bacillus sp. SDLI1. Next base: position 445,105 of record NZ_CP013950.1, on the reverse strand, counting down.
ATCCCGCGGGAGCGCTGGAACTGGCAGGATTACTACGATGAAGAAAAAGGGAAAGAAGGCTCTATTTATACGAAATGGGGCGGCTTCATTGAGGATATGGACAAGTTCGACCCGCTGTTCTTTCAGATTTCTCCTTTGGAAGCGGAGCGAATGGACCCGCAGGAGCGATTATTTTTAGAAACGGCGTATGCGAGTATCGAGGATGCCGGCTATACGCCTGACAACCTGTGCCAAAGCAGAAAAATCGGCGTTTTTGCCGGAGCCATGAACAAAAACTACCCGACAGGCTACGGCTACTGGTCCATTGCCAATAGAGTATCTTACCTTTTTGATTTCCAAGGGCCGAGCATTGCCGTTGATACAGCCTGCTCTTCTTCCTTGACGGCCATTCATCTGGCGCTTGAGAGCCTATACAGCGGTTCAAGCGAATGCGCGATTGCCGGCGGCGTAAACCTTGTAACCGACCCGGTCCATTATATGAATCTGTCAGTCATGAACATGCTTTCTGCAAGCGACACGTGCAAATCGTTCGGAGACCGCGCGGACGGTTTTGTCGACGGAGAAGGGGTTGGCGCGGTCGTATTAAAGCCGCTGGAGCAAGCGATCGCCGACAACGATCACATTTACGGTGTAATTAAAGGAAGCGCCATTAACAGCGGGGGCAAAACGAACGGCTACACCGTTCCGAATCCGAATGCGCAGGCCGCCTTAATAAAAGAAGCTTTCGAAAGGGCAAACGTCCCGGCGCGCACCGTCAGTTATATTGAAGCCCACGGCACGGGGACCGCATTAGGCGATCCGATTGAAATCGCCGGATTAACGAAAGCATTTGAAGAGGATACAACAGACAAACAGTTTTGCGCCATCGGCTCTGCGAAATCAAATATCGGCCATTGTGAAAGCGCCGCAGGCATTGCGGGTCTGACAAAAATATTATTCCAGCTGAAAGACCGCCAAATTGCGCCGTCCCTGCACGCGAAAGAGCTGAATCCGAATATTGAGTTCGCGTATACGCCGTTTGCCGTTCAACAGGAGCTCGGTGAGTGGAAGCGTCCCGTCATCGGCGGAAAAGAGCTTCCGAGAAGGGCCGGGTTAAGCAGCTTCGGCGCGGGGGGAGCAAACGCCCACCTCGTCATAGAAGAATATATGGCAGACAAAGAACCTGATGAGACGCCGGCAGATCAGCCTGCCATCATCGTTCTGTCTGCGAAAAACAGCGAACGGCTCACCGAAAAAGCAAAACAGCTTAGAGACGCCGTCCGTGAAAAAAGATACAGCGGCTGTGACCTTATGAGCATAGCCTATACTCTCCAGACGGGCCGTGTGCCGATGGAAGAGCGCCTGGGCTTTATTGTTCATTCACTGCCTGAACTTGAAGAAAAACTGAATGGATTTATCGCCGGACAAGACAGCGCCGGACTGCACCGCGACAGCACGGAAGAAAACAAACGGATGCTTGCCGTATTTGCGGCCGATGATGACATGGAAACCATCATAGACGCTTGGATCAGCAAACGGAAATATTCTAAGCTGCTTGAGCTTTGGGTAAAAGGATTGGACATCGATTGGGCGAAATTATACGGAGACCGTCCTCCGGTTCGCATCAGCCTGCCTGCTTATCCGTTTGCGAAAGAACGCTTTTGGCATCAGCCGCCTGTACAAAGTAAAACAGCGCCCGTTAAGGCGCCGGCTGATGAAAGTGATCCGGCCGAGCAGTTTGAAGTGATGGCTTTTAGAGAAGTCCTTAAAGAACAGGCTCTGCCTGCTGCCGGAGAAAAGAAAATCAAAACGGTGATTTCTTTCTTAACGGATCAGAAGAAGCAGCAGGAAGCCGTCTCTGTGATCAAATCGTATGACAGTGAAGCTGACGTTATTTTTATCGCTCAGGGAAACCGGTACGAGGGCTTAACAGCCGGCCGCTGCCAAGTGGTGCGGGAAGATCCGCAATCATATGTAGACGCTTTTGCGGACATTCAAAAAGAGTACGGTGAAGCATCTGCCATTTTGTATTTATGGGCGCTTGAAGATAAAAGCTGCATCGAAGATTTTTCATGTATCGTCTATATTCTCAAGGCTATGGCTGAGACCGGTCTGCAGCCGGAAAGACTGTTACTGGCGGGTGAATATGCATCCGGTCTGGAAAAATGCTACTTGGAATCATGGATCGGCTTTGAGCGTTCGCTCGGCATGGTTCTCCCGAAAACGGACATTACCGGCCTCTTCAGAAAAGCCGGCGCAGCCATGACAGACTGGATGGGAACCATTTGGGACGAGCTGAAAGCTGAAACAGACCACACCGTTTTCTTGGAACAAGGGAAACGATATGTCTATCACACTGAACCGACTGGATTGACAAAAGAAAACAGCAGGATCAGAACCGGGGGCACATATCTCATTACGGGCGGATTAGGAGGGCTCGGCTACTTATTTGCCCGCCGCCTCGCCCGGAATTATCAGGCAAATGTCATTCTCACGGGGCGGTCGCCGATCAATGAAGAGAAGAAAGAAAAAATGAAAGAGCTGGAAAATCTCGGCGCGGGTGTTCTTTACGCCGAAGCCGATGTTTGTGATCCGATCGGGATGGGCGACTGCATCAAACGCGCGAAAGAACGATTCGGAGCCATTCACGGCGTCATTCATGCGGCTGGCATCGAAAGCAGAACATCCGTCTTTGAAAATGAAATCGGGAACTTCCGCAATACGCTTGAACCGAAAATAAACGGAAGCCTGCTTCTTGACGAGTGGCTGAAAAACGAAACCTTGGACTTCATCTGCTACTTTTCATCCACATCGGCTGTTTTAGGGGATTTCGGCTGCTGTGATTACGCAGTGGCGAACCGGTTCCAAATGGCGTATGCCCATTATAAAAATGAACAATCAGAAAGCGGAAACGCTTTTGTCATAAACTGGCCGGTCTGGAAAAACGGCGGAATGGCCATCGGCGGTGAAGAGACGACGGGCATGTACCTGAAATCAAGCGGCCAGCGCCTGTTAGAAACAGATGAAGGCATTGAACTGTTTGAGCGCATCATTTCTCAAGACAACACACAGTGCCTTGTCATTGCCGGCAAAAGAAGCCGTGCCGAGCGATTTTTAGGCATCCGGCGGGACGATTCATCAAAAACGGAAGTTCTTTTGGAAACCGTGAGCAGCCGCATCCCGGAAGAAAGCACGGAAAAACGGCTCGAAGCGGATTTGAAAGAGCTGATACACAGTCTGCTGAAAATATCCAAAGATAAGCTCGTCCTGCATAAAAACTGGGCGGAATTCGGATTTGATTCCATCTATTTAGCCAAATTTGCCGCTCTATTGTCGAGCCATTACGGCATTGAAGTCACTCCGGCGTTATTTTACAGCTATGCCACGCTCGGGGACGTTATGAACTACTACCTGACAGAACACAAAGAAACGATCGAAACGTTTTACAGGGCGGAAGAAACCAAAACAGAAGACGCCGCTCCGGAAAGCAAGGAGTATACGGATCAGGAGATCATCGCCATGATGAAACGGGTCTCTGAGGGGACATTGGATTTTAAAAGAGTGCAAGACATCATAGAAGGGAGTAAGACCTATGAATCATAAAGAACTTCTCGATGCCTACAGATCAGGAACGCTCACCATCGCTGAGGTAGAACAAAAGCTTCAGGCTTTCAAGCGGACGACTGCAAAACGTCCGCTTTCCGAAGGCCAGAAAGGTTTGTGGATGCTTCAGAAAATGTTTCCGGAGATGAGCGCATACAACATTCCGTTATGCTTTCGTTTTCAAAAGCTGGATATCGAGACATTCAAAACGGCCCTTTTTTCCGTGCAGCGCCAGCACCCCATTTTGACGAGTGTGATAAAAGAAGACAACGGCCTTCCGTATCAGACAGAAGATACGGGATTGCATTTTCCGATTGAAGAAATAGATCTTTCCGAATTAAGCGGGCGTGACGCTCTTACGTTTATTAAAGAAAAAGCAAAAGAACCGTTCGCGCTTGAAACAGGTCCGCTTTTGCGCGTTCAAGTGTTTCGTCAGGCGAAGCCGATTGTGTTAATCACCATTCACCATATCATCTTTGACGGCGTCTCCCTTATGACGTTTATGTCGGCGCTGCTGGATGCTTATGTAAAAGCAAGCGAAGGCAAAGAACCGGAAATGCTTCAGCAGGCCGCAGATTATCACGACTTTGTGAAATGGGAAAAGGAGCTGCTGGAAAGCGAAAAGGGAAAAATGCATCTCTCTTATTGGAAAAAGCAGCTTGACGGACCGCTTCCGGTGCTTGAGCTTCCGGCGGATTACCCGCGATCATCGGTTCAAACGTGCAGGGGGCAGGCGTATCAGCGCTTGCTTCCTGATGAACTGAACCGGCAGATTAAAGTTTGCGCCCGAAAACATAATGTCAATGAATCCGTTGTGTATCTCGCTATTTTCAAAGGCTTGCTCTATCAATATACGAATCAGGAAGATGTCATCGTCGGCATGCCGACGATGGGGCGTTCTGAGGCTCAATTTGAATCTGTCATCGGCTACTTTATTAATATGATCGCGGTCAGAAGCAGGGAGACGGGCGCCAAATCCTTTAGCGCGTTTTTGAAGGAGCTCCAGCTGACCCTTGCAGAAGGGCTGGACCATGCCGCGTATCCGTTTCCGGCGCTTGTCAAAGAATTGAAGACGGACCGCTCGCCTGCGGTTTCGCCTGTTTTTCAAACCGCGTTTTTCTATCAAAACTTCTTCCAGACAGAAGGAGCGGAAAAGCTTTCGGAACGATATCAATCACTCGGCATTGAAATGATAGAAGACATTCATCAGGAAGGCGAATTTGAGCTTGCGCTTGAAGTCTATAAAAAAGAAACGGGAACCGTCCTGCAATTTCTGTACAACCCGGATGTCTACAGCCCTTCTTTCATCGAACAGATGGCGGAGCATTATATGAAACTGGCAGAAAAGGTGCTTTCTGATCCGGAGATCGCGTTTGATGCCTGCTCCGGCCTGCTCAATCAAAAACGAGACGAAAGCCGTCCATCTCATCTGCCGAATAACCGCTGCATTCATGACGTGTTTGCAGAAAAAGCCGGGCGATACCCTGACAGAGCAGCCGTCACATTCGGTGAGACAAGCCTTACATATCGCGAATTAGATGAACGAAGCACGGCGCTCGCTGTGCATCTGCAAGAAATGGGCGTCACACCGGAATGCCCGGTCGGTATCTGTACGGAGCGTTCTTTTGAGATGGTCATCGGCATCCTCGCCATTTTAAAAGCGGGAGGTGCGTATGTCCCGCTTGACCCGGCTTTTCCAAACGAACGGATGGCACACGTGTTGACTGACAGCGGCGTTTCAATCGTATTAACGCAAGCGAAAACACGCGGCGTGATTGAGCGGTTAACCATCGGCGGCGTGAGCACGGTGGAGATTGAAAACAGCGGACGTCCTGTCAGCGGAGCGAAACTGATGCCGCGTTCAAAACCGCATCATCTCGCTTATATTCTTTATACGTCCGGAAGCACGGGAAAACCGAAAGGCGTCATGGTTGAGCACAGAGCCATCATGAACACACTGCAGTTTTTAGAAGCGGAGTATCCGGTCGCGCATGAGGATGCCTATTTGTTAAAAACGAATTATGTGTTTGACGTTTCAATTTCAGAATTATTCGGCTGGTTTATCGGAAACGGACGGCTTGTCATTTTGCCGCCCGGTGCAGAAAAAAATCCGCAGCTTTGCATGGAATATATCCAGACTCACCAGGTGACGCATCTGAATTTTGCCCCTGCCGTGTTTAATGTATTTTTAGAAACGGTAAAGCGGCATACGGCATTTACAGAAGGCGGTCCTTTGAAATATGTAATGGTGGCCGGAGAGGCGTTTCCGAAAGACTTGGTCAAAAAGTCGGTTTCCATCTTCAAGCATGCCAGAATTGAAAATATATACGGCCCGACGGAAACATCCATTTATGCCGCTTACTACAGCTGCGGTGATAAAGAAATCACAAGCAGAAATACGCCGATCGGAAAACCGATCCAAAACACGCGGCTCTATATCGTCGATGAAAAGCTCAGCCCCGTCCCGGACGGTGTGGCCGGCGAGCTTTGCGTGGCCGGCGCCGGACTGGCCAGAGGCTATTACAATCAGCCTGAGCTGACGGCGGCATCATTTATTGATAATCCGTTTAGTGAAGGTGAAAAGCTTTACAAAACAGGCGATTTGGCCAGATGGCTGCCTGACGGAAATATAGAATATGCCGGCCGTATTGACAGTCAAGTGAAAATCCGCGGCTTCCGCATTGAATTGGGAGCGATTGAAACAAAATTGAGCGAGCATCCGGATATCCTTGATCAGGCGGTTGTTGTGCAGGAAAAGAACGGACATAAAAAGCTGATTGCTTATTATACGGCCCGCTCCGGTCATTCGGCAGATGAAAAAGCGCTCCGCGAACATCTTTTATCGGGTCTGCCGGATTATATGGCGCCTGCCCGTTTTATCCGTCTGGATGCGCTGCCGTTAACACCGAGCGGAAAAGTGAACCGCAAAGACCTGGAACAGCGCAAGGTGATCGTTCACCGGTCTGAAAGGACGGGCAGACTGCCGTTGTCAGAAGCGGAAGCGAAAGTGACCGAAATATGGGAAGACCTTCTGAATACGGCAGGAATCAAAACTGAAGACGGCTTTTTCGATGTGGGGGGCGACTCGCTTCTGGCTGTTGCGGCGGCAGAACGCATTAAACAGGAGCTGGAGTGTGATTTTACCGTTACGGATTTATTCGAACACTCGACGATTCAGGCGATCAGCCGTTTTATTGTTGAAACAAAACAGGCGGATGAACCAGAAACGCCCGGCCAAGATGAGAGAGAAAGGGAACAAACACCGCAAAACGGGATGCCGTCTTACCTTGAAGACAGTGTGGCAATAGTAGGGATTTCCTGTCAGTTTCCCGGTGCGAAAAATCATCATGAGTTCTGGAAGCAGTTAAGAGAAGGAAAGGAAAGCGTCCGTTTCTATTCGGAACAAGAGCTCCGGGAAGCCGGCGTCCCGGAAGATTTGATCGAAAATCCAAACTATGTGCCGGCATTATCGGCGATAGAAGGAAAAGATCTTTTTGATCCTGAATTCTTTCACATTTCTCCGAAAGACGCTGAATTTATGGATCCTCAGCTGCGGCTTCTGCTGCTTCATTCCTGGAAAGCCGTCGAGGATGCGGGATATGTATCCAAAGAGATTCCGAAGACAAGCGTTTATATGTCGGCGAGCAATAATTCGTATCGGTCGCTTTTGCCGGAAAAAACAACAGAAGGCCACGAATCACCTGACGGCTATGTGTCATGGGTGTTAGCGCAGAGCGGCACGATTCCGACGATGGTTTCCCATAAGCTCGGATTAAAAGGGCCAAGCTATTTCGTTCATTCCAATTGCTCGTCATCACTGGTCGGTCTTTATTCAGCCTGCAAAAGCATAACGAGCGGAGAATCAGAATACGCGCTCGTCGGCGGAGCAACTCTGCATGCTTCGACCAGCATCGGCTATGTGCATCAAGCCGGATTGAATTTTTCAAGCGACGGGCATGTCAAGGCATTTGACGCTTCAGCCGACGGTATGGCGGGCGGAGAAGGAGCGGCCGTCATTCTGCTGAAAAAGGCGTCACAAGCCGTACAGGACGGTGATCACATATACGCCGTGCTCAGAGGCATCGGTCTGAACAATGACGGAGCGGATAAAGTCGGTTTTTACGCACCGAGTGTAAAAGGCCAGACGGACGTTATCCAGCATGTTTTAGACAGCACGGGCGTTCACCCGGAGACCATTTCTTACATTGAAGCGCACGGCACAGGAACGACGCTGGGTGACCCGATTGAAATGTCTGCTTTGCAGCAAGTGTATAAACGTTACACGGATCGGGAGCAGTATTGCGGGATCGGCTCCGTAAAAACAAATATCGGCCATCTGGATACAGCAGCGGGCCTTGCCGGATGTATTAAAGTTGCGTTGAGTTTATATCATCAGGAGCTGGCGCCTACCCTTAATTACACATCACCGAATCCGAATATCACATTCAGCGGTTCGCCGTTTTATGTGGCGGACAAGAGAAAACCGCTTCCGGAGAGAGACACGCCGCACCGCGCAGCGTTAAGCTCATTCGGACTCGGAGGAACAAACGCACACGCCATTTTTGAACAGTATGAAAACAAAACGATCAGCGGATCAAATGACGGACAGCAGCCTTATATCGTTCCGCTCTCAGCGAGAAATCACGAGCGTCTGACTGCCTATGCGTCTTGTCTTTCTGACTTTCTGAATGACGCCGAAAACGATGTATCCTTGCATGATCTGGCATTTACGTATCAGACCGGACGTGAAGCGATGGAAGAGAGAGCCGTTTTTATCAGTCATGATCGTCACGATTTGAAGCGGCAGCTGCAGGATTTCATCAATGGCAATGACCAAAACATCTTACGGGGCGAAAAGGTGAGAAATAAAGAAGCGTCATCTCAGGAGCTGGATGAGATTGCGGCATGTCAGACACGGGATGAAAAGCTGAAAGCACTTGCGGCGCTTTGGATAGAAGGAGTGCGTGTCGATTGGGGTTTATTGTATGAGGATTCCGCGCCGCAAAAAATCAGTGCGCCGACCTACCCGTTCGCAGAGGAGCGCTTCTGGCCGGAAGAAACCGTGAAGCAAACAGATGCGAAGCTTTTGCATCCGCTGGTACATCAGAATACATCTGTTTTGCAGGAGCAGCGATTCAGTTCGGAATTCACGGGAAAAGAGTATTTTATTGCCGAGCATATCATTAAAGGAATGGCGATCGTGCCGGCTGCCGTCACCCTTGAGATGGCACGGGCCGCGGCGGAGAGAAGCATCGGCGGGGTAACAGACGAATCTCTGGGCCTGCGTTTAAAGAATATCGTATGGGTCCGCCCGGTGATAGCCGATCAGGAGGCTGTCCGTGTTCATATCGGACTTTATGAAGAAGAAGACGGGCAGATTCAATACAGAATGTACGGCGGGAATGATTCAAGCGGTGAAGCAGACCTTCTTTATAATCAGGGCATCGCTGAAATCATCCGGAAAGAACCGGAAGAAACAGCGGATCTTGATGAGCTGAAGCGCCGATGCACGCAGGGAACAATCGAATCTCAAGCGTTTTACAAAGGAATGATCGGAGCTGATTACGGGCCGGGCTACAAAGGTGTCCAGCTTGTATACAAAGGCGAAGACCGGATGCTTGCTAAATTGAAGCTTCCTGAATCCGTCTCTCATACAAAAGCTGATTATATCCTTCATCCGAGTATGATGGATGGTGCGCTTCAGGCCGCCGAATATTTGCAGAACGTGACAAGAGCGCAACTTGCAGAAAGCGGAGAACCATTCAAAGCCGCATTGCCGTTTGCTTTAGAGGAGCTGGATGTTCTGAAGCCATGCGCTGATGACATGTGGGTGCACGTCACATTCAGCGCGAACAATAAAGCCGGCGATCCTATTCAAAAAGCCGATATTGATTTATATGACCATAACGGCGTGCTTTGTGTGCGGATGAGAGGTTTCTCAACCCGGATCATGGAAGAAAACGCGGGTGCCGGCGTTTCGGTCAGCCGTACCGAGATATTGCTGGCTGAACCGGTCTGGAAAGAGCAGCCGGAACCGGCGGACCGCGAGCCGTCGTATGAACAGCATATCATTTTCCTCTGTGAGTACGATGAGGCCGTTAAACAAGCCGTCGAATCAAAGCTTGAACATGCAAGCGTCTTGATCTTGGACGAGCGTCCCGCATCCATTGCAGAGCGGTATCATTCTTATGCGGGCCAGCTGTTTGCCCGTATGAAAACCATCATGAAAAATAAGCCGAAAGGCCGCATCCTTCTTCAGGCTGTCACGCGGTCAGCGGGCTTACAGCAGGTGTTCTCAGGCATTACCGGTCTTTTCAAAACGGCATGTCTTGAACAATCCAAGCTGATCTGCCAAATGATAGAAGCCGATGAGAAAGAAAGTGCTGAAGGTATCGCGGAAAAAGCGGCGGAAAACCGCAGGCATGCCGAAAGCGTCCATGTGAAATATGAAAACGGCAAGCGCTTTGCCGCTGATTGGAAAGAGCTGGACATTTCTGAAGCGGGGCCTGACATTCCGTGGAAAGATGAAGGCGTTTATCTCATTACAGGAGGTGCGGGAGGTTTAGGTCTGATCTTTGCAAAAGAGATCGCAACCCGCACAAAAGGCGCCGGCATCATATTAACCGGCCGATCCGCTCTCGGAGAAAAGCAGAAAGACATGATGGAAACAGTGCGTGCTGCCGGTGCATCTGTCTTTTACGAGCAGACCGATGTCACAGATGAAGCAGAAGTATACCGTCTCATCCGCAATATCCGCAAACGGCACGGCAAGCTGGACGGGATTGTACACAGTGCCGGTGTTATTAAAGACAACTACATGGTGAAGAAGACGGCGGAGGAATACCAAGACGTTCTCGCTCCGAAAGTGAAGGGTCTTGTCTATCTTGATGAAGCGTCACAGCACGAGAAATTAGATGTCTTTATTGTCTTTTCCTCCTTATCGGGTGTGCTTGGAAGCGTCGGGCAAGCTGACTATGCGTCCGCAAACGTCTTTATGGAGATGTATGCCGAGTACCGCCGTTCTTTGCAAGCCGCAGGACAAAGATACGGAAAGACGCTTTCTGTCAGTTGGCCGTTATGGAAAGAAGGCGGAATGCAGGCAGGAAAGCAGACAGAAGATATGCTGATGCAGGAGGCGGGAATCGCACCGCTCGGCACAGAAGCCGGCATCAAGGCCTTATATCAAGGCTTGATGAGCGGGACAGCCCGGATGACGGTTCTTGAAGGAGATGTGAAAACCATGAAAGAAAAGCTGTTCCGCAAAGAAGATGAACGTCCGGAAGCAGAGACCCGCTTACGTCATGACATTGATGCTGACAGCCTGCTTGAAAAAGTGAAGCATCTGTTAAAACAGCAGACGGCCTCACTGTTAAAAGTGAAGCTTGACAACATTGATCCTCATGAAGAAATGACAAAATACGGGCTTGACTCAATTTCGATGACCGAGTTTACAAACCGGTTAAACAAAACGTACCGGCTCACGTTAACACCGACGATTTTCTTTGATCATCCGACGATCCATGAATTCGCTGTTCATTTAATCGGTGAATATGAAGAGGAATTCGCGGGACGTTTTGCGGTAAATACAAAAACGGTCCAATCACAAAGACCGGTAAAAGAGGCTCAAAACACACGCCCGTCCGTTAAGCGCCGCCGCACTCTGCCTGAGACACTGCCGCAGACAGTGCAGCGGAACCAAAAGCCGGAGCCGATCGCAATCGTAGGCATCAGCGGGATTTTCCCGATGGCCGAAGACATTGAAGCTTACTGGCAGAACCTGAAAGAAGGCAAAGACTGCATGACCGAGATTCCGAAAGACCGCTGGGACTGGCGGGACTACTACGGGGATCCTGCAAAAGAAGCCAATAAAACAAACGTCATCCAGGGCGGATTTATTGACGGAATTGCAGAGTTTGATCCGTTATTTTTCGGAATCTCGCCCCGGGAAGCGGAACAGATGGACCCTCAGCAGCGTCTCTTGCTGACGTATGCGTGGAAAGCGATTGAAGATGCCGGATATGCATCAAAGAGTCTCTCAGGCACAAAAACAGGTGTGTTTATCGGGACTGGAAATACCGGTTACGGATCTCTTTTAGCCAACGCCGATGCGACGATTGAAGGGTCGTCCGCAGCCAATACAAGCCCGTCTGTCGGACCGAACCGTGTCAGCTATACGCTCAATCTGCACGGACCGAGCGAACCGATTGATACGGCATGCTCAAGCTCACTCGTTGCCATACACCATGCCGTTTCTTCAATTGAAGAAGGGACGTGCGACATGGCTTTGGCGGGAGGAATCAACACGATCATTCTTCCGGATGTGTATATCAGCTTTGACAAAGCGGGCGCGCTGAGTAAAGAAGGGCGATGTAAAACATTCTCCGATCAGGCTGACGGTTTTGCCCACGGGGAAGGAGCCGGGCTCTTTTTCCTCAAAAAACTAAAAGCGGCTGAGGCGGATGGAGACCATATTTACGGCGTCATTAAAGGAAGCGCGGTGAATCACGGCGGCCGCGCGGCATCTTTAACAACGCCTAACCCGAAACAGCAGGCGGAAGTCATTAAAGCCGCATACAAAAAAGCGGGCATTGATCCGAAAACGGTCTCTTATATCGAAGCGCACGGCACGGGAACAGAACTTGGAGATCCCGTTGAAATTAACGGTCTGAAGCAAGCATTCAGCTCATTTACAGACGGAAAAGAGAAAGCGTCCGGCTATTGCGGCTTAGGCTCAGTCAAAACGAATATCGGCCATTTATCCCTTGCGGCGGGAGCAGCGGGAATCATTAAAATCTTGCTGCAGATGAAGCATCGGACATTGGTAAAAAGTCTTCATTGTGAGACGGTAAATCCGTACATTCAGCTTGAAGACAGCCCGTTTTATCTGGTGCGGGAAACGATGGAATGGAAGACGCAGACGGACGAACACGGAAACGGCGAGCCGCGCCGCGCGGGCATCAGCTCATTCGGCATCGGAGGGGTAAACGCCCACGTCGTCATCGAAGAATACATTCCGCAAGAAAAAGCGGAAGCAGATGATTCGCATATCAACCCATGTCTTTTCGTTCTATCCGCTAGAAATGAAAAACGCCTGAAAGAACAGGCCGAACAGCTGAAACGTGCGCTTACTGAAAAACGATACGATCAATCCAGCCTCGTTTCTATGGCTTATACCCTCCAAATCGGAAGGGATGCCATGGAAGAACGTCTGGCGGTCATTGCCGGATCTGCAGAAGAACTGCAGGAAAAACTGTCACAGTTTATCACCGGGGATAAGAACGCGGACTTGTACAGAGGAAGAATAGACAAAGGCACGCTGCAAATGCTGACGGAAGATGAAGACATTCAAGAAGCCGTTGAAAAATGGATGGCACGCGGCAAATACGCGAAGCTGCTTGAATTATGGGTCAAAGGGCTGAACGTCAATTGGGCGAAGCTGTACGGAGACCGGCCGCCTAAGAGGATAAGCCTGCCGACATACCCGTTTGCAAAAGACCGCTATTGGGCGGAAAATCGTACCGGAAAACATGAAAAAACAGCCATTGTTTCAGCCGGAAAACAAGACGTGCTGCATCCGCTTCTGCACAGAAATACATCAAACCTTGCCGAACAGCGGTTCAGCTCAATCTACACCGGGGAAGAATTTTACCTTGCGGACCATGTTGTACAAGGCGTGCCGATTTTACCGGGAGTGGCACATCTTGAAATGGCGCGCGCAGCAATGGAACAGGCATCTGAAGTGCCGGCCGGACAAGGAAGCATCAAACTTAAGAATACGGTTTGGGTGCGGCCGATCACCATTGAAGACGAGCCGGTCCATGTCAACATCCGCCTCGTTCCCGATACTGCAAACAATGTTCAATTTGACATTTACAGCGGCCGGGAAACAGATCAGCCGTCCGTTTACAGTCAAGGTTCAGTATCAATCCGCCCTGACGCCAAGGCACCGGTCATTGATCTGCAAAAGCTGAGATCACGATCCGCTGAGGCACCGTTTTCTGCAGACGAAGTGTACGATATGTACCGCAAAATCGGTTTTGATTACGGCCCGGCTTTTCGGGGTGTCAAAGCGATTTATACAGGTGCCGATTTCGTACTGGGCAGACTGTCGCTTGATCCGGCTTGTTCAGACACGGTACGGCAGTATGTCATGCATCCGGGCTTAATGGACTCTGCATTGCAGGCATCAAGCATATTAACCGGAACAAATGATGAAAAGCTGATGCTTCCGTTTGCGGTTCAGGAGCTCGAAGTATTCAGCGCATGCGCTGCCGAGATGTGGGTTTACGCCAGACTTTCCGAAGACCACAAAGCCGGCCAGGTTGAAAAACGCGATCTTGATATTTGTGATGAAAACGGCAAGGTTTGTGTAAGGCTGAAAGGTTTGTCATTCAGAATGGCTGAAAAAGAACCTGAGAAAAAAGAAAAAGCTCCGGAAACGCTCATGCTTGAGCCGGTATGGACCCGAAGCGATGAAACTGCTTTTCAAACGGAACCGGTTTTTGCCCGGCATATCGTGATACTTTGTGACACAGACGCCGGATTGAAACAAGCCGCTGAAGCTGCGGGGGCCGAATGCATTGAACTGACCTCCCCGCACGGGAAAGCTGCGGCGCGCTTCCGTGATTATACAGGACGGATATTGGAGACACTGCAAAAACTGCTGAAGGAAGAGACGGAAGGAGACGTCCTCATCCAGACGGTTCTCTCTAAAACAGATAAGCATCAGCTGCTCTCAGGGATTTCAGGTCTGTTAAAAACAGCCGGTCTGGAACATCAAAAACTGAAAACCCAGCTGATTGAAATAGAACCGGCAGAAAACGGCAGAATCAAAGACATCATCCAGGAAAATAAAACACGGGCTGATGACAGCCATGTCAAATATGAAAAAGGCATCCGATACAGCGCAGATGTCAAAGAAACGGCCGTCTCCGGCGGCAAAGGCAAAATACGCATTCCGTGGAACGACGGAGGCATTTATCTCATTACCGGAGGAGCCGGGGGCTTAGGTTTTATTTTCGCAAAAGAAATCGCCCGCAAAGTCAAAGAGCCGACACTCGTTCTGACAGGCCGTTCCGCGTTAAGCGAGAATCAGCGGAAGCAGCTGCAATCGCTTGAATCACTCGGAGCAAAAGCGGAATACAGACAGGCTGATGTGACAAACGCTCAAACTGCGGCAGAGCTGGTCAATACAATTGAAACGGAATACGGCGGCCTTCACGGCATCATTCACAGCGCGGGTGTGATGAAAGATCAGTATATCGCAAAGAAAACAACCGAAGAGTTTTACAGTGTATTGGCGCCTAAAACCGATGGATTTGTCAACCTTGATGAAGCAACCGAGCATTTAGCGCTGGACTTTTTCATCGTTTTCTCATCTATATCCGGTGTCACCGGGAATGCGGGACAGGCGGATTATGCGGCGGCAAACGCATTTATGGACAGCTATGCGGCATACCGCAACGCGCTGGTTGCGGCAATGTACCGCCACGGGCATACATTGTCGGTCAATTGGCCGCTTTGGAAAGACGGCGGAATGCAAGTCAATGAAGAAATGGCGAAGCTCACCGAAAAAAGAACCGGTGTCGTGCCGATGCGCACTGAAACCGGAATAGAAGCTCTTTACAACGCATGGAGCACAGGGAAAACAAGTGTGCTCGTCATGGAAGGAAACCGCGCCGTCATGCGGGAAAAACTGCTTCAGAAGACGCCTGCAGCCGCTTTTGCACCGGTTAAGAAAACGACGGAGGAAACGCCTGCACCGAAGGACTTGACGGCAAAAATTCAGGAATTGCTGGCAAAAGAAGTTTCCGCACTTCTGAAAATAAACATTGATGAAATCGATATTGAATTGGAGTTCAACCAATACGGATTTGATTCCATTACGCTGACGGAATTCGCCAACAAGCTGAATGACACTTATGAGCTTGATTTGACACCGACCGTATTTTTTGAATATGCGACGATTCAAGCCTTGGCACATCATCTGGCCGAAGACTATCACACACAATTTGCCGGCAGCACACAGCCGAAAGAAGAGAAACAAAGCCGCATAACAGATGACGGCAGCATGAGACTGACAGGGAACAAGCGCTTTGCAAAAACTGCCGTACAGCCTGTTCAGACTGCGGTTGAACATAAACCGGAACCGATTGCCATTGTCGGTATGAGCGGAGTGTTTCCGAAGGCCGCAAATATTGATGAGTATTGGCGCAACTTAGAAGAGGGAACAGATTGCATAACAGAAGTGCCGGCGGACCGCTGGGACTGGCGGGAGTATTACGGTGACCCGCTTTATGAAGCCAACAAAACAAATGTAAAGTGGGGCGGATTTATTGACGGAGTTGCGGATTTTGATCCGCTGTTCTTCGGAATTTCGCCGCTGGAAGCCGAACAAATGGACCCGCAGCAGCGCTTGTTAATGATGTATGCGTGGAAAGCGATTGAAGATGCGGGATATTCCGCTAAAAGTCTTTCCGGCACGAAAACAGGCCTGTACATCGGCACGGGAAATACCGGATACGGCTCACTGTTTTCCGACTTGGATATCGGCGGTGCGTCAGCCGCAAATATGAGTCCGTCAGCAGGACCGAACCGTGTCAGCTATATGCTCAATCTGCACGGGCCGAGTGAACCGATCGACACGGCTTGCTCCAGCTCGTTGGTCGCGATTCATCACGCGGTGTGCGCCATTGAAAACGGGAACTGCGACATGGCGATCGCAGGCGGCGTGAATACCGTCGTCACACCGCAAGGCCACATCGCTTATGACAAAGCCGGCGCGCTGAGCAAAGAAGGGAAATGCAAAACATTCTCCGACAGGGCGAACGGATTTGCCGTCAGTGAAGGTGCCGGAATTCTGTTTTTGAAAAAGCTGTCAGAAGCAGAAAAAGCGGGCGATCATATCTATGGCGTCATTAAAGGCAGCGCGGTTAATCACGGCGGACGCGCGAACTCCTTGACGACACCGAATCCGAAAGCCCAGGCGGAAGTCGTCAGAACGGCTTATGACAAAGCAGGCATTGATCCGAGAACCGTCACTTATATTGAAGCGCACGGAACCGGAACGGAGCTTGGCGATCCGGTCGAAATCAACGGACTGAAATCGGCCTTTCAAAAGCTGTACGAAAAAACCGGCGATCCCGCCGTTTACGCGAGTCACTGCGGTCTGGGCTCGGCAAAAACCAATATCGGCCATTTGTCGCTTGCAGCCGGTGTCGCGGGTGTGATCAAAGTGCTGATGCAGATGAAGCATAAAACACTTGCAAAAAGCCTCCATAGCGAGGTCATCAACCCGTATATCAAACTGAAAGACAGCCCGTTTTACATCGTACAGGAAAAAAGAGAATGGACGGCATTGAAAGACGAAAACGGCAGCGATCTGCCGCGCCGTGCGGGAATCAGTTCTTTCGGCATCGGCGGCGTAAACGCACATGTCGTCATTGAAGAATATATCCCGAGGGAAGAAAGGAAAACAGCCATTTTCACACACCCTCAAATCTTTGTGCTGTCGGCCAAAGAAGAAGACCGTCTGCAGGAACAGGCACACCAGCTGGCACAAGCTTCTTTTACGGATGAGGATCTTACGGGTATTGCTTACACGCTTCAGCAGGGGCGTGATGCCATGGAAGAGAGAGCGGCCGTTATCGCTTCCTCCGCGGAAGAACTGCGGGACAAGCTAAAGAGCTGTGCAAAAGGGAATTATGACGCAGCGGGCATCTATAAAGGGAAAGCGGGTAAAGCCGCGCTGAAATCCATTATGGCAGGCGCAAACGGCGAAGCGGATACAGAAGAACTGATCAGCCGCCGAGAGAATGACAAGCTTGCCGAATTATGGGTGCAGGGTGCCGATATCAAATGGGACGGCCTGTATGCTGATATCAAGCCCCAACGGATGAGTCTTCCTGCTTATCCGTTTGCGAAAGAGCGCTATTGGATCACAGACAACCGGCCGAAAGCAGAGAAACCGCAAGCTGTGCCGACGGCCAAGGTGCTGCATCCGCTGCTCCACGAAAACGTATCGGATTTAACAGAACAGCGGTTCCGATCTGAATTTACGGGGCAGGAGACGATTTTCACCGATCATCTGATTAAAGGCAAACCGGTCATGCCGGGCGTCGCCTACTTGGAAATGGCTCGGGCTGCAGTTGCTCAGGCGGTCAAAGGGCAAAAAGAACGTCCGTCTGTCATCCGTCTGAAAAACATCGGCTGGGTTCGGCCGATTGAAGCGGGAAGCCGCCCGATTGAAACGCAGATCAGCCTCGTTCCAAGGGAAAACGGTGAAATCGTGTATGACATTTACACGGCTTCACAAACAGAAGCAAGCGGCAGGCAAATACACTGTCAGGGGGCTGCCGGCATTCTCGGCGCCGTTGAGACTCCGCATCGTGATATAGGCGCACTGAAAGCTCAATGCAGCCGCAGCATGCTGACTTCTGAGCAGTGTTACGGCTTATTCAGCAAAATTGGCATTGACTACGGTCCCGGACAACAAGGAATCAAGCAGATTCACATCGGAAGCAATCAAGCATTGGCTGAGCTCCGGCTGCCTTCTTTCCTCGAAGAAACGGCAGATCAATACGTTCTTCACCCGTGTATGCTTGATTCAGCTTTGCAAGCGACAATCGGACTGAAGCTGCACGCAGATGATAACCAGCTGTCACTGCCGTTCGCTCTTGAGGAACTGGACATTTTCAGTCCGTGCACGACAAGCATGTGGGCGTATGTCAGCTCCCGGGGAACGGACGAGAAAATACAGCGGCTGGACATTGACTTATGCGATGAGACAGGCCGGGTCTGTGTCAGGATTAAAGGGATTTCTTCCAGAGTGATGGAAGGCTCTGCGCCGGAAACATCATTAAATGGAGCAAACCTTCTGGCTCCGGTATGGGATCTTGCGGAATTCAGTGACCGAAGCCCGGCATATAAGACGGAAGAGGTTGTCTTTATCGCGGGGGATGAGGAGAGCGCAGCTTTTCAATTGCATCATCCTTATGCGAAAAGGCTTCATATCACTCCGGAGGATGAAATAGAGGCTGTTGCAGCAAAAATGAAAGCAAGCGGGCCATTCGGCCATATCGTATGGATCGCCCCTGTTCACAGCGCTGCTGACATGGTGAAAGCTCAGGATACGGGCGTCATCCAGATGTACAGAGTGATCAAGGCCATGCTTGCTTTAGGATATGGAGGCAAGCGAATCAGCCTGACTGCAGTCACCATAAAAACACAGTCCGTACAGCCGGGGGACATCATTGATCCGGCTCACGCAGGCCTTCACGGTTTAATCGGCTCGCTCGCAAAAGAGTATCCGAACTGGCAGACAAGGCTGATTGATGCCGGATGTCCGGAAGATGTTTCAAAGGCGGAGCTGTTCTCGGCGCCGTTCGATGAGCAAGGCAATACTTTGGCGTACCGGAACAATCTCTGGTACAAACAGCGCCTCATTCCTGTACAGCAGCCGGTGTCAAGCCGGCCCGCTTACCAAAAAGGCGGCGTCTATGTCGTCATCGGCGGCGCCGGAGGCATCGGCGAGGCATGGAGTGAATATGCCGTAAAAACGTATCAGGCACACGTCGTTTGGATCGGCAGACGAAAGCATAACGGCCCCATCCAGGAAAAAATCGACAGACTCAGCCAGTTCGGTCCGGCGCCGATTTATATTGAAGCAGACGCGGCAGATCAGGATGAACTCACACGGGCGTATGAAACGATCAAACGCACGTACCCGCAAATTAACGGAATCATCCATTCCGCAATCGTTTTAGAGGATCAGAGCCTGGCAAATATGCCGGAAAGCCGTTTTAAAAGCGTGCTCGCTGCAAAGGTTAATGTCAGCGTGAATATGGCCCATGTTTTCCGAAATGAGCCGCTGGACTTTGCTTTGTTCTTCTCGTCTGTACAATCATTTGCACGAGCGGCCGGACAAAGCAATTACGCCGCCGGATGCAGTTTCAAAGATGCCTTTGCCGCTCATTTGGCTCAAACGCGGCCGTATAAGGCGGCGGTGATGAATTGGAGCTACTGGGGCAGTGTCGGAATCGTCTCATCTGCCGATTATCAAGAACGGATGAAACAGGCGGGAGTCGGATCAATTGAAGCGCCGGAAGCAATGGCGGCGCTTGAACGATTGCTCGGCGGCCCGTTGAACCAGTTCGTCATGATGAAACAGGCGGAAGAGCCTTTGGGAAAACCGGAAGAAATGATAGAAGTATACCCGGAACATCACGGCTCGGCGATGCAAAAACTGCGAAGCTATCAGCCTAAAGTAACTAGACGTGAACAACAATTGAGTTAAGGAGGGGACGGCTTTGCAAAACACTGAAGATCTTCTTTACAAACTATTGGCAGGCCAGCTGAAATCTGTCGGATTCTTTACAGAAAACGAGACAAAGCCTGTATTGCAGGGGTTTTACGGCAGGTGGCTGGAAGAAAGCATCTCCATCTTGGTGCAAAAAGGCTTTTTGAAACAGTCAGGCAGTACGTATGTGTTAACAGGTCCGATAGAGCGTGCGGACGTGCTGTGGAAAGAATGGGATGAAAAGAAAGCTCCTTTACTCAAGGACAGCAGTAAACAGGCGATGATCACTTTAGTGGAGACAGCCCTCAGAGCTTTGCCGGATATTTTATCCGGCAGAGTTTCTGCCACTGATGTTCTGTTTCCTGATTCCTCAATGGAATTGGTAGAAGGAATTTATAAAAACAATGAAACGGCAGACTACTTTAATGAAGTGCTCGCTGACACATTGACGGCGTTCATTGATGAACGCCTGAAAGAAGACCCGAACGCAGAAATCCGGATACTAGAGATCGGAGCGGGGACGGGCGGGACAAGCGCGGCCGTTTTCAAAAGATTAAAAGAGTACAAACATCATGTAAAAGAATATTGTTATACCGATCTGTCAAAGGCCTTTTTCATGCATGCTGAAAAAGAATACGGCCCCGACAATCCGTATTTGACTTATAAGCGCTTTAACGTGGAGGAGCCCCCGGCTTTGCAGGGTGTAGAGGCGGGCGCATATGACGCGGTGATTGCGGCAAATGTGCTTCACGCGACAAAAAATATTCGGCAGACGCTTCGCAATGCCAAAGCAGTGCTTAAAAAGAATGGGATTTTGCTATTAAATGAGATCAGCAGCCATTCGGTTTATTCTCACCTGACATTCGGTCTTTTAGAAGGCTGGTGGCTGTATGAAGACGCCGAACTGCGTATTCCCGGGTGCCCGGGGCTGTATCCTGAAGCGTGGCAGTCCGTGCTGGAAAGCGAGGGATATCGGTACGTTACATTTATGGCGGAGTCGTCACATCAGCTCGGCCAGCAGATCGTAGCGGCAGAAAGCGACGGCGTCATCAGGCAAAAACAGCCGGACGCGCAGGCGGCTGAAGAAACTGCGGCTTCCAAAGAGCCGGCTGATTTTACAGAACCGGCTTTCTCAGTGACAGACCGGACCGTGCAATTCATAAAAGAAACGTTAGCCAAGTCGATAAAGCTTGCTCCCGAGCGCATTCAGCCGGAAACGAGCTTTGAAAAATACGGCATCGATTCCATTTTGCAGGTGAATTTCATCCGTGAACTGGAAACATTGACGGGCGAGCTGCCGAAAACGGTCTTATTTGAACATACGAATACGAAAGAACTTGCCGAGTATTTGCTGGAAACTTACCCGGATAAGCTTAAACAGGCATTTGGAGCTGAAGAAGCGCCTCCTGAAACGGAGCATCCGGAACCTGTAATGGCTGAACCGGTGCCGCTCGTCACGGAAACGCGGCGATTTATCACTGAACCAAAAGAGCCGGACGCGCCAAAGCCAGAAAAAGAAACCGCCGCCGCTGATCGCTCTGATCGTGACGACATTGCGATTATCGGCATCAGCGGCCGCTACCCTGAGTCTGAAACCCTCGATGAGCTGTGGGAGCATTTAAAAGCCGGAGACAGCTGTATTTCAGAAGCCCCGGAAAACAGATGGAAGTCCGGTCTTCTGAAAACAATGGCAAAAGAAACACGAAAAGAAGATCGCAAAACAAGGTACGGCGGATTTCTGCAGCATATTGACGCTTTTGACCATCACTTGTTTGACGTTAAGGAAGACCATGTGATGGAGATGACGCCTGAGCTCCGGTTAAGCCTTGAAACCGTATGGGAAACATTTGAAAACGGCGGCTACTCGTTAGAAAGATTAAACAAATGGCAGGAATCAGACAGCGGCATCGGTGTATTTATGGGCAGTATGTACAATCAATATTTTTGGAATATCCCGTCATTGGAAAAAGCCGCGCTCAGCTCTAACGGAGGGGATTGGCATATCGCTAACCGCATTTCTCACTTTTTCAATTTAACGGGTCCGAGCATGGGCGTCACGACCGCATGCTCCAGCTCACTGAGCGCCATCCATCTCGCCTGTGAGAGCCTGAAGCTTAACAGCTGTTCTATGGCGATTGCCGGAGGGGTCAATCTCACGCTTGAACCGTCTAAATATGATGCGCTTGAACGGGCGAATTTGCTTGAACAGGGAAGTGAAAGCAAAAGCTTCGGAACCGGCACAGGCCTGATGCCGGGAGAAGGGGTCGGGGCAGTGCTATTGAAGCCGCTCTCCAAAGCGGTTGCCGACAGCGATCATATTTACGGCGTCATTAAAAGCAGCGCATTGTGCCATAGCGGCGGAAGGCAGATGTACACGGCTCCGGATCCGAAACAGCAGGCGAAGCTCATGGCGGCTTCCATCAGCAAAGCCGGAATCAATCCGGAAACAATCAGTTATGTCGAATCAGCGGCAAACGGCTCTGTATTGGGAGATCCGATTGAGGTCATTGCTCTGACAAACGCGTTCTCGCAATATACCGGTAAAAAACGTTTTTGCGCGCTTGGATCTGTCAAGTCAAATCTCGGCCATTTAGAGGCGGCTTCCGGTATGTCCCAGCTCACGAAAGTGCTGCTGCAAATGGAGCGGGAAACGTTAGTTCCGACGATTAACGCAAAACCGCAAAATCCGAATATCTCGCTTGAAGAAACGGCCTTTTATCTGCAGGAGAAAACCGAGTATTGGGAGCGTCTGAAGGATGCCGAGACGGGAGACATCATCCCGCGGAGAAGCATGATCAATTCCTTCGGGGCAGGCGGGGCATATGCAAACCTGATCGTAGAAGAATATATCAGTCCGAATTCCGATCATGCCCGTCAAGGCAATGAAGAATATATTTTCCCCGTGTCAGCGAAAACGAAATGGAGTTTTGAAGCCTATCTTGACAGGCTGGCGGCTTTTTTAGAAAAAACGCCGTCTCTTCATCCGGCCGCCATTGCATCCGCTCTGCAAAAAAGAACGCATCATTCGGAGTATCGGGCGGCATTTACGGCTTCTTCCATAGAGGAACTGCTGAACGAGCTGGTCTCTTACCGCGCGGATCAGCCGGGCCGGAGCCGCTCCGATTCTGCTGTCGGCCATCGGGCGCGGCAATGGGAAAAAGGAGAGAATATCACGTTTGATCAGTTGCAGCAAGAGCACGCTGTTCATTTGCCGGCTTATGCTTTTGACCGCCGGACTTCTTTTCAGTTCGGTGAATCAGAAAACGCTGCCGGCGTTCAGGTGATATACAGTGATGATGATCCATATGTGCAGGGGCATCAATTCAGCGGAGAACCTGTCCTCGTCGGCGCTACATACAAAAGCCTGGCAGCCGAGCAGTTTTATCATCTCTTTCCTGAAGCGGAAGGAGGACAAATTAAAAAACTGAATTACGTCAATCCCATTGCCGTAAAAAAAGGCGATCGCATCGAGCTGAAAACTGTATCGAAGCAAAACGGGGATGCATTTGAACTGAGCATGATGTTCCGCAGCTGCACGTCTCCTGATTGGAGCATAGCGGCGTATGCCGAGTGCAGTCCGTATCCGTTTCAGAAGCAGCACGCGGATCTGGCAGCCATTCAGCGTTCTTACCGGGAAGTGGGGATAGATAAGTTATACGGCGACGGCACGGGTACCGTCGTGTGGGGAGAAGAATTTAAAACGATCACACGCTTGTACAAAGGCACTGATGCGGTGTTAGCAAAGCTGAACCTGAATAATATCGGCTCACAACAAGCGCATCATTACGCCATAAATCCGTTAATCGCCAACAGTGCTTACTTGGCCGCGCTTTCTTTATTGGACCAAGCCGATGCGGAAAGCTATCTGCCGTTCGGCATTAATGCCGTCACCTTCAGCAGCCCGGCAGATCTCGATAATTGCTGGCTGCATATCAAGCTGGCCAAACAAACAGGGGAAATGATCCTGTTTAACGCAGATGTCATCAGCAGCCGATCTGAAGTGGTGATGTGTTATGAAGGCTATGCCCTTAAACGGTTCCGTCCGGAAACGAAACAGATCAATCAGCCGGCCCGAACGGCTGTTAAAAGCCCGGCGCAACCGGTTTCTGCCGGCAGTCTGACAGATCACATCCGCAGCTATGTCCTTGGCAAGCTTGCCAAAATGATGAGTGAACCTGTGCCATCCCTGCGTTCTGATGTAAATATTATGGAATTGGGGCTTGATTCAGCGAGCCTGATCGGACTGACAAAAGAGATCGGTCAAGAGGCAGAAATCGATGTGAATCCGACATTGTTTTTCGAGTACCCGACGGCAGAAGAGCTGACCCGCCACTTTGCGTCAGCGTATGAGAGTAAGTTTTCTCAATTGCTTGCCGATCATAAGCATTCAGAAGAGGCTAAGGTCATGGAAACAGAAGAGCGCACTATGCCGAAGGAACAGCATCAGCCTTGTGATAACGGCAATATCAAACAAGGAATCGCCATTATCGGTATGTCAGGCCAGTTTCCGCAATCTCCGGATATCCAGTCTTTTTGGGAGCACATCGTAAACGGAGATCACTGTATTTCAGAAATTCCGGCGAACCGCTGGGACTGGCGCCGTTACGCAGGTGATGAGGATGACACAGGTGTCAGATGGGGCGGTTTTATTGACGGCGTCGGAGAATTTGACCCGCTCTTTTTCGGAATTTCTCCTAAAGAAGCTTCACAAATGGGACCGGAGCAGTTTCTGCTTTTGATGCATACATGGAAGGCAATGGAGGATGCGGGCCTGACGAGTAAGACGTTATCAAGCAGACCGACGGGCGTTTTCGTTGCCGCGGGCAATAGCGACCCGAACAATGGAACAGCCATTCCGTCCATAATCCCAAACAGGATATCATATGCCTTGAATTTACAAGGACCGAGCGAATATTACGAGGCGGCCTGCACGTCAACACTGGTGGCTTTGCACAGGGCGGTTCAATCAATCCGTCATAACGAATGTGAGCAGGCTGTCGTGGGCGCCGCCAATATTCTGCAGTCGCCGAAGGGCTTTATCGGTTTTGACGCAATGGGATATTTAAGCAAAAACGGCCGGGCGAAATCTTTCCAAAAAGATGCCGATGGCTTTGTCAGAAGTGAAGGTGCGGGCGTTATCATCATCAAACCGCTTGAGGCGGCAATTGAAGACGGCGATCATATTCACATGGTCATTAAAGGAACCGGGGTGTCTCATGGCGGTAAAGGCATGTCGCTTCACGCGCCGAATCCCGCGGGGATGAAGGCTGCGATGAAAAAAGCGTACGAAAACACCGATGTTGACCCGCAAACCGTCACATACATTGAAGCGCACGGCATCGCCTCCGAAATGGCAGATGCGCTTGAGTTCAATGCAATCCAAGCGGGTTACGGCGGGTCTGCGAATGAGGAGGAAAGCGCGCCTTGTTACATCAGCACCGTGAAACCTTGCATCGGTCATGGCGAACTCGCTTCCGGACTGGCCGCCCTTATAAAAGTGGCGATGGCCATGAAACATCATACCATCCCGGGGATTCCCGGTTTCACTGCCGCAAATGAGCAAATGACCAATCAGCAAAGCCGTTTCCGATTCACTGAAGACAATCAAGAATGGACACAGCTTACCGACCGTACAGGCAGTCCGATTCCGCGCAGGGCCGCGATTAACAGCTATGGATTCGGCGGCATGAATGCGCATGTCGTTTTGGAACAGTACAGCCCGAGCCCTAAAGACAAAGAATCTGTGCATGAACCGCAGCTTATCGTGATGTCTGCTAAGAGCGAAGGCCGGCTTAAGGCGGCCGCAGGTCAGCTGGCCGATTTCATACAAGCTGAACATACTCCGTCACTGCGGGATATTGCTTATACGCTCCAGACCGGCCGCGAGGCGATGAATTGCCGCCTGGCATTCGTTGCCCGCAATCAAGATGAACTGTTGGAAAAGCTGAGAGACTACAGAGAGTTTTGCGGAGAAAGCAATGGAGTGAAAAGCTTCTTTACCGGCAGTCAGCAGACTGGAGCAGGAGACATCGGCATTTTACTGGAAGGGACGCTCGGTACAGTCGTCACGGAGGCGCTTTTGGCTGAAAACAATCTGGAAAAGCTGTCATTTTGCTGGGTAAAAGGTGCGGATATACCGTGGGACAGACTCCATCAAGGCAAATCTGTTCAAAGAGTGCCGCTTCCGACATATCCTTTTGAAAAACATAAGTATTGGAACGGCAGTCAGACAGAAGACAACAGCCTTGAACCGATTCTAGAGAATCAACAGTTCCGCCGCGGGGGCGCGGCTGACATAGCGGCTGACATTTTAGGAATGGACGCAGCGGAACTGGACCCAAATAAGCCGCTGACTGAATACGGCTTCGATTCAATGTCCTGTATTCAGCTTCTGAAAAAACTTGAAGACACAGACTGCCGAGTAAGTCTGGAAGCTCTTCAGAACTGCGGCACTCTTAAGGAGCTCAGCTTGCTGTTAAAAACGAACCAATCGCAGGATGGGGAAGGGAAATTTCCCGAACTCGTCAAGCTCAATGAAAGAGAAACAGGACGTCCTGTTTTCTGGTTTCATGGAGGAACGGGTGGCGTCGAAGCGTATCAGCCATTCGCCAAAAAAAGCCAGCGTCCTTTTTACGGCATTCAGGCAAGAGGTTTGACAGGGAAAGATCCGCTGCAAGGAATCGGAGAGCTGGCCGCTTCTTATGCGAAAATCATTCAAGCGGTACAGCCGAAAGGCCCTTATGACCTCGGCGGATATTCCTTAGGCGGAATGCTCGCATATGAAACGGCGCGCCTCTTGCAGGAGGAAGGTCATACGGTGAAAAGCGCCGTCATGATTGATACCCCGTACAGTGAAAAATGGAAAGAAAGAAAACCATCTGTCAAGTCAGTCATGCTGCAAACGATCAATACGATGCTTACGGCATATCTCAAGCCTGAAAATCCTGAAGACGCATTAATCAGCAGGGAAGACATTAACGTGCAGGCTGGGGAAGAGGCTGTATTGAATGAATTGATCAGCCTTGCCAAAGAGCGCGGACTGCCAAAACCGGAAGAAGCGATCCGGATGCAGATGGAGCAAATGATGAAGACGCAGCTCGCTTACGGAATGGAAGAGTATGAGATAAAGCCGCTGCCGCATCCGGAAACGCTGCAGTGCTACTATTTCCGTAATAAAACCGGCTTGTTCCTCGGAGATCTTGAACGTTATCTGACAGCAGAGGAAGAACAAAATCTGTTAGACCATGAGGCGTATTGGGAAGAATGGGAACGGCAGATAAAACAATTTTACCTGCTGGATGTTCAGTCTTCTAATCATGTTACAATGCTGTCGGAATCAAAACCGCAAAACGCGATTAAGGCATTCTGTGAAAAACTGTACGCAAATAAAGGAACGATAAGCGCCAATTTCCTTAATTCTTTCAGAAAAAAGCTGGACGAAACAAATGAGTTGGTAAAACGGTAATATAGAAAGAGCTGCCGGAGCAATCCGGCAGCTCTTTTTGACTAATGAGAACTAAATTTACTATGTACTAAATTTTCATAGTTACTTGTTGTTTCCTGTTAATAAGATATTTAAAAACCCCCAATATGGGGGCGGATATTATAATCTGACAGGCAGTGCTTCAAGCCCTCTTAAAAACACATTCTTTCTCCATGATAAATCCTCAGGCGCTCCCTTCAGCTCTATATTCGGAAACCGTTTTACAAGCGCTGTAAAGGCAATAGATGCTTCCATCCGGGCGAGCGGAGCTCCGAGACAGAAATGAATGCCGAAGCCGAAAGAGATATGACGGTTCGGTGTTCTCGCTGTATTTAATGTATCAGGATCATCGAAATATTCCGGGTCCCGATTGGCTGAACCGATGCCGATAAATATCATATCGCCTTTTTTAATGGAAACATCTTTATAGGTGAAATCTTCAATCGCCCATCGATTCGCCATCATGATGACGGGAGAGGTATAACGCAAAAGCTCTTCGACCGCCGTCTGGATAGTTTCAGGCTGCCGCTTTATCTTCTCCAGCTGGTCTTTGTGCAAAAGAAGCGCCAGTGTGCCGGAGCCGAGAAGGTTAACCGTTGTTTCAAGTCCGGCAACGACTAACAAAAACAGCATGGAATAAAGCTCTGATTCACTCAGCTTTTGGCCGTCCTCTTCTGCGTAAATCAGCTTGCTCGTCAAGTCTTCACCCGGATGTATTCTTTTTTCTTCGATCAGTGTTTTCATATATTGTTTAAACTCTTTTAGCGCCTGATTGGTCGCTTCTCGTCCGCTTTCTGACGTGTCGACCATCGCGTTTGTCCACACCTGAAATGAGGCGCGGTCCTCTTTCGGAATTCCGAGCAGCTCTGAAATGACGATAAACGGAAGCGGAGCGGCGAAATCTCTCATGATATCAGGATCTGTTTTTGTTTCCATTTCATCCAGCAGCTCTTCTGTAATCCATTCTATCCCGGTGCGAAGCTGCTCAATCATCCGGGGAGTGAACCCCTGATGCACCAAAGACCGCAGGCGTGAATGATCCGGCGGGTCCTTTGCCAGCATATGCTCTGATACAAAATCTATATCTTCACTGACATTCAGCTTTGCGATCAGCTCCTTCGGCATGACCCGTTTTACATCTCTCGTAATTCTGCTGTCCTTTAGAAACGCCATACAATCATCATAACGCGTGATGAGCCAAGCCGGAAAGGTGCCCCCGAAACGCTGCAGTTCGAATTTATGTATGGGATCCTGCTCTCTGAAAGTGCTTAAAACCGCAAAAGGGTTCTCGTGAAACTCGAATGAGTGTGGATGAAACATTATTTTTTCCATCTTGATTTCCCCGCCTTCATGTTTTTAAGAAAGACTTAAGACATAACAAACTGCCGGTCGGCATTCCTCCTTTTATCCGCTGAAGACACTGATTACAACGGCGCATAAGTATGTCTAAAATATATAGGGAATCAGAAGCTTGTTCAATAGAGAAACCGTAAAGCCGTCATTTTCGTTGATTATCAACAAAACAGCAAACTTTTTTTGCCAATTCATCATGTGTGCCGAATCCGGCTAATATACATATTTACGCTTCATATCAACTTCTTAAGGAGGCTGTGAATGACTGCGTTTATGAAATGGGCGGCAAGTCTGCTTTTGGTGATCTCTCTTCAGTTCAGCTTTATGAGCGCCGGGACTCATTCTGAGAATACTGCCCGAGCCGCGTCCAGATACGATCAGGTGCTTTATTTCCCGCTGTTAAAATATCCGGAGACGGGAAATCATATAAAAGACGCCATTTCGGCAGGGCACTCTGACATTTGTACAATTGATCGCGGCGGAGCTGAGGATAGAAGGAAAGAATCATTGAAAGGAATTCCGACAAAGCCCGGGTTTGACCGTGATGAATGGCCGATGGCAGTCTGTACAGAAGGCGGGGCTGGAGCTGATATCAGATATGTAACCCCTTCGGACAATCGCGGGGCCGGCTCATGGGTTGGAAATCAAATGAGCAGGTATTCCGACGGCACGAAAGTATTATTTATCGTTCAGTAACCTTCTCCGGCGCGCCGGAGTTTTTTTATGCTTTGAAAAGGCGGCGTACCGGCTGGACATATGAAATGGCGAAGAGTAAACTTATATGTTGGACTCAGCATGAGAAAGGATTGGATCACATTGACGGTGACTACATACCGAAATATTGCACTTTTGCTTCTTTGTTTAACTGCGGGAATTGTGGATGTGATCGGTTATTTAAGTTTAGGACACGTCTTTACCGCCAACATGACGGGGAACATCGTTCTGTTCGGCATGGCGATCGGCAACTCATGGCATCTTGCCGTACTCAAATCTTTAACCTCGTTAATCGGATTTATTGCAGGCGTTATGGCCGCGGCTTGGCTTGTCGGCAATAAAAAGAAATCATTCTGGCCTCCTGCGGTCACTGCCGCATTGATCATTGAAGGGGCTGTTTTACTTTTGTTTGCTCTGTTCTCCTGCTTTTTTGCAGAATCCATTTCTGTTTATGTGCTGATTATGCTGCTCAGCTTCGCAATGGGAATGCAGACAACAGCCGCGAGAAAACTTGGAGTAGCCGGGATTTCGACTACTGTATTAACGGGAACGCTTGCTAATTTTTTTGAAGATCTCACCGCAAGGTTTTACAAAGCGGACAAGCGGAAGCAGTTTACGAGAGATGCGGTATTGCGCGCGCTTGCCTTGGTGCTGTATTGCTTTGGGGCGGTTATCGGCGCATTTGCCGAACCGGATTATAAATTTGCCGTGATCTGGCTCCCGATTATCATTATTTTAGGCATTATGCTTTGCGCATTTACAATGTTCCACGGTTACTCGGAAGAAAAAAACCAATAAAAAAACGCCGCTGATTCACGGCGTTTTTTTCGTTTTATTGCTCTTTTCGGGTCCCGATTGTATAAACGGCCCGATCTGTATGTACCTTTAATCCGTCTTGCTCTTTTTGGATGGTAATCTCGCCGAGCAAAGGGATTTCATACGCATCTTGAGGGAGCGGGACATTTCCTTCCTCCGTATAGGTTGTGCCGTGTCCTTTTAGGACGAGTTCTTCGTCAGCTACATAGTCATCGGGATGATTTGTCCGGCGGACGAGAACATCATCAAGGTGAAGCATGATCTGGTCCATATCAGAAATCTCGTTCCGGCTGTCTGTCAGCTCTCCTTTTCTAATATCAAGCGTTTGTCCGATCTGCTTTTGCAGCCATTCAGACAGTTCGGTGTTTGTAAGTGCCATTGTTATTCCTCCTTTTATCTACACCATACTTATTCCCTATTTTTTTAGAAATACACTGCTCCGCTTGATCTTTTTTTCTGACAGCCGGTTTTAAAGAGTTACTAGTTTCTTCATTATAATTGTTTACTAAAAACGGGGTCATCTTCCGGTGCAGACGACCCCGTTTACTCATCATATAAAAGTTATTCTCTCGGCACGGCGTTTTCGGCGTTCACTGCGCCCGCTCCGTAAATGTTCGGATCTTCATTTGTCCATTTATCCGGACTTTCCTTGATCAGTGTTTTCACTTCGTCAGGCGTAAGCTGCGGGTTCTGCTGGAGGATTAAAGCAGCAATGCCCGCGCAGATCGGAGTGGCCATCGACGTGCCCGACAGACTGAAATACAACGACCCTACACGATTTGATTTTTGTAATTTGTCAAGGTATGAACGAGGTGAACGAAGGGACACGATATCGACTCCGGGCGCAAGAATATCAGGCTTTTCTTTTCCGTACACCGTCGGGCCGCGGCTTGAGAAAGAAGCAGCCGTATCGTCTTCATTCGCGGCCGTATCATTGTCATCATAGGCGCCTACCGTGATGACCTTCTCACTGACGCCGGGGCTTGAAATCGTTTGAGCTTCCGGACCGGAATTGCCAGCGGCGACGCAGACGACGATTCCTGCGTTCCATGCTTCTTCAACGGCCTTGACCAGCGGATCGTCCGTTTCTTTGTCATATCTGAGCGCTTCTCCGCCCAGTGACATGCTGATGATCCGGATCGGATTGTCAGTGTGTTTTTTATTATATTGTATGCACCATTCCACACCTTCAATGATATCAGCCAAGGTTCCAGATCCGGTTTTGTTTAAAACTTTGACACCGATCAGATTGGCTTCCGGCGCGGGTCCCTGATATTTTCCGGAAGACGAAGCGCCGCTGCTCGCGAGATCACCGGCGCAATGGGTGCCGTGGCCGTTGTCATCATACGGTTCTGTCCTTTGGTTCACAAAGTCTGCAAATCCGGTAATTCTTCCTTTTAAATCGGGGTGCTGATAGATTCCGGTATCAATGACGGCAACGGTTACGCCTTTTCCTGTTAATACGGTGCCGTTTCGAATCACTTCTTTTGCATGGGATGATTCGGCTGCCGTATCAAGAAGTGCTTTTACTTCCCGGTTTAAATAGACTTTACGGATATCCCGGCATTGAGAAAGAAGCAAGTGAAGGACGGCCGGGGTGACTTCAGCGCTGCAGCAATTAATTGTGTGAAACTGCTTTTTGATCGTGCAGCGTTTCTCATTTGACAGGACCTGGCCTGTGCTGTGAAACCCGGATTCATGGCAGCCTTCCTCGAATTCAATGATGACTGACATTTTCTTTCTGTTGTTCACCTTTTTTTCGAAAAAACGATGCAGAAAGCAAGGCGTCCATTTGAAAGGTTTATATAACTGTAATACGTTTTCTCTAAGCGGCCCGTCCAGCTTATGAGCATTTGACCGAACCATTTGTACCATTGAGTAACCAAACATATATACTTTTCCTCCCATTCTGGCGATTCTCTCTATACCATATGAACAGGCAGTATATTCGGTCAGTTTGTTTGTCCTTTCAGAGAGCTGGTTACTTGCGGCTTTTTCATTTGAAAAAGAACATTTGTTCGCTTATAATAAAACCGACAGAAGGAGGTATATTCATGAACATGATATTGAGACATTCCTTGGAAAAGCAGCTTCCGATTGATATTATATATATGAAAAAAGACGGCTCCATTTCAAAACGGACCATTATTATTAAAAAAGGGGATGAGCGGGCTGTAACGGCATTTTGCTGTACAAAAAGGCAGATGAGAACTTTTTTGACGGGCTCCATTCTGTCCTGCGCATTTGCTTCGGGAGACGGATATTCATTTTTAAAAGCATATTCTTGATGCCGTCTGTTTCCGGCTGTGAATCTCCCGCCCCTGAAAATTCGGGCATTCCTCCCTTTTTTTTTTGCCTCTCTCAACCTTTTTTCACTGATGCCCGGCATTTGAGCGCTTGAACCGTGACCATCAATTGATTTTTCGAAACCGGGAAGTTTTTCACTGATGATAATGTTAATAGAATGTTAAGATAAGACCTATTGACAAAAATCCAAATAATGAATATCTCATTTTTCAGAAAGGAGCAAAGAAGGAGAGCTGATGAAAAGAATTATACTTAATGTCATCATTATCGTAGCAATGGTCTTACTAATAAGATGCGCTCATTATGCGTCAGACCCTGATCCCTCGAATTCTTCAGATACATACACAGATTTTAAAGATCTGGCTGAACATGAAGACCCCGATGATTATCATATATCGTACAATAAGCGAAAGGGGAGCCCTGTATTGATCATGTCGCCGCACGGAGGGAGAATTGAGGGCGGGGTGAGCGAGATCGTCCGCTCTTTCAGAGATGATTATTCAACCTACCTGTTTGAGGGATTAAAAGCGCATGATAACCAGACTCTTCATATTACGAGCACCAAGTTCGATGAGCCTTTAGCCGTCGAAAGCATTAAGCAGCACCATTATGTGATCGCAGTTCACGGTTATAAAGGCGACGAGAAAAATACCCTTGTCGGAGGAAGCGACCGGAAGCGGGCGGAAAAATTGGTGAGAGCTTTCAAACGAAATGGATTTCCTGCAGAATTGGCAACCTCAAAAACCGGTCTGGCCGGGGTTGACACAGAAAATATCAATAATCAGGCGCAAACAGGTCTGAGCATACAGCTTGAAATCAGCAGAGAACAGCGGGGAGCGTTTTTTGATAATTTTGACTACCGCGAAAGAGAATTCACAAAAACAGACGAATTTTACCGGTTTGTCCGTACGATAAAAAGAGTGATCAATCAAGAGTATTCATGAGCTTTTAATAAGACAAACCAGTGAAAGATGAGTAAACTTAAAAAAAGGAGGATGGTCCCTTGGCAAAACATCATTTTTATTTAAAAGCAAATTGGCCCGGAAATCGGAATGACGTCGGCGATATTAAAAGCGGCCAACTGGAAACGGCTGTGTCCATTCCTAAGGAAATGGACGGTCCGGGAGAAGGCACAAATCCTGATGAGATGCTGCTTGGAGCGGCCGCGACCTGTTATATTATAACGCTTGCGGCAATGATGGAAAGAAGCGGTCTGGATAAAGAAGATTTACATATGGAATCTGAAGGAATTGTAGATGTAACAAACGGTGTGTTCACGTATCAAAAAATCATTCACCGCCCGTTTATATTATTAAAGCCGGATGCAAACGAAACGGATTTTGCACTGGCCAGGAAGTTAGCGCAAAAAGCGGAATCGTCGTGTATGATTTCACGAGCGGTTCAGGGAAACGTGGAGATGGAGCTTGAGGTTGAAGTAAAAGCCGCCCGCGCATGACGAATTCAAACGGTCAGCTCCGGGCCGTTTGATTTTTTTTCGTTTTTTGAGATTTGGAACGGTTCAGCAGGATGACGCCTGTGATGACCAACACAAGACCGATCATCATTTTGATCGTCATGGCTTCCTTAAAAACAATAAAGCCGACGATTGCAGTTAAAGCTGTGCCGACACCTGACCATGTCGCGTATGCGGTGGATAAATCAAGGCTTTTCAATGAAAAGCTCAAAAACATAAAAGAGGCTCCGATTCCGGCAATGACGCCGAGAGCGGGCCACAGGTGCGTAAAACCGTCCGACAGCTTCAGCATCGTGCTCCCGAACACTTCTGATACAATGGCTAATGCCAAGCAAAGTAATCCTTTCATCAGCATGCCTCTCCTTTCTACCAATTCATCAAAATGACACCGGCCAATAAGAAAAAGAGTCCGATGACGGCCTGCTTGTCCAGTTTTTCCTGAAACCACTTCGCTCCGATAATGGACGCAAGCACCGTTCCGGCCCCGCTCCATGTGGCATAGGATAAGCTGAGCGGAATAAGATTCAGTGTCAGTGAAAGCATATAAAAGGCCAATGAATAGCCAGCCACTACAAGCGCGCTCGGCACAAACCGCGTAAATCCGCGGGAGACCTTCAGCATGGCCGCACCCATTGACTCTGATAAAATAGCAATTGTGAGGAAGATATAACCCAGAATCATATCCAATCCCCCTCTCATCATCATCTTCATGCCTTTTGTTTAAGGCAGTAAAATAAAATAATATCCGAACTTTACCCGGCAAGTCAAGACATTCGGCCTATATAAAAAGGCCCCTGAAAGGAGCCCTTTTTGATTGTCTTAGTAGTAATACGGATAACCTCCGTACGGATAGTAAGGGTAGCCGTAACCTCCGTACAAATACGGATTTAATAAGGCGCTTCCGACCAGACCCCCGACAAGCCCTCCGGCAAACGGACCGCCGAAAAATCCAAACGGACGTCCGAACCCGCCAAACCAAGGCCGGCCAAACCCAAAACCCGGCCGTCCGAATCCAAAGCCGAATCCGGGACGTCCGAACCCGAATCCCGGCCGGCCAAACCCAAATCCAGGCCGTCCAAACTGTCTCATATCACTATCTGCTGCGTATGCGTATTCTTCATTCATAATTAAGGTACCTCCAAGAATAAATTTTAGATGATAACAGAGTATTCAGCCCACCAATTTTTGATTGGGCGTTTATCAAAAAAATAAAGGAGTGAGCTTTTGTGGGCCTGTATCAGTCCGATTGGTCAAAAAAACCTCCGCACACACACGCTTACCGGGCTGTAACGGATATTGTGCAGGGGCATTACCATTTGATCGAAGGCTTCTCACAGCCTGAGAACGGCAGCAATACAGATCAGCATACACATTTCTATACGGGCATCACCTCATTTGAAAACGGGCATTTCCACAGATATTACGGTATTTCCGGCCCTGCCATTCCGAGGGCTGACGGAACGCATTACCATGAGCTTTCAGAGACCACCTTTGCCGCCTACAATGAGCCGATTCAGATCCAGTACGGCGGCGTCGTTTACGATCCGCGGGAGGAAGGACGGAAAACGCACCGCCATACACTCAAAGGAAAAACGAGAGAGGTTGTCGGCAACGAGCCGATCGGGTGGTAGCGGACGTTTAGCGCTCAGGAAAAAGGGCAAAATGGATAGGTGCATGGAGCAATGAATGCTATAATTAGGGGGAGATTTATAAAAGAGAGTGATACATATTGAAAAATAAAAAACAGCCTGTCGTCATACTCGTCGGACCGACGGCAGTCGGAAAAACAAAACTGAGCATCGGACTCGCAAAAATGCTGAATGCGGAAATCATCAGCGGAGATTCCATGCAGGTATATAAAGGGATGGACATCGGAACGGCCAAAGTCACCGAAGAAGAGACAGAAGGCGTGCCGCATCACCTGATTGATATTTTGGAGCCGTCCGACACTTTTTCAACGGCCGATTATCAAAAAATGGTGAGAGAAAAAATCAGTGAGATTGCCGCCAGAGGAAAGCTCCCGATGATTGTCGGAGGGACGGGTCTGTACATCCAGTCTGTGCTGTATGATTATACGTTTACGGAACACTCCGGTGATCCTGTGTTCCGAGAGCGCATGGAGAAACTGGCTGCCGAGGAAGGGGCTGAGG
Source organism: Bacillus sp. SDLI1 (assembly GCF_001553895.1). Taxonomy (NCBI): domain Bacteria; kingdom Bacillati; phylum Bacillota; class Bacilli; order Caryophanales; family Bacillaceae; genus Bacillus; species Bacillus sp. SDLI1. Next base: position 408,929 of record NZ_CP013950.1, on the reverse strand, counting down.
CTCTTCATGCTAAACTTGCGGCGGCCGATCCGGAAGCAGCGGCAGCCATTCATCAAAACAATACGCGAAGAGTCATCCGCGCGCTCGAAATTCTGCACATATCGGGAAAAACAATGTCAGAACATCTTAAAACCCAAAAACGGGAGCTGCTTTACAATGCGGTGCTCATCGGTCTTACAATGGACAGAGAAGTGCTGTACGGCCGGATTAACGAGCGTGTTGACCTGATGATGGAAGCCGGCCTTCTTGAGGAAGTCAAGCGGCTGTATGATATGAATATCCGGGACAGCCAATCGATTCAGGCGATCGGCTATAAAGAGCTGTATGAATATCTTGATGGAAAAGTGCCGCTTCCTCAGGCCGTGGAGCAATTAAAACAAAATTCAAGACGTTATGCGAAACGCCAGCTGACCTGGTTTCGCAATAAAATGTCCGTTTCATGGACCGATATGACGCCGCCTGTTGATCTTGAACAGAAAAAAAAGGAAATTTTCGAGTGTATAGCAGGAAAACTGGAAATTTAATCGAAACAGTATTGTATTGAGAACCAAGGAGGACGAAACATGAAACCGATTAATATTCAGGATCAGTTTTTGAATCAAATCCGAAAAGACAATACGTTCGTCACAGTATTTTTACTCAACGGCTTTCAGCTTCGCGGCCAGGTAAAAGGCTTTGACAACTTTACCGTCTTACTCGAAACGGAGGGGAAGCAGCAGCTTATTTATAAACATGCCATCTCCACGTTCGCCCCGCAAAAAAACGTTCAGCTTGAGCTTGAATAAACTTTTGTCAAAGACCATGAACAATGGTCTTTTTCTATGCGCATCTGTATATTGCCGGCTGTATATCGGCAACATAAAAGGGGGCTTGGAAAACAATGTTCGAAAGTGAGAATGAACTGAGAAGAATCAGGATAACGCTCGTCTGGATCGCTGTTTTTTTGCTGTTTGGAGCATGCAGCAATCATGAAACGGTGGTGACGGATGATGACGGCGGCTCGGCGGATGCCGAACCGCAGACAGAAGGCACGGTGCAGCTGGAGCATAACCATTTCGGCGTCGTCGAAGACGGTTATTTAAAAATATACCGTTACAACGAAAAAACAAATAAAGTCGAACTGAAAAAAGAAACGACGTTAGATGAGCTTGAATAAATTTCACAAGCTTTCGAATTTACAAAGCGGGCCGCACAAGCTACACTAGGTACTGACATTGATCATGCAGAGGGTGAGACGATTGAAACACAAGGTGATAATCAACCATTGGGAAGAAACCTGTGAAGATGATTCCTGCTATGAATATGGAACCAGCATCATTGTTGACGGCAAAGAACTGCTCAGAGAGGCTTCCATCACAAGCGCTCTGAAAGCTGTGCTGAAAGAAATCGGTGCTGATGCGGAAATAGAAGAGACCGTTGAAAGCGAAAAAAAATGTGATTCTTACAAAAAATAAGAATAAAAGTCTAGACTACTAAGCAGTTTTTTTTCATGTTATGATAGACATCGGCTTACACATGACACCTTGAGTAGGATGAGAGATGATTCTCGTTCTGCTCTCTTTTTTGGGCGTTAATCGGGGCAGAACCAAGGTCCGCTCTTTCAAAAATATGAACTTTTTATAAATCGATCTCAATATGTTGTGTTTTTCTGAGAGGTTAGTATACTATATATAGTGTTAAGAGATTCATTATTTTTGATAGGTCGTGATAAGGATGGTTCAAATCATATTTGATTCAAAGACAGGGAATGTTCAGCGTTTTGTGAATAAAACAGACTTTCAGCTGATCCGCAAGGTGGATGAAATGGACCACGTGGACACTCCGTTTGTTTTGGTCACCTACACGACAAACTTCGGCCAGGTACCGGCATCAACACAATCATTTCTCGAAAAATACGCCCATCTCTTATTAGGAGTCGCTGCGAGCGGCAACAAAGTATGGGGCGATAACTTTGCAAAAAGCGCCGATACCATTTCAAGACAATATCAGGTGCCGATCTTGCACAAATTTGAACTCAGCGGCACAGCGAAAGACGTTGAATTGTTTACTCAGGAGGTAGAAAAAGTTGTCACAAAACCAAGTGCCAAAATGGATTCAGTTAAATAACGAAATTATGATCCAACAAGATGGAAAATTCCAGTTTGATAAAGATAAAGAGGCTGTACATAGCTATTTTGTTGACTATATCAACCAAAACACAGTTTACTTTCACGATTTGAAAGAGAAGCTGGATTATTTAATTGAAAACCAATACTACGAAGAAGAATTTTTAAGCCTGTATTCTTTTGAAGACATTAAAGAAGTGTTTAAGACAGCTTACGCAAAGAAGTTTCGTTTTCCTTCCTTCATGAGTGCGTTTAAATTCTATAATGACTATGCTTTGAAAACGAATGACAAAAAAAGAATCCTCGAGCGTTACGAGGACCGGATCTCAATTGTTGCGCTGTTCTTCGCAAACGGCGACACTGAGAAAGCGAAAGAATATGTGAATCTGATGATCAACCAGGAATATCAGCCGAGCACGCCGACATTCTTAAATGCGGGCCGCAAACGACGCGGAGAGCTTGTCAGCTGTTTCCTTTTGGAAGTCAATGATTCCTTAAACGACATCTCAAGAGCGATCGACATCTCCATGCAGCTTTCTAAACTGGGCGGCGGGGTTTCTCTTAACCTGTCTAAGCTCCGTGCGAAAGGTGAAGCGATTAAAGATGTGGAAAACGCCACAAAAGGCGTCGTAGGCGTGATGAAGCTTCTTGATAATGCGTTCCGCTACGCTGACCAAATGGGGCAGAGACAAGGCTCAGGCGCGGCATACCTGAACATCTTCCACCGGGATATTAATGATTTTCTTGATACGAAAAAAATCTCGGCTGATGAAGATGTCCGCGTTAAAACCCTTTCTATCGGCGTCGTGATTCCGGACAAGTTTGTCGAGCTTGCGCGTGAGGATAAAGCCGCTTATGTCTTTTATCCTCATACGATTTATAAAGAATACGGCCAGCATATGGACGAAATGGACATGACGGCGATGTATGAGGAGCTTGTCGACAACCCGCGCGTCAAAAAAGAAAAAGTGAATGCGCGCAAATTGCTTGAAAAGCTTGCCGTTCTCCGTTCTGAGTCAGGCTATCCGTACATTATGTTCCAGGATAACGTAAACAAAGAGCACGCGAATAACCACGTATCAAAAGTGAAATTCTCGAACCTTTGCTCTGAGGTGCTTCAGGCGTCACAGGTTTCAGCTTACACAGATTATGACGAGGAAGACGAAATCGGCCTGGACATTTCCTGCAACCTTGGTTCTTTAAATATTTTAAATGTCATGAAACATAAATCGATTGAGCGCACGGTGAAACTCGCGACGGATTCCCTGACTCATGTGTCCGAGACGACGGATATCCGCAACGCGCCGGCAGTCAGACGCGCAAACAAAGCGATGAAGTCGATCGGTCTAGGTGCGATGAACCTGCACGGCTACCTTGCCCAAAACGGCATTGCTTACGAAAGCCCGGAAGCAAGAGATTTCGCGAATACGTTCTTTATGATGGTGAACTTTTATTCCATCCAGCGTTCAGCTGAGCTTGCAAAAGAAAAAGGCGAAACGTTTGAGCATTATGAAGGCTCCACTTATGCAACGGGAGAATATTTCAATAAATATATTGAAAAAGAATTCTCGCCGGCATACGAAAAAATCGCTGCGCTCTTTGAAGGCATGCACATCCCGACAATCGAAGACTGGAAAGAGCTGAAGGCGTTTGTCGCTGAAAACGGCATGTACCACAGCTACAGACTGTGCATCGCGCCGACAGGCTCCATTTCCTACGTCCAATCCAGCACGGCCTCCGTTATGCCGATTATGGAACGGATTGAGGAAAGAACATACGGAAACTCCAAAACGTATTACCCGATGCCGGGGTTAGCGTCTAATAACTGGTTCTTCTACAAAGAAGCTTATGATATGGACATGTTCAAAGTAGTGGATATGATCGCGACAATCCAGCAGCATATCGATCAGGGAATCAGCTTTACCCTGTTTTTGAAAGATACGATGACAACTCGTGATCTGAACCGTATTGATCTGTATGCCCACCATAGAGGCATCAAAACCATTTACTATGCAAGAACGAAAGATACCGGGCAGGACAGCTGTCTTTCTTGTGTCGTTTGATTAAAGGAGAGTTTACAGTGACAAAAATTTATGACGCAGCAAACTGGTCAAAGCATGAAGATGATTTTACCCAAATGTTTTACAACCAAAACGTAAAGCAGTTCTGGCTTCCCGAAGAGATCGCATTAAACGGCGATCTCCTCACTTGGAAGTACTTGGGTAAAAATGAGCAGGATACGTACATGAAGGTGCTCGCCGGCCTGACACTGCTTGATACAGAGCAGGGGAACACGGGCATGCCGATTGTGGCCGAGCACGTAGAAGGCCATCAGCGAAAAGCGGTTCTTAATTTCATGGCGATGATGGAAAACGCGGTGCACGCAAAATCATATTCAAATATTTTTATGACACTTGCTCCGACTGAAACGATCAACGAAGTGTTTGAATGGGTAAAGCAGAATAAGTACCTGCAGAAAAAAGCCCAAACCGTTGTCGGACTGTACCGCGCTATCAAAAAAGACGATGAGATTTCGCTGTTTAAAGCGATGGTCGCTTCCGTTTACTTAGAAAGCTTCCTTTTCTACAGCGGTTTCTATTATCCGTTATATTTCTACGGACAGGGAAAACTGATGCAAAGCGGTGAAATCATCAACCTGATTCTTCGTGATGAAGCGATCCACGGCGTCTATGTCGGATTGCTTGCCCAAGAAATATACAATAAACAAACAGAAGCGAAAAAGGCGGAACTTCGTGAATTTGCGATTGAGCTTTTAGAAGAGCTTTATCACAATGAACTTGAGTATACCGAGGATCTGTACGATCAAGTCGGGCTGTCTCATGACGTAAAGAAATTCATCCGCTATAACGCCAATAAAGCTTTGATGAACTTAGGGTTCGATCCTTACTTTGAAGAAGAGGATATTAATCCGATCGTATTAAACGGATTAAACACCAAAACGAAATCACATGATTTCTTCTCCATGAAAGGGAACGGCTACAAAAAAGCGACGGTAGAACCGATTAAAGACGAGGATTTTTATTTCGGTCAAGATGAAGAGCAGATATAATATCTGCTCTTTTGGCTTGAATGGAGAAATATGACAGGAGGAACCGACATGGATAAAATGGATGAAATCATCTTAGCCGCGCCGCGGAGTGACGTCTTCCAAAACGAAACGCTGACATTCCAGGGAGTCAACAGCGAAGATGAGCGTATCGTGAAGATTATGGCTCAAATTGAGGAGCATTTTTCAGAAATCAGAAGAGGCGACGCGGAAGAGGACCCGCGTTTTAAACAGCCGATTCCGTATGTCGTCATCCGCCGCGATGATGAGGTGTTTGTGTATGAGCGGCTCGCGGGCGGCGGAGAATCGCGCCTTCATAATAAACTTTCCCTCGGCTTCGGCGGTCACATGAATCCTATGGAGGGAGCGGCCTCATTTGCGGAGGTGCTGAAACAGAATACCGACCGGGAGTTAGCAGAAGAACTGCATATTCTTGAGGAAGACAAACAAAACATTGTCACACTCGGTTTAATCAATGATGATGAAAACAGTGTCGGAAAGGTGCATATCGGCATCCTTTCTGCGCTCCAATTAGCGTCTGGAGCACAAGTCGAAGTGAAAGAAAAAGAGCAGATCGCCGGACGCTGGATGAAAGTGAACGAATTAAAAGAAGAAGACGTGTATCAGCGGCTTGAAACTTGGTCTCAGTTTGTCGCCGATATTCTTCAATAACAGAAAAACCCCTGTTCCTCCTAAAAAAGGGAGAACAGGGGTTTTTCATTAGTTTAACGTAATGACGGTATCAAATCCCGCTTTTTTGGCCCGCGCTGCTAAAGATTCAGCATAATCTCTGGAAGAGAATGCGCCGATCTGCACTTTAAATAAGCCGTCTTTTGGAAGCACAATCGCATCAAAACCTTTAGACACCGCATTGGCGGCAAGTGCATCAGCATTTGCTTTCACATTGAAAGCGCCGATTTGTACTTTATATAAGTCAGGCTTTTTTTTTAGACCGAAAGCCTGCTCCAAGCCCTTGGCATGTCCTCTTGCAAGGCTTTCAATAAAACTGGCTGTTTTCAATTTGTTTGCATCAGCTGCCGTATCAACAAAACCATTCTCCGTCAAAATCGCCGGCATACTTGTCTCCCGCAGCACATGGAAGTTGGCTGTTTTTTTCCCTCGGTCATTAAAACCGGATGCTTGGATTACTTGCGTGTGAACGGCTGATTGATAAGTCGAAGTCGGCGCTCCTACACTCGGGTAAATATAGCTTTCGAATCCGGTTCCGCCTCCTGAGTTAATATGAATGGATAAAAAATAATCTGCGCCCCAGCTGTTGGCGGCATCCGTTCTTTCCGTCAGACTGACCGTCTTATCGCTTGTCCTGCTCATCGTGACAGAAACCCCTTCATACTCATTCGTCAGAATCGTGCGCAAAACCAGTGCGATCTCCAGCGTGACCGCTTTTTCCTGAAGCCCGTTTCCGGTTGCGCCTGAATCAGTTCCGCCATGACCGGGGTCTAAAAAAATTTTAACCATTCTCCATCACCTCATTACAGCATATGATGATATTTAAAAGGTGCTTGTACGGCTGTCATTCATGAAAAAAATGATAAATCCGCCCGGCATTTCCCGGAAAATAAAAATAAATGGTTTGTCCTTCCGTTTCAGCTGAATACAATAAGAAATGAAAAATATTTCTCGGGAAAGCGCAGGATTCAGCATCATTCCCGAAGAGAACGGAAAATGCGACAGATAAAAGGGGTAATCGGGCCTCATGATGATAGGCGGGTGTCACGGAACGCCTTTATCATGAATAAGATAAAGAGAGAACAGAGAGGTGAGCATGTTGGAGCGCGCTGTAACCTATAAAAATAACGGACAAATTAACATCATTCTTAATGGCCAAAAGCAAGTGCTGACAAATGCGGAAGCTGAGGCGGAATATCAGGCCGCCCTGCAAAAAAATGAAGCCAAGCACAGCATTCTGAAAGAAATAGAAAAAGAAATGAACACATTAGTGGGTATGGAAGAAATGAAGCGCAACATTAAAGAAATTTATGCGTGGATATTCGTCAACCAAAAACGGGCCGAACAAGGGCTGAAAGTCGGAAAACAAGCTCTTCATATGATGTTCAAAGGCAATCCCGGCACCGGAAAAACAACCGTCGCGAGACTGATCGGCAAGCTTTTCTTCGAAATGAACGTGCTTTCCAAAGGACATCTGATCGAAGCAGAACGTGCCGATCTGGTCGGTGAATACATCGGACACACGGCGCAAAAAACGAGAGATCTGATTAAAAAATCGCTCGGAGGCATTTTATTCATTGATGAAGCATACTCACTTGCAAGGGGCGGAGAAAAGGATTTCGGTAAAGAGGCGATTGATACGCTTGTCAAGCATATGGAAGACAAACAGCATGAGTTTATTCTGATCCTGGCAGGGTACTCGAGAGAAATGACACATTTCCTGTCATTAAATCCCGGCCTGCAATCGCGTTTTCCTATCAGCATCGATTTTCCGGATTACTCTGTCGCTCAGCTGATGGACATTGCAAAGCGCATGATAGCGGAGCGGGAGTATCAATTAAGCCAGGAAGCCGAGTGGAAGTTAAAAGATTACTTAATGACGGTGAAAAGCACGACAAGCCCCATTAAATTCAGCAACGGACGTTTTGTCAGAAATGTGATTGAAAAATCAATCCGCGCTCAGGCCATGAGGCTTTTAATGGGGGACCAATACTTAAAAAACGATCTGATGACGATCAAGAGTCAGGATTTATTTATAAAAGATGACACCGCAGCTCATGAATAATCCTCTCAGCCGGGTTTGAGAGGCCTTTTTTTATTTCTCTCTTTAAAACCCGCCGGATGTGTGGTATACGTCCTGCGGGTTTGGTATGATAGTACTACTGCCCAATACGACACAGAAAGGAACATCCATTTGAACGAACAGGAAGAAAAAAAAGAAACGGTCATTTTAGTCGGCTGCCAGCTTCCGCACATGACCGACGAGCACTTTGAACATTCCATGGACGAGCTTGCTTCATTGACAAAAACGGCTGACGGAACGGTGCTGACCCGGATTACGCAAAAACGGAACAGAGCGGATGCCGCTACATATATAGGCAAGGGGAAAGTAGACGAGCTGAAGGCGCTGTGTGAAGAGCTTGAAGCGGATCTGGTCATTTTTAATGATGAACTGTCACCGAGCCAGCTTAAATCACTCGCCACGGCAATTGAAGCGAAGATCATCGACCGCACGCAGCTTATTTTGGATATTTTCGCAAAAAGGGCGAAGACGAGGGAAGGAAAGCTTCAGATCGAATTGGCCCAGCTTCAATACGCACTGCCGCGCTTGAGCGGACAAGGAATCAATCTCTCCAGACAAGGCGGCGGAATCGGGACGAGAGGGCCCGGTGAGACAAAGCTTGAAACAGACCGGCGCCACATTAGAAACCGCATACACGAAATTAACGTGCAGCTGTCAACGGTTATCCGCCACAGAAGCCGTTATCGGGAGAGACGCAAGAAGAATGGTGTGCTTCAGGCGGCGCTCGTCGGATATACCAATGCCGGAAAATCAACGTGGTTCAATAAATTAACAAGCTCAGACAGCTATGAAGAAGATCTGCTGTTTGCAACACTTGATCCCATGACGAGAAAGATGGCGCTTCCAAGCGGTTACAGCGTCCTTTTGTCTGATACGGTCGGCTTTATTCAGGATTTGCCGACAACGCTGATTGCCGCTTTCCGTTCAACGCTTGAGGAAGTGAAGGAAGCTGACTTGATCATTCATGTCATTGATTCTTCCAATGAAGATTATGCCGGGCATGAACAGACTGTTCTCGGACTGTTAAAAGAGCTTGAAGCAGATGATATTCCGGTGTTAACCGCTTATAACAAAAGAGATGAAACACTTCCTGACTTCATTCCGACAGCAGGGGAAGGCCACATCATGATCAGCGCCAGAATTTTCGGGGATGAAGCGAAATTGAAAGCGGAAATCGAAGCTTATTTACGCCGTGAGCTGATGACGCCGTATGAAGTTCATGTACCCGCCGCTGAAGGCAAATTGATGTCACGCATTAAATCAGAGACTATGATCGACAGTCTTTATTTTAATGAAGAAAATGAACGCTACGAAGTCTCGGGTTATGTGCAAGAAGAACAAAGCATACTTGGAGAACTGAAGAAATTCATGTAAGGAAGGTATACACAACATGTTTGAGACACTGACACACGGCACTCTATTGCAAAAAACCGCCGAAGAAACAGAAGCGGAAATCGCCGCCGTTCATAAAAGAATAGAAGAAATCAGTGAACGGAATGAATGGAGAGTCCTGCAAAGCTACAGAAAGCATAAAGTAAGCGATACGCATTTTACACCTTCAACCGGATACGGTTATGATGACATCGGCCGGGATACTCTGGAAGAGATCTATGCTGATGTGTTCGGAGGAGAGGCGGGGCTCGTGAGACCGCAAATCATTTCGGGGACGCACGCGATCTCAATCGCGCTGTTCGGTGTGCTGAGACCCGGAGACGAATTGCTTTATATCACAGGCAAGCCTTACGACACACTCGAAGAAATCGTCGGGGTGAGAGGCGGGGAGAATTCAGGCTCGCTTAAAGAATTTCAAATCGGGTATCATGCTGTCGATTTAACCACAGAAGGCAAAGTGGACTTCGAAGCGGTCCGTGCTGCAATCCGTCCGAATACAAAAGTGATCGGTATTCAGCGTTCAAAAGGATATGCGAACCGCCCGTCTTTCAGGATAAATGAGATTGAAGAGATGATTCGTTTCGTAAAAGAAATCAAAGAAGATGTCATTGTTTTTGTGGACAATTGCTACGGAGAATTTGCGGAAGAGCGGGAACCCTGTCACGTCGGAGCGGATCTTATGGCCGGCTCCCTGATTAAAAACCCGGGCGGCGGCCTTGCCAAAACGGGGGGATACCTTGTGGGGAAAGCCAAGTGGATTGAAGCCTGCTCTTACCGGATGACCTCACCGGGAATCGGAAGTGAAGCCGGCGCATCGCTTTATTCACTGCAGGAAATGTATCAAGGTTTCTTTCTCGCTCCGCACGTAGTGGCGCAAAGCTTGAAGGGAGCGGTATTTACCGCCCGCTTTCTTGAAAAGCTGGGATTTTCGTCAAACCCTGCATGGAATGCGCCGAGAACGGATCTGATCCAATCTGTTGAGTTTCAGGACCCTGATAAGATGATTGCTTTTTGCCAGGCGATACAATACGCTTCTCCGATTAATGCGCATGTGACGCCTTATCCGAGCTACATGCCGGGATATGAAGACGATGTCATTATGGCAGCGGGCACTTTCGTACAGGGGGCGAGCATTGAATTATCGGCAGATGGCCCTATCAGACCGCCTTACGTCGCGTATGTCCAAGGAGGATTAACCTATGCGCACGTAAAAAATGCGATTTGCAGCGCAGTTAATGCTCTAATGGAAAAAGGGCTGATCTAAGCCGTTTGCAATTTTCAAAGAATTTGATGTTAAGATTCCTTACATTGTATTGACACAAAATATAACATCACCTATAATGAGACTAAGATAAGAAAAGGAGGAAATTGAGATGAGTGATAACATTCGCCGCTCAATGCCTTTATTTCCAATAGGAATTGTCATGCAGTTAACAGAACTTTCTGCCCGGCAAATTCGATATTATGAGGAAAATGGACTGATATTTCCAGCGAGAAGCGAAGGAAATAGACGATTATTTTCATTCCATGATGTAGATAAACTGTTAGAAATCAAAAATTTGATTGAACAAGGCGTCAATATGGCGGGGATCAAACAAATTCTGGATAAGGCATCTGCCGAACCGGAGGAAAAATCCGAAAAAACTGCCAAACCGATGAAGCACAATCTGTCTGACGACGAACTCAGAAAGCTTCTGAAAAACGAACTGATGCAGGCAGGCCGATTCCAGCGGGGGAATACCTTCCGCCAAGGTGATATGTCCCGATTCTTTCATTAATCCGTTAGCAACTGTTTTGCTATATACATTTACCTTTTAGAGGAGGAGTTTTACGAAATGGCAAAGTACACAAGAGAAGACATCGTAAAATTAGTAAATGAGGAAAACGTAAAGTACATCCGCCTTCAGTTTACAGATATTCTCGGAACGATTAAAAACGTGGAAATTCCTGTGAGCCAGCTTGAAAAAGCACTTGATAATAAATGCATGTTTGACGGTTCTTCCATCGAAGGTTTTGTCCGCATCGAAGAATCTGATATGTACTTATATCCTGATCTGAACACATTTGTTATCTTCCCGTGGACAGCTGAAAAAGGTAAAGTAGCACGCTTCATCTGTGATATCTACAATCCGGACGGCACCCCGTTCGAAGGTGACCCGCGTAACAACCTCAAACGGATTCTGAATGAAATGAAAGAACTCGGTTTCAGCGATTTCAATCTTGGACCTGAGCCTGAATTCTTCCTGTTTAAATTAGATGAAAAAGGCGAACCGACACTCGAATTGAACGATAAAGGCGGATACTTCGACCTGGCTCCGACTGACTTGGGAGAAAACTGCCGCCGCGATATCGTGCTTGAGCTGGAAGAAATGGGCTTTGAAATCGAAGCATCTCACCATGAAGTGGCTCCCGGCCAGCACGAAATCGATTTTAAATATGCCGGTGCCATCCGTTCTTGTGACGACATCCAAACTTTCAAACTTGTCGTCAAAACGATCGCCCGCAAACACGGTCTGCATGCGACATTTATGCCAAAACCGCTGTTCGGCGTAAACGGTTCCGGTATGCACTGTAATCTATCACTCTTCAAAGATGGCGTTAACGCATTCTTTGATAAAGACGCTGATCTTCAGCTGAGTGAAACAGCAAAACACTTCATTGCCGGTATCGTAAAACACGCGACAAGCTTTACAGCTGTCACAAACCCGACAGTGAACTCTTACAAACGCCTTGTTCCGGGCTATGAAGCACCTTGCTACGTGGCATGGAGCGCGCAAAACAGAAGTCCGCTGATCCGTATTCCGGCTTCCCGCGGCATCAGCACGCGTGTTGAAGTCCGCAGCGTAGACCCGGCGGCAAACCCGTATTTGGCATTAAGCGTATTGCTTGCAGCAGGCCTTGACGGAATCAAAAATAAACTTGAAGCGCCGGCTCCGATTGACCGCAACATCTACGTCATGAGCAAAGAAGAGCGCATGGAAAGCGGAATCGTGGACCTTCCGGCGACACTTGCGGAAGCTCTCGACGAATTCAAATCAAACGAAGTCATGGTTGCAGCTCTCGGTGAGCATCTGTTCGAACACTTCATCGAAGCAAAAGAAATCGAATGGGATATGTTCCGCACACAGGTTCATCCGTGGGAGCGCGAACAATACATGTCTCAGTATTAATCTCTCAATCCCTTGGCACTATTGGTGTCAGGGGATTTTTTGGTTTGTTAACAAATTTAATAATTTAATATAAATCATATACCACCCACAAAATACCCACAAAAAATCAATAAAAAATTACTCCATAATTGTGGAGATATAATCCTCGTACTTATTCATTGAATCTCTGTCAATTTTTATGTGGTGAGTTCGACAAGCTATCATTTTGGATCGAGTTATATAGAAATGATTCAGGGGATTCCGCTGAACCGGAATGCTTGGCATTCTGGCAACGGCACAAACGAAACCGGGGATCGTAAGTCTATCTCTGTAGAAATATGCTACCCAAGGCAGGCGGGAGCACTATACCGGGCAGAAGAGGCGTTGACAATCAAGCTTGTCGCTCAGTTGCTTAAAGAGCGGGGCCGGGGCGTCAACAGGATTAGAGAGCACCAGGATTGGATCGGAAAATATTGCTCGCACCGCATTTTATCTGAGGCTCGTTGTAATGGAGTGAAGGCGGACCAGTGCAAGAGAATTAAAACGTCTTGGGGGTAAAAAAGCACCCAAACCATCAAAAACAGAAACCAAGACAGTCGGGGCGACGTACACCGTGAAGAAAGGGGATGCCCTTTCTGTCATTGCACAGAAAACAGGAGTAAGCATGGCAACCCTGCAAAGCTTGAACGGTATCAAGGACCCGAACTTTATCAAAGCCGGTCAAGTATTAAAGTTGACTGGCTCGGCCAGCTCGCCGTTCAGCGGAAAGAAATCATCTTACACGCTGCCGTCAGGCGTTTTAAAAGTGACAAGCCCCTTAAGGCCGTAAAACAGATTCAAACAGCGTTGGCGGCTCTCTATTACTATCCAGACAAAAGAGCAAAGAACAACGGAATAGATGGCTATTACGGACCGAAAACAGCAAATGCTGTTAAACGAACAGCCCTTCGAGATACGAGATTGACAAGCACAATAATAATATTGGACCGTTTGAGAACAGAAAAGATCATGTAATCTTTAAGAATATCCTTACTTTTGAAGTAAATGAGTACTCAACGAATACAAGCAATAATCAAAGTGCTAAAACCACTTAACACGTATAGTCCCAAAACAGCAAATGCGGTCAAACGGTTCCAATCTATATACGGGTTAACTGCTGACGGAATTTACGGACCAAAAACGAAAGTAAAACTGGAAATATTAATGAAATAACAAAAAGCCCTTCTCAAAAGGCAAAAGGGAAGGGCTTTGTCTATATAGACTTTTTGTTTCTATTCTTCGTAGAGCTTATCTACCAATTCCGTAAACGAATTACATATATGACTCAGAGCACCCTCTGGATTTTCAAAAGCAATTTCATGATCCCAAAAAACAAGAGGGGGATTACTATGATTCTTTCTAAAATCGAAACAGATCTCATTACCAAACACATCATCCGCAATAGGAATTACTTTATCTGGCATTCTGCCGTCTCGATAACGATTAGAAACGTTAATTATGTATGACTCACTATCCTCATGGAAACTATGTAAGTATCCGAAAGCAATCCCTTTTCTTCCTTCAAAATCAAAAGTCTCAGGAGTTGGGGTAGCGCCAGAATAGCTTTTGACATATTCTAAATAATCTTTTGGAAACTTTACTTGTAGCGTATTTTCAACTTCTTGAATTTCTTCGTTACTGATAGGATGTTCACCGAAATCCCATTCAACCATGTTATAACTCTCCTTTATCTGTATTCGGAACCTCCGCCCCAGATATTTCTTCCACCAGTGTGCCCTGTCTTACCATGTATATCTGAATCAACTAGCTGCATTATACCTTCATTTTGATGATGATGCCACGTAAACCCTTTTGGTTTTTTCCCTTTTATAATTTGCTTCAACTGCATTTTTGTAAAGTGATTTCTCAACTGGGGATTTTTGTTGATTTCTTGCAACAGGAGTTCGGTTGCTTTTTTAAACTGTACAGTATCTTTTTCAAGATATAATGACTTATCAATTTTCACTTCTGCAACGGGATCAAATATTGGAAAACCATCTTTATCATAAGGTATACCTGTTATAGGATGCACATCATTTTTTAAATGACCATTTTTTAAGTTAGTTGTTACTGTATTTCCAAAGGCATCTTTATGTGTGAACGGCGCGGCCTGTGTCAGCATATCTTGCTTTTTTTGAATTTCTTTCTTTAAAAGCGGGGTGTTTTTTACATTATGGGTGTTTTCAATATCTTTCGCTATTCCAACAAGAGCAGGTTCGTTTTTATTTTTCAATAAAGAATTGATATAGTCTGTTCCGTTTTTTATTCCTGTGTGTACATGGCTTGCAGCGCCAGGCTCCAATACTTTTCCTACCTTGGAGATGCTTGTTTTTGCGAGTTTGCTTGACACGTTAACCGTCGAGCCCACACCTTTCAGGCCGACAAAGCTGCCCACCGCATAGGAGACGTAGTGCGCTCTAGAGTACGTATCACCATTCACCATTTGATCATTCCACGAATCGGCTAGGTTTGTCCATATGATTTTTGCGTAAGACGGAGTATTCAATACAGTAGAAATCGTTTTAACAACCTTTTGTTCATCAGAGAGCTGATAAAAGTCCCAAGCGCCGACAGCGAGATCTTTCAGCCCTAACACAGTATCTTTCCCAACATCATAAAGGCCGACTGCAACCCCTTTGAAACCGTCTGTGAGTTCTTGCGTGTTTTGAATTTGAGTAAAGTATCGCTGCTGTTCTTTTGTCAGGTTTTCATAACCAATCGTTTTGGCCATTGAGTAGAACTCAGCAGCATTCGCATAGTCGAAATTGTTCAGTCTTTCTTTCAGTTTTTCAATCTCTCGATCTTTCGCTTCTTCCTTTTTAATCGTCAAATAAGCATCCGAATGTCTTGCAATCTCGCCTTTTTTCTTATGGATGTCGCTTTCACGGTACGCCTTGGCGTTGTAGTGAAGGGGAGTGGCGTTTTTCCCTTTGCCTGTGGCGTTTTGAAGCTGTTGAAAGTCAGCTTGGATGAACTGTTCGTTTGCTTCGGTTTCTGCGTATTCTTTCGTTAGATCGTGATCAAGTCTGCCGAGTTTATGTATCGTTTCGTTTCTCTTTTTGTCGGCTGATTGGAGCTTGTGATCCACGCTTTCGGTGGAAAAGAGATCAAGCGAGATGATGTCTTCGATCTCTCCGAGGATGGAGCGCATGTCTTTTTTCTGTTCTTCCATAATCGCCTTTGATTTATTCAAGGCGTGTGTGAGCTCGTGCTCCAGAAAAGATTCCTCCACATGCGAATTGGAAAGTCCGGCATCTTCGACTTTGCCGGGAAGGCTTGTGAGAAATGCGATTTTCATATCGATCAGATCAAGCCAGCTGTCTGTGACGCCGGCGTGGTCATGGAAAAAGGCTTTGATGTTGTCGGCGCCCCGGCCTGAGAAATCATTGTCACCAAGATCAGCCATACCTTGAAACGCTTTTTTCAGGTTGACCATCTGATCGCGCAGTTTTTTGTATTCACCCGCGCGCTGTTTGGCAGCGGCCAGCAGGGTGGTTGCTTCAAAGATTTTCATAATCATATCCTTTCTATATTAAATTCCTGTATTGAAATGTCACCCTAGAAGAAAGAGAAAATTTTAAAACTATTACAGTTTTTTGTGAAGGTAACGCTTATGGATTACCTGCTAACCACTATAAAGTTATAAAAGCTGCGACTTAGGCTGACGGCACTATACCTTCCCATGGCAATCCACTTCCAGAATTTATCTCCTCAAAATCAAGCTTTAACTCTTTGAGTTTGTTAATCAAACGGTCGCTTGGAGATGGATCGCATATAATGACTTTTGTCCCTTTTTTAAGCATCTTTAAGATAGTGTCTATTTCTAACCGATCGACCTCACAATATGAACAACCTATTATTATAAAATGAGATACTTCTTTAGCTTTTTTTTCAGTCACTGCAAACCCTTCCCTTACCCAATCTAAATGAAGGTGATTGCTGATAGATGAAGGAGGGATCAAATCTGCCTGTATTCTTGGCTCCATCCATTCATCTTGCTTGACTATATGGAGTCTCCCACAATCGTTTAGCGAAATTGGCGTAGTCCAAATATTGGATCCTGAAATCTTTTGTGGGTTCACATCAAAGTCAATTGAGCCGTGAGGTTTAAAAATAGGTACGCGTTTTTTATTTTCAATAGTCCCAATACGGTAATATTTCACATTGGATTCATTGAGTACTCTTTCTAGTAACAAGTCATAATTAAATGATATTGCAAAAGATAAATCAAATTTATTTTTCTTGAACCAATTAAACCATTTCCATTCATTTAAACTTATAGAGTTAATACTTAACTGAAATTTAGAATATATTGTTGCAAGAAATCTTCTCAGCTGACACTCGGCACCAGTATCATTTTCATACTTAATTCTATAATCTTTAATAGCACCATAATGGTTTGCTGCTTGAAAATTATCAATCAGCTCACTTTTAACAGTTGGCAAATGTTCTATGAAGTCATTATAATTAATTTTTTCAGAATCGAAGCATGTTAGTGGGTTTGAAGAGTTCAATTTATTTGCCCTAGCGAAATCAACTGTAAAGCCATTCCCGATTAAAAGTCCAAATTTCCCCATAGTGATCCTCCGCATTTTTCCTACAGTATAACACAAGTTACATATTTTGGAGGGGTTTAAGGCGGTTTAAACCTTGATATCTGATGCTCATTCTTTTGAGTATATATTTATGTTTGTGATGGTAGTAACCATGTTATCCACAAACATGTTATTGACCAAAATCATGACCAAAATTTGACCAAAAAAAATTGATAATTATAGAGATTCTATTTCTGATGGGAAATAATAAAGCACTGAAAAATCCTTTGTTTTCAAGGATTTTCAGTGCTGTATATTATTTATTTAAATTGAGAATTATGTTCCGCACACAGGTTCATCCGTGGGAGCGCGAACAATACATGTCTCAGTATTAATCCCTCAATCCCTTGGCACTATTGGTGTCAGGGGATTTTTTGGTTTTGGTCATAAGGGATAGTTGAAGGGTTGGTGGTCAACTTGACCACGTTTTGATCACGCAAAATATTAAAAAAATTAAGACAAAAGAGAGTTCATATATTCTTCATAACCATCAACTGACGAATTTTCAAGTTTCTCTGAGATATGGGAGTCCACCTCGGAAGTGATGGTTATATTTTTATGTCTAAATATTTCCTGTGAAAATTTCATTGTTGTCCCAGATTCAAAAAGAAGAACAGCGTGACAAACTGTAAAATACAGACGGGTTACAGTGTTTTTCCCTTAATAAAAAGACCAGGGTGTTGGTATCACCCCGGCTCTGTAATAAAAGCAGCCCATCAAAGGGCTTGCTCGATGTGGTTTCATGATAGACCTAACCCTTCATGTTCTGAGGCTCAAGGGAGGTCTGTTTTTTCTTATATACGTCAACAGGGCGATTATAAACGGCTCGAATAATCATTTATATTTAATGAGGATATTAGATGATTTCTTTCATGTTTCATTTTCAATAGGAAGGAGCAGGTAATTCATCGATTTTTATACGAAGTAAACTATAAGGTTTCTGTCGTAAGTCTTTTCCATAATGAAATCTAGCCTGCCGATGTAATTGGTTCACGATGACGTATAAGTATTCATCCGGACCAATCGAAAAAGTATCCGGCCATAAAATTCTAGGATCATGTGCGATGGTTTGCATTGTGCCATTCGGCAGTATTTTTCGAATACTATTGTTCTCGTAATCTCCGGCATAAACGGCTCCTTTTGCATCTGTAATCATTCCATCAGACGCACCTTTTTCTCCCCAATACGCCACATGATAAAGTAAATCCATGTCTGGTATATTTCTATCTCTCAGGGCTTCTGTTGAGATCGAGAACAAATGGCGGCTGGTCAGTGGACAAAAAAATAATACCTTTCCGTCAGGAGAAATCGCAATACCGTCGGATGCCAGCCTAAATGGAGAAGTTGAACCATCCCTGTTACGGTTCATCAAAATTTTGCCTTCTACTTTCGGTATAAAATAGGAATCCGGTGAAGTTGGATTTGCTCCATTTAACCGTCTGCATGCATTTCCGGTTTCCAAATCAACGACGATAATCGCTCCTGGTCCTTTGGAAGAAGAATCCGTTATATAGGCATAACCTGCAGTTCCAACACGAAAATCAAATCGGACATCATTCAGATAAGTTGTTGGCAGGACAACATCTTCTGTAAAGGTATACACTCTTCTGATTGTATTGGTTTTTAAATCAACAGCGACTAATTTTGCCCCGCCTTTAATTGGTTCAGAAAAATTGGGCGCCGCTGTATCTAGTACCCAAAGCGTTCCCCTTCCATCAGCAACTACACTTTGGACACTGATGAAAGTGATTTTGATAGTCTCGGGGTTAACCAAATTGGTTTGTAAATCAGGATAAGGCTGCAATTTATCCCCAACTATTTCCGCCACCGTAAATTTAACATCGTCTCCCCATTTTGGAAAACAAATGAAAATACGACCAGTTTCCGAAACCGTAACACCGGTAGGCATAGCTCCATAAAATGCATAAACCAGTTCTAAATCACCGAAATACTTTTCAAAAGGCAGCATAGGTTTCATCATATCCTCCTCAGCCAATTAAACGGGATATCATTTATATATGATTCGCATTTTTTCTAGTGCATGTTTCTTAATACGTTTTTCTAAACGTAAAGGTGATGGAAGTGCTTATCATTTAATAAGTCAGTCAGGCACAAGGGATTTTTACTTATACGTCTGTCGAAGCAGTTGGCAATTACACTATGGTATGTCCTTGGCCGGTTGTAAATTTTCTGAAAAAGGAGTTGAAAAAGCAGATCAGATTTTATAGGATTAAATCAGGTTAGTTTGTTTGCTCAACAAACTAAGAAATCCGATTAAATTACCCGTAATTTAAATGCATGATGGAAGGGGGATAAGGGGCTCGAAAGAAGAATATAAAAAACGAAAGCACGGGGCTTTTATCCTTTCCGGGCATATAAGATGAAATTACAGCCATCTGATCACCATTTATCTGATGAAAATGCTCTGTGAAAGTCATCGGCTATTATTTTATGAAAGCGCTTTTATGAAGTGCGTACTGCCCAATAAATTTGAAGACATGTTATATCCTTTCATACTGGTTCCTTATGAAAGGATCGAAAAGGGGAGGAAATCATGCTCAGTGAAAATGTAAAGAAGATCAGCATGGCTGAAAAAGTTGGATATGCGTCTGGGGATTTTGCATGTAATTTAATTTATGCAACGGTGTCTACTTATCTTTTGTTCTTCTATACAGATGTATTTGGTTTATCGGCAGCAGCCGCCGGTACGATGTTTTTAGTGGTCAGAATCATCGACGCCCTCGCTGATCCTTTTATCGGAACAATAGTAGACAGAACAAATAGCAGGTTTGGGCGCTTCAGACCGTATCTTTTATTCGGAGCTTTTCCATTTGTCATACTGGCCATCCTCTGTTTTACAACCCCCGATTTTTCAGATATGGGGAAATTAATATATGCCTATATAACATATGTCGGCTTGTCGCTTACATACACAGCGATAAACGTTCCATATGGCGCGTTAACTTCTGCCATGACCAGAAATAATCAAGAAGTTGTTAGTATAACATCTGTCCGTATGTTATTTGCGAATCTTGGGGGACTTGTCGTTGCATTTTTTGTTCCCTTACTGGCTGCTTATTTAAGCGATACTTCAGCCAGCGAATCTCTTGGCTGGCAGCTAACCATGGCCATTATGGGATTCATAGGCGGGTGTCTTTTAATCTTTTGTTTTAAAAGCACAAAAGAGCGTGTCACTCTTCAAAAATCTGAAGAAAAAATTAAATTTTCGGATATATTTGAGCAATTTCGTGTTAATCGGCCGCTTGTTGTACTGAGTATTTTCTTTATTATTATTTTTGGAGTGAATTCAATAAGTAATTCGGTCGGCATCTATTACGTAACGTATAATTTAGAAAGAGCGGATTTAGTGAAGTGGTACGGTTTGTTAGGAAGTTTGCCCGCTCTTGTCATTTTACCTTTTATTCCAAAGCTTCATCAACTATTGGGGAAGAAGAAATTACTAAACTACGCATTATTACTGAATATGATCGGCCTCTTAGCTTTATTGTTTGTTCCGTCAAGTAATGTTTTCCTCATACTCTTCTTTCGATTAATTGCTGCTGCCGGAAGTCTCACTGCCGGGGGATATATGTGGGCGCTTATTCCTGAAACAATAGAATATGGAGAATACAGAACCGGGAAAAGAATGGGCGGGCTCATATATGCTATTATCGGATTTTTCTTTAAATTCGGCATGGCCTTGGGAGGGGTTATACCGGGGCTGGTTTTAGATCAGTTTGGATATGTGGCAAATCAGGTGCAAACGGCGGAGGCATTGACGGGAATTTTAATTACAACCACCATTATTCCCGTGTTCTTACTGGTTTTAGCCATGATTGATATTAATTTCTATAACTTAGATGAGAAAAAATATAAAAACATGGTTCGAGAACTAGAGAATAGAGACAAAGTTTATTTGGATCATATTGATGATTTCAAAGCTTAAAATATGATGAATCAACAGAAAATAGCTGAGGAGGCGTGCCGCATGAAGATTATCAATCCGGTACTTAAAGGATTTAATCCCGATCCGAGTATTTGCAGGGTCGGAGAGGATTATTATATCGCCGTATCTACATTTGAGTGGTTTCCGGGAGTCCAGATACACCACTCAAAAGATTTAGTGAATTGGCACTTAGCTGCACATCCATTACAGAGAGTTTCGCAATTAGACATGAAAGGAAACCCTAATTCAGGCGGGGTCTGGGCGCCATGTTTAAGTTACAGCGACGGGAAGTTTTGGCTGATCTATACGGATGTTAAAGTAGTAGATGGCGCCTGGAAAGATTGCCACAATTATTTAGTGACTTGTGACACGATTGATGGTGATTGGGGGGAGCCGATCACATTAAATAGCTCGGGATTTGATGCTTCTTTATTCCATGATACGGATGGAAAAAAATATTTATTAAATATGTTATGGGATCAGCGTATTGATCGGCACTCATTCGGAGGAATTGTCATGCAGGAATATTCTGATGAGGAGCAAAAATTAATTGGAAAACCGAAAGTGATATTTAAAGGAACTGAAAGAAAGCTGACGGAAGCGCCGCACCTTTATCATATCGGGAACTATTATTATTTATTAACCGCAGAAGGAGGAACGCGGTTCGAACATGCTGCTACAATTGCCCGTTCTGCAAATATTGAGGGGCCATATGAAGTTCATCCTGATAATCCTATTTTAACGTCATGGCATGATCCAGAAAATCCGCTGCAAAAATGCGGGCATGCATCCATCGTTCAAACACATACAGGTGAGTGGTATTTAGCTCATTTAACGGGGCGTCCTATTCATCCGGACGATGATTCAATTTTTCAGCAGCGAGGTTATTGTCCTTTGGGCAGAGAAACAGCTATTCAAAAACTCTATTGGAAAGATGAATGGCCTTATGTAGCTGGCGGAAAAGAGGGAAGTTTGGAGGTGGAAGCGCCTTCTATACCTGAAACCATATTTGAAGCAACGTACCCGGAAGTTGATGAATTCGAGAACTCAACATTAAATATTAATTTTCAAACGTTAAGGATTCCGTTCACGAAAGAATTAGGCTCATTGACTCAAGTGCCAAATCATTTGCGATTATACGGCCATGAATCATTAACCTCGGCATTTACTCAGGCATTTGTAGCCAGACGCTGGCAAAGTCTCCATTTTGAAGCGGAAACAGCTGTTATGTTTTATCCGGAGAATTTTCAGCAAGCCGCTGGTCTGGTGAATTATTACAATACAGAGAACTGGACGGCTCTTCAAGTCACGCATGATGAAGAACTCGGCCGTATTCTTGAATTAACAATATGTGATAACTTTTCTTTTTCACAGCCATTAAAAAATAAAATTGTGATTCCCCGTGAAGTAAAGTATGTCTATTTAAAAGTGAATATCGAAAAGGAAAAATATTATTATTTCTATTCGTTTAACAAAGAAGACTGGCATAAAATTGACATTACCTTAGAATCGAAAAAATTATCAGATGATTACATCCGCGGAGGAGGATTCTTTACAGGAGCTTTTGTAGGAATGCAGTGCCAAGATACCAGCGGTCACCACATTCCGGCTGACTTCAGATATTTTCGTTATAAAGAAAAATAATGTGCACAGGAAAAAGGAGCTTCTATTTTAGAACTCCTTTTTCATATCGTGTCCTATGTGAAAAAACAGCGTAAAACTTAATGATTAACCATATCAAGAAAATGATCAATTACAATAGAGGACATTCCCAATGCCGATGCATTTTTTCCTAAAACAGATGGTAATAATTCATAACTATTGCCTAATTGGGAATAAACCCGGGACGACACCTCGCTTCTGATTGAATTTAAAACCATAGGATGCGATTCAATGATGCTGTTTCTTAAAATGATGGCTTGCGGATTGAATGTATTCAAAATATTGGTCAGGCCTATCCCTAAATAGAAGCCAAAATTCTGTAATGCACGTAAAGTTTCAACATCATTCAGATGGGCGTGGTCTATGATATCTTGATTGGACACTTTTTTTTCTTTCGTCTGAAGAGATTTTAATAAAGCCTTCTCTGAAGCATACAATTCCCAGCAGCCTCGATTTCCGCAGCTGCATTTCGGACCATTAAAGTCTATTGTCATATGTCCCATTTCACCAGAGAATCCGCCAACCCCTCTATATAAATCATTGTTGATAATAACGCCGATTCCTATCCCGGTACCGATACTTGCATAAATCATGTTATCGTGATTTTTTGCAGCACCAAATACTTTTTCTCCATAAGCGCCGGCATTCGCCTCATTTTCAATAAAAACAGGCACATTGAACTTCTCTTTTATGAAAGATTTTAAGTCAATATCTCTCCAGTTGGAGTTCGGAGTGAAAACAATTTTTTGATTTTTATCAATTAATCCGGGAACGCATATGCCTATACCAATAAGCCCGTACGGAGATTGCGGCATATTCGCAATAAAGTGATGAATCATCTCAATTAAAATATCTTTCGTTATTTCAGGGGAATTACATTCCAAATGGTGATGTTGATCAAGAACAATTGTCCCCTCAAGGTCTGTTAAAATGCCGTTAATATAATCCACCCCGACATCTATTCCTACGGAGTATCCTGCTTTTTTATTAAAAACAAGCATGACAGGTCTTCTGCCGCCGCTTGATTGTCCCTGACCGATTTCAAATACAAGGTGTTCTTTCATTAATGTGTTTACCTGGGATGAAACGGTTGATTTATTTAATCCGGTCATTTCAGATAATTTTGCTCTTGAAATAGGTGAATTCTTAAGTATTTCTTTTAATAATAACTTTTGGTTTACTTTTTTGACAAAGGCTTGATCAGCGATATCCACTTCATCCACTCCATTTGTATAATCTTTAAATTAAGTTGAGTTTTCTGTGTTATCATGCGAAGCGTCACACATAGCGAATCCAACCTTATTATATCTAATGTATTCGTTAAAAACTAAAAAAAATATTGAAAATACTGATGAGGTTATATAAGATGAAAATAAGTTAGTTTGTTTAGGCAACAAACTAATATGCAATGTGACTTAAAATGCGCTTGAATTTATTTTTAAGGGGGAAATGTCATGGCTCAGTCTCATTCCGGTACAGCCGGCTATTTTGAAAGCGTAAACAAAGTGATTTATGAAGGGAAAGATTCCACGAATCCTTTAGCATTTAAATATTATAATCCTCAAGAAGTAATCGGCGGAAAGACAATGAAAGAGCACCTGCGGTTTTCTATTGCTTATTGGCATACATTTACCGCTGACGGTACAGACATGTTTGGAGCAGCTACGATGCAAAGACCGTGGGATCGTTATAAAGGCATGGATCTGGCGAGAGCGAGGGTAGAAGCAGCATTTGAGATGTTTGAAAAACTGGATGCGCCATTTTTTGCTTTCCATGACCGGGATATCGCACCGGAAGGAAGTACGTTAAAAGAGACAAATCAAAATTTAGATATTATCGTGAGCATGATGAAAGAGTACATGAGAACGAGCGGCGTGAAGCTATTATGGAATACTGCAAACATGTTCACGAATCCCCGTTTCGTCCATGGTGCCGCGACTTCTTGCAATGCAGATGTGTTTGCGTATGCAGCAGCACAAGTAAAAAAAGGGCTGGAGACAGCAAAAGAGCTTGGCGCCGAAAACTATGTGTTTTGGGGCGGACGTGAAGGATACGAAACATTGTTAAATACGGATTTAAAATTTGAGCTTGATAATTTGGCCAGATTCATGCATATGGCAGTGGATTATGCGAAGGAAATCGGGTATACGGGGCAATTTTTGATTGAACCAAAACCGAAAGAGCCGACCACTCATCAATACGATACAGATGCGTCAACAACCATTGCCTTTTTGAAGCAATATGGCTTAGACAGCCATTTTAAATTAAATCTCGAAGCCAATCATGCCACATTAGCCGGGCATACATTCGAACATGAATTACGTATGGCGAGAGTGCATGGCCTTCTTGGATCTGTTGATGCGAACCAAGGTGATCCGCTTTTAGGCTGGGACACAGATGAATTTCCGACAGATTTATATTCTGCGACATTAGCCATGTACGAAATCCTGCAAAATGGCGGCCTTGGAAGCGGCGGATTAAACTTTGACGCAAAGGTCAGAAGATCTTCTTTTGAGCCTGATGATTTACTTTATGCCCATGTTGCAGGGATGGATGCATTTGCAAGGGGATTGAAAGTCGCTCACAAATTAATCGAAGACCGTGTGTTTGAAGATGTGATTCAGCATCGTTATCGCAGCTTTACCGAAGGGATCGGTCTTGACATTGCAGAAGGAAGAGCTGATTTTAAGACACTTGAGCAATATGCGCTAAACAATCAGCCAATTAAAAATGAATCAGGGAGACAGGAGCGGTTAAGAGCGATATTGAACCAATACATTTTAGAGGTATAACAAAGAAGCTTGATCCGCTAAAAAGTTTTAGCAGGGAAATCCGAGTTGCCCCGGAACTTCCCGTTCTGGCGGGAAGTTTCAATGGGGATCTATTGAGAGGGAAAGGAGTGAAAAAATGAAGTATGTCATTGGAATAGATCTTGGAACGAGCGCCGTTAAAACCATTTTAGTCAATCAAAACGGCAAGGTTTGTGCAGAAACGTCTAAAAGATATCCGCTTATTCAAGAGAAGGCGGGGTATAGTGAGCAAAATCCCGAAGACTGGGTGCAGCAAACAATTGATGCATTGGCTGATTTGGTTTCTGAATCCGGCGTTCAAGCCGAAGATATAGACGGGATAAGCTATTCAGGACAAATGCATGGGTTAGTCCTGCTTGACCAAGATCAACAGGTGCTGCGTCATGCGATTCTTTGGAATGATACCCGAACGACTCCTCAATGTATGAGAATGACCGAGACATTTGGCGATCATCTGCTTGATATCACAAAAAACCGTGTCCTGGAAGGGTTTACATTGCCTAAAATGTTATGGGTGAAGGAACATGAGCCTGAACTTTTTAAAAAAACTGCTGTTTTTTTGCTTCCGAAAGACTATGTGAGATTCCGTATGACCGGTGCCATTCACACTGAATACTCCGATGCGGCGGGAACGTTACTTTTGCATATTATCCGCAAGGAGTGGAGCGATGAGATTTGCAATCAATTTGGTATTTCTGCAGATATTTGTCCTCCGCTTGTTGAATCACATGATTGTGTAGGATCGCTGCTTCCGAACGTCGCGGCGGAGACAGGGCTGATGGAAAAAACAAAAGTGTACGCCGGGGGAACGGATAATGCTTGCGGTGCAATTGGAGCCGGTATTCTTTCATCCGGAAAAACATTATGCAGTATTGGGACGTCAGGGGTCATACTTTCCTGTGAAGAAGACAAAGAAAGAGACTTTAAAGGGAAAGTGCACTTTTTTAATCATGGAAAAAAGGATTCTTTTTATACGATGGGAGTCACGCTCGCTGCTGGATACAGCTTAGACTGGTTCAAAAGAACGTTTGCGCCAAACGAATCGTTTGAACAATTATTGGATGGGGTGGAAGCTATTCCGATAGGAGCAAATGGACTGCTGTATACTCCTTATTTGGTTGGTGAAAGAACGCCGCATGCTGATTCATCTATTCGGGGAAGCTTGATCGGAATGGATGCGTCCCATAAAAGAGAGCATTTTATGAGGGCGGTAATGGAAGGCATCACATTCTCTTTGAATGAATCAATTGAGCTATTCCGCGAAGCGGGAAAATCAGTTGATTCTGTTGTCTCTATTGGCGGGGGAGCTAAAAATGAAACGTGGCTTCAAATGCAAGCTGATATTTTCAATACGCGGGTGATTAAGTTAGAAAACGAACAAGGTCCGGCCATGGGAGCTGCTATGTTAGCTGCTTTCGGGAGCGGGTGGTTTGAATCTCTTGAAGAGTGTGCAGAGCAATTTATACGTGAGACTGCTGTATTCTATCCGAAAGAACAAAATGTTCAAAAATATAAAACACTATTCGATTTGTATAAGAACATTTACACTCATACAAAGGATCTCAGTACAGCTTTGAAGAGTTTTCGGGAAAATGAATGATAAGTGCGGTTCGTCAAGAGAGTGTTTTTGCCGGGAGATCAATGACAGAACAATTAAATGCTAAAAAGCTTTGATGGCAAAGCTGCTTATAAATAATGTCATTTATCGGAGGAAACTGATAATCATTCTGACTCCGTGGGGATACCTTTTTGCAATGGATTCACAGATATCATTCAACTTCAGGAGTTCCTTAGAAAATTAAAAAAGAACCCCGCCAAATTTGGCCAGGTTCTTTTTATATTGCACAAAAACAGACACGGTGATATAATCAGATCATGTGTGCTTTTTGTGTGAAAAGTCATAGTTATCCATCTTATATTATGATTATATCATACTGAAAAGCTCTTGTCAATTTTTTTGAAGGGGAGATATAGAATGAGTTCTTTGGTTCTTGGTATTCGCGAAATTGAAAAAACACAGCCTTTGCTCGTTGGAGGAAAAGGGTTGCATTTAGGGGAATTATCAAAAATTCAAGAAATACAAGTACCGGAAGGATTTTGTGTCACAACAGCAGGATATCAAAAAGCCATTGAACAAAACGAAACGTTACAAGCGCTGTTGGATCAACTGACCATGCTGAAAGTGGAGAATCGGGATCAAATCGGTAAAATCAGCAGGGAAATTCGGCAAACCATTATGGAAGCAGAAATTCCTTCCGATGTAGTTAAAGCAGTTGCTTGCTATCTCTCCCGGTATGGCGAAGAACATGCCTATGCCGTGCGTTCTAGTGCGACTGCTGAAGATTTACCGCACGCCTCTTTTGCCGGTCAGCAAGACACCTATTTAAATATTACCGGTGTCGATGCAATCTTGCAGCATATCAGTAAATGTTGGGCGTCCCTATTTACTGATCGCGCGGTCATTTACCGTATGCAAAATGGATTTGATCACAGCCAAGTTTATTTATCCGTTATCATCCAAAGGATGGTTTTCCCTCAGGCTTCGGGGATCTTATTTACCGCTGATCCGGTGACCGGAAACCGAAAGCTGCTATCCATTGATGCCGGTTTTGGACTTGGTGAAGCACTGGTCTCTGGCTTAGTATCCGCCGATTGTTATAAAGTACAGGACGGGCAAATCGTCGATAAGAGAATAGAAACTAAAAAAAAGGCTGTCTATGGACGAAAAGAAGGCGGGACGGAAACACAAGAGATTGATCTTCATCAGCAAAAGATTCAAACACTGACTGATGAACAAATTTTACAGCTGGCACGTATCGGGAGGCAGATCGAAGCTCATTTCGGCCAGCCGCAAGATATCGAATGGTGTTTGGACCGCGATACTTTTTATATTGTCCAGAGTCGTCCGATCACAACGTTATACCCCGTTCCTGAAGCGAACGACCAAGAAAATCACGTCTATATCTCTGTTGGTCATCAACAAATGATGACGGATCCTATAAAACCCCTTGGATTGTCTTTTTTTCTGTTGACGACTTCTGCACCCATGTGTAAAGCCGGCGGTAGGCTATTTGTTGATGTCACACATCATCTGGCATCCCCTAAAGTCAGAGAAGTTTTCTTAAAAGGCATGGGGCAGCACGATCCGCTCTTAAAAGACGCACTTATGACCATAATAGAGCGACGTGATTTTATTAAGCCGATACCTGATAAAACGGCACCGATTCCCGGAAAAGGCAATGCCGATATGCCGGATCAAACTGAAAACGATCCGGCAATTGTTTCTGATTTGATTAAGAGCAGTGAAACATCGATAGAAGCTTTAAAACAAAACATCCAGACGAAATCAGGATCTGATTTATTTCGTTTTATTTTGGATGATATCCAGGAATTAAAGAAGATTTTATTTAACCCAAAAAGTTCGGTATTGATTCGAACTGCAATGGATGCTTCATCATGGATTAACGAAAAAATGAACGAGTGGTTAGGTGAAAAAAACGCAGCAGACACGCTTTCTCAATCTGTACCCCATAATATTACTTCAGAAATGGGGCTTGCGCTATTGGACGTCGCCGATGTGATCCGTCCTTATCCAGAAATAATTGCTTATTTAGAGGATGTAAAAGATGATTCCTTTTTGGATGAGCTGGTGAAATTTGAAGGCGGACAGGAAATCCATGACGCCATCTATGCTTTCCTCAACAAGTACGGAATGCGATGTGCCGGAGAAATTGATATGACAAGAACTCGATGGAGCGAAAAACCAACTGCACTTGTCCCTATGATTCTTAATAATCTCAAAAACTTTGAGCCAAATGCCAGCAAGCGGAAATTTGAGCAAGGGCGGCAGGAGGCGTTGAAGAAAGAACAAGAGTTATTAGATCGTTTGAAGCAATTACCGGATGGTGAACAAAAAGCCAAAGAAACCGAACGAATGATCCGCATCATCCGGAACTTCAGCGGGTTCAGGGAATATCCAAAATACGGCATGGTCAGTCGCTATTTCGTTTATAAGCAGGCTTTACTGAAAGAAGCCGAACAACTCGCCGAAGCGGGTATTATTCATGAAAAAGAAGACATATACTATCTCACTTTTGAAGAACTTCAAGAAGTCGTACGCACAAATATATTGGATTACCAAATCATCAGCACACGAAAAGACGAGTACAAAGTATATGAAAAACTATCTCCGCCGCGTGTTATCACGTCTGACGGCGAAATCGTTACAGGCGAGTACAAACGAGACAATCTCCCGGCCGGAGCGATTGCAGGGCTGCCTGTTTCCTCGGGAGTCATAGAGGGGCGGGCACGTGTTATTTTAAACATGAAAGATGCCAATTTGGAAGAAGGAGATATATTAGTTACTTCGTTTACCGATCCTAGCTGGACACCATTGTTTGTATCCATAAAAGGCTTGGTCACTGAAGTTGGCGGACTGATGACCCATGGAGCGGTTATAGCGCGTGAATACGGTTTACCTGCAGTTGTTGGAGTTGAAAATGCAACCCAATTGATAAAAGATGGGCAACGAATCCGCGTACACGGAACAGAAGGCTGTATTGAAATATTATAATAGCGGGTGTGTGCAGCGGGACATCAAGTATTTCCCGCATTTGTACCAATGATAATAATAAGGGTCGAACAATAAGAAAAGCCGGAACCTCTTAAAGGTGGAGTCCGGCTTTTTTTATGTGAAAATGAATTAATATGTGAAATCCGCATTCTATAAAAAACCTTTAGAGTAAAAATGAAATATTTACTTTATGGTCTTCTTTCCAAAAGTGAAAACGCCATAAAAAGATCTTATGGCGTCTGTCCGAACTGTGAGATGCAATTTTCTTGGGAGACGAATATGGTTCGTCAATGTGCTATTAAAGGAAAGCAGCACCTACAATGATTAACAAAATGAAAAGCACAACGATCAAGACGAAAGTGCTTCCGCCATAATTGCCACCGTAGTTTCTCATATTGCCACCTCCTCTTGTTAGGATAGTATATACTATGCCGAACGATAAATTTCGACATGGATTTTAGTCTAAAGGAGAAAAAATGAAGTTTTTGTCTAAATGAAGGGCTGATGAATGAAATATCATTTTCGGTTCTCCTTAGGCTTCACACGCATGTTTAGTTGAGAGTAAGAACCTTTAGGATATGCCGTTTTACTTCACGATGAAAGCAGAGTTAACCTCGCACGAAATGAATTAGATAAGGAGAAATAATCAAGAAAGAATGATTCATCATTTCCCGGGCAAGCGCAGTATACGACAAATAACAGGTATTTTCCTTTTTGGTTAACATTTCATTTTGGAAGAGAACGCATTAAAAAGTGAACGAACAAGATTGGACACAGGGTAAGGTGATGCTGGTAGCCAATCATGACTAACCTGTGGAGCGGGCACAGATCAAACGGAACGAAGTAACTTCCCCGGTCATGAGTAAAGCTTTATCCTGAAACTTTTATAAAGCAGTAACGTATTACTTTTATAAAGATAAATAAGGGGGCTTCTGAATGGGATTAAAAGATTTCTTTAATATAGAGTTAAAATGCTCCATCTGCGGGAAAACATTAAAATCCGGTGATGGGCTGACAGCTCATATTACCCTTCCGAGTGAGAAGATGATGCCTGTGGGGAGAATGGACAGAGTGTTAAGTAAATTCGCTGATAAGGTTTACTGTAAAAAGTGTAGTGAGTAGATCGTCAGTGTCATGAGGAAACTCTGGCAGGTTTCCTCATGATATATATCGTTCAATTCAAATTAGAAAAAAGCGAAATTGTAATGACTAAAGTAGACAAAGAACCCAAGGATACCAAAGAGATCATTTTTCGTTTACTTTGCTTTTTGGAAGGTTTGCTTAGTTCGTGGATCACTGCACCCCATAAAAGCATGGATGCTAGAATGATAAGACTCATATATAACAGTGCTCCTTTGCTTGTTTTAAGAAATTTTACCATCTATAAGGCGGAAATGTCGATGAAATGAACAAAACAAGATCTTAACAACGATTACCGCTGATCTTAATCAATGATGAGGAAAGGAATTGAGAGTTGAAATTAGAACGTTTATTATCAATCATATTCAAGCTCTTACATAATGAAATTTTATCTGCTTCCAGTTTAGCTGATGAATTTCAAGTATCATCGCGGACAATTTATAGAGATATCGAAGCGATTTGTGCTGCTGGAATACCGATCGTTTCATATCAAGGTGCTAACGGCGGTTTCGGGATGATGAAAGGATACAAATTTGATAAAAGTTTAATCGGATCTCACGATGTATTAAATCTAATCACTGTATTAAGCAGTTTATCGAGTCTTTTTGAAGATAAGGAAGTTGAACATACGATAGATAGATTAAAACCTCTGGATACAAGCGGCAACAACAGGACGTTGTATGTTGACTTGGAAAGCCTTAGAAGAGATCCGAATTCCTTAAGGCAGCTGCGAAAAGCTATACATGAAAAGGTAGTACGCTTTGATTATGTCAGCAATAAAAATGAATTGACCTCACGTGAAGCAGAACCAATCCATCTCCATTATAAGTTCCGTAATTGGTATGTTTATGGTTATTGCAGAGAACGTCAAGATGTCAGAGAATTTAAAGTGTCACGTATGATGAATATAACGCTGACTCAAGAAGAGTTTATGCACAGTCACAAAGTGAAAGATGATTCATCTTATTCAGACTCCAATGCAGAAGGGTTTGAGGATGTTGTCATTTGGGTTGATCCCAATTCTCTGGCAAAAGCTTTAGATCAATTTCAGAACGCGTCTAAAGTCATGAACAGTGATGGAAGTATGACGTTTACCATTTCTGTTTACCAGCCTCTGCATGCCGGATGGCTTATATCAATTCTCTTAAGCTTTGGCAGCGGAGCTAAAATGATAAAACCGGTGCAGCTGCAATCAAAATTAATCGCTGAAGCCAAAAAAATAATGAAAGTTTATCAAGATGTATGACAATCTGCTGTCATATATCTTTTTTTATAATCATAAGTATCAACTTTAAAGGAGAAGATGTTAAATGAACCATGCGAAAAATATGTATCAGTACCATGTTTGGGCGAATAAAGCGTTATTAGAAAGAATAAAGGAATTACCAAGTAACGTTCTTTATGAAGAGGTTCACAGTTCATATCCTACAATTGCTCAAACGTTCGGTCATATCTGCGGGGCGGATGCTATGTGGCTGCAAGTACTTAAAGGTATAGACATGCAGGAAGCAGTGGAAGGTTCTGCGGCTTATGCAGAAAGGACTCATTTATATTCAGCAGATGAATTTGCGGCGTCTTATGATGAACTGGCTTCACAGTTTGAAGAATGGATGAATAGCCAAACAGATTTAGAACAAAAAATGAACTTACATAATCCTTGGTTAGGTTCCAGAGAAACGGCTTACTCAGAAATTTTATTCCATATTGCCAATCATGGCACTTATCATCGGGGCAGCATAACAACTATGTTAAGACAGCAGGGTTACGCTTCAGCAATGAGTGACCTTGTATTATATTGGTATCAGGGTTAGTTCAGCACTTGTAAAATGAATAATCGCCGATTGGTCAGAACTAAAATGACAAAGGCCAGGGCGCTGCGCAAGAATAGAGATCAAAGGCTGCCGTATCATTCGGCAGCCTAAATCATTAGGAAGTAAAATCGATAACCATACGGCCGGTCACTTTCCCTTGCTCCATTTCTTCAAATATATCATTCACGTCTTCAATCGGGCGTTTTGTCACTTTAGGTACAACTTTACCGTCTGCAGCAAATTGAAAAGCTTCCCTCAGGTCTTCTCTGGTTCCTACTAATGAACCTACTACTTGAATACCATCTAACACAAGACGGGGAATATCTAATTCCATCTTGTCGACCGGTAAACCGACAGCCACTACACGCGCACCGGCTTTTACAACATCAATCGCTTGATTGAAAGGGATTTTTGAGACAGCAGTAATGACCGCGGCATCCAGACCTAAATCGCTGGTCACTTCTTTAGCCACCTTGACGGGGTCTTCGTTTAAACTGTTTACAACCGCGTCAGCTCCTAAGCTCTTAGCAAAGTTTAATTTTTCATCGCTAATGTCAAAAGCAATTACTTTAGCGTTAAAGACATTTTTTGCATATTGAACAGCCAAGTTGCCCAAACCGCCGACTCCAAATACACCGATCCACTGACCAGGTTTAATTTCACTGACTTTTACTGCTTTATAAGTTGTGACACCTGCGCAGGTAATGCTGCTTGCGGCTGCCGGATCTAAATGTTCAGGCACTTTCACTGCATAATCAACCGCCACGATTGCTTCTTCAGCCATTGCGCCATCAACTGTATAGCCGGCATTTTTCACATCTCGGCACAAGGTTTCACGGCCTGTTAAGCAATATTCACAGCGGCCGCAGCTTTCAAACATCCACGCAATGGAGACGCGGTCTCCTTTTTTCAGGTTTGTTACGCCTTCACCAATCTCGGTTACAATGCCTACTCCTTCATGACCTAAAGTGACGCCTGTCACATCCCCGAAATCAGCATTTTTAACATGCAAGTCAGTATGACATACACCGCAGTATTCCATCTTAACTTTGGCTTCACCGTGTCGCAAAGGACGCAATTCTTTTTGTACGATCGCTATATTCTTGTCCTTCGTTGCTACTACTGCTTTCACAACATACACCCCCTTTCGAATGTTTGCAGAAAATTGGTACTTATCTTACAATTTAGCACAATACCCTTCTTTTGAAAACCCTTACATAACTTTGCAGACAAGTATCTCTAAAAATTTATTGAGGGCGCACGCTATAAAGATACTAGGTATTATTTGTTATCCGAATAGTGTTTAAATAGGAGTTTGTCGTCTCTCTATGAACGGAATTTACATAGTTTATATAATAGTACGTTTTCAAAGGAGGTCTTTTTTTGAGTGATAGAAAGCTGACGGAAGAAAACCTTGATAATCACCAGCCCGCTAACTTTGCGCCATTTATCAGCCCTAATCCTGTTACGTCGTTTAATCCGGTTCGGAGATACCCTAAAATTGATAAAACATCATTCATCAGTCCGTTTTCGAGTGTGATAGGAGACGTGAGAATAAAGGACAATGTTTTTGTCGGGCCGAATGCTGCTGTTCGCGCAGATGAAGGGACGCCCTTTTACATTGGGTCAAATACAAATCTTCAAGATGGGGTCATTTTACATGGTTTGTTAAAACAATTTGTTTCAGTAAAAGATAGGGCATATTCCATTTATATCGGAAACAATGTAAGTGTCGGACATGATGCCCTTATTCATGGCCCTTGTTATCTTGGAAATTACACGTTCGTCGGTTTTAAAGCCATCGTGTTCAATGCGATTGTAGGCAAAGGATCATTTATTTCATACAATGCTGCCATAACAAATGGTGTACGCATTGCACCGAATCGGTTTGTTCCTCCCGGAGCCGACATAGACACACAAGAAAAAGCTGACAGACTCAGAAGAGTGACAGAAGAGGAACGTGAATTTGCACGGGAAGTGCAGCGCGTCAATCAAGAATTTCCCGCTTCTTATCAAGCGTTATTCAGTTGAAGAAAAACAGATAAATCCCCATCTCAGAAGGAGGGGATTTTTTTTATGAAGTGCGGTCATTGGGTGTGATGGGCTGATTGATAAGGAGAATTTACAGTCAAAGGTTATCCTTGAAAGCCTTAATACAAAGCGATTGTCTGAAGCTTCTTTTTAAGAAAATTCACCGAATAGCGTATGAATATGATTCCCATAGACACAATAAGAACAGTCTATATTCTATTGGAAAGGGAGTGGGAACCAGTGAGCAAAAAAAGAATCCAAAATTCAAGCATTGAACAATTAAAAAAAGACCATGAGACCGAAACCGCTTTTAAAGCAGATGATCCCAAAAAAGTTCAAAACAAAAACAAATGAAAACACTTAGTTACACCCGTCAAACAAAATTGATCAATATGGAGTGAATAACATGGCTGAACAACATGGCGCAGACAGACCGGACGATTACAAAAGATTTTCTTCTTTGGACAAGGACTATGATTCTCAGCAGCAATCTTTAGCCGGCGATACCAAAACAAACGAGGCAGACACGGAAACACAAACTCATCATAAAGAAACTGAAACAACAAATACGGCAGGGAAATATTTTGACACATCAGATTATGAGGGAAATACGCAACTGGAAAAAGGATTGGCTGAAACACATGAACAGGTCAGCGATGACTATTTTGAAGGAACGATTGATCAAAATTTGGATTAGTCATGTAACGGAACTTTCTTGCAGAAGTCAGTTCCGTTATATTGATACTTACCGGCCTTTGGATTTGAACATGATGAACCGGGTGAAGATTATAGTCAAGGTATCTCCTTGACCTTTTTTATGGGCAAAAAAAAGATTTCAAAAAATATAGATCTTTTAAAGTGATCAATATATACTGATTTAAATAACAGGAAGAAAATGAAAAATTAGAGAACTGAATTTTAAAAAAGCAGGTGAAATAAATGGAAGGGGCGGCGCGGAGCAGCTTAAAATGTTATGTTTTCACATTGGCTTTTTCAAGTTTATCATTTGGTCTGGTTTTTGGATTGTATATGTTTGTATACTCGGGCTTTGTGCCACTCGCATTAGTCACTGTGGTTATCATTGCTTTTTACGCTTTCGTCACTTACTTTTTATTTGCTGTTCCTGTGCAATTTTGGTTAAGAAAGAAGCCGAAAAAGTGTAATTTGATTCATCTTTTCATTTATACAGCAGTCGCTTTTTTAGCTGTGTTCTTGTTCTGGTGCATGGGGAGTCAGTCCATTAATGTTAGAGTTTTCGAGAATTTCATTTATTACATGATGAGCATTACTGCTGCGTTAATCTATTGGTTTTGGGACTCTATATTTCTGAGAAAGCAGTTTTATATAGAAAAATCATGAGCTTAACAATTTCGGGTTAAACGCTGATCTTGGAATGGGGAGATCATAATGGAATACATTGAATTGAATAAGGACAATATTGATAACAATCATATTTGCTGCGCACTAGGTGCGAAACAATATGAGAAGGCCGTAGCGGAAAAGAAAAGCTGGCTTAAAGATCGAATGGCTGATGGTTTGGTGTTCTATCGATTAAACGAGCGGGCAAAAGTTTTTATTGAATATTTACCTGCAGAAAAAGCGTGGGTTCCGATAAGCGCTCCTAATTTTATGTATATTAATTGTCTTTGGGTCTCGGGGAGATATAAGAACAGCGGACATGCGAAACACTTGTTAGATAAATGTGCGGAAGATGCCAAATCCCGCGGTATGGATGGAATTGTTCATATGGTTGGTAAGAAAAAACTTCCCTATTTAAGTGATAAGCATTTCTTCGAGCATATGGGATTTACTTCGCAAGATGAAGCAAAACCCTATTTTCAGTTAATGTCATTGACCTGGAATGAACATGCGGCTCCTCCTGTATTTAAAAAACAGGTTAAACGTTATTCCGTTAATGATGAGGGGATCACAATATTTTATACAGCTCAATGTCCATTCGCAGTCGGAGTGTTAGGGGATTTGAAGGAACTGACTGAAAAGAAAGGGCTTCACTTTCAGGCTCATCGATTATCCTCCAAAGATAAGGCACAAACATCACCGGCCATCTGGACAACTTTCAGCGTGTTTTATAATGGAGAATTTCTCACTCATGAAATTATGAGCGTGAATAAGTTTGAAAAGTTACTCAATAAGCTTTAATGAGGATCATTTAAAAAAACGTCAGCATTAAACATTATTGATGCGGACAAAAAAGATAACATATATAGTACAAATAGATTGAGATCGTTCTTTAACAAACGGGCGAGGCCTGTTGAAGAATCATTTCAAAAATAGGAGACTAACAAATGCAAAAAATTGAAACCCCTCGCTTAGTTTTAAGAAATTTTACCGAGGAAGATTCGCACGGTCTTTTGGAATATTCGGCACATCCGAGAGTGAACTGCTTTCTTGATGACAAAATTTCTACGATAGAAGAAGCTGTCTTAAACGTTCAAAAAAGAAGCAGAGATGATTCTTATATTGCTGTTTGTTTAAAAGACAGTAATGATCTGATCGGAGAACTATTTTATTTAAAAGAAGAGCCTGATACTTATTCCGTTTGTTGGAATTTTAATGCTCGATTTGAAGGGATGGGATACGCCAGTGAAAGTGCAAAGGCTTTCTTTGAGTATCTCTTTATGCAAAAAGACGCAAGAAGGCTTTTTGCATATGTTGAAGATGATAACGGCAAGTCACAAAAATTATGTGAAAGATTAGGCATGCGTAAAGAAGGTTATTTTCTTGAATTTATTTCGTTTACAAAATATGAGGATGGAACACCTAAATATGAAAACACTTTCCAATACGCACTGCTAAAGAAAGAATGGTTAAAACAAAAACATAGTTAACGGAAAAAACCTTGCCGGGGGCAGGTTTTTTTGTGTTTAAGTTAAATCCTTCAATAAAATTACCGATATTACCAATGGATTACGGAATTGAAAAAAATGCTTAGTTTAGTAACGATCAAATGAGATTCAGCAGTTTTTAGCGTTTTAAGGTGCAGGAAGTCGTTCGAATCAGCTTTTTCTCGATTTTCTAAATTGATCTGGATCGATAAAAGAGCTTCTTGCTGCTTATGTATAAGAAAGTAATACCATGGTGTGTAAAATCAATGAACAGCTTTGGAAATGGAACGATCAGTGGAGGTGAGCTTGTGAAAAAAGGATCAGGATGGATGTGACCAGCATCCACCCTGATCAATGGGGTTCACAGTGTTCTATTTCATTGTATTCCAATCGGAATAATATTACAAGACAGAAAAATAAAAAGTGGGTCGATCATTAACAGAAAGTGAGAATGTTTTGAATGAAAATAAAGGATTATCTGAAGGAAAGGTTTCCGGCTTTAAAATTATTGCCGAGCATTTATCATCAATGGGACGTTGGAATTCACTTTTCTCTTGGCCGTCATATATATCAACTTAATGAAAACGGTGAGCTGAATCTTGAGTATTTTCAGTGTGTCCATCATCAAATGACCGAAATTTTTAATGAGCTGTTTGAACAAAACGATGACTTATTCCTTGTTGCAAACATATATAAGCACAAAACTCAAGGTAATAACGCCAGAAAATTAAAAATTTATCAGCCGTTTCTGAAGTGCAAGGATGATTTATATCGGATTCAGGTGGAGACCTGTCCGTATCCGTTCGAAGAAGATGATGCAGAAGAATACGAGATGCAGCAGTTTTCTTTATTATGTAAACGGAAGGATTTGCGTATTACCCCATTACTTAAGGCAGCTGCTCACGAAGATTTTCCGCTGAAGCCAAGATTCGGGGGTTGCACCGTTGATGATCCCGATGTTTTCTTTGTGAATATTGCAAAAGACATTATTTTCTTTATATATGATGACAGAGGGTGTGAAGTTATCGCCCTTGATGCCGAAAGAATACGTGCGCTTTATGACCAATATCACGATTGGATTGAAAGTGAACGCATGCATTCGAATTAGCTTTTTCGAGGTGGGTTCTTACTTATGCGGTTTTGCATTTGTACGTGAGGAATGTAACGGAACTTCTGGATGCTAAGATGCTGTATTTATTTGGATGAATTCCATTTTGTAAAACGGCTGAATAGAATAACAGCATAAAAGTTTTTTTACACAGTGCAGGAGGAGAGAAACGTGAGGGCTGAACATCATGATGGTATGGAAATTGGAATTTATTCATTTGCAGAATTATACCCCGATCCTCTGACAGGGAAAACAGTCAGCGCAAAGCAGCGGGTAGAGGAATTGATAAAGCTGGCGAAATTGGCTGACGACGCAGGGCTTGATGTATTCGGCGTAGGCGAGCATCATCGTCTTGATTATGCAGTGTCGTCGCCGCCGGTCATCTTATCAGCGATTTCACAGCTCACCGAAAACATTAAGCTTACGAGTGCCACGACTGTATTATCCACCGCAGATCCCGTCCGTTTATTTGAGGATTTTGCAACGCTTGATCTGATATCAAACGGAAGGGCGGAGATCATTGCGGGACGCGGTGCATTTTTAGACTCGTTTCCTCTTTTCGGTTATGATGTGGGTTATTATAAAGAACTGTTTGAAGAACACGTTGAGCTTTTTTTGAAATTAAATTCGGGGGAAGAATCGGTCACCTGGAAAGGACGTTACCGGCCGCCGCTGAATGACGCAGAAATTTCCCCTCAGCCTTTTCACGGAAGCATTCCGCTGTGGTTAGGTGTTTCAGGAACTCCGGAAAGTGCGGAGCGGGCCGGAAGAGCAGGTGCCGGTCTGGCATTAGCTGTATTGAGCGGTGATCCGAAATCATCTAAACCGCTTGTTGACAAATACCGAGAAGCGGCTTCTAAAGCCGGTCATCCGCCGGAACATGTGAAAGTTGCCGTAACCGGGCATACGTTCATTTCAAAAACGAATGAACAGGCAATACAAGAATTTTACCCGTATCATTCTAATTATTGGTCTCATGTTCATTCATACCACGGGATTCATGAACCTTTAACGAGGGAAGATTTTGAGCGGGCGTCCGGTAAAGAAACAGCCTTATTTGTCGGAAGCTCACAGCAGATCATTGAAAAAATCATGCGCCAATATGAGCTCTTTGGCCATCAGCGGTTTCTCGCGCAAATCGATATAGGCGGTATGCCGTTTAAAAAAGCTGCGGAAAACATCGAACGATTAGCATCAGAAGTAGCACCGGTGATCCGAAGAGAAACCGGCAAAGATTAAATGGAGTCAGGCGGAGCGGGCCGGTTTTTGAACATCGCGGACTCGACATCAGAAACGGTCCGGCTTTTTTTATGATTATAAAAAACAAAGGGAAGAGCGCGAACCTCATTGCTTTTTCCTATCAAGAAAAGGAAGGTCATTTCATCCTCCATCGTGAAGTGTATATACTGAAAGGTTTTTATTTACAAAAGAGGGAGGATGATGTAGAGATGAAGGGTTTAGTCAAAGCTGCAGTTTTAACTGTTACTCTCGGTATTGGAGGCGCTTTCTATTCAAGTGATGCATCTGCACACGGGTATATAAAAGATCCCGTCAGCAGAGCGTACATGGGAGCATTAGAGAAACAAACAATGGGCTGGACGGCGGCTGCTCAGAAATATGGCTCCGTCATTGATAATCCTCAGTCTGTTGAAGGGCTGAAAGGATTTCCGGCTGCAGGTCCGCCGGATGGAAGAATTGCATCTGCAAACGGAGGATCGGGACAAATTGATTTCGGTCTGGACAAGCAGACTGCAGATTATTGGGTAAAACAGAATATACGCGGCGGCTTTAATTCTTTTACTTGGCACTACACTGCACCCCATGCGACATCAAAGTGGCACTATTATATCACCAAGAAAAATTGGAATCCGAATAAACCTTTGTCGAGGGATGAATTCGAATTAATCGGAACGGTAAACCACGATGGCTCCAAGGCAGATACGAATCTGACTCATAGGATTTTTGTGCCGACTGATCGAAGCGGTTATCATATCATTTTAGGGGTATGGGATGTCGCGGATACTTCCAATGCCTTCTATAACGTTATTGACGTAAACCTTACACAGTAATCTATGAAATGACTGATCGGCTGCATTCATGCATCGCCGATCTTTTTCGTTTGAAAGAGTTAGTTAAATGAGGAAACAGCAAAGCGCCATAATGAATTCATTATGGCGCCTTACGATCATAGAGGTAATGCTGACATGGATGCGGAGGTAAGGAGGACTCTTAATAACCGCCGAGGAAAGAAGCACCGACGATGACTAATAAAATGAATAGCACCACGATTAATGCAAAGGAGCTACCATAATCGCCCATATGATCTCACCTCCCTTAAGAGGATTAATACATATTATGCTGAATGTAAAAGTTTGATAGGGATGCTAGTTTATTTTTGAAAAAAAGTTCGTCTACATATATTTTCTTCTCACATTTCCATCTTCTAAAGGGGGAATCATAAATGCTTCCTGTAATAGAAACGGACAGACTTATTCTTAGAGAAGTTGAAAAGAAAGATGCAAAGCAAATATTTTCTTGTTTTTCAGGATGCAATCGTAACACGCTATTATGGTTTGGAACCTTTTGATTCAATGGAACAGGTAGGCGCTGTTGTTTTCATTGAGAATGCAGCGTTTCAATCAGAAGGAATTTTGAGAGGGTATATGTATCAAAACGGACAGCCCCATGATACACGTGTATATTCTATACTGAATGAGGAC
This sequence comes from Bacillus sp. SDLI1, assembly GCF_001553895.1. Taxonomy (NCBI): domain Bacteria; kingdom Bacillati; phylum Bacillota; class Bacilli; order Caryophanales; family Bacillaceae; genus Bacillus; species Bacillus sp. SDLI1. The sequence continues at coordinate 367,162 of NZ_CP013950.1, read as the reverse complement.
ATTGATGAGACGCTATAAAGCAATCTTTCAGCTGCGTCTCCTGCAGAAGGAGTTTGATTGTAAGAAACGATTCCAATAATCACTAACAAGATAATCAACACAAATATGCTCCACAGAGTTATTTTTAAACATTTTGACATGACATACCCTCACTTTGAAAGACTTTACCGGATCTGTGATCGAAGACCATTTCAAGTATATTCCTTATAAAGGAGAAAAATGAGCAGTATCTCGGTGCAAAAATAAAAAAACTTGCGGTGCGCTGCCGCAAGTTTTTTCGCATTAAGGTCTGTGGCATTCAATATACTGATTATTACGATCAAAATCTTATTTAGAAATACAAATTAACAAAAACACCCGGAGTTCACCGGGTGTAAAAAGCTTTAATATATCATGTCAGCAATGTTTTTTGCATTTTCTTTTATAGACAACGATGTAATCATAATCAAGATGCTTTTTGTCTTGTTTCTTTTTCTTTTTTTGTTTAGGCTGCTTTTCTTCCTTTTCACCGTGATCATAATGTCCGTCCATGTCCATGTCCATTTCCATATTCATTTCCATATTCATATCCATGTCCATATCCATATCCATACTCATCTTCCTCCTTTTTTCATCTGACGGTAGTATTCTATGACAGAAGGAACAGATGGCTTGGACAAATGAAACGATATGCTGCAAAAGAGGCGTCTCATCTGCTATAAAAAAACAGGATCATACCCGTCCGATAGATAGGAGAGGAAATGATCCTGATATGAAAACACTATTTGATAACCGCTATTGCAATGCCGTACCCTTTTTCCGGATTGTATAAGGCCGTCAGTTTCAATACCTTCCAGCCTTCTGCGGCTTTTGTACCGATTCCGTTATGGGCCGTGATATAATCTCCCGGGTTTACCGTACTGTCGACCCGTACGTAGTGCCGGCCGCTGAGTCCGACAATATGCCATTCGTCTCTGGCGGCGCGCGCTTCATAGTCAGCTTCAAGAGCCGGACTGCAGTCTGGGTTTTGTTTCGGCACGCGTATCGTTTCTCCTGTTTCTTCGTCAGTCACATTTTCATATATGAAACCGCCGAACTCGTTTGTCAAAAAACTGCTTTGCCATCCGAAGCTTGCGGCTCCTGATATAAAAGCGGCTGTTTCTGAAATGACGCCGAGCATATAATCACCAACGTGAGCCGGCTCGATTTTTTCTCCCCTCACTGTGACGATTGTCCCGGCGGGAATCGTCTGGCCGTTTACACTTTCAAAATATTCTCCGTACCCTGACAGGGAAGAGGTGACGGCTCCGGCGAAAGTTCCGTGGCCGCCCGCTGAGTCCAGTTTCCACTTAATGGACTGATGCCCTCCGGCAACGGTGTACGGTTCTTCCAATGTAATGCTTTCTGATGACAGAATGGTTCTGGAGACTTTGCTGCCCGTAACATGGACATTGTTTGAAGCAGCGATAAATGCCCTTGAACCTTCAGAACTTGAACCTCCGGAAGAGCTGATGATCGCATTTCTGTCACCTCTTGCCGTAATATCGCCTGTGCCCGCAATAACGGCGCTTGTCGGGTTAAATGCAAAACCCGAGCTTGTCGCAAGCTGTGCGCCGCCTTTTAAATTGACGGGGATCTGCTCGTAAGTCTGTCCTTTTATAGAAGCGGCAGCGCTGTAGCCTTCCGCCTGTACGCCGAGAATGACAGCCTGGCTGTTAGGGGACGTAATGCCGACAGCACCGCCATCTCCGATCATCGTTCCATTCATAATATTTACGTTATATTGGCCTCCGCCAATTGAGATGCCTTTGGGAGAAGACTTGTAAATATCAAAATTTGAAATTTTAACATAATCGGTTTTATTTGATCCGCCGGATATATTGATGTCAACACCGGCTTGTGTAAAACCGCGTATTTTAATGCCGCTGATCGTAATATTTTGACTGCGGTATTGAAGGGCTACGACAGGATTCCCGCCATAGTCATATGAAGGATCACCAATAGCTGTGAATCCGTTTACATTTACGTTTTTATAGGCAGAGATAACCAGCGCCCTTGGAGTCACGCTGTCATAGAGAGCGTTGAAGACCGGTTCAATCGCGGTGCAGTCGGTTAAAGTAACATCATAAGCCGTCGTGCTTTCGGGGTCTGAGGCCTGATGGTGTCCGATATGACGAATATCAAACGAACGTACATCACGATACGAAACATGGCCGATAATATGAACATTTTGGGAAGCCGGCCACAGGCTGTGCGCCTTTACTTCAATTCCGCGGATATTTCCACTCGTATAGTTATTCAAAAGCCACACATGTTTAGAGCCGTCATCAATTTCAATGCCATTCGAATTTGCGCTGCCCTCGGCATGCTCTGTTCCGCGCGGGTTCCCTGAATGACAGTTGGAAATGAAAATATATTCGCTGTAATGGGTGGTAATGCCGTCGTCTCCGGCGCCGTACGCCACACAGTTATCTATCCATATATAACGGCAGCCGTCTTTCGTCCATTCTGTTTCAGGCAAATGATCATAAGCCGGGGATGTGATATCGATACCATGCAGACCTGCGTTAACCGCTTCAACATTCTTGATCCAGCCGTATTGCACATTGGCAAACGTTAAACAGCTGGAAAATTGTCCCCCGGGGTTTCGGACTCCGCATTGACGATCCGGATTCCAGTCTAGAGTCATGCCCTGGACAAAAATATTACGGTTTCCATTTTCGTAATCATCATTGGTAATAACCCATTCATATGCGGGAGTGTCCTCATGGAGTTTAATCACGGTAATCCCTTGTCCCTCACCGGAGATGGTAGTCCACGACGGAAGTTTTATTCCTTGAACCAAAAATTCTCCTGCGGGAACATTTACTTTGACGCGGCCGTTCCCGATCGCTTTCCGAAAGGCTTCCGTATTGTCCCGGCCGTCAGGGACCGCTCCGTAATCCTCCACATTCACTTCCCGGGTGATTTTATTCATAAGCATTTCGTATTCTGTATCAAGCCGTTCTTTTAAAAGTGAGGTGACCATTCCTTCCGCCGTCACCCGGGCATCTGCGATCTCAAGATTATCATCTGTTGCGGAATGCTTAATAAAATTCTGCATCCTTGCTTTGAGATGTTCCAATTCAGAGGAATGCGAAGGGTGAGACTGCAATGCGGCGTTTAAAGACGGATCAGGAAAGTTTTTAAATTGAACCATTCTAAAGACACCTCTTTCTTTTGATATGAGCGCTTGACGCAGGGGAGAACAAAAAAGCCGCGCGCCTTATGCGCTTATTCATCAAATTCTTTGTTGAGAACGAAATCCCTTTTAAAATCAGATTGAATTTCAAAAAAACGCCAATATTTCAGGTGAAAGATCAAAACTAAGAAAGTTTTTGAAAACGAGTATAAAATTCACCTTTATAAGAGTGTGTATTATAAGCGGAGCTGTCCTGTGAAAACGATAGAAAAAGATTGTTGGGAGGACGTTATGATAAGGCTGCAATATTAGCATTTTTTCTAGGCGGTTTCTGCATTCATAAGTTTTATTGAGGAAGAGTCGTACAAGGGGTTCTCTATCTTTTGTTTTGCTGGACTTCAATTCCCTCATATTTATCTCTGCTGAAGCGAAGAAGCATTTGATCAAAAGTATAATGATTATTACGACCAACAGTAATTAAAAGCCTGAGTGGGATATCCTGCTTATCGGTTTCTTCTCAATTCAGCATTTTCTTTTCTTCGCATTAAATCCTTTCCTCAGCTGCTCAGTTAAAATGGTATAATGGTGCACGGATTGGTCATTAATACGACTAAAATAGGAATCAAAAGGAGCGGCGAACATGACTTTACAAATTAAAATTAAATATTCAGATGATATACAAACGAGAATCAGTAAAATTGAACAGGGCGATTGGATCGATCTGCGGGCTGCAGAGGATATAACAATCAAAAAAGGTGAATTCAAACTTATCCCGCTCGGAGTTGCGATGGAACTGCCGGAAGGATATGAGGCCCATGTCGTTCCGCGTTCAAGTACATATAAGCATTTCGGTATTATTCAGACAAATTCAATGGGTGTCATCGATGAATCTTATAAAGGTGACAATGATTTCTGGTTTTTCCCGGCATATGCACTTCGGGATACCGATATTTCCAAGGGGGAGCGGATCTGCCAATTCAGAATCATGAAGAAAATGCCTCAAGTGGAATTGATCGAAGTGGACAAGCTCGGAAACAATGACCGCGGCGGTCTGGGATCAACAGGCACAAAATAAAACGATTAAAGACTGCTGTTAAGCAGTCTTTTTATTGATTTCGAAGCGCCAGCCGCGCTAGCATATTGATGAAGGATTTCCCGATATTCCTTCTTCAGCATTCCGTTTTTCTAGAAGATGCTCTGATGTTTTTATTCTTTAAGATGAACGGAGGTCTTGTCCAACGTATATAATATTGTGACAAAAGTGTAAACAAAAGAAAGGATGATGTTATGAAAAAAAGGGTTAGAAGAGAAGACCGTAAAGCTGCTGGCAAAGAGGCAGAGCAGAAGAAACCGTCCAAAGTCACCCTGTTCTGCCGTTCGCTTCAAAGGCTGAAGCATTTGTATTGTAACATAAACATACAATTGCCATCAATAACCAAAAAAGGAATTTTAGTTTTAATTTTATCGTTTTTGCTTCTGCCGTTTTTACGGGCTGATGCCGCTTCAGATACTTACGGCAGTTTCGAGGAATTAAAACTGCATGAGGCCCCCTCCGTTTTTTCTATTTCATCGAAAGAACATGACCCTTCTGTTCTCATATTAGCTATACACGGCGGAGGCATAGAGCCGGGGACCAGTGAGTTGGCCAGAAAAATTGCCGAAAACCGGAGCCTGTATTTATTTGAAGGGTTAAAATCAGCCGGCAATGCTGAGCTGCATTTGACCAGTTCGCATTTCGACGAACCTAAAGCCGTTCAAATGGTGAAAGAGCACTCAAATGTCATTTCATTGCACGGTTACGGCAGCGACGATAAAAAGATAAAAATCGGCGGTACAGACAGAGAACGGGCCGAACTTTTGACAGATGTGCTGAAACGGAACGGGTATCCTGCCGTTCTTCTTGGCATAAATGATAAATACGCAGGTGTCAGTCCGAACAATCTTGCCAATCACTCTTCATCCGGATTAAGTATTCAAATCGAAATGAGCACCGGTTTTAGAAAATCACTGTTTGATACTTTTACGCTTAAAAGCAGAGCGTCCACACAAAACGATACCTTTCTCCAATTCACAAAAACGATTTCTGATTTTATCAATGACAATTATAAATAAGCACGCCGCTTTTTGCCGGCGGAGCTTTTTCTTTTGAAATTTATGAAACTTTAAGTTCTTAAGATCGTATACATAACTGACAGGATGAAAGAAAAGAGGTGGGCAAATGAAAGTGATGATCGGGTCTATCATTCTTCTTGTCATCATCGGATTCGGTTTATGGCTGATGCTTAGTCCAATCTTTAAACAAGTGGGAAGCGGAGCCAAAAAATTTAAAAAGTCATGGGAGGAAAAAGATCAGCATGAGCGAAAATAAGCGGAGAAACACAAAAAAAATACTCGGCGGTGTGATTATAGGCGCAGCCCTTTTAATTGCGGGCGTTACGGCGTCATTATTTATTGAAAAAATACCGAATGGTTATGTCGGAGTTGTATATTCACCGAACGGCGGGGTAAAATCAGAAACTTTGGATCAAGGCTGGCACTTAGTCGGTTTGTTTAATAAAGTAACGGAATATCCGGTGCGTATGCAGACCGTAAATAATGAAAATATAAAAGTGGCAACCTCAGACGGTAAAAATATTGAAATGGATATCGCTTACAACTATGTTGTTCAGCCTGATAAAGTAGTCGATCTGTTTAACAAATTCGGGGCGGTAGACGTTGAAACGATTGAAAATACATATTTAAAAACAAGACTGTGGGACGCGGCGCGAAAATCAATCAGCAAATACTCGGTTATTGACACATACGGGCAAAAATCTGCAGAAGCCGCTGCCGATGTTCAAAAAAGGTTTGCTGAGGATATGAAGAACCTTGGATTTTTAATTGATGATCTGACGCTTGGCGTCCCGAAGCCGGATAAAGCCACACAGGAAGCTATTGATGCAAGAGTGAAGTCTTCACAGGAGCTTGAACGGACGCAGACTGAAATTAAAATAGCTGAAGCTGAAGCGAAAAAGAAAAAAATTGAAGCGGAAGGGATCGCTGATTATAACCAAATCATAAAAAAATCAATGTCTGATGAAATGATCAAATATAAATGGATTGAAAAATGGGACGGAAAAACACCGAAAGCGACAGGCACAGACTCACTGCTCCAGCTGCCGCTGGACGATCAGAAGCAAAAATAAAAAGAAAGGAGGCGGATGCCTCCTTTTTATGTTTTTTCTTCAGAATCTTTTTCCGGCACCAATTCTTCAGACGCCTCGGTTTGATAGCTCCATAGCGTGCTATCTGTCTCTGTTGTGTCCTGATAATCTTCGGGAAGCACATATTGCTGCAAATATCGGTGAAAAAATGCCTCAAAAACAGAAATGCAAAGTGCAGAGATAACCGATGCCGCGGCAGGAGAGACATTAAACCCGCCAATGTTCATTAGAAATATCCATAATATAATGAATGAAATTCCGAAATCAGCTGCAACGGCTGTAAAATTGCTTGTTCGCGGCAGAATCATGCAATCACCCAAAAAGTAAGTGACCAAACTTAAGATCAAGGTAATAAACAGAACGTTTAAAAAAGTTACTTGGTACATCAGATCCAGAACAATGTACAGCAAAGCAAGTGTGAGCGCCGTTTTAGAAGCGAAAGCAATTACATGTTTCATTTGAACCACCTTCGTTATTTCGTTTAGTCTTCATTGTAGGCAATCAGCAAATTTTTAAACTGGTATATAGTGGTTATGAAGTGTGCGTTTTAATAAAATGTAAATAGACATCACTATATTCACAAGTTAAAATATGTAAAAAAGGGGGGTGCAAAATTGAAAAAATGGTGGATATGTATTGCTGTTTTTTTATTATGTTTTTGCGGAGTACACTCAGCTGAAGCGGCTACCACTGGATTCGGATCAAAAACAAGCTTCATTATGGAGGGAGATGTAAAAGAGTTTTTTATTGAAAATCCGGGGGCTGTATCAGCTGATGATTACCTATTAGGATACAAGTTCACCATTGTGAACAATTCTTCATGCAATTTAAACGTGAAACTCCAGCGGATGGCGCTGAACGGAAACTTTTATACATTAAGTTCTAAAAGCTACAGCGGCAGCTGGTTAAACCTAAGTGCCCAGGACAAAAAATCAATTGATTCGTATCACAAATATAGGATTCTGATTGAAAGCTCTTCAAACGTCTGTGCATCTGTTCATATTAAAGGATTATACGGCGTGGAATATTATCATTTTGATTGAAAATAGATACCCGCAAAGGCAGCGGGTTTTTTTATGCCTCATCAAAACTTATTGTACTATGTACTAAATTTTCACAAATACAATGTAATCCGCCCGCTCCAGGTGAAGATAAATATATATCAAAATCAGCCCGCACAAATGTAAAAATTGAAAAACGGATAAAAAGTTTCCCTATAGAAACATTATTCGCTGACTTCAAAAGTGAGATTCCGGATAATAAAGATGTAAGTTTTTCCTCCTTAGCAGGTTCGTTTCTTAAGCCAGGGCGAATCTGCTCTTTTTTATGCAAAAGAAAAACCCCTTTCAGAGGGGTTTTACGATAAATAAAGTTTAATAGAATTAATGAACGGCTCTGAATACGCCGATCACTTTCCCTAAAATACTTACGTTTTGCAGGATAATCGGTTCCATCGTCGGATTTTCCGGCTGCAGCCGCACATAATTGTCTTCTTTATAGAAGCGCTTGACCGTGGCTTCATCATCTTCGGTCATAGCCACCACGATTTCCCCGTTATTGGCCGTGTTCTGCTGTTTGACAATGACGTAATCTTTGTCAAAAATGCCGGCGTCAATCATACTTTCTCCCATGATTTCTAACATGAATACGTGTTCTCCCGGAGGAACCATCCGGTCAGGAAGCGGAAAATACTCGTCGATATTTTCAACAGCTGTAATCGGAATACCCGCCGTCACTTTTCCGATGACCGGAACATTGACAACCTGGCTTTTCGGAATTTGGACTTCTTCTTCATCCAATACCTCAATCGCTCTCGGTTTAGTAGGGTCCCGTCTGATCAGGCCTTTTGTCTCCAGCCGCGCCAAATGTCCGTGCACGGTTGAACTGGAAGCCAGTCCTACTGCTTCTCCTATCTCTCTTACAGAAGGCGGATATCCTTTCGTTTTTACCTCTTCTTTAATAAAACGCAGGATATCAAGCTGCCTTTTTGATAGCTTCGTCATATTTCGCACCTCAAAACGTCGATTTTAAGTAGATTATAGCATGATTTTCCTGACAGTACAAACATAGGTTCGAAAAAAACGATTGACAGAAACGTTTGTTCGTATATACTGAAAGGCATAAAAAGCGAACAAACATTCTGGAGGTTGTTTAAATGGCGAAGGAATCTATCATATTTGTCGGACTGTTTACTGCGATTTTAAGTGCCGTTATTTTACTTGTTTCATGTGCGGGAAATGATCAGGCGCTCAGCCAATATGTTAAAATAAAGGTTCAGGACGGAGATACTCTGTGGTCACTTGCGGATCAAGTAGCAGAGAAGAAAAATATTAACAAAGAAGATTTCATTGAGTGGGTGACGGAGAATAATCATCTCCAAACTGCTGATATAAAACCCGGAGATGAACTTATTCTTCCGGTTAAGAAGGAGCATCCGGCCGTATATCAGCTGGCCATTGTCAATTAGAGAGGAAAGAGAGAAATGAAGGCGCTCATTTATGCCCGGGTAAGCACAAACAAAGAACAGCAGCAGACGTCTTTAAAAAGACAGGAAGAGGAGCTCAGTGAGATCGCTGCGGCAAACGGTATGGAAGTCGTAAAAGTCATTTCAGAGAAAGCCAGCGGTTACGAAATGGACCGCGACGGAGTATTTGAAATGCTTGATGAAATTAAAAAGTCACATATTGACGCGATATTGGTGCAGGATGAAACAAGACTGGGAAGAGGAAACGCCAAGATCGCGCTTTTGCATTGTATTTACAGGGAGAACGTAAAGATATATACGACGGCTCATAAAGGGGAGCTGGAGCTTTCCGAAGCTGATACGATGGTACTCGAAATCGTCAGTATTGTGGAGGAATATCAAAGGAAAATTCACAATATGAAAATCCGGCGGGGAATGAAAAGAGCCGTAAAAAACGGCTATAAGCCTGAACGGAATCTGAAAAACAGACATGAAAACAGCGGAAAAGAAAAAAAAGAGGTTCCTGTTTCGGAAATTATCAGGCTGAGAGCCAACAAGCTTACCTTTGCAGAAATCGCGGCCACCTTAAGAGGATTCGGCTATGATGTATCCAAAGCCACGGTTCACCGGCGTTTTCAGGAATATATCGCAGACAGCGAAGGCAGCTGACATGCTTCAGTTGTAAAAAAAACTATGTTTTAGTAGTATATAATCAACACGCACCAAAGGAGCTTATTATGATTTCTAAAGAAAAAATCGCAAGAATTAACGAATTGGCTCAAAAAGCTAAATCAAACACGATAACCGATGAGGAGAAAGCCGAACAGCAAAAGCTTCGCCAGGAGTATTTGAAAGGGTTCCGCTCCTCAATGAAAAATACGTTAAAGAGCGTAAAAGTTATTGATCCGGAGGGTAATGATGTCACTCCTGAAAAATTAAAAAGGGAACAACAGAAAAATAATCTTCATTAAACAGAAAGAATACGGCAATACGTATTCTTTTTTCGGTGTATACTAATATCAGGCTGTGATTTGCGACAATTTTCAACAAGTTTATCTCAAATTTAAGCTGAAAGAGTTGAGAAAATGTCAGCATCGCTTTATGATGAAAAGGTACAACAATAAGGAAGGGGATTATAATGGATACAATTGAAAAGAAATCAGTTGCCACCATACGTACACTATCTATAGACGCAATTGAAAAAGCTAATTCCGGACACCCAGGCATGCCGATGGGAGCTGCTCCGATGGCTTACACGCTGTGGACGAAGTTTATGAATGTAAATCCGCAAAATCCGGGATGGTTTAACCGCGACCGCTTTGTTTTATCAGCAGGACACGGTTCAATGCTTTTGTACAGCATGCTGCATTTAAGCGGGTATGACCTCAGCATTGAAGATCTGAAACAGTTCCGTCAATGGGGAAGCAAAACACCGGGACATCCGGAGTTCGGGCATACAGCCGGAGTCGACGCAACGACCGGGCCTTTGGGACAGGGTATCGCTATGGCAGTGGGAATGGCAATTGCAGAACGCCATCTGGCTGAAACATATAACCGTGATTCATTCAACGTAGTTGATCATTATACATATAGTATTTGCGGAGACGGCGATTTGATGGAAGGCATTTCTTCTGAAGCCGCTTCTCTAGCAGGCCATCTGGAATTAGGCCGCCTGATCGTATTATACGATTCTAATGATATTTCTTTAGACGGCGATTTAAACCGCTCTTTCTCTGAAAATGTAAAACAGCGTTTTGAAGCCATGAACTGGGAAGTCCTTTATGTTGAGGACGGAAATAACATCGCTGAATTGACGGCTGCAATTGAAAAAGCGCGCCAGAATGATAAAAAACCGACATTAATTGAAGTGAAAACGACAATCGGTTTCGGTTCTCCAAACCGCGCGGGCACATCCGGTGTTCACGGCGCTCCGCTAGGACTAGAAGAGAGCAAGCTGACTAAAGAAGCGTACGCTTGGACGTTTGAAGAAGATTTTTATGTTCCAGAAGAAGTATACGCGCATTTCAACGAAGCTGTAAAAGAAGCCGGCGCGAAAAAAGAACAGGAATGGAATGAACAGTTTGCGGCTTATAAGGAAAAATATCCTGAGCTTGCTGAACAGCTGTCACTCGGAATGAAAGGCGAACTGCCGAAAGACTGGGATCAGGAAGTTCCTGTCTATGAAAAAGGCAGCAGCCTTGCTTCCCGCGCATCTTCAGGTGAGGTGCTGAACGGCATCGCCAAGAAAATTCCTTTCTTTGTCGGGGGATCTGCTGACCTTGCGGGTTCAAACAAAACGACAATCAAAAACGCAGGGGACTTCACGGCCAAAGACTACGCCGGGAAAAACTTCTGGTTCGGTGTCCGTGAATTTGCGATGGGCGCTGCTTTAAACGGAATGGCGCTTCACGGCGGCCTCCGCGTATTCGGCGGCACATTCTTTGTGTTCTCAGATTATTTAAGACCTGCTATTCGTCTGGCGTCATTAATGGGGCTTCCTGTCACTTATGTATTTACGCATGACAGTATTGCCGTAGGAGAAGACGGACCGACTCACGAACCGATTGAGCAGCTTGCATCTTTACGCGCGCTTCCTAATCTTTCTGTGATCAGACCTGCTGACGGCAATGAAACCGCAGCTGCGTGGAAGCTAGCCGTTCAAAGCCAGGATCATCCGACAGCTCTTGTGTTGACACGCCAAAACCTTCCGACAATTGATCAGCAGGCTGAAGAAGCGTATGCCGGAGTAGAAAAAGGGGCTTATACCGTTTCCAAAGCAAAAACCGATTCACCGGACGCCCTTCTTTTAGCGACAGGTTCTGAAGTCGGACTTGCGATTGAAGCACAGGCGAAGCTGGCTGACGAAAACATTCATGTATCTGTAGTCAGCATGCCGAGCTGGGACCGTTTCGAAAAACAATCGGCCGAGTACAAAAACAGCGTACTTCCTCCGAATGTGACGAAACGTCTTGCGATTGAAATGGGATCAAGCTTCGGATGGGGCAAATTTACCGGTCTTGAAGGAGACGTTCTCGCAATTGACCGTTTCGGTGCTTCAGCTCCGGGAGAAACAATTATGAAAGAATACGGGTTTACTGCAGAAAACGTGGCTGACCGCGTGAAGAAACTGCTAAACAAATAAAGAAACAAAAGAGGATGAGTCAAATCATCCTCTTTTTCCTGTATATACGACAAAAATAGAAGGGGCGCCGTAACAGTAATAGACAATTCTTTCTTTTCTCCTTTTGTATAATAGAAAGCAATACGCAGCGCTGTAAAAGGGGATGAGGAAATGGAACGTCATTACTATACGCACCTGATTAAGGATGAGTTTGCGAACCACTACTTCGGGCGGGAAACCGCTATGTTTGAATTGTTTCGAGACTATCATTGGACAAATCTGACACCCCAAGAATATCAACTGACAAAAAAGCAAGTTCACTATATAACAGAACCGATTCCGGTAATACATATGCATCAGCGTCTCCAGCTTCATTTAAACCGAATGAGTTACAGCCGTTTAGATTCAATTTATCAGCTTACACTGCCCGGAGAAAAGGGCCGCGCCACCTTCATGATGAAAGACAGCTTGATTGAGATTGCAGCTTCGGGAGATTATGAGGCGGAAACGATTTTCTTTGAGATTCTCCGTAAAATCAGCCCCTGTTTTCTTGCGATGGATTTTAAGACAAGGCGTTATGGGTGGTTAAATCCGGTCAGAGAAAGAAATTTTGTCTAAAAACGAGCAAAAAGAGATGTAAATGTTGTATAATAGCCTTTGGTTTAGTACACTTTAAACTAGACAACATGAAGGAGGAAATAAAATGACTTTATGGGTTGGCATCCTAGTGGGCGTTGTCGCATTGCTCATAGGTGTTGCACTCGGGTTTTTTATTGCTCGTAAATATATGATGAGCTATTTGAAAAAGAATCCGCCTATTAATGAACAAATGTTACGCATGATGATGATGCAAATGGGAATGAAACCTTCTCAAAAGAAAATTAATCAAATGATGAAAGCCATGAATAATCAAGCGAAATAATACGTAAAGATTATGATATAGAGATACATGGTTATAAAAATAAAAAACCCGGTGAGGGTTTTTTATTTTTGCGTCATGTTTCACCCCAACTGCCGGTGTGCAGTTCCTTTTGATATTGTATGAGAAGGTGGTCAAGCTCCTGGCTGAGTTCTATCGTAATGTTTGATGTCATTCCGTTTGTCATGACGATTTTAAGCAGCTCTGCCCGTTTTTTTTCAATTTCATTTAATAGATGCTCTCTAATCACAGGGATATATCCTTTCATACATAAATCTTTCACTGAATCGCTATTATTATATCCACATTTATACTGTTTTTCAAATAAGAAGGAGTATAATATCTTGATGTCAAATTAAATTATATAAGCTTTTTCTATAAAAAGTAATCCTTCATGGGAAAGTGTTAAAAAAATGAAATGATTTTGTCATAACTCGAAAGGAGTGTGTCATGGTGAGTTTTAATTACTTTCTGACGTTCGGGGCCGGGTTTCTGTCTTTCATTTCTCCCTGCTGTCTGCCGCTGTACCCCGCTTTTTTGTCATACATAACCGGTGTCAGCATGGACGAGGTGAAAACGGAAAAGGTGATGCTGCAAAAACGGGGGCTCGTGCATACACTTTGTTTTTTGCTTGGTTTCTCCGTGATTTTTATTGCACTTGGATACGGAACCTCGTTCATCGGCAGTTTTTTTACCCGTTATCATGAAGCGATCCGCCAGTTTGGCGCTATCATGCTGGTGCTTTTCGGGCTCATTACGGCGGGTGTGTTTCAGCCGAAAATCATGATGAAAGAGCGGCGCATTCATTTTAAGCACCGGCCTGAGGGGTTTATCGGCTCCGTTCTGATCGGTCTGGCGTTTGCAGCCGGCTGGTCGCCGTGCAGCGGGCCTATTTTAGGCGCCGTGTTTTCACTGGCCGGTACAAATCCTTCTTCAGCGGTGCCGTATATGTTTTTATATGTTTTGGGATTCGCCATTCCTTTTTTAGTTCTTTCATTTTTTATTACCAGAATGAGTTGGATTCGAAAGCACCAGCTGCTTATCATGAGAACCGGCGGCATTGTTATGATTGTCATCGGAATTATGCTGTTTTTTAACTGGATGAGTTATATTCTGATCGTTCTGTCAAATCTTTTCGGAGGGTTCAAGGGGCTGTAAGAGATTGATAACTTTTGAACTATTATATACCCTTTCTTTTTTGGTACAATAAGACTAGTTAATGTTAAATATGTGGAGGGGAATATGACACGAGTTTTAGTTGTAGATGACGCCAAGTTCATGAGAGTGAAAATCAGAGAGATTCTGGAATCGGCGAACTATACAGTGGCCGGAGAAGCGGCTGACGGCGAGGAAGCTCTGGCCGTTTATCAAAAAATCCGTCCCGATCTGGTGACAATGGATATTACCATGCCGGTTAAAAACGGAATACAGGCGCTGCAGGAGATTTTAGCTTTTGACCCGAAAGCCCATGTCATTATGTGCACCGCCATGCGGCAGCAGCGGATCGTTCTGGAAGCGATTGAACTGGGCGCTAAAGATTTTATCGTTAAACCGTTTGAAGGGTCTAAAGTGCTGGAGGCCGTAGGCAGGGTAACGGGAACATAAACGTATTTTCTTTTCACATTGGTTTTTTTATGTTTTTGGAGTATAGTATATAGTATCAAACTCCGTGCAAGCAAAGGAATGATAAAGATGATGATTATAATTTCATCCGTTATTGCAGCGGCCATGGCAATCTCTGTAATGATCGTGAGGATTAAATCCTCCGATAAGCCCGCTTCACCAAAAAAAATAATTCTCCCGCCGATTTTCATGAGTACGGGAGCGCTGATGTTTCTTTTTCCGATTTTCAGAGTGACGGGCGAAGAATTTTTGGAGGCCATTACGCTGGGCGTGATCTTCTCTATTTTTCTGATAAAAACATCTAAATTTGAGATTAAAAATAATGAAATCTATTTAAAACGGTCAAAAGCATTTGTGTTTATCCTAATTGGTTTGCTGGTTATCAGAATCGCTATGAAATCCATTTTGAGCACGACGATTGATTACGGAGCTTTAAGCGGAATGTTTTGGATTCTGGCTTTCGGAATGATTGTCCCGTGGCGCATCGCGATGTTTATGTCGTACCGCAAACTTGCCAATGAACTGAAGACCGCTGATATTCAGATGAATTAAAACCTTTCCGTCCGCCGGAAAGGTTTTTTATTTGAGCAGGGTTTGATAAGGAGTAAGGTCAATCTGTTTTTCGCGGAGATGTTTTTTCAAAAACTGGTGATCCCGCTTAGGGGTGGCCAGTATGTAACCCCTGATGATTAAATCCCGGTTTATTTGTTCTGCTTCCTCTTGTAAAGAGATTTCACCGATTTTTCCGGCGATTTTAGCTTTGGCTACATCCCGAAAGAGCTCTGGCACGGGGGCGACCAGTTCATCCAAAAACGCCTTGTCGACTTCATTCCATAGGTGTCTGCTTTTTTCAATATAATAATCCTGCCAATCCAGTTCTGACCGGCCGTCTTCTTTCGGTAAGCGTTTTAAAAATTTTCGGAACATAAAAAACCCCCCGATGGACAGCAATCCGATCATTACGATGACCCAAAATAAAATAAACCACATAAACCAGCCTTCAAGCATTGTTTTATCTCCTCCTTACTTTAACCATATTGTAAACGAAGACAGAATAGAAGAACACATGAAAAAAGAATAGAAAAAATGATAGATGTCCAGTCAATCCGATTGCTAGAACATATTCTATCGTATAGTGATTCTGCTATTTGGCCATGGGAGATTCACTTCGAGGGTATATGACTGATATGACCGGACAAAAAAGCCGCTTTCATTGAGGGATGAAAACGGCTTTTTTATGTTATAGAGGAAATTGAAAGGAAAAAGAGGCAGGGGTCTCATTTGGCTCCTTGTTCATGGAGACGGTCAGAATATGGTTTGTGAAATCAGTGAAAATATGTTTGTCGTTCAGATAAAAAGGCAGCATCATTTGTTTGTTTAACGTCTGTTCAAGCGTTTTAACAGAGAGCATGAACTCATTTCCCGAAAGAGTGACGGTCATCGCCTGCACCGGCTTCAGCGCCGTCAGGTCAGCTTCAATGATGTATTGACGGCTTGTTTCATATAGATCGATCGGAAGCGCCTCGTCATACCAAGCATACGGGTCCTCGTAAAACTGCCGCAGCCATTCTTCGATATCATCAAATTCTTCAGCGTGATTTGAATGATTCATGGAAGCATCCCTCCATATTAAAAAAGCCTTGCTATAACGTATGCAGAAGCTTTAAATGGGTGAAAGGCACAAAAAAACAGACACCGAGGTCTGTTTTACATATCGTGGCTTGTATTATGTTTTTGTCTTGTATGGTTGCGGTTTTTCACTTTTTTGCTTCCGCTTAACGGTTCCGGCTGGCCGGGATTATGGCCCTTCGGAGCATTTTTATGCATATCTTTGCTCGTATTTTTATTTGTCATGTTAAAGCCTCCTTTTTTAAGGGGTGACGGCTATTGGTTTGTTTTTCTTTTTTTATTGTTCTGCCGTTCTGCTTCGGTCAGGACAAGCTGGTCATTTTCAATATAACCCGCGCCTTTGCCTTGGCTTTTCGCATCATTCATGCCGTTTATAACATGATTGGCTTTTCGTTTTACCATGATCATCACCTCACCTTTAATATGGCTCTTTACAGCCCGTTGTATGAGACATAAAACAGGACAAAATTTACCGGAAATTATTCTGATAAGACGATCTTATTGTATTTAATAAAAACATTGATATTTACTTATGTATGATTTTATACTAAGATGAAATTGTGAGAAAATTGTGATGGAATGTGAACATTCATCTAAAGAACGATCTTGATCTTTGAAGGGGGATTTTGGAGAATGACAAATCAGCAAAAAGTCGCAACACAAGACGTTTTCCAAGCAAGAAAAACATTTTCTTCAAACGGGAAAACATACCACTACTATTCATTAAAAGCATTGGAAGACGCAGGGGTCGGCAATGTTTCAAAACTTCCTTATTCTATTAAGGTTCTTTTGGAATCCGTTTTGCGTCAGGTAGACGGACGCGTCATTACGAAAGAACATGTTGAAAATTTAGCAAGATGGGGTACTGCTGAATTAAAAGATATCGATGTGCCGTTTAAACCGTCACGGGTTATCCTTCAGGACTTTACCGGCGTTCCGGCCGTAGTTGACCTGGCATCTTTAAGAAAAGCCATGGCTTCTGTCGGCGGTGACCCTGATAAAATCAATCCTGAAATTCCGGTTGACCTGGTCATTGACCACTCCGTACAAGTCGACAAAGCGGGTACGGAAGACGCGTTAGCCATTAATATGGACTTAGAATTCAAAAGAAATGCAGAACGTTATAAATTTTTAAGCTGGGCAAAGAAAGCGTTTAACAACTATCAGGCCGTTCCGCCTGCAACAGGTATCGTCCATCAGGTAAACCTTGAGTTTTTGGCAAGTGTCGTTCATACGAAAGATGAAGACGGAGAGCTTGTGACATATCCTGATACTTTGGTGGGAACAGATTCCCATACCACGATGATTAACGGAATCGGCGTTCTCGGCTGGGGTGTCGGCGGTATTGAGGCGGAAGCGGGAATGCTCGGCCAGCCTTCATATTTCCCTGTTCCTGAGGTCATCGGCGCGAAACTTGTCGGAAAATTGCCTAACGGAACGACCGCAACTGACTTAGCGCTGAAAGTCACTCAAGTGCTGCGAGAAAAAGGCGTAGTCAATAAATTTGTTGAATTCTTCGGCCCTGGTGTTGCTGAGCTTCCGCTTGCGGATCGGGCGACTATTGCCAATATGGCGCCGGAATACGGAGCGACTTGCGGATTCTTCCCGGTTGACGAGGAAGCACTTTCTTACATGCGTCTGACCGGCCGTGAAGAAGAGCAGATCGATGTCGTGGAAGCATACTGCCGCAACAACGGTTTATTCTATACGCCTGACGCAGAAGAGCCGATTTTTACAGACATTGTAGAAATTGACCTGTCAAAAATTGAAGCGAACCTTTCAGGCCCGAAACGTCCGCAGGATTTAATCCCGCTTTCTGTCATGCAGGAAACGTTTAAAAAACATCTCGTCAGCCCGGCCGGCAACCAAGGATTCGGAATGGATGCTGCTGAAGAGAACAAAGAAATCTCATTTAAACTTAACAGCGGCGAAGATGCGGTCATGAAAACAGGGGCAATTGCAATTGCCGCCATTACAAGCTGCACAAACACATCTAATCCTTATGTATTAATCGGTGCCGGATTGGTAGCTAAAAAAGCGGTAGAATTAGGATTGAAAGTGCCGAATTATGTGAAAACATCACTTGCACCGGGATCTAAGGTTGTTACTGGATACTTAGTCAATTCAGGCCTTCTTCCATATATGAAGGAGCTCGGCTTTAATCTTGTCGGTTACGGCTGTACGACATGTATCGGAAACTCCGGACCGCTTTCTCCAGAGATTGAAGAAGCGGTTGCTAAAAATGATCTCCTGATCACTTCTGTCCTGTCAGGCAACAGAAACTTTGAAGGCCGGATCCATCCGCTTGTCAAAGGAAACTACCTTGCTTCGCCGCCGCTTGTCGTCGCGTACGCATTGGCAGGCACTGTGAATATTAACTTGAAATCTGACCCGATCGGTGTCGGAAAAGACGGACAAAACGTTTACTTCGATGACATCTGGCCGTCAATGGATGAAATCAACTCCCTCGTCAAACAGACTGTGACGCCGGAATTATTCCGTAAAGAATATGAAACGGTATTTGACGACAACCAGCGCTGGAATGCAATCGAAACGACGGATGAAGCACTGTACAAGTGGGATAAGGATTCTACTTACATCCAAAACCCGCCGTTCTTTGAAGAAATGTCTGTAGAACCGGGAAAAGTTGAGCCACTAAGAGGGCTTCGCGTTGTCGGCAAATTCGGAGATTCCGTGACGACTGACCATATTTCTCCGGCCGGAGCGATCGGAAAAGACACGCCGGCGGGCAAATACCTGCAGGAAAAAGGCGTTTCTCCTCGGGACTTTAACTCTTACGGCTCACGCCGCGGAAACCATGAAGTCATGATGAGAGGAACATTCGCCAATATCCGCATTAAAAACCAAATCGCGCCTGGCACAGAAGGCGGATACACTACACACTGGCCTACCGGTGACGTGACATCTATTTATGATGCATGCATGCGGTATAAAGAAGATAAAACGGGTCTTGTCGTCCTGGCGGGCAAAGATTACGGAATGGGCTCTTCACGTGACTGGGCTGCAAAAGGAACAAACCTGCTAGGCATCAGAACAGTTATTGCGGAAAGCTTTGAAAGAATTCACAGAAGTAACCTCGTCTTCATGGGTGTGCTGCCGCTCCAGTTCAAACAGGGTGAAAACGCGGATACACTCGGTTTAACCGGTAAGGAAGTTATCGAGGTGGATGTTGATGAAACTGTACGTCCACGCGACTTGCTGACTGTCAGAGCCATCAGTGAAGACGGTACGGTAAAAACATTTGAAGTCGTTGTCCGTTTCGACAGTGAAGTGGAAATTGATTACTATCGTCACGGCGGCATTTTACAAATGGTGCTTCGCGATAAAATGAAACAGTAGCAGAAAGACAAAAGAGAGAAAGCGGACTGCTTTCTCTCTTTTTATACGGGAGGCCTTGAGATGCTTGCTAAATGGCTGGGCGTATTGTTACTTATCGGGTTGTTAGTGTATGCGGGCTGGAACATTTATTCTTCACAAACAAGTCCGAAAGAAGGGACAGAAGAAGGGATGAAGGCTCCTGACTTTACACTCGACACACTGTCAGGAAAAAGCAGCTCCCTTTCTGATTATAAAGGTAAAAAAGTACTCCTTAATTTTTGGGCGACGTGGTGCAAGCCATGCCGGATGGAAATGCCCGATATGCAGGAGCTGCAGAAGGAATATCCGGATATTGCGGTAGTAGCCGTTAATTTTACGTCCTCTGAAAAAAATATACAGGCTGTGAAATCATTCGCTGATACTTATCAGCTGACATTTCCAATTTTGATTGACAAAAGCGGGATTAACGGAGATTTCAACGTGCTTTCTTATCCGACATCATACATATTAGACGAAAAAGGAACCATTCAGTACATCCGAGTAGGCACGATGACAAAAAAAGAAATGAAAGAAAAACTGGATCTCAAGTAGAGGTTCAGTTTTTTTTATGCGAAAGGCTTATCTTTTAAAAAATTGGAAAAGATGAATGAAAACATGGAGGTGAGAAGATTGAAAAAAATGAGAAAACGTTCTTTTCATGAATTGGTTATGGAGAATAAACGTGAGCTGATGACCAATACGGAATATTTGAATCAGCTTGAAGAAAAGCTGGAGCAGCGGTTTAAACAAAAATAACCTTTAATTTGCAGTCATGTTTGCGCCTCCTTTTGCGAAATATACTCTTAAGGAGGGATGAACATGGGCACAAACAAGAAAGACGGCCAGCCGCAGTACGCTCCGAGCCACTTAGGGACAAAACCCGTTAAATATAAACGAAACAAAGGGGAAAAGTTTCATGACAAGTCAAACGGACATCCGATTGTCATGCAGACGAAAGGCGAATAATATCATTAAAGGAGAGCTGACATGATGACAAACAATTATCAAAAACCGAATCCGGACGACCGTTCTGATAACGTTGAAAAGCTTCAGGATATGGTGCAGAATACAATCGAAAATATAGAAGAAGCGAAAGAATCAATGGAGTTTGCCACAGATGAGGAAAAACAGCACATTCAAGAGAAGAATGCCAGACGCAATGAAAGCATTGAATCATTCCGAAGTGAAATTCAGGATGAATCGGCTGCGAGAGAAAACGGCTATCAATCGTAATAAAAACCAGGGAAACCTGGTTTTTTCTCTTTCCGCCACGTTGTGATAAAATAGGGCTAATCTGATAATAAGGGAGCAGAGAACGTTGCATGTGTCAAAAAAAGAAATAGAAGTGCGTTATGCGGAAACAGATCAAATGGGTATCGTCTACCATGCCAATTACTTAGTCTGGATGGAGGTCGGGAGAACGGCGCTCATTAAGGACCTCGGATTTCTGTACAAGGACATGGAAGAAAGAGGGGTGCTGTCACCTGTAGTGGATATCAGCATTTCTTATAAAAAGCCGCTCCGCTACGGAGAAACAGCCGAAGTACATACGTGGATTGAAGAATATAACGGATTTAAAACCATTTACGGCTACCGCATCTATAATCCGGATCAAGAACTTGCGATCGAAGCGTCATCCACTCACATATGCGTCGATAAACAGAGCTTCAAACCGATTCAGTTCCGCAAGGCCTTTCCTGATTGGCATGCCGCTTACGAAAAGGCAAAAAAATAAGGAGCGGCTCAAGTTATGGCATTTGGAATTACACGCAGAGAACTGGAAAGATGGAAGCGGGATGTATCGGAAGGAAAAATCGCTTTTTTAACGCATTTTTGGCTGGACGACCGCTTTCCGGAGGCTAAGACCGTGACGAAGGCCGGTTCAAGTGATCTCAATAAGCTGATTCGATGGGGATCGGAATACGGGCTGAAGCCTGAGTGGATTCATCATAAAAATCAATTTCCCCACTTTGACCTGCTCGGTGAAACGCAGAAACGCATTTTAGAAAAAGAACATCTGACTGATCATATCAGAAGGTTCAAACTGTAAAAAAAGAACGCATCTGCTGCGTTCTTTTTTCTTACACGTAATCAAATACCGGCTCTTCTGACTGATCTGAATATGTGACGGACAGATCATGATTATCAAAGTACCATAAGTCGCTTTCTTCAATAAAAAAGGTAATGCCTTCAACTTCCGTGCTGATTCCGACGTTCATCGGCTGGTCTTTTGAAATACCGAGAGAAAAGCCTTTCTGGACGCTGCTGCATCCTCCGTAACGGACAAAGAAACGGACCTGATCGCCTGTTTCCAGTTCAAGCTCTTCTTTGTACCAATCCAGCGCGCCTTTCGTTACTTTCATGTTCATCCGGAACACTCCCTTTTTGTTTCTCATAAAGAAATTATCTCTATTATAAACGCATATGGCATTTTGATGTCAAAATTGAAGTTTCATCAAAACCATTTGATTTTCGGTTCTGTTTTGTTCATAATCCGTTTGATGTTTGCCCTGTGTCTGTAGATAACAAACGCGGTCAAGAGCGTCACTACGATTAATAAATAAGGATCTTTTACAAACAGACAGTAAATAATCGTATAAATCCCTGTTAACATTGAAGACAGAGAAACAAATTTCGTAAGGAATAAAAATACGAAAAACACTGCAACCATCGTTACGAATAACAGCGGAGCATAAAACAGCAGGACGCCTCCTGAAGTGGCTACGGCTTTTCCGCCCTTGAATTTTGCGAACACAGGGAATACATGACCGATCACTGCTGCCACTCCTGCGAGAAGAGGATGAATGGGAACGTGCAATAAATACGGCAGCGCCGCGGCCAAGGTGCCTTTTAAAATATCGGCTGCAACGACGACAGATCCCGCTTTCACGCCAAGCGTGCGAAAAGCATTTGTGGCACCCAAATTACCGCTTCCATGTTCTCTAATATCAATCCCTTTCGCAAGTTTGCCTACGACTAAACCTGACGGGATGCTGCCTATTACATAGGCCAAAATAATCAATAAAGCAATCAACATCTACATTTCTCCTTTTCAATGTCCCTTCACTTTATTTTAACACGAGTTGTTATCGTCTGATGACAAGTTTTTTGAGAATTAAGCTGACAAACCGCTTTTTTTGAATCCGGTGAAGCTGTCGTGTACAATAATACAAAAGGAGATGGTAAAGATGCAAAATCCTTCAAAGTCAGAGATTAAAGACATTCTTGACCGAAGCAAACGGATCGCCGTCGTCGGGCTGTCAGACCGTCCCGACCGGACTTCTTACATGGTTTCCAAAGCGATGCAGGATGAAGGGTACGAGATTATTCCTGTTAATCCGACGATTGATGAAGCGCTTGGCGTTAAAGCCGTCGCTTCATTAAAAGACGTTGAGGGACCGATTGATATCGTCAATGTGTTCAGACGCTCTGAGCAGCTTCCCGGCGTCGCTGAAGAGTTTTTACAGACGGATGCTCCCGTTTTTTGGGCGCAGCAGGGCCTGGCAAATGAAGAAGCGTACCGCATGATTACAGAGAAAGGGCGGACGGCCATTATGGATTTATGTATAAAAGTCGCCCGCGCTGTTATAAAATAGGAACAAAAAAGGCAAAAATCCTTGGCAAATCAGGGGTTTTTGTTTTTTTATTGAAAGAATACTCTTTGCGTATGATGTTGAAACAGATACAATAAAGCATGAACAGCTTTTTTAGAAACCCCTGCATGAAAGGGGGCTGCAGTCTGTTTGCGATGGACGGCATAAATCTATATAATAGAAAGCGAACATAAGTTCTCGTCTCCAGAAAAGAGCACCAAAAAGATGAAAAGCCGTTCGAATGTATGTCTTGCGGCCTAAAAAACGAGCCATTCGCTTAAATATGTTGCGAAATCAAGCATATTGGTTATAATTGTGAGTCCGAGGAGAATTGGACCGAAGCTTGCGCATACTGAAAAACAAAGACATGAAAACATTTAAAAAGAGAATGATTAAGAGCAGGTTTTTTGAAAGGGGTTTGTACGTTTGGCTAGAAAACAGCAATTTGATTACAACGAAGATGCCATACAGGTGCTTGAAGGCCTGGAAGCCGTCAGAAAAAGACCGGGAATGTATATCGGTTCGACGGACGCACGCGGCCTGCACCATCTGGTATATGAGATCGTCGACAATTCCGTCGATGAAGTCCTTGCCGGCTACGGAGATCATATTATCGTAACGATACATAAGGACAACAGCATCTCCGTGCAGGACAGAGGGCGCGGAATGCCGACCGGAATGCATAAGCTCGGAAAGCCGACACCGGAAGTTATTTTCACCGTGCTGCATGCGGGAGGGAAATTCGGCCAGGGCGGCTATAAAACAAGCGGCGGTCTGCACGGTGTCGGCGCATCTGTCGTAAACGCTTTATCAGAGTGGCTGACAGTTACCATTGAGCGTGACGGCTATGTTTATAAACAGCGGTTTGAAAACGGCGGCAAGCCTGTGACTTCACTTGAAAAAATCGGTACGACCAAGAAAACGGGAACGCTTACCCATTTTAAACCTGATCCGTCAATGTTCAGCGCAACGGTTTATAATTTTGACACGCTGTCGGAACGCCTGCGCGAATCCGCCTTCTTATTAAAAGGCTTAAAAATAGAATTAATTGATGAGCGGAACAACGTAAAAGAAGTATTTTATTATGAGAACGGAATTGAAGCATTTGTCGCCTATTTAAACGAAGAAAAAGACGCTTTATGCGAAGTGGTTTCCTTTGAAGGCGAGCACCACGACATTGAAGTCGATTTTGCTTTCCAATTTAATGACGGATACTCAGAAAATATGCTGTCATTCGTTAATAACGTCAGAACAAAGGACGGCGGCACCCACGAATCAGGAGCCAAAACGGCAATGACACGAGCGTTTAATGAATATGCGCGAAAGGTCGCGCTTCTGAAAGAGAAAGACAAAAACCTTGAAGGCGCCGATATCAGAGAAGGGTTGTCCGCGATCATTTCCGTGCGTATCCCGGAGGAACTGCTGCAATTTGAAGGCCAGACAAAAGGGAAACTTGGCACAAGTGAGGCGAGATCCGCCACGGACGCAGTCATTTCTGAGAATCTTGCTTATTTCTTGGAAGAAAACCGCGATACAGCGACCTTGCTCGTCAAAAAAGCGATTAAAGCAAGCCAGGCCCGTGAAGCTGCCCGTAAAGCGAGAGAAGAAGCGAGAAGCGGTAAAAAACGCAAAAAATCAGAAGCGACGCTGAGCGGAAAACTCACACCGGCCGGTTCCAGAAATCCGGCGAAGAATGAATTGTATCTCGTGGAGGGAGACTCTGCCGGAGGTTCTGCAAAACAGGGAAGAGACCGGAAATTCCAAGCCGTGCTGCCCCTTCGCGGAAAGGTCATCAACACAGAGAAAGCAAAGCTTGCAGACATTTTCAAAAATGAAGAGATCAATACAATTATTCATGCGATCGGCGGGGGAGTCGGCGCAGATTTTGAGATAGACGACATTAACTATGACAAGATTGTTATCATGACCGATGCGGATACCGACGGCGCACATATTCAAGTCTTGCTGTTAACGTTTTTCTACCGCTATATGAAACCTTTAATTGAGCACGGAAAAGTCTTCATCGCGCTTCCGCCTCTTTACAAAGTCAGCAAAGGAAGCGGCAAGAAAGAGATTATTGAATATGCTTGGTCCGACGAAGAAATGGACGGCGTTTTAAAGAAAGTCGGCAAAGGCTATACCATTCAGCGTTATAAAGGTCTGGGAGAAATGAACGCAGACCAGCTCTGGGAAACGACGATGAATCCCGAGTCGCGAACGCTCGTCAGAGTCAAGATTGACGATGCGGCACGCGTAGAGCGCCGCGTAACGACATTAATGGGAGACAAAGTAGAACCGAGAAGAAAATGGATTGAAAAGAATGTTGCCTTCGGATTAGACGAGGAGAGCAATATTTTGGAAAATGAAAACTTGTCGGTCGCTGAGGAGGTTTAATAGTGGCACAGCCAGAGTTATTTCATGATTTACCGTTAGAAGAAGTAATCGGCGACCGTTTCGGACGCTACAGTAAATATATTATCCAGGACAGGGCGCTGCCCGATGCACGTGACGGGTTAAAGCCGGTGCAGCGGAGAATTTTATACGCCATGCACGCAGACGGAAATACATTCGATAAAAATTTCCGGAAAGCGGCAAAAACGGTCGGGAACGTTATCGGTAATTATCATCCGCACGGAGACAGCTCCGTTTATGAAGCGATGGTGCGGATGAGCCAGGATTGGAAAGTGCGGAATGTGCTGATTGAGATGCACGGCAACAACGGAAGCATTGACGGTGATCCGCCTGCTGCCATGCGTTATACGGAAGCGAGATTATCTTCTATCGCATCAGAGCTTTTGCGGGACATCGATAAAAATACGGTTGAATTCGTTCCGAACTTTGATGACACAAGTAAAGAACCGGTTGTTTTGCCCGCTATGTTTCCTAACTTGCTGGTCAATGGATCTACCGGGATTTCCGCGGGCTATGCGACTGATATTCCCCCTCATCATCTGGGTGAGGTCATTGATGCTGTCATTAAGCGGATTGAATCGCCCGATTGCACCGTCGATGACTTGATGCAGGTGATTAAAGGGCCTGATTTTCCGACAGGAGGCATCATCCAAGGTGTCGACGGCATTCGGAAGGCCTATGAAACCGGTAAAGGCAAAATTATTATCCGCGGCAAGGCTGAAGTGGAAGCCGTAAGAGGCGGACGGGAGCAGATCGTCATTACAGAAATCCCGTTTGAAGTAAACAAAGCCAATCTCGTGAAGAAAATGGACGAATACCGCATAGACAAAAAAGTTGAAGGTATTTCTGAAGTCCGGGATGAAACGGACCGCACGGGATTGCGGGTGGTCGTTGAGTTAAAGAAAGAAGCCGATGCAAAAGGCATCTTGAATTTCTTATATAAAAACACTGACCTGCAGACAACGTATAACTTTAATATGGTCGCCATACATAACCGCCGGCCGATGCTGATGAGTCTTACGGCCATCCTGGATGCGTATATTTCCCACCAGAAGGAAGTTGTGACAAACCGCTCCGTCTTTGAATTACAAAAAGCAAAAGAGCGGCACCATATCGTTGAAGGACTGATGAAGGCACTGTCTGTGCTGGATGAGGTCATTGCCGTCATCAGGGCAAGCAGCGACAAGAAAGATGCGAAACAAAACTTAATGTCTAAATTCGCATTTACGGAGCCTCAGGCGGAAGCGATCGTATCTTTGCAGCTGTATCGTCTGACAAATACGGATATTACGGCATTAAAAGAGGAAGCGGAAGAGCTCAGCAAGAAAATTCAGGAGCTTGAAGCCATTTTAAGTCATGATAAAAAGCTGTTAAAAGTCATTACCAGCAGCCTGAAAAAAGTGAAAAAGACTTATGCTGACAGCAGACGGTCGGTCATTGAAGAGAAGATTGAAGAAATTAAAATCAATCTCGAAGTTATGGTTGCCTCGGAGGACGTCTATGTGACAGTCACGAAGGACGGCTATGTAAAACGAACAAGCCAGCGGTCATTTGCTGCTTCCAACGGCCAGGATTTCGGGATGAAGGACACGGACAGGCTGATTCACCAATTTGAAATGAATACAACGGATGTGCTCCTGCTCTTTACCAATAAGGGAAGCTATATATATTGTCCGGTTCACCAGCTTCCTGATATCAGGTGGAAAGACATGGGGCAGCACGTCACGAACATCACCACGATGGACCGTGACGAAACCATCGTGAAAGCTATACCGGTAAAAGAATTTGATCCATCTTCATATTTATTGTTTATGACGAAAAACGGTATGGTGAAAAGAACTGAAATGACGCATTACAAAGCGCAGCGTTACTCAAAAGCGCTTGTTGCTCTTAACCTTAAAGGGGACGATGAGCTGATTGATGTTCATGTCACAGACGGCGGCTGCCAGCTGTTTATCGCCACCCGCCTCGGGTACGGCTTATGGTTCGGTGAAGATGAAGTAAATGTAGTCGGAGCCCGTGCGGCCGGCGTAAAGGGTATTAATTTAAAAGACGGCGATACCGTCGTATCAGGACAAATCCTGCATGAAACAGATTCGCTTGTCCTCGTCACGCAGCGGGGAGCCATCAAACGGATGAATCTCTCTGAATTCGAAAGAACATCCAGGGCCAAGCGCGGTGTCATCATGCTGCGTGAGCTTAAAAAGAACCCGCATCGTGTTGTCGGAGTATTCGCGTGCGCTTTAGCCGACATGATCGCTGCGGAAACCGAAAAAGGCGAGAGAATTGAAACCTCGGTGAAATTATTGCGGGCTAATGACCGATACAGCAACGGCTCCTTCTTTACAGATGAAGATGAGACAGGGCCGGTCACAGATGTATGGCGTATCCCCGCGTCAGATGTTTAAGAGTAAAAATAAAATAAAGTGAAAAAAACCTCCGCTCAATTGGTTCTAAAGCGGAGGTTTTGCTATTTATTAGCTCTCGTGGCTGCCGAATAAGTCCGTGATAGCGTGAACGACTTCAATTCCCTGCCATACAAATAAATTTAATGCAGTGAATGAAAATAAGCCTAAAATCACCATTCGTAAGATAAACAACATGTTGAACAACCTCCTCATTTTATGTTACATAGATAGGCGATGTTGAACATGAAGCTCATCGAAATACGAGGACTGATAAAATTTAGCGATTAAAAAGCTTTTCTTTCGCTGTCTTCTCCGGGAAGCGGGGCGTTTTCTGTCTGATATCACGATCAGTGAAACAGAAGCGGCAAAAAGCGCCGTCAAAATAAATGAGCCCGTCAGCGACTTTTTCTCATCGTCAGCATTTTGGCCGGCCTTCATTTCGTGCATTTCCTGCTGATCGGCTACGGCTTTAAAATGATGAGCAGTATCAAACGCATGGGGAATGGAGAGCAAATGAAAGCTTGCAATCGCTAAAAATAAAATAGAAGCTTTTAAAACCAAGATTTTTTTCAAATGTTCTCCCCCCTTCATAAGTCTGAATATTTTTATTATAATACCCTAATTCAAATTGAAAGTAAACACATTTATTAAATTTAAAAAATTATTATGCTGGTTAAGTATATACCATTCCGTCCGTCTTTTCATCTCTTTTATTCTTAAAGGCCTATTTGTTATGATATGCACGCAACCCTTCTGATGTGACAACATTTTTCAGGTTACAGGATAAAGAAACGGGGCATACCAGCAATAAGCATGATGAAGAAACCGAAACATTTTCTTAAAAAAACTTCTCAACATCTGTTGTTGTGATATAATAATACCCGTTGTGTTAAAAGATCTAACATATGCAGCAAAAATGACAGTAAAAGATATGTAAAAGGGAGGTTAAACATGGAGGCTTTCATCAGTGAAATCATAAATGTTCCAAATGATTTTATTTGGAAGTATCTTGTTTATATTTTAGTAGGAATCGGATTGTATTTTACATTCCGTTTTCGCTTCATTCAATTCGAATACTTTATTGAAATGTTTAGAATCGTCGGGGAGAAGCCGCAAGGAAATAAAGGAGTGTCTTCAATGCAGGCATTCTTTATCTCGGCCGCTTCGCGTGTCGGTACCGGAAACTTGACCGGTGTCGCGCTGGCGATTGCAACAGGCGGTCCCGGCGCAGTATTTTGGATGTGGATCGTAGCGATTGTCGGTATGGCTTCAAGCTTTGTGGAAAGTACCTTGGCGCAGCTGTATAAAGTGCGCTCCGGCGATGAATTCCGCGGCGGTCCGGCATATTACATGGCGAAAGGTCTCGGCGCCCGGTGGCTCGGTATTTTATTTGCCGTATTGATTACCGTTTCTTTCGGACTTATCTTTAATGCCGTGCAGTCAAATACGATTTCTGTCGCGTTTGATGAGGCTTTCCATGTGAATAAAACAGTTATCGCCATCATCTTAGCTGTATTAACGGCTTTCATTATATTCGGCGGGCTGAAACGTGTTGTATCCGTTTCGCAATTTATCGTTCCGGTCATGGCGGGTATGTATATTCTGATCGCGTTGTATGTTGTAATTGTGAATATTACCGCGGTACCTGAATTGCTTATGACGATTGTGAAAAATGCGTTTGGTCTTGAGCAGATCGTCGGCGGAAGCTTAGGAAGCATCATTATTATCGGTGCGCAGCGCGGCCTGTTTTCAAACGAAGCGGGTATGGGGAGCGCGCCGAATGCCGCAGCAGCTGCACACGTATCGCATCCGGCTAAGCAGGGATTAATCCAGACGTTAGGCGTGTTTTTTGATACATTTATCGTTTGTACATCGACTGCTTTTATCATTTTATTGTACAGCTTTACGCCTAAAGGCGACGGCATCCAAGTGACACAAGCCGCACTGCAGCACCATCTCGGAGGCTGGGCCCCGACGTTTATTGCAATTGCGATGTTCTTATTCGCATTCAGCTCAGTCGTCGGCAACTACTACTATGGTGAAACGAATATCGAATTTATTAAAACAAGCAAAACATGGCTTAATATTTACCGCGTATTCGTCGTAGTGATGGTGGTATACGGATGTTTGGCTGACTTCAAGATTGTCTGGGACATGGCAAACTTGTTCATGGGTCTCTTAGCTCTCATTAACTTAGTGGCAATCTTGCTGCTGAGTAATGTAGCCTATAAGATCTATAAAGATTATGCCGCTCAGCGCAAAAAAGGACTTGATCCCGTATTTAAAGCTGAGAATACTCCGGAACTCAAGCATATTGAAACATGGGCGGAAGAAGAAAGTACAAGCCCTGAACACAAGGCTGCCAACTGAGGAATATGCATATCATTTACGAAACCCTTCACGTTTAATGTGAAGGGTTTTTTTATGTCAAAAACCGGCTTCATATTCCTGAAATCTTATTGCGGAATTTCTTACATCCCTACGATAATATAGGAATTGTTTACAAAAGAGGGGAAGAGGAGGGAGTATGAAACAGAAGCCGATATATGTCGAAATCAATATGGCGTCTGATATAGAAACGCTTTGGGAATATACGCAAAACCCGGTTCTTCATAAGGAATGGGACCTGCGCTTTTCTCACATTACATATCTTCATAAGTTACCGGATGAACCGCAGAGATTCCTATATGAAACGCGAATCGGTTTTGGGCTGAAGGTGTCCGGAACGGGTGAATCAATGGGTGATATAAGGCCTCAATCGTCAGAAAGGGTGTCGGCGCTTGCTTTTGCATCTGATCATCCGCTGTCTCTGATAAAAGACGGCCGGGGCTACTGGAGGTATATAGAGCGGGATAACGGGGACATCACTTTTTTGACTCAATATCAATATGAAACGGCCTGGGGTCTGCCGGGAAGATGGATAGATAAGTTTTTATTTCGTCCGCTGCTCGGCTGGGCTACGGCATGGAGCTTTGATGCGTTGCGGCTTTGGATAGAACAAAACCGACATCCGAGGATATCAGTCCGTTTCGGGTTTGTCTATGTCCTGATGTGTCTCGTATTCAGTTTGTATTGGTTTTTTCAAGGTTTTCATGATGGCTGTGCCGATGCAGAGATCGTGAAGGGAGCGCTGAAGACAGGATTAGGGATATTATGGCTGCTGCCTATGCGAAGAAAGCGGCTGATCCACGCCGGACAGTCAGCCTTCTTTTGTATAACGGCAATGCTGTATTCCGGCGGCGGATTCGCCATTCCATTAGGATTACTTACGGTAGCGGGTATGATTCTTACATTCCTGCTGCCGAGCGCCGCGCATACAAAACGAAAGAGAGAGAAGTGAAATGACGGATTCAATGTATGAAAAAGCGATTATTCATTATCAATTCCTGCATCCGATGCTGCAGAAACGGTACAAGCTTGCCGGATCACACACGTTTTGCGGAGAAGGGGTTATGTCAGAAATTAAGGGAGGCTCGTTGTTTGTCAGAATGCTTTTAAAGACAGGCGTTTTTTTCAGATGTTTTTTCTCAGAGAGGGGAACAGATATCCCTTTCACCATTGAGAACAAAAACAGGCAAAATGGTGTGGAGTGGAACCGCATCTTTTTCTTTAAAGGCAAAACACGTTTTTTTGATGCGGTCATGGAATATGACGAGCGGGAAAACAGAATTCTTGATTACTTCGGCAAACCTCACATTCTGCTGTCTGAACTGCATTTAGAAGCGTCTTCAGACGGAGGGCTTGTTATTACATCCGGAAAGCAGTGGCTCCTGATAGGCGGAAAGAAAATCCTGCTTCCGGCTTGGCTGTGCAGCAGTTCAACCGTTTATGAGGCTTATGATGAGGAAATGAATCGCTTCAGCATAAAGGTTCATGTGGAAAATCGGATACTCGGCACAATTTTCTCTTACCGGGGGACTTTCCGGGAAACAGAGGGAGAAACATGCTGAAGCGTCATCTCATGGTAGGCGCATTTTGCTTTTTGGGTTTTGCGGCGGCTGAAGCACCGCATATATCAGCTGCTGAGACGTTTGTTTTATTATCCGTACTATTTTTCGTTCCTGCTGTATTCCGCTTTGCGTTTCGGCCGTCAAAGACCTTAGAGAATGTGCTATTACGGTGTTATCCCATTGCCGCTTTATGTGCAGTGCTTGCGCTGATTACAGACTTCAGCTTTTTTGCCTTTGTCTGGCTCATTTATACGCTTGGACTTGCACTGTATGCTGTATGGCGGCTGATGAAAACAAATATCCACAGAACGGAAGAGATGTCTGTTATGATGGGTTTCATTTATTTGGCCGGCGGCGGATTTTGGTTTTTTGCATATATCCTTAAGATTCCTATCATGGATTTCGGTCCGCTTATCGTGCTGCTGACGGCGGTGCACTTTCACTATTCGGCTTTTCTCATTCCGATCTTTAACGGATTGCTCGGCAGAATCCTGCGGGAGAACCGCGTTCTTTACAGGCTGAGCACGGTCATCCTCCTGATTTCGCCGATCCTTATCGCCCTGGGGATTACATTTTCAAAGACACTTGATGTGATTGCTGTCGCTCTGTATCTGACGGGTCTGTATGTTAATGTGTATCTCATCTTTAAGGCGCCGTTTGCTGTGAAAACAGGCAGGTTCTTGATCAGGAGTTCTTCGGCTGTGTTAATGATTACAATTGCTTTTTCTTTAATATATTCGTTCGGTGTCTGCCGCGAGGAGGCAACGCTCACGATCAGTCAGATGATTTGGATTCACGGAGCAGTCAATGCATTCGGTGTTATTCTGCCGGCTTTGGCGGGGTGGAGGTTGGAAAATCCGAGACCGTTCGATGAGAACAGTGAAAGAACGTTCAGCCGAATTTACGGGAAGGGAACGATAGGCAAAGATTTTTTGACTGACATTCATGCAGCAAATGAAATCCATTATACCGGCATTCAGGATCAGATGAGAGAACTGCATTCTGAAGACTTTTCAACTGAAAACCTGGCTCCGGCCGTTATTTCCTTTTATGAAGAGACAATCGATTATGACATCAAGGCAAAAGTGACGTGGAGCGGATGGTTTCGTCCGTTCGCGCGCATGTACGAGCCGTTCAGCAGAAGAGCGGGGCAGATCCACCTGTCAATGAATCCGGATTGGTATACCATGCACTCTAGTATGAAAGGAGTCGATTCTGACAGAGACGGCAGAAAAAATGTCCGGGCGTGGATCAGAACAAATGACAAGCAGGAAACCGTTTTTACTGCGCTGTATTCAGCGTACAGGTCAAAAGGGGAGGGGGATACATGAATATTTCTCTCCCGCTGCCGTATGGCCAAATGACGGGCATTTTAAAACCTTATACACATAAGCAGAATCTTGTTTTGACGAGCAGACGCCGAAAAAGCGGAGCGGGTGATGAAGGGATTTATCTGCAGACGAAATGGGGGGCATGCCATCTTCCTCTGGCAGAGACATTTCTTATTGCAGCCCGGAGCGAAACAAGCTTGAAGGCCGTTCATCATATGTGGCTGTTCGGCCTGAAGTTTTTAACTGTGCAGTATCGGATCACTCACACATCCGCAGGTAAGCAAAGCAAATAACAAGCTGTAAAGCCGTCTGTTCAAGACGGCTTATTTATCATGTAAATATAGAAATATCGTGAAATTATGAAATGGAAGCGCTGTCGTAATTGTGTTGTACTCAACATTCGTCATTTGCCGACTTATTTGAAACTGCTTGGGGTTCAATATATTTGGAGCTGGAGCTCAGAGCCGGATTTTATTTCGCGCAGCAATCGGGTGACAACTATTATACTTTCACTGTGTGGAGAGCCAGTGCAAAAAATCTTCGGAAATGAGCAAGGAAAGTGCAGAAAAGTATTACCAGACATGAATTTTTTATTTGTGTGTTGATTGGATAATAAAAATTACTTTTGCAGCGTTAAGTTTGATTCAGCTGTATCAACCAGAATTAAATTTGTGCGTGACAGATGAATAATAATAAGCGCAAACGGTATATACGGTTATTTTGCTATACATTTCTTTTCTGTCTCATTGACTAAAGTATACTTAGTTTATGAGACAGGAAATTCATCTCTTTATTTAACTTCCTAGAATATATATTATGTAAACTAGAAATTATGAAGAGAATATAATCGATCCATTCTAACAGCACTCCCTTTTTGCAGTGTACTATTAAAAAACCTCTACGTCCTTAATAAATTAAATTGGTCATAAAGGTTTTTCGGTTTGAGTATTTTAATCGGTTATGTCACTTGATGCCGGTCTTCTTGATCAATTCCACGCCATCGTATGCCAGACTTTCCACACTTGCAGCCTTCTGCAGTATGTAATGATCAAAAAAGTTCTTCGTATAGCCTGTAACAAGATTCCGCATCTCCATAGCATCCCGTTCGCCTCTGAGTTCCGCATTCACACTGGTAAACACGTTGTCGCAGTAATCTAAATGCGCAGCACGATCAACTGAGAAATAATAGGTTTCCATGCTATTGTTAGCGCCAATTATCGCATTCATGTTATAGTTCGGTTCACAAAACAGCAGCAAAAAGGGTTTTTTAAGGTCGCTGTCGAGAAGGCCGAATGCACCGCTATCCAGGCCAATCCCGCAGGTGAACCGGTCGTCGTCCCGGCAAACAATCGCCGTCGCAGGCCCTCCATAAGAATGTCCGACTATGCCCATGCCGATGTCAAGCAGCAATCTGTCCTTAAAGATGGAATTCAGCTCTCCAGAGTCCAGTTTGTAAAGATAATCGGCTGCATACCTTACATCTTCCGCCTGTAATTCACTATACACTGTTAACTTGTCAAGTATCGGCAGTGAAAGCACGTTATGGCACATTTCAATGGCTGTTTCATCGTCTGGCCGCATCTCCATCTTACCAGCCAACGCCAGCATTTCCGGATCTTCAGAAAACGCCAAAATGACATCCGAAAAATCCTTTGATACATTAAACAGGCACCCATCTTTACGCTTATACATTGTGCTATTCTGATGGCCGATGCTTACCGCCACATATCCCATGCTTGCCAAGTCTGTACAGATCACTGTGCCCCATTCCGGAGAACCGCCTCCGCCGCAAACATAGAATAACACCGGATAACGCTTTTCTTTCCCGGAGAGAGCAAGGTCGTCATAACATTGGGTCTTGATATCTATCGAAAAAACATCCTTCAACGCAGTGAGAAGTGGCTGCTCATCAAGCATTTCGCAGACTTCAGGAAACATGTACGTTGATGTAGTCTTTCCTTCGCTGCTGTCGGACGGATAGTACACAAACGCCGTCAGTTCTCTTTTTGAGTGATCTGATGCCGTGTACTCAAAATCCATCTGGGTTCGGCCGACAGTATAGCCGCCAATTGGTTTTGGAAATGCGTCATAAGTTTTCATTCTCTTGTTCCCCCTTAATGAATAAAAGTGGCGAATGTGAAATACATACTTTGAATACTACATCCTATGTTCAGTGAGTCATATCTACTCCTTTGCTTTCTTGAGATTGCTAAAAATTCAGAATATTTATGATATTCAAGCAGCCCATGATACATAAAGTCAGCAAAGTACTTGCTAATCTTATGGTATAGCCTAGGCGTCAATATCAGGCCGGAGATATCCATCAGCCCTCATTTCGGCACACATGCAGATATATGCAAACTGTTTCAGTGAGTTTGATTTCCAAATCATTCGGCGGTTCGGTCACAATGCCATTAACGTTGCCAAATAAGCCAGTAAGGGAAAATTGTATATCCAACAATAAAAAAATCCCTATAAAATAAGGATTTTCAGAACATATAATTGTGTCGTTACACACGGGCCTTATACATGTACAAGGGCTTTTCAATTCAGCCGCAACGACCTTTTTCGTCATATCTCCATATGTGCATTTGTACAGGCCTATAGACTGTTTCAGAGTTTCATCCGCCACGTAAACTTCTTTGTATTGCTGTTTTTAAGATCATAAAAGCGGACATCGTGTTGCTGATGTCCGCCTAAAGCTAACTAATTGGGTTCTGTTCCCCAAATCAGTTTTCCTTGATGATATAATGTGATTTTTTTCGTTGTTTTAAACGTATTTGATTGGAAAAAGGAATAATCGCCGCTTTGTGCATAATTGCTCCAGTCATCGTTGTGAAGACGAAGCTGAATATTCCCTGTGCTTGCTCCCGGTGACAGCGTTCCTTTTTTAAACCCCAGTTCCAGATAGGTATCTGCACCTTGCTTAGGTTTATGCAGCGTCACAAACTTGTGGGTCAGATTGCCGCATCCAATCTGCGCGTAGTCACAGTCAAAGTTTTGGCCTTTGTTTTTCGCGTTATACCAGTAACGGGCAGTGACATCTTTTAAATCAACCTTGGTATTGCCGTTATTTTTTATGTGAAGCTGCGGGCGGATTTGGTTGCTGTTCACACCCCCATCCCCTGCTTTGTATTGTACAGAAATGCCGTTTTCCTGTGCGGGGTTATCTTGTGCCGGCGTTTCAGGGCGTTCTTTCGTTGAATCTTTGTTGCCGCGAATGTTTTCTCTTACGAATGTTCCTGAAGGAGTTAAATCTGCAAGCGGCCAGCCGCCTGTTTTAGATGCTCCCGGCTTTAACGCTGAGGATGATTCCTGCTTATCAGAAAGATTCCAGTTCACCCAGCTGATGTTCTTGCTGTCGAGATAATTCAGCCATTCCCGCGACTGGTCAAGGAATACACCGCCATTTCCAGACGCGTCGCTTGTTCCCCATTCCGTCACGAAAATAGGCGCTCCTTTACTGAGTGCATAGTTTGCTTTATCCCGTAAAGATTGGCCGTGTGTGCCGGCATAAAAATGAAGCGCGTACATGACGTTTGCATCTTTTAGCTGATCATCGGCTGCATCATTCACATCCTGGCTCCATGTACCGGTACCTACAATGATGGGATTGTCTGGGTCATTTTTGCGGATAACGGAAATCACTTCTTCCGCATACGGTTTAATATCCCGCTTCCAGTTCACATCGCCGTTTGGTTCATTTGCAATTTCATAAATGACGTTTGGCGTGTTTCCGTAAAGACTTGACATTTCCTTGAAAAATTCTTTCGCCTTCTCTTTATTTTGGTTTGGATTGCCGTCATTTAAGATATGCCAGTCAATGATGACATATATCCCAAGCTCTTTTGCCGCTTCAACCGCTTCTTTCACTTTATTTTTCACGGACGGGTTGTCAATATAACCGCCATCTGCCGTATACATCGCCGCGCGGAAAACGGTGATGCCCCAATCGTCTCTCAGCCATTTTAAGCTGTCTTTATTGACGAAATCGCCATACCATTGCAATCCGTGTGAACTGATCCCTTTCAGCTGTACCGCTTTGCCGTCTCGGTTTACGAGCTGTGTCCCTTTTATGCTAAGCTGACCATTCTTGGCTGCTGGCGTTTTTGTCCCTGCTGCAGATGCCGGCGAAGCCAGCATGCCGCTCATTGTCAATACCGCAATCAATAAACACGAAATAAAAATAGAGATTGACCGTTTCATATCTGATCTTTTCCTCCTTCACATCATTTTGGCTCTCACTTCTTATGAGCACGAACTCATTGTAAAAATCTTTCTCATGATTGTCTATCAACCTAATTTCTTGTTTTTGGGAGGTTTAAAAGCCTGTCAATTTGCTCTATCCCTATTGAATAAGATACACCTGACATATATAGAACAAAGAAAACTGGACGGAATCGGGACTTTACACGTCATTTTTCAATCGAATCGAAAAATTAAATTTATTTCCAACGTAGATACGCTAAATGTGATGAGTCTCAATATGGCATTGAATCTTATGATTTTCGTGAATAGTAAAAAAATCAACATTTCTCCCTCTCTCCACAGAAAATAAGCCAATTTTCTTTTTGGAGTCAGAAAATTGGCTTATTGCTATGGTCTATCAGATGCTTTTAACGCTTAACAACAAATGTTGTCACGCTTTGAGCCGGCAGATGAGCCCAAAAGTGATTGTCCGTTACTTTGAGATCCGTTCCAGGCTGAAGATTGCTGCTGCTGCTCGTGATCCATCTGGACACCCCAGAAGCAGATCCGTTCTGCAACACAAAGTTTTGGTTGACCCCTGTATTGGTTTTGTTAATGGCGACAATCACGACTTTGTTGTCACCTTTATAGGCTGACACGTAAACATTCGGATTAGGGTTTTTCGTTGCATCAATCCTTACATATCCAGGGCGCACAAACTTTGAGAAATGAGCCATATTGTAGCCTCGTTTGCTGATCGTGCCATCTTCTTTCATAGGACCATATGATCTTCGGATGTACCACCAAACATAAGCTTGAAAATCCCCTTCTACCATCGAACTGTGAATATGTTGCGAAACATCCAAGGCCTCGGGCCATCGATCCGCCGAGTTGTTATCACTGTTCGGATAGTATACTTCCGTCATCCAAAGGTCTTTCCCCGCTCCTTTTTGTTTAAAAAGAGGATAAGGGAATTGACTGACCTGAGTCCCGTACAGGTGGGTTCCGAGAATATCCATATTGGCAAGAGCCTGAGGATCGTTCAAGATCGGGTCCGACAAATTCTTTAAGTATTGAAATGATTCAGGCGCAACGACGCGGGCATTGATCGAGCCGGCGTTTTCTCTCATAAAGCGAAGTATTTCTTGCGGCGTCCACCACGTCCACTCGTGAGCGTAATCAGGCTCGTTTTGGATGGAAATCGCATACAGATTCACACCATTACTCTTCATGAAGGTAACGAAATCGTTAAGATGCTGCGCGTATGCGGCATACTTATCGTATCTCAGCCGCTTAGCTGATGTGTCACCATTATGATTGAAAGTCTCGACCATATCGTTTGGCGGATTCCAAGGGGAAGCGAAAACGATTGCTCCATGTTTGATCGCACTCTTTGCAGTCTCTACTTCTTTGTACCAGTTATTTCTATTTTCATCTACATGAATTCTTAAGATCGAAAAGCCTAACTGGTTCTGTCCATTGCCAAAAGCAGTTTCTCTTTGAGCAGCTGTTAAATCTCCAACCCAAGCCGGGTGGTTCATCCCTCCAAAACCGCGAATCACTTGTCTTTCTGCGGAAATGTTAACTGTTACATCATTTGCCGCCAACACCTCAGCAGCGCCTGGGCCCATTAACATTACTGACAGCGTAGTGAAACATACTAATAATAGACAAATTGTTTTTTTTACGCTCGACATCATTTTTTCCTCTCCTTTATCTGTCTTTTACCGTATTAGAAAAATGTGTTCTGTCCTGCTTTTATATCACAAAACTGATGTTATCTTTGCGTAAATTGCCAATAATCAAAATTAAACAAGTTTCCTGAACCTGTTCCGGTAAATACAAAGAATACGTTGTGCACACCTGCTGCGCCGCTTACCGCAGTTTCTATTTCTCTCCAATTTTGTGTTCCGCCTGTGGAAGGGACATTCAGTGTTCCCGCAAGCTTACCGGTTGGACTATCGAGACGCACTTCTATTTTCCCGCCAAGAGCGGATGCTACATTTGCTTTAAACGTTCTGGCACCGCCTGACCCGAAGTCTGCATTTCCTACAGCAATCCAGTCTCCGTTATGAATGTTTGTGACATGTTGATTATTGAACGGCCCGCCGGGTGCAGAGGAATTCTCGGTCAAAATCCGTCCATTCCAGGCAAACGTTTCAGCTTCTACCCGGTTGTATGGATTCAAGTTAGAAAGCTGTTTTACGCCTGTATAATTTGCCGCCACCTCTTGAATCGATCCGTCTGGATTATGCACAAGCTTATTAATATGGGGAGAACGGTATCCTTTGCCGGCCCCAAACAGAGCGGAGCTGACAGTTTGAGTATGATACACCGTGTACCACTCGTTTTTAAAATTGAAAACGGCATGATGGTTGTTTCCGCCGCCTCCGAAAAATGCACCCGGATTTTTCAGGAAGTGCCCTCTATATGTAAAGGGACCCATGGGACTTGAGCTGGTCATGTAGCCGATCTCACCTGGGGGTTTATCGGCCGGGTGCGCGCCGCTGAAATTGATGCAATAGGAATAGTAATATGTCCCGTTATATTTGTGCATTCCCGAATCTTCAAACATGAAAGGCGCATCGATCGTAGATGCACTTCCCACAACACTGGTCATATCAGGCCCTAATTTCATGACTCTTGCTGTTTTAGGGTTTGCCCATTGCTCCTGCGTCGGATTTGAACCTCCAGGGATGCCTCCGCCGGCATACAGGTAACCGGTACCGTCGTCATCTACGAATACTGCCGGATCAAAAAGCCATACAACGCCGGACATTCCTGGTGTACTTGGCGTCACCAGCGGTTTTCCGATCGGATCTGTCCACGGACCGGTCGGGCTGTCTGCGGTGAGAACCCCGATA
Organism: Bacillus sp. SDLI1; assembly: GCF_001553895.1. Taxonomy (NCBI): domain Bacteria; kingdom Bacillati; phylum Bacillota; class Bacilli; order Caryophanales; family Bacillaceae; genus Bacillus; species Bacillus sp. SDLI1. The sequence goes on along the minus strand of NZ_CP013950.1, from coordinate 326,919 downwards.
CCTCCCCCGCTGTTTGCGAAATAAAGGAAGAATTTGTCCTTGCCATTTATCTTTTTAACGGCGGCTGACGGAGCCCAGGACGCACCTGCCCACTTTGCGATTCCCCGGCCGCCATTAGCGCCATAGGCACCTGCTACCGGAATGGCTCCGTGGTCTGTCCAGTTCACCATATCCGCTGAAGATATGACGAATACTCTATTCAAATTGGCAAATGAATTATCCTTAATCGTTCCGTTGCTGTTATATTCATAATCATCACTTGACATATAGATGTAGACTCTTCCGTTATAAGTCAGTGCAAACGGATCTGCGCCCAGATGATGGTCTATAAGCGGATTTGAATTCCCTGCATGTTTTGCAATTGGAGTGCTTACAGCATTCGCATATTCCCCAGGTAAACAACTCAATAATAAAGCAAGAATCAATAAACATACGCTGCACTTTTTCATCAGCTTAACACCCTCCTGTTTCCGCATATTAGGCTTTTAAAAAATATGATAACAACAGGTCATGAAGAATGCGTAAAATGAATGATTTTTTTAGAGTGAAAACGTTGCAAATATCTGACCCTCTTTTATGAAAAATGCCGCCGATTGCAGTCAGCGGCATTTTGCCCTGGATCATTTACATGTTGTCAAACTTCGTGTCGCCAGCAAACGATCCCATTGACAGTTGTTCTTCAAGAACAAGTCCGTGATGATGCCGTTCTTCAATCCTTTTGATAATAGATCGAATTGTATCTGTATTTTCTTCAATATTGTGAGGGTCAAAGATCGTCACATGGTCTCCTTTTAATTTGTACTCAAGGTAATGCTGTGCGGTTGATTGCGTCCATCCTCTATCGGTCAACTCGCCACACAACAAATGATGTATGTTGGCGTTCACCGCGCCGGAATTGATCAGTTTATTGTGATACGTAAGGAAGCTTCTGATTTTATCCTTAATGGAAGGAATGGTTAATAATTCTCTATAATAATCCGGAATGATATCCAGATTCCGATGAATGATCTCTTCGGTTTCCTCTTCCGAAAAATCATTCACCGAAACGGCTCTTTTTGAATCAAGCATCATAATGTCCGATACGATGCGCCCGCGCTTCTCTAAGGCTTTGGCAACCTCAAAAGCCAAATTCGACCCCGAGGAGTAACCAAGTAAAACAAAAGGCCCTTGTTCCTGAATGTCTATCATGCTTTCTGCATACCGGTCAACGATCTCTTTCTCGTAAGACGTCTCTTCTAAGAAATCAGCGGCATAGACGGTGCAGCGGCCGTCAAGTCTTTTCGCCATTTCATTATAGACCAGCCCGTACCCGATTAAAGGCGGGAAACAGAACACAGGGGTTGAACCGTTCTGATTCATCTTGACGAATACGTTATCCGTCTTGGACTCGAAAACTGCCGCTTGAATGGCGCGTGCCATTGTTTCGATGGTAGGAAAATCGTAGACGGCTTGATAATGCATTTTTATTCCCATACGGTCGTTGATTTGATGAATCACTTGCAACACTTTGAGCGAATGGCCGCCAACGTCAAAAAAGTTATCTTTAATTCCCGGATCACTGTGAGCTAAAATGTTCACCCATATCTCGGCCAGCTGCTTTTCAATTAACGTTCCGGGCGCTTCGTATTCGGTTCCGGTGAGCCTATTTCCCTCAGGAGCCGGCAAAGCTTTTCGATCGATTTTCCCGTTAGCGGTTATCGGCATCTTCTCTATTTGTACAAAATAAGCCGGTATCATATAAGCGGGCAGTTTGTTCAGCATATGACGCTTCAGCTCCGCCGTATTTAATGGCTCGTCTCCGGACAAGTAGGCGCACAGCTGCTTTGAGCCCTCTTCTTCAATCGCGATGACGACCGCTTCTTTGACAGATTCCAGTTGCAATAAAGCCGCTTCGACTTCGCCAATTTCAATCCGGTAGCCCCGGATTTTCACCTGATGATCAATTCTTCCCAAATACTCGATATTGCCGTCGGGAAGCCATCGGGCGACATCTCCCGTTTTGTACATTTTTTCGCCTGCGGCAAACGGGTGTTCAACAAATTTCTCGGCCGTTAATTCCGGGCGGTTCAAATATCCTCTGGCCAGTCCCTCTCCTGCAACATAAAGCTCGCCCGGTATGCCCATTACCTGAATGCGTTGATATTCGTCCAAAATATACGCTTGCAGAGTAGGAATAGGTTGTCCGATGTTGCTTTTGCCCTCGTTGATTTCCCGTTCCGTGATTTCTTTATATGTGACATGAACGGTGGTTTCGGTGATGCCGTACATATTGATTAGTTGCGTGAAAGGATATTTAAGCTTCCAGTCTTTCAAGAAGGATGGATTTAACGCCTCTCCGCCAAATATGATTTTTCGGATGTTTAAATTGGACTTGGGATCTGCTCTCTCCTCCTGCATCAGTTGATAGAAATAACTTGGCGTTTGATTTAAAATGGTCACAGCTTCCGATTTTAACAATTGCAAATACCTTTCCGGGTTTTTTGCTATTTGTTTCGGAACAATCACTAATTTGCCTCCATACAGCAGCGCTCCGTAGATTTCCCACACTGAAAAATCAAAGCAGAAGGAATGAAACAAAGCCCATGTGTCCGATGCGTTGAAATCAAAAACGTTTTTGTTATTAAATAACAGACGAACCACATTTTTATGTTCAATGAGCGTGCCTTTCGGATTCCCGGTTGTTCCTGATGTATAAATGACGTAGGCTAATTGATTTGGCATCACTTTCAGATTGAGATTAGATGCTTCGGCGCCGTATGATGAAGGATCGTCAAGGAAGATAGTATGACTTTGATAATCGGTACCTTTCAGAAGATGATTTTGCAATAATAAGATAGAGACATTAGAATCCTCCAGCATATAATGGATGCGTTCCTTCGGATAATCCGGATCGATCGGTACGTAAACGCCTCCCGCTTTCAAAATAGCGAGGATGCCTATCACCATCTCCGGTGAACGTTCCGCCATAATGCCGACAAGTTCCTCAGCCTGAAGTCCTTTGGCAACCAAGGTTCGGGCCAGCTGATTGGCGCGTTCATTCAATAGCCGATACGTCAGCTCCTTATCTTCAAAAACAATCGCCGTGTGCTCCGGCGTCCGCTCCGCTTGTTCTTCAAATAATTGATGAATCGTCTTATCCCTTGGATACTCAGCCGCCGTATCGTTGAACTTGTCTATCAGAAGTGATCGCTCATCCGCTGTTACTATATCAAGGTCTTGAACGCGAATTTCCTGATCGTCCGCCATTTGCTTCATGATTTGCATGAAATGCATCTGCATCCGTTCGACACTTGGTTGATCGTAAACATCGCGATTGTATACAAAACGAATTTCAATTTCTCCATCCGGCATCACGATGAAAGTAAAATCATAATGAGTATGTTCTTCCATATGAAAATCGAGAATGTCTAATGCATTATCATCCTGCTTCATATGTTCTATTTGTTTATCGACCGGGTAATTCTCAAATACCATAATATGATTGATCAACTGCTGCTTTTGCTCAGTTTGAGCCTGAATGTCATACAACGGAAATGTATCATATGCTTGAGAAGCCAGTGCCCGCTCCTGGTTCATTTTCAATACTTGTGCAGCTGTCATTTCAGGATGCGTATGAATACGTACGGGAATGGTATTGATAAATAAACCGACCATGGCTTCAATTCCCGGAATTTCTGCCGGCCTGCCGGATACGACCGTGCCGAAGACGACATCCTGACTCCCGTTATATCTTTGCAGCAATAAGCCCCATGCGGTTTGTATCCATGTATTGACGGTGACTTGCTGGCGGCTTGCGGCCCGTTTGATTTCGTCTGTGAGCCGCTTTCCTAAACGAAACGCAAGCTCTCCTTTTTCGTATCCTTTCGCCTGGCTGGAAGATTGTTCTTGTAGCAAAACAGTTTGCCCTTCATAACCTTCCAAGTAATTACGCCAATAAGCTGATGCCTCGTTGTGATCTTGTTGATCCAGCCATTCGATATATCGGCTGTATGGAGTGACGGCTCCCCGCTTCGGCTGCCTTTGCTCGAGTATCGCATAATAGGTTTCAAACACTTCTTTCGTAACAAGAGGCAAACACCAGCCATCCATCAAAATATGATGAAAGCTCCATATCAATCGCGCTTGGTCTTCCTCTGTCCGCAGGATCGATACGCGCATTAAAGCATCCCGGGTGAGATTGAATCCCCGCTCCTTATCTCTTCTTGCAAAATCGGCAATAAACTCGCTGCGTTGATGACTGTTCATGCTGCGAATATCTTCAACGGCCGTTTCAATCGGCTTTTGCCGGAATACGATCTGTAAAGGCTGATCTTTCCATTCTGTATAAAAAAGAGTCCGAAGAATATCATATTTTTCGGCCAGATGCGCCAAACTCATCCTGAATGCATCGATATCCAAGAAACCTTTCAGATCAAAAGCGGCTTGTTCAAAGTAAGCTTCGGAAGCCGAATCGATCAAGCTGTGGAACAACATTCCTTTCTGCATCGGGGTTAATGGGTATATATTTTCAATGTTACCGAGATGCCGCGTTTCTTGCACAAATTGATCCAGTTCACCGATCGTTATACCTTTTAACGAAATATCGCTTGGCGTCAGGTGAATTTGATCTTGAGCATCGCAATGTGCGATGACTTGCTGCAGGCTGCTTTTTAAGAGATCGGCACAGGCTTCCATTGTTTCTCTTTGATATTGTTTACCGCAATAGCTGATGGCCAGCGACAATCGGCCGTCTGAAATCATCCCGTTGATATCAAGTGTATAGGTCAAGGGGCGATTGTCACTGGCTGTTTTCCCGCTTGAGTAAGGGGATACCTCCATCTTGCCGTTCCGGACATCTTGATCAAATTGCCCCAAATAATTGAAACGTATTTCCGGATGTCTGATCCATTCATGAGCCTTCGGATGATCGGTCAAATATTTGATCAGGCCATAACCTATTCCTTTTTGGGGGATCTGACGCAAATTTTCTTTTACTGTTTTAATCCGCTGCGAGATATCCTGATCAGCTTTGATTTGAAGCGAAACCGGATATAGGCTTGTGAACCATCCCACCGTACGCGAAATATCGATTTCCGGAATGACAGACTCTCTGCCGTGTCCTTCGAGATGAATGAGAATGTCTTCATATCCGGTCCAACGATGAATAGCAATTCCCAGACCGGTCAGTAATAAATCGTTCATTTCGGTCGAATAAGCCCGGTGAGCGTTTTTTAATAACCGTTCGGTTTCCTCAACGGTCCATTGAACGATGACCGTTTCCCGGTCTTTGGCCAGACCGGTCTCCCGTTCATTGTCCTTTGGCAATGTATGCTGCGGATTATGTTTCTGCCTGAACCAGTATTGATTTTCCGCTTCGAATTCCTGACTTTCTGCATAACGATTCAACTGTTCAGCCCATAACAGGTAAGAGTCCGTTTTCTTCGGAAGCCGGATCGCTTCGCCGTTTTGAAGCTGCTCATAAGCTGCCGCTATATCCTCAAGTAAAATCCTCCACGATACGCCGTCGATGACCAGATGATGAACCGCAATCAGCAAATGATCTCCCTCTTGACACTGAAACAATCCCAGTTTCATGAGCGGTCCTTCAGCTAAATGAATGGATTGCTGAATCTCATTGGAGATGGTTTCTATCGTCTGGGACACATTTTTTTCTTCGCGTAATGAGATCACTTCAAGGCTGAACAGATCACCTTCATCGATCCCCCGATTTCGGGCTTCGTATCCATCTTCTTCCGGAACATAGACCATGCGCAAAGCATCGTGATGCTCTGTGATCTTCTTCATGACGTCCCGAAGCTTCGATTCATCCAGTCCCTCTTTCCAATAAAGCATAACGGCTTGATTATAATGGTGTAATTCCGGGTATTTCTGGGCAAAAAACCAATGCTGAATCGGTGTCAGCAGCGACCGTCCTTTGATTTCTCCTTGTTCTGCGATTCGGGTGACCGGCTCTACGTATGGAACAAGCTCGGAGATCGTTGGATATTTAAACAAGTGTTTGATTTCAAACGTATATCCGGCTTGGTATAATTTTGAGGACACTTGAATCGACTTAATGGAATCGCCCCCCAATTCGAAGAAATGATCTGAGATTCCGACCCGTTCTAAGCCTAAGACCGACTCCCATACCGCGGCCAGTATTTTTTCCAGTTCTGTGCGCGGAGGTTCATAGTTCATACCTGTAAGATTCTCTCTTGGAGAAGGAAGGGCTTTTCGGTCTATTTTACCGTTGAAAGTAAGCGGCATCTCTTCCAGCTGAACGAAATAAGCAGGTATCATATAGGATGGAAGCTGCCGGGACAGCTCTTCACGGAGCTCGCCTGCAGTTAAAGCATGTTGTGCGGTATAATAGGCGCATAAGGATGTTTCCCCATCGATTTCCCGGGCGATAACGATGGCTTCTTTGATCGCCGGCAGCTGAAAAAAAGCGCCCTCAACTTCGCCGATTTCAATGCGGTAACCGCGGATTTTCACCTGGTGATCAATCCGGCCCAAATACTCGATATTGCCGTCCGGCAGCCACCTTGCCAAGTCTCCCGTCCGGTATATCCGTTCTCCTCCCGCAAACGGGTGGTTTACAAACTTCTCTGCCGTCAGTTCGGGACGATTCAAGTAGCCCCTTGCAAGCCCAACGCCAGCTATGCACAGTTCTCCCGCCACACCGGTCGGCTGCATATGTTCCAAATCGGCGTGTAATATATACAATTGAATGTTGGAAATCGGTTTGCCTATCGGAATCGACGCATACGTTTCTTCCGCCTGGCATTCAAAGTATGATACATCAATTGTTGCCTCAGTCGGTCCGTACAAGTTGATGATTTGAGCCTGGCTCACCGAGGTGATGATGCGTTTGAAGCCTGCGACATGTACAGGCTTCAGAGCTTCGCCGCTTGCAAACACATGTCTTAATGACGCTAATTTTTGTTTCAACATCCCGCTTGGCTTCTGATCCATGGATTCCAGGAAGGCATGCAGCATTGCCGGTACAAAATGCATTGTGCTGACACCTTTTTGTGCAATTGTATCTAAAATAAGTTCGGGATTCTTTTCTCCTCCGCTTGGCAGCAGCACCAGTTTAGAACCCGACATCGTCCACCAGAACAGTTCCCACACTGATACATCAAAGGTGATCGCAGTTTTTTGCATAATCGCATCCCGCTCATCCAGAGGGTATTTTTCCTGCATCCACACCAGCCGATTGATGACTGATCGATGCTCAACCATAACCCCTTTCGGCTTGCCTGTTGAGCCTGATGTATAAATAACATAGGCCAGATGATCCGGACCAGCAGCAGGCTCTATATTCGACCCGTCTTCACAAAAGTTTTGCGGATCTTTCATATCCAGCACTTTCCCCGTAAAAGGTACTCTCTCTCGCAAATGATTCTGCACGAGTAACAACTTCGTATCCGAATCCTCCAATATGTATCGAACCCGTTCCTCCGGATAGCCCGGGTCAATCGGTACATACGCCCCGCCGGCTTTCAAGATCCCAAAGATCCCTACAATCATATCCAGGGAGCGTTCGGCCATAATCCCAACAGGCTGATCCGGCTGCACGCCTTCAGATCGCAGCGTCCGAGCGAGTTGATTCGCCTTTTCATTCAATTCCCGGTACGTCAGCCGGCTATCCTCGTATACAACAGCTGTTTGATCAGGAGTACGTTCCGCTTGTTCCTCCAAAAACTGATGAATCGTTTTTTCTCTTGGATACTCGGCAGCCGTTTGATTATAGGCGATGAGTTTATTTGTCTCTGAGTCTGACAAAATATGAAGCTGGCGGATCATAAGGTCGGGTTGGAATAACAAGCTCGAAAAAATCCGGTTTACATGTTCGATCACTTGCATCATATACTGGCGATCATAAGCTTGTTCATTAAAAGTTAACTTTAAATGAATCGAATTATTTTCTATGGAAAACTGAAATAACGTATCAGCAGCAGCCGTTTCTATAAAACGAATGGGGTGAAGCTGATCTAGTGATACGATCGTATGGATCATTGGCAAATGATTTGAATCGTAGTTCAGATTTAATGGACCGGCCATTTTATCGAAAGGAACGTGCTGATTTAAGATGGCTCCGTTCAGCGTATGCTTGAATTCATTAAATATGGATTTAAATGTGCTGTCCGCATTTATGTTTTGTTTGATTAACATGACTTGATCTAAACGAAGGTCTTCATCGGCTTCGTCTTCAAAGGTAGGAACACCTACTATAACGTCCTCTTCCCCCGTATATTTGTACAAAAGACATTCGATTCCGATCAGGAGAACCATATAAACGGCCATTGGCGATTTATTCGTCATCTTCATGATGCGCAGGGATACATCTGAGCTCAATGAACTGTGAATACAGTTGGGTGCACTCGGCGCATCTTGCTCTATTGTTGAGTCCGACATTTGAAACGAAGGGATTGCACTGGGACGATCTTCCGCATCGAACATGCTGCTCCAGAACAACTCCTGTTGCTTAAATTCTGACATTAATATCCCTCCAGTAAGTTTTAGCCGGCTGATGGCTGTCCCCGTAAAAACATCATGCCGGGGACAGCCGGTACCGGCCGCTTTTAGAAATTCAATTCGATTTCGCTTGCAAAGTGTTCATTTTTGTTTACTTTCTCACTTAATTGAATTTCTTTTAAAGGAATCGATGGGTCTTTTATGATCGCCGATAGAATCATGGCGTAATCCTTGCTCAGCGTAGCGATGGTTTTCTGTTTAAACAGCTTCGTGCAGTATTCAAAGCTTCCTTGAATCTCGTACGGATTCATCACGAAGGTCAGCTGCAAATCAAATTTGGCCGCCGTATTCGTTTGTTCATATGGTCTGACCGCGAGAGAGTCCAATTCAATATCCGTTTGTTCCGTATTTTGCAGAACAAACATCGTATCGAATAACGGATTACGGCTTAAGTCCCGTTTCACTCCAAGCTTCTCAACTAATTCTTCAAAAGGATATTCTTGATTTTCATAAGCTTTCAGCATCGTTTCTTTCGTTTCTGTTACATAGTCCATAAAGGTCTTTTCTCCAACCGGGGCCGTACGGATGGCCAGCGTATTCACAAACATCCCGATAATATGCTGTAAATCTTCATGTATTCTTCCCGCAATAGGCGTACCGACGACGATATCTTCCTGCCCGCTGTATTTGGCCAGCAGTATGTTATAGGCTGACAGCAAGATCATGTAAGCGGTCGATCCGGTCAATTCTTCCATCTGTTTTATACCCTGGACCACTGTCTCATCGAGAGTGAAATTGTATCGCTTGCCTTCAAAGCTTCGAATTCGCGGTCTGGCAAAATCTTTCGGCAGCTCAAATGGCGGGAGATCCTCATGAAATACATTCAGCCAATAGCTCTCCTGCCTTTTGATGCGGTCCCTCTGCTCCGCCTGCTGCTGCCATACAGTGTAATCTTTGTATTGAATCCGGAGCGGGGCTAATTCTTTGCCGTCATACAATTGAATCAGTTCTTCAACAAAAATATTCATAGAAGCGCCGTCTGAAACGATATGATGCATGTCAAACATGAAAACATGTCTGTCCTGTTCTAATTCGATGAGTCCGGCCCGAAGCAATGGAGCCTGACTGATATCGAAAGGCCGCACGAAATTGCGGAACAGCTCCTCGACCTCTTCATCAGCTGCCTTGTACCTTTCTATAGAGAAATCCGCCTGCGGCTTGATCACCTGCATCAGCTCTCCGCGGACCATTTCAAATCCGGTTCGGAGCGATTCATGGCGCTGGATCAGACTTTGGAATGCAGATTGTAAACGGTTCATGTCGATCCTGCCTTCCAATGACAAAATCCCAGGCATGTTGTAACTTAGTTCTCCGCCTTCAATTTGTGTAGACAGGTAAACCATCTTTTGTACAGAAGATACAGGATAAGCATCTTTGGCTTCTGCAACAGGGATTTCATCCGGTCCGCTAGTTTCCGCGCCTGTAATGACCCTCGCCATTTCTTCAATCGTCGGGTATTGAAACACTTCTCTCAATGAAATGCTTTTGTTGAATTGCTTATGGATCTTGGTAACGAGCGTCATCCCCCGTAACGAATGCCCGCCGAGATCGAAAAAGTTATCTTTGACGCCAACTTGTTCTAACTTCAATACTTCTTTCCAGATGTGAACCAGCTGCTCTTCCGGTTTTGTCCTTGGAGCAACATAGTCAATGCCGGTCTGCAAGCCTGCTTCAGGCAGCGGTAACGCACTGCGATTCACTTTTCCATTGGAGGTTAACGGCATTTGCTCCAGTTGCATCAGGTATGAAGGAACCATGTAGCCTGGTATTTGATCGGAGAGTTTTTCTTTAAGCAGATTGATCGGCAGTGATTTCTCCCCTGTAAAATAGGCATACAAATCGCTTTGCCCCTCTGCATTTTCTCTGGCCAGGATTACCGCTTCTTGTACATGCTCGATGTTGAGAAGAGCGGCTTCCACCTCGCCAAGTTCGATCCGGTAACCGCGAATCTTGACCTGATGATCCTTTCTTCCGGCATATTCAATGTTTCCATCCGGCAGGTAACGGGCAAGATCGCCTGTTTTATACATCCGCTCTCCGATTACAAACGGATCGGCCACAAACTTTTCACCCGTTAATTCAGGCAAGTTCAGATACCCTCGTCCTACTCCGTCTCCGGCGATGCACAGCTCACCCTTTACACCTATAGGCAGCATTCGATCACTGGAATCCACAATATACACACGGTTGTTGCCCAGCGGCTTGCCGATCGGCACGTAACCGCCGTCGTCAGCAGATGCCAATGTCTCCGGTACGATATGAAAGACCGATGCATCCACGCAGGTTTCCGTCGGACCGTATACATTGGTTATGAGCGGCATTGATGACCCGTTCGAAGCGAACAATTCCAGCAATTGCGCCACCGCCGCCTGCGGGAGCGCCTCTCCTCCAATAAGCATGTGCCGGATCGTTACCCCGTGAAGGGCATCTGCAGCGATAAGCAATTGCAAATGTGACGGTGTTCCGTCTGTTACGTCAATGCGGTGGGTGCGATAATAGTTTGACAGGGCATAACCGTCTGATACCGATGCTTTAGGGACGATATACAGTGCGTGTCCCCCTAACAGTGCCGCGAAAATTTGCTTGACCGATGCGTCGAAATAGTACGGTGCCAACAGAGACACACGCAATCCCGAATCATAAGCACCGTACACTTGTCCGCGGAGCCCCTCCATCAAATGAAGTACCTGGCGATGCTCAATCAGCGTGCCTTTTGGCTTGCCGGTTGTGCCTGATGTGTAGATCACATACGCCAAGTGATCCGGTCCGGCTGCCGTCACCAGATTCGAGCCATCCCCGTTGTTCATTTGTTCGTCATCAAGCAGTAAAATCTCTCCGGCAAACGATACACGATCTTGTAAATGAGGCTGTGCCAGCAGAACCTGTGCTCCTGAATCCTCCAGAATATAGCGGATGCGTTCCTGCGGGCTGTCCGGATCCATCGGCACATACGCGCCCCCGGCTTTCAGGATCGCCAGAATACCCACGATCATTTCCAGAGAACGTTCTGCCAGAATACCCACAGGCTGGTCCGGCTGCACGCCTTCGCTTCTTAAAATCCGCGCCAGGCGGTTGGCGCGCTCATTCAGCTCACGGTATGTGAATCGGCTTTTCTCGTAAACTGCGGCTGTATGTTCCGGCGTGCGCTCCGACTGCTCCTCGAACAATTGGTGAATTGTTTTGGACCTCGGGCAGTCTATCGCCGGTTGGCCCCATCTCTCCACAATCTGCTCTTTCTCCTTCGCGGTGATCATCTCCAGCGATGAAAGCGGCGCCTGCGGATCATTCGCAATCGCCTCGATCAATTGGATAAAGTGCTTGGCCATGCGTTCCGCAGTTTCCTGCTTGTACAGCGCCGCCGAGTAACTGATCATACCCGTAATTCCGTCTTCATTCTCTGCCGCTTGGAACGTCAGGTCGAACTTCGCCATAGCATGGTTGTCCGGATAAGGGGTAAAACGCACATCATCGAGGCTTAATTCTCCCCGTTCTGTGTTTTGCCATATGAACATCGTGTCAAACAGCGGATGGCGGCTGAAATCCCGGGACACATTCAGCTTGTCCACCAGTTCGTCGAATGGATACTCCTGGTTTTCGTACGCTTTTAATGTATGCTCTTTGACTTCCTGTACGTACTCCCAGAATGTTTTTTCCCCAAGCGGATTCGTTCGTATCGCCAGCGTGCCCACGAACATACCGATTAAACTTTCCAAATCCGAATGGGTCCTTCCGGCAATCGGGCTGCCTACTACGATGTCTTCTTGCCCGCTGTATTTGGCAAGCATGGTCGTATAAGCAGCCAGCAGCACCATGTACAGCGTGCTTTCACTCTTTACCGCCAAGCCTTTCAGCTGTTCCGTCAACGCCGGTCCGATGACAAACTCGATTTGTCCTCCTTCAAAGCTCCGCGCAGCCGGTCTTCCATAGTCGGTCGGCATATCCAGCACCGGAACCTCTCCGCTGAACACATCCAGCCAGTACGCTTCCTGTTTCTTCATCCGTTCGCTTTGCATATCCGACAGCTGCCACGCCGCATAATCTTTATACTGAATCCGCAATGGCGGCAATTCTTTTCCTTCATATAATGAAACGAACTCTTCAATCAAATTCTTGATAGATACGCCGTCTGAAATGATATGATGCATGTCAAACAGCAGCAAATGGCGGTCTTTTGCAAGCTCAATCAGTCCTACCCGCAGCAGAGGCGCTTTCTCCAAGTCAAATGCCCTCACAAATTCATGAACGAGGTCTTCCGCCTGTTCTTCTTTCGCCTGGGTGAATTCCACTGCAAATTGGACGTCGGCATAAATTCGCTGTACCGGTTCTCCGTCTATCAGTTCAAAGCCGGTTCGCAGCGTTTCATGGCGCTGAATCAGCTTGTCGATCGCATTCTCGACAAGTTCCCGATCCAGAGCTCCTTCGACTCTCATGACACTCGGCATGTTGTAGCTCAGCTCTCCGCCTTTCAGCTGATTCAAAATGTACAGCCGTTTTTGCGCCGAGGAGACGGCATAGTATTCTTTTGCTTCAATGGTCGGGATAGATGTATATGCTGTGTGTTTCATTCCGGTAATCGTTTCTGCCATTTCTTCAATTGTCGGCGACCGGAACACTTCCCGCAGCGGCAGGCTGACCCCCATCTCTTTGTGCAGCTTGGCTGTCAGGGTCGTTGCCCGCAGCGAGTGACCGCCGATGTCGAAGAAGTTGTCTTTCACGCCGATACGCGGAAGTCCGAGCACCTCTTGCCAGATATGTGCCACCTGTGCTTCCGCCGCTGTACGGGGAGCCACGTATTCGACTCCCGTTTGCACGCCTCCTTCTGGCGCTGGCAAGGCTTTGCGGTCTACTTTTCCGTTTACTGTGAGCGGAATCGATTCAACAAAAGCCCATTTTACGGGAATCATATAGTCAGGAAGGTCTTTGGCCAGATCTGTCCGTAACGCTGAAGGATCAGTCGCTTTTGAGACGCTGCAGTAAGCGCACAATTCATTTTCACCCAAAGCGTTTTTTTGAATAAGGACGGCTGCTTCTTTCACCGCCGGGTGATTGGCCAATATGACCTCGACTTCCTTCGGTTCGATCCGGTAGCCCCTTATTTTCGCCTGATCATCAATGCGGCCGATGTATTCGATTTGCCCGTCCTCACGCAGCCTTGCCAAATCTCCTGTGCGGTACATGACGGCTCCCTTTCTGAACGGATCAGGCAAAAATTTCTCTTCCGTTAAAGCATGGTTATTCGCATAGCCTCTCCCGGTATTTGCTCCGGAAATATACAGTTCTCCCGCAATGCCCAAGGGCTGAAGCTGTTTGTTCTTGCTGATGATATACATATTGTTATGGCATATAGGTTTGCCGATCGGCGGATACTCAGGAATATCATCTCCCGGTTGAATTGTATACGTCGACACTACATGAGTTTCTGACGGACCGTAATGATTGTGCAAATGCAAGCCGTGTGTGCGGAGCACTTGCTGAAATAAACGGGATACGGTCAATTGTTCTCCTGCTGTAATCAAATGCTTCACACAGCGCGGAAATGAATATGCATAGCTCTCCTCGTTAAAAAGCATTTTGACAAAAGCAGTCGGGAAAAAGACAACGTCAGTCTGATGTTTATTTATAAACGAAAACAGCTGAGCCGCGTCCCGCTTTATTGATTCAGGCACGATGTGGAGTGTGCCGCCGCTGAGCAGGGCTGAAAACAGCTCTTGATAGCAGACGTCAAATGCCGGAGATGCGTATTGAAGAACATTGGTTTTGAAATCGATGCCAGAGTTTGTAAATTGGTCATACAGCAAATTGGCCATATTTCTATGTTCTAGCAGCACACCCTTTGGTTTCCCCGTCGTTCCTGATGTATAAATGACGTAAAGCAGATCCTCCGCCGTGTTTATCGTCTGCACATTGCTCCCGTCCGGTTCTGTCTGAGCTTCTTCTATGAATGTGACAAGCTGCGTTTCTGCCTCAGGGACTGACCGGTCTTTCTCTGTTACAACATGAGCGCAGCCGCTGTTTTCAATGATATAGCGGATTCGTTCGGCAGGATGGCTTGGATCAATCGGAACAATGGCACCGCCCGCTTTTAAAATACCTAGAACAGCAACCGCTAATGATGGTGAACGCCCGGCGATTACAGCTACCGGCTCTTGATGCTTCACACCCCGCTTTCTGAGAATCCGCGCCAGTTTATTGGCCGTTTCGTTCAGGTCTTTGTAAGAAATCTCCGCCTCTTCGTATTGAATTGCGATTTTTTGCGGCGTTTGTGCTGCTTGGCGTTCAAACATAGTATGAATCGTTTCGTATTCAGGTTTCTCTGTTTCCCCGGAAAGCGGAGTGAGCAGCTGTTCTTTTTCTTTCTGCGTCAGAAGTTCCATTTCTTCTATTTTGACAGACGGCTGCTGCAAAATTTGGTGAATGAGCTGTTCGAAATGTCCGCGAATCCGCTCTGCTTCTGATTGTCCATATTCATTTTGATTAAAATCAAAATGAATGGTAAGTTGTTCGCCAGGGATGACAACTACATTAAAATCGTAATGGGTATGTTCTTCTATATGGAAATTCACGATATTTAAATCTGCAGCATCATGGCCTACCTCTTCGACCTGCTGCCCGATCGGATAGTTTTCAAAGATCATGATATGGTCAATCAGGTTCTGCTTTTGTTCCGTTTGTGCCTGAATTTCGTATAAAGGATAGGTATCGTACGATTGGGAAGACAGAGCGTTTTGTTGAACCATTTGCATCGCATCGGCAAAAGTGCTGTCCTCATCGCAGCGGATGCGAACCGGAATGGTATTGATGAACAGTCCGATCATCTGTTCCACATCAGGAATTTCCGCCGGCCTTCCTGACACGACACTGCCGAAGACAACGTCTGCGGACCCGCTGTATTTCTGTAATAAAATTCCCCACACCGTTTGGATCAAGGAATTTAAAGTCACTTGATGCTGGTTTGCGATCTGCTGTAATTGTTTTGTCTGTTCGTGCTCAAATTGGCAGATCACATTGGCATAAGCGTATTCTTTTTGTTCATGCTGCGGTGTTTTATGAAGAAGCGCGGTTTCACCTTTATATCCTTCAAGATACTCGCTCCAGTACCGCTTTGCTGCTCCCTGATCTTGGCGGTCAAGCCACTCGATATAGTCGCTGTAAGGAGCTGCAGATGACGGTTCTGTTCCCCTTCCTTTTTGTAAGGCGCTATAATGATCAAACACTTCCTTCGTGATAAGAGACAGGCACCAGCCGTCCATGACAATATGATGGAAGCTCCAAATCAAATGATAGTTGCTGTCTTCCGTACGGAAAATCGCTATGCGCATCAGCGGATCGCGAGTCAGGTCAAATCCTTTAGCCCTGTCTTCTCTTTGATAGGCTGCGATTGCATTCTCACGACGGTGCTCCTCTATGTCGCGCAAATCTGTAAAATGAATTTGCGGTTTTTGTGTTTTATAGACAATTTGCAAAGGAATATCGTTCCAGCCGCTGTAAAAACGGGTTCTGAGCACGGCGTATCTTTCAAATAATCGCTCCAAGCTTTGTTTAAACCAATCAATCTTTAACTCTCCCTGCAAATCGAACGATGCTTGTTCAAAATAAGAATGTGAGTCCTCGTCCAGCAAGCTGTGGAAGAGCATTCCTTTCTGCATCGGAGTGAGCGGATACACGTTTTCAATCTCACCTGCATGCGGCAGTTGAACGAGGAGCTGATCCAATTCGTCAATGGACATGCCTTTTAACAAAATATCGCTTGGCGTCAGTTCTGATTGTTTTTTATGAACGCAATGCGTAATGATTGTCCGCAGGCGGCTTTGAATCGTTTCCGATAACCGCATGATCGTTTCTTTTGCGTACTGTTTACTGCTGTAGCTGATCGTAAGCTTCAGCCGGCCCTCGGTTATCATTCCGTTTATATTCAATACACACGGTCTTTCTTGATTTCCGCTTGAGTCTGAACCGCAAGAATAAGAAGATAATTGAACTCCATGCTGCTGTAAATCTTGGTCAAACTGTCCCAAGTAGTTAAAGCTGATCTCAGGATCGAGTTTCGATGGCAGTCCGCCGCTTAAGTACCTTGCTATGCCATATCCGATCCCTTTATGCGGAATTTGGCGCAGTTCTTCTTTGGTCGTTTTAATATAATCAGAGATTTCTTTGCCCGGCTGCGCGTGCAGCACAACCGGATACAGACTAGTAAACCAGCCGACCGTGCGGGAGATATCCATATCTTGAATGATCTGTTCTCTTCCGTGTCCCTCTAAATGAATCGGAATCCGGTCAAGCCCCGACCAATGGGATATGGAAAGACCAAGAGAAGTTAAAAGCAAATCGTTTATTTCCGTGTGATAAGCGCGATTCGCTTGTTTTAATAAGAGCTCCGTTTCCTCTTTCGTCCATTCCACAGTTGCTGTTTCACTGTCTTTTGCAGTTGTATGGGTTTCCTGAAAATCTGTAGGCAGCGGTTTTACTTCGGTTTGTTCGATCTTTGTCCAATATTCCTGTTCTTGTTTTATCGTTTCACTTTGCGCATATTCTGAAAGTCTCTTAGCCCATAATTGGAAAGAGTCTGTTTTTTGCGGCAGTTGAATCACTTGCCCGTTCTCGGCTTGCCTGTAGCCGGTCACGAGATCCTCCAGTAAAATGCGCCATGACACCCCGTCTACAATCAAATGATGGATGGCGATGAGCAAATGATCCCCGTCTGCGCATTGAAACAATCCGGCTTTCATTAACGGGCCATCACTTAAATGCATACTGCTTTGTATCTCATCAGCCTTGGCTTCAATGGTCTGCCCCGGGTCGGATTCTGCTTTCAGATTCAGGACTTCAAGGTTGTACAGTCCGCTTTGGGCGATCTCTGCATTCTGTGCCTCGTAACCCTTTTCCGCAGTCTGGAACGTCATCCGGAGCGCATCGTGATGTTCTGCAAGCTTTTGCAGGGTTTGACGCAGCGGCGTTTCCTGAAAACCTTCCGATGCATGCAGCATGACGGCTTGATTATAATAATGCGGATCTATTGTTGTTTGTTCAAAAAACCAATGCTGTATAGGAGTCAGGCTGACTTTTCCTTTGACCTCACCTTGATCGGCTGTACGCAGATTCTGCTTGATATGCTGACTCAATTCGGCAATCGTAGCATATTGAAACAAGTCTTTGATTTCCATTTTGTATCCGCTCTGTTTTAATCTGGATGACACTTGGATTGACTTAATGGAATCCCCGCCAAGTTCAAAGAAATTATCAAGAATACTGACATTCTCTGCGCCTAATACCGATTCCCAGGCAGAAACTAATATTTCTTCCGCTTTTGTTCGAGGAGCTTTATACTCTGCTCTGTCCTGCAGCTCGAAATCCGGAGCCGGCAGTCCTTTTCTGTTTATTTTTCCGTTAGACGTTAAAGGCATTTCATCAAGCTCGATAAAATAAGCCGGAACCATATAACCCGCCAGGCTGTGAGACAATTGTTTGCGGAGCCGGGCTGCCGTTGTTTGCCCGCCGCTTACGTAATATGCACACAATTGTTTAAACCCGTGGACGTCCTCTCTGGCTGTAACGACCGCTTCCTTGACCGTTTCTTCTTGAAGCAGCGCTGCCTCAATTTCGCCTAATTCGATACGATAGCCTCTGATTTTCACTTGTTCATCTATTCTGCCCGCATATTCAATGTTTCCGTCAGCCAGCCACTTCGCCAAATCTCCGGTCTTATACATCTTAGCTCCGGGTTCAAACGGGTCATCGACGAATTTCTCTGCCGTTAATTTGGGACGGTTCAAATATCCTCTTGCCACACCGGCGCCGCTGATATAGATCTCTCCCGGCACTCCGATCGGCGCGGGTTTCATATTCTCATCAAGAACGTAAATGCTCGTGTTAGCCGCAGCAGTTCCGATCGGTACCGATTCCCGTCTGTCCTTTGCGGCATCGTAACGGTAAATCATGCAGCCGACAACGGTTTCCGTCGGTCCGTACTCATTGCATATTTCAATCCGGCCTTCGAACTGTTCATGAATACTTTGGGCTAACCGGGTGCTTAAGTTTTCTCCGCCCACAATCATTCTTCGGACAGCCGTTTGATCGGCGATGTTCATTTCCTTCAAGACCTGCAAATGGGCCGGGGTTAATTTAATGATATCCACCCTCGGGTCCCGCACAATCGATTCAAGCAGAGCTGTTTTATCCTCTCCGTTATAGACGATGATCGTATTGCCTGTGATAAGCGGTGTGAAAATAGAAGTCACCGTCAGATCAAAAGAGATGGACGAGTACAACGGGAAGTTGGCTTTCTCGCCTTTTACATAAACTTCTTTCGCCCACCAAATATAATTGGTCAAGCTGCGGTGCTCGATTAATACGCCTTTTGGCTTCCCTGTGGAGCCTGACGTATAAATGACATACGCCAAATGGCTTGCATCACTTATCGGTGCAAGGTCAGAGTCATCTTGGTGATACGACTCTTCATCATCCAGTAAAATCGTGACGCCTTCATAGGAAAGCTGTTCCCTGACATCTCGCTGCGTCAAAACGATTCCCGCTTGGGAGTCATCCAGCATATACCGGATGCGGTCTTGCGGATATTCCGGATCTATAGGGACATAGGCGCCGCCTGATTTTAAAACGGCAAGTATCCCGACCACCGATTCAATGCTGTTTCTGCTGATGATGGCCACAGGATGATCCGCCTGCACGCCCTTTGCTCTTAACGTTCGCGCCAGCCGGTTTGCCCGCTTATTGAGCTCTCCGTACGTGAGCTGCCTGTCCTTATCAATGACGGCCGCTTGATCGGGCGTACGCTGCGATTGCTCTTCAAATAATTGATAAACCGGCGTCTGCGGAAACGGTGTATCCGTGTCGTTAAGCGTCTGCAGAAGGGTTCTTTTTTCGCCTTCCGTCAACAAATCTACTTGATCCACCCGGATATCTGCATCTGTCACGACTTGATGCAGGATTTGCATGAAATGTTCCCGAATCCGCTCTATGCTTGCCCGCTCATACACATTGGCATTGAATTCAAAAGAGATGTTCATCTCGTCGCCCGGTATGACGGTCAAATTAAAATCATAGTTGGTCTGCTCTTCCATTTGTACGTTGGAAATGGTGATGGATGATCCGTTTTGCCGGCCTATGCTCTCCATATACTGATCAACCGGATAATTTTCGAAGATCATTAAATGTGTAATTAAATCTTGCTTTTGCGTTGTACGCGCTTGAATATCGTACAACGGGTGCGTCTCAAATTGTTGAGACGCTACAGCCCTATCCTGCGCCTCTTTCATAAGCCCGGCAAACGTTGTCCCCGCTTCACACCGGAACCGGACGGGAATGGTGTTAATGAATAAGCCGATCATCGTTTCCACGTTTGGAATTCCAGCCGGTCTTCCGGATACGACACTCCCAAACACAACGTCCTTGCTTCGGTTATATTTCTGCAGCAAAACCGCCCATGCCGTCTGCAGCAGCGTGTTCAGCGTGACATGATGCTTGCCTGCCGTCCGCTTCATTTTCGAAGTGAGATCGGAGCTTATGTCACACGTCACTTTTTCAGGAACGTATCGTCCGTCTTCCGCTGCATGGTGATCCTTAGGAAGGCCGGTTTGCTCCTCATATCCCTCCAAGTACTGATCCCAATAAGCCGTGGCCTCTTTCGCATCTTGCCGGCCGAGCCATTCAATATATTGACTGTACGGAGTAATTGATGATTGTTCAGGCTGCTTTTGCTGAAGCAAGGCAAAGTAATTCTCGAATATTTCTTTTGTAATCAGCGGCAGGCACCAGCCGTCCATCAAAATATGGTGGAAGCTCCAGATAAAACGGTATGTCTTTTCATCCGTACGGAGAATGAATAACCGCATTAACGCGCCTTTTTCTAAGTCGAACCCCCGCATCTTATCTTCTCTGGCATACTGCTGAATCATCGCTTCTTTTTGTGATTCCTTCATCTCGCGTAAGTCAATGAATTCAAAACCGATCTTTTTCGTTTTGAATATGATTTGCAGCGGCTGGTCTTTCCAGCCTCTGTAAAAATTCGTCCGGAGTATATCATATTTTTGCGATAAGACATCCAAGCTTTTTGAAAATGAATCAATCTCCAGATCTCCGTGCAGATCAAACATCGTTTGCTGAAAATAAGCACCTGAATTCGGATCAAATAAGCTGTGAAACAGCATGCCCTTCTGCATCGGTGTTAATGGATAAATATTTTCCGCCTCGCCTAATTCAAGTGTCTGCTTCAAAAGCTGTTCCAGTTCGTCGATTGAGATATCTTTTAACAGGATGTCACTTGGTGTGAGGGAAGTCTGCTGCCGGCTTACGCAATGCGCAATGACTTCTTGCAGACTTTCTTTTAAACCTTTGGCAAATTGCGTCATAGTCGATCTTTCGTATTGTTTGCTGCTATAGCTCAGTGTCAGTGATAATGTCCCTTCAGAAATCATGCCGTTTAAATCAAGCACGGCTGTTCTCTCTTGGTTTTCGTTCATCGATAACCCTGTGGAAAAAGGCGATATGCGCAAAGCCTGATGATTCAGGTTTTGATCAAACTGACCCAAATAATTAAACGATATTTCCGGATTCAGCTGCAGGCTGTCGGCTTCGGGATGTCCGGATATATATTTGATGATGCTGTAATTCATGCCTTTATCCGGGATACGGCGCAGCCCTTCTTTCACGGTCTTAATCCGCCATGACAAGTCTTTTCCGGCTTCCATTCTCAGGACGACAGGGTACTGGCTTGTAAACCATCCGATCGTGCGGGAGATATCCGCATCCGGAATAATCGGTTCTCTCCCGTGGCCTTCCAAATTTACGACAATGTCTTCCATGCCAGTCCACCTGTGAACGGCGAGACCTAACGAAGTCAGCAGCAGATCATTGATATCCGTGTTGTAGGCGCGGTTCGCTTGTTTTAACAATTGCTCCGTTTCCTCTTTTGTCCATTGAATCGTCACTTCTTCGCTGTCTCTTAATAATGAGCCTTCGCTTATTTTGTCTTTAGGCAATGGCTGCGGCTCCGTGTTTGAAAGCTCGGCCCAATAAGCAATCTCCTCTTCCATGTCAGTTTCTTTCGCATATTTGGACAATTGATCGGCCCAGTATGGAAACGAATCTGTTTTTTGTGGGAGGCGGATCGTTTGTCCGCGCTCTGCCTGCTCATAACCGCTTGCAAAATCTTCGAGTAAAATGCGCCACGATACTCCGTCAATCACCAAATGATGAATTGCAATCAGCAAATGATCCCCGTCGGTGCATTGGAACAAACCAAGCTTCATCAAAGGCCCTTTGTCTAATATCATGCTGCTTTGAATCTCATTCGCTTTATCGGAAATTGCCTGAGCCGGATCGGTTTCGCCTTTATAATTCATCACTTCCAGATGATATAATTCACTTTCATCCGTTCCTGTAATTCGCGGAGCGTACCCGTTCGGTGTTTTTTCAAAAATCATCCTCAAGGCATCGTGATGTGATGCGATCAGTTCCATCGTCCGGCGAAGCGGAGCCTCTTTCAAGCCTTCCGCCGAATATAACATGACGGCCTGATTGTAATGGTGAGCTTGCGGCATTTTTTGTTCAAAAAACCAATGCTGTATCGGGGTCAGGTTTGTGCCGCCGGTCACTTCCTCTTGATCAGCCATCCTGCCGATCGGCACGACAAATTGACTTAGTTCTGCAATCGCGGGATATTTAAACAGATGTTTCATATCAACCTTGTATCCGGCTTGATACAATCTGGATGACACCTGAATTGATTTAATCGAATCTCCGCCATAATCAAAGAAATTATCCATAATTCCGATACGTTCTGCCCCTAATACTTCTTGCCAGATGGACGTCAGCAGTTCTTCTGTTGTGTTCCGCGGGGCTATGTATTCGTTATCTGTCCGCGTATTTTCTTCATCAGCAGGCAAAGCTTTCAAATCAATTTTTCCATTGGAAGTGAGCGGTATGCGTTCCAAATGGATAAAGTAGGAGGGAATCATATAATCCGGCAGTTTACGGGATAATTCGGCTCTGAACTGCGCAGCCACAGAAGGCTCGCCGACATAATAGGCATACAATTGCTTGGCTCCGTCTGCGCCTTCCCGCGCAATGACTGCAGCTTCACGAACGTTTTCCAGATTGAACATGGCCGCCTCTACCTCGCCGATCTCGATTCGGTAGCCGCGGATTTTCACTTGGTGATCGAGCCGCCCTGCATATTCGATTCTTCCATCTGGCAGCCATCTGGCGAGATCCCCCGTTTTATACATCTTTTGACCGGAGAGATGCAAATGCTGAACAAATTTTTCCTCCGTCAGCTCAGGCCGATTGAGGTAGCCGCGGGCCACTCCCGCTCCTCCGACATACAGCTCTCCCGGTACGCCGATCGGCTGGATTTGCTGGTGCGCTCCTAAAATATAAGCTTGATGGTTGGCCACCGGTTTGCCGATTGTGATCTGTTCATCAGCAGACTGAACAGGGTGAAAGGTCGATACCACGCTGTTTTCTGTCGGTCCGTATTCATTATTGATCCGAATGTGAGGCTGCAGGGAATACAGCTTCTCAACTGTATCTGTTTCCAGCTGCTCTCCGCCTACAACAACATGCTGAACATGAATGAAGTCGTCAGCGTTCATCTCTTCGATCATCGTTTTCAAAAGACGGGGAGAAGTTGAAAAATGTGTAATCCGCTCTTGTTTCAAGACATTTTGAATGGCGAAAAGGTCTTTATTTTCTTCATTCGGCAAAAGGTGCAAAGTCGCTCCCGAAATAAGCGGGCCGAAGAAATTTAAAATGAACGCATCAAAAACATACGGGTATAAGACAAGCACGCGATCCGCTGAAGAATGCTTGAAAAACGCCTTCTTCCACTGGAGCGAATTCACAATGCCGCCGTGTTCAACCATGACTCCTTTCGGCTTTCCTGTTGTGCCCGAGGTATAAATGACATAGGCTAAATGGCTGTGTTCCGCTATTGGTGATAACAATGAGCCATCTGCATGGTATGATGTTTTGTCATTTAAATCAATCACCGGTCCGTCAAAGGTGAGACTGTTTTTTAAATGATGCTGAACAAGGAGAACGTCTGCATTCGCATCATGAAGCAAATATTGAAGCCGCTCGTTTGGATATTCAGGGTCCAGGGGCACATAAGCGCCCCCCGCCTTCCAAACGGCTATGATTGACACGATCATCTCTAACGAACGATCAGCCAAAATGGCGACCAATGTATCGGCTTGAACCCCGCAATTACGCAATGTTCTTGCCAAACGGTTCGCCTTTTCGTTCAATTCCCTGTACGTCAAATGGGCGTTTTTAAACTTGACCGCCACGTGCTCAGGCGTTCTTTCTGCCTGTTCTTCAAATAATTGATAGACGGTTCTGCTCCCGGAGTAATCTCTGCCGGTATCGTTAAAATCAAACAATAGTTTCTGCTTTTCCGCTTCGGGTATCATTTCTGCCGTATGGATCTCCGCTTCAGGCTGAAACAGGATCACAGACAGCAGCTGATCCAAATGGGCTGTCATTTGATCCATATAGCGCTCATCGTACAGATTGCCGTTATAAAAAAGCTTTAAATGAACTCCGTTGTTTTCCAAATCAAAGTGAAACAGCGTATCGGATGCAATGTCTTCTTTAAATTGCAAAGAATGAATTTCGTTAAGCGAAACGACGGTATGAATCAGCGGCAGACGCTCATCATTGTATTGCACGTTTAGATGCTGAACCATTTTTCTAAACGGCAGGTTTTGATTTTTCAGTGAATCATTAACGGCTTCTTTCAGCTGTTCAAACACGGTTTTAAATGTACTCTCGTTTGAAAGCGTATTTTTCAAAAGAACAACGGAGTTAACAGCTGACTGATTGCTTTTTTGCTTCGATACCGTTGGAATGCCGAGAATCAGGCTCGTTCGATCGGTATATTTATACAGCAAGCATTCAATACCTGCCAATAAAATCAAATAGGCCGCCATATCGGAATGATTCGCCATTGTCATGATTCTTTGAGATACTTCCGGAGATAAGGAATGGCAGATGCATTTTTCTTGATAGCCGGTACGGGCCAATGACGCTTTATCCGCTGCTTTAAAGTAAGGGAATGCGCTTAGTCCGTCTTCTTCATCAAACAGGTTGTCCCAGTACGTTTCTTGGTTTTTAAATACCGACATTGGAGCACCTCATTTTATATAATTTAAAGAAATAATGCTTTTCCCTAAAAGTTCAATTGAATAGAATCAAGCGCGTTCTCTTC
Organism: Bacillus sp. SDLI1; assembly: GCF_001553895.1. Lineage (NCBI taxonomy): Bacteria > Bacillati > Bacillota > Bacilli > Caryophanales > Bacillaceae > Bacillus > Bacillus sp. SDLI1. The sequence goes on along the minus strand of NZ_CP013950.1, from coordinate 302,177 downwards.
TTCCTCAATACTTCCGCTCAATCCGATTTGATCGATCAGAATGTCCGGCTGTTCCAGAATCGCTGATAGGATGTGTAAATAGTCGTTTGATAGAATCTCGATTCTGCTTTTCTTAAACAGTTTTTTCGAATATTCAAACAGCCCGTGATAGTTGTCGTGATCCGTTTGAATCGACAAGGTCAAATCGAACTTGGCAACCGGATGATGAAACTGATATGGCTTGAGCTGCAGGGAATCAAATGTCAATTCAGCCTGGTCGAGATTTTGCAGCACAAACATCGTATCGAATAAAGGGTTGCGGCTTGCATCCTTCGGAAGATGTAAATGCTGTATCAATTCTTCCAACGGATAGTCTTGATTTTTATAGGCGTTCAGCATGTTTTCCTTTACTTCGTTTAAGTAGGCATCAAATGTTTTACGGCCCGCTGGGTGATTGCGAATGACTAACGTATTGACGAACATTCCCACAACTGACTCCACATCCAAATGAGTCCGCCCGGCAGACGGCGTTCCTACGATAATATCTTCTTGTCCGCTGTATTTAGATAAAAGAATCGTATAGGCTGCCAATAAAATCATATACAGTGTTGCGCCTGTTTCTTCTTCCATTTGTCTTAAACGCTGTTTCAAGTGTTCCGGTATAAGAAATTCAAATGATTCGCCTTCGTAATCGCGTATGGCAGGTCTCTCATAATCCGCAGGCATATCCAGTACGGGAATGTCATCGTGAAACTGATCCAGCCAATACGCTTCCTGGCTCTTGATGTTCCGTCTCTGAATGTCCGATTGCTGCCAAACCGCATAATCTTTATATTGAACTGAAAGCGGGTCCGGTTGGTTCCCTGCGTAGAGCCGGCTCAGATCGTTCATCATAATATTGACGGACACGCCGTCAGAAATGATATGATGCATATCAACCACAAGCACATGCCGCAAAGGTTCAATTTCAATTAATCCCGCTCGCATCAGAGGCGGTTTGGCTAAATCAAACGCTTGGATGAATTCAAGCACACGGTCTTCCGCTTCTTCTTCGCTTGCTTGAATTTGTTCTATTGTAAATTCGACGCTCTGATGAATTCGCTGTGCCGGCTCACCTTCATATAATTCAAAGCTGGTCCGCAACGCTTCATGACGCTCGATTAATTTTTGGAAAGCGTCGTTTAACCGGTCGGGATCAACTCCTCCTTCCACGCTCATGGCACCCGTCATATTGTAAGTCAGCTCGCCGCCTTCTGCGTGACTTAACAAATACATCCGTCTCTGAGCTGAAGAAACGGGATAATAGGACATTTCTTTTGCGGCCGGGATCGGTATATATTGATTTTTGTCCATGTGTAACGTTTTTTCAGCCAATTGTTCAATGGTAGGAAACTTGAATATATCTTTTAGAGACAGATTCACATCCAGCTCTTTTTGAATTCTGGCGGCTAAGGCCGCTGCGCGAATGGAGTTCCCTCCGAGATCAAAGAAATGATGTTTAATCCCCGCACGGCTTATTCCGAGCACTTCCTGCCATAAATCTGCGAGTTTGGACTCCGTCTCATTGCCCGGCGGAACATATTCAGCTGTCTGCTGCAGACTCGCTTCTGGCGCGGGCAGTGCCTTACGGTTTATTTTCCCGTTAGACGTTAACGGCATATCGTCCAGACGGACAAAATAGGCCGGAACCATGTAGTCCGGAAGTTCGGATGACAGTTGTTCCCTAAGCTGCGCAGCCGCTATAGGCTTGTCGCTTACGTAATACGCGCATAATTGGTTTAAGCCGTCTTCTTCTTCTTTCACTGTAACCGCGGCTTTTTGCACCGCTTCCGCGTTATGCATCGCCGCTTCGATTTCACCAAGCTCGATTCGGTGGCCCCTGATTTTGACTTGTTCATCAACGCGCCCAATATATACAAGATTTCCATCCTTCAATCGTTTAGCCAAATCCCCTGTTTTGTACATCTTCGCTCCCGGGACATACGGGTTTTCAACAAATTTCTCTGCCGTTAAATCCGGGCGGTTCCAATACCCTCTGGCCACACCCGGTCCGCTGATATATATTTCGCCGATTACCCCGATCGGAACCAGATTTCTGCTTGCATCGGCCACATAAATATCCGTATTGGCTGCCGGTGTGCCGATCGGTACAAATTCCCGCTTGTCCCGTTTTGCGTTGAAGTGATAAATCATACATCCGACGACAGCTTCCGTCGGTCCGTATTCATTGAAAATGTCCAGCCGGCCTTTAAACTGCTCGCTGACACTTTTGGCCAGACGGGTGCTTAAATTTTCTCCGCCCACAATCATTTTCCGTATGGCGGTGCCGCCTGCTATATTCATCTCCTTGATGACATGCAAATGTGCCGGTGTCAATTTGATCATGTCTATTCTTGTGTCCCTTATAATTTCAGAAAGCACGGCGCTTTTGTCCTCTCCATCGAAGACAATGATGGTATTTCCAGTAGCCAGCGGTGTAAATATCGAGGTCACCGTCAGGTCGAAAGAGATGGAAGAGTATAATGGGAAGTTGGTTTTCTCACCTTTTACATAAACCTTTTTCGCCCACCAAATATAATTACTCAATCCCTGATGCTCAATGAGTACACCTTTCGGATTTCCCGTAGAACCCGACGTATAGATCATGTAGGCCAAATCATGTGTATTGCTTTCCAATTCAAGATTCGAGCGGTCCTCATGATATGAACTTTCCTCATCTAAAAGCACAACATCACCATCATACGGTAATTGATCTTGCAGGCTCTGCAGTGTTAACACAACCTCCGCCCTTGAATCGCTCAGCATATATTGAATCCGATCTTCCGGATATTCAGGGTCAATAGGCACGTATGCGCCGCCGGATTTCAGAACTGCCAAAATTCCAACAATCAGCTCAAAGCAATGCGGAGAAAGGATGGCAACGAATTGATCCGCTTGTACGCCTTTTGTCCGTAACGTCCGCGCCAATTGGTTCGCCCGTTCATTGAGCTGTCTGTACGTATACTGCTCATTGCCAAAAATAACGGCTGGATGATCTGGCCGCTGTGCCGCCTGCATTTCAAACCATCGGGTTACTGTTTCGTTATGCGGATACGGCGTCTTTGTGTCATTACACTCGGTCAGCAATTGATGCTGTTCGGTTTCAGACAGCATAGGAACGGAAGACAGCGTCATCTCCGGCTGCTCCACAAGGCTGTTTAATATGCTGATATAGTGTCTGGTGATCTGTTCAATGGTGTCTTTTTCAAACTGTCCCGGTTTAAAATCAAAATGCATCTCGATCTGTTGTCCGGCATCTTCGACCGTCAGCATCAAATCATATAAAGAGACTCCGGGATTTCGCTCTTTCACCTTAAACGTACATTCATCGTGCCGGATTTCATGAAACTCAATATTTTGAAACACAAACATCGTGTTAAACAGCGATTTTCGCGTTGTTTCCCGCTGCACATTTAATTTCTCCACAAGCTTGTCGAATGGATAGTCTTGGTTTTCGAAAGCGTCAAGCGTCTGTCGCTTTACTTCTTCCAGGTAATCCGAGAACTTTCGATTGGCGTGCGGCTTCGTTCGGATTCCGAGGGTTTGTATGAAAATACCGATGATCTTTTCAATATCCGGATGATTTCTTCCTGAAGCAGGCGTGCCTACGACAATATCTTCTTGGCCCGTATATTTATGAAGCAGCACTTTGTAGGCGGCCAGCATCACCGTATAGAGAGTCGTTCCCGCTGTTTGCGCCAGATCTTGCAGCGAACGGATGACATCCGGCTGTAAAGAGCACGTCACGCGCTGTCCCTCAGAAGACTGCTCCGCCGCTTTTGAACCGTCTGTCGGCAATTGAAGGACCGGGATTTCGTCTGAAAATTGTTCCAGCCAATATGCCTCCTGCTGCTTCATGGCATCCTCATTCAGCCATTGGTTTTGCCATTCGGCGAAATCTTTATATTCAAATTCAATATCCGGTAGCGGTTTTTGATGATATAAAGCCAGCAATTCATTTGTAAGGATGTTGACGGAATAACCGTCCGAAATGATATGGTGCATATCGATGAGCAGTTCGGCCTGCCCGTTTTCAATCTTGATCAGCTCCGCACGAACCAAAGGAGCTTCTTCCAAGCGGAACGGTTTTACAAATCGGTCTGAATAGGCGTCAAATTCGTCCCGGCTCATCGTCCGGACATGAACGTTAAAATCAACTTCGTTATCAAGTTTTTGGACGATTTCACCATCTATAATGTCAAAATATGTGCGAAACGCTTCATGCCGCTCTATGACTTGTTGAAGGGAAGAAATCAGAGCCTGCTCATCGTACTTCCCTGTTATTGATATTTGCCCGAACATATTTTGAGCCAGCTGATCGGGCTCCATTTGGTGGAGGAAATAGACTCTTTGCTGCGCCGGCGATGTCGGGTAATACGCTTTTTTCTCAGCAGCTTTGATCGGGAGGTGCATGACTTTCGTTTCGTTCTGAATGAAACGTGCTAATTCCTTAACAGTCTGATGATTGAAAAATTGTCCGATGGAAACCTTTTGATGAAATGTCTTCTGAACTTTGGATAGCATAAGGGTCGCTTGGAGTGAGTTTCCTCCCAGATCCAGGAAGCGATCTGATCTGCCAATCCGTTCAAGGCCGAAAAGCTCCTCCCAAATACGCGCCAGCTGCCGCTCCGTTTCATTTGCCGGCGCCTCGTAGGCATCAGCAAGGTTTTCCGTATTGCTTACGATTGAGGAGACCCGCTTTTGGTGTTCGGCGTAAAGTTCTTGTAAATCATGCTGTTCTTCATCGGAAAACATGACCAGGGCGTTAAGAGGGACTGAATCCCCTTCAACCATCTTTTGCAGCAATGTCGTAAAGCCCGCTCCCCACTTTTTCATGATCTCCGGACTGACGACATTCGTATTAAAATCAAAATCAAGAACGTATTCTTGATCGACATCCGTTACGTTAAGAAACAGATCGTATGAAATGCATTTCATAGGGTAAGCAACGAGCTCAGCTTCCGCCTTTCCGAAGTGAAGCTTTCGAAAAGGCCTGTCCAAATTAAAAATAATACGCATATCCGGCACATGATTGTGCGGAAGTTCTCTGGCCGCCAGTGTCATCGGAACGGCTTGATGGCGCATTGCTTGATTCACGTTTTCTCTCATCTGGTCCAGATAGCCGGATAAAGTGGTTTCTGAAGAAGCCGTGTTTTTTACCGGAATCATATTGACGCAATTTCCAATCAGATCATGCTGTTTCATATGGGATTGACCGGCTGTCGGCATCCCGATTACAAGGCCCGTCTGTTTGGTAAGCTGGTGCAGAAAAAGGTGAAATGCACCAAGCATCGTTACAAATACGCTATTTTTCATCCGAATGCTCAAAGACTTTAAGGCCTTGCTTAAAGGCCGCCCAAGCCGGACGGTACACCGGTCTCCCTCGTATCCGTTCTGATGGCGGGCAGAAGCGGCGCCCGGCAGGACTGCCTGCTGTATCGGTTCAGAAAAATGATGCCGCCAATACCGGACTCCTTCTTCATAATGGCCGCTGTCAATTTGCGCCTGCTGCCAGTCTAAATATTGGCGAAATGAAGCAGCGGCCTCTTTTAGCGGAAACGGTTTTCCTTGTACGATTGCCGCGTAGCTGCTCTCCAGTTCTTGAACAAAAACGGCGATTGACCATCCATCGGCAATGATATGATGGAACGTGAGCACAATCAGGTGTTCATTGTGGGCCGATGTAAGCACATGGATTCTAAACAAGGGCTTTTGTTCTTGGAAGTGAAACGGCCGTTTGGCATCTTCTGTCAGCCATTTCTGAATTTCTGTTTCCCGCTGCTCTTCCGGGTGACCAGTAAAATCAATGACAGGTATTTCTATAGTCATCCGTTCCTGCACCTGCTGTACCTCGTCATCGGGATGAATCACTGTACGTAAAGCTTCATGACGGTCGACGATATGCCGGACGGCTTGTTTTAATGGTGTATGCTGCAGTTCGCCCTTTACTTTCAGCATAATGGACTGGTTTAAAGCTGCAGAAGCTTCATTCCCATAATGGGATGCCATGACCAATTGTTTTTGTTCATCTGAAAGCTCGTACGCCCCGGATTTGTTATGGCCGCCGTCATCAGGAGAATCCGGGCCTTCCGGAATAAATCCGCCTCGGCGAAGATCCTTCACCGTGTCTTTAACAGCTTGAATGATATGTTCAATATCATCCGCGGTATGCGCCGTGGATAGGAAGCAGTTGCGTCCTTCCCACACATAGACCCCTTTATAATTGAGATGGTAAAAGAACAAGTCGTTATCAAGCGATGAGACAAACCGGAATAAAGAACCGAATTGAACCATGCGGATAGGCACTTGCGATTGTTCAAAGAAGCGATTTAGCCGATCAACCAAGGAGGCTGTTTTTTGATTCAGCTGTTCATACAGGTGTTCTCCCTCGGTTTGTAAATGGCGAAGCACGGCTAACGACATTCTCATGGTAAGCGGGTGAGTATTGAAGGTGCCGGCCACAAACGTACGTTTCGCCTCATCTTGCGGATAGGAATCGTCCCCATACTGCCAGGTTCCCCCGTCGATCGCATTCATGAATTCAGCTTTTCCGGCAACAATCCCTAACGGCTGTCCCCCGCCGATGATTTTTCCGTAGGTCACTAAATCAGCCTGAATACCGAACCATTCCTGAGCGCCGCCGAGACCGATCCGAAATCCTGTAATAATTTCATCGATAATCAAAGCTGTTCCGGATTGCTGCGTGATCGCCCGCAATTCTTTCAAAAATGCCCGCGGCTGCAAATCCGGCCTGCGGCTTTGTACAGGTTCCACAAGTACGGCTGCCAATTCATCACCAAGACTGCGGATCACGTCCAGCGAATCGGGATTGTTGTAATGTAAAATAATCAAATCATCCATATAGCTCTGCAGTATGCCCGGAGCCAGCGGATTCGCAGACGAGGCTCCGCCTTTTGTGCCGGCAAGCCCTAATACCCCGTCAAACGTACCGTGATAAGACCCCGAGAAGGCCACAACTTTCTTTCTTCCTGTTGCCGCCCGCGCTAAACGAAGGGCAACCATGACAGCCTCTGTTCCGGAATTATAGAAAGCGACCCTTTCCACCCCGGTGCATGTGCGGATCCGATCGGCAACTTCTCCTGCGACATCCGACATCGGGCCGAGCGGAGGCAATGATGAACGGACTGAATCATCGATAACCTGTGTAATAAAGGATGGATGGTGCCCGAAAAGGTTAACCCCGAATCCCATGGTGACATCAATGTATTCGTTGCCGTCAACATCCCACATCTTGGAACCGTCAGAACGTTCGGCAATAATCGGGTACACGATTTCCTTCCAATATGAACGGAAGCTGGACAAGTTGCGGTTATTTGCATGAGCAAATCGGGTTTTGTCCGTATACTGTTTGGAACCTTTCGTTTTATCTGCATATTTCACGATGAAATCTTCTAAATATTGTTTTTGCCGTGCGGTATAGTGTCCCTGTTCATGCAGGTTCTGAGGCTGGAAAGGAACATAGGGTTTCGCTTCTTGGGCCGTTTTCTTTTCTGCAGTGACGGCCGGAGGCCCCTGCTTGACAGAAGGAATTGATTTCTCTTGCGCTTTATCGTGTTCTTTCACATCGGAATGATGACCGCCGTTTCTCAGCAAATTAAAGCTATTTAACTGAGCTTGTAAGGTGTCCTGGATTAATTGATTTTGTGAAGCGATTATTTTTTCGAGCATATGTCCTTGATGATCTTCTCTGTGACCAGATTCGGGCTGTGCTTCTGGAATGACCAGTGTTTCCTGCGCCGGAACATTCTCTTGAGCCGGAGCGGGTGCATGAGACGATGGAGCGGTCTCAGCCAAGTAATCGATGACACTTTGAAGGTTGTTCATCGTATCAAAAAAACGATCCATCGGGATGTCTACCCCAAATTCGTCCGCGATAGCTTTTTTGACCTGTGACAGCATGATGGAATCCATTCCGAGCCCGATAAAATGAGCGTTCAGATCAAGCTCATCCGCTATAATTCCCGAAGCATTGCTGATGACAGTTTTCAGGAAGGATTCAATGTGCGCCTTCGTTTGATCCATATTCAATGCCGCTTCTCCTTTCTCTTGGCCCTCGTTTAGGCGCAATTGGTCAGCTTCAGCCCAGCAGCGGTTCCGTTCAAACGGATACAGAGGCAATGGCGTTTTTTGTACGGTTTCACCGGCGTAAATGGCGCTCCAGTCTATAACGGCTCCCTGCACAAATAATTCGGCCGCGCGATTCAGCCATGCGATCCGTTCATCATGTGTACGTATACGCTGCATTATCAGAGCGGCTGCTTGTTTATTCAGCTCCTCTTTATGGCCAGGCAGCATTTCCTTCAAGTTCTGATAACCAACGTATACTCCGGGAAGATCTCTGTCTCCCTGGATTACGGAAGTCAGCTTGTCACATAATTCCTGCTTACTGAATACAATCATGGCAATACCATGATCCAAATGAGCCCTGCCCGTGCCGGCTGTATAGCAAATGGACTTCAATGAAGGGCTGTCATCTGCTACATATTGGCGGTACTGCTGTGCGAGTTCATAGAGTGCATTCTCTGTATGAGCGGATAAAACAAATAGGTGCGGCTCATTTTCATTTGCGGGTGCATCCTCATTTTGAGAAGTGTATTCTTCCAATACCACATGAGCGTTCGTTCCGCTAAAACCGAACGAGCTGATTCCGCCTCGCAGCGGCTCATCACCCGATGTGAACTCCGCAGCTTCCTGATTTACATAAAACGGTGAAGAGTGAAAATGAATGAGCGGATTAGGTTCATTAAAGTGCGCTAAAGGCGGGTTTTTCTTATGATTCAGCATGAGGACAGATTTGATCAGTCCGACGATGCCTGCTGCTTCAAACAAATGACCGATGTTCGATTTAACAGAACCAATCGCGCAAAATTGTTTTTTTGCCGTATACTTTTCAAACGCTTTACAAAGCCCGTTAAATTCAACCGGATCGCCGAGCTTTGTTCCGGTGCCATGTGCTTCGATGAAAGACAGCGTTTCAGGATCAATGCCCGCGTCTTTCCAGGCCGTCTCAATGACCTCAGTCTGAGCTGCCGGATTCGGTGCGGTAATCCCGGCGGTTGTTCCGTCTTGATTTATCGCGCTTCCTTTAATCACGCCGTAAATATGGTCTCCGTCGCGAACCGCATCCTGCAAAGGTTTTAACAGGACAGCCGCCGCGCCTTCACCTGTGCCAGTACCGTCTGAATCTTTGCTGAACGTTTTCGTGTACCCGTCCGAAGATTCCATATCAAGCCCGATACGGATCGGCAAGAGCGATGTCCGGATACCGCCGGCAAGAGCCATGTCACAATCGCCGGAAATTAAAGATTTACATGCCATATGAACGGCGGCAAGCGATGAGGAGCATGCCGTATCCACTGTGACCGCCGGCCCTTTTAAATTTAAGAAATAAGCGATTCGGCTGGCTAACACGGAAGGAAGATTGCCTACAATATATTGATGAAGCTCCTCCGGATAATTCGCAGAAAGGAGACGTTCATAATCGTAGCCCACCTTCGAGTACCCCGCATATACCCCGACACGGCTCCCGTTCATGCTGCCGCCGGCATAGCCCGCATCTTCAATCGCATGCCATGCAGACTGCAAAAACAGTCTTTGATTGGGGTCCATAAACTGAGCCGTTTTAGGAGCTAAACCGAAGAACGAGTAATCAAAGCGGTCGATTTCATCTAAATAGCCGCCCTTCACAAACTGATTCTCATTGAATTCGCTTTGGATGGACTTTAAATAATCCGCCGCATCTTTCAGCCGGGATGCAGGGTATTCCCGAATGCTGTGCTCACCTTTTTCAAGCAGATTCCAAAAATCACTTTTAGTTGATGCTCCCGGGACATTGAGCGACATCCCGATAATGGCGATATCTTTCGGTGTCACATGGCTTGGTTTCGCTGTCACGTCCTGCTTGATTTCAGCACGGCTTTCAGACAGATGTGCCGCTAAATCAGTAATAGAAGGATACGTAAAGAGGTCGGAAACGGCAAGCTCGCGTCCAAATCTCTGTTCTATGTGCTCGGCAATCTGCGATAACTGTAATGAATTTGCGCCCATATCAAAATAACTGTCAGTGAGGTGAACCTTTTTCCCATCGAGCACATCGGAAAAGATAGACAGTAATTCCGTTTCGATTTCATGAATGGGAGTCTGTCCGGAAGTTTTCGGGCTGCTCTCCAAACATTCATTGATGGCGGCAGACTCTGCTGAAAATTTCCCTGCTTCATACTGTCTGGCAAGTTCATAGCGCTTAACCTTCCCGCTCGTCGTTTTTGGCAGCTTTTTGATCGGAAGGACTTCTTTTATGCTCCAGCCGCCCCGCTGGTATAAATGCTTTTTGATCTCTTTGACAAGCGGCGCGAATTTTTCAGGTGATTTTTTGTAAACAACAAAGAGCACGATCTCTCCGCTTCGCGTCTTTTGGTCATATACACCGCAGGCGGCAACCCTTCCTAAGTCAACCTCTTCCATTTCAATCGCGACCCGCTCAATATCGTGAGGATAGACATTTTTTCCGTTCACGAAAATAATGTCCTTTTCTCTTCCGGTTACGACTAAGTTGCCACTTTCACTAATGAATCCGAGGTCTCCCGTTTTTACCCAGCCGTCAGAAGTCAGCGCTTTTTCCGTACTCTCGGGGTTGTTATAATACCCTTGCGTCACATTGTCTCCTTTGATCTGGATATGGCCGATGATTCCGTCTTCTAATCTTTCATTTGCTCCATCGGAGATCCGAAGCTGACAATAGTCAATGGGTTGTCCCACTTCGACGAATGAAGCGCAATGTTGATCCTCTTTGCTGACGTTTACAGCTCTTTCACCAAGATTTAAATAGTCACGATGCAAATAAACGGGAACGAATTCTTTACCTGTTTTAGAAAACGCTGCGCCAACCGAAGCTTCCGCTAAACCGTAAACATTCAAAATGGCGGATCTTTTCAGATTGAATGCTGCGCATCTAGTCAAAAATTCGTCACAGAGCTCCGGCAATATCGGTTCTGCACCGTTTGCGATGACCTTGATATGGGATAAATCCCAGTCTGGTTCGTTTTTCAGAAATTTAAGGAAGTAGTTGTACCCGAAATTAGGAGAGGATAGAATACTGGCTTTATGTTCATGAGCTTTTTTCATCCAAAGAATAGGTCTGCGAATAAATAATTCTGTAGGCATTAGATTTTGATTGATTCCGGTTATGAAGGGAACAAGGTGGCAGGCGATGAGCCCCATATCATGCGTTAAAGGCATCCATGATAACAAAGAGTCTTTCGAATGAATGGCTAGGGCAGTCCCAATGGCGCACGTGTTATGTATTAAGTTGTGATGCGTTAACATGACTCCTTTTGGATCTCCTGTCGATCCTGAAGAAAATTGGATAAAAGCCAGTTCATCCGCATCAGGTTCATAAAACGAAGCGGGGTAATCGTAGGTGTGGTCTTGAATGATGTCAGATTTTTCATTTAATTGATGATGGAAATCTTGTAAATCGTGTTCTGCAGCGTATTTCTTTATTTTGTCCAATACTTTTTCAGAGGCAATCAGAAACGGATGATTTAATATATTCCAAATGCGCCACACCTTCAGCTTATGGTCATCATCTTCTCCGATACTGACCGGTACCGGGATCATTCCTCCTAATATACAAGCCCAAAAAGCAACGACAAATGATTTGTTTTCTTGGATTTGAAATACAATTTCCTGCTTCGGCTGAATGCCGATATGCTGTAAATAGCCAAGATATCCTTGTGCTTCCTCAAACAATTGGCGATAAGAGACAACCGTCTCGTTTTTATCGGATTCGATAAAACGGATCCCGCGATCAGAGATATTGCTTCTTTCCCGAATGACATCGACTAAGGTTTGGAATTGACTGGTATACATAGGTCCCCTCCTGGGCGCTTTATTTTAAAATCCGCAATTCTTCCCAAGCCGGAAGCTGTTTAGCTTCACAAATTAATTTGCATAAATGGATTGAATGTTCGAGTTCTTGTTCTGAAAGCACGTCTTCATGCCTTTTCATTCTCTCCTTCAGCTCTTGGATTTGCATAAATAATGGCGTCGTCATATTGGAATAAGCCGCTGAATCCTCGTTGTAATTTCGCGCAATGACGGATTGAATCATCAATTTATTCAGTTGTTTTTTGCGTAAACGGACAATATGTTTATTTCTTTCCGCTGAATTGGAAAGCTGGTGAATATCAGATGTCTGTCCTAAAGGATAAGGTGCAATGTGGTTCGTTATTTTTTTCAGCAGACCGGATAAGACATTGTTCGGCCCCATTTCGATGGCTTCTGTCACTCCGTGTAAAAGCAAATAATGCATCGATTCTGCCCATCTTACCGGCATCGCCATGTGCTGCTTGAGATGTTCGCTGATCGAATTTTTGCTGCTGTAAGGGCGCGCGGTGACATTTGAAATGATCGGCCATGCGGCATCCCGGAAGGAATACTGCTGTAATGCACTCTGGAATTGTTCGGATGCCGATCTTATCATTGAACTGTGAAAAGGTGCACTTACATTTAAATAAGTGTATGCCGCCCCCTTTTCCTCCGCCATCCTGATGACACGCTCCACAGCTTGCCGATGTCCGGAAATGACATGCTGCCGGTCTGAATTCATGCAGGCTACATCTGCCGGAAAGTCTTCTGTCGACACTTTCGCACACATTTCTTGCAATGTTTGAAGAGAGAGCCGGGTCACAGCAGCCATTGTCCCCTGCTGCTGGGGATCCGCATTTTGCATAAGAATTCCCCGCTGCCTTACAAGTGTAACGGCATCATGAAAAGAAAGGGCGCCGGCACAGACAAGCGCCGAGTATTCTCCTAAGCTGTGACCTGCAAGAAAGCGGGGCTTCACCCCTATTTCCTGCATATACACTTGAAAAGCAATGACACTGACTGTTAAAATAGCGGGCTGCGCGTTCATAGTCTTTGTCAATTCATTTATATCTCCGTTAAAACACAGTTTTTTTACATCCAGGGAGATCGCGTCGCCCGCTTCTTCAAACAATCTCTTTGCGAGCACAAAATCATTCCAAAAATGTTTGCCCATTCCTACAAATTGAGACCCTTGTCCAGGAAATAAAAAGGCAAGATTGTTCATGAGATTCCTCCGATCATATTGAACAAAAATACAATATCCTACAAATTATCCCTTTATCTAACATCCTAGCATGATTACAATAAATGTGTATAGAATACTTTCGGAGGAGTTATTGTTCGATTTTACAAACGAATTAGATATATTTATTCATAAAATAAAACATGGGGGTTTCACTGAAAATCAGTCTTAAGGAGAGAGGATGAAAGCCGGGGTAAAGCCTGTTACCAGCTTTTCTTCACTTAGGGTGCGCCCAAGATATTTCATATTTTTTGGGTATATCGGCATAATTGTGTCAGAATTTACATCTTTTCTGTTTATTGTAAAAGTTCATTTGTATATCTGTGAAGGATTGTAAACTGGTTGTGCAGGAATGAAATTGGAAGAGGAAAATCCGTAAGTGAAATGCGGCGCAGCACATATGGATGATCCTGCTCCGATACCGATTGATGCATTCTCAATCGATTGAATTCCGGCTTTTTTTGTTTACATTGTTTTGTAAGACCTTCCGTCAGCATTCACCATTTTGCTTATCAAGAACCCCTTTTTATTTTGCACTCCTTATTTGGACAGAAAAAAACAGCCGCTTTAGAACGGCTGTTTTTTCATGGGTATCAGAACTATTGAGCGGTATACCCGCCGTCCATAACGACGGCCTGACCGGTGACGCCTTTTGCTTTGTCGCTGGCCAAAAATACGGCGTAATCCGCAATTTCCTTCACTGACAGCAGCCGTTTTTGGGGAACGAGCGGAAAGATGACGTCCTCCAGCACCCGTTCGTACGGTACATTCCTTGTTGCGGAAATATCCTTTAACTGATTGCGGACAAGCTGAGTGTCCACATATCCTGGGCAAAGCGCATTGACGGTAATGCCGTCAGCCGCGCCTTCAAGTGCGCCGACTTTCGTTAAGCCGATGACGCCATGCTTGGCGCTGTTATATGCCGCTTTTCCGTAAAAACCGATCAGTCCGTTGACAGACGCCATATTAATGATTCGCCCGAATTGCTGTTTTTTCATAATGGGGAATGCATGTTTCATGGTGAGAAACGGTCCAGTCAGCATGACACGGATGAGCCTTTCAAACTGTTCCGCGGGAAATTCCTCGATGGGCGCGATATGCTGAATGCCCGCGTTATTTACGAGAATATCGAGCCGGCCGAATTCTGTCAGAGCTGTTTGAATCATATCGGCCGTTTGTTTTTCATCTGTTACATCACACGTGATGCTGATGGCATGGGCGCCTTCTCCGCTGAGTTTTGCAGCAGCTTCTTTTCCCGCCTGTTCATTAACATCCGCTATGAGAACGGAGGCTCCTTCACGGGTGAATTCTTGAGCGATTTCAAATCCGATTCCTCTGGCTGCCCCTGTCACTACAGCTGTTTTGTGTTTCTGCATTGAATGCATGATGATACCTCCTTATTTCCGCCGGGACGTTAATGCTTCACTGACAGTGAACCGGCCTTCGGTTTTCTCGATGACTTCCTCTAATGCCGCGCCTTCCTGCAATTCGGTCAGCGTCATACGGCCTTGGCGGAAATCGAATACCGCCAAATCTGTGATCAGCCGATCGACGACCTGCCTGCCGGTTAAAGGCAGCGTACATTCCGATTTCACTTTGGACTCTCCATATTTATTCACATGCTCCATGATGACAACGATCCGTTTTGCTCCGTGAACCAAGTCCATGGCGCCGCCCATTCCTTTAATCATTTTTCCGGGGATCATCCAGTTCGCCAAATCTCCCCGTTCGGACACTTCCATGCCGCCGAGGATGGCGACATCAATGTGACCCCCGCGAATCATAGCAAACGATTCGGCACTGTCAAAATACGAGGCTCCTTTGACTTCGGTAATGGTTTCTTTCCCGGCGTTAATAAGATCTGGGTCCTCCGTTCCGGCAAAGGGATAAGGGCCGATTCCCAGCAAGCCGTTTTCCGACTGAAGCATCACATTGTAATGATCCGGGATTTCATTGGCGACAAGCGTCGGCATGCCTATCCCCAAATTCACATTCATTCCGTCCTTAATTTCCTTTACTGCCCGTGCGATCATTCGTTTTCTGCCATCTTTCATGAGATCAGCTCCCTTCTTCATGCTTCCCGGACGGTGCGGCGTTCGATCCGTTTTTCATGTGTGGTGCTTTTGAGCACATGCTGGACAAAGATACCCGGTGTATGAATGTGATCCGGATCAAGCTCTCCGATATCGACGATTTCTTCAGCCTCTGCAATTGTCACTTTGCCTGCCATGGCAGCGAGCGGATTGAAGTTTCTCGCCGTCTTTCTGAACACCAGGTTGCCCAGAGGATCAGCTTTCCAGGCCTTTACGATGGCGGCGTTCCCTGTAATCCCTTTCTCCAGAAGATAGGTGCGTCCTTCAAATATCTTCTGTTCTTTTCCTTCGGCTACTGATGTCCCGACGCCCGCAGATGTATAAAAACCCGGGATGCCCGCCCCTCCCGCGCGAATTCGTTCTGCGAGCGTTCCTTGGGGAACCAATTCGACTTCCAGCTCCCCGCTTAAAAACTGCCGTTCAAATGTTTTGTTTTCTCCCACATAGGATGCGACCATTTTTTTGATCTGCCGATTTGCAAGCAAGAGGCCCAGTCCCCAGTCATCAACACCGCAGTTATTACTGACAACGGTGAGGTTTTTCACGCCGCTGTCCCTGATCGCGAGAATTAATTGTTCCGGAATGCCGCACAGGCCGAATCCTCCAGCGATGAGGGTGTCTCCGTCTTTGATCAGTTCAGCAGCTTCTTTAAACGAATCCATGATTTTCCCTTTTCCCATATTCGGTTCCCCTTTCTGTTTTGGCTACACAAGGCCCGTCAGACTGTAAATACCGATGATGACAAACACAGCGGCTGTTTTAATGACGGTAATGGCAAAGATATCTCTGTAGGATTGGCGGTGAGTCAACCCTGTGACCGCGAGCAGCGTAATGACGGCGCCATTATGCGGAAGAGTGTCCATCCCGCCGGAGGCCATCGAGATCACCCGGTGCATGACTTCCGGCGGGATGTGAAATGTATGGATTGCTTCTGTATACGCTGCGGACATCGTACTTAAAGCGATGCCCATTCCTCCTGAGGCCGACCCTGTAATCCCGGCAAGCGCAGTGGTCGTCACCGCTCCATTGACAAGCGGATCAGTAAACGTCTGCGATATGCCGCTGCTGACTGCTTTGAAGCCGGGAAGCGCTGCAATGATGCCGCCAAATCCGTATTCGGCTCCTGTATTCATTGACGCCAGCAAGGCGCCCCCGATGCCCTCATTCAGTCCTTCCTTCAAATTGAAGAGCACTTTTTTCCAATCGAACAAAATCGTTGTCATGATACCGATGAACAGTGCGAGCTCTACTGACCAGATCGCAGTGACGGAGGAAAGATCAATCTTTCCGAACGCTTCTAAGCCGAGCGGCGCAAAATCAAATCCGTCGGGATACCAATCCGGGAGCCACATCGTGAAGCATTTGTTCAATACCCCGACAAGGATAAGCGGAATAAAGGCGAGTACTTGCCGCGCGGTACGGGGTTCTGCCTCCTGCGGTAAATCAGGCGTGTTTTTTTCATAAGCCAGACCTGAGGATTCCTTTGCAGCGGAAACTTCAGACGGAAACCCAGCATAGCCTTCTCCTGCATCGGCCGCTTTCTTGCGCCGGAATTCTAAATAAAGCATCCCGGCCGTAAGCACAAACGCTGCACCAATCATTCCGAGCCAGGGAGCGGCATAAATGTTTGTTTTAAAAAATGCCGCCGGAATGACATTTTGAATTTGCGGTGTGCCGGGAAGCGCATCCATTGTAAATGTAAAAGCGCCCAATGCAATCGTTCCGGGTATCAGACGTTTGGGAATATCAGCTTTCATAAATAGGTTTTTAGCAAACGGATAGACGGCAAACACCGCTACGAAGAGACTGACGCCGCTGTATGTTAAAATCGCACCCATTAAGACGATGGCGAGAATGGCTCTTTTTGCTCCCACAAGCCTGACGATTGTTTTTGCGATCGACTCGGCGAGCCCGGATATTTCAACAACCTTGCCAAAAACAGCCCCCAAAAGAAATACGGGAAAATACAGCTTAATAAAGCCAGCCATCTTCTCCATAAATATATTCGAGAAGAAAGGAAGTACGAAGCTCGGATCTGTCAGAAGCACAGCAAACAGCGCGCAAATCGGGGCAAATAAAATGACTGAAAAGCCTCGATAAGCCGCAAACATCAGCAAGCATAATGCCAATAAAATAATGATAATGTCCACAAATCCCCCTCTTTTCTGCTTCATGATAGCAAACGCTTACAAATTGATTCGAAGGAAGAAAATGCAACAACCATGCCAAGCTTACATCATGCTTCGTTTTTTCGAAAAAAGACGAATGAATTCTGGACAATCGGAAGTTTCCGTTTTGGCGGAAAGAAAAGGAAGCCCTTGTTACGTTATATTGAATGGCTGAGCGGTGAGTTTTTTTGGATATGAGAGAGAGGATTTTTGCTTTATAAATATGTATTCTTTTTTCTTTCATTTATTTCCTGCAAGAGGAACCGGAAAAATCCGGCCCTCCTGCATGGTCATTCAGCCGACGACAACCGGAAGCTCTGTGAGCGATCTAAAACCAATGAGCTTGCGGTATTCAAGCTTAGGTGCGGCCAGCCGAAGCTTAGGCAACCGCTCTAACAGCGCGAGAATGGCTATTTGTGCTTCAATGCGCGCTAATCGTGAACCCACGCAAAAATGGGCATTCTTTCCGAATGCAAGATGCGGATTCGGTTTTCTTTCAATGTCCATTTTGTGAGGCTGATCGAATATGCTTGGATCACGATTGGCTGCACCTAAAAGGATATATACCTGCTCTCCTTTTTTTATGATCTTTCCATATATTTCGCAGTCTTCTGAAGCGGTGCGGGCCGTCAGCTGTGTAGGGCTGTCGTAACGCAAACATTCCTCGACTGCAGTTTCAATAAGCGTGGGGTTTTCTCTCAGTGCGCTAAGCTGTTCAGGGTGTTTCAATAAAGTATACACACCGTTGCTTATGAGGTTTACCGTCGTCTCGTGTCCGGCTATGATAAGTAATACACATGTCGCGAGTACTTCGTCTTTTGAAAGCTGTTCCTCCATAATAAACCTGCTGATTAAGTCTTCCTTGGGATGCGTTTCCCGCTTGTGAATCAAATCTCTGAAATATGACGTCATCCTGCCTTGGGTGTCGCTTGCTCTGACTAATGTTTTTCTTGACCGGGTAAAATCAATGGCCTGAATGACGTCTGCTGTCCATTGTCTGAATTGATATCTCTCCTCTTTCGGCACTCCGAGTATCTTCGCAATGATGAGGCTTGCCAATGGAAAGGCAAACTCTGAAACAAGGTCTGCGGTTTTTTTGTTTTGCACTTGATCCAATAAGTCATGCACCGTTTCTTTTATACAGGGGCGGAGTGATTCCGCCGTCTTTGCGGTGAATTCTTTCCCTATAACCATCCGCATCCGCTTATGGTCTGATTGATTTTTAAATAACAGCATATCGTGCTGGATATGCGATAGATTTTGATATTTCGTTGATGTTTCCGGAAGAGGAACTCGGTTTTTAAACCGGGTGTCTTTCAGAATCGCTGCCGCCTCTTTATACCCGGTGACATACCAGCCCGGATATTTTAATACGGTTCCTTTATAAACAGGATCAATGGCCCGCAGGTTGTCATAAAACGGGTAAGGGTCATTCCAAAAATCCGAATCCGCCTGGAGGGACGGATGTGAAATTGATACGCCCGCCGTCATCTTATACCTCCGTTTTGCAGGCGGATTGTAAGCCGGCTTTCATTTCTTCGACGGATTCAACTTCAAAACCTAGATCATGGAGCATTTGATGATCCTCTGTTTCATGCTGTCCTGAGGTTGTTAGGTAATCGCCGACGAATATAGAGTTTGCCGCGTACAGGCCGAGCGGCTGCAGCGAACGCAGGTTGACTTCCCGGCCTCCTGAGATACGGATTTCTTTTGCCGGATTGATAAAACGGAACAAGGCGAGCACTTTCAGGCAGTACACCGGACTTAATTCGCTTACTCCTTCTAACGGAGTTCCGTCAATCGCATGCAGAAAATTAACCGGGATGCTGTCGGCATCAAGCGCTTTCAAGCTGTTCGCCATATCAATGACGTCCTGTTTCGTCTCTTTCATGCCGACGATGACACCCGAACAAGGTGACATCCCCGATTGTTTCGCCGTTTCCACTGTATTGACCCTGTCGTCATACGTGTGTGAGGTCGTAATGTTTGCGTGATTCCTTTGTGATGTATTGATGTTATGATTGTATCGGTCGACTCCTGCCTGTTTCAGCCGCTCCGCCTGTTCCGGCTTCAACAGACCGAGGCATGCGCAGATTTTTAAACCGTACGTTTCTTTTATTTCTTTGACAGCATCAACCACTTGGTCTACTTCTCTGTTTGACGGTCCCCGGCCGCTGGCGACGATACAGTATGTTCCTATATTCAGGTCATGGGCGCGCTTTGCCCCTTTAAGCAATAAATGCTTATCCACCATCCGATAAGACTCGATCGGCGCTTTTGATATTGAAGATTGTGAACAGTACCCGCAATTTTCGGGACACAGGCCTGACTTTGCATTCATAATCATATTCAGCTTTACCTTTTTTCCGTAAAATCGTTTTCTGATATGAAAAGCGGCATGCATCAGCAATAAAAGATCCTCATCAGGGCAATTTAAAATGGCAAGCGCTTCCTGGTTCGTTACTTCCGCCCCGTCCAGCACTCTTTCTGCAAGATCCATCCATTGATTCATGTTTATCTCCCCATTTGTGTCAGATTCATGAAAGAGGAAACATCTACATGTTTCTCAATCATGTGTTGAATGTTTTCTGCTGAAACGTGATCCAGCTTCGGTGTCATTCCCAAAATCGGAACTTTGCATAATCTTTCAATCATGCTCGGGTTTGTCTTTTCATCCAGACCCGGCCGGCTCTTTACGCCGTTGATAATGATGCCGAGAACCTCTATCCCCATGTTTTTCGCATATTCAACGGTTAAATATGTGTGGTTGATGGTTCCGAGATCAGGCCTGGCCACAATCACTGCCGGCAATTCCAAGGCCTTTATCAGATCACTGACTAAATAATTTTCACCAAGCGGGACGGAAATGCCGCCTGCCCCTTCGACGATGAAACACTCATGACGATTTTTGATCTTTCTCCAGTGGGCCGTGACCTCCTCCATGCTCACGGATTTTCCTTCAAGCATGGCGGCCGTGTACGGTGCAAGCGGCTCTTTCCATTCAAATGGCGTAATCTCTTCATGAGACAGGGCGGTTTGTGAGATGTCTTTCAACATCGAGGTGTCACTGTCCGGATGAGTCCGCGGCACCCCGCTTAAAAACGGCTTAAACACTCCGACATCCGCACGTTTCTGCCTGAATGCCGCGGCTAGTCCGCAAGAGACGATAGTTTTTCCGACGCCCGTATCTGTTCCTGTGACAAAAAAACTTCTCATTTGTTTATATTCAGCTCTTTTCTAATGGAATCAAATGCTTCTGTAAGCTCGTCTATGTCCTGTAAGCTGCGGTCCGCCGTGACGGTCAGCCTGATTCTGCTTTCACCGTCAGGAACGGATGGCGGGCGGATGGCCGGGGCGCAGATTCCCTTTTTCTCCAGCAGTGCAGCAACTGAAACCGCTGTTTTTGCATCACCGATGATGACGGCGATGATTGGTGTATCTCCGCCTCTTACGGTAAAACCCATATCGGCCAGACGGGTTTTGATCGTTTTGACAGACGACAGCAGTTCACGGCGCGTATCGTACATATCTGATATGATGTCAAATGCCGTATGGGCAGCCGCACAAATTGACGGCGGAAGGGCCGTCTGAAAAATAAACGTCCGCGCATGATTCAGCAAAAAATCAATGAAAATGTTTGACCCCGCGGCAAAACCGCCTTCCGTTCCGACCGCTTTGCTTAACGTGCCGATGACAACATCAGGACAAACACCGAAATATTCACTGGTTCCCCCGCCGTTTTCCCCGAGTACACCGGTTGCATGCGCGTCATCTGCTATCACAAATGCCTGATACTGCTTTGCAAGCGCCATTATGCGGTCAAGAGGCGCAATGGTGCCGTCCATGCTGAAGACGCCGTCCGTGACGATAAAGCGGCGGTTCCTGGACTGAACGGAGGCAAGTTTTTCCTCAAGATCAGCCATATCAATATGGCGGTACATGATGGTTTCCGCTTTCGATAAACGGCAGCCGTCAACAATGCTCGCATGGTTCAATTGATCGCTTAAAATGACATCGCCTTTTTGCGGCAGTGAAGCAAGCACGCCCATATTTGCCAAGTAACCGCTGGAAAACAATAAAGCAGCTTCTGTCTGTTTAAAATCCGCGATTGTTTGTTCAAGTGTTTCATGCCAAAAAGTATTTCCTGTCGTTAACCGGGAACCGCTGCTTCCCGCTCCGAAGCAGCTTAGCGCCGTTTGCGCAGCTGTGATCAGCCGTTCATCTTTTGACAGGCCTAAATAGTCATTGGATGCCCAGATCTTTTCCCTCTTGTTTTTGAGAGCGGTTTCCTGTTTCCGCAGCGTCCGATACAGCCCGTCTCTTTTCACCGCATCGAGCCTTTCGAAGAGCCATCCGTCAAAATCCACGGCCGGTCACCTCGGCTATCGCTTCTTTCATAATGGAGATCATGGCTTTTAACTGATCGGTTGTGCTGGCGAGCGGCGGAAGAAAGGCGATGACGTCTCCGAGCGGCCTCGTCAGCATACCGAGCTCTCTCATTTTCAAAGACACCTTATATCCAACACGCTTTTCAGGCGGATAAGGCTGTTTTGTCCCCTTATCCTGCACGAGCTCTATGCCGCACATGAAACCGAGCTGGCGGACATCGCCGACATGAGGAAGCTGCTTCAGATCATGAAGAAGCATCGCTGCCGTTTTTGATTTTTCGGCAACTTGTTCAACGATGCGCTCTGATTCAAATAAACGAAGATTTTCAATTGCCGCGGCACAGCCCAGCTGATTTCCTGTATAGGAGTGGCCGTGGAAAAATGTTTTCATATTTTCATAGTCGTCATAAAAAGCTTCATAAATCGCTTCTGCGGCAAACGTCACGGCGATCGGCAAATAGCCTCCCGTAATTCCTTTCCCTGCGGCCATCAAGTCCGGCTGGACATTTTCATGCTCACAGGCAAACATTTTTCCGGTGCGGCCGAACCCCGTCGCCACTTCGTCAACGATCATTAACACATCATATGCCGTACACAGCTTTCGTACGCCTGCCAGAAAGCCTTCAGGCATGACGATCATGCCGGATGCGCCTTGCACCATCGATTCAATCGTAAGTGCGGCAATCTCTTCGTGATGCTTTGCAAGCAGCTGTTCGAGCGCATTCAGACATTCATCCCGGCACTGTACAGGGTCGCCGCTTTCAGATCTGTATACGTAAGGAATCGGCGCTTTGTAGCTTTCAAACATCAGCGGGCCGTATACATGGTGAAAGAGTTCAATAGAACCGACGCTGACGGCTCCGATCGTATCGCCGTGATAGCCGTTCTGCATCGAAATGAATGTCTGCTTTTTGGGCCTCCCTATGTTTTTCCAGTATTGAAAGGCCATTTTCAGAGCGATTTCCATTGCTTCGGCTCCGCTGTCAGAGTAAAAAACACGTGTCAGATTTTCAGGTGTAATGCCCGTCAGCATCTCGGCAAGTTCTGTTGCGGGAACATTTGTCATGCCCAGCAAGGTCGAATGAGCGATTTTTTTAAGCTGTTTTTGAATCGCCTCATCCATTTCTTTTTTGCGGTGGCCGTGTACATTGAGCCATACTGAGGAAAAGCCGTCATAGTATTCTTTGCCGCTTGTGTCTTTCAGCATGATTCCGTTTCCGCTTTCAATGATTAACGGATCTTCATCGTAATCTTTCATTTGTGTGAAAGGCAGCCAAAGATGCTTTTTGCTTTTTTCTATCATTGATTGTTTCATATGTTCCCCTCCCGCTGAATGAACACAGGCTGTTTCTCTAAAAAATGGATACAGCTCTGTGTATCTGTGATTCCATCTGAAAAGAAAATCCGGCAGCCGCATTCATCGCCGTCATTCTTCATCTTGGTAATCCGCTGATAGCCCAGCTTTTTTGCGGCAACGTAGCCCGTTATGTAATCAGGGTCATCTGACCAGCACACTTCAGCTATGATTCCCGGATGCGCGCAAACCTTTGCCGCGATGGCATGTGCTTCTTTGATTCGGGAATTTTCCGGCATGTTGTGCTCAAAAGCCCATTTTTGAAAATCGTGTGCCGGCCAATCCACTCGGGATACCCGCACACCTCTTTCCCTTCTGCCGTCAATACGTTTTCCTGTCCGGATGTCAAACAGGACCGCTCCTCTTGCTTCTCCATATTCCGCGATGCTTTGATAGGCTTTCTCTATCATGCGCGGAGGAATTCCTGCTTTTTGCAAAAGCGTCCGGGCGATTGCTTGTCCTTTCTCTGCCGTATCTGTTTGATGTACGGTAATCGGCAAAGGGCGGATCGTTTTGATCGGTTCATTGACGCTTTCAAGCTGGATCTGCATAAAATCAGGTGTCCCTCTTGAATGCGAGAAGCCTTTATGTAATAAGCCATTCACCGCTTCCTGTATTCCGCTGTAAGTGATAAGCCGTTCTCCGCCGGAAATGTGTTTTCCGCCCTGTTCATGAGGGGCGTTTCGGGAAGCTCTCATTCTGACGCTGTAATAGGTTTCTTCCTCCAATCCTTTCCCCTCCTTTCTCTTACCTTGAAAGATAATGTTAACCAAAATAATTAAAGGTTAACACTTATACAGAATATTAGTGTCCCTCTCGAAATATGTCAACCTAAACTATCAATATGTTAACTTAACGTTTTCATGTTTTGTTCATATTTTAGTCATTGTTTTTTCAACGCTGTCCGCTAAAGTAATCGATATCAACAAATATGACAGCCATCTGCATCTTATTATGAGGGGAGGTCACCGTTATGCTGAAAGGAAAAATAAAGACGTTAGGCCGTTTCTGCACGGTCGGGGCCGGAAATACGCTGATCGATTTTGGTGTTTTCTTTCTGCTTACCGCCTGCCATGTCCTTTATCTGCCGGCACAGATCTGCTCCTATTCGGCTGGAATGATCAATAGCTATGTGTGGAACCGGAATTGGACGTTTCGTGTTAAGCGCAAGGCTGACGGGAAAGAGATCGTGCGCTTTCTCATCATTAATCTTGCTGCGTCGGGGATCACCTTTTTGCTGCTGTACGCGTTTCAAAAAAGCGGCTGTTCGCTTTTGGTGAGTAAGCTCGCCGCCACTATCGGCGGAATGATGATGAATTTTATCGGAAACCGACTCTGGGTATTCGGAGACACGCTGAAAAACATACAGGATCAGGAGTGAAGATGAATGAGAAAAAAAGTGAGAAAAGCGGTCATTCCCGCAGCGGGTTTAGGAACGAGATTTCTGCCGGCGACAAAGGCGCAGCCGAAAGAAATGCTGCCGATCGTGGACAAACCGGCAATCCAATATATCGTAGAAGAGGCCGCCGAGTCAGGGATTGAAGATATTCTGATTATTACAGGAAGAAACAAGCGCTCGATTGAAGATCATTTTGACCGGTCGGCGGAATTGGAATTCAATCTGCGGGAAAAAGGCAAGACGGAGATGCTGAAGGAAATGCAGCAGATTGCCGAATTGGCCAATATTCATTACATCCGACAAAAAGAGCCGCTCGGCTTAGGCCATGCGGTGCTGTGTGCGGAGCATTTTATCGGAGAAGAGCCTTTTGCCGTTCTCCTAGGTGATGATATTATGGTATCTGACACTCCCGCGCTCTCGCAGCTCATAGACGTCTATAACCAACACGGCACAGAAACGATCGGCGTACAGCCCGTCGATCCCGCCGATGTCAGCAAATATGGTATTATACAGACAGGGCGGCACAACGGTCATGTGTACCAAGTTGAGGATCTGATTGAAAAGCCGGCTGTTGAAAAGGCGCCCTCTCACATCGCCGTGATGGGCCGTTACATATTAACCCCTGCCATTTTTAAAGCGCTGAAGACGATCGAAAGAGGCGCAGGCAACGAAATCCAATTGACAGACGCGCTGCGCGAAGCGTGCCGCACCCAAAGTATCTACGCGCGGGAGCTTGAAGGAAGACGGTTTGATATAGGCGACAAGCTCGGCTGTTTTAAGGCCGGCACGGAGATCGGGCTGCTGCGGAAGGAAATGAGACCGAAACTCTTAGCTTATTTAGAAGAGGTATTAAAAAGAGAATCTGAAGAAAACGTGCGTTAAAAAATAATTTGTAACCATTTTGCTTGTCAATCAGTCATATAATTGGGTAAAAAGATAAAGAGGTTGTGAACAGTGTGGGCAATTTTATTAGTGAAATATTATCCTGGCTGACAAGTATGGGCTATTTAGGGATTGCGCTCGGATTAATGATCGAAATCATTCCGAGTGAAATCGTTTTGGCCTATGGAGGCTATATGGTGTCAGAAGGCACGATCGGTTTTCTCGGCGCCGTTATCGCCGGCGTGATCGGGGGAACGATCGCGCAGTGCTTTATTTACTGGATCGCCCGTTATGGGGGGCGGCCGTTTTTGGACAAGTACGGCAAGTACTTACTGCTGAAAAAGCATCATATTGATGTTGCCGAAAACTGGTTTCGCCGTTACGGCGCGGGCGTAGTATTCTCGGCCCGGTTTATCCCGGTCGTCAGACACGCGATTTCCATCCCGGCCGGCCTCGCGAAAATGCCGCTTTCCAAGTTTCTCACCCTGACGACGCTTGCGATTATTCCGTGGTCTGTCATTTTCGTTTATCTCGGGTATCAGCTCGGCGGACAGTGGAAAGATGTAGACAGCTATGCCGGAATGTATACGACTCCGATCATTATATTGGCTCTTGTATTTATTGTTGTTTATTTTGTCGTGAAAAAGATGAGATCAAGACTATGAAAAAAAGACTGCATAGAAGAACGGCCGCGGGCCGGATCTATGCGGTCTTTTTTATTTATACCGGGTATACGGGATGTTTCCGGTGTGTGAAAGTCAGTTGTTTAGACATGTAAGCAGTGAGGCGTTTATTGAGTTCGTCCCGCAAGGAATCAGCGGGAACGATGCCGTCAATCACCATTTCAGAGGCAAGACGGTAAAGGTTAATGTCTTCCTTGTATTCATCTCGCTTTTGCTGAATAAAAGCCGGCCTTTCTTCTGGAGCGAGTTCGTTGATTTTGTTTGCGTAGACCGCATTTACCGCTGCTTCAGGCCCCATTACGGCAATCTGCGCAGTCGGAAGCGCTAAGCAGCAGTCCGGTTCAAAAGCCGGGCCCGCCATCGCATATAATCCCGCACCGTAGGCTTTTCTGACAATAACGGAAAGTTTCGGAACAGTCGCTTCCGCCATTGCTGAGATCATTTTTGCGCCATGCCTGATGATGCCCGCCTGCTCAACCTTCGTTCCGATCATGAATCCGGGAATGTCTGTTAAAAACAGAAGCGGAATATGAAATGCGTCGCACAAAGCGATGAATTTTGCGGCTTTATCCGCCGAATCGAGAAATAAAACCCCGCCCTTGACACGCGGCTGGTTGGCGATAATGCCGACCGGCTGTCCGTGAATCCGCGCAAGTCCCGTTATTAATTCCTGCGCGAATAACGGTTTAATCTCAAAAAATGAGTCTTCATCGATGACACGTTCAATTAAATCCAGCATGTTGAACGGTGCGTTTTGATGTGCCGGGATGACATCTGAGAGCGGTTTTTCAAAATCTTTCGGGTTCTTGGATTCGCTGACAGGCGCTTTTTCCGTATAATTTGCCGGAAAGTAGCTGAGATATGTCCGCGCCATCGTGATTGCTTCCTGTTCCGTCCGGGCGAGGAGATCACCGCAGCCTGATACGGAACAATGCATACGGGCGCCGCCCATCTCTTCAAGCGATACTTTCTCGCCGATTACCATTTCCGCCATGCGCGGAGAGCCTAAGTACATGGATGCGTTGCCTTCGACCATAATGACAATGTCGCAAAAGGCCGGAATGTAAGCGCCGCCCGCAGCGGAAGGGCCGAACAATAAACAGATTTGCGGTATGCGTCCCGACAGCTTTACTTGATTATAAAAAATGCGGCCGGCTCCCCTTCTGCCCGGGAACATGTCGACCTGATCGGTAATTCTTGCACCTGCTGAATCAACTAAGTACAGAAGCGGACACTGCAGCTTTTCAGCCGTTTCCTGAATGCGGATGATTTTTTCCACCGTTTTCGCGCCCCACGAGCCCGCCTTTACGGTTGAGTCGTTTGCCATCACACAAACGGTTCTGCCGCTGATGGTTCCGATCCCGGTGACAACCCCGTCGGCCGGCAGTCCGTCTGACATGCATTCGGCGAAAAAAGCGTCTTCAACGGATATGCCGTCATCGAATAGAAGCTTCAGCCTGTCTCTTACAAAAAGTTTTCCCTTTTTTTCGTTGCTTGCGTGATATTTAGCCGCTCCTCCCTTTTCAATCGTTTTGCTGCGTGTCTGCCGTTCTTTTTCGTAATCCATCCGAGTCCCTCCAAGTTTTATTTTCCTTTGTATTCAGGGGGTCTTTTTTCTTTAAAGGCGCGCAGCCCCTCTTCTCTGTCAAGTGTCGGGATGACTTGTGCATATGCTTTTCGTTCGATTTCGAGCCCTGTATTGAGATCTGTCTCCAGCCCCTTGTTTATCGCGAATTTTGCTTGTCTGACGGCGATCGGCCCATTGGCGGCGATGCGGCCGGCCAGTGCTTTTGCTTTTTCCATAAGTTCTTCGGCATCACATACATGCTCGACCAGCTTTATGTCTTTTCCCTCTTGGGCCGTGAGCCTCCGGCCGGTGTAGATCAACTCTTTTGCCGCACCGGGTCCGATAAGCCTAGGCAGTCTCTGTGTTCCGCCCGCCCCGGGTATAATCGCAAGGCCTGTTTCAGGGAGGCCGAGGCCCGCCCGGCTGGCGGCGATTCTGATATCGCAAGCGAGGGCGAGTTCAAGTCCGCCGCCGACTGCCGTTCCATTCAGCGCTGCAATGACCGGCTGCGGGAGTGCTTCAATTGAGGCGGCGGTTTCACCGATACGACTGACGCTTTGTTTGACTTGTTCATGGTTCATCTCCGCTCTTTCTTTTAAATCAGCACCGGCGCAGAATGTGTTTCCGAAGCCGGTGAGAATGACACAGCGAATGGATGGCGAATTTTTGATGTCTGTAATCACACGCTGTAAATCATCAATCATTTCTGATGACAGTGAGTTGGCCGCATGCGGGCGGTTCAGCGTGATCAGACCGATTGTTTCTTGACAGACGGAAAACAATACGCAATCTCCCATGGCTTCTCCTCTCTCTCATTTCGTTCTGAAGACTTGCAGGTTTCTGCTTGGCAGGTCTTTGCCGATTTTATCCCCGATCCAGCCGGCGGCTTCAAGTAGTTTATTCATGTCCGTCCCGGTATTAATCCCCATTTGTTCAAGCATGTAAATGACGTCTTCTGTGGCGGCGTTTCCTGCTGATCCCGGAGCATACGGACAGCCGCCAAGCCCGCCTGAGGAGGTATCAAAGGATGTAATCCCCATATCAAGGGCGGGAATGATATTTGCAAGAGCCGTGCCTCTTGTATCATGGAAATGGAGTGCGATTTTTGAGGCGGGAATTCTCGGCAAAAGAGCTTCAAGCACGGCTATGACCTGTAAGGGGTTCGCCGCGCCGATTGTGTCGCCGAGCGATAATTCATCAACGCCCATTTCAAGAAGCGTGTCTGTGAGCCGGATAACTTGTTCGATCGGTACGTTTTGTTCGTACGGGCATCCGAATACAGTGGAAAGATAAGCTCTCGTTGCCATGTTTTCAGCTTTTGCTTCAGAAATGACCTGCCTGAGCTCTTGAACGGTCCGGTCAATCGGCTTGTTGACGTTTTTTTGGTTATGGGTTTCGCTCGCTGATAAAAACACACAGGCTTGATCAATTCTGCCTTCTGCCACACGCTCCAGCCCGATGAGGTTTGGAACGAGAGCCGCGTATACTGTATGTTCTGTTCTGGCAATTCCCTTTGCAACGTCCAGACTGTCACGAAGCGCCGGAATCCACCTCGGATTCACGAATGAAGTTACTTCGATATAGGAAAGTCCTGTTTTTGACAGCATATTGATCCACTCAATCTTATCTTCTGTATCCACCCACGCGGACTCATTCTGCAGGCCGTCACGGGGCCCCACTTCGTTGATGCGGACATGCTTCGGACAATTCATGCTGCACCTCCCGTTTTATTGGAGCTCAATCAGGACCTCTCCTTCATCGGTGAAATCACCTTCTGCTTTTTTCACTTCTTTCACCGTTCCGGATACTTCAGCAATAATCGGAATTTCCATTTTCATTGATTCCAAGACAGCTACTTCCTGTCCTTCTTCGATGACATCGCCCGGTTTCACATGAATTTTCCACAGATTTCCCGCCATCTGAATTTTTATCTCGCTCATTTGGACGCCTCCCCGTTCATGGTTTGTAAAAATCCGGTTGTCGCTTCACCCTTTTCAAACGCTTCTGAATGGGCAATCTTTGACAGCAGCGGAATATTGGTTTTAATCCCTTCTACATGGTATTCGCGAAGAGCGGTTTTCAGTTGTTCAATGGCTTGTTTTCTCGTATTCGCCGTGACGATCATTTTGGCAATCATCGGATCGTAAAACGGAGAAATGGTGCTTCCCTTTTCAACGGCGCATTCGTGTCTCACTGACGGATGCCGTAATACGGAGAAAGACGAGATGGTGCCGGGTGACGGATAAAAGGTGACCGGATCTTCCGCATAAATCCGCACTTCGATCGCATGCCCGTGATGTGTGATGTCTTTCTGTGAGAAAGTCAGCGGCTGCCCCGCGGCAATTTTCAGCTGCTCTTCCACAAGATCCAGTCCTGTAATTTCTTCTGTCACCGGATGCTCTACCTGCAGTCTTGTATTCATTTCTAAGAAATAGATTTGTTTCTTTTGGTCGACGAGAAACTCTATGGTGCCCGCATTTTGGTAGCCGATTGATTTAGCGGCTTTAACGGCGGTTTCGCCGAGTCTTTGTCTTAATTCATCATCAACAAACGGGGACGGCGCTTCTTCTATCACTTTTTGATGGCGCCTTTGCACTGAACAGTCACGTTCAAACAGATGAACGGTATTGCCGAAAGAATCTGCGAGAATCTGAATTTCAATATGACGGGCGTTTTCAATGACTTTTTCCATATACATCGCGCCGTCTCCGAAAAAGGATGCGGCCCGCTTTTGATTGCCTTCAAACGCTTTGGCCAGCTCTTCTTCTGAATGTACGATCTGCATGCCGATTCCGCCGCCTCCAGCGGACGCTTTCAGCATGACCGGAAAGCCGATGGCGCGCGCCTCGGCTAAGGCCGAGTGTACATCGGGCAACGGTTCTGAAACACCGGGAACGATCGGGACCATTGCTTTTTGCATCGTTTTTCGGGCTTCTATCTTGCTGCCCATCTTGGCGATGATGTCAGCGGGCGGGCCGATAAATGTGATTTGTTCCTTCCGGCAGCGTTCGGCGAACGAACTGTTTTCTGACAGCAGTCCGTAGCCGGGGTGAATGGCGTCCGCTCCGGCGGCTTTAGCGGCTTCTATAATTCTGTCGATATGTAAATAGCTTTCATTTACTCTCGATTTTCCGATCGGATAAGCCTCATCTGCCGCTTTTACATGGAGCGCATTCTGATCGGCTTCTGAATAGACAGCTGCCGAGGGGATGCCGAGACGTTTGCAGGTGCGGATAATTCGTAAGGCGATTTCTCCTCTATTGGCAATCAGGATTTTTGTAAACAAATGTGAAGCACTCCTTTTTCATTAAGTTAACTTGAGCTCTTCAATCGTTTTTTCCCGCAGCTTGAATTTCTGAATTTTTCCTGAGGCTGTCATTGGATATTTATCTGTGAATAATACATACCGGGGGACCTTGTAGCGGGCGATATGTTCTTTGCAAAAGGCTCTGATGTCTTCTGCGGAAGCGGTTTGTCCGTCTTTGAGCCTGATCCACGCCGCGGCTTCTT
Organism: Bacillus sp. SDLI1; assembly: GCF_001553895.1. Classification (NCBI taxonomy): domain Bacteria; kingdom Bacillati; phylum Bacillota; class Bacilli; order Caryophanales; family Bacillaceae; genus Bacillus; species Bacillus sp. SDLI1. The sequence continues at coordinate 270,986 of NZ_CP013950.1, read as the reverse complement.
CTCCGTATTTCGGGTCAGGCACGCCGACAACTTGAACGTCTGCTACTGCGGGATGCCGATATAACATTTCTTCAATCTCCCGGGGATAGATATTTTCGCCGCCTCTTATCAGCATGTCTTTCAGACGGCCGGTGATTTTGCAGTACCCGTCTTCATCCATGACCGCCAAATCACCCGTATGCAGCCAGCCGTCTTTGTCTATCGCTTCTTCGGTCGCTTCTTGATTTTTATAATAGCCTTTCATGACATGATATCCGCGGGTGCAGAGCTCTCCCTGTTCGCCCCGGGCGGCCTCTTCGGATGTTCCGGGCTGAACGATTTTGATTTCGATATGAGGAAGCGCCCGCCCGGCTGTTTCCACTCTTCTTTCAAACGGATCATCCGTTCTTGTCTGCGTAATAACAGGTGATGCTTCGGTCTGTCCGTAGGCAATGGTAATGCCGGTCATCCCCATTTTGCCGATCACTTCTTTCATGACTTCCGCCGGACATGGCGAGCCGGCCATAATTCCGGTTCGGATGTGAGAAAGATCATATTCAGAAAAACGGCTGTCATTTAGGAGGGCGATAAACATCGTCGGCACACCGTGCAGAGCCGTGCAGGCTTCTTGCTCCACCGTTTTCAAAACGGCTGGCGGAGAAAACTGTTCAATCGGGATCATCGCTGCACCCGCGGAAACACATGCCAGCACGCCGAGCACACACCCGAAACAGTGGAAAAACGGCACGGGAATGCATAAACGGTCACTTGGGGTAAGCTTCATGCACTCTGCGATATTGGCCGCGTTATTGACGATATTAAAATGTGAGAGCATGACGCCTTTCGGAAATCCGGTCGTACCCGATGTATATTGCATATGAATGCAATCATCCTTATCCAGGCTGTCCATCCTTCCGTCAAGCGCTGCATCCGTTACAGACTCGGCATCCTTCAGCAAAGAATCCCAACGGTGCATTCCGGGCGGTCTTTGATCCCCGATATATAACACCGTCCGTAAAAAGGGATACCGTTTCGAACGCAGCCTGCCGCGCTCACACGTTTTCAGCTCCGGAATCAGCTTATTCACCATTTCAACATAAGATGTCTGCCTGTAGGAATCCATGATAATCAGGGACGTGACGTCTGAATGTGCCAGCAGGTAATCGAGCTCTGCGATTTGAAAATTCGTATTGATGGTGACCAGGACGGCGCCGATTTTCGCCGTTGCAAATTGCGCCGCGAGCCATTCCGGTATGTTGGATGCCCATATGGCCACATGATCTCCTTTTTCAACTCCCAGCTTCATCAGCCCTTTTGCGGTTTGCCGGCATAACCGGTCAAACTCCGCATACGTATAACGAAGGCCGCGCTCAGGGTAAACAACCGCTTCATGATCCAGAAAAAGCTCCGCGGTCCGCTCTAGCAGCTTCCCCGCTGTTAAATGGATAAGTTCAGCCATATGACCTGCTTCCTTCCATTCTTGTTTTGGTAAACGTTTTCATTTCACTTCAAGAGCTGTCTTGCAATGACCATTCTTTGAATTTCTGACGTTCCTTCGCCAATCTCCATCAGCTTTGCGTCACGAAGCATGCGTTCGACACCGCACTCCTTCATATAGCCGGAACCGCCGTGAATTTGGATGGCCTGAAGGCATGTTCTGACAGCCATTTCTGAAGCATAGAGCTTGGCGAATGCCGCTTCTTTCGTAAATGGCAGGTTTTGATCCTTCAGCCAGGCCGCTTTAAGCACCATTTGTCTGGCAAGGTCAATTTCCATCGCCATGTCAGCGAGCTTAAATTGGATGGCTTGAAATGACGATATCGGGCTTCCGAACTGCTTGCGTTCCTTCGCATATGAGAGCGACGCCTCCAACGCTCCTTGAGCGATACCGACAGCCAGCGCCGCAATCGAAATCCGTCCGCCGTCTAATGTATATAAAAATTGCTTGAAACCTTTTTCAGGATCACCGAGCAGGTTGTCGGCAGGCACCCTGACATCCTCCAGCACAAGCTCGGCCGTATCCGATCCTCTCACACCCATCTTGTCGTACGGACTTGTGATCGTAAATCCCGGTGTGTCTGTCGGGACGATGAGAGCTGAAATGATCGGTTTTCCGGCGGAGTTCTTTCCCGTAACGGCGGTGACAATGACCGTGCGGGCGTAATTGGCGTTAGTGATCCAGCATTTCTCTCCGTTTATCACATAGTCAGCACCCATTTTCTCGGCCTTTGTCTGTGTTCCGCCAGCATCTGAACCGGCATTCGGCTCCGTCAATCCGAATGATCCGAGCGCTTTTCCGGAAGCTAGCGGAGTAAGGTGTTCTTGTTTTTGCTGTTCAGTACCGAAATAGTACAATGGGCTTGCACCGAGTGACACGGCTGCCGCATAGCTCAGCCCCGTGCTTCCGCAGGCTTTTCCGATTTCTTCAACTGCCGCTGCATAGGAAATGGTATCACCGCCCGCTCCGCCGTATTCTTCCGGAAACGGAATTCCGAGAAGGCCGAGTTCGCCCATTTTCTTAAATGTGTCTATCGGAAAGACGGCTGATTGATCAACCTCATGGGCTTTCGGGGCAATTTCATTTTTGGCGAAATCTCTGACCATTTCGCGCACCATCTGCTGTTCTTTTGTCAGTTGAAAATTCATTAACCTTCCTCCTTCTGCTGCTTTCTACATTTTATTAATGGGGATCTTTATTCATTCCATCCAAATAAAGTCTGAACATTCGGACTCATCCGCCGCAAAAAAACTGACAGCGCGGCAACTGTCAGTTTTTTTCAGAAATGCTATTTAACCGTCCGTTTTGAGGAAGGACGGCTTTCATGGTGAAGCCTGTCAACGGAAGTAACGATATAGGTGCAGGCGCCTTTCGCCTGGATATCAGTATCTGAAAATGTCTGCGTCCGTGATGCTGTCTTTCTGACTGTATCCACTAAATAAGGCCGCTTTCCCTTTTCTGCGCGGTAAATGGCGTAATAAGCCGTTTTTTTACCGTTGGATTTCGCATCTTCGATATAGAGTGTATTGCCTGAAGCGTTCTTCTCCGCCCGTTTGACAGCCGGTTTTTTTAAAGCGGAATGTCCGAGCCAAGGCATCTCGGGTATTAATGCGGGACGGCTGTACATGTCATTGATCAAGCGGTTTTTCACATCGAGCGGGTTACGGTTCAGATCCTTTAAACTGAAATGCATGCTGCCTTTAATCCAAGCTGATTCCCTGTTAAGAGCAATCTGTCTTCCGTATTCCTCCGGATCGGCCCAAGGCGGATCAGCGTTGTTGTTGATTTTATAAGCTGCCTGCCCGATATATAAATGCACGGGACGATTTTTCACTTCATTGCCCCACCAATCCGCTAAGACGTCATATGCCGCCGCTTTAAAGCCGATACTCCAGTAAATCTGCGGTGCGATGTAATCAATATATCCTTTTTGGATCCATTCACGCGTATCAGCGTATAAGTCATCGTAGTTCCGCACTCCGGCGGCCGTTTTGGAGCCTGTCGGGTCATCTGCGGCATTTCTCCATACGCCGAATGGGCTGATTCCGAATTTGACATAAGATTTTTCTCGTTTAATGGCCTGATTGATCTCTTTTACAAGCTGGTTGACGTTATCTCTGCGCCAGTCATCAACTGATGCAAAGTGAGCTTTTCCGTACCGTTCGTATGCCGCCTGATCGGGAAATTCCTTTCCGGCGATTTTATAAGGGTAAAAATAGTCATCCATATGAACCGCATCAATGTCATATCGACTGACCACCTCTTTGATCCCATCCGTTATAAATTGCCGTACTTCGGGAATGCCCGGATTATAATACAGCTGATTTCCGTATGCGGCGACCCAGTCCGGATGAGAACGGGCGGGATGATCATCTGAAAGCGCATTCAAATTTGTGTGATTCATCGTGATCCGGTAAGGGTTGAACCAAGCGTGGAATTCAAGATTCCGTTTATGTGTCTCTTCAACTAAAAAAGCAAGCGGATCGTACCCCGGATTTTTGCCTTGAGTTCCTGTCAAATACTCTGACCAAGGACCGTAATCTGATGGATAAAAAGCATCAGCCGTCGGTTTAATTTGAACGACCACGGCGTTCATCCCCATTGCCTGAACGTCATCCAGCAGCTTGCTGTATTCTTTTTTTTGCTGATCGGGTGACAGCCCTTTTTTAGAGGGCCAGTCGATATTGGTGACAGACGCGATCCATACGGCTCTCATTTCTCTCTCCGCCTGAGTGCCGCCAGCTTTTGCTGGTGCTGAGACTGTAAAGATGCCGGCTGTCAGTAAAACGGCCAAAAACCATATGATGCTGAAACGGCAGCCTTTCATGTTTTTCCCCCTTTCAGCTTTACGGTATTCCGAAGCATTCCGGGCGGTGAATCAAAAAGCCTGCTTTATTCCTCTCAGCCTAAAAAAAGAAAAAAGTCCTAAAGCGGATGAAACGCTTCAGGACTTTTTATGTTTCATGGCGGCGAGCACGTCAATGACCTTCGTTCCGACGCCGACACAGGTTTCAAGAATGGCCTGCGCTCCGGCAATGGACAAAATGAAAATAACCGGATGTGCATAGCGGGGCCAGACCAAGTAGCAGATGCCGATCAATATGGCGCACCAGACACCCGCACACCAATAACATTGCAGCATATAACCGAATGCGGAGGAAGGGACTTTTTTTTGGACGGCGCGCCCGTTTTGATCGATGGTTTTTTCTTGCTTTAAAAAGGGTTTTCTTATGAATTCGGTAATCTTATCAAATACAATTAAATGGGTCAGCCGATAGCTGGCAAGGATGATCATTACATATGTAAGCCAAGATAGGTTCGTCATAATAAAGCCTCCAAAAACCTGGTTTGATTCCCCTATCTTGCCCTCTGTCATCCTGAACCATTCTGCCGGATGCTACAGATTCCGTTCCAAGCGTCTGCCGCTGTTTGCAACGATGTCCAGTATGACCTCGGCATTTTTGTGTGCAAACTCGGGTTCAAACATATCTTTATGGGCTCCCTCGCCCTGATATTCCTGATAGAGTCCCGTTGTGGCGCCTTCCCATTTCTTCGGCTCAGGCTCAGCATTGTGCTCTTCCTTTATGCCAGCCTCAATAAAATGGAGGTTTGCCGCAATTTTGCCGTCATTTATCAGTTCCGCCCAATACGTTTGATAGCGCTCTGTTTTTCGGATGACCGCTTCCCTGACGGCTTCCGGGACATTTTCGGCTGTTGCGTTTGTTGGCTGCGGCGGCAGTGCGTCAAGCTTTCTGTACGCGTCTGCGATAATGATGTCGCTGATTTCTAATCCGCGTTTTTCCATTGCTTTTGCCGCCTCGAATGCCGTATTGCCCCCTGCTGAATATCCGAAGAGGATATAAGGGCCTTCCGGCTGGATTTCCAGCATTTTATCAATGTATTGTTCCATTCTGCTGTCTTCTTCAATAAAGTTAAAGCCGTACACAGCAGCCCGTCCATTTAATGCCGCCGCCAGATCTTTGAAGAAAATGCCGAAACCTGAAATTGGCGGAAAACAGAAAAGGTTGCGGCCTTTCGGCTGATTCAGTCTGCTGATATGCTGTTCGGCGGCTTCTGACAGTTTGCTGGAATACAGATTTTCAGCCAATTGTTCAATTGTCGGATATTCAAATATCATTTCAATCGGGACATCCATCTGCTGTCTGGTCTTCAGCTGGTGAATGACTTGCAATGCTTTCAAAGAGTGCCCGCCAAGCTCAAAAAAGTCATCCTGTATGCCCAGCTCCCCGCAGCCGAGTATCGGCGACCAAATGTCGATCAGCTCACGTTCTACCCAGTTTCGCGGGGGAACGGCTTTTGATGACGTCTTTTTCCGTTCTGGCGCAGGGAGTCTGCGGCGGTCCACTTTGCCGTTTGCGGTAAGCGGCATACGGTCAAGCTTTACCATATACTGCGGAATCATATAGTCGGGAAGCAGCCTTGCCAATAGGGAGCGAATGGTTCTTTCTTCAACATGCGCGCCCGTATAATACGCACAAAGGATTGCTTCTTGTCCTTCGTCTGACACGATGACTGCCGCTTCCCTGATTCCATCAATTTCAATCAGCCTCGCTTCAATTTCGGCCGGCTCGATACGCTTTCCGCGAATCTTGAATTGACGGTCGATACGGCTGATGTATCCGATGCTTCCATCCGGCAGCCAATAAGCCAAGTCGCCTGTTTTGTAAATCTTTTCTTCAGGATGAATCGGGTGGCTGACAAATGCTTCACTTGTTAAGTCAGGCCTGTTTAAGTAGCCTTTGGCAACCCCGTCACCGCCGACACACAGCTCACCGGGCACGCCGATCGGCGCAAGTCTGCCATTTTTCTCAATGATATACGCGGTTGAATTAGTGATCGGTTTTCCGATTGGGATCGGCTGAGAAAAATCATGCCTGATTTCATAAAAGGTGGAAAATGTCGTATTTTCCGTCGGTCCGTATATGTTATAAAGACTGAGATTCGGACAGCGGTGTCTGACCTTATTGATGAGCGCCGGGGACAAAGCTTCTCCGCCGACATATAAGGTGTGCAATCCGGAAAACATCTCCGGATCAGCCTGGGCAAACTGGTTAAAGAGCGCCGTCGTCAAAAACAGAATCGTAATACGATTGGAACAAAGATAATGGCCGAACCTCTCAGGCGCAAGCATTGTCGTGCGGTCAACTACATGAAGGCACGCTCCGTTCAAAAGCGCTCCGAAGATTTCAAACGTCACTGCGTCAAAACCGATGGACCCTGTCAAAATGAGACGGTCCGTCGTGCCGGCCGACGTGTAATTGCTGTTTGACACGAGCGATACGACGTTGCGGTTGGAAATCATCACGCCCTTCGGTTTTCCTGTTGAACCGGATGTATACATAATATAGGCAAGATCATCAGGCGATGTAACTGTATTCAGTTTTCCCGCGTCAGCGGTTTGTTTCTCAGCGGCTGCCGGGATAGAGATGATGTGAGAAAAGTCAATATGAGTCTCAATCCCGTTTTGTACCGTTAACAGCTGTGCTCCGCTCTCAGTGAGCATATCGGCGATCCTGTCGGAAGGCAGATCTGCATCGAGCGGAAGGTACGTCCCTCCCGCTTTCAAAACAGCGAGAACTGCGATGATAAATTCAGGTGAGCGTTCGGCTAAAATCCCGGCAATTCCCTTTTGCGCCAAACCGTTTTCCAGCAGGGTGCTGGCGAATGCAGTTGACCGTTCATCAAGCTCCCGGTACGTCAACGTCAGTCCGCCGGCGTGAAGCGCCTGATGATCCGGGGTTTTCTCCGCCTGACGGCTGAACAGGCTGATGATGCTTTCGTCTCTTTCATAAGTTGTTTTCGTGTTATTAAATTCGCTGATTATTCTTGATTTTTCCTTTTGTCCGAGCATCGGAAGCCGGTCAGCAGGAACATCGGGATGAAAAGCGGCGCAGCGCAGCGCTTCTTCCAAGTGTCCTTTTACGCTCTCTATCCATACTTCGTCATACACGTTCGCATTGTAGCTGAATTTGATGAGCAGCTCATCGCCGGGCGCTATGATGAGGTTAAAGTCGTAGCCCGATTGTTCCGACACGTTGACATTCCCGATTCTAAACGGTGCATCCGATTCCTTTTCCGCGTCTTTCATCTGCTGCTGAATCGGATAATTTTCAAACACGATAATATGGTCGATTAAATCCTGTTTCAGCTCAGTCTGAGATTGGATGTCGGCAAGCGGATGATAGCTGAACGCCTCTGAATCAAGCATTTCCTTCTGACAGCGGCCCAGCAGTTCTCTAAAGCTTTCATCACCCGTTTTAATGCGTACTGGGACAGTATTGATAAACAGTCCGATCATGCTTTCCACGCCGTCAATGACAGAAGGCCGCCCTGATACGACGGCTCCGAACACAGCATCGTCCATCCGGTTGTAGCGCTGCAGCATCAGGCCCCATACGGTCTGCATAAGAACTGCAAGCGTTGCGCCCTCTTCTTTGGCGATCGTTTTCAGCTTGTCCGTCAGGTTTTGATCTAAAGAAAACAGCAGCTCTTTCTTGCGGTAGCCTTTTTCCTGGGGCCGGACCGATATTTTCGGCAGTCCTGATGGGGTCTCAAAGCCCGCTAAATATCCTTTCCAATACTCAGAAGCTGCGTCGTTGTCCTGATCGGTCAGCCATGTAATATAAGTGCTGTACGGCTTAGCGGGCTCCAAGGTGACGGGTGAGCCTGATTCAATCGCCCGGTACATATGCATAAATTCCTGAAGGACGATGCCGAGGCACCAGCCGTCCATGAGGATGTGATGATGGCTCCAGACGCATACATATTCCTCGTCAGCCGTTTTAAACAAAGAAACACGCATCAGCATATCCTTTTGCAAGTCAAAGCCCTTTAAGCGGTCACGTTCCTTAAATCGCTGTATATAGCTGTTTTGTCCCGCTTCATCCAAATGTGTAAGATCTTCGCGGTGCAGCCGGAATTCCCGCTCACGCAGCACAACTTGGCGGGGGCCGTTCAGCTGAGCGACATGAGGTAAAAAAACCGTTCTGAAAATATCGTGGCGGCTGATGACAGACTGTACGCTTTGCTCAAACAATTCCGGACGAAGCCGGCCTTTTATGGTGAAGACGGATTGTTCGATATATGCAGCCCCCTCCTTTTGCAGAAAGGAATGAAAAAGCATTCCTTCCTGCATTCGGCTGAGGGGATAAATATTTTGGATATTTTTCGTTTTGTCCATGTGTTCCTCCCGCTCGGTTTAGTGGAAGCTGAGTAAGTCGGCAATATCCTGCAATGCTTCCTCAGTCAGCTCCCGATCATCAAAGTCACTGACGGTTTTCTCCGTATCGGTTTTACTGAGGCAATGTTCCGACAGTTTCAGGAGAAAATACCGGCAGCTTTCGGACAGCCGTTCGATCGTATCCTGCCGGAAGCGTCCCGTTTCATAGGAAATGCTGACGGTCATCCGGCCTTTTGCCGCAATCGCGCTGATTTCAAGTGACTGCTCCCGTTTCCATGTATCCGTCACATCATCTCCGCTGCCCAAAGGAGAAAACTGAAACGCGTCAAGCTGTTCCGTTTCTGCCGGATTCCCGCCGGGCGCATAGAATTGTCCGAGATAGTTAAAGCTGATCTCCGGTGCTTTCCCGAAAGTCATCCCGGCAAGCTTCGGCGGTGTCAAATATTTAAGGACGCCGTATCCGTTCCCTTTATCCGGAATGCGCCGCAATGTGTCTTTGACGGTTTTTAATGTGCGAATTTCATATTCTTCAAGAGGTTCATAAGCTCCCGCCCGGAAAAGCACCGGATAAATGGAAGTGAACCACCCCACCGTTCTGCTGATGTCCGCACCGCCCTGCTCCGATTGGCGTCCGTGTCCTTCAAGGGCGATTTTCAAAGCGTGCCGCGGTGACCATTTCTGAACAGCGAGCACGGCGGAAGCCAAAAGCACATCTTGCGTATCCGTATTGTAGGCGCTGTGCACATCTTTCAACAGCGCACTTGTTTCACTTTCTGTTAATGTGAAAGATACCGTGTTCCGTTTTTCCGCAGAAGTTTGAGATCGTTCTGCCTGCTCACAAGGGAGACTTTCTGTTTCATAGTGTTCTATCTCCCGCCAATACTCCGCCTGCTGAAGCAGCTGACGGCTTTCAGCATAATCTCCTAGATGCTCCGTATATGATTTGAATGACATGGTTTTCGGCGGAAGATTGATTTCTTTTCCGGAGATGGCCTGCTCATAGGCAGAAGCCAAGTCTTCCAATAAAATCCTCCATGACATCCCGTCAACGGCTAGATGATGGACGGTAAGAAACAAGTAATCTTCTGCTTCAGAGCGGAACAGCCCCGCCTGTACAAGCGGCCCGTTCTCCAAATCCATGTTTCTCTGAAGCTCTGCGACGCGGCGTTTTATAAAACGTTCCTTTTCATCCTCATCGCCTGCCGCTTCCAAAATAGTCAGGCTGTAGAGCTGCTCATCTGGGAGGCCAGCCGGTCTGTTGAAGAGGAAAAGGCCTTTCTCTCCGTCTTTTTTGCACACAAGACGCAAGGCATCATGATGAACGGTAATGGCTTTTAACGTCTTCCTCAAAGCCTCTTCATCAATTGCATTTGTTCTCGTCAGCATAACGGACTGGTTAAAATGGTTTGCTTCCTTCATGTCCTGTGCGAAGAACCATTTTTGAACAGGCGACCACTTCACTTCTCCTTCTGCGGGAGCTTGGCTGACCGGCTGCCGCTCTGTACGGACATAAGGCGCCAGTTCTTTAATTGTCGGCCGGCTGAAAATATCTTTTACAGCGATCTGTTTTCCTGTCTGGTGTAATCGGGCTGAGACTTGCAGGGCTTTGATGGAATCGCCGCCAAGCTCAAAAAATGATTGATCCGCTGCAATGTTTTCAGTTCCGAGCACGTCGCTCCAAATCGCGGCCAATTCCTTTTCAATGGAGCTGGCAGGTTCTGTAAACATCTGTCCCGTTTGCATTTTTTTCCGCGGCTCAGGAAGCGCGCGGCGGTCAAGCTTCCCGTTCGGTGTGACCGGCAGGGCCTCAAGGGTTTCAAAGAGCGCCGGCACCATATAAGCGGGCATTTCATTTCTGAGCGCCTGCTTCACCGTTTCGCTTTCTGTTCCTTCTTCTGTCACGATATAAGCGCATAGTTCCGTTTGGCCTGCTGACGCGGGCAGAGCAGTGACGGCGGCTTCTTTGACACCTTTTATGCCTGTTAAGGCGGCCTCAATTTCTTGCAGCTCCACCCGGTAGCCTCTGATTTTGACTTGCTCGTCCATTCGGCCGATATATTGCAGCGTGCCGTCCGGCAGCCATTTTGCCAGATCGCCCGTGCGGTACATGCGCCGGTTCTTGTGGAACGGGTCTTGGACAAAGGCTTGAGCTGTTTGTTGAGGAAGATTGCGGTACCCTCTTGCAAGGCCGGAACCTGAGATGCAAAGTTCCCCTGTTACACCGATCGGCTGCAGATGATCCCCGTTTAAAATATAAACGTGTGAATGATCAATCGGCCGGCCGATCGTAATCTCCTCATTTTGTTCTATATGTCTTGCCGCTGCAGTGGCGACGCTGTTTTCCGTCGGACCGTACTCGTTGGCAAGTTCCGTGTGAGGACAAACCGATAAACTGCGGCTGATCATGTTTTGATCGACCGCTTCTCCCGCTAATGTGACAATCCGGAGAGACTCGGCATCTCCCGGCTCCAGTACGTCAAGCAGTGTACGGTACAGCACGGGAACAATAATCATGTGAGTAATGCGGCAAGAAGCGAGATAGTGTTTAATGGCCAGAATATCTTTTGCTTCGTCTTCAGCTAAAACGGCCACTTTCGCGCCGGAAATCAGCGGTGTGAACATACTTGTTACAAATCCGTCAAAGGAAAATGAAAAGAGCTGAAGAACCGTATCTTTCTCATTCAGATCATAAAATCCGCTCCGCCATTGAAGGGTCTGGCTGACGGATCGATGTTCGACCATAACCCCTTTCGGCCTGCCTGTCGTCCCTGACGTATAAATGATGTAAGCCAAATCCTCCGGCGCCGATAGTGACTGAACCGGTGAAGCGTCCTGTTCTTGTATATCTTCCAATGCGAGTACTTCACCTTTAAAACGATCAGGCACTTGATCTATCGCGCCCCGTACGGTAAGAAGAATCGCTGCGCCGCTGTCTGAGGTGATATATTGCTTCCGTTCCTCCGGATATTCAGGATCTATCGGGACGTAGGCGCCTCCGGCTTTCCAAACTCCGAAGACTGCCGCTGCTTGTTCCGGCGATCTTGGTATCACAATGCCGACGGCTGCATCAGGTCCGATCTGCCGTTTTTGCAGAGCTCTGGCGATTTTATTCGACCATTCATCTAAATCTTTATATGTGACCAATGTTTCCCTGCTGATAAGGGCCGCAGCATCAGGTGTTTTTTGTGCCTGGGTGATGAACAGTTCATGAACTGTTTTTTCCGGCAGCTGTTTATCCGTCATGCCGTTAAAATCCGCAAGAATCCGGTTTCGTTCCGGTTCTGTCAGCATATTGATCTCCCGTAAAGAGGATTCCGGTTCACGGACAATGTGTTCAAGCATCGTCAAAAAGTGGGAAGCCCAGCGTTCCATCGTTTCTTTCCGGAATAAAGCCGCGGCATATTCAAACAGAAAATGTATCTGTCCCCCGCCTTCAGAAGCCTGCAAAGTGAAATCAAATTTGGAAACCGGACGGGACATGTCCGCAGGCTGAATATGCAAACCGTCCAGAAGCAATTCCTCATGCTCCATATTTTGTACGACAAGCATCGCATCAAACAGCGGATTGCGGCTTGTGTCCCGCTGCACGCCGAGCCGTTCCACAAGCTCTTCAAACGGATAGTCCTGATGCTCATACGCTTCCAGTGCGGCCTGGCGGACTTCCGCCAAGTAATCGGTAAACCGTTTGTCCCCCTTCGGCTCCGTTCTGATGGCGAGTGTATTGACGAACATCCCCAGAATCGGTTCAAGGTCTTTATGCGGGCGCCCGGCAATCGGCGAACCGACGATAATGTCTTCCTGTCCGCTCAACCGCGCGAGCAGCGTATTGTACGCGGCGAGAAGCACCATGTACAAAGTGGAGCCGTGATCGCGGGCGATGCGGTGAAGGCCGGATGCCGTTTCAGCGTCTAGCGTGCACGATACGTTGCCGCCCGCAAAGCTTCTGACGGCCGGACGAGGCTTATCAGCCGGAAGCTCAAGCACCGGAAGCTCTCCTTCAAGCCGCTTCAGCCAGTAGGCTTCCTGCTTCTGATATCCTTCCTTCTCCTGAAACGACCGCTGCCAGACGGCATAGTCTTTATATTGAAGACGCATCGGCGCAAGCGGGCGCCCTGCATACAGCTCTCCGAATTCTTTAATCAAGGTGTTGACGGACACACCGTCGGAAATAATGTGATGCATATCCGTTAATAAAAGATGGCGTTCATCCGATTCTTTCACGAGGGCCGCGCGAAAGAGCGGCACTTCATCCAGACAAAACGGCCGGACAAATGCGTCTGCTGACTCGGCTTCATCCAGCTGAAACGGCACGCTGTCATGGATGCGCTGCACCGGTTCGCCGTCAGGCCCCGTTTCAAAGGACGTTCTAAGCGATTCGTGCCGCTCCACAAGCTGCCGGAACGTCTCCTCCAGCCGGCCGCGGTCAAGCGGGCCCGTCAGTTCCAGCACAGCCGGCATATTGTAGCCGACACCGCCGTCTTCAAGCTGCTGGAGCACATACATCCGTTTCTGCGCTGAAGACACCGGATAAGTATCCTGTGTTTTCGCCGGCTGAATCGCTTCATACGGGCTCTCTTCGAGGTCCTGAATGACCGATGCGAGCTCTTCCACCGTCGGCCGGGCGAAGATGTCCTGTAACGGCACCTGAACGCCGAACTCTTTGGCGATGCGGGAGACGAGAGCCGTCGCTTTTAACGAATGGCCGCCCCGCTCGAAAAAGTGGTCCCGGATGCCGACGGGGCCGTTTTTCAGCACCTCTTCCCAAAGGGCGCAAAGCTTCATTTCCGTGACGTTCCGCGGTGCGGTGTACGCCTGTCTGCCTGCCGCTCCGTCAGGAGCCGGCAGCGCGCGGCGGTCAAGCTTTCCGCTCGGTGTGACCGGCCACTCTCTCATCTCTATAAACTGAGCCGGCATCATGTAGGCCGGAAGGCGTGTCGCAAGCTCCGCCCGCACGTCATCGCTTCCCCGTCCTTCGATATAGGCGTAAAGCGCGGTCTCGCCGTGTTCGGTCCGGGCGGTGACCGCCGCCTCACGAATGCCGTCAATGCGCCGGATCGCCGCTTCGATTTCCCCCGGTTCAATCCGGTAGCCGCGGACTTTCACCTGTCCGTCTGAACGGCCGAGCCATTCGACAAGCCCGTCTTCTGTCCAGCGTGCGATATCGCCCGTCTGATACATGCGCTCTCCCGGATAAAACGGATCATCGAGAAAACGTTCAACCGTCAGCTCAGGCCGGTTCAAATAGCCCCGGGCCACCCCTGTCCCCGCGATGTGCAGTTCTCCGATACATCCCGGCGGGAGAAGCCGTTTCTTTTGATTTAAAATATACAGCCGCATGTTATGTCCTGAAATGCCGATCGGAACATTGTGAAATTCACTTCCTCGCCGTAAATCAAAGTACGAGGCTTCCACAGTCGCTTCTGTCGGTCCGTAGGAATTTGTCAATTCCGTTTTCGGCAGAAGGTCATAAAAACGGGAAACCAGGTGTGGGCCCAATTGTTCGCCGCCGGCAAAAATCCTTTTTAAGCTGGTCTTTTTGACGGACTGTTTTCTGGAATTTATATATTCCAAGAACGCATGAAGCATAGAAGGCACAAAATGGGCCGCCGTTATGCGGTTATTCTCCAGTGCGTTCAGTATTATTTCAGGGTCTTTCTCGCCGCCTTGCGGAAGAAGGAAAACAGAAGCTCCCGCGATCGGCCACCAAAACAGCTCCCAAATCGAAGCATCGAAAGAGTATGATGTTTTATGCAAAATGATGTCAGAATCACTTAATCCATAACGCGTTTGCAGCGAGTATAAAAAGTTTACGGCTGACTGATGTTCAACCTGCACGCCTTTTGGGCGTCCGGTAGAACCGGATGTGTAGATAATATAAGCCAATGAATCGGATTTTACGGGAACATTCGGGTTGGCCGCGGCTTCCGGGTTTCCTGTTTGCCCGCTTTTCAGCGATATGATCTCTCCATCAAAAAGATCTGCGGCCGAAAGTTCCGGTTCCGCAAGTAAAAACCTTACGCCGCTGTCTTTCAGTAAAAAGCGAATCCGCTCTTTCGGGTAATCTGGATCAATCGGCAGATATGCACCGCCTGCTTTTAAGATGGCGTAAATGCCGATCAGCATGTCAGGAGAACGCCGGCCCATGATGGCGGTTTTATCCTCCAGCCTTATCCCCCGCTTTATCAGCTGGTGCGCAAGCTCATTTGCCCTTTCGTTCAGCTCTTGATACGTAATCGAAATGTCGTCAGTTAAAATTGCCGGACGGTCCGGCGTTTTCTCCGCCCGCTGTTCCAGCAGAGCATGAAGAGGCTGCTCAAGCGGAAACGCTGTTTTCTGCAAGGGGCTGAAATCGTGAAGCAGGGACATTTCTTCTTTTTCTGATAAGACGGAAATATCGTCTAATTCCAATCCCGGATCAGCAGCGGCGTTTTCGGAAAGTGTCGCAAAAAATCCCGCCCATTTTTGAATCGTTTTTCTCTCAAACAAATCAGTACTGTATTCAAACTGGCAGTACAATTCACCAGCGTTTTCCGAGATGTACAGCGACATATCAAATTTAGAAATCGGCAGGCTGATGTCTGCCGGCTGCAGTTCAAGCCCGTCTGCCCTAAGCTTTTGCTGTTCCATGTTCTGCAGCGCAAATGTTGTATCGAACAGCGGATTTCGGGACATATCCCGCGGCACACCGAGCTTATCGACGAGTTCCTCCAACGGATAATCCTGATGTTCGTAGGCCTCAAGCGCCGTTTGGCGAATCTCCTGTAAATAATCTTTAAATGTCATGCTTCCTTCGGGACGCGTCCTGAAAGGAAGCGTATTGACAAACATGCCCAGAACGCTATCAAGATCGGCATGAGGCCTTCCCGCAATCGGAGACCCGACAATCATATCTTCCTGTCCGCTTAAACGGGCTAACAGAACGGTGTACACACCGAGCAGTGTCATATACAGTGTGCATTTGTTTTCTTTCGCCAGCTTTTTCAACTGTGCTGTATGTTTTTCGCTGATGACAAATGACACCCGGTCACCGGAAAAGCTCCGCACTGGCGGACGCGGCTTATCAGCCGGCAATTCAAGTACGGGAAGCACCCCGGCAAGACGGTTCAGCCAGTACTCCTCTTGTTTTTTGTATGCGGCGCCGGCCATAAATGATTGCTGCCAAACGGCATAATCTTTGTATTGAATCCGTAACGGAGGCAGACTTCTCCCAGCATACAGTTCACTGAATTCACGTATCAAAAGATTGACGGATACGCCGTCTGAAATAATATGATGCATGTCAGCTAAAAGCAGGTGCCGGTCTTTTTCAATTCGGACAAATCCGGCCCGGAAAAGAGGTACTTTGCCGAGGTCGAACGGCCGGATAAACGCTTCGGCTGATTGTTCTTTTGTAAATGCAAACGGCACGTCATCATGAATCCTCTGCACAGGCAGGCCGTTTTTTTCTTCAAAGGACGTTCTGAGCGGTTCATGCCGCCGGATCAGTTCCTTGAACACGGCTTCCATCCTGTCTCGGTCAAACGGCCCCTTCACCTCTAAAACGGCTGGAATGTTATAGCTGACCCCTCCATTTTCAAGCTGGTGAAGGACGTACATCCGTTTTTGTGCGGATGAGACAGGATAGGTTTCTTTCGTTTCTGTTTTTTCTATAGATGCGAACGGATTCTCTTCTGCTTCGCTGATGATATTGGCGAGTTCTTCTACGGTCGGATGGCTGAAGACATCGCTCAGCGGAATTTGCACGCTGCACTCTTTGGCTATTTTTGCCACGAGCGCCGTCGCCTTTAATGAATGGCCGCCAAGCTCGAAAAAGTGATCGTGAACACCGATCGGGCCGCTCTGAAGCACTTCTTCCCATATCCGGGTAAGTTTCAGCTCCGTCACATTCCGGGGAGCCGTGTATTGACGGCCTGCGGCGTACCCCGAAGCTTCCGGAAGGGCACGCTGGTCGACTTTTCCGTTTGCAGTGAGCGGAATCGTGTCAACAAAAGCCCATTTAACCGGAATCATATAATCAGGCAGTTCTTTCGCCAAATCGCTCCGCAGCTGAGAAGGATCTGTCGCTTGTGAGACGCTGCAGTAGGCGCATAATTCATTTTCGCCCGACTCATTCGTTTGAATCAGTACGGCAGCTTCTTTCACGGCATGATGATTTGCCAGGACGGTTTCAATTTCTTTCGGTTCAATCCGGTACCCTCTGATCTTCACTTGATCATCTGTCCGGCCGATGTATTCAATTTGACCGTCCGCACGCAGTCTTGCCAAATCTCCGGTCCGGTACATGACGGCGCCCTTTCTGAACGGATCCGGCAAAAATTTCTCTTCGGTGAGCGCCGGATTGTTCACATAGCCTCTTCCTGTATTCGCTCCGGAAATATACAATTCTCCCGCAATTCCGAGAGGCTGAAGCTGTCTGTTTTGGCTGAGAATATACATCTTGTTATGATGGATCGGTTTCCCGATCGGCGGATGTTCAGGTATGTCATCTCCCGCAGAAATCGTATACGTTGAAACCACATGGGTTTCTGACGGGCCGTAATGATTATGCAAATGCATACCGTGTAAACGGAGCGTCTGCCTGAACAACCGCGAGACGGTCAGCTGCTCTCCGGCCGTAATGACATGCTTCACACAGCGGGGAAAAGACTGTGCATAATCTTCTTCATTGAAAAGCATTTTGACAAAGGCAGTCGGGAAAAATACCACTTCTGCTTTATGCTGATCGATAAACGAATACAACTGAGAAACATCTCGTTTGATTGATTCCGGCACGATACAAAGAGTGCCGCCGCTCAAGAATACTGAAAATAACTCCTGGTAGCAGACGTCAAATGCCACAGATGCGTACTGCAGCACATTGGTGCAAAAATCAATGTCTGTGTTCGTCAACTGGTGAGAAAGCAGGTTGGCCATATTTTTATGTTCAAGCAGCACACCCTTCGGTTTCCCTGTCGTTCCGGATGTATAAATCATATAAAGCAGATCGTCCGCTGTATTAATGGATTGCACATTGCTTCCGTCCGCTTCTGTCCCGGCTTCTTCTATGTATGTAACTTGCAGCATTTGTTCTGCGGGAACTGACTGATGCCGCTCTGTTACAACATGGACGCAGCCGCTGTTTTCAATGATATAGCGGATACGCTCCTTTGGACTGCCGGGATCTATCGGGACAAAGGCGCCGCCCGCTTTTAAAAGACCGAGAACGGCCGCCGCTAAAGAAGGGGAACGGCCGAGCATGACGCCTACCGGCTCCTCCCGCTTTAATCCGCGATTTTGCAGCAGACGGGCCAGCTTATTAGCCGATTCGTTCAGCTCTTTGTACGTCACTGACTCGCCTTCATACTTGATCGCGATTTGATCCGGCGTTTGTGCGGCCTGCCGTTCAAACATCGCATGAATCGTGTCATATTCAGGCTTTTCGGTTTCTTCAGAAATTGGAGCAAGAAGCTGCTCTTTTTCCTCAGGAGTTATGATTACAAGGTTATCCGGCGTAATATCAGGTTTGTCGAGAATCTGGGAAACGATATGTGTCAAATGACCTTTGATATTTTCGATAAATTGGCGGTCATACACGCTTGAATCGTATCTCATTTTCAAATGAATCTCGTCACCCGGCGCCACCATTAGATAAAAACTGTAATTGGTTTCGTCTTCCATGCTGAAATCATGGATGCGGAAAAGATCTTTCGTATCTCCCTCGCTGTTCAGCACGTCAAGCTCTTGTTCAACCGGATAATTCTCAAAGACGAGAATATGGTCAATTAAGCCTTGTTTTACTTGTGAATTCGCTTGTATGTCATAAAGCGGATGGTAGCTGTACGCCTGCCCTTTCAAAACATCCTTTTGTACGTTTTTGATCAGTTTTTGAAACGGGATGTCCGCTCCGCTGATCCGGACAGGGACGGTGTTAATGAACAGGCCGATCATTCGCTCGATGCCTTCGATTTCAGACGGCCTTCCGGAAATGACAGAACCAAAAACCGCATCCTCTGTCTGATTGTACGCCTGGAGCAAAATGCCCCAGAGCGTGTGGAAAATGGTGCTCAGTGTGACCTCTTCTTTCACGGCCAGCTCTTTCAGCTTGGCTGTGTCCCTTTTTGAAAAGGAAAACGTCACTTCCTCCTGTCTGCTGCCGCCGGCTTTTTTCTGTTTCGGCAGAACAGTCTGCTGCTCAAAGCCTTCAAGGTATCGCTCCCAGTACGAAGCTGCTTTTTCTTTATCTTGCTCCATCAGCCACTTGATATAGGTCCCGTACGGCACAGCGGGCTCAAGCGTTAACGGTGTTCGGCGGAGCCGCGAGGCGTATATCTGGAAGAACTCTTTCAGCACGATTCCGAGACACCAGCCATCCATAATGATGTGATGGAAGCTCCATATGCACGTGTATTCACGTTCTCCGGTTTGCAGCAGCGTCACCCGCATCAGCATGTCCTTTTGCAGATGAAATCCTTTCTCACGATCTCTTCGTTTGGCTTCTTCGATATACTTGGTTTGATCAGCCTTGTTTAAATTGGTGAGGTTTTCCTCAATGATGCTGACGTTCCGCTCTTTTAATACGACCTGCTGCGGAACGGACACGTTCTGGCTGATAAAGATCGTTCTGAAAATATCATGTCTTTCGAAAAGAACATGGACGCTCTCTTCAAACACGCGGGTGTCAACCTTCCCCGTGATTGAAAAGGAGGCCTGTTCGGCGTAAGCCTGTGATTCCTTTTGCAGGAGGGAATGAAAAAGCATTCCTTCCTGCATATAAGACAGCGGATAAATATCCTGAATTGCATTCTTTTTTGTCATGTTATGATCTCCCCGTCGCCTTTTTCTACAGTTCTTCGACAAAACTCGCTATGCTGTCCAAATCATCAGATGTTAACGTTTTGCTGCTAAAATCACTAACGGTTTTTTCTGATTCTTCTTTGCCGGTGCAGTGCGCCATAATTCCACGCAAATATTGTTGTAAGGTTTGCAGCAGCTGTTCCATCGTTTCTTTGCGAAAGCGGCTCGGCGGATAGCTCAAACTGAAGTGAAGCTTGTGCTGTGCAGCCATCGCGCTCATTTCCACCGCTTGTTCCCGCTGCCATGTCGGCGTAATGTCGTGCCCGCTCGCAAGACCGGATAAACTGAACGTGTGCTGATCTTCCGTATCATTGAATTGCCCTAAATAGTTAAAGCTGATTTCAGGCGCTTGTCCGAACCGAATTGTTTTTTGCTCGGGCGGTGTCATATATTTTAAAATGCCGTAGCCTATTCCTTTATCCGGTATTCTTCCGAGTGTGTCTTTTACTGTTTTTACCGCCGTCCCAAGTTCTGAACCGGCTGTATTCAAGTCAATGAGCACCGGATACATGGAAGTAAACCAGCCTACGGTGCGGCTGATGTCAAGCTCCGGCATGATATGCTCTCTTCCGTGCCCTTCCATCGCGATGCGGAGTCTGCCTCCTGTCCAGTCCCGTAAAGCCAAGGCTGCCGCAGTCAGAAGAATATCCTGCGTATCGGTATGGTAGGCCCGGTTGACCTGCTGCAGCAAAACGGACGTTTCTTCTTCTGAAAGCGTAAAGCTTACCGTTTGCCGAATACTGTCGGCTCCCGTCTGATGCAGCGGTTTTTCATAAGGAAGTGCGGCGGCGGTTTCTTCTTCAATAAAACGCCAATCGTCTTCTTCTCGCATCAGCTTGCTGCTTTTCGCGTATTCGGAAAGCCTTTCTGCGTACTGCTTAAAGGAATCAGTCTTTGGCGGAAGCTGAACCGGCTGACCTTTTACAGCTTGAGTGTAAGCGGCTGATAAATCCTCCAGCAAAATACGCCATGACACTCCGTCAACCGCCAAGTGATGGATGGTAATGAATAAATAATCCCCAGACCGGGTTTTGAACCAGCCGGCTTTTAATAACGGCCCTTTTTCAATATCCATCCGCTGTTGGAGTGCAGCCACTTCAGTTTCTATTTCTCTTTCCCGTGAATCCGTTTCAGACAGATCCCATATATCCAAGCTGTACAGTTCATCTTTTTGGATGCCGTGATTGATTTGTCTGTGACTTCCGTTTTCTGCACTGGCGGTGATCCGGAGTGCATCATGATGAATGACGAGATGCTGCAAAGCTTCTTTGAGCGGCTGTTTACGCAAAGCGTCCGAGCTGAACATCATGACGGACTGATTGAAATGATTTCTGTTTTCCATCCGCTGTGATAAAAACCAGTGCTGAACGGGGGTCCAAGGAATATCCCCTTCAACCGGCCGCTGATCGATGACTCTTTCCGCTTTCCGGATAAGAGGCGCGAGTTCCTTAATGGTCGGATGGCGGAACAAGTCACTTGCCGCCATTTTCCACCCATAGCGTCCGAGCCGCGCGGAAACTTGCAGCGCTTTGATTGAATCGCCGCCCAATTCAAAAAATGAGTCTTCAATTCCGACTTGCTTTGCGCCGAGCACTTCCTGCCAGATCACGGAAAGCTGTTCTTCAAGCTCAGTGCGGGGAGCTGTGTATACGGTTTGAAGCGCGAGCTCCGGTTCGGGCAGATTTTTCCGATCCAATTTACCGTTCGGCGTAAGCGGCAGCCTCTCAAGCTCCATCATATAGGACGGAACCATGTAATTCGGCAGGCGCTGAGAAAGTAAAGAACGCACTGTTTCTATGTTCATGTCCGCCTGCAGGCTCATGTATGCGATCAGTTCTTTATTGCCGGACTGTCCGGTTCTGACTGACACTGCGGCTTCTTTCACGCCGTCCAAGCTCCTCAGAGCGGCCTCGATCTCTCCCAGCTCCACCCGATAACCGCGGATTTTCACTTGATCATCCATCCGTCCGGCATACTCGATCGTTCCGTCCGGCAGCCAGCGGGCTAAATCTCCGGTGCGGTACATTCGTTCTCCGGGAACAAATGGATTAGGGACAAATTTTTCTTCCGTCAGCTCAGGACGTCCGAAATATCCTCTCGCCACACCGTCTCCGCCCGTGCATAATTCGCCGATGACGCCGATCGGCTGAGGTGTTCCCCTGCCGTTTATGATATACGCGGTTGAATTTCCGACAGGGCGCCCGATCGGGATCGAATGATCGTATGATTGTTCAATCAAAAAGCATGTCGAGAACGTTGTATTTTCAGTCGGCCCGTATCCATTCCATACTGCAAGATGCGGCAGTGCTCCACGAACCCGGTTGACATGGCTTGGGGACAGTGCTTCTCCGCCGATAATCAATCGTGATAATCCCGAAAACACATGTTCATTTTGTTCGGATAAATGGTTAAACAGAGACGATGTAAGCCAAAGTGTCGTTATACCGTTTTGCTGTATAAATGCATCCAAAACATCAGAATCGAGATAGGTTTCCTGGTCACTTACATATAGAGAAGCACCGTTTAAAAGCGGGCCGAATATCTCAAATGTCGTGACGTCAAATCCTAATGATGAAGTAAACAACAGTCTGTCTTTCGGCGTGAAATCAATATAATTGCTGTTTTTCACAAGGCGGATCACGCTTCGCTGTTCAACCATGACGCCTTTTGGCGCGCCTGTTGACCCGGATGTATAAATCATGTAGGCCAATGATTCGGGTCCGCCGAGCGGTTCGGGATTTTCCGAACTCAAGCCGGCCTTTGTTTGAATATCCTCTATGAATAAACGTTTTCCTGAAAGCGGCAGACCGTCAACTTTATCAGATTGAAGGAGAATATCAGCTTTGCAGTCTTTAAGCATCCATTCAGCCCGTTCCCGCGGCACATCGTCAGCGATAGGCAAGTAGGCGCCCCCCGCTTTTAATATTCCAAGAATGCCGGAAACAAGCTCTGTTGTGCGGCCGGTTAATAGTGCGACCACACTTTCCGGACCGGCGCCATTTGATCGGAGCGCCGCAGCAATTCTGTTAGCCCGTTCGTTCAGCTCTCTGTATGTCAAGGTTTGTCCGCGATATACAACAGCCTGGGCATCAGGGGTTTCTTCCGCCTGCCGCTCAAATAAACGGCTGATGGTTTCGTGTTTGGGATAATCGCTTTTCGTCTGATTAAATTGATAAATGACGCGATTTGTTTCAGCATCATCCAGCACGTGAATGTCACCAAGCGGTATTGTTTGGTCTTCAATCACTTTCGTAAGAATACGGGTAAAATAAGAAAGCCATTTTTCGATTGTCTGTTTTTGATAGATATCTGCATTGAATTCAAAATCAAAGCTGATGGTGCCGTCAGACCCTTCTGCCGCATAAAGCGTGGCATCAAATTTTGCTGTTTTATGGCCGGTATCCGCAGCTTGAGTCAAATGCAGCTCATTTAAAACCAAGGATTCACGCTCCATATTCTGGAGCACAAACATCACGTCAAACAGCGGATTGCGGCTTGTGTCCCGCTGCACACCGAGCCGTTCCACAAGCTCTTCAAACGGATAGTCCTGATGCTCATACGCTTCCAGTGCGGCCTGACGGACTTCCGCCAAGTAATCGGTAAACCGTTTGTCCCCCTTCGGCTCCGTTCTGATGGCGAGCGTGTTGACGAACATTCCGAGAATCGGTTCAAGGTCTTTATGCGGGCGCCCGGCAATCGGCGAGCCGACGATAATGTCTTCCTGTCCGCTCAGGCGTGCGAGCAGCGTATTGTACGCGGCGAGAAGCACCATGTACAAAGTGGAGCCGTGATCGCGGGCGATGCGGTGAAGACCAGATGCCGTTTCAGCGTCAAGCGTGCACGATACGTTCCCGCCCGCAAAGCTTCTGACAGCCGGACGGGGCTTGTCAGCCGGAAGCTCAAGCACCGGAAGCTCGCCTTCAAGCCGCTTCAGCCAGTAGGCTTCCTGCTTCTGATATCCTTCCTTCTCCTGAAACGACCGCTGCCAGACGGCATAGTCTTTATATTGAAGACGCATCGGTGCAAGCGGGCGGCCGGCGTACAGCTCGCCGAATTCTTTAATCAAGGTGTTGACGGACACACCATCGGAAATAATGTGATGCATATCCGTTAATAAAAGATGGCGTTCATCCGATTCTTTCACAAGGGCCGCCCGGAAGAGCGGCCCTTCCTCCAGACAAAACGGCCGGACGAACGCGTCTGCTGACTCGGCTTCATCCAGCTGAATCGGCACGCTGTCATGGATGCGCTGCACCGGTTCGCCGTCAGGCCCCGTTTCAAAGGACGTTCTGAGCGACTCGTGCCGCTCCACAAGCTGCCGGAACGTCTCCTCCAGCCGGCCGCGGTCAAGCGGCCCCGTCAGTTCCAGCACTGCCGGCATATTGTAGCCGACACCGCCGTCTTCAAGCTGCTGGAGCACATACATCCGTTTCTGCGCTGAAGACACCGGATAAGTGTCTTGTGTTTTCGCCGGCTGAATCGCTTCATACGGGCTCTCTTCGAGGTCCTGAATGACCTTAGCGAGCTCTTCCACCGTCGGCCGGGCGAAGATGTCCTGTAACGGCACCTGAACGCCGAACTCTTTGGCGATGCGGGAGACGAGAGCCGTCGCTTTTAACGAATGGCCGCCCCGCTCAAAAAAGTGATCCCGGATGCCGACGGGGCCGTTTTTCAGCACTTCTTCCCAAAGGGCGCAAAGCTTCATTTCCGTGACGTTCCGCGGTGCGGTGTACGCCTGTCTGCCTGCCGCTCCGTCAGGAGCCGGCAGCGCGCGGCGGTCAAGCTTTCCGCTCGGTGTGACCGGCCACTCGCTCATCTCAATAAACTGAGCCGGCATCATGTAGGCCGGAAGGCGTTTCGCAAGTTCTGCCCGCACGTCATCGCTTTCCCGTCCTTCGATATAGGCGTAAAGCGCGGTTTCGCCGTGTTCGGTCCGGGCGGTGACCGCCGCCTCACGAATGCCGTCAATGCGCCGGATCGCCGCTTCGATTTCCCCCGGTTCGATCCGGTAGCCGCGGACTTTCACCTGTCCGTCTGAACGGCCGAGCCATTCGACAAGCCCGTCTTCTGTCCAGCGTGCGATATCGCCCGTCTGATACATGCGTTCTCCCGGATAAAACGGATCATCGAGAAAACGTTCTGCCGTCAGTTCAGGACGGTTCAAATAGCCCCGGGCCACCCCTGTCCCCGCGATGTACAGCTCTCCGGCAACGCCCGCAGGCTGAACGGTTCCCCCGCCGTCTAACACATAAAGACGGGCACCCGGAACGGGTTTTCCGATCGGAAGCCTTGTCCGTCCGCTGTCCCGTTTTCGGTCACAGACGTAAAACGCTGCATCAACCGTCGCTTCTGTCGGCCCGTAACCGTGGATGAGCACGGTCTCCGGCAGAAGATCAGCAAACCGGGCAGCCGTAAGCGGCGAAAGAGCTTCCCCTCCGGCAAACACGCGTGTCAAGGTTTTGCCAAGGCGGATTCTTGTTTCCTCAGGCTCTGTTTCCAGCGCGTCTAAAAAGCTGTTGACCATCGCCGGAATAAAATGCGCGGTCGTCACCTTTTCCGAGGCAAACGCTTCGATCATCCGCGCGGGATCTTTCTCCCATCCGGCCGGAAGCAGATACACGGAGGCGCCTGACATCGTCCACCAAAACAATTGCCAGATGGAAGCGTCGAAGGAAAAGGATGATTTCAGCACGATTATATCCTCTTCCGTTAACGGAAACTGCCCTTGCATCCCGGATAAAAAGGCGGCGGCCTGACGGTGTTCAACAGCCACCCCCTTCGGTGTTCCCGTCGAACCGGACGTGTAAATAATATAAGCGAGCGAATCGGCATCCGCTTCTTCAGAGACAGCCCCTGTCTCCGTCTCACCTGTAAGGGCAGAAAGAGACACTTCTAGCGTCTCGCCGGAAAAACCGGGAACGGATAATCCCGACTGTTGAAGCAGGAGACAGGCGCCGCTGTCTTTGAGCATATAGCGAAGCCTGTCCTCAGGATATTCCGGGTCAAGCGGCACGTAGGCGCCGCCCGCTTTTAACACGGCAAGCACTGAAATCACCATCTCCGGCGAGCGTTCAGCGAGCACGCCGACCTTGCTTTCTTTGCGGACGCCTTTTTGGCGGAGCCGAACAGCGAGCCTGTCTGTATACCGGTCAAGCTCGGCGTACGTCAGCATACCGTCTGGGAAACGAAGCGCCGGACGGTGCGGAGAAAGCGCGGCGCGGCGGGTAAACAGCCCGTGCAGCGTCGGGGCCGGCGGTTCAGCCGCTTCTGTACGGTTAAACGCATCCAGCATATTTCTGGCTTCACACGCATCCAGCAATGCGATCTCGGAGGCGCTCATTTCAGGATCGGAAATGACTGATTTCATCATATGCCGTAAAAAGGTTTCAATCTTCTTCATAAAAACACGATCGTATATACCGGTATCAAAGTTTAAGCGGATATAAAGAGAACTTCCCGGAATCACTTTTACGCTGCATCCGTAGTTTGTGACTTCCTCCATCGTGAAATCCTCTACCGCAAAATCAAATGAACCGGCCTGACTCACATTTTCAATTTCACGCTGGGCCGGCACATTTTCAAACACGATAATATGGTCAAACAACGCCTGCTTCAGAGGGCTTTGCGCCTGAATGTCATACAGCGGATAATAGCTGTACGCTTCTGCTTGCAGCGTCTCCTGCTGCAAATGTCTGACGAGCTCCAGGAAGGAAAACGAACCGCTTTTTACCCGCACGGGAATCGTATTGATAAACAGTCCTACCATTTTTTCTACGCCCGCCAGATCCGACGGCCGGCCGGAAACGACAGAACCGAAAACGGCGTCTTCGCAGCGGCTGACTCGCTGCAGCAAAATGCCCCACAGTGCCTGAAACACCGTATTCAGCGTTGCCCCCGCCCTTGCCGCAATGTTCTTCAGCTCATTTGTCTGCTCTTCAGAAATAGTGAAAACAGCCTGCTCAAGCTCGCCGTTTGGTTCCGCGGATTTTTTCGGAAGAGACGCCGTTTGCTCAAGATCGGCAAGTCTCGTTTTCCAAAATGACTCGGCTTCTTTACGATCTTGCTTCATGAGCCATTTAATATACTTTCCATATGGCTGAACAGGCTCGAGAGACGGGAGCCGCCCGTCTCCGAGAGATTGATAGATCATCAGAAATTCCTTCATGACAATTCCGAAGCACCAGCCGTCCATGACGATATGATGGTGGCTCCAAATACAAACATAGCGTTCGGGCGCTTTTTTCAGAATGGAGACTCTCATGAGAGGGTCTGATTGCAAATCAAAGCCTTTATCTTTGTCTTCTTTACCGAACCGGTCGGCATACATGTCTTGCGCTTTTTCATCCAAATGAGAAATATCATGAAACTGAACGCGGCTCGGCCTGTTTTTTAACACGACTTGGCGGGGCTTCGCCACATTCTTATGAATAAACGTCGTACGGAAAATATCGTATCGTTCAAAAACAGCATCTATACTTTTTTGGAATCGTTCCCGGTCAAGCTGTCCGCTGATCGTAAACACTGCTTGTTCGAAGTAGGCTCTTGAGTCATGATCCAAAAGAGAATGAAAAAGCATGCCCTCCTGCATAAAAGATAAAGGATATATATCTTGTATTTCCGGTTGCTGCCCCATTGCGCCTCTCCTTTTCTATAGTTTGTTGACGGCTCCCATAATGTCACTCAGATCTTCCAGCGTTAACTCTTCATCACTGAAATCAGCAGCGCTCCATTCACGCTCCTCTTTGCCTGTGCAATGCGCGATGATCTGCTTGAGAAAGGTATGAAAATGCCTCGTCAAAACTTCAATCGTTTCTTTTTGGTACTGAAAACGGTTGTACACCATATTCAAGCTGAGACATTCCGATGATACGGAGCCGCTGATATCAAGTGTGTACGGACGTTCCCAGTCTGGGCTGACTTCATTTCCCGCTTTTACGGGAGAAACATCGAAGCCGGTTGAACGGATCTCCCGGTCAAACTGCCCCAAATAGTTAAAACTGATTTCAGGAGAATCAGATTCAGCCTCTCCCCAGAATTTGCTTATATATTTCAGCACCCCGTATCCCGCTCCTTTATGCGGAATGCGGCGCATCATGTCTTTTGTCCGCTTAATGTGATAACCGAGACGCCCGCCGTCATCAGCCTGATCTTGAAAACTTGCGTCAACCAATACCGGATAAATTGACGTAAACCACCCGATGGTTCTGCTGATATCAAGATGCTCCAGATGCTCTTCCCTTCCGTGGCCTTCCATGCTGATTTTGAATGTCTCATTTCCAGTCCATCTGTTCAGCGCAAGGCTTAACGCTGCAAGCAATAATTCACCTGTCTCCGTTGTGTATGCCCTGTTTGCCTCCGTTAACAGCTGCTCAGTCTCCTGTTTTGTCAATGTAATGGTCATCACATCTGTATCTTTAAGGAGATTGGAAGAGATGCGGGCATCTTTCGGAAGCGGTTTGACCGCCGCTTCTTCTCTTTCAGACCAGTAATCTGCTTCCTGCAGAAGCCGGCGGCTTTTTGCATAATCAGAAATTTGCTTTGCATAAGTCTGATAGGAATCAGTTTTCGCCGGAAGAACGGCTTCTTTTCCAACAAGCGCCTGCCTGTAACACGCGGTGAGATCTTCAAATAAAATCCGCCATGATACTCCGTCAATGACAAGGTGATGAATGGAAAGCAGCAGATGATCGCCATCAGCGGCGTGAAATAAACCGACAGCTATGAGCGGACCCGTTTCCAGCCTGATGGAAGTTTGAATACGGGCGGCCGCCTGTTCAATTGCGGCGTGCTCCTCTTGTAATGACCCTGTCCCTCTCACGTCAAGCGTTTCAAACGTAAAGAGTTCTTCTTCAGAAAGGTTCTCAGCTCTGTTATATTGCATCACCGATCCATTTTGCGTGCCGCATATCATCCGTAATGCGTCATGATGAACCGCGAGCTGTGCCAGCGCTTTTCTCATTGCGGATTCATTGATTCTGTCCGCACTGCGGAGCATAACGGTCTGATTAAAATGATCATGCGGCAATGATTGTGACAAGAACCAGTGCTGGATCGGCGTCAACGGCACTTCTCCGGTGACGGGAGCCTGATCAATGACGCGGCGGACTTTCCGGAGCCGCATCGACACCTCTCCCAGTGTCTGGTGCTCAAACAGCTCACGGACGGTCGTTTCGTAGCCCTGCTGCTTCAGCCTCGCACATACTTGCAGCGCTTTAATCGAATCTCCGCCGAGATGGAAGAAATGAGCATTGGGGCCAAGGCCTTCAACACCTAAGAGTTCCTCCCAAATGTCAGCCATCATTTCTTCAGTTTCATTCCTCAGGCTGATATCATCTCCGGGATTTTCATTTAATTCAGGCTGCGGGAGCGCCTTCTCATCCAGCTTTCCATTCGCCGTCAGAGGCAGTTCATTAAGCTGCATCAAGCGGGCGGGAATCATATATTCCGGCAGGAAAGCTCTGAGAGAGGCCTGAACCTCTGCTTCTTTTAACTTTTCGTTTCCGTGTAAGACGGCATAGGCGTAAATGGAGTGCTGACCGTGCTGATCAGCACGTGTGATCACGGCGGCCTCTTTCACGAAAGAAAGCTTCTGCAGCGCTGATTTAATTTCTCCCAATTCAATTCTGTGGCCTCTGACTTTTACTTGCGCATCTTTCCGCCCGACATACTCCAGCTCGCCATTTGAGAGCCTTTTGGCGATATCGCCCGTCCGGTAAAGCCGCATATCGGAAACGTGCGGATTCGTGATGAAACGGGAGGCAGTCAAATCATCTCTATTTACGTATCCCCTCGCGACGCCTTCTCCGCCGATATAAAGCTCACCGGGAATTCCGATCGGCTGCGGATTCATATAGGCGTCCATGACAAAAGCATGAAGGGTTTCCAGCGGTCTTCCGATATTGCTTTTATTTCTCTCGATATCTTCCATATTCAGTTTTTTGTATGTGACGTGAACCGTGGTTTCCGTAATGCCGTACATATTCACAAGCTCCGTCTCCGGGTACTTCTCTTTCCAGCTTTTCAGCATGCCGGGCTGAAGCGCTTCTCCGCCGAAAATGACATATCGAAGCTTCAGCTTGTCCGTATGCCCGGCTTCTTCATGAATGAGTCCGGAAAAAGCGGTCGGCGTTTGGTTCAGCACCGTTACGCCTTCACTTAGCAGCAGCTGCCGGTACAAATGCGGATCACGGGCTGTTTCTTTCGGCACGATGACTACTTTTCCGCCGTATAAAAGCGCACCGAATATTTCCCAAACAGAAAAATCAAAGCAATAGGAATGAAACAGCGTCCAGACGTCTTCTGACCCAAAATCAAACGGCAGCCCTTTATGTGTGATAAGGCTGATGACATTACGGTGTTCCGTCATCACGCCTTTCGGTTTCCCTGTTGTGCCCGATGTGTAAATCACGTAAGCCGGCTGTTCAGGCGTTATCGTTTCTTTCGGACTGTCTGCTGAAACAGATTCCGGCTTATCGATATATAAAACCGGCATACCGTCCATTCCGGAAATCCCGAGACCCGATTGCGTCAAAAGAACACGCGCGCCGCTGTCAGTCAGCATAAATGAAATCCGCTCGTCCGGATATTCAGGATCAATCGGCAGATACGCCCCTCCCGCTTTTAAAATACCGAGAATCCCAATCAGCATATCCGGAGATCGTTCAGTCATCATCCCGACGATCTGTCCGGAGCGGAGCCCGTTTTCTGAGAGCATATCGGCGATTCGATCCGCCTTTTCATTGAGCTCGCGGTAGGTGAGACGCTCATCGGCCATGACGGCTGCGATTTGATCCGGCGTTTTTTCCGCCTGTTTTTCAAATAAACTGACGATCGTTTCATGCCGCGGATACTCAGCCGTTTGATGATCAGCTTCCAGAAGCAGCTGCCGCTCGTTTGTGTCCAGCAAATGAATGTCAGACAGCTTCCGATCGTAACCCGACGCGATTTGTCCTAAAAGCTCTTTAAAATGACCGGCCCACCGTTCGATCGTTTCTTTTTCAAACAATGCGGTACTGTATTCAAAATGAAAATCCAGGGCGCCATCCGGCCGTTCCTCAGCATGTAGCGTCAAGTCGAATTTTGAAATGTCATGCTTCACTGCATGTGCAGAAACGGATAAGCCCGGAAGATTCACTTTGAAATCATCACTGTTTTGCAGAACGAGCATGGCATCAAACAGCGGATTGCGATTGACTTCCCGGTGTGTATCAAGCTTTTGGGCGAGTTCTTCAAACGGGAATTCCTGATGTTCGGCTGCGCCGAGGGCGAGCATTTTCACCTCTTCTAAATAAGCGCGGAATGTCTTATCACCTTCCGGCCTGCTTCTCATGGCCACGGTGTTAACAAACATGCCGATAACCCCTTCAAGCTCAGCGCGGCTTCTGCCTGCCGCAGGTGAACCGACGACAACATCTTCCTGTCCGCTCAATTTAGACAGGAACAGGGAATAGCCGGCCAAAAGAATCATATACAGCGTGGAACCCGTCTCATCCATGAGCCGGCGCAAATTCTCCGCCGTTTCCTTTTGAAGACGCGTTCGGACCGCTGATCCGCTGAAATCAGGAAGCTGCGGGCGCTTTTTATCCAGCGGAAGATCAAGAACGGGAATGTTTTCCCCAATCGCATCCAGCCAATACCGCTCATGTTTTTTGAACTCTTCAGCGGCAGACCGGTCATGCTGCCAGACGGAAAAATCTTTGTACTGCAGTTTTAACGGCCGCAATTCCTTCCCTCTGTACAAATCCGTCAATTCCTGAATTAGAACGCTCATTGACACACCGTCTGCGATAAGATGATGCATATCGAGCAGCAGAAAATGGCGGTCTTCATTGACTTTGGCTAAAGTCACCCTCAAAAGCGGCGCTTTTTCCACGTCAAACGGTTTAACGAAAGTTTCCATCGTCTCGTGAAGAAGTGACTCGGACGGCATGTGAAGCTCTGTGAGTTCGAGATCAGCATGTGAATGTATGTGCTGCATCGGCTCCCCGTTTCGTAACACAAATGATGTGCGTAACGCTTCATGCCTTTGCAGCAGCGCTGAAAAGGCTTCTTGCAGACGGTCCCGATTGAGCCTGCCGCTCAGTTCCAGACAAGCGGGCATATGATAGCCTGTGCTGTCTGAAGCAAGCTGGTGAAGGGCATAAAGCCTTTTTTGAGCAAAAGATAACGGGTATAAGTCCTTCGTCTTTGCAGGCGTGATTTCCGCATATTCTCCTCTTGTCCTCTGTTCAAGGAAGCGGGCCATGCTCTCAATGGTCGGATGTTCAAAGACATGGCGGACGGCAAGTTCAATTTGCAGCCGTTTATGTATATTTGAAACAAGTGATGCAGCTTTCAGCGACTGTCCGCCGATTTGGAAGAAATCATCTCTCATACTGATGCGGTTCCGTTTCAGCACATCTTGCCAAATAGACAGCAGCTCAGTCTCAAGCATTGTGCGGGGCGCTTGATAATCACCGGTTCTCTCAGCTTCTTCCGGTTCAGGAAGTGCGGCCCTATCAAGTTTTCCGCTCGCAGACAGCGGCATTTCCGTCAGTTTGGTAAAGCTTCCCGGTATCATATAAGCAGGTAATGTCCCGGCCAATTCGGCGTGCGGATCAAATGTCACACCCGCGTTTTGCAGTACGACATAAGCTGCAAGCTCCTGTTCTCCGTCCGCCGTTTTGCGCACGGTAACTGCCGCCTCTTTTACCCCGGACAGACTTCTGAGTGCCGTTTCGATTTCTCCTAATTCTATTCTGTAGCCTCTGACTTTCACCTGATCATCAAAACGTCCCATATATTCAATCGTTCCGTCCGGTAAAAACCGGGCTGCATCCCCCGTTCTGTACAGCCGTTCACCTTCACGAAACGGATGAGGGGTAAAGGCTTTGTCCGTCAGCTCTTTTTGCTGAAAATATCCGTGTGCAAGACCTTTTCCTGAAATACACAGTTCACCGACGGCTCCGACCGGCTGCAGCTGGACACCGTGCATGATATAGACGGATGTATTGGCGATCGGGCGTCCGATCGTAATCCGGCTGCTTTTTTGCAGATTGCGCAGGATCGTCGCTGCCACACTGTTCTCCGTCGGGCCGTATTCATTCAGCAGCTCGGCATTCGGGCATATATTCCGGCTCGCTTCCACGATATCAGGGGTTGCCGCTTCCCCGGCAAATGTCACCGCCCGAAGCGTCTGTGCATCTTTTTTTGTCAGAGAATCAAGCAGGACGCGATACAGAGACGGAACGATCAGAAGATGGCTTACCCCGTGGCGGGCGATTTTCTGTTTCATTGAAAGAACGTCTTTTGCATCGTCTTCATCAGTCAACAGTACACAAGCGCCGGACAGCAGCGGAGTGAAAAGACTTGTCAAAGAGCCGTCAAATACGTATGAAAAAAGATGAAGCGCTATGTCGCCTTCTGACATGCCGTATTCTTCACGCCGCCATTGCAATGTATTGCTGATCGCTTTGTGTTGTACAAGCACACCTTTCGGACGGCCTGTCGTTCCCGAGGTGTAAATGACATACGCCCACTTTCCGCTGCCGGACACCGGCGGAAGCGGCTCGGTCTGCCGGGAAACCGTTTCCTCCAAGATGACGACGCTGCCCTTGAAATGCGGCGGAATGAGAGGAAGCAGGTCTTTTTCAGTCAAGAGCAGTGAAGCTCCACTGTCTCTCAGCAAAAATGAGATCCGTTCAGGCGGATATTCCACATCAATCGGCATATAAGCGCTGCCCGATTTCCAAATTCCGAGCAGAGCGGCGACCGTATTCATCGATCGGCGCAGCATAACAGCGGTAATCTGATCGGGACGGGCGCCTTTTTCCCTTAACGCGTGCGCAATCTGATTCGCCCGCTGATTTAATTTCTTATAGCTCCAGCTTACCCCGTTATATCTCAACGCTTCCTGGTCGGGCGTTTTGGCAGCCTGTTCTTCAAAAAGCCCGTGAACGGTTGTCTCAGGATACGGACGGTTTGTGTCGTTAAACGAATGAATCAAGGCCTCTTCCTCCGGCGGCACGAGACTGATGCTTGATAAGAGCCTGTCCGGATCCTCCGTTACACAGGAGATGACCTCAAGAATATGCCCTTTGATCCGTTTCATGTCCTCCCGATCATAAATGTCAGCATTGTAGCTGAATTTCACATAAAACTCTTCCCCCGGAACGATGACGACGTTGAGATCATAGTTCGTTTCTTCCGCCATCGAAAAGTTTTCAAGAGAGAGCGCATGGCTTTCAGTCTGCTGCCAGCCGTTTACCGCAGCCTGCATCTGAACCGGATAATTTTCAAAGACAAGGATATGGTTCAAGAGATCTTTTTGCAGACCGCTCTCGTTTTGAATGTCATAAAGCGGATAATAGCTATGCTCTTCCGCTGCGAGTGAATCTTTTTGCACTGCTTTAACAAGCGATGCAAACGTCATATCCTCAGCTGCGCGCACCCTCACCGGAACGGTATTGATAAACAGCCCGGCCATGGATTCAATGCCGCCGATAGCTGACGGCCTGCCGGAAACAACCGAACCGAAGACCGCATCTTCAGTCCCGTTGTAACGATGGAGAAGCAGGCCCCAAATCCCCGTAAATATAGTATTCAGCGTGACCCCGATGCCCCGGGCGATGTCTGTCAGTTTTTGTACGGTTTCAGGCTCAAGGGAAAATTGAAAATGCTCAGATGTATAACCGTTTTGCGCCGGTTTATTCTTCGTTTGCGGAACGGAAACAGTTTCTCCGTAATCTTTCAAATAGCCGGACCAGAACGCTGACGTTTCTTCTTTATTCCGGCTTCGGAGCCATTTGATATAAGTGCTGTAAGGATCCGGACTGCCGAGGTTTACAGGCCGCCCG
The DNA here is from genome assembly GCF_001553895.1 of Bacillus sp. SDLI1. Lineage (NCBI taxonomy): Bacteria > Bacillati > Bacillota > Bacilli > Caryophanales > Bacillaceae > Bacillus > Bacillus sp. SDLI1. The sequence goes on along the minus strand of NZ_CP013950.1, from coordinate 236,641 downwards.
TTCCGGATCGAATAATACATGCTGAAGAAATCTTTCAGCACAATGCCCAGGCTCCAGCCGTCCATCATAATGTGATGGTGAGTCCAAACACATGTATGGCGGTTTTTTCCCGTATGAAAAAGAGCAAGGCGCATTAAGGGGCCTTTTTGCAGATCAAACCCCTTATGCCGGTCGTTTTCCTTGAATTCGTCAATGATGCTTTGCTGCTGTTCTTCCGAATAATCTGAAATGTCTTCAGTCCGTACGGCAGTGTCACGGCGTGAAAGGACAACTTGCTGCGGCCCTTCAAGGTCAGGTACTTCTTTTATGAAAATCGTTCTGAAAATATCATAGCGGCTGACAAGCATATCAAGGCTTTTTTGAAATGTATCAACGCATAAATCTCCGCTGACCGTAAATGAAATCTGCTCGACATATGCGTTTGATCCGGAGTCTAAAAGCGAATGAAACAGCATGCCTTCTTGCATATATGATAAAGGATAAATATCTTGGATTTCTGTCGCTTGTGTCACGAATGCCACACACCTTTTTATGAAATTAAAGTCCTTTTACGAGATCTTCAATGCTTGATAGTGCTTGAGCGGTCAATTCCTTATGGCTGTAATCAGTCAATGTTTTTTCCCGCTCTTTCCTGCCAGAACAGTGGGCGATAATGTCCTCAAGATGAGTTTGGAAACGATTCATGAAAGACTCAACTGCCCCGGGTGCAAATACGCCGGTATAAACGGCTTTTACCTCCAGACGTCCGTCCGCCGCCATCGCATTAATATCCAGGTCAAACTCACGGAGGCGCCCGGCCGCTATATCATGCTGCGGCTTGAACGGCGACATCTTCAGTCCTCCCTCAAGACCGTCAAACGCACCGAGATAGTTAAAGCTTATTTCTGGGTCTTTATAAAGAATGTTTCGCGAATATCTCAGCAGCCCGTAGCCGGTTCCGTAATGAGGAACCCGCCTCATCATGTCTTTTACCGTCTTTATGCGGTGAGCGGTTTTTTCGCCTGAGCCGTCCGGCACTCTCATATCTAAGAGCACCGGATAAACAGATGTAAACCAGCCTGCCGTTCTCGAAATATCAATGTCAGGCATATGACCCTGGCGTCCGTGTCCTTCAGTGCTGATAAGCATCTGTTCAGAACCCGTCCACTCATGAAGCGCCATTCCAAGCGCCGTTAAAAGCAATTCATGAACATCCGTGCCGTATGCCTGCTGTGTTTCTAAAAGCAGCTGTTTTGTGAGCTCCCTGCTTAATATCCACGATGCCGTGCGCGCGTTTTCCTGCATCCGTCCGGCATTTCCATCATTTATTTTCGGCAGCGGCGCTGTTTCAAAAGACATCACACTGTCCCAGTACGCGGCTTCTTCAAGCAGCGCTTTGCTTTTGGATATGTCAAAAAGTTGTTCGGCATATGTGATATAAGAATCGCTTTTCGGCGGCAGTTTGATTTGTTGGCCTTCTAATGCCTGCTGATAAGCTGTCTGCAGATCTTCAAGCAATATTCTCCACGACACGCCGTCCGTGATAAGGTGATGAATCGTGATCAGCAGATGGTCGGCTTCTTTCAGCCGGAACACTCCGAGATGAAACAGAGGCCCTTGATCAAGGCGCATGGCCTGCTGTATTTCTTTTTCTTCGGCGGCTATCCGTTTTTCCGGCTGTGTTTCTTCTGAAAGATCTATGACGTTAAGCGTAAAGATTTCTTCATGCCGCTCTGTGATTCCGCGGTTATATTGAACAACTTCCCCATGCTCATTTTCAGTGAATGTCATTCGCAGCGCATCGTGATGTTCTGTCAGCGAGCGAACCGCCTGAGACAAAGCATTTATCTGGAATCTTTCTTCACTGCACAGCATGACTGATTGGTTATAATGAAGATCAAAAGCACCCGGTTCCTCAAAAAATCTCTTCTGGATCGGTGTCAGCGGAGCGCTTCCTTCTATCGGCCCCTGATCAGCCATTGCAACAGCCGGCGTGAGGTGCTTCGCGAGTTCTGCAATCGTCGGGAACTGAAACAAATCGCGGATCGACATGTTCCAGCCTTCTCCGGCGAGTCGGGCTGACACTTGAAGCGCCTTAATGGAATCTCCCCCAAGTTCAAAGAAAGAGTGATGAATTCCCGCTTTCTGAATATGAAGCACATCTTCCCAAATCCGGCATAACATCGCCTGTTTTTCATCGCCGGGCGCGACAAATGCCTGTGATGAATGTATCTCTTCTGCCGGCAGAGCCGATTTATCAAGTTTGCCGTTCAGTGTCAGAGGCATGCTGTCTAAACCGATAATATGAGACGGCATCATATAAGCAGGAAGCTCCTGCATAAGAAACTCGCGAAGTGATAAGATATCAGCTGTTTTAGGTACGATGTACGCCGCTAATCTGCCCTGTCCTTCGGCATCTTTCATGACGGTAACAGCCGCTTCTTTGACTTGATCGTGTTTCAAAAGCACACTTTCAATTTCTCCCGTCTCAATTCTGTATCCTCTGATTTTTACCTGCTTATCAATCCGCCCTTGAAAACGAAGAGTGCCATCCGGCAGCCAGCAGGCTTGATCTCCGGTTCTGTAAAGTATTTCTCCCGTTTGAAACGGGTCGCTGAATGCGCTCTTTGTCAGCTCCGGCTGTCCCCAATATCCTTTGGCGACGCCGGCGCCTCCGATATACAGCTCTCCGAAAACGCCGATCGGCTGAACCTGTTTGTCTTTGTTTAAGACGTACATTTGCACATTCGGAAGCGGAACACCGATTGGCACATCATCTTCCCGCGGCTTTTCGCTCATTTTGGCTTCATAATACGAAGAATCAATTGTCGCTTCTGTTACACCGTAGCTGTTTATGATCCGCATGTTTTCTCCGAAACGCTTATGAAGCGTATAAAAATCCTTCGCTTTGATCATATCTGAGCCCAGGACCAGTACTTTTACACTTTGCAGCGCTAGGTTCCGGCGGTATATATATTCCATAAACGGAACAATCAGCGCGGGTGTCGACTCCATAAATGTGATACGGTGCTGATCAATGAGCTGATAAAGCTGTTTCGGCTCAAGCCGGACGTCATCCGGACAAATGACAAGCGTTCCCCCATTTAGCAAGGCGCGGGCAAGATCTCCTGAAAAGACATCAAATGAGAAACTCGCCATCTGCAGCACCTTGACCGGTATACGGTCAAGCTCATAAATACTGCGCCATGCAAGTGCTGCATAGGTAAAGCTGCGATTTCTGACTTCGACTCCCTTCGGCGTTCCCGTCGTTCCTGAAGTATATATAATATAAGCAGTATCATCCGGAGACACTGCCGGATGAATATTCTCCGCACAAATATCGTATTGATCTTCCTGATCGAGCTGAATGAGCAACAAATTGTGATCCGCAAGCTGCAAAGCAAGCTCTTTGTATTCAGACTGCACCAACAAGACGGATGCCGCGCTGTCCTTTAATAAATAGCGAATTCGTTCCTTCGGATAATGTGAATCAATGGGGATATACGCCCCTCCCGATTTCATGACGGCAAGAACACTGACGATCGCTTCAATCGAACGATTTGCCAATATAGCTGCTCTTTTTCCCGGACCGAATCCGTTTTTGTGTAATGTTCGTGCAAGCTGATTTGCCCGCTCATTAAGCCGCGAATAGCTGATCTGTTGTGTTCCTTCAATGACGGCCGTCTGATGAGGCGTTTCTGCTGCTTTCGCTTCAAATAGCTGATGGAACAGTTTGTATTTTTCCGAGAACTCGGTTTGTGTGTTATTAAAATCAGTCAGTATCTTTTGCTTTTCCTCTTCTGTCAACATATCAGCTTTTGATAGTGTGCCTTCCGGTTCGGCGGCAACATGGCGCAAGAGATTCAGTAAGTGGCCCATCCAGCGTTCAATCGTTTCTTTCATAAAAAGCTCTGTGCTGAATTCCATTTCAAAGCGGATGTTTCCATCGGATTCAGCAGCTGATAAGGTCAGGTCAAAACTTGATACATCATGTTCGGTATGCTCTGATCGTGACGCCTTCAGCCCGGCCAGATTTATCTCTTCTCGCTCCATATTCTGAAGAATAAACATCGCATCAAACAGCGGATTGCGGCTCATGTCCCGCTGCACGCCGAGCCGTTCCACAAGCTCTTCAAACGGATAGTCCTGATGCTCATACGCTTCCAGTGCGGCCTGGCGGACTTCCGCCAAGTAATCGGTAAACCGTTTGTCCCCCTTCGGCTCCGTTCTGATGGCGAGCGTGTTGACGAACATACCCAGAATCGGTTCAAGGTCTTTATGCGGGCGCCCGGCAATCGGCGAGCCGACGATGATGTCTTCCTGCCCGCTCAATCGCGCGAGCAGCGTATTGTACGCGGCGAGAAGCACCATATACAAAGTGGAGCCGTGATCGCGGGCGATGCGGTGAAGACCGGATGCCGTTTCAGCGTCAAGCGTGCACGATACGTTCCCGCCCGCAAAGCTTCTGACAGCCGGACGAGGCTTATCAGCCGGAAGCTCAAGCACCGGAAGCTCGCCTTCAAGCCGCTTCAGCCAGTAGGCTTCCTGCTTCTGATATCCTTCCTTCTCCTGAAACGACCGCTGCCAGACGGCATAGTCTTTATATTGAAGGCGCATCGGTGCAAGCGGGCGGCCGGCGTACAGCTCGCCGAATTCTTTAATCAAGGTGTTGACGGACACACCATCAGAAATAATGTGATGCATATCCGTTAATAAAAGATGGCGTTCATCCGATTCTTTCACAAGGGCCGCCCGGAAGAGCGGCGCTTCCTCCAGACAAAACGGCCGGACGAACGCGTCTGCTGACTCGGCTTCATCCAGCTGAAACGGCACGCTGTCATGGATGCGCTGCACCGGTTCGCCGTCAGGCCCCGTTTCAAAGGACGTTCTGAGCGACTCGTGCCGCTCCACAAGCTGCCGGAACGTCTCCTCCAGCCGGCCGCGGTCAAGCGGCCCCGTCAGTTCCAGCACTGCCGGCATATTGTAGCCGACACCGCCGTCTTCAAGCTGCTGGAGCACATACATCCGTTTCTGCGCTGAAGACACCGGATAAGTGTCTTGTGTTTTCGCCGGCTGAATCGCTTCATACGGACTTTCTTCGAGGTCCTGAATGACCGAAGCGAGCTCTTCCACCGTCGGCCGGGCGAAGATGTCCTGTAACGGCACCTGAACGCCGAACTCTTTGGCGATGCGGGAGACGAGAGCCGTCGCTTTTAACGAATGGCCGCCCCGCTCAAAAAAGTGATCCCGGATGCCGACGGGGCCGTTTTTCAGCACTTCTTCCCAAAGGGCGCAAAGCTTCATTTCCGTGACGTTCCGCGGTGCGGTGTACGCCTGTCTGCCTGCCGCTCCGTCAGGAGCCGGCAGCGCGCGGCGGTCAAGTTTTCCGCTCGGTGTGACCGGCCACTCGCTCATTTCTATAAACTGAGCCGGCATCATGTAGGCCGGAAGGCGTGTCGCAAGCTCCGCCCGCACGTCATCGCTTTCCCGTCCTTCGATATAGGCGTAAAGCGCGGTTTCGCCGTGTTCGGTCCGGGCGGTGACCGCCGCCTCACGAATGCCGTCGATGCGCCGGATCGCCGCTTCGATTTCCCCCGGTTCGATCCGATAGCCTCGGACTTTCACCTGTCCGTCTGTCCGGCCGAGCCATTCGACAAGCCCGTCTTCTGTCCAGCGTGCGATATCACCCGTCTGATACATACGCTCTCCCGGATAAAACGGATCATCGAGAAAACGCTCCTCCGTCAGTTCAGGACGGTTCAAATAGCCCCGGGCCACCCCTGTCCCCGCGATGTACAGCTCTCCGGCAACGCCCGCAGGCTGAACGGTTCCCCCGCCGTCTAACACATAAAGACGGGCACCCGGAACGGGTTTTCCGATCGGAAGCCTTGTCCGTCCGCTGTCCCGTTTTCGGTCACAGACGTAAAACGCCGCATCAACCGTCGCTTCTGTCGGCCCGTAGCCGTGGATGAGCACGGTTTCCGGCAGAAGATCGGCAAAACGGGCAGCCGTCAGCGGTGAAAGAGCTTCCCCGCCGGCAAACACGCGTGTCAGGGTTTTGCCGAGGCGGATTCTTGTTTCCTCAGGCTCTGTTTCCAGCGCGTCTAAAAAGCTGTTGACCATCGCCGGAATAAAATGCGCGGTCGTCACCTTTTCCGAGGCAAACGCTTCAATCATCTGCGCGGGATCTTTCTCCCATCCGGCCGGAAGCAGATACACGGAGGCGCCTGACATCATCCACCAAAACAATTGCCAGATGGAAGCGTCGAAAGAAAAAGATGATTTCAGCACGATTATATCCTCTTCCGTTAACGGAAACTGCCCTTGCATCCCGGATAAAAAGGCGGCGGCCTGACGGTGTTCAACAGCCACCCCCTTCGGTGTTCCCGTCGAACCGGACGTGTAAATAATATAAGCGAGCGAATCGGCATCCGCTTCTTCAGAGACAGCCCCTGTCTCCGTCTCACCTGTAAGGGCAGAAAGAGACACTTCTAGCGTCTCGCCGGAAAAACCGGGAACGGATAACCCCGACTGTTGAAGCAGGAGACAGGCGCCGCTGTCTTTGAGCATATAGCGCAGCCTGTCCTCCGGATATTCCGGGTCAAGCGGCACGTAGGCGCCGCCCGCTTTTAACACGGCAAGCACTGAAATCACCATCTCCGGCGAGCGTTCAGCGAGCACGCCGACCTTGCTTTCTTTGCGGACGCCTTTTTGGCGGAGCCGAACAGCGAGTCTGTCTGTGTACCTGTCAAGCTCGGCGTACGTCAGCATACCGTCCGGGAAACGAAGCGCCGGACGATGCGGCGAAAGCTCGGCGCGGCGGGTAAACAGCCCGTGAAGCGTCGGGGCCGGCGGTTCAGCCGCTTCAGTACGGTTAAACGCAGTTAACACCCGTTTCTTTTCTTTTTCATCCGCCATATCAATATGCCGAATCAGCCAGTTTGGATTTCTAACGGCATTTTCAACGATCGTCAGCAAATGAGTTTGAATCCGTTTAATCGATATTTCAGTAAATAAAGCGGATTGATAATCAAAATTCAGCTCAATCAATCCCGTATCTGTCCGCTCCTTAATTAAAATGGACAGCTCATTTGCCGTATGCCCGCTGAAAAACATCGCCGTTTCATAATCGAAACCTTCCGCCTGACGCCATGCGAGAGGCTGGTATTGCATCGAAATCCCGATGATATTTTGCAGATCGTGATGAATCTGCCTTAATTCATTGACAAAAAGATTGTAAGGATATTTCTGGTGCCGCATAACAGACAGCTGCTGTTTTCCTACACTGCGGACAAAAGACAGGAACTCCGCATCCGGATCTGCCGTCATTCTGATCGGCAGTGTGCTGACAAACATGCCGAGCATATCCTTTTCGAGCTTGGAGCCCCGGTTTCCGTAATAAGTACCGATGGCAATATCCTTTTTAGCCGTCAGACGGCTGATGCATATGTATAACGAAGCCATAAACAGGGAGATGATGCTGACATTATGATCTTTGCAAAAACGCCGGATTGATTGTTCTAAGGAGTGGGAAAGAGTGATTGTATCTCTGGAAGCTGCAGTGCTTTGTCTAAGATGAGAGGTTCGTTCCGCAAGTGAAAGGTGTTCAGGAACAGTTCGGTACGTTTCAGTCCAAAATGAACGATCTTTTTGAAAACGGGAAGATTGTAAATATTGCTGTTCTTTTTCCATGTAGCTGAGATAGGAAGGACTTTGATGGTCGGCCAAATCCTCGCTTCGCATGATTTTTTGATAGATTTCAATGAGCTGATTGCCAAGCAGATTGAGCGAGATGCCGTCCATGATAATATGGTGAAATTTTGAATAAAGCCAAACTTCTTCGTCTGACATGACAAGCAGAGTAAATTGATACAGCGGTGAATGAAACAGCTTGAACGGAACACGCGTCTGTTTGTCAATCCATGCATCCCGCTCTGATTGATCCATATGAGTAAAATCAACGGTCTCTAAAGAAATCGGCCGATGCCCGGCCAGATACAGCTGGGGTTCTGAGCCGTCCCCTTCCGTCAGTTGAAACCTGAGCGAATCATTTTGCAAGATAGAGAAATCTAAAGCACGGCGCAATACGTCAAAGTCGATGTTCCCCCTGAATTTGACGCACGCCGCGAGATTGCAGATACTTGTGCCTGGCTCGAGCAGCTCTGTAAACCAGACTCTTCTTTGGGCGTGAGTTAAAGAATAAACAGTGTTCTTCAATGGAATCCCTCCATTTCAATTTAAGAGGATAAGAAAGTGAAATAATTACAACTAAAATTCGACATCATATGACTAAATCATCCATATAGCATTATTTTAAAACATATTTTAGAAATCACAATAAAAAATTAAATTTTCTCTAACATTTTTTAGAATATAGTATATTATACTTACTTAGATTCTTCATTTCTATAATTTTTATACCATGTAAAACGGTATGTATGCACAGTACAAACTGGTTCTTAAACACTATAATAAGGAATAAAATGTATAATAAATCGCGTCTTTAAAAAGATTTTGCCTCCCGGAAAGAAGTTTTTATAATAAAAATGAAAAATCGGTAACACTTAAGAAAAGAAAGTGTCAAAAAAGGCGGAATATTGAAGATATTACTTTTTGAAGAGATTGTTTCATAATAGCAATATAATATTCGTTTTCCATCAAAAAAAGCCGGATCCTATAAGGATCGGCTTTTTTATTGATTTGCCAGCACGACTGCGATTTTGTCTTCAATGTCTTTTCCGTCATCTTCGTCAAGCAATCCGTTTTGAAGCACGGAAAAAATAAGCGTATCCCCTGTTTTTGTTTCCGCATAGCCGGCGATTGAACTGACTGATGTTAGTGACCCGGTTTTCGCTTTAATTTTGCCTTCTGCAGGAGTATTCTTCAGCCGATTCCGAAGGGTGCCTCCCGTCATTCTGTCACTTGCACCGGCGACAGGGAGCGAACGAAGGAAAGCCGGGTACCACTTTTCTTTCTGAACGGCATACAAAAGCTCTCCGATTTGGCCGGCGGATACGCCGTTAATATGAGAAACGCCGGAACCGTCTCTGGCAATCAATTCATCCGGATTCAGCCCGAACGATTTAAGCTCCGATTTCATCACGTCCAAACCCTTTTCCCAACTGCCCTCGCCTTTTTTCACTTTCCCCATTTCCTTGATCAGAATTTCGGCGTGCCCGTTGTTGCTCAGTTTCATAAACGGGATCAATAATTCCGAAAGAGGCATGGATGTCCGTGATGTGACTGGCTGGGTGTGATGCGGCATGCGCCCGGTTTTGACCTTCCCTTTTACAGTGATCCCCTGTTTAGTAAGCGCTTGTTTCCATAAATCTAAAGCATAGGACGACGGATCCCACACTGCCGCCCATTCTCTTGCCTTTGCCGCGCCCGCCGGCATGGTTCCCTTTACCGTAATCACATTGCCCCCATGCTCCCGTTCAACCGTCAAATCTTTCTTTTCATCAGAAGCGACGGTTTTCACTTCATTTTTCACACGTACGACGTCCGTATGGGGAGAAATCGTAATATGCGCCTTTTTACCAGGCTGTTTCGCCGGGCTGATTTCCGCAATCACCGTTCCGGTATCATAATCCTCATTCGGTGAAGCGGTAAGAGCTGATACTTGCGCGCCATAATATTGGCCTTCATCGCTCCACGGCAGATCAACTGAATACCTGGTATCGTCATATCGTGAATCATCCCCGACCAGATCTCCTTGAATGACACGGATGCCTCTGGCTTTGACTTGTTTAGCCATCTTCTCAAAATCAGAAGCCAATAGGGTCGGATCGCCACTTCCTTTGAGATAAAGGTTTCCGCGCAGCTGTTTTCCTTTCACGGCGCCGTCTGCCCGTACTTCTGTTTTAAAGGTGTAATCTTCACCAAGAACGGAAAGCGCCGCAGATGCCGTCAGCAGCTTCATCAGTGATGCAGGCCTCAATCTCATATCTTCCCGGCTGCCAAACAGCACCTCCCCTGTTTTTGCCGATCGGACACTGACGCCTGCCGCGGCGCCCTTTAAGGCAGGTTCTTCATTCAGAATGTGTTCCAGCTCTTTTTGCAACGCATTTTTTTGTTCGGCCGCTTTGGCGGAATCATCAATATAAGGAACGGCGGCTATGACCAAAAGGAGAAACACCGCGGCCAAGCGTTTGACATATGTTTTCAATGTTATCCCCGCCTCTTTCTTATTCTTCGTCATGCAAAATGGTGATCCGGGATGACGCAGCCGCTTCTTCGCCCGGTTTCAGTATCTGAAGCCCCGTCAGTGATGCAGGCTGATTCAGATTAAATGCATCTGTAACGGAGGTATAAGGCTCAAGACTGACAAACCCCTGCTTTCCGTCACCGTTATATACCACCCAATGCTTGAAAGACGTGTCTGCCTGATACAAAACGGATAGCTGGTCATCAGGGTGATAAATAACAGCTTCGTTATTGCCGCCATTCCGCCCGGAAGAAAGAAAAACATCGTCAAACTGCTTATTTTTCAAAGACATCCCGTTACGGAACGCTTCTTTATCAGGCACATCCAATAAACGGCCCGTCGGCACGAAACGTTCATTTAATTCCCACATGCGGTCAGCCGTCAGAAAAAGACGTGATCGCTCTTCGTTGAAAACAAAAGTTGAATGATAGCCCAGCCCCCAAGGAAAAGCCTCCGTTCCCTTATTGATAATCAGCGCCCGCTGCGTAAACACATTGTTTTTTAATGTATAAGTCATCCGAACAATGACATCGTGCGGAAATTGTTTATGGACACGGGGAATTTCTGTAAGATCAATTTCTGTTTCGACTGTCAGTTCATCCGCCTCTTCTTTCGCCGCCGCCAATTTCCAATGCTGGTTGTGAAGAAAGCCGTGAATATGATTATGTTTATCCTCTTCGTTTATGTCAAATTGATACGTGCGGCCGTCAAAACGAAACGTCCCGTCCGTAATCCGGTTCGGCGGGAATAAAACGGGAATACCGTACAGCATCGGTTTTTCGCGAAATTGTTCCGCGGTTTCCGGTTCTCTCAGAATCTGCATACCGGTTCTTTTATCCCGGATCGAAATGACAAGTGAGCCCCATTCCGGCACAATGATGCATTCAGCCTGTTCAGTTTCCGCTTTTACGGCCGAAGCCCCTAAATAAGTCGTATGTTCAATCGTCATAAGCACCTGCCCTTTCCTTGTTTTCTAGCATGTATAGGAATTCCATTTTCTAAACTCATTTTCCTTCTCTGAAAAAAACATCGCCCGTATGAACTGAGCGATGTGCGGTAAAACCTTATTGAATCAGCCGGGTAATCTGTTTTTTCTTCCATACAAACCGGTAATACCCGTACTGCAGCAGCAGGCTGATGACAAAAGCCGCCGGATAACCGACCCAAATGCCGAGAATGCCGAGTTTCGTGTAATGAGATAGTATAAAGGCGACAGGCACTTCAATTCCCCAAATCGCAAAAATGCTGATAACAGTCGGCCATAATACCGTACCGCTCGCCCGCATTGTCGCTGAAACGATCTGAGCGTGACCGAAAATCAGATAGCTCCAAAGTGTAATCATAATAAGATGGCGGGCAATATGAAGCGTGTCCTGATCGGTTAAAAACAAAGCCAGTATCTGCCGGGAGAAGGTGTAAATCAGCACAATCAAAACCCCGCCGATCAAATAATTCAGGCCGATGCCGACTTTGATGACCTGCTTCAGCCGGCCGAATTGATTGGCTCCTATGGATTGGGCGGCAAAAATTGAAACGGCGATACCGAGGCTTACCGCCGGCATCTGCACATAACTCGCCACTTGGTTAACGACCCCGTAAGCAGCCGTCGCGTTTGATCCATAATGATTCACAAAAGAGATGACCGCGATTTCAGAAAGTGATACGAGAATCATATTGATGCTTGACGGAATACCGAGCCGCAGTAGAAGCGCGAGCAGCTTTTTGTCCATTTTAAGAGAGCGGAACGCAGTCCGGTCAAATGCAAGCGGGTGCTTCTTTTTCCGCAAATAAACCATCAGCACGATAAATGTCACGATGTTTGAAATGACCGTTGCATACGCTGATCCGTAAATGCCGAACTTCGGAAGCCCGAAAAGTCCGAGAATCAACAAAGGCAAAAGCCCGATGTTAATGACCGTACTGACGATTAACGTATAAAACGGGGTCTTTGAATCTCCCGTTCCGCGTAAAAATGTTGTATAAGCAAAATATAAAAACATCAGCGGCATCGCGCAAAACAAAATGCGCGCATATCGGACACTTACTTCTATTACGTTTTCCGGCGTTCCCATCAGCCGCAAAATATCAAGCGTAAACACACTGCCGACAACTGCCAGAACAATTCCGAGCATAAAGGTAAACGTCAGCGTAGTGCCGACAATCGCCTTCATTCTCTCTTCGTTTTTCGCACCGTAAGCCTGCCCGATCAGAATGGAACTTCCTGAACCGATTCCGATTGTAAAGGAAATCAGCAGGAAAAACAGCGGAAAAAAAGACGACACGGCGGCAAGCGCATCGACTCCGAGCCACCTTCCGACAAACACCATTCCGACCAACTGGCCGACAGATTGCAATACGTTGCTTAATAGCAGCGGGACTAAAAATAATGACATAGACCGCCAGACAGACTGGCCGGGGCCTTCCGCTGTCTCCAGATTATCTTGTACCTCCATATGTAGGACTCCTTTTTTGATTTTCTTCCATTTTATTATTCAGCAGACAGCTTGTAAAAACCTTTTGTTCAATGAAACTCTTTATCTTTTTCTTCCGTCTTACATGGAAATAAATCATAAAAATAAAAAGTGCGGAAAATATTTCTGAAAAGGTATTGTAATCTTACCGTAATTATTGTAACATTTGTAACATAAGAGAAAGAGATTCGTTGAAGGAGAGATTAAATCATGAAAAAATGGCTATTATTCCTTACGACTATTACATTAATTCTATCACTGGGCACTGCGGCGACTGCCAAAAATACGCCTAATGACCTTACGCAAAAACAGGCACTTCAGCTGGCTCTGTCAGCAAGAGAACATTTTTGGAACACCATGAGCGGAGGAACGCTTAAGTCAAAAGCAAACTGCACATCCGAGCAGTTCGAATATCAAAATCTTCAATATGTATTCATGTGCAAAGAACTCGGAACAAAAGCGAAAGCCGTAAAATATCTGACACCCGCTTTTACAAAGCAGGCGATTGATAAAGGGCTTAAAGAGTACCGCTTCACTGTAAAAGACGGCAAATTGGCTGTTCCGGTCGGCGACGGAGATAACCTCCTGAATTGGAAAAAAGCAAAAATGACCCTTCTTTCTAAAAAAGGAAGCGTCCAAACGTACCGCTTCACTGTACCGACTCTTGACGGTTCTCCGTCAGCAAAACGCGACGTTACATTCGTAAAAGAAAACAATGTTTGGAAAGTCAATCAATTTGATGCTGTTATATAAAGAAAAGCCCGCTTTCAGCGGGCTTTTTTGAATGATGCAATGGCGTAATTATAACCGAAAGGCTTTTCATGTCACGAAATATAAAAAACTCCGTGAAGAAGATACACGAAACACCCTTGATCTGTTAGAAAAAATGCCTGACGTGAAAACATCTGTTTAGAAATGTGCAAAATTTGTGTAAAAAAAATAAAATCACAGCGTTTTTCAGCGGGTTATTACACAAATAAAAAACTTACAAAAACGACAAAAACCCTTGTTATACAAGGGTTTTTTATGTTTGGCAGACGTGATTAAAATAAAACGCTCTAGGAGAGATTCGAACTCCCGACCTGCAGTTTAGGAAACTGCTGCACTATCCGCTGTGCTACTAGAGCCTGCTTATATTATAGTAACGCTGGCGGCCGTTTTTTTCAAGCCTACAGCCCGCCGAACACTTTATAAGCGGCTCGCGTCGTATCCTCATCTATTCCGATATAACGCATCGTAATAGACGGAGAAGAATGATTTAATATCCGCTGGAGTTCGGCAATATCTTTCGTCCTCTGATAAAAATGATACCCGAACGTCTTTCTCAGCGTATGCGTCCCAATCTCCTCCAATCCGCACGCAGCAGCTGCTTCTTTTAATATTCTGTATGCCTGAATCCGCGAAATAGGCTTATTCGTCCGTTTCGATTTAAACAAATAGTCATTCTCTTTCATGTCTTTTGTATATGCGTATATGTCGGCCTTTAGAGATTCCAATATTAGAATTTTTCTTTTCTTTCTCGTTTTGCTCTCAGTCGCCCATACATGGTCTTTGTTTCTGACATCCTTCACGCGAAGCGGCAGAACATCAGAAATCCGCAGTGCGCTGTTCATGCCGAAAATAAATAAAAAATAATCACGTTCACTTTTCTTCATTAAATACTGTTTGACTTCCTGGATCTTTTCCAAACTTCGAATCGGCTGTACGATATGCATCAAAAAACCCCTTATAATTGGTGAAGTAACATATTGAGCATTATGTTACTATTATAGCTGAAACCCATTGAATGATAAAGGATAAAGCCTCTTATGTAACATAATATACATAGTGTTACATAAGGAGAATGAGACACCATTTTTCAAAAAGATCCCTAAAAACATCGTTTATATCCCCGTGACGGGATTTTGGGACATCAGAGCCTCTTAGTATTCAAAAAAGAAAACACCGCCCTTAAAACGGAATCTGAGCGTCCGGTTTTTTTGTGAACAGCCGAAGAAATGCAAAAAAAAGACACAATATGAAATTGTGTCCTAATCTTCGTCTTTTACATCAATGTCTTCAGGGAGCGGTTCATTTAAAAACTCCTGTATCATTTCTTTATATTTTTCCAGCTGTTCAAGGTGGGTTTGAAATTGTTCTTTGTTGATTAAATATTGCTGCCCGTCATGGATCGCTCTTATTTTATTCGTCAAAACAAGATTGTGTACATATTCTTCAGGAAGACTGGTAAACTCCGCTGTCTCTTTAATGGTTAAATACATGGCTCACGTTCCTTTCATATGTCATGTGAGTGAATTCTGTTTTGTTTATTGTAGCTTATTTTTTGCCTTAATGCTTGTTTCACAGCTTTTTCTGTCCGGTTTCCCATTTATCCCATTTGCGACTGATTACATTCACACAGAAACCCCGTCTTTTTGCACACCGGACTATTCCGTTTGTCACTTGTGAAAACAGCACATTTTACTTACTCTATAATTGTAAGCGGAAAACAAAGGAGGCAGACTATGAAAAAGAAAAAGTTTATGAATCTCTGTTTTATCGTTCTGCTCAGTACTTTGCTCGCAGCCGGAAGCATCCCTTATCACGCTCAGGCTAAGAAACACCCGTTTTCCTATGATGACTACAAACAGGTAGACGTCGGCAAAGACGGCATGGTCGCCACCGCCCATCCTCTCGCTTCACAAATCGGTGCCGACGTGCTGAAAAAAGGCGGCAATGCAATTGACGCCGCGGTTGCCATTCAATTTGCATTAAACGTAACCGAACCGATGATGTCGGGAATCGGCGGCGGCGGATTTATGATGGTTTATGATGCGAAGACGAAAGACACCACCATTATCGACAGCCGGGAACGCGCACCGGAAGGCGCAGCACCGGATATGTTCCTGGACGAAAACGGCAAAGCCATTCCTTTCTCTGAGCGGGTTACGAAAGGGACTGCAGTCGGTGTTCCGGGAACATTAAAAGGACTTGAAAAAGCGCTCGACAAATGGGGCACCCGCTCCATGAAACAACTCATCACCCCTTCCATTAAACTTGCCTCAAAAGGCTTTCCGATTGATTCGGTTTTAGCTGACGCCATCTCAGATTATAAAGACAAATTATCACACACTGCTGCAAAAGACGTGTTTCTTCCAAACGGAGAACCTCTGAAAGAAGGAGACACACTCGTCCAAAAAGACTTAGCCAAAACATTTACAGCTATTAAGTACAAAGGCACAAAAGCGTTCTATGACGGAGCATTCTCCAAAAAGCTCGCGGAAACAGTGCAGGAATTCGGCGGCTCAATGACAGAAAAAGATATTAAAAACTTCAATGTGACGATTGACGAACCGATCTGGGGAGATTACCAGGGCTACCATATCGCAACTGCTCCTCCTCCAAGCTCCGGCGGTGTTTTCCTGTTGCAAATGCTGAACCTTCTGGATGATTTTAAGCTTTCCCAATATGATATCCGTTCTTGGCAAAAATATCAGCTTCTCGCAGAAACAATGCATTTGGCTTATGCTGACCGTGCCGCATTTGCCGGGGATCCAGAATTCGTCAACGTCCCTCTCAAAGGTCTCTTGAATCCAGATTATATCAATGCCCGCAGACAGCTGATAGATATGAATAAAGTGAATAAAAAACCGAAAGCCGGCGACCCTTGGGCTTATCAGGAAGGCTCTGCAAACTACAAACAAGTCGAACAGCCGACTGATAAACAAGAGGGTCAAACGACTCACTTCACGGTAACCGATCGCTTCGGCAATGTTGTATCTTATACAACAACGATTGAACAGCTGTTCGGTTCCGGCATTATGGTTCCCGGATATGGCGTTGTTTTGAACAATGAATTAACAGACTTCGACGCGGTGCCGGGCGGCGCAAATGAAGTGCAGCCGAATAAACGTCCGCTCAGCAGCATGACTCCGACCATTTTATTTAAAAATAACGAACCCGTCCTGACTGTCGGCTCCCCCGGCGGAGCAACGATTATTTCTTCCGTTCTGCAAACGATCCTGAACAAAGTCGAGTACGGCATGGATCTGAAAGCGGCAGTCGAAGAACCGAGAATTTACACAAACAGCATGACGTCCTATCGTTATGAAAAAGGAGTGCCGGAAGAAGCCCGCACAAAACTGAACGAAATGGGGCATAAATTCGGCAGCAGTCCGGTTGATATCGGAAACGTGCAAAGCATCCTGATCGATCGTGAAAACGGCACCTTCACCGGTGTTGCCGACTCCAGCCGAAATGGAGCCGCAATCGGCGTAAACTTGAAGAAATGTGAAAAATAACAAGACAAAAAGCCTCATTTCTCAAACTGAGAAACGAGGCTTTTGTTTATTCGGCACTGTATTCGGATGAGGTTTTTTCAGACATTAACAACATAAGTGAAAGTACGCCGCACATCGCAATGACAATACCGCCTGCACCAATCCATGTCACTGACGCAAGAGACAGATGAGTGACAACAATGCCCCCGATACCTGCCCCGGCCGCCATAGCCAGCTGCATCATAGACTGGTTGAGGCCAAGTAATACACCTGATGATTCCGGCTCCATCGTTGCCAAATGATATTGCTGAGCCGGCCCGGATGACCAGGCGGAAAAGGACCAAAAAATAAGCACCGCCGCCGCTCCGGCAGCAGAATGTGTAACAAAGGGCAATAACATGAGCATGATAGCATGAAGCGCCATTCCGCCGGTCAATGTGACACGCGCCCCCCATTTGTCCGCGCTGAAACCGCCCGCTTTAGAGCCGGCAAGACTTGCAACCCCGAAAATAAGGAGCAATGTGCTCAGCATTCCGCTGCTGATATGAGTAACGTTCAGTAAAAACGGCGAAAGGTACGTATACGCAACCGAATAGCCTCCAAGCCAAAAAAACGTGATGGCCAAGCCGACAGCCACTTTTCGTTTCTTCAAAAAAGAAAGCTGCTGAATGAGCGGCACGGGTTTATCTCCTTTTATCTCAGGCAGCGCGAAACGTATAATCAGCATGGCAATGATTCCGAGTGCCGCAATACCGGCGAAAACCATCTTCCAGCCGAAAGCTTCAGACACGGTTCTTCCGATCGGCACACCGATAATGAGCGCCGCCGTAAATCCCATAATGACTGTCGCAAGAGAGCTTGCCTGCTTTCCCGGAGGAGCGATTTTTGCTGCGATCGTAAGCGCGGTTACCACCACGGTTCCCGCTCCAAGCGCCATGATCACCCGCGCTCCCGCAAATAAGCCGAATCCCTGCACAAGGAAAGAAATGATATTTCCGATAACAAACAGCCCCAGAGCATAGATCATAAGCTTCCTTCTGTCCAGCCCTGCTGTCAGAACCATCACGACGGGCGTTCCGATTGCATAAACGAGTGAAAAAATTGTAATCAGCTGCCCTGCGGCTGCCACAGTGACGCCCAAAGAACCTGCAATTTTATCAAGCACCCCGGATATCACATATTCAGAGGTCCCAACTAAAAAGCTGATAATCGCCAAAATGTAAACCTTCCATGTATTTTGCATCTGATACACTCCTTCATTGATGATTTATATAAAGATATATTGTGATATATCGATATAAAAGATTAAAAACAGAAACAAATCGCAATATGTCAATATGTAATCAGAAAAAGAAACTGAATCCCTCTTCAAAGGATTCAGCCCTACATTTCGCGCTGAAAATAATCGGCCATCGCCTTTATCGCTTCTTCATCTCTTTTATAATAGGTATATTTGCCGATCCGTTTCGTTTGGATAAGGCCCGCCCGCTGAAGGATGGAAAGATATTGAGACGCCGTTGACTGTGTCATCTGAAGCTTATCGGTGATCTGACTCACACATACTCCGATTTCATTCATATCAATGCCATCATGCGGGGCGAAGTGACGGTCCGGCTCTTTCAGCCATTGTAAAATCTCAAGCCGTGACTCATTAGACAACGCTTTAAAAACATCAATAGGTTTCATACATTTTATTATATCGCGATTTTGCGATATGTCAATGTCGATTTACTTGAATCTCTTGTTTTGTTTCATTTATGATCCGGGAAACAAAATCACCCACACTCTCTTCAAATGTGTCTTCCCGTCCGTATTGTCTTACTTGTAGAGATTGATGGCGGCACTCGTGATCCCCCACAACAGCAATATACGGTATTTTTTTCATTTGTGCTTCTCTGATTTTATACCCGAGTTTTTCATCACGCAGATCAAGCTCAGCCCTGATCCCCGCGTTCTTCAGCTGCCGGTGCGCCTGTTCTGCGCAGTCCCGGTGTGCGGTATTTGATACCGGGATGATTTTTGCCTGTACCGGAGCAAGCCATAAAGGGAACGCTCCCCCGAAATGTTCAGTAATGATTCCGAAAAATCTGTCAAGAGATCCGAATACCGCCCGGTGAATAACAACAGGACGGACTTTTTGATTTTTTTCATCAATATATGTTAAATCAAATTTCTCCGGCATTTGAAAATCGAGCTGGACAGTAGCGCATTGATGGCTTCGATTCAGCGCATCTTTTATATGAATATCAATTTTCGGGCCGTAAAATGCGCCATCCCCCCGATTAAATCGAAAACGATATCCCTGTTCTTTTAATACTTTCTCTAATGCGCTCTCCGCCCGGTCCCACAAATGTTCGCTTCCCATGTAATTGTCCGGTCTTGTTGACAGCTCAATATCATAGGAAAAACCGAATGCGGTGTACACCTCGTGAATCAGCTGAAGCGCTGAAGTAATTTCGCTCTCGATCTGATCGGGCGTTACAAAAATATGCGCATCATCCTGGCAAAAGGACCTGACGCGAAGCAGGCCATTGAGCGCCCCGCTGAATTCGTGACGGTGCACCTGGCCGAATTCAGCCATCCGAATCGGAAGATCGCGATAAGAACGAAGCTTTTCTTTAAAAATGAGCATGTGGCCGGGACAGTTCATCGGCTTTAACGCGAAGCGCTGATGATCGGCTTCTGAGAAATACATATTCTCTTTATAATGATCCCAATGGCCTGATTGCTCCCAAAGACGCTGGTTCATCATCATAGGAGTGCGCACTTCCTGATAATGATAGGCATCCTGCTTTGAACGCAGAAATGATTCAAGCGTATTTCGGATGAACTGACCGTTCGGCAGATAAAAAGGCATACCCGGCGCTTCTTCTGAAAACATAAAAAGCTGTAATTCCGCTCCCAATTTTCGATGATTTCTCTTCTCCGCCTCTTTTATCAGCTGAAAATGCCTGTTCAGCTCCTTTTTTGAAGAAAATGCCTTCCCATAAATGCGCTGCAGCATTTTTTGATTGCTGTCGCCCCGCCAATAAGCTCCTGACACATGAGTGAGCGAAAAAGCTTTTATCTGACCGGCAGACGCCAAGTGCGGCCCCCGGCATAAATCAATGAAGTCGCTCTGTCGGTAAATACTGATTGTATCCTGCTGCGGAATATCGGCTAAAAGCTCGAGCTTCAGCGGCTCGTGAGCAAACAGATGCTCTGCCTCTTCTCTGGAGATTTCTTCTCTGATGATTTCCGGATTTTCCGAAATGATTCGGTTCATCTCTTTTTCAATGACGGCCAATTCTCTTTCTGTAATCGTTTCATTCATGTCAAAATCATAATAAAAGCCATTTTCAATAACGGGACCGGTCCCTAAACAGACCTTCGGATACAGACGTTTTACCGCTTGCGCCAATACATGCGCTGCTGTGTGTCTCATCACTCCCAGCCCCTCTTCAGACTGAAAACTGCATAGTTCAATTTCAGCGTCTTCATGAATGCTTCTTCTAAGGTCATATAACGATCCGTTTACCTTGCCGGCGGCTGACGCCTTTTTCAAACCCGGACTGATTGATTGGGCAATCTCTTCTAACGTAACACCTTTCTGGTATTCTTTTTGTTTCCCGTCAGGAAAAGTAATGACAATGTGCGGTTTCTTCACGGTCTGATCTCTCCTTTATTTTTAAGAAAATAAAAACACACTCATCCCAAAAGAAGGGACGAGTGTGTGTCAGACCCGCGGTTCCACCCAAATTCCCGCCACTTTAAGCGGCGGCTCATTGTTGCCGTAACGCGGCTGTACGGTATCGGCTGCTTTCGTTCACCGATACAGCTCAAAAGGCGGTAAGCCCATTCTTCGTGCCGGGAAGGTCTCAGCCTTGCCCCCCCTCTCTGTATGGCCGGTTCGAATGACTCATGTCCTTATCATTGCCATTTTTCTTATATCAACATAAAAACACACTCATCCCAAAAGAAGGGACGAGTGTGTGTCAGACCCGCGGTTCCACCCAAATTCCCGCCACTTCAAGCGGCGGCTCATTGTTGCCGTAACGCGGCTGTACGGTATCGGCTGCTTTCGTTCACCGATACAGCTCAAAAGGCGGTAAGCCCATTCTTCGTGCCGGGAAGGTCTCAGCCTTGCCTCCCCTCTCTGTATGGCCGGTTAAAATGACTCATGTCCTTATCATTGCAGATTCTTTATCCGAAAAAACTTTCTTTTATTATACATAAATTTCCGTGAAAAGAAAGTTTTTTTAAAAAAATCGGTAAAAAATTCGGCATATTCAGCTGTCCTGTTACGTCATCTTCCATTCGGTAACGCTTTTAATCCATTCAGCAGTTCTTCAAACGCCGATGTCAAAAATAAATCACGCCGGTAGATGAATGATATATTCATATCCCGAAAACGTTCAGGGAGCTGATGATGAAAAAGATTTTCCCGGTTTTGAAAATAACGGGCGGCTGACGCAGGCAAAAAGGAAACACCCAGCCCTGCCTGCACCGCTCCAATAATGGCTTCCAGCGTTCCGAATTCAATGATTTTATGTTCAGGCACTGCCTCTTCTTTCAATATGTTTTTTATTTTTCGGCGGTGCGAACAGCCGGCGGCAAAAAACAGAATCGGCTCTCGCAGCAGGCTTTGCAAGCTGCCTTCCCGCACATTTGAAACCACGATCAATTCTTCTTGGAATACGGCGGATTGTTTAAGGTCTTCGTGTTCAACCGGCCCATAAACAAAAGCCCCGTCCAGCTCATACTGCAGGACGCGCTGCACTAAGGTATGTGTATCACCGGTCGACAGTGACAGCTGTACTTTCGGATATCGTCTGCAATACTCCGTGAAAAATTGAGGGAGATGGACGGCTGCCGCCGTTTCTAAAGAACCGATGCGGAGCGGGCCGTTCGGATGTCCTGCCTCTTGCGCATTTTTTTGCGCCTCATATAGCAGCTGCAGAATTCTGTCTGCATCTTTCAATAAGCTTTCACCTGCTGGCGTCAGCGTCATTCCCCGATTCGTCCGGTAAAACAGCTGTGTTTGCAATTGCCGTTCCAGCTGCTGAATCCGGTTTGTTACATTTGATTGAACATAATGCAGACTTTCGGCCGCCTTTGAAATACTGCCTTTGCGGGCGACAGCCTGAAAAATCTTTAAGTCTCCGCTTTCCATGTAAGGACACCTTCTTGCTATGATTTTTATTGATAGCCGGCTATCAATTTTCCTTCATTTACTGCAGCTGTTACAGCCTGTAAAATTTTTCTCATCAACCATAAAGGAGAGAAAAATAATGGATGCCATTATCATACACGAAAATAGCTTTCATTTCAGGCAGATACCTGACAAACATCCGGGGAACGGAGAAGTCAAAATAAAGCTGAAAACAGCCGGATTAAACCATCGCGATTTATTTTTGATGAAAAACCACGAAACCGGAAACCGTGAATTTATTCTCGGTTCAGACGGCGCGGGAATCGTAACTGAAATAGGACACGGCGTCCGTTCTCATTTACTGCATGCGGAAGTCATCATCAACCCGGTGCTGAATTGGAAGACTGTTGAGGATGTACCAGCCGTCCCTGATATTTTAGGCGGTCCAAGCGACGGAACTTTTTCACCTTATGTCATCGTTCCTGCGGAAAATGCCATTGTAAAACCCGATCATCTGACATGGGAGGAAGCGGGCGTGCTGCCGTTATCAGCATTAACCGCTTATCGCGCCTTATTTACAAAAGGACAATTGAAAAAGGGCGAACACCTTATCCTTCCGGGCATCGGGAGCGGCGTGGCAACATACGCCTTACGAATGGCAAAAGCAATCGGAGCGACAGTCAGCGTCACCTCCCGCAGCGAAAACAAAAAACAAACCGCACTGTCATACGGTGCAGACCGGGCAATTGACAGTTACGGCGACTGGAATGAAGCGCTGAATGGCCAAAAAGCAGATATCATACTTGACGGTGTCGGTCCCGCTTTATATCAGCACTACCTTGACATTATGAAACCGAATGGCCGGATCGTAACATTCGGTGCCAGTTCAGGTGATCAGCTCGGATTTCCTATTCGCTCGCTGTTTTTTCCGCAGATTCATATTCTCGGTACATCAATGGGAAGCAATGAGGAATTCGCGCAAATGCTGGAATTGATAAAACGCTGCGGCATCCGCCCCATTATCGACCGTATGTACCCTCTAAGAGAAGCAGCTGATGCCATTAAGAGGTTGCAGGAAGGACGGCAGTTCGGCAATATCGGCTTTCATATAGATGTCTAAAAAGAGGAGCGGACCCTTCCGTTCTCTTTTTTGTTTATGAGCCTTCCGCTCTGACATACTCTTGATATGTTTCTATCAAAAAAATAAAAAAGTGTTTCCCCCGGCTTTTAAAACTTTTCGATGATACAGCCACACGACGGCTAAAGTGCCCGTCAATAAAATGCACAGCAAATGTGTTGGTGACTTTAAACGGCGCCGTCCGAGCTTGCACAGCGCTTCCAGATAACTTTTGTCAGCACAATCCTTGAAGTAACGTTTTGCGGCAGCTATCAAAACAGGCCTTCTAAACTTTCACCGATTTGAAACTGATGAACGGAAGAACAAATCATACGGCGCTCTGTTTCAGAAAGCAGATCATGCTGACAGTTCAGTTCCATGACATATGAAAAAACCGGCTGAGCCCAGCCGGTTCTATAAATAATCCCCTTTATTTACGGTAAAACAGTGCTCCCCATTAAATAACTGTCGACTTCGCGCGCTGCTTCCCGGCCCTCATTAATCGCCCATACAATCAGGCTTTGGCCTCTTCTCGCATCCCCTGCGGCGAAAACACCGTCAACATTCGTTTTATAATCCCCATATGCCGCCTGAATTTTATGATTTGCCGAATCGACACCAAACTGCTTCAATAATGGCTGTTCAGTTCCTTCAAAACCGATGGCGATAAACACCAGCTGAGCAGGCCATACTTTTTCCGTTCCGGGCAGTTCATGAAATTCATACTTGCCGAATTCATTTCTGACTTTTTCCATTTGGATGGTATGGATCTCTTTTAAGCGGCCTTGTTTATCGGCCACCATTTTTGTCGTCTGAATTGAATATTCTCTCGGATCTTTGCCGAACTTTGCCTGCGCTTCTTCATAGGCGTATTCAATGGTGAAGACGTGCGGCTGTTCAGGCCACATATTGTCATTCGTGCGCGTCTGAGGAAGTTTAGGATGTTTCCCGAACTGATGCACGCTGCGCGCTTTTTGGCGCAGCGCGGTTGCCACGCAGTCAGCTCCTGTGTCTCCCCCGCCGATCACGATGACGTCTTTCCCTTTAGCGTCTATAAATTGTTTATCTTTGAAGTTGGAATCTAAATAGCTTTTCGTCGCCAGTGTTAAATAATCCATTGCGTAATGGACGCCTTTTGCTTCCCGGCCTTCAATCAGCAGATTGCGCTGCTTTTGGGCGCCTGTGCACAAAATGACGGCATCAAATTGTTCTTTGAGCTCATCAGCCGTTATGTCAACGCCGATTTCGGTATTTGTCACAAAATCTATACCTTCCTGCGTCAAAAGCTTAATACGGCGTTCGACGACATTTTTTTCAAGTTTCATGCTCGGAATGCCGTACATCAGCAGGCCGCCGGCTCTGTCAGCACGCTCATAGACCGTTACGGAATGACCGGCTTGGTTCAGCTGATCAGCGCTTGCCAGACCTGCCGGGCCTGAACCGACGACAGCGACTTTCTTACCTGTGCGTTTCGCTGGAATTCTCGGCTGAATCCATCCGTTCTCAAAACCTTTGTCAATGATCGTCCGCTCGATGTTTTTAATTGAAACAGCCGGATCTGAAATGGCCAGTGTACAAGATCCTTCACAGGGAGCGGGACAGACCCGCCCTGTGAATTCAGGAAAGTTGTTCGTTTTCAGAAGGCGCTCCAGTGCTTCTTTCCAGCGCCCCCGATAGACGAGGTCATTCCATTCCGGTATTAAATTATAAATCGGACATCCGGATGTAAAACCGTTAATATCAGCGCCGATTTGGCAAAACGGTGTGCCGCAATCCATACACCGCGCCCCCTGCCGCTTTGACGCTTCATCTGAAAATGGAGCCGAATACTCTTTCCAATCTTTTAAGCGAGTGAGAGGGTCCCGCTCAGCCGGTTTTTCTCTTTTTTCTTCCATGAATCCAGTTGGTTTCCCCATGTTCCTCTCCCCTTTCTTACTGCACTACCGCTTGTTTTTGATCTTTGGCCGGCGTTTTGTGAGCCTTTGTGTTGGCTTCAAAAGCATACATAATGGCGTCTTCTTCTGATAACCCCGCCGCTTTTTGTTCTTCGATGCTGAGGAGCATTTGTTTATAGTTTTTCGGAATGACTTTGATAAAGGTCTTTGCGGCGTCTTCCCAATGATCCAGGAGGTCTGCGGCTTTTTTGCTGTTTGTCAGCGCCGCATGCCGTTTGACCATTTCTTTCACTTCTTTGATCTCCGTTTCATCCGTCAGTTTTTCAAATGAAATCATTTCCGTGTTGCATTTGCGTTTAAATGCTTTGGCATCATCGCTCAGGACGTATGCGATACCGCCTGACATCCCCGCTCCGAAGTTTTTGCCGACTTCACCGAGGACGACAACCCTGCCGCCTGTCATGTATTCACAGCCGTGATCTCCGATACCTTCTACAACGACATTGA
This sequence comes from Bacillus sp. SDLI1, assembly GCF_001553895.1. Classification (NCBI taxonomy): domain Bacteria; kingdom Bacillati; phylum Bacillota; class Bacilli; order Caryophanales; family Bacillaceae; genus Bacillus; species Bacillus sp. SDLI1. Next base: position 211,075 of record NZ_CP013950.1, on the reverse strand, counting down.
CTCCGCTGTTGCGGACCGCAAAACGTTCACCGGCGCGCCCGTTAATGTACGCTTCCCCGCTTGTTGCTCCGTAAAAGGCGACGTTCCCGATAATAACGTTCTCATGCGTTTCGCAATTGAACACATCAGGCGCTTTCACGATGATTTTTCCGCCGGACAGCCCTTTTCCTACATAGTCATTTGAATCCCCGGTCAAATGAAGCGTCATCCCTTTAGGGACAAATGCGCCGAAACTCTGTCCTGCTGATCCGGTGAAATGAAGCCTGATCGTATCATCCGGCAGTCCTTCCGCTCCGTAGCGTTTGGAAATTTCACTTCCCGTCACGGTTCCGGCTACGCGATTTGTATTATTGATCTTGATTTCCGCTTCCGCTTCCTGACCGGCTTCAATTGCAGCCTGCACCGCCGGAAGAATTTCCGTCATATCAAGTGACTGGCTGATTTTATGATTTTGCGCAGTCCGGAAAGTGCGCACGCCTTCAGGCTGATACAGCAGCGTGGATAAATCAAGCTGTCCCGCTTTCCAATGCGCTTTTGCACGTTCGCTGACATGAAGAACGTCCGTACGGCCGATCATTTCATCCAGCGTTTTAAAACCTAACTGCGCCATATATTCACGCACTTCTTCCGCGACAAACAGCATGTAGTTTACGATATGATCAGGATCGCCCATAAACTTTTTGCGCAGCTCCGGATTTTGCGTCGCGACACCTACAGGACATGTATCTAAGTGGCAGGCGCGCATCATGACGCAGCCTAGAACGACGAGCGGCGCTGTGGCAAAGCCGAATTCTTCCGCGCCTAGCAAGGCGGCCATCACGACGTCGCGCCCTGTCATCAGCTTACCGTCCGTCTCCAATACCACGCGATCCCGTAAACCGTTCAGCATCAGCGTTTGGTGTGCTTCTGCAAGACCAAGCTCCCACGGAAGACCTGTATGTTTAATACTCGTTTTCGGTGAAGCACCCGTTCCGCCGTCGTACCCACTAATGACGATGACATCCGCCGTACCTTTTGCCACACCGGCCGCAATCGTGCCGACGCCGGCTTTTGACACGAGCTTGACGCTGATTCGCGCGTTTCGATTTGCATTTTTTAAATCATGGATCAGCTGAGCCAGATCTTCAATTGAATAAATGTCATGATGAGGAGGCGGTGAAATCAGCCCGACACCTGGTGTAGAACCGCGGACATCCGCGACCCAAGGATATACTTTGTTGCCCGGAAGCTGGCCGCCTTCTCCCGGCTTCGCCCCTTGCGCCATTTTGATCTGCAATTCATCCGCATTGACGAGATAATGGCTTTTTACGCCAAAACGGCCGGATGCGATCTGTTTAATTGCACTTCTTCTGTCGTCACCATTTTCATCCGGAATAAAACGTTTCGGGTCTTCGCCGCCTTCTCCGCTGTTGCTTTTTCCGCCGAGCCGGTTCATCGCTATTGCCAAAGCTTCATGCGCTTCCTTGCTTAATGAACCGAACGACATCGCCCCTGTTTTAAAACGTTTCACGATAGACGCAGCTGATTCGACTTCTTCTAATTTTAAAGGTTTGCGGTCTTCTTTGAAGGCGAACAGATTACGCAAAAATCCGATTCGTTCTTCATCCGCTGCATGAGAATATTGCTTAAACAGGCTGTAATCATTCTTACGGCACGCCCATTGCAGGGTATGGATGGTTTTCGGATTGAAAGCGTGGTGCTCTCCCCCGTTTCGCCATTGGAATTCACTACCCGGCTCAAGAGTTTGGCTGTAATCATCCTTGTAAGCCGCTTGATGACGCTGTTTCGCTTCTTGCGCAATCGTTTCGCTATCGATTCCGCCAAGCTGGGATGCAGTTCCCGTAAAGTATTTGGAGATGACGTCTTCACCGATGCCGACCGCTTCAAAAATTTGGGCGCCCCTGTAACTTTGCACAGTTGAAATTCCCATTTTTGACATCACTTTCACGACGCCTTCTGTCACGCTCTTTCCGTATTTGCTGACAGCTTCTTCATACGGAATATCAAGCCGTCCTTCATCGATTTCCTGCTTATACGTAGCATAAGTCAAATACGGATTGACAGCATCGGCCCCATATCCGATGAGAGCCGCAAAGTGATGAACTTCACGCGCTTCGCCTGATTCAACGATAATGCTTGCTTTAGTGCGCAGACCTTGACGGATCAAATGCTGATGCAGCGCACTGACGGCCAAAAGCGGCGGAATCGGCGTCAATTCTTTACTCATTGCCCTGTCAGATAAAATTAACAGAGATACGCCTTCCTTGATTGCTTTTTCCGCCTGCTGAAACAAATCTTTCAGGCCTTTTTCTAGGTCATCGGAAAACAGCGTGCGGATGTTCTGGCTCTTAATGTCAGGATGCACAAGTGTTTTCAGCGCATAAAACTGTTCGTTAGATAATACAGGAGTGTACAGTTTTATGCGGCGGGCATTTCTTTCACTCGGATGCAGCAGATCGCCTTCAGCTCCGAGCCATGTCACCGTGGAGGTCACCAGCTGCTCGCGGATCGCGTCAATCGGCGGGTTTGTGACTTGCGCAAACAGCTGTTTAAAATAATGAAACAGTGATTGGGCGCGATCGGATAAAACGGCGAGCGGCGAGTCATTTCCCATGGAGCCGAGCGGGTCTTTGCCTTCTTTAATAACAGGAATTAAATATTTCTGAATATCTTCATACGTATAGCCAAACGCTTTTTGCCGGACGAGAAGATCATCGAATTGTTCCTCTTCCCGGATTTCCGGATCAGGATTCACTTGAACCAATTCCTCTTCAAGCCATTTTTGATACGGGAATTCATTGGCGATTTCCGTTTTTACTTCTTCATCTGAAATAATCCGGCCTTCCCCTAAGTCAATGAGCAGCATTTTTCCGGGTTCCAGGCGTTTTTTATGAAGAATGTTTTCCTGTTCCACTTCAATAACGCCCACCTCAGATGAGAAAATAATATGGTCATCTTTTGTCACATAGTAACGTGCCGGACGCAGGCCGTTACGGTCAAGGATGGCGCCGATTTGTTTACCGTCTGTAAACGAAATGGCGGTCGGTCCGTCCCACGGCTCCATTAAAGAGCTGTGATATTCGTAAAAAGCCCGTTTCGCTTTAGACATGTGAGTGTTTTCGGTCCATGGTTCCGGGATCAGCATCATTGCCGTATGTGCCGGCTTCCGTCCCGCCATCACGAAAAATTCAAACGCATTATCAAGAATGGATGAGTCACTGCCCTCAGCATTTAAAATCGGCAGCACTTTATGAAGATCGTCTCCGAAGCTTTCTGAAACGAACTGCTGCTCTCTCGCCCGCATCCAATTGATATTGCCCCGGAGCGTATTGATTTCTCCGTTATGGATCAGATAGCGGTTCGGATGGGCACGTTCCCAAGTAGGAAAGGTATTTGTGCTGAACCGTGAATGTACGAGTGAAAATGCAGATACGAAGGTTTCATCCTGCAAATCCAAATAAAACGCGTCAACCTGCTCAGGCGTTAACAAACCTTTATAAACGATAGTCTGGCTTGACAGGCTTGCGAAGTAAAAATCAAGCTGTTCTTGAACGCCCCAATTTTCAGCCTGCTTCCGGATGACATACAGTTTGCGTTCAAAAGCAAGGCTGTCTTTCAAATCGTTTGCGGCACCGATAAATACTTGGCGAACGTACGGGCAAGTACTTTGTGCCACTGTTCCGATTTTTCCGACATTAACAGGGACGGTTCTCCAGCCGAGAACGGTCTGCCCTTCCTGCTCAATGAATGCATTCACCTGTTTTTCGATCTTTTTTCTTTCTTCTTCATTTTGCGAGAAAAAGACCATTCCTACCCCGTAACGGCCTTTTTCAGGCAGCTTCATTTCTCCGCACTCTTTCTTAAAAAAAGCATCAGGGATCTGAACCATCAGGCCGGCGCCGTCTCCCGTATTCGGGTCACTGCCCTGTCCTCCTCTGTGATCCAGCTGGCAAAGCATCTGCAGTCCTTTTTTGACAATGTCATGTGAAGGTTTCCCTTTTAAATGGGCATACAAGCCGATTCCGCATGCATCATGCTCAAATTCCGGACGGTAGAGACCTTGTGCTTTCGGCATTTGATTGTAAGTCATAATTCCTCTCCCCCGATCAGTTTCCGTTAATTATCGGTCATAAAATCTGACAACTTTAAATTAATTGTAAGTTTTCAAAACAATATAAACAATATATAATTTAGATCAAATACATCTCAAAATGAGATAGATAGGTGTGAACGCAATGGAATTACGCCAGCTTCGGTATTTTATGGAGGTAGCAGAACGGGAACATGTGTCAGAAGCGGCTGATCATCTGCATGTCGCCCAATCCGCCATCAGCAGGCAGATTGCAAATCTTGAAGAAGAGCTGAAGGTCACTTTATTTGAACGGGAAGGCAGAAATATTAAGTTAACGCCGATCGGCAAACAATTTTTAGAACATGTTAAAACAGCGATGAAAGCAATTGATTACGCGAAGGAACAAATCGATGAATATCTTGACCCTAATCGCGGAACCGTCAAAATAGGATTTCCGACGAGCCTTGCAAGTCAGCTTTTGCCGACAGTGATTTCAGCATTTAAAGAGGAGCACCCGAACGTTGAGTTTTTGCTCCGCCAAGGATCTTATAAATTTTTAATCGAAGCCGTAAGAAACAGGGACATAGATGCGGCGCTTCTCGGCCCCGTTCCGACGGAATTTCCCGACATAACAGGCAATATCTTATTCACAGAAAAGATTTACGCGCTTGTTCCGCTGCATCATCCGCTTGCCAAACAAAAAAATATCCATTTAATTGATCTGCGCGGCGACCAATTTGTTTTATTTCCTGAAGGATTTATTCTCCGCAATATGGCGATTGACGCTTGCAGACAGGCAGGCTTTGCGCCGCTTGTATCAACGGAGGGCGAGGATTTAGATGCCATTAAAGGATTAGTCTCCGCAGGGATGGGCGTTACTTTATTGCCTGAAAGCACCTTTGCGGAAACCACACCTCGGTTCACGGTCAAAATTCCGATTGAATTCCCTCAAGTGAAGCGCACCGTAGGCATTATTAAGCCAAAAGGCAGAGAACTGGCTCCGTCTGCGAATGATTTCTATCATTTTGTCATTCAATTTTTCTCCAAACTTGAACAATATCAATAAAAACAAACCCGAGCTTCAAAACGAAGCCTCGGGCTTTGCCATATTTTATTGACTTTTCTCAGCCGATCGGGATGGACAGTTCAACGTGGCAGACAAACGCTTCCGGATCAATGACTGATTGGCCGGTCTGTTTATGCGGCGTTTCTTTATATGTCTTCAGCTGAGCCGAGGAATAATTGACGATGCCGAGCCCAAGCTCTTCTCCCTGCTGATCAAGCAGTCTGACAACCGCCCCGCTGCTGAATCTGCCGTTAATCTGTTCGATATCCTGCGGTGAGAGCGCCACATTTCCGTTCGCTATATCGCGGCTGCTTTTCTTCTCCATCACAATCTCGCCTTCGGGGCCGGAATTAAATGCAAGCCATTGTTCTTTGTGGTTTAACGGGAGGGTTCCTTCCGCTTCAAAATAAGTTCCTTCAGCCGCCTCTTCTACCGCTTGAAGCAGAATGTCCGGGGTATTAGCCTGCCCGAGAAAGCCTTTAATACCGGAGGCCATCACAATTTTAAAAGCATCCAGCTTTGAACGCATTCCGCCGGTTCCCATCTCACTCCCGGCATCTCCCGCGCTTGCTTCTATTTCCGGGGTGATGTCACTTACATGTCTGATTCGTGCCGCTTCCGGGTTGCTGCGCGGATTATCATCATATAATCCGTCGATATCTGATAAAATCACAAGCATGTCAGCATCAATTAAGCCTGCGACCTTTGCCGCGAGTGTATCATTATCACCGAATTTCAGCCGATTGACTGTGACGGTGTCATTTTCATTAATAATCGGAATAATGCCTCGTTCCAAAAGGACGTTCATTGTATTGCGGACATTATGATAGCGGTATTCATCAGAAAAGTCGCTTCTTGTAATTAAAATTTGTGACGCGACATAACCGTGCGCTAAAAAAAGCTTTGAATAAGCTTCCATTAATAATCCCTGCCCGATGGAAGCAGAAGCCTGTTTTTCAGGGAGGCTTTCCGGTTTCTGAATAAAGCCGAGCTTCCGATAACCTGCCGCCACTGCGCCGGAAGATACTAAAATCACTTCATAACCGCTGTCTTTCAGCTGTGCGATTTGATCCACCAATGTCTCCAGTTTTCTTCTGCTGATTTCTCCGTGCAGGCTCGTCAGTGAGCTGCTGCCGATTTTCACCGCGACTCTTTTGATCTCCGTCCGAGACGTCACTGTATCACTCCTGTTTTTATTTTATAGTGCTGCTGTTTTTTCAATTGTTTTGCTGATCTCAATAGAACGTTCAGTCGCATGTTTAATGGCTTTGGCAATGGCTTCCCCGCCGCCTTCAGACCTGAGCGCATCAAGGCCGGCTGCAGTCGTGCCGTTTGGAGAGGTGATGTTTTCTCGAAGCACACCCGGTTTTTCCCCTGTCTCCATCAGCATTTTGGCTGCGCCTAATAATGTTTGCGCGCCGATTTTGCGGGACAGTTCTTTATCTAAGCCGGCTTCTTCACCTGCTTTTTCGATAAACTCCATTAAATAATAAAAGTATGCCGGCCCGCTGCCTGCGATGCCGGTGAAAATGTCCATCTGATCTTCCTTGATCACATATACTTCACCGAGACATTCCAGAAGGGATACCGCAGTTTGTGCTGAACTTTGAGAGACATGGTCTCCGAAAGCCGCAGCTGTTGCCGATTCGCCGATCATGCTGGATGTGTTCGGCATGACTCTTACAACCGGCTGATTCTCATGTAATGATTGTTGTATAAATGAGGTTGTTATGCCTGCCAAGACAGACAGGATGATTTGATGAGGTTGAATACGCCGTTTCAGCGTCTCCAGAGCGATTTCAGCATCCTTCGGTTTCATAGCTAAAATAAAGACATCAATGTCTTCGGTTTTCATGCTGTCAAAATCCGTGCCTTTAATTCCGTATTGATGTTCCAATTCAGCGAGTCGCTCTGTATTTCGGCGGTTTGTCACGCAGATGTTTTGATTGGGAATTTTTTTTGCGCGGACCATGCCTGATATCATTCCTTCAGCCATTGATCCTGCTCCTATAAAAGCAACTTTCTTTTGATCTAAGATCGGTAACATCTCCCTTGTTCGTATTTTGTTCGCATTTTCACACGTTTTTTATGTTATCATGTCAGGAGTCAATGTCAAGTTTGAAGGTTTTATTGATATGTATTGTTCCGAGCCTGTTATTATGTATAATGAATCACAGAACACACCGCCTGAGCCCGGGCGGCGGGGTGTGTTCCGGACAGATTTAAAAATTATCGGAAAGGGCTTTTTCTATCAGCTTTTTGCAGCGGTCAAGCTCTGTCTTAAGCTGTTTTTTGTAAAGCTTCGCAGCTTCATAGTCTTTAAATTGATAGAGAACGACTTCCTGGAGTTTGGCTCCTTCTTTTTTGACCTTTACCTGTTTTAAGATCCCGTCATCCAAGAGTTCGTGGAGTGAACGGTATACCTCAGTATGATTCGGCTTGAAACCGATGGGTTTAAATTCGGAGCGCAGCACCTCGAGAAGCTTCAGTCCGTAAAGCCGTTCCTGCTCTGTCATTGTAATCATGTAAAGCTTTAAAAAAGCCCTTTGTTTCACTAAAAAACCGGTTGAACTTCTTTTTTCTTCTTTCAATATGTGCACACCCTTTCCTCTAACAAATTATTCCATGTACTAAATATTCTCTTTATATTCCGTTTTCCCTTTCATTGTGCGAACAGTTTAATTTGTATTGATTTGTTTTTTTGAACGGCGGAAAAAATATATTTGAACATTTGGTACATAGTTTATTTAGTTTAAATTATAACTGATATCGGTTTCTTTTTCATTCCTTTTTTCGCACAAATCCTTTATATCTGCTCATTCGGTTTTAAGGAAACAAAAAAAGACCTGTCTAAAAAGACAGATCCCGTTTTTTTTAAGGATTGGTTGACCATAAACCGGCAGTTTTGACGAAAATGCGCGGATGTAATTTCAATTGAGCAACCATATATTCTGCAAGATCCTCAGGCTGCATGACTTTTTCCGGATTGCCGTCTGTCAGATTTAATTCAATTGACATATCGCTGGCAACCGTGCTCGGAGTCATTGCGCTGACACGGATATTGTGTTTTCTCACTTCCTGCATGAGAGATTCAGTCAGACCGAGAACGGCAAATTTCGAAGCGCTGTACGCACTTGTCGCCGCGGCGCCTCTTTGGCCAGCCGTAGAGGAAATATTAATGATATCTCCTGATTTTCTCTCGATCATTTCAGGAAGAATGGCGCGTGTCACATGGTATACACCCATTACATTAACTTGAATGATGTCTTCCCACTCTTCTGGCGTAAGATCTAAAAATCCGCCGAATTTGCTGATTCCGGCATTGTTAATAAGGATGTCAATCTCACCGAGATCTTCTTTAATAGAAGCGACGGCTTGTTCGACCTCTTTTTGACTTTTCACATCGGCAGCAGCGAATGATGTCTTTACACCAAGGGCTTCCACTTCTTCTGCAACCTTTTTAACATTTGCTTCAGTGCGGCCGATTAAACCGATATTGACTCCTTCTTTCGCTAAAGCAATAGCGGCGGCGCGGCCGATTCCTCTGCCCGCACCCGTGATAAGAGCCGTTTTGTTCTGTATGCTTTCCATGTCTTTCACCCTTTCTGAATGTCCTTATGTACGATTTCACATTATAAGCAGAAAAAAAACAATTAGCAAATAAAACGATTCAACAGTCTCCATAAAGGGTATCAACTGAAAAAAGGAGTGAAAAGCAGATGATTATCATTTTGTATATCAGTGCTGCCGTTGCGGCTGCCGCCTTGGTTTATTTAGCCGTATCAGCCGTGCGTTTTAAAAGAAAGACAGCGCCTGATATAAAGAAGATTAACGTCACAGCAGCGTCCATGCAGACGTCCGTTGAAGAAATCAAAACAGAAACCCGTCTGTTATCACAAAAGCAGAAAGAACTGCAGGAAGACTTTCTCACTAAAAAAACAGCCGTGCAAACGACGGCTGCCGAAGCAAAAGGAACGCCTCATGTTCTGAAGATGCTCTGGAACGCCGGTAAAAGCGATTTATGAGCCTGCATGCCATCCGCCGTTTTTGCTGACACTAAGAGAATGAGCGGGTTCAAGGAGGCATAATATGATTTGCAATCGTGAGCGGCTTGCACATTTTTCGCGCCAGCTTAAAGCATTATCATCTTCGGGAGGATTTACAAAATCGGATTTGCTGACTCCGGAGTTCCATTTAGCAAAGGACGGAGATCTGGATATGTATTATTCGCCTCATAATGAGTATATCAACCCTCATGCTGCAGTTGTCATCTCCGGAATTACACCCGGTTTTTTTCAGATGCAGCGGGCTTACAAAGCAGCGGCACAGCTTTTAAAAAACGGCGAATCTCTTGAGGTGGTTGCATATGAAACAAAAAAAGCGGCCGGGCTTTCCGGTTCAATGAGGCAGCACATGATCGAAATGCTTAATGAATGCGGTCTGCCGGCCGCGTTCCGAGTTGAGAATTCATCCTGTTTATTTGGTGCAAAACGGGAGCTGCTTCATACGACATCCGTTATCAAACACCCTGTTTTTTATCAACAGAAAAACTATACGGGACATCAGCCGCCCATCAGCAGGTCAGCTCTTCTCAGCCGTTATGCGCTGAAATATTTTCCGGACGAAATAGAAATGATGAAAAAGGACATTCTGCTCGTCCCTCTCGGAAAAGCAGCAGAATCCGCCTGCCGCATGCTGAAAAAGAACGGGAGGATGAATCATGCGGTCATTTTGGAAGGCTTCCCGCATCCGTCCGGCGCAAACGGACATCGTTTCAAACAATTTCACGAAAACAAACAATCGTTACGTGAACAAATTCAGCGCTTTGCCGGGTTTCTTCAGAAGCTGTAAAAAACGCCCCGAGCCTTCGGGGCGTTTCTGTTAAGAAGCATATTCAGGCAATGATTTATCGTGTTTTGCCGTTTTTTCTTCAGGTATTTTGATTTGATTTGTCAGGATTGCACTTGCGAAATAGAGCGCTGCGAAAATCCATACTACGCCTTGTGCGCCGACAAGCCCGATAAACGCCCAGGCAAGCGCGGGTCCGACAAATGCCGACAGGCCCGCGGCCAGATTTAACACAGACATGGCAGCACCTTTATCGCTGCCCGCCGCTGTCGGCACGATAGCTCCGATCGGAACGAATCCGGCCAGAAGCCCTCCCCAAATAAAGCCGACAATGCTGACGAAAAGCAAGTTCCCATGTGATACAACAGGAGCATAATATAATAAAAGGGTAAAAATGCCGCAGCCCGCTCCCCCGAACCACATGACTGTCTTTTTCCAGCCGAACGCATCGCCGACTGCACCGAAGATTAAGTTAAAGACGATATTGCCAAGAAAGATCGTGCCCCAAATCTGCAGCCATACATTTGTAGAAATGCCGTGCTGCGCCATATGCATTGGGAGAAATACCGGAAATCCGTATGTTCCGATACTGTTGATGATCCGAACAATCCCCCCTGAAAGCACACGCGGATTTTCAGCAAGGATGGTGATTCCTTTCATTAATTCCTGCACCTTTTCCTGTTTACTTGCTTTTTTCTTTTCAAAGCGGTCCCTATTTAAAATCAAAGCAAAAAACGCGCCGAGGCATACCCAAAAAATCGAACTCCACAGCGTATTCAAATAGCCGAAAGATTTGATGGCCCAGCTAGAATACCAGGCTCCGAATACAAACATGCCGCAGCAATAAGCAATCCAGAACCAGCCGACCGCCGTACTGAGCTTGCTTTTCGGCGACCGGTAAATCACCCATGTCAAAAAAGAATAGGCAAACAGCGGATAGCCCAGCCCTTTAATAAAATACGTGACATACATCACCGGCAAATTAAGATTTTCAAATCCGTATGCGATAAACGCGGCTGTTCCGATAACGTAAAATAACAGCCCCATAAACATCGTCCGCTTTGCGCCGAAGGCTTCGAGACAGACGCCTGAAAACCAAGACGCCACAGCGAGAGCAATACCGTAAACCGTAAACAGGGATGCTGATTGCTGTACCGTCAAGCCGTTTTCAACTAAAAACGGGCTGAGCCAGCCTTGTTCAAGGCCGTCCCCCATCATAAACAGCACGACCCCTAAAAATCCCCAGGCAAGCTGTTTCGGAATTCCTATTTTATTAAGCATTTTTTGTTCCTCCTCAGCAATCTTTCATGTTGTCATCTCATCCCCAAGTCAGGCTTTCACCGCTGGGCTGAAAATGCGCAAATAATTTTTGCGTATGTTTCCATTCTTCATATTGGAAGAGATCCGTCTGATCCGATTCCGGTTCAATTACCTTTATGCGGTTCGAAAGTTCTTCTTTCACACCGAGAGCTTCGTTGCAGATCATCGCCGCCCCCATTACGGATGCCTGGCTGAAGCCTTCTCTCTTATAAATCTTCTTTTGCAGAAGGTTAGCAAGAAACTGTGTCAACGATTCACTTTGGAAACCCCCGCCGCACACCTTCACATTTTGGGAAAAGGAAGTCACCTCTGTTAACGCCTCATAGTTCCATTTGATTGAAAAGGCGATTTCCATCAGAGCGGCTTTGACAAAATGCGCTCGGCTTAAACTTTGGGACAGCGGGGCATCAAAAATAAATCCGCCTTTTGCGAGTGCGTTTTTCTCAGGCGATAAATAGGAGCCTAACGCAGAAACACAAGCTTGATCATGTTTCGGCAGACTGGCGATTTCCCGTTCCATGACGCCGTAGGATTCATTCGGATAAAAAATGGATTTTAATTTTTGATAATTGAGTCCCGTTACACCCGGATTCGTTTCAAGAAGCCATTGACCTTCTTCTGTATGGCAATTCAGCCATGCATTCTCTAAACTTTCGGTTCCGGTCTCCGCTGTTATCTGTGTAATCGGCGTCGTTGTGCCGGATACGATGACGATATCTCCTGGCTTTGCATCTGCACTTTTGATGGCAAGCTGTGTGTCTCCCCCGCCTGCAATTACAGGCACTCTTTCAGAAAGACCGAGAACCGCCGCTTTCTTAAACGTTAACATTCCGACAACCGTCCCAGATCGGACGAGTGAAGGAAGAATGACAGAAGGCACCCCGAAGATGCTGCATAATTTCTCCGACCACGCCTTTTTCCTTACGTCAAACAGCAGTGTTTCAGCGGCCTGTGACGGTTCATAGCTTAAAACTCCGCTCAGCTCAAATGTCACCCAGTCACTGATGCTTGTGATGTACTTCACTTCTTTCCATAATAAAACCCGACAAGTTTCATGGCAGAAAATAAAGCGCTCGGAAGGCGTCCGGCGCGCTGGTGCACTTCTTCTTTTAACTCGATCGCTCCCTCCCATTCGCGCCCTCTGTTATCAATGTTAGGCAGACCGAGAAATGCCTTTTTTTCTTTATTAATCAGAACAATTCCCTGCCTCTGGCTTGTTGAGGTGATTCCGATTAATGTAATATGAGGGCTTTTGGCAATAGCCTTTTTTGCCATAGCGCTGATTTGCATCCATAATCTTTCCGGCGAGAAATAACGGCCGTCCGGATAAAGCGGATCCGTCACATATTCAATGTCTTCCCTTTCCAATGCTGTCACGTCGCCGCCGGCAGTCACAACCGCGACTCGCGCATTCCCCGTCCCGATGTCAAATACAAGGTAGCCTTTTTGTTCAGCCATTACAGCCTCCTCCTTTTTCTATCCTTCCATCTCAAGATCTCTTTTGTTATAAAGTTCACGTATTGAGCAGAGCTGATCTTTTTTCCATTTGAAAAGCGCCTCATTTAAAATCCTCACATGATGATCCTCCACCTCAAATGTTGCGCCCGCTAAATGGGGAGTCGCGAACACATTCGGCAGTGAGATCAATTCATAATCAGAAGATTCAGGCGGTTCGTGATAAAACACGTCAAGGATCGCTCCTTTAATCCGCCGTTCTTTCAGCACCCGCAGCAGCTCTTTTCTGTCTGTAACCGCCGCTCTTGATGTATTGACAAAAACAGCTTCTTGCTTCATCAATTGAAAGTGCCGGGCGCCGATCAGGCCGATGGTTTCTTCGGTGCGCGGCAAATGAACGGAGACAATATCACTTTCAGAAAATACCCGTTCAATCGTCGTTTTTTCATACTCCCGGTTCTCATGATTGACAAAGGGGTCATAGTACAGCACCTTGCAGTCAAAAGCCGTCAACAGCCGGGCGATTCTCTGTCCGACAGCTCCGAAACCGATAAGGCCGACTGTTTTCCCCGTCAGCTCATTTCCCCTGAATTTGACGTAAGCCTGCAAATAATCACCATTCCACTTCCCGTCCTTCAGCCACTGATGAGAAGAATACGTGTGGCGCAAAAACGAAATGACATTTCCGATAAACATTTCAGCAACAGCCTGGGCATTGCGGGCCGGTGTATAGAAGACAGGGATTTTTCTTTTAGTCGCCGCCGTGATATCCACATTAGACGGCATCCCTCTGCAGACGCCGATAAAAGCGGAATCCGGCAATATATCAATCACTTGCTCTGATACCTTATCAAGTTCGGTAATAAGCCCCGACGCGTTTGTCTCTTGAATCATCCGGATTAATTCATCTTCCCGATAGGCCCGGCCGTGCTTCTTCCACGGCAGGTGCACAGTCCGGCCGAACAGATCTGTCAGCTCCTTCAGCCCCTCGTCGTGATAGGGTGCGGTAATTAAAACCGTCATGGTGCAAAACATCCTTTTCACATAAATTTTTTCACAAAAAAATCTCTTTCCCCGAAGAAGGAAAGAGATTCATATACCGTCTTTATCCGCTTGAAGCGCACAAATATGTATAGACCATTCTTTCCTATCTTTCAAGCATACGCTTGCTGGAATTGGCACAATAAATGTTGCCGAGGTTTCATAGGGCCAGTCCCTCCACCTCTCTTGATAGAAAATAAAATTGAAATTGTCAGACTTTTAAAAGAATAAACTCATCATAGATAAGTCTTTCCGTGATGTCAACACTTTTTTTCTGAATTGACGATCTATTTCGAAATGTTATAATGCTTACAATATAAAAAAAGAGGAGAAATGGGCTATGAATTCTGCTGCAAAACAGCCAAATGGGGTCTTTAAGTCGGTGTGCTCACTGGACTGTCCCGATCAATGCGGCTTACTTGTGACAAAAAAGGACGGAAAAATCGTTAACATTCAGGGAGACCCGGATCACCCCGTCACATCAGGGAATATTTGCAACAAAGTCAGACACATGGCTGAGCGCATTTATGATGAAAAACGCTTAACCGTCCCGTTAAAACGGATCGGCGAAAAAGGCGAAGCCGTGTTTGCGCCTATTTCATGGGACGAAGCAATCAATACGATCAGTGCGCGCTGGAAAGAGCTTATTGCCGAAGAAGGAGCGGAAAGCATTCTCCCGTACAGCTTTTACGGTAATATGGGAAAACTGGCGGCAGAGGGAATGGACCGCCGTTTTTTCCACCGACTCGGGGCGAGCCAGCTCGAACGGACGATCTGCAGCAAAGCCGGATCTGAGGGCTATAACTATACAATGGGAGAAGGCGCAGGTACTGATCCGGAAGAGACCATACATGCAAAGCTCTTTATTTTTTGGGGAATCAATGCCGTCAGCACGAATATGCATCAGGTCATGATTGCTCAAAAAGCCCGGAAAAAAGGAGCTAAGATTGTCGTTATCGATGTACATAAGAACCAAACAGGCCGGCTTGCCGATTGGTTTATTCCCATTCGCCCCGGCACAGATGCCGCACTCGCTCTCGGTATCATGCATGTTTTATTTGCCGAGAACCTTCACGATGAAGCATTTCTCACAGAATACACCGAAGGCAGTGAAGAATTAAAAGCGCATGTCAAACAGTATGATCCGGAAACGGTTTCTGTTATGACAGGCGTTAAAGCAGACGATATCAGACGCCTTGCGAGAATGTACGGGGAAACCTCCCCTTCCCTTATCAGAATCGGAAACGGCATTCAGCACCATGACAATGGCGGTATGATCGTCCGCACCGTCGCCTGCCTTCCGGCTGTGACAGGACAGTGGCTCCGCACCGGGGGAGGCGCAATCAAGCACAACAGCGCGGTATTAAACTATAACAGACAAGCGCTCCAGCGGCCTGATCTGCTTTACGGCAGGAAGCCAAGATCATTTAATATGAACAGGCTCGGAAGCGTTCTTTTAGAAACAAAACCGCCCGTGCGCTCCTTGTTTATTTACGGAACCAATCCCGCGGTAGTTGCGCCGGAAGCGAATAAAGTCAGAAAAGGCCTGCAGCGGGACGATTTATTTACAGTCGTTCACGATCTGTTTTTAACGGAAACCGCCAAATATGCGGATATCGTTCTCCCTGCTGCATCCGCTTTTGAAAACACGGATTTTTACACGTCTTACTGGCACCATTTTATTCAGCTGCAAAAACCGGTGATCGAACCATATGGGGACAGCAAATCGAATACGGAAGTGTTCCGTTTGCTTGCCGGGGCGATGGGCTTTACCGAGCAGGAGCTTCAGGATTCCGATGAAGGATTAATCAGACAGGCGCTGGACTTTCCCGCCAATCCGTATATCGAGGATATTGATTACGATTCGCTTTCATCCCATTCTTTCATGAGAGCGAAACGGAAAAAACCGCTTTTTCCGGGCAAGCTCAAGACGCCGAGCGGAAAAATTGAGTTATATTCTGAAAAGATGAAACAGGACGGTTATCCGGCGCTGCCGACGCACATCCCTCTTGAGAGCGATGATAATTTCCCGCTGTTATTTGTCCCGGGACCGAATCATAACTTTTTAAATTCGACATTTTCGAATAATGAAAAACACGTAAAACTGGAAAAAGCGCCAAAGCTTTTTATTCATTCAAAAGATGCTGAGTGCCGGAACATCGAAGACGGAGAAACCGTGAGAATTTGGAACAACCGCGGCGAATGTGAATTGACAGCTTCAGTCGGCGAACAGGTGCTTCCCGGCGTTGCAGTCAGCCAAGGTCTTTGGGCCGACGCGGATGATAAAAAACAGCTGGTCAATTCACTCACTCCCGATCGGCTTGCAGATATGGGCGGAGGCGCTGTTTTCTTCTCCGGAAAGGTGCAGGTGGAAAAGATCGGAAAGCAAAAATAAGCTCCCCCGCTCTTACTGAAGGTGAATCCTTTCGGCGGATTTGACCGTATAAAACATAATGACTTTTATTGGAGGTTTGCTGTATGGATATCATTACGGGCATTGGCATCGCTTTAGCAGGATATTTCATAGGAGACGGATTAAAAAACTTTAAATCACCTGATCCTCATGAACACACTGACCAAATTCTCGTTAAAGAAAAAGACTTACACTATTATATTGGCTATTATTTAGGAGTGACTAAGGAAGAAGCAAAACATATCGTGCCTGACACTTCCGACATTCCGCATATCACCAGAAACGGGAAGCGGTATGTACAGAAAACTGCATTAAGAGAATGGCTGACTTCCATGCTGGAAAAAGAATAACAGCTGCCGTGAATAGCGGGAAGAGAGTTCTTCTCTTCCCGTTCATTAAGATTTGCCCCCCTGCCTCTCTTCAACCCCAAACACACGACAGATATCGTTCTTACTTAACGAAACATCCCCTTCTTTGGATTTCAAATAAAACCCTTTCGTATATAACCGTATGACTTCCTCGTATGCAAGCTCATGACGAAGGAGCGCCATTAAACGCCCGTCTTTTTCATCCTGTTTATTGAACCATTCATACTGTTCTGACCAGTTCACTTTCTGCATGTCAAACACCTTCTCGCATTTATTATACTTATTTCACCTTTTGAAAACACTCCGACTGCCTGTGACATTTGTAAAACAGCCATACCTCCCCCCTTTTAGTCACCAAGTTGACTTATTTCCTATTTCGATGTATATTGTAATTGTCAACATGGTGACAATTTAGATTGGAGATCACTTATGGATATTAATTTACTAATGAAAGAACTGCATTTTATGCAACAAAGTTACGCATCACTGTTTTCGGTCGTCAATAAGGTGCAAACTCGCGGAGACGAATACTTAGACATGTTGACTTCACGACAGCACATGACTCTTATCGCTATTGCCCATTTACCGACGGAAGATACCACACTTATGAATATCGCTAAAAAGCTGGGCACAACAAAACAAACCGCTAACAAATTAATTTCAAGCCTTGCGAAAAAAGGATATGTTCGCACTGTATCAAGTAAACAGGATAAACGTGCAATCAATATTGAGATTACCCCTGAAGGAACAAAAGCGTTAATTTCCTGTTCAGAAAAATCCACCTATTTTTTAGCGGATATGTTTCATGAGTTCACAACTGAAGAAGTTGAAACATTCTGGAGGCTATTGCAAAAACTTTATCGTTTTGATGGTGAAGAACAGGATGGTTTTGAAGAAAATGCACATTTGAAAGTTGAAGACCAGGCTCAATTCATCTCAGATGGCTATGAAGAAAAAATCATGGCTGAATTTTCAAAACGGCGATACGGGAGTGGAGACGATGAATAATATGCTTTATCGAAAAGTAAAAGAGGCAGAGAATAAGATAAAGGAAAAAAGCTATGAGCTGAAAGATAAAATTGATCAATTTATTTCTCATGCCAAATATAAAATTGATCGCAAACGCAAACTGGACCGAGCCGGCAATTATATATCAATTGCCATTGGACTCTTTATCCTAACTGCCTCGTGGCTGACCGAAACACAATGGCTGCTTTGGATAGGTGCCGCGAGTATTTTGAGCAATGCCTGTCTGCTCATTGTAAATCCTGTTAAAGAATAAGCCTGAAAAAAGCTCTCTAAAAGAGAGCTTTCTTTTATTAATCGTCCCAGTCTTCATCTTCTTCCCAGTTTTCTTTCATATCATGAAGTCTTTCATAAAAGAACTTTATAAAATGGGCAGAATTAAGTTCTTTATAGCCACCGAATTCACTCCAAATAACAACTGGACATTCTCCTTCACTGTTGATTTTATTGGTATCTAAGCAATACCCAAAAAAATCAACATGTTCTATGACTACTAAGCCACTTGGCAACCCCCTATATTCATGATATTCCCTGGTTGTTTCTACAACTGAAGCACCGCCAAAATCATAGCCTAATAAATCGATTCCATAAACCCCGCCAGAACCATAGTTTCTAAGAAACCATTTGTAGCTATCTGGCAGCGCGACTTGAAGATCTTGCTCAATTTTTAAAATTTTATCTTCTCCAACCCCACCCGTAAAATCTTTTTCTTTTGCATTATCTGCTATGAATTCTTTTACTTTCAAATAAAAATCCATTGTTTATAACCCCTTATTCTTTCTCATATTGTTTTGCTCTCCACTTCCAATACCTTGTCTTAAAATTATTGTACTGTTTCTCCAGGTAAACATCATTCCTGAAGCTTTCTCCATTACCTTTAAGGCCATGTATTACGTCGCTATACTTTGTATGTAAACTATTAGGTATCTCAAGCAACGGTCCACTTTCTTCTTGTATGAGGTGATGTAAGTTAATCTGTGTTCCGTCTTTAGCATAAGGAGACTTACCATCTTTCATTAATTCCAGGTTGGTTTTTCCTTTTGGAGTTTTTTGATTAATATCAATGTCATTTAAGGTATAGACTCTACGGCTTACATCTCTAATTTGTCCTTTAACTTTTACTTTGCCGTCTATTTCAAAAACACCGTACTTTTCTTTATTTAACCAAGGAAGGTTTACTTCTTGACCGGTAAACGGCTTTCTCGTTCCATCCGGGATTTTCTTTGCATTGGTCAAAAGTTCATTTTTAAGGTTTTGGCTGTCTACCACATTGTATGGTACGTTATCAGCTAGAGCAAGTTTGTACTTCGGATGATAGGGAAGCAGATCTGGAAGGTTTACATCCTTAAGTTTCTTCCCTGCCTGTCCTGCCTTGTTTATGACCTTCCCCGCCGCATCAGCCTTGTTAACGGCTCCTGCGCCTTTCGTTCCGACTACAGCCACAGCTGCTGAACCAATTGCATATGTCACCCATCTTGATCTGGAGTAAGCATCTCCGTTCACCATATCTTTTTGATACGATTCCTCAATAGCTGTTGAAATGGCATTATAAGTGTTAATCGGATGAGCAACTGCCCCTACGATACCTTCAACAACTTCATCAGGATTGGTAATCAGCTGCCATAAACCGGTTAACGCGTCTTTCCCAACATCATATAAACCAACGCCGGCTCCTTTTAAAATATCCCAAGTCACTTCCCCTGCTTCTTCCATCTGTTTTGCTTGTTCAAGCTGAATGACATATTGTTGCTGGGACGATTCAAGATTCTCGTACCCGATCTTCTTCGCAACCTCTAAGTATTCATCCGGATCAGTTACTCCATCAGCAAGCTTTTTCTTTAGATCCTTGATTTCCCGCTCTTTCGCTTCTTCCTTCTTCATTGTCAAATAAGCATCTGAATGTCTTGCAATCTCGCCTTTTTTCTTATGTATGTCACTTTCTCTGTACGCCTTAGCGTTATAGTGAAGTGGTGTTGCGTTTTTCCCTTTTCCCGTGGCATTTTGGAGCTGTTGAAAATCTGCTTGAATGAAATGTTCATTTGCCTCGGTTTCTGCATATTCCTTCGTTAGATCATGATCGAGCTTTCCGAGCTTGTGTATGGTATTGTCCCGTTTCTTGTCTGCTGAATCCAGCTTTTGATCGACATCCTCTGTTGAGAAAACCTGCATAGGGACAATATCGCTTATCTCGTTAAGAATATCCCTCATTTCATTCCGCTGTTCTTGCATGATGGCTTTTGATTTATTCTTCGCATGAATCAACTCATGTTCTAAAAATGACTCTTCCACAAACGAATCGACTAATCCTGCATCAGCTACTTTTCCTGAGATACTGTTTAGAAAAGCAATCTTCATATCGATCAGATCAAGCCAGCTGTCTGTGACACCAGCGTGATCTTGGAAGAATGCTTTGATGTTATCAGCACCTTTACCTGAAAACTCACTGTCATCTAAATCAGCCATTCCCTGAAAAGCTTTCCTGAGATTGATAAATTGGTCTCTAACCTGATTGTATTGTTTTGCCCGCTTTTCTGCAGCTGAAATGAACGAGGCTGCTTCAAATATCTTCATTTACGTCTCCTTTCCGCTTCTTCCCGTCTAAATTTTACCATAGGATATAAGATAAGCTGAACCTCTTTCATTTGTCGCACTGTTTTATGCAAGATCATAGAATTTGAACAAAACCTTACACCAAGTAGTCATGATGATTAGCAAAACAAAGCCAGATATAACATATATATATAAATCTCTTGCATTTCTACAGCCGCCATGCTATATTCATATAGCGATGAGCTGAATTGTGTAAGCCGATGCACATGCCCTTGCGGCGCACACGAATGTGGCGTGTTAAGGGAGGTACTGCAAAGCCTTACACAGCGTAGCTCATCGCTTTTTTATTTTCCTAGGTCACAGGAGAGGTCACGGTTTCAACAATAAATCCATTTTATCTGCTGCTTCTAATTGCATTGATGGAAGAGCATGACTGTATGTTCCTAATGTTTGTTTAATATCAGAATGGCCTAACCGTTCTTGTACAATTTTCGGATTCACGCCGATACTTATTAGATACGTAGCATGTGTGTGTCTTAATGCATGTGGCTTAATTTTAGGCAAGCCCAGTTGCTTTCGTATTGAATGAAATCCCCTTCTCCAATTACAAGGCGGTAGCCAATTCCCCATTTTCGTACACACCACTAAGTCAAGATCATTGTACTTTGCTCCAGCTTCTTTCTTATCCCTTTCAACAAGGCGCTTATGCTTCAGTAAACTTTCACAGAGTGACTTTGGAATACTAATCTTCCTATAAGAATTAATGGTCTTAACCTCTGGCATTAAACCGTAATTTCCTTTTTCATCTATCTTACATAGTGTTTGACGAATGGTTACATACCGTTCTTCCCAGTTGATGCTTTTCCATTCTAAGCCCAATACTTCACCCATTCGCATTCCGGTTTTAATGGATATTTCATAACCAATGTAGTGTCTTGATGGCCGTTTGATTTGCGAGACATCTAAAAAGCGTGTTATTTCTTCAGGTGTCCATGTATCTACCCTTTTATTTTCACTAGGCAAATTCAATTCTTCAAATACGCTCACATCAAGCTTTCGTCTTCTTGCTGCTTTCTTGAATATGCTCCTGGTCAACTGTACTGCCCTTCTTATTCCATCCGGTGAAACTTTCCTGTCAAAATAAAGAGTGTTAATTTGTTTCTGAAGTATCTCTTCGGTCAGTTCATCAAATTTGTAATCAGCTAGGTAAGGCAGCACATTGTAATCAAGAATCTCCTTATAATTAATGTACGTACTTGATCTCTTGACCCTTTTACTCTCTAGCCATGTTTCTGCATAGCTCCCAAAGGTATCTGTAATCTTAGGCAGGTACTGCTTTTCTTTTTCAACTTCAATGATAACCTGCTTTAATTTCTCTTCAGCTTCTCTATAAGTTTTCATGCCTTTTCTTTTACGCTGAATTCTCTTTTTGGTTATAGGATGTGTTCCACCTGAATAAACAAAGTAATACGTGCCAGTCTTTTCATCTTTTTTTATCTTTGTCATTAAGCTCACCTATTTAAGTGAACACAAGGTAAACGTACTTAGGATAATTATAGCACGATCCATGACTGTGACCTTATACCTGACTGGGTAAAACACCCACCCAGCTTCTGACGTCGTGAAATGCGCCTGCAGCTTCTACTGAACGAGTCGTTCACAAAAAGTCCACTCTCCAAGTTTCTGAAAGTGGACTTTCGATAGCTTAATTCGATTTCAACTAAATTCATGCGTAAAAAAGGTTATTTTAATTTTCTTTTCCAGAGCCAAGAAGTCTTGAAAAGATGATTATGTTTATAGTTTGTAAAAAATGTATCTGATCTACGCTCATATTGCCCCTTCTTGGCATTCATCAACTTATAATCTAATCTACTCCAATGAACTGTAGTCTTTACACTACTTACAGCAGCAATGACACCAGCTGCTGCTGTAACGGCCGCCGCCTTTTTAGCTGTTTTCATACTAGTAGCCATAAAGACTGCAGCAAGAACTGCAACACTGGCACTAATCGTACTATAAGTACCTTTACTATTATTATAGCCTGACCATTGATCTCTCAAGATACCAGCCGATGTATCGTTTTTATTTGCCAATTGTTCAATAGGTGATGAAGCCTCTTCATAATTCACCACTTCGCCATTAACTTCAAGTTTTCCAATATTCTGGTCATATTGAATCTTGTCTGTTTTTTCCCCATCATTTACAATAATCTCAACTACATCATTAACAGTTCTTTCAGAAAAAGTGTACGTAGTTCCGTTGTAATCTACAGATTCAGCTTCATAAGTCGGTTCAACATTCTGGACAACTGCGCTTGGGGCTTGACGTTCTTTTGCATCTGAAACAGGACTAAAAATTGTAACAGCAGTCAAAACAGCAACACTTGAAAGGACAATCTTTTTCATGGTAAATTAATACCTCCTTTTGTTATTCATTAACAATTCTGGAGGTTTATTCAGCTCAATTAAACCCATTATTTGTATTTTAAGGATAATTTAAACTAGGAGGTTTATAATGACTAATCTTACATTCAGACTTTTCCATTACACATCGCTAGCATTGGTTCTTTTATTTCTCATATTAGGGTTTACCTTAAATGGCGCTTTCTTTTATTGGACTCTAATTTTAGTCGGCCTTTATTATCTAATCAGAGGGATAATAACGGCTAAATCAGAACGCCGGAAAAATGGCACATTTATTACAGTTTGTGGAGTAATTATAATTCTTGCCGGTTTATTTACATTGATTGTGCGTTAGAAAGTGTTTGATTCTTCTCAAAAAGTCGGGTTATAAACATCCGGCTTTTTTATTTTTATGTTAAAAACAGCATTTTCCGCTTTGACCTGATCTCTTCAATTGTGATATCAGATGTTCCCTGCTCATGTCATCATAATATTGTTTAATTTTCTTTCTGATATTCTCTTTGTTCAACTTCATCACTCCTTTAATACAGGTCGTTGTTTAAGGGTTATTCTCCACTTCTGGGGAAATAATGGTTCAGGCTGAACTATCGTTTATAGGCTTCATTTAAGTATATAGATAATAACCATATATACTTAACCAAAGGGTAAAGGGTCTGGTTCATCATGAACTACACCTTGCCAGGTTCATAGTGAACCTCACAAATTTCTTTGTTATTTGTCTTGACTTTTCTTTTGATTTTTTGCTTGATTGGTTGAGACTGTGGACAACGGCTGGACAAGTTGTCTGCCTGAATTTGCTTGTAAAAAAAATAAACAAACTCAGGCAGGCGACTGAAACTTGATTGTATATCAACTTGTGGTATCCGTGTGTTCACCCTATTTGCCGTTGGTTATTCTCCAAACAAGCCTACTGTGTCAAGTGTCCCTAACAGGTTCTCAAAGCTCAAATCTGAGCCCTGATACTTATGGCTTGTCCTGCATCGTCAGAAACGATACACCCTTCCTTCGTCAGCACTTAATGGCAGCTTTCGCCTTTCAGATGCATGTGTAAATAGGGAAACACAGAAGGCATCCTATCCTCATTTTTTGCGTCGGCTGAGTCACTACCCTGTCAAGTTTTACGTGTGTTAGCGCATTCCACGGCAGTCTAAGGCTCCATACCGGCGCCTTCGGATTTCAAATGGCACGGTAACATTTCCTTAAAAAAGGCATCACTAAAGACAACACCTTAATTCAGGAGTATAGACTGACTGTATTCAGTTAAATTGAGATTATAGAGGACAAGGATTCCGCTCCCCGTCCTCACTGTCTATTTAATCGTCTGCTTTCCACACCGTGAAGATATCGACATACTCACTCTTACGGAAAGCAATCTCACTGACTTCAGATACCATACATTCAATCACATCAACTGTAGGACATTTCTTGATAATCCACTCTATGATTGAATAAAGATGATCTCTGTAATTGCACGTAAACCTTTCTTTCAACAAATTATTTCTCCTATCATATGCTTTAAATTCATAAGTGGTATATGTGTTTTTCATTTCAGTTATCCCCTTGATTAAATTGTTATGTTTAAATACAATGGGAGTGTACTAACCCATCAGATTAGGAGAGTGCTGGTGACACTCTTCCTAATCACCCAAACCACGCTATGCACAATATGCTTAAAGCTGGTACAACTACGATCAATCCTCCAAATACAACCTGACAGAACCGTTCGTTATGTAAATCCGTCTTATTCATCGTCTTCCACTTCTACCACAGTTGCTTTTTCATCTATGTAAAACACATTGTCTGTGATAGTTGGGATAACTGTTTTACCTCCCCCCATATCCAACATGATATGAGGGAAATCAACGCCCATTTCTCCTGTCTGTTCTAACGCTTCAATTGCATCTTGCTCATCCTTCGCATCAAGTTCAACACAAACCGGTATTGTCATAGCTGTGAAGATTTTGAAACGCTTTTTAGGCTTTCCATCGTCGTATGTTTCAATGAAGTTGTTTTCCTCTTCGAACATTTTTCCTCTGAAGTAATTGAAATGATTCGTCATTTCCTCGATACGCTGTTCGTTTGTGATTGCCCCTAAGCTTGCTACGTTAGTTCCTACAGTATGAAGGTTAATTTGCATCGGTTATTTCCCCTTTAGTAAGTTTTGTTTTTATCAAGAATCTGATAGCCTTCCAGTGTAACAAGCTCCCTATTGTCAATGAGAGCATCCCATAATCGTGTACTGAGCAACTTATCAATTACTGCATTGGTTAAGCTTCTGAGGTTTTTGTATTTGATGTCTTCGGCCAAGAATACTGAATGGATACTGTCGTATTTCCCATCCTTCCTTTTAAGGACTTGATACAGATGTACTTGACCATCTTCGCCAGAAATGGCGAATTGCTTGTAAAACAACATTGCTGGTAAGTCACCCAAATCACTTCTACGAATGATTATGCGTTTCATTTCAAGACCTCCTTTGTGACACCTTTTTGTTGTTGACTTAATCATAAAACAACAACATAAAAGAGTCAACACCTTTTTGTAGTTATTTTTAAAGAAAATCCACTTTTGAATTGCATTTTTTGTTATAATCAAAAAGGAGGTGAAACTGTTGACTAAAATTGTTAAAACAAGACTGAAAGAAATATTAGATGAACGTGGCTTATCTATCAGAGGTTTCGCCTTTGGAAATGACCTTAGATTTGAAACCGTTAGAAGGTTTTACAATAACACTGCTAAACAATACCAACGTGAAACATTGGGCAAGATTTGTGATGCCTTGGATATAGAAATTGAGGACTTACTATACATTACAGACGATGATTCCGAAAAGTCTTAAGCAAAAGTATTGCTTTTATTTTTTTTAAATTCGTTAAACAAAACCATTGAAATATTCGATTGTCCAAATTTCGGACAATCAAAAGTATTGCCATTGCTGTTATACTGTACGGAGAGGTGAGAAGGATGGAAAACAACATGCTTCAAGCGATATTAGATGAGATTAAGAACGTTAATAAAAAGATGGATGAACGCTTTAATGCAGTAGATAAGCGTTTAAATGAAATTGATAAGAAATTAGATCGCATTGAACAAAATGAACCAAAAGAAGTCATATCTATGCTTAAATTGATTAACAAAAATATTGAGCATGATCATAGCTATAATGACAAGAAATTCTCTGGGTTAGAAAGACGTATCCATGATCTTGAAGAGAGATTGAATAACTGAGGAATTCAAATGCGACGACATAAGGGGATGGGATAACATGAGTATCAGTAAGATTAGGAGCCTTTTTTATAAGTCTGCTCGTGTTTTAGGAGACGTACAAGCCGTTAAGAATGGTACGATAGGTAAACGTGTAGCAAGACGAGCTGCAGGAAGAGCAACCAGCAAACTAATGAAAAACATTTTTAAATAGGCAGTATTCCCCCTTCTAAATGTGGTATTCTTTACCTAAACCATAAAGGGGGAAAAATTACATATGAAGAAATTTACGCTTTTTTTTATTGCTCTTATGTGCTTTTCATTAACTGCATGTGGCAGCAATTCAGAATCGTCAAATGATTCGAAACAAAGTAAAACAACAAATACAGCAGTCAACTCTAAAAAAACTGATGACACAGAAACAACTGAACAAGGAGAGAAAAAAACCTTGTCTGTTGTTGGTGACAGTATTGAAGATCCGAGCGTTGGGAAAGTTACATTGGAGTCTCGTAAAGATTTAAACCAGGTTCTTAAAGTTGGTAATCTGAGCATCTATTTAACCGGTGTAAAAGTTTTAACTGTTACAGATATGAACGAGGAATACAAAAATGATCTTACTAATGCACTTAAACAAGATTTAGACAAGTTTACATATGCTCAAATAACCTATACCCTAAAAAACAATGAGGCAGATCAAATTAATTGGTCTGGATTTGAATATGCAGTTGTGGACGGTGTTCAAAAGGATTTAGGCTACAATCGCATGATGCGTTACCCTAATCCTGAAAACATCGAAATCCTTGGAAACTCTTCTCAAGAAAATAGCTTCGTAACGGTTCCTGTAACCACTTCAACAAAGAAAGTTCGTCTAAAGACAGCTGATGTTCTCATAAGCGACAGAAGCAAAGATAACCGATTAACACATGGAAAAGAAATTGAAGTATCAATAAAATAAAAAAAGACCCCTTCACAGTTATTTGTGAGGGGTTTATTTATTGTGTGG
This sequence comes from Bacillus sp. SDLI1, assembly GCF_001553895.1. Lineage (NCBI taxonomy): Bacteria > Bacillati > Bacillota > Bacilli > Caryophanales > Bacillaceae > Bacillus > Bacillus sp. SDLI1. Next base: position 184,286 of record NZ_CP013950.1, on the reverse strand, counting down.
TCTATGTTTAGAATTAGCTTCAAGCTCCTTTTTCAAGACCTCTACATCCTGTCTTAAAAACAAGGCTGATCGTCCAATCCTTTTAACTGGTATTATTCTTTCTGTATTAATCAATGCACTCATTCGTTGCTTATTGACGTTCAATATCTCAGCAACTTCAGTAGTGCTAAGGACTTCGGTTTTGATGAAGTCCTCAACCTCCTGGCGACCTCTTAAATGAAACTCCATGTTATTTTCTCCTTAAAATCATGTCTTTAACGATGGCATAAATCGTTAACAAAACCACAATAGCCATTACTGCTGTTGTAAAAGAGTTTGTCCAAAATGAGCGTATGCCAATAGCTGCAACAGACAATAAAATTAATGAAAAGATGAACTTTTGATTTTTCTTCATTTTTTATGCTAGACTGATTATAATGATATTGAGAAGCGAGTTAGTGGCTCGCTTCCCTTATCTCTGGTTAGTCCTTCTTATTTTTCTTCTCGCTATCGTTTGATTGTTGCGCAATCCATCCGATAGAGACGACGTAGAAGATAATTTGAAGGACTTTTATCATATTGTCTAGCATTTCCTCACCTCCTTATACATTTATTATAACACAACTATGTACTTGAGTCTATAGTTAATAAGAAGTTTTTTTCAAATAAATAAAAGAATTCCCTCGAAAATTTCAAGGGAACTATTTATTTACTTAAACCATTTTGCCATACTGACCAGACACATATCGGCGTTTACCGTTATGAATGATCTCCCAGTATCCTTTAGAGTTGTTTGAACCTCTAACAGACCCAGCGATATCAATTGTCTTACCAAGCCCAATTGTACCTACGTTCTTAGCGTTGATACGGTCAGGTTTGTCCATAATAATTGCAGCGTTCGATACACCAACAATTTTGATCTTACCAACCGATTTGATGCCTGAGTTAGTGGTTTTAGAAGGTGCAGAAGATGCTTTCTTTCCAAATGTATCAGTACCATAGCCCTTATAGTTGAATTGAAGATGTGGCTGATCTACAAAGCCTGTCCAATCTCCACCCCATTCAAAGCCAATTGATTTGGCATAAGCAATAAATTTCTTAATATCTGAAGCACCGTAACCATTCCATTTAGTATCAGATTTAGAATAGCCACCAGTTGGCACAAAGTCTAATGCTTGTCCTACAAGGTGGTATGATTTCATTGTCTGTGAAGCACCTTTACGAACGTTCTCACGTTGCTGTGATTCTGAACGAATTGTTTCATAGATAAGTACACCAATTTTGTTTTTCTCTGCGTAGTCCATCAGCTTTTTAGCAGCTGCTTTTGTGTTGTCTGCAAGTTTATTGATATTGTCCATGTTTCTTTTGTAATAATACATTGTCATATTAAATTCCTCCGTTTTAATTAAATTAAAAAGCCCACCGATTACTCAGCAGACTTTTCTTTTTGACTGTCTTCTTCAATTACTTGTAACTTGTCTTTAATGAATCCAGGGACTTTAACTCCCATTTGCGCAAGGTTCTCTATAATAGATAGACCCTCATTAGCTATGTAAAATAAAACAGTTCCAAACACCAAAACGCCATTTAAACTGCAAATTTGATCTATAATATTGGCCAAGATGACAACAACAAAGCTCATGAACTTCCGCACGTATCCAAACCAAGCGTTTCTTGATCTTAATGATTTGTCTTTAACAGCCTTAACTACTCCCGTAAACACATCAATAAAGCTTAGTAGTAGCAGCAAATCAAGATATTTTACACCCCCAAATAAATAGGCTTTTGCGATTTCCAAAGTCTCAATATTCAACACCAATTCAATTCCTTTCATTTAGTTATCACCCCCTTTTAGGGCAAAATAAAAACACCTATTCGCTTACAGGTGCTGTTTCCTTAGTATCGGACTCCTGGTTTACTGTGTCAGTCCCAACAGATCCGTCAGTTTCCCCAGCAGTCCCTTCTGAGGGAGGTGAATCTTTGCTATATTCATCCCCCGTAATCTCCTTGTATTGTTCAGGTGTAATCCGTTTTCCTACAACATCAAATACTTGTTTCTTAGTCCATAACTTCTTTTCATAGAAATACTTGATATCCGAAAACCAGTCAATCATGTTTAACCTCCCATAGCTACCAAATAATATAGATTTGCAACCTTCTCAGCCAGCACTTCAGTTTCACTCGGTTCAGGAGGAAGTGGCTTTAAACTGTCAATGTATTCTTGAGTTGCAGACTCAAACCATTGTTCTTTTTTAACATCAAATTTAGCCCTATAAAATGAAACCGGTTCAACTTTAGTACAGTTTTCCGGAATCACATAATTACCTTCTTCATCCGGCTCAATCGTAATTGGTTTGGTTAAAATGAAATTTTCATCGTATTCATAAACCTGAATCATGCTGTCCCTCCATCCTGTAAGCCCACGACTACATCAAGATAATACCCTCCACCTGCTTTGCTTGAGTCAGCAGGATCTTGGTACTTTATTTTTAAATCTCCAGTATCATAAATGATTAAATTGGCTGTGCCACCTGTTCCACTTAATGGCACAGTATAAACACCCCCACCGAATGGTACGTATTCTACCGGAATTGAGCCGAACATAACTTCTGGTTCAGTTCTGACATGACCCCTTAAAATTAGAAATGCTCCCCATTTTGCGTACATTGGTGTTCGTGTCCCTGCTGTAGCCCCATTCTTTAGCATGATGTTGGCATATGTGACAGCTCCGTTCCATTTCTTACGCTCAGCATCAGAGGTATGTCGGATTTGATTAAAACTATGTGCAGTGAACTGTTGTAACAATTCTTCCATTTTAGCTTTGAAATCTGATGTGAACTGTTGAAGTAGCTCCCCTACTTTATCCTTAAATGACTTATTCACATGAATTTCCTCATCATTCACATGTGTATCAAATTCACTTTTAGGAGCTTGCTGAACGTTATCAACCTTATCAAGTCCGAGCTGTGCAGCAGTAACCTTGTGTGGGTTTGAGGTATCTGAGGTGTGTTTGTCAAAATCCGTTTTCTTTGCTTGAACGTCATTAGTTACGGCTGATAACCCTATTTGTGCTTTTGTTACACCATGTGGGTTTTTCTTGTCATTCAAATGATTATCAAGGTTCGCTTGAACAGCATCTGCCTTTTCTTGAGCACCCTGTTTTGTTTCGATGTTCTCCAAGTCTTCAAACTTCTTCTTTAAATCGTCAAGCGTTTGAATGGTTGAATCATAAATCTCAGTAACCTTTGCTTTCAATGTCTCAAAATCATCAATGTAGTATTCGCCCAATGGTGCAATATCTTGATCCATTAAGCTTTGTGTTACTTCAAAGCCAAACTTATGAGCAGACATAGCTTGTTTGTTGCTATAAACCAGGACTAACTCACATTGAAACAATCCATACATCTTGATTTCATCTTCATCAAGAACATATTCAGCAATTCCATTTACTTTATCAACCAATGTAACGTCCCGTACTCTTTTCTTACCATTGGCAGGAACAAGGATTACTTTCCCTGTCACTGCTGATAATGGTAATGGCGCATCATCTTTACGCAAATTAAAAATCAGCTTTGCTGTTCCAACATCTTGAGTTGAAAACTTGAAAGCTGATCTATACGTACCTTGTGAAACTGTATTAATGTCAAACGTATATGCTGATTTCTTATAAATCGTTATTACCTCCTTATCTAATAAATGCTATTGCTACACCATATCCCTTATTAGAATCATACGGCTGCTTAATTTTCATGACTGTTAATCCCGTGTTGTCATCTGATTTGGATCCTTTGCCATTCTTAGCTATAATCTTATCACCTTCTTGAACAGTATCATCAATACGTACATGTATCTGTCCAATAAGACCAACAATATGCCACTCATCACGCTCCTGTCGTGAAGTGTAGTCTAATTCAGGGTCATAGTCCGGATTTGGCTTAGGAAGGCTTTTCTTTTCAGTTTTTATGTTTCCATCCTTATCTGTGTATTCAACTTCAGTTTCTTCATAGATCAATCCACCGAAATCATTTCTTAGGTATCTGTCATTCCAATAAAACTCAGCGCTACCTAATACAACACCCGCTGTTTCAGAAATAACCCCTAGAATCTCATCACCTTTTAAAGCCTTGCGAATCTTATCTCCTTCAAGGGTTACAAGGTATCCACTCTCAATCTTTTTGCCATCTGTAGATTCAAAATACTCAGCGTAGTCTTTGAAGTTTGAAGCACTTTCAACACGACCAACACCTAAGATATTGCCGTTTTGTGAGTCTATTTCCCATTTAGTATTAGCTGTAGATGCTTTACCTGTTCCATATCCTCCCCTAATGCTATAACTGTTGTTATTCTTAACAGCTTGGGAAGCTACAACCATTCTTGATGAGCCATCACCTTCAGTGTGACAGTTATTTGAGGCAATAACAGCTTGCCTTGATGCTTCTGTTGAAGATCCACCAGAGGACGCAATAACTGCATTACGTGGGCCTTTTGTTTTACAACCACCTGTTGTAGCAATGATAGCACTCGTACTGTCTAATGGGTGCCCTGAAGTGGATGCAGCTCTAAAGCCACCTTTAACATTGTTTGGTACAACAGAATACTTTTCACCGCCAAAAATAGCTGCGTCAGTATATCCGTAGGCTCTGACAAACAACAAATTTGCTTGCGTATTCGGGGATGTGATACCGGTTGTGCCGCCCTTTGTATGTAGGAGAGCATTTGATAAGTTAATATTGTACACACCACCACCAAGAACAACACCGACTGGAGCTGAATCTTGAATCACTAGATTACTAATCATTACATCATCAGTTCTTTGATCTCCACCTACTACGTGTAAATCACAGTCTGCTTTTGCGAACCCTGTTATAGTCATACCATTGACTGTAATCTTACGGCTTTTAAATTGGAAGGACACAATTGGATTGTCTTTATAGTCATAATCAGGATCTCCATAAGCCCTGAAGCCATGAATATCTACCCGTTGATATGCGGACACGTCTAATGCCCTTGGGGTAACACCCTCATACAAGCTATTGAATACAGGCTGAAATGCTGTACAGTCTACTAATGCTACGTCTCTTGCAGTATCACTCCATGGATCCTCTGCTTTGTGATGTCCTATATGCCTCAAATCATAGGAACGTACGTCACGAACAGAAACATGACTGATAATATGGATGTTTCTTGATGCTGGCCATTCTGTATGAGCCTTAACTTCTACACCTCTAATGTTTCCAGATGTAAAGTTCCCCGTTAACCATACATTTTTAGAACCATCATCAACTTCAATCCCATTTGAGTTAGACGATCCCTTATCATGTGCTTCACCTGATGGATTGATACAGTGACAGTTATTAATGAAAATGTATTCGCTATAGTGAGTCGTAATCCCATCGTCACCATAATTGGAAGCTCTACAATTATCTATCCAGACATATTTACATCCTTGTGCTGTGTAATCAGGCTCCTTGGCTGCGTCATGATTATAAGACGGAGCTGTAATATCAAAACCATGTAAGCCCGCATTAATTGAATTACAATTCTTAATCCACAAGTATTTAGTATTGGCAAATGTTACACAGCTTGATTGTATTCCGCCTTGTGCTCTTAATCCGCCTTGTCGGTCTTTATTCCAGTCAAACGTAATCCCCTTTACATAGATACCCTCGTTCCCTGCTTGATGATCTCTATTTGTAAGCAATATTGCTCCAGCTGGGGCATCATCAGGCATTTTGAGATAAGTGATATCTTCTCCTTTACCAATCAAACGACAGTTAGAAGGAACTTCAATTTGACCAACATATGTACCAGGAGAAAAATGGACTTCAACATTTCCTTCACCAATTGCATCTTTAAATGCTTGCGTACAGTCTGTAACACCATCAGGAACAGCCCCAAAATCATCAACATGGACAATTCTATCTAACTTCTTTTTATAATAATTGGCATCATAAACAAATCTCCCTGAAGCTGTAGCAAAAGTCTTTCCATCAATAGCTGAAACCCTCAAATCAATAAGCTCATTTATGTTATGGTTGTCACTATTTAGAATGAGGTTGTCAATTCTTGATGTGTCATACTTCAGTTTATCAGATACAGTAAATGCTCCATAAGCGATTTGGTCGGCTGCATGGGCTCCCCTCGTCTTTGCGTGGACTTTTAAAGCGTTCAAGCTTTGATTAATTCCTATTTCGGTCAATCTGGCATTTTCATCTAATATTGAAAACATTTTTGATGTTGGATTGACTCCATGATTCTTATTTAAATAAACCAATAATTATTTCACCTCTATTTTTGTCCCACAATCAGGATTTTCACTTTTGAATCACTAGGCACTTCAGTTGGTTCTATTAATTTCCCGCTCTGGTAAAAAGTCATGTTAAACTTAGAACCATCTTCGTCATCAATAGATATTGAAACACCTTTTTCCTTTAAAATTGATGAGGGTTCACAGGACACATACGTTACATCATAATCCTCATCAGTATTTAAAGTTAGAAGCTTAGAAGACAACGACAAATAACCTTCACCTGAAATAAGCTCCCATTGACCATTAATGAATTGAATGGTATATGAAAAAGCTTCTCTTTCTGGTGAAGGCGTGTTGTGTATCTGTTCAACCTGTGCTTTAATAACCGATAATTGTGAATCAATATAGTTTTTGTTGTTGTTAATATACCTTTGCTGCTCTTTAAGTCGCTTCTTATCCTCTATTTGCCTGTCTTCCGGATCTTGTTCCCCACCATTGAAAGTAAGTTCTGCGCCTTCAGACAAATCTAAAGGATTGTAACTCATCCCTGTAACACGTATACTGTCCTCAAAAACAATACCGCTTTGAACATCTGCAAAAACTTGAATAGTGTCTCCTTTAATAATTTCATCTTCAATTCCTTCTAAAACAGTGTTAATGTATTCATCATAAGTTAAATTATAGCTTACGTTTGCATATGGATTGACTTTCTTTGCGAGTAATTTTTCCATGTCTTCTTTGTTAGTTATTGTGTCGTCGATTACATCTTCAGCCCAAGAAGGCTTACCTTCAATTAAGTAATCTTTTTCCTCAGGGTGTATGTATACTACAGGAGGGAAAACGTATTTTTCATCATCGTTCTTAAAAGACCTATAAACAGTAATGATATCCCCACGCAACAGGTACATTATTGGATCAGTTTTTTTTGTGTTAGGGTTGGCTGTATCCCTTCCTTTGAATGTGGCTGTAACTTTATAGTCTTTACTGTCCAAACCTCGGATAATATCAAATTCTTGTTCTGTTGGGTTGGCATCTTTTTTATAAACAGAAATCGTTTTAGTTATGTCCCCTATTTTGAACTCCCATTTACCTCCCATTTTAGAAACAAGAGTTCTAAATTTAAATCCTGTACCATTAAACGAAAATGTAAACGTAGCTCCTTTTTTCTTGGTGTAGTCTCCTTTTAAGGAATCGTCATACTCCCAGCTACCAGTTTTAGAGCTATATGTTATTGATTGATCACCTAAGATATCTTTATCTTCCTTCAATTTCCCAAACCCTTTAACCCTGGTTGTTGTATCATCTTCATTTACTGTGAATTGAAAGGTTTTCATATTGGAAGCTGAATCAAATTTTTTATTAATCACCCTGCCCATTTTTTTGTAGACATAGATAGTCGTGTTATCAGCATCTATTTCAATTCCATATGTGTTTATGATGTCATCCATGAGTTCAAGTGAAGATTTAGAACCGAAATTCTCAAGTTTTTGGGAAGCAATATCCTTTGCATCATCCATTAAAATAAATTTGAATCCACTATCCTTTAAAGCGAAAGATAGAGCTTCATTTAGACTCTTTTTCCCTTGTATTGTACTTGCGATACGGTTCTTTCTTAAACGAAAAACATAGATATGAGTAGCTGTGACTTCTTTGGTGTATACATCACCTTCCACCTTAGGAGTTACACTATTGATAAAATAGCGCTGAGATTTATGTTTTACTTCGTCTACAACAATGAAGTTCCTCCCAACCAAGGCGTTGAACGGTATCAAATTGTTTTCATCTTGTTCAATTGTAAAGGAGATATCCTTTTTACCGTTAATGTCATCATTGAGTTTGGGATCAACATAACAAATTTCATATGATTTGTTTGTCAACCTGTCCAAGACAAACATTTGATTTATCTTGATCACCTCCTAAAGGTAATAAAAATGTGTTATGAATCTAATATCAGAATATGAAGCGTTCTTAATCGTGAAGACATTTCTTCCGGGCTCCAACGGAGGGAACCTCCCATTCTTGGTAGTAACTATAGTCGATCCATTTAAAACGTAATGTTCAAAAAGACTTAATTTATTTTTTTTGGATTGACTGCCTACAAGGGTTACACTTGTTCCATTTGTTTCATTAGCAATAATAATGTCTTTACCTTCTAAATACATTTCAACGTTGTATTTAAAATTCATTGGATCTAATGTCTCGTCTCCAAGGTTATAGACAATGAATTTGTTTTTATTCTTAAATTTATAGATTGGATCATCAACAAGTTCAACATTCATCCCAATATCCCAATGCTTATCAATTAAATTTATGTTTTGAGAAGTATTGTAAAGTGATTCTGAGAGACCTTGAATTGCCGTTAGTGTGATATCTACTGTTGCCCAAGGTTTATCCTCTTCCTGAACAACTGAAAACGTATCATCACATACAACCAACCATCTTTTATTTGGCTCGTAAGTGTGCCCTACATAATAGGGATCTTTTCTTTTAAATAATCTGAACAAATCTCCCCTCAACAGGTAAAATTGTTCTGAATTACTTACTGAGATATTTAATCTCACAGTTATCTTTCGTTCTTTGAATCTTCCTCTGTTGTTTTTCTTCGGCGTAATAATACCATTACGGAGAGGATGAGTCTTTGTTTTCCTTTCAAAGTCAGCTGATTCAGGTCTAAATGAGCTAAGTGAGACACCTCCAAGGCGCTCACTTAAAAACTTCTCATCTATAATAAGATCATATTCTTCCATCAATTCACCCCTGCTAACAGTGCTTTTCTTCCATATCGTTTATTTGACCTTTGATCCATTTTCTTACCAATGGATTGTTCAAAATCAATCGCAACATTTATCCCCTCTTTAATAGAGTTATAAATACCTTTAAGGTAATTGATTTGTTGTTTAAGTTGATTTATCTGAACATCTTGTCTGCTTGTTATTGATTCAATCGAAGGTATACGGGGAGTATTAGAGGACGTATCTAGGCCTAAATCTTTACCTGCTTGTGCCCAGATTCCAATGTTTCGCTCTCTATATTTCGGATCGCTTGTAATTATGTGTTCATCGTAACCACGTTCATTTAACATCGCCAACTTAGAACCGCCTGTTCCGGGTGAAGTTCCTCCTGATTCATATCCAACGTAACCTCCACCCTTGGCCATTGATTTAAGTCCAGGATGATTCATAATTCCGCCATATCTACTGTTGGTATAGTTAATTGCGGCAAGCACTTGGTGAACAGGATTCTTAATGTTTCCATATCCAGGCTCTTTATGAGCATTAAAGGTACTTGGGATGAATTGCATTAACCCTTGTGACGGGTGTCCGGCTTTGGCGTTGCTGTCCCATAAGTTAATTGAATTAGGGTTGCCGCCTGATTCTTGCATTGCTATCGTTTCTAAAGCACCTGCAAATTGAGAACCTAATCCTTTGATTTTCAATGCTTCAGCTACCCATTTCTTAACTGCAGCTGTACCACCACCACCTAAAAATGTCCCGACTGTATCCATTAAACTGTCTATACCTGTTTTAGCTAGACCGCCTATTGCTTTTAATGGACTGCCGCTTATTTTTGTAAACCAATCAGGAACAATACTGTCTGCAATACCAAACATTCCGGCTGCCTTATCCCATAGAAAACCAGCGCCTTTCATAATCCAGTCAAAATATTGCCCTATCCCACCTTCATACCCAGGGAAACCATGGCTTTTTAGAAGTCGCTCTGTTTGTTTATTCGGTAGGACTGAAGTACCTGGGTTTAAGTTACGGAGCTCTGATCCTTTATTCCCTGATAGATATGTACCGACACCTGGTTCATGAATGAGCTCTCGCCCTTTCTCACCAACAATCGCTAAACCCCCAGAGTGACCCCTATTTGATGTACCACGAGCATAAGCACCCTTTTGAGCACCGCCTAATGAACGACCGGCTGTTTTAGGTGCTGATTTCTTAGACTCTTTTGGCTTTTCGGATTTATCTTCGCCAGAGAAAATTCCTTTAATCCAGCTCCATGCCGATCCAACCTTATCCATCATCATGTCCCAACCGTTTTTAACATCCCCAGTTTCCTCATCAATTTCATTAGCATGTTCTCCAGCTTGTGCTTTAGCTTCTTTAACTACTTTCTTATGCATATCTTTAGCGGCCTTAACAGAGCCGTCACGTTGCTTCTTAGCTTCCTTGATCATCTTATCTGCCTGTTCTTTGCTTATTGATCCAGTCTCATCTCGCTCTCGGATAATGGCAGCGACAGTTTTATCATATTTCTTTTCAGCTTCTTTAACGGATCCATCACGGGCTTTAATACTATTTTTGATAGTATCTGCAGCTTGACGAGCTGTGATATTAGATGATTCATTTTTCAATTTACCAAGAATGGCTTTTTGTTCAACTTCACTCTTACTCATCGTTTTAACAGCAGTTGTCATCATTTTGTTTTGAATAGAATTAATTTTCACTTGTTCAGCCTTAGTTAATGATCGTTTTTCATTGCTTGCCTTATTTAAAATTGACTGAATTTGCTTTTGGTTTTTATCTACTTCTTTTGTCTGCTGACTTTGCTTTTGTTTAACATTGTTTAGGATTGACTCTTGTTCTTTTTTACTCAATGATTTACTGGATGCCAAAAACGTTCCCAAAGCTTTATAGCTTTGATCTCCTTTAGTTTTAATGCTTGTTTTGATTTTGTCTCCCATTTGATCAAAGTTTTTCGTGATATTGTCAGCTGCTTCCTTGGATACTTTTTGACCTGACCAATTCAACTGATTTAATTGTTCCGTGGCTTTATCGTTTAGATTTTTGTATGCAAGAACAGACTTTGTTGTGGATTCAGATACCTTATTACCGAAACTGTCCAGCGTAGGTATAGTGTCTTTTTGCATATGTTCATTGAGCTTTATACCAGCTTCAGTTAATAATGTAACACCAGTTATCGCTAAACCAACAGGGCCACCTAATGCACCAAAACCAAGCCTTAATAAACTAGCTCCTCTTGCAACTCCACCTAAACCACTTACTAGCCCTAGTGCTTTTCCTCCTAATCCACCAAATTTTCCGGCTGTTTGTGCAGCTTCTCCTGCCAGTCCTGATGCTGCTTGAGTAGCAGTTTTTGCTTTTCCACCAAATCCAGTAAGATGAGTAGCGGACTTTTTCGCGTTTTCTCCAAAACCAAATAAGCTTTTACCGCCCTGAATAATTTCGGGTAAAAACGTTGTTGCTATACCTAAGACAGCTCCCCACTTACCGCCAAAAATAGTCATTGCTCCACCAGCTAAAAGTGAAGCACCTCTTAATTTCCCCATGCCTTTTGTGGCGCCATTGATTCGGGCATTTGCTCTTTCAACTCTGGATCCAGTTACAGTTGCAGCAGTTCCCAAGGCAGTCATTGAAGCGCTGGTAGTTGCTGATTGAGCACGATAACGCCCCATAGCAGCAATACCATTACTCATAGCGCCTGTAATGCTTCCTACCCCTCTTATCACTGCACCCAACGCAATTGTAAGAGGAGGAACGACAGCTGCTAACCCAGCAATGGCTATAACACTATTACGGCCAGCAGGAGATAGCCCATTCATCCAGTCGGTAAATTTATGAACTGCATCTGACGCAACTTTAAAGCCTGGTTCAATTGTATCCAACATAACTTCGCCTAATGGAACCAAGGATGCTTGGAGCTCCCTAAAATCTTTGGCGGCACGATCACTCAAGCTACTTTTTAATGCTTTACCTGCCTTGTCTGTAGCACCTTCCACATTATTAAAGCTGTCAGTAACCTTAGCTAATGCAGATACACCTTTTTGTCCCAAGTCTTCAAATTGAGTTCCCATGATGGCTTGACCAAGCGTGTATGCCTTACTTTTGTTAGACATGCTATCAATATCTTTCATAATAGACGTAAATACTTCGTCTCCGCCTTTACCCGTCTTCTTAAATTCTTTGTAAAGGTTTTGAGTATGCTTGGACAAAGATTTCATTGCATCACCAGCAGAACCGTCAGATAAACGTATGTTCATTTCTTTAACTAAGTCACCGACTTTATCTAACTGAAATGCACCTGTTTCTGCTCCTGCTTGAAAGATTGAGAACATTTTATTAACTGAGAAATCCGCTGCGGCAAATTGATTTGAATATTCATTAATTGAGTCTAGGAACTCATCAGAATAATTCAACCCCCGTTGAAAACCTGTTGTAATAAAATCCATTGATTTGTCTACAGATAAGTTGTCAAAAGAGTTCTGCATTGAATTGATAGCCTTTGTGATGTCATTTCCTTCTTCATCAAAAGTCTCGGAAATCACCATCGTATTTTTGGCAACCTCTTTTGTTGTCTCAACTGAAGCCTTTTTTAAGGATTCAATATTATGTCTAACGTTTACAATTGCTGTTTCAGCATCATGCGTACTTTCTCCAAAACCTTGTGTCCAAATATTATTTGCAGCTTTCGAAACTTCCTTAGCTTCTTCACTTGTTAGCCCTAAAGCTGCTTGTATTCTCCCTGTAGATTTTTCAACATCACTTGCAGTTTTTATAGCTACTGCCCCAAGTGTTGTTAAAGGTGCTGTTAATCCAACAGAAGCTACCTTACCAACCTTACTTAAATTATCCCCAAGTTTATTTGCACTGTCTGAAAAATCACTTAGTGCTGCGGAAGTTTTCTTCCATTGAGATTGTTGATATTGTAATTCAGCAGTTGTGTCCTTTAACTGTCTTCCTAACTTGTTATAACGTGCTTGTGCAGTATTTAAAGCAGCTGCAGCTCGTAACGTTTCTTCTGAATGCTCACCTTGCGTTTTTACTAATTCATCGTATCTTGCACGCAATTGTTGAACTTTTTGCCCCTGAAGCTGATACATCTTTCCCAGGTTTTCTTGCTTAGCTTTAAGCCCATCTAATGAGTTGCCAAAATCAGCAGTCTGGGAAGCAGTAAGCGTTAATTCACTTCTTACTGCAGCCATAGCTGCATTGATACCTTTTGCTCCTTGGATAACACCTGTACCATCCATACCGACTGTAGCTACGAAACTTACTAATTCCTCTCTGTTTGCCACGCTTCCACCTCCCTAGAATACTTGATCAATCGGCACCTTTTTAACACTCTTCCATTTCTTTTTCCTTTGTTCAACTGGATCATTTTTCTTGTCTAAAAACTCAATGTAATCATATAGGAATTTGTAGTCCATTCTATGTAAACCTTCAATAGTTGATCCTTTACTCTCTACAAGAAGATCAGTAATTTCAAGCACTTGTTCTATTTGTTCATCAATGGTTAATTGTTTTGGTTTGTTTCCATTGCCTTTGCTATCAACTTTCCCAATTCATCAGCCTGCTTTGATTCCATTTCTTTAATTTCCTCACGTGTTGGATGATTTAATAGTCCAACATAAATAATGTCATAAAAAGTGTCTTTTGCTGTTAGAGCATTAAACCCTTTCTTTAATTCATCTTTTGTAAACTGCTTATCAAATGCCGCTGTGATGAGGGAAAAACGTTTATCAAGTAATTTGTCCATTTCTTCAACGTCATTAGCGTTTACCGTCGCAGCATACTTTTCTAATTCTAAGGCTTTTTTATGCAAAGTCAGTGGTACAAAATCCTGTGTAAATTCTTTATCTTCACCATTAATTCTCAATTTAATTTCAATCATCAAGTTTCCTCCTAATTAAAGAAGGCACCTCTATAAAAAGGTGCCATGAATATTTATTCTTGTGGTTCAATTATGTCTTCAGTTTTATCGAGTGAAGGGGCTTCAATTGCCCCTGTATCAGGGAGTAGTAGTCTTTTCATCTAATTTTTCCAGATCAAATACTTGATCAAAGAAAATTGGTGCAAATTGTGTAGCAAAATCTGCATCATCTGAGTCACCAACAATTTTAAATACTTTGTCATGCTTTCTGTTGACAAACGTACCTTCGATGTCAACTTCTTGGAATTCGGCTTTATCATTTCCTGTTTTCCATTCATCAGATGGTACAGTAAACTTCCCTTTAGTTAACCATACAAGACGCTCATTCCCATTTTCCTTGGTTCCTTTAAATCCAATAGCAACATATGGAGAGATAGCATTTGCTTTGTAAGCAATCACTCCTTTTTTCAATTCAAGCCCTAAAATATCTGCTAACACATCCTGTGGAATCGCAGTGGTACCCATTGTCACCTTAGTATCCCCTGTTTTTTGTTGAACAGCATGAGTTCCATTATCTGCCCATTGTGTAGCAATATCCACTGAGGTATCAACCTTAATATTTTGAAACGGACAAAATGGTTTCACTTCACCATATGTTGGTTTTGCTGATTTTTCATCTGTGATAAGTTTTGCATAAACTAAATCTTCTGCGCCTACAATTGAACTTGTAGTATATGTAGTGTTTGTAGCCATTATTTTTCCTCCTGCAATTTTACTTTTGCTATGTAAGTCATCGCTTTGCGATAAGCGCCTGTGTTTTCCTCATAAAAAGGAGTCACCCCTGTTCGTTTGAACTTGAGTGACTTCATTAATTCATCTATTGCTGTTTGAATAGATGCAATATCGTCCAATGTCCAAAAATCAACTTGCATACTAATATCACTAGCTATAGCTTTATTATCTGTGTAATCGTCATTTATGTTATTTAACTCACAAACTCTTATGTATGGATAAGACATAGGATTTCCTTCTGAATCTTCATCAGGAACAGTCTGCCTATAAATCCTGCCTCCTACTAAATCAGTAACAGCTTTGTCACTCTCAAGTGCCGACATCACTATTACTTCCATATCAATCATAGCCCCAGCCCCTTCAATAATTCTTGCCGCATTGCTTCTCTGATTTCCCCTTTAGCTTTTTCCATGGATCTCGACATAAAGGGGTTAGGCGGTTGTTTGGATGTGCCTTTTTCAATAAACTTGGCTCTCCAGTTAGTGTCTTTACCTGGAGCAATAGCAACTTGACGTTTTCCGCCTACCACCTCTACATCAAATACTTCGATATCATCCCTTATGTGCATGTGATTAATATCAGATACAGGAACTTCACTTTTCATTGATTTCTTTGCGACGTTCCCACCAGCGAGTAAGACATTTTCCTCTACACTGTCGTACCTGTATCCAATTTCTTTTATCTTTTTCTCAATGTCCATATCACCTTCAATTCGTAAGAATGCACTCATTAGATCACTTCCTTGCATTGAAGCATGATACTTTTCTTAGTTTTCAGATCAGGCTTTACTAATTCAATTGTGTACATAATGCCTTCAAACTCAACTTCATATCCACTTTTGATTTCGACATTTCTTATGTAAGGTATCTTAAAAAGAGTTGCATACTCCAAATGAGCAGCGGCCGCTTGGAAGAACATTTTAGCTGAGGTATCAATAACTTCAGCCCATGTTTTCGTTAGGAACTCTGTGATTTTTGTTGGCAGTTTTGTCTTTGGATCTTTTTGATTTAGAACTTTATAAATAGATATTCTTGTATTAAACGTCGCTGGATTCATCTTCTTCACCACCACAAATTGCAGATTGAATAATTAAGGGGGTTATTGATGCTAACGCTTGCCCCATACTTTTTTCAGTCACTCTATATTCTGCAAAAATGCCAGCCACAAGGATGGTTAGATACTCATCCCCGTGACCATCAGCGTTTTTTGTGTATTTTTCAGCTGCATTTAAATAAAACGAAAGAAGATCATCCTCGTCTTCATGTTCAATTTTAAGATGTCGCTTTAATTTATCCAGCAGCCTGTGCATCAGCGTTCAACTCCATTTTGTAAACGGAAGGTTCAAATGGAGAATAAACAAGTTGACCATCATTTAGATTCCAGATTTTAAATCCGATGTGGTTTGTATCTGAATATTTTTCAACTAGTTTAGTAATTTCCATTGTGCCAATAACATCTTGAATGTGGAAATCAGAGAAATCACCAAAATACAAACGTGAAACATCAGGAGTATCACCGTCTACATAATCAGAAACCTCCACAGGGAATCCAATTAAACGATAACCAAACCCATTTTCAATACCTTGATCTGTACGGAGTAGAGGGAATCCATCTGGAGTTTTCAATGTTTCAATATCTGTTAATGCTGCACGGTTAATCAACCAGCGGGCATTCTTAAGCTTCTCAGTCGGTACTGTATTTTTGATCTTGACAAATTTATTGTACATGTCAGTTTCAGTTGTTTTGAAATCAACTGCTTTATTTATTAATGATCCTGGATTGTCAGTTGCGCTAAACATAAACTCTGCTTCTTTACGAACATACATCTTCTTAAGTTCATCAATAACAACTTTTTCAACAGGCATATCTGTCATTTGAAGGAGCTTCTTGGTAACAATAATTAGAGCGTCTGTTTCGGAAGGGTTTAGGTAAACCTCATCAAAGCCAATATCTGATTCCGGAATTGGATTATCAAGCTTACGTTCATCTTTATGTCTAGAAGCTGTCCCTTTCTTAACAAGGATTGGGAAACCTTGACGACCTTTTGTAGTATGAGTAGTTCCTAATCTCCGTAACGGATTTTCTTGTTGTGCATATGTAATGATCTCTTTAGCAAGAAACTCTGGAACTAAGATGTTACCAGCACCATTTTCAATTCCTAGTGCACGGGCTTCGGCTGGACTAATTCTATCCAGTAATAGGTTTGCAAATGCTTTACGCTGTTCTTGTTCTTTAACACTTTTACGCTTTTCTGTTGTTAAACCCTTCATAATATTACCAACCATAGCATCACGTTTTTCTCCTGATAAAACACCGCTACGTTGTTCTTCATCTCCCTTACTTTTTTGTTCTTGTTGTTCAGATTGCTCAGTTTCTTCTTTACCTTCATCTTTTTGTTCATCATCACCAGTTAGTTTATCTAACTCAGCTTTAACACTTTGCAATTCGGCAGTTAAATCTTCAATTTCTTTCTCTAGAGCTTCAACAGCTGATTCTTCAACCTTGTCTCCTTCTAAATCTGAACGAATTTCCTGCATTCTTGCTTCAATTGTTTCTTTTCGTCTTTTTAGGATTTCTGTTAATTTCATTAATTTGTTGCCTCCTGTATTGTTTGGATTAATTTTTGTTTTTTCTTTCGTAGTTCATGATCTTTCTTAGCTTTTTGATAAATTTCTTCCCCTGAACGGAGGTGTGCTTCAGTATCTTCATAAGCTGGGATTGCTACAACGCTAATTTCAAATAGTTCAACTTCCTTTATAGTCCTTACGTTTGGTTGGGATTCGTAATCCCACTCCTCGCTAACAATATTGAAGCCAAAACTACATTGATTGATATCACCCCTCTCCATACTCTTTTTCAAATCCGAAACCCATTGAGTATCTGGAGGTGTCACTGTAAATTTAAGACCTTTTTCATCTTCTTCAAGTGATAAAGTCCCGCTCCTAGTACGTCCAAGAACGTAGTCCCAGTTATGATTAAACAACGCTCTGACATCTGATTGATTAGACAAAGCTTTTGAAAACGCTCCAGGAGCTATAACCTCAGTAAAATAACCCCCGATATCTGCAGGGCTATTAAAAACAGCCCCATAACCAGTAATCTGTGGGGCTGTTTCTCCTTCATTATTTTGTTGTCTTATTTCCAGCCCATTAATTTGAAAGGTTCTCTGTTCCTTCTTCAGAATTTTCACCTCCTTCCAAGGCTGATTCAGTTACTTTTTCTAACTTGTCAAGTCCGATTAAATCTTTACTTATGTAAAGCTTACTTGACTCTTCAGTTCCTAATCGTTCGAATCCAATCATTTCCCTCGAATCATCAGGAGTAGCAATTGAAGTTCGAACTAAATTGTAAGCAATATCAGTTTTCTGCTTCATTCCAACGTAATCAAGCAAGTTATGCTTAAATTTCACTTTCAAATTGCTGTCTTTACCGAACAAAAGTATGCTTAAGTGTTCCTCAAAGTTTTTAAATATCGGTTTTAGGCAACTATTAAATAATTTCATCATTGCTTGTTCCATATCTTTTTGTTCCAGCTTGTCCAACAAATCAATATCAAGTCCAAAGTATTTGCCCAAGTCCTTTTTATAGACGTTTAGATATTTTAAAATCTTTTCATCATCAACCGGAGACTCTAATGCTTGAATGTCATACCCTTTTCCAAGTGGAATCAACTTTGTTTTATTCGATGTAGGGATCTCTTCTAATTGGTTAAGAATAGCTTTAACTGTTTTATTCTGCATGGTATTTGTTGGAGTTAAATGAGCATCTAATTTAAGCAAAAATGCAATTAGACCGCCCTTCTTATACTTTTCAGTTAATGCACCTTCAGCATTCATTACACCTTCAAGTGTTTCTTTAGCTAATTCAAGAAGACCAACCCCATTAAGATGATTCAACCCAATATTTTTAATGTGACGAATCATGTAATTTGGGATTATTGAACCTGAATATGAAAAACATTCTGTTCCTGCTGCTGTTAATTCATATTGTGTGCCTTCCAGTATATGAAGTTGGTTTTTTTGGTCATCATAGAATGGAAATACGTCTCCTCTAAGTAAATACACATTGGTCAGAAGCTTTTTAAATTCAAATCCCGTTAAATAGTCGTTAGGATTATTAAGAGCTATTAGAGCCTTTTGACTTCTCCAATCGTTCACCGGCTTACCTGTATACTTATCCTCAACAATAAAGTCTGTCATGGCAATTTGATCACTAATTAATTTCATTAGGTTATAGGTATCTGATGACTTTAAAATGTTGTCATCGTTAAGAAAATGCCCGTAGGTGAAGTAACTGCTTCCTTGTATATCGAAGCTACGTTTATTGCTAATTTTATTTAGAAAATTTCTTATTAAACCCACTAATTCACCTCCTTATCTATAAAGGTCGTCTAACATTTCGTCGTATTCGTCTTCATTAAAATCTGTAAGCATCATCATGGTTTCTTTGTGAGCTGCAAGGAATGCAGAAAAACCATCTATTTTATTTTTACTCTGTTTTTTAGAAGGTCGTTTAAGTCCTTGAGAGTTCTTATCAGCAACTACATTTTCGGTGCAATATACAAATAACGGGTTATCTGTTTTAATCCTCTCTTCATACATTAGAACTTCAACATCATCAAACGGTGAATTTAATACTGTTGAATATTGTTTAACTTCAACACATTCGACTCCCTCGTTCTCCAAGGCCTCAACTAGTTTCTCAGATAACGCAGGGTCTAAATTCACCTGAAGAACTTCATAATTTCTTGTACATTCTATTATGAAATCTTTAACCATATCCTGATCAATGGTTTTACCAGGGCACAACGTTAAAAATCCCTTTTCGACCATTTGGCGATAAGGAATTCCTTCTAGCTTCTCTCTAGCTTCTAAATTATGCTCTGGAAGAAAATACATTTGCTTAACCTTTAGAATGGATTTTCCGCTTGAGTCATGCGTTGGGATATTGATTGAAACACAGGTTAAGTCAGTAGTCCTGGCCAAGTCTATACCTAATACAGCTTGTTCACCAGACAAGTCGCCTAAATCAGTGATAAGTTCTCCTTTATCATCTTCAATCATTCGTTGAACGATATCCTTTTCAAAATATGTTCCAGTTGTTCTTACAAAAATGTTCAGATACTTTGACAGAAATTCATCCTTCCGCTCAGCGCTCATCTGTGCTGTTTTAAACTCACTTTCTACAAAGGTCGGTTGAACACTAATTCCCCAGTTTGGATTTACTTTTTCCCAAACCTTACGATCATCCCACTTATCACCTTTATCAGGCTCTGTTATGTAAGTGAAATAAGACACATCTTCATCCTCTTCAGATTTATTGGTAAGCAAGCTTTTAGCATAATCATAAATCTGTAAACCAACTGAAGTCGTACCTTTACCGGCAGTTGAAATTATAAACATGAGTGGCTGTAAGCGTGAGCCCATTCCAGATTTCAATACGTCATACATATCTGCATTGTTTTGGGCGTGTACTTCATCGAGGAGAACAAAGTGAGGGTTCTTACCGTCTAACCCTTGAGTATTTTTAGACAGAGGAAGAAGACTATTTTCAAATTTCTTGTTATCAATCATGTATCTGTAATAAATAGCATTCACATGACCTTTTGGCCCTTTGTAAATCTGAGTATTCAATTTAAGATCAGGGCTGTTCTCAATTGTCGCAGCAATTTGTTTGGCAGCAATGTTAGCTTGCTCGGAATCAGTCGCAGCTGTAAAACACTCAGCACCTACTTCACCATCTGCATACATAGCATAAGTAGCAGCTCCTGCAGCTAAAACAGTTTTCCCATTCTTACGAGGAATTTGAACATACACCGTTCTAACAGCCCTAACAATATTTCCGAATTCATCTTTTCTATAAAAACCATAAATGTTTGTGAAGATGAATTTCTGCCATAATTCTAATTCAATTGGCTTTCCCGCTAAATTACCTTTAGAATGCTTACAGAATGTTTCTACAAAATCCATAACTTTGTTAGCTTCATCAATATCTAACCATATGTCTGACCTTTTTTTCATTCTCTCATAGCGTTCAATTACCTTAATTACTGATTTGCAATGTCTTTTTTTATTCTTCATGACATAGTCAACATACAAATCAGCGTAGTTCACACCCTTTTCAATCACTTATCAGACCTCCATTTCTTGTTGTAATTATGGAAGCCTTCTGACCTTTTTTGTTTATTAGCATCATCAGTATTCTTATTTTGAATCTTGGGTGTCAGTGATAGCTGTTCTAACAATTTTGCCTTTTTATCATTCCAATCTTTAACCTGCTGTGCTAATGGATGCTTCATTTCATTGGTAGCTCCTGCTTTATTCGTATGAACAGAAGTAGCAGGAAACCCTTCATCACGCCATTCTTCATACATTTGCGTGTAAATAACATGAGCATCCAGATAAGTTTCAATTAAAGAATTGAACTTAACAATGGATGCTCCCTCTTCTTCCAATATAGGCACTATTCTTTTTTTCTCTTCTAATCGTATCTTGTTTAGTTTTTTTGTTCTTGCTGATTTTTGCTGTGGCGTTAGCTCATTCAAACTGACACCCCCCTTACAAATTTTTCACCTTTCGATACACAAGACTCCCCCTACGATATCCCCAAACTAAAAAAATTTTTGAAAAATGGATGGGGGGGTTTAATTTTCGTTTCGTTTTCAATCTTCGCATGACATTTTGGACAAAGGAGAATTAAATTTTCCTCATCTAGTTTTAAACTCGGATCCTCTGATATTGGAACAACATGATGAACGTGTGCACTCTTTCCATAAGTGAATTTCTTACACTCTCTGCATCTAGCTCCATCACGTTGATAAATGTAATCCCTCATCCCTCGCCAAGCATCTGTCCTATAGAATGACTTATTAGCTGATTGGAACTTACCTTGTCTCTTCTTTTTTCTTTGATGATCCTTACAGTAATAGCTCCCATCTATAGCTAAGTTAACACAGCCATCTCTAATACAGTATCTCACTTTTCATCATCATTCTTTTCTTCATTCTTTTTAGTGTCATTCTTTTTAGCATCATCTTTCTTCTTCCCTGGTTTAGGATTAGTGTTATTCTCAACAAACACACTGGCTTTCTTCTTACTATCCCAAACTAATTTGCCATGCGCTGTTTCAATTGTTACTTCACCTTTCGCTCCAAACTTTACACCCATTATTATTACACTCCTTTCCTTTTAGCTTGAATTCTTTGTCGCTTTCTCTTTGAAATCACATCTTCGTATGAATAACCATCAGTATTATTTAGGTGTTTTCTATCTAAAAACAATAGCTCACCAAGTCCATACTTACTATCATCAAACTTCGGTGGGAAGTAAGACGTAGTGAAATCAAACTTAATACATGCTGCTCGTACAAAGTCTAAGCTCTCATCCAACTTCTTCTCAAGCATCTCTTTTCTTTTATTCATCTCTTCAAGCTCTTTCTTAATTCTAGGTACATTTTCCTCAAGCTCATAGCAAGCAACATCAAAAACTTTTTCTCTGAGTAAGTCCTTCCCCATTATTCAACCACTCCTTTATTAGTTCTCTTGTTATCAGCATATAGATCATAATAATAAACACCATCACGCTTACTCTTCTCTATTGCATTCTGAGTTGCTATATCAACGAGAATGGCTATCTCACTATCTGACAATCTATTAGTTTGGTTCTCGTACTCTAATCTTACATATCCATCATCACCGAACTTAGTAGCAAGTGAATCCTTAAATTTCTTTTCATTGAAGTTCACATTAATTCCAATCTCAATGAATGAATAGTTTTGTTCAATTGCTTCTAGCCGCATCTTCACGTCTTCCATTGCTTCATTGAAGTTGCTTAGTGTTTGAGATGCTTGTGTTGTATCAACAGTGATTCCCAAATGATTTGTCTTCAAGTTAAATCCCATCCTTTACATCTTCATATTGTGTACCAAACAAACGTACTCCAATTGAATACTTTTTATCTGGGTCTTCCACTTCATCTAATAGTTCTAAAGTTAAAACAAACTTATCTTCCTTAGAAAATAATGCTTCTCCTAAATCTCTTATAGCTTCTTTTGTTTGTTCGGATTCATCATTGAGTCTTAGGTAAAACTCTTTTCTCAAATCCATTATTTTATCCGCTACATCACTTAATTTTCTACTCATTTATTCACTCCTCAGAAAACGGAAATGTATTTATAAATTGCCTCAGTATCTCCATCTTTTCACGCTTTGTTACATCTATCATTAATGGCTCCATTCTTGCTTCTACATTGCTTGTCTCAGCCCACTGATTGAACTCTTCAACTCCAATGTTAATTCTCTCTACATGCAATTGTCTCTGTTTAATATTTAGTTCAATTTTCTTTTTACTCGTCTCAATATCGCCTTCAATTTGTTTTAACAATAAATCCATTTCCTCACGCCAAGACTTGAATTGTTCAATGTACATTTCTTCTTCTGTCATTTGCTCACTCCCCTTTATAAGCTCTATAGGCTTCTCTAAGATCCCAAATGTCTTTACATGAAACATCAGTCCAATAATCTTCTCTACCTGCTTTACTACCACACCGAGAGTTCTTTTCCAAAAAGGCTTCAATCATTAACTCTAAATTTTTCTTTAATACGTCCTCTTGCTTTTTATCATCCATTCAATCTCCTCCTAAAATAAAAAAGAAGATACCAAATGGCATCTTCCTAGTTTGCTAATTTATTTTTGTAAAGTGATTTCATTATCACTAATACGTCGTATTAAGTAAGGGCCATTAAAAGCACCTGATGCCCCATTTGTGTCTTCAAACTTAATACTAGTGATAATTACCTTTTGTTCAAACAAAGAGTCAAATGTTTGTTCTATATTGCCTGAATCAGCTTCAATAATTAATTCATCATCGTACCTCTCATAATAACCTTCACCATTAATTACATTCCCATTATTAATAACCATCTTACTGAAACTTTTCATAATTATCCCCCTATTACTGTTATTACTTAAATTGTAACAGGATGGACTTTTAAAGGGAATAGATTGGGATCGAACACCAATTAGGCTAATTAACCACTACTGTTATGTATGTTGTTTTCTGTCCTTGTTTAGATATTTATAGTCGCTCGCGAATCGACTTTATTTAATACGTTGCTTTTCTCGTTCATTCTTCTCACCATCACGCACTCCTCGCCAATAACCTATAGAAGAGATTAATGAAAAAATAGCGCAGAGTATCCCTAGCCTTACTCCTTCTAATAAGAAACCACCGATAAAACACAAGACTGCCATAGTAAGACAAGCAAGAGATTCAGCAATTAATCTATTCACAGTCTACTCAACCTCCACCTTGTGAGTTTTGTTATTGATGATTGATTGAACCGTCTGAAACGCACATCCATAAACACTAGCCATTTGCTTGCAGAAAGCTAATTTCGCATCTTCCCAATATGTAAATGCTTTTCGAATTTCTTGTACTTCATCTTCAGTAAGTAATTTTCTCTGGCTCATCTTCTCTCTAACACGCTTATCATATTGCAACGCCCGTGTAGTGAATTTAAGGTTAGCAAATGAATTGTTCGCTTTATTCATATCAATATGGTCAATTTCAAGATTCTTTTCTCGCCAAAAGTCTTTAGTGACTTCACATGCAGCCATCATTACAATTTCGTGCATGTAATAAGGTTTTCTTTTCCCATCATCGGATTTAAGTCCTGTCATTACATATCCAATATCGTTTGGTTGTGGGTTTAACCATTTATTCGTTACGGTGCTATACACTTTCCCTTCTTCGATATCACAGAAATATTTCGTGTGTCCTGGTACAACCTTTAAATTTCTTAAATCAACCTTCTCTGAAACTTTAATCAAATTTGTTTTCCTCCAATAATTTTAATTTTGTGTGCAAGCAGAAAAAAGCCCTTCAACCTGTAAAGGCGGGCTTAATCTCTCGCATCATCTCAACTAAAATTCAATTGGAGAGGTGTCATCACGACATGCTCATAGTTCCAATTTCCATTCACCCATTAAAAATTAATGAGTCAATGCAGATTAGAATTGTTGATTTGATCATCTTAAGTTATAATCAAAATTAAAAATGGCGTAAGTATGCTTAAATTTAGAATAAACGAGTGGGATTAAGACTGTTTAAAGGTTTCCCTTCCCACTGAAACGTTCCTTTCCTCCAATGCTCATGTGCACCTGAACACCTTTGGCGGTCTGCAACTACCCAATTGAAAAGCTTAAGGGAGATAGCGTACCGATCTATTGACCAATACGCTGGAGAATAAAAGGAGAAATGTATTTGATCTGGAGGTCATAATAACCCTTCATGTGTAAATTAAGCTTTCGACCTCCCTTAAGCTTTCCCTTATGGCATTTATCTCTGAAACACGGTTGAGCCCAGTCACAGCAAGGCTTCAAGCCACCTTTTTCACTAAACTTTTTCCGGTAAAACTGCTGTATCGCTTACCAGGCAAGGGATTGACGGGTTTCTAAAGGTGGTAGCAGACTTTGTTCCCTTATGGCGATTATCCAAAAAAGTACTAGAACATCAGTAATGACAAGGCTTCAAGCAACCTTTTCATAACTACAAAATTCGGTAAATCTTCTCTATCCCTTGGGAGAGTAAGGCTCACAGCACTTTCTATTTCGCTACCAGTTATTTTCTCTTGCTATTCCCTTATGACGATTAACTATAAAGAGGCTTTCAGTCCAGTCATATCAAGGGTTCAAGGCGCTTTATTTGTCAAACTTTTTCCGATGAAAACGCCGAATCCATTGATACGATTGGGTTCAAGGAACTTTTATTACCGTTACATTCATTTCTCTCCCTTATGGCGATTATCTCCCGAACCCCCTTCAGACCTTACGGGGCAAGGGCTCAGGGCACTTTTTCCAGCAATATTTTTTCAGCAAAATCGCTGTACCCATTGGTGGAGTAAGGACGAAGGCAGTTTCTATTTATCTCCTTTCGGTTTTTCAATTCCCATTAAATCCATTTATTGTATATTTTGTTGATATTCTTCTTCATTCCCTTATGGCGATTATCTTGAAATCACCCACGAGCCTATATGTGACAATGGCTCACGGCTCTTTTGCAGCTCATCTTTTTCCGGTAAATCGGTTACACCTGTTGGGAGAGTAAGGTTCATGACACTTTCTAAATGCTAACAGAATCTATTTCCCTTATGGCGATTACGTATTTTTATACCTCCAAGGGGTATTAACCCCTTATGAGAGTAAGAATAAATAGTCTCTTATTCCATCACAGAAGTAACTATAGACTCAAAAACTCAGCAATGTCATAGTCTCAAGGCACTTTCTATTTTATCGCTTTTTTACATACCCCCACCCTATACTTGTATATTTTCACTCTACTTAATCATTTTTCTCTCCTTTAAGGCGATTATCTTTTTTAAAGGATTAATGCTCCAAACGCTTGTGGCACAAGAGGAACAAGAGCATTGGAATAAATAAGAGTACAAACTCAAGCGGAATTTCTCTTCTTCATCCCCTTAAGGCGATTATCTCATAAATAGCCATGAAGTCAGATGTACCAAGGGCTAGAGATACTTTTTTGTTGAAACTTTTTCGGTTAAAATCGCTGTACACCGCACCACGTAAGGCGTGAGAGCTGTTTCTATTCTAGGACATTCTCGTTATCCACTCTGATAAATGGCGTGCTGTTTTCCTCTGTACCATAACTAGAAAATTTATAAATGTCCTTCAAACCCTTATGTATCAAGGACTTCAGCGTTTTTCTATTTTATTAACATTTTTAGAGCGAGTCTTTCTCATTGATTCTCTAGCCAAGATTCCCTCTACCATAACTAAAAAATTATTGAATGTGTCTCAAACCCTTACCAGTCAACAATTTCAGCGTTTTTCTATTTTTCTTCCTTTGTTCCCTTATGGTGATTATCTCTGAAACCCTTGTGAAGTCACGTGCACCAATGGTTCAAGCCACCTTTTCACAATTATAAAATTCGGCAGAAACGCTACATTCCTTGATATACGTGGCTTCAGACCACTTTCTATTTTCCTAAAATGTAAAACCATATCATTTGGGGATATACACAATAAGAGTATATATTTATTATTTTATTTATTATTAAATATATATATATTAATAGTGTAATACTTATTAAGTGTATCCCCATTTCGTATGGTTTTACATTATTCATTTAGTTTGACTCTTCAGATACTCCCCTTTAGTCATCCTTTTAGCCTTCTCATAAGTAATCATTTTCGTTGTAAATAAGCTGTGATGGTTGACTTTGTATCCATTTGCCTTACGCTCACTCTTTGGAACTGCAACAGACACGACAGGCATATTTAATACTGTCTCAATCATGTTGAATGACTTTAACACGTCAAGCAGCCTTTCAAGTGATGTTTGGGGAATCTTAATCTCTTTGCTCAGATTCGCCACTGAGACGTCATACCGTCCCTTCTGAGAGCCGTAAATGTCATTCATATGTCGTAGGTATCCGTAGAGGTAAAACCCCTTATATCCAATTTTGGAGTTACTGACACAGAACAGGAAAACTTCAAATGGAATTAGGTGAAAATCATGCGCATCAAAAAACGTTCCGTCCTCATGATTATCTTCATAGCTTTCTCTGCTGCGATAAAACCCCTTAACTGGAAATTTAACTTTAAAATTTCGTTGGTTTTTAAAGTATTCTTCTAACTCCATTCCTTTAAATTCACTAATCATATGAAAGATCGGTTCTGCTACCGGCTTATCCGTTGAAAGCTCTACAGCGTAGGGATAATCAGAGACAGTTTCTAAGTACCCTATCGCTTCCATTACGCCGTTTTTCTTAATAAGATAGTCATAAGCTTGGGTCTTCTTTCCAACCCCTAGAATACCCCTTAAAACATCTTGTGTGAGGGCTTCTTTACTTTCTTGATATTTCGCTTGTCGATACAGCCAGCTGGTAAGGTAGTAGTAGCTGTAACAAAAAGCAATGTGATTAGCATTTTTGATTGATGGTTCAGACTGCAAATCCTTAAATATTTCATTTGGTAAGATGTGATTACTCTGCCTTTCACTATATAGCAATAGCGTTTTGATTTCTTCAGATGTCAAATGACATTACTCCTCTGCTTAAAATGATTGCTTAAAATTAATGGCAACTACTTATTCAAATTATCTAATAGGTTTGTAACTTTGTCACTTCTATAATAGAGCCAAAAAATACGGTCATTAGATGATTTACCGGAACAAATGTAGCTGATCCCTTTCTTTTGAAAGTGTTTGTGTATATTGAAATCATAGCAAAAATAAAAGTCTTTTCTTGTTAACTCTTGGGTCATTTTCATTCGATCAATCTCCCTTTAATTTTTATCCTTAAATATGTATTAAAAAGGAGTGAACGAATTGCTCACCCCTTCAAATGGATATGTAATGCTTACGCACCACGTCCAAAACCTGCTACATGGAATGTTTCTTCCCCTGATGCGCTGTGAATTGTAGTTTGTTGACCCGCAACGAAACCAACAGCCAATGAAGCTACGATTGTAAGACCGATAAATACTTTTTTCATATTATGTTCACCTCCTTTCAAGTAATATCGCGCGACGTCGCGCGTTTTAGAGTGCAAGTAAATCCAAAATCTGCTCGTCCTCACCCATTTCTCTTAATTTATCCAAAGGCAAGCGTACGCTGTATAGATCACCAGACAGCTTAAAGTGTTTTATAGACTCATAAAAGAATCTCTTATCTTCATAAGCTAGTCCCTTTAGATAAAAGTGAATGCCAAAGTCATTATGAATATTCGGTTGCTTCTCTAACTTCTCCAATATTTCTTTAGCCTGTTGCAAGTTGTTTTTCTTGATGTGATAGTGTGCAATTTCTTGGATATCTGTAACTTCATTTGAATCAGGGTTTAACCAAAAGTTCTCTTGATTCCAATGGTTTTCCAAGAAACAAAGGCTTCTAGTTAGCTGTAATTTCGCCAAGGGGTTATTCTCAGTATGTTTTAAACCGGCCAGGTAATATTCCTTTGCTTTTTCATAATCATCAAGCAAATAAGTATTTCCCAAAGTTAGATAGCTATAAGCGACAAGCCTATCAATATTCGTTACATTAATGCCGTATGAGCAATAAAAACGAGCTTGAGTCATTTTATTCTGACTGAATGCTGAAGCGCCCAACAAAGCCATCAGACGGTAATAAAACGAACTTTTAATCTGTTCATTGTTTTCAATAAAATCAAGATCTACAATCATTGACATTTCCGCAAGGTTTGAGTATTCAGCCATTCTAAGGTAGTAATACAACGGAATTATGTAAGTGAATACACGCATTTCTTGAGACTTGGGATCAAGCTTCCCAATCGCTTTAAGCGCCTGATGTGCGTTTATTTCGCCTCTGTCTTGCTTACGTTTGATCTGATACACTGCTGCCCATTCACGTTCAATCGAACAGGTACTATTGATTAATTGATTAATTAATGTGTCAGTCAGTTCATACTGTTCATTAATATCTGACATTTCAAGACGTACCTTTGCATCTACTTTTGGTTTATTAGCTTCTCTCTCTTTAACTGTCAATGAAATAGCCCCCTAATTAAATCGCTCTGATAGAACATACGATCCCATTATAAATTAATTGGCAGGAATATGGTATAGGTTTTTATCGGATTATCTGGGATTGATTCAAGTATAACTTATTCAATTTTATTAATCAATATCTTTTATCTTATAATTTATAATTTATTCACTTTATTTTAATAACTTATTATTTGTGTTATCATAAAGGCAAAATTAGTCTAACCGGAGGAACAGAATAATGAGTGAACAAGTGATTCAAAAAATCGCTAAATTAATAAAAACTCATAGAAAAATGGTTAAGCAATTCTCTACTACAGAACTCGCTAACATGGTTGGGGTGAGTCAGGCTACAATTTCAAATATAGAGAATGGAAAGTTTGGCAAAAGAGCAAATAGTATAGCTACTGTTAAAATAATATTTGAAGTATTAGACATTCCCGATACTGATCCAGAAATCAGATCATTTCTGAATATTAAAGATGATGAACTTTCCAAAGGCGCAGTTAGAGGATCTGGATGGACAGTTCCAATTACCAGAACAACTAAAGTTAGGTTTGATGTAGCTGCAGAAGTAAATGCGAAGCAACTTCAATACCAACACCTAACAGATGAAGAACAGTCAGAAATAAATGAGATATTTAATTTTGAAAGTGAAGTTTTAATAAGAAGTGTCATGGACTATATTCAGGAGAACTTTGATGAGATTCAAAAAAGAGCTGTTTCAAATGTTAAAGAGAAGGTTCAGAAACTTAGCAATAAGATAAATGAAGACATCAGTAATAACATTTAATGCCTATATGATCTCTTCGCATGCATTTTTTTACACAAAAAGACCCGGATTTTAATTCCAGGTCACACTTACACCTTGCATTCACTTGATTTTCAGTACGTTTTGATTGCTATAACAATGTTTTTAACAGCTCATAAAAGTGCATTGGGGTCACACTCAGGTCACACTTCGGGTCACAGTTTGCTCTAATTCCCTCTTTCATTTGTCGCACTGTTTTATGCAAGATCATAGAATTTGAACAAAACCTTACACCAAGTAGTCATGATGATTAGCAAAACAAAGCCAGATATAACATATATTAAAATATCTCTTGCATTTCTACAGCCGCCATGCTATATTCATATAGCGATGAGCTGAATTGTGTAAGCCGATGCACATGCCCTTGCGGCGCACACGAATGTGGCGTGTGGTGTATCGCCTCAATACGCAAAAGACGTTTGCTTCTGCAAACGTCTTTTTTTATTATCCGATTTTCGTTCCGTTCGGTACGGTCTGCTCAGGCGTAAGCAGGACGACGTCTCCTTTTTCCGGGATGCCGCCGAGAACGAGCACCTCTGACTTGAATCCGGCGATCCGCCGCGGCGGAAAGTTGACAATAGCGGTAACTTGCCTGCCTGTTAAATCACCTGGCTCATACCGTTTTGTAATTTGGGCGCTTGATTGCTTTATGCCGATTTCTCCGCCGAAATCTATCGTCATCTTAATGGCCGGGACCTTTGCTTCCGGAAATACTTCTGCTTTTACGACCGTTCCTATTCTGAGATCAAGCTTCATAAAATCTTCGATGACTGCCATATCAAAAACTCCTTTTTTACAATCATGATACCAAAAAAAGACACAGTTTATTTAACCGGCCTTTGGGCTTATTTATCTGTTTGAAAGGTGTTTCGATAGGCGCGCGGCGTAATTCCCTTATGTCTGACAAACCATCTGGTAAAGGAAGACAAATTTTGAAAGCCGACCTCATGACTGATGTCTGTCAGCCGGCATTTTGTTTCAATAAGCATTTGTTCCGCTTTCTTCAGACGGAGCTCGGAAATATAAGCTTGCGGGCTTTTCCCCGTCTGACTTTTAAACCAGTCTGAATAATAAGCCGGGTGGTAATGTTCGATTGCGGCAAGCTCTTTAATAGTAAAAGTCTTTGAGAGATTTCGGCGGATATATGTGATTGAATCATTTGTACGGCTTTCTTGTATCTTTTCAGCAATATATTCTGCGAGCAGACTCAATGAATGAGACGACTGCTGCTTTGCCTCTTCTGTCAGCAGAAACCGGATCGAAGTCCAAAAGGAATCAAGCTTATTGATCACACCGGGGTCAAATGGGCCTTTTAAAAAGTATGCCGGCATGTCAAGAACGAGACATTCATTTCGCTCCAAAGAACGGAACCGGTGTTCATGTCCTGGCGGAATATACAGCATTTGATCCGGTTTTAATCTCACCTCACGTCTTTCTGTCTCCAAGTCCAGCTGTCCTTCGAGAGGAAAGAGCATTTGACAGTATGTGTGAACATGGGAATCAAAAATATGTGAATAAGTGCGCCGCTCACAAACGATGTTCTGTAATGAATCCATTTGCCCCTCCTTTAGAATAATCTGTTCCGTTTTTAGTTTACATAATAATATTATTGTTTATCTAGTTGTAAACCTCTTAAAAAAGCAACAACGGCAAACTTCCGGCTTTCCTTAATTGATTCAGTCAATTCAAATGCACTCTGTTTCCGAAGCGCAGCAAAACCGTGAAGCAGGCTTCTCAGTCCTCTTGCGGCATGGATTGCGTTTTCGGGACGTGCATAACCGTTTGCTGTCAGCAGCCTGACAACAAGATTCACAAGCCGGCTGGACAGATTCTCCATTCGGCCGTCTTTTATTTTTTGAAATGTTGCTTCATATAATCCGGGATTGGCTTCAGCGAAATTGATATAGGCATCAGCAAGTGAAAGCATGGCCCTTTCACCTGTCAGTCCTTCTGAGGATGCCGCCATGTTTTCATATAACATGGTTAAACCGGAGACGGCCAACTCTGTCTTAATTCCTTGAAGACCATTGACAAAATTATATAGGGAAGGCGGTTTTACGTTTAAGGACTTTGCCACGGCCGCAAGCGTCACTTCATTCAGCCCTTTTTCGTCAGCGATGCCTGCTGCGGCTCTCAATATCATGTCCAGGCTCATTCCGACTCTCGGTGACATTATAATCGGCCTCCCGGCAGGCTTCGTTCGGCTTCATCAGCAGCCTCAGCCATCATTTCAGCAGGATGATAGAGAACATTTCCATGACCGGCGGCCAGACAGCTTGGTTGATGAGCGATAAGCGTTCTTGCTGTTTTTACAGCAACTTCTTTATTCCAGGTGGCAAAGGCGGGAAACGGAAATCTCCATTTCAGCTTTCCTGAAACCGCAAGGCCGCCCCGTACTTGAAAGGCATCTCCGACGATCAGCATATCATCTCTCAAATCTTTAAAAGCAAGACTCCCCGGCGTATGACCGGGAGCGGGAATGACAAGCAAAGATCCGATCCGCTCGCCGCCTTTCAACAGACGATCAGGTTCGGTCTGAATATTTTTCGGCACTCCTCCCTTTATCGGCGTTTGTGCTTCATGCTCAATTAATGAAGTGTCACCTTTCAGCAAGAAAGAATCACGTTCAGAAATACAGACATCAGCATCCGGAAATTCCGCAGATAATGAGTCAAGCGAACCGATATGATCTCCATGCGCGTGGGTGAGCAATATGGTATTCAGCGGTTTCCCAAGCTGCTGCAAAGCTTGTTTGATTCCTTTATGGCTGTTGGGAAGGCCGGCGTCAATCAGGGTTACCCCTTCTTCCTCCTCAACCAAATAACAATTCACCGGGAAAAGCGCAGGAAAAAAGGTCAGCTGCCAAACGTTTCCGTATTGTAAAATTCTCATCAATATCCCCCTAAAACTAATGTTATTAGTTTCATTATAACTAATACCGTTAGTTTATCAAGCATTTTCCGTTTAAATCTTGAAAAAGGCGCGGGCGCTTCTCTCATGCCAAAAAAAGAAACACGCATACTGTGATAAAAGATGCTTTCAGCCTGCGAATAATTCAGACTACTAAAACCAGCCGGATAAGCATACACTACTCAACGGAGGGGGAGTTCCACATCATGCATATCACACTTCAAAGCATCTGCCCTGTCTTAATGATTGCCTTTTTTCTGTATAAAAAGGTGAAACGGTCCGTCGGCTTTCAGCCTTTGAAACCCCGCTGGCTTTATACAAGAATGATTTTATTTTCATTGCTGGCCGCCGCTCTGGCGTTTTTCAGCATCACACACCCGGCTTTATACGGGTATCTTATATCCGGCACTTTTTGCGGCTGGCTTCTGGTTCTGTTTGCCAAACGAAACATTTCTTTTGAAGAGCGCCGCGGAAAAATGTATTTTCGGACTCATCTGTGGATTGAACTTATTCTATTAACGTTATTCCTATCGAGATTTGTTTATCGGGTTATTGAAATTTACCGGGTCACAGCGGATTTTACCCATCCGGAGGCATACAGCCAAACGGTCGGCGCCGATCCGCTGACCATCAGTGTCTTTTATTTCATCGCTGTTTATTACAGCGGCTTCTCTTTTTATGTTTTAAAAACGAGCAGAGACCAGACAAATAACAGTCAATATGGCTGACATCCCTGCCTAAAAAGCAGGGATGTTTTTTAATCGTGCCGCGTATGATGAATCATTTGCTGAAGCACATCTAACACATGTTCATCCTCAGGAGAATAATAGATGGATGTTCCTTCTCTGCGTGATTTGACGAGGCGCAGATTTTTAAGAAAACGCAGCTGATGAGAAACGGTAGACTGCAGTAAATTCAGCTTTTCTGCGATATCATTTACCGCGTGCTCACCCAGTGACAGCAAATGGAGAATTCTGATTCTGGTCGGATCAGACAGCGCCTTAAAAGTCTGGGCAACCAAAAATAATGTTTCCTCATCTAAATCGATAGCGGGGTCATTCGTGTTTCCGGATTCGTGAAATTCAGTCATATACCTCACCCTTCTTTTCTCAAGTAGCCCAATTATACCAAATGTCAATTGATGCAGATACATCCTGCGCCTGACAAAAGAACCGTTATTTTAAATTTATGTTTCAAATACGGGTTTCTGCTTGGTTTCGCGCATTCATCTGTGTCATAATGAAAAAGTCATAATGCTCCTGAAATTGAGGGTGAAACACAGTGGAGAAAAAGAAAAAAGGCTGTTTCGCTGCTGCGGGTCTTATGATGATATGTGTTTTTGTCATGGTGTCCTTCTTTCTCATCCTGTTATTTTCAAATAATGAATGGCTCAAAAGTCTTCCGTTTGATGTCAAACCGATCGTGCTTGAACGGCTGACGGATTACAAACCGCTTGTGGAGGACGAGCTGGATGAAAAAGGGCTCACTAGATATACATCGCTGGTACTCGGCATGATATATCAGGAGTCAAAAGGAAGAGGAAATGATCCCATGCAGTCTTCAGAATCTCTGGGTTTAAAGCGAAATCAAATCAAAAACCCTCAAACCAGTATCAAACAGGGAATCAAACAATTCACTCTCATGTACCAAACAGGCAAGAAAAAAGGCGTAGACTTGGATACGATTATACAAAGCTACAACATGGGAGCCGGCTATATTGATTTTGTGGCTGAACATGGAGGATCGCATACTGAGGAACTGGCAAAACAATACTCCGAGCAGCAGGTCAAAAAGAATCCGAAACTTTACACTTGCGGAGGGAACAAAGGCAATTTCCGTTATCCCTACTGCTATGGTGATTACACGTACGCAGAAAAAGTAAAAGCAAAAACAAAAACCGTTGAACAATCCTTAAATGTAACAACACTTGAAACGCTTGAAGAGTAAAAGGCGCCCTGTATGAGGCGCCTTTTTTTCAATAGAAAAAAACCGCGCGAAGCACGGCTTTTTTTAATAATACGGCGATATCATTAAGTATACAATGACACCCGTCAGACTGACATACAGCCAGAGCGGCATCGTCCATCTGGCGATTTTTTTGTGGCGCTCCACCTGCATGCTGAAACCTCTGATCAGCGTAAACAGCGCAAGCGGCACGATGATGGCGGAAAGGCAAATATGCGTAATCAAAATAAAGAAATAAATCCCCCGAATGATGCCGTGGCCGCCGAATAAAGTATTCTCAGCTATCGAGTGATACACGACATAGCAGATCAAAAACAGCAGAGTCGTCGTAAACGCCGCTAAAATAAAGCGTTTATGCGCTTGAATATTTTTTTGCTTAATCATAAAGAGCGCTGCCAGCAAAAAGATAAAAGTAAAGCTGTTAAAAATGGCATTTAACATCGGCAGAATATGAATATTGGCAATGCTGACCTGACCTGATTTCGGCATAAAAAACAGCACCGCAATTAACCCGTTGATCAAAACGGTCAATGTCAGCACGATACCGGTATAACTTTTAGGTTTGTTTTCTGTCTGATTCATCTTATGACCTCTCTCAATTTTACTGACTATCCAAATGGTATGAGAATTCAGCTTTGATGTCAACGGTTTCGCCCGCTTCGTCAGAAATTAGACAAACTTAAGCCCTAAAAAGACCGGGCGTTTGAGGCCCGGCCTTTCGTCATATTAAGCTTCCTTCAACAGTTCTTCTATCACCTTATGTTCGTTTTCATTCAACAGATTTTTTGGAATGATCCGATCAATCGGTTTGTTCATATGCTGATCGAGAATATCGGCTGTTTCCTTATCCCCGCGATTACGAGGCGCTCCCATTTATGTGATGCGGCCTTTTGATCAAGGTTTGAAGCCAATCGTTTATACAGCCTGTTTTGATTTTCTTCGACGTGGGCTTTAGCAGCATCTTCGGCCATTGATGCGGAGCTCTCGCTTACATCCTGCGGTTTCCAGGATTCATTGATGACGTCGTATTGATAATGCTCTACACCTTCAATTTTTCCGAGTACGGTTTCGATAATCTTCACTTCATTTTGCTGGGTGAGAATAAAAGCCGTGCTCGGATATTGTTCACGGAGAAGTTCCAATTGGTCAAGGACGGCCGTTTCTTCCCAATAAAACCGTGTTTCGACAGGCACCTGCAGCTCAATCGTCTCCCAAATACCGCTTTCTCCCGATGCAAAAAATACGAGACTTCGCGGCATTTCTTTACCGAGCCCATCGATATATTGATAGACACGTTCCATGATGCGGACGAGGGATTTTTCTTCTTTTGGATCACTGACAGTCAGATACTCCTTTAATCTCCGAAAACCGGTTTTTAAAGCGATTTTCCACTCTCCCCCTGCTGATCCGGATTTCTCATATCCGTATTTACATATAAGGAAAGTATTTTATCAGGAGATTCCGTCATGACGTACTTCAATTTGCCGATGAGTGAATCAATTGCCATCATAGATTCCTCCTTTTTCCGCTGTTCCCTGTTCCTTTCCCTATCCCGGCCTCCTTAAAAACGTCAATCTGCATATATACGGCAGACTTTTCTAAAAAAGTTTTTGCAAAACCCATTTACAAACCAAGACATCATTTACTACAATGGATACTTGTGTTTGACTAAGACGTTTTACGCTGTGAAAGGAGTATGATTTTGTTTACTGCAGAAGAAAGAGATCAGAAAGAGCTGGAAAAAGAGCTTCATAAGCTTGAATTTCAGATTTTCAGAATGCGGGAGAATCTGATAGATGTATCAAAAGACGCGCGAGTGCTTGGTATTGATCAATCGAACAATGACGATTGGATCATTGTTTCCTCGATTGATGATGGCCAAACATGTAAGATTATGCTGACTGACTGTGAATCAGCCTACCGGGGAAGAGGATGTTTTTCACTGATTGCTTCCTATTATGAAAATGCCATTCATATCGGGGACATTAAAGGCCCGCCGAACCACGGCTACGGTTCGATCTGCATGAAATTTTTAAAACATATCGCCAGGGAGCAGAATATCCCGAAAGTAACGGGCGACATCGCTAAGCGTGATTGGGATCATGTCGACAGACTCGTTCATTTTTATGAAAAGCATCAATTTGATGTCTGGATTGACAAGGATACACAATCAGGCGGCATTAAATGGGTCGACCTGTAAAAAAGTGATAGAAAAACCCTCTTTTCTATGGTGTAATAGATAAAACCATATAAGGAGGGTTTTTTTTGTATCCGGAAAAACTGAAAAAAGGTGACGGCATTCGCATTGTTTCTCCGGCAACGAGCATGTCCGTTATGACAGATGAAAATATAAATGCCGCAAAGACAAAATTGGAGGAGCTGGGTTTTTGTGTCTCTTTTTCAGAGCATGCGAAAGAAATAAATGAATTTGATTCGTCATCCATTGAATCGCGTGTCCGGGATCTGCACGAAGCTTTCGCTGATCCTGACATCAAAGCGATTTTGACGACACTCGGCGGGTTCCAATCAAATCAGCTGCTCCGTTATCTTGATTATGAAAACATCAAGCGGCACCCGAAAATCCTTTGCGGCTATTCAGATATTACCGCCCTTGGCCATGCCATTTATCAAAAAACCGGGCTTGTCACATATTCCGGCCCCCATTTTTCTTCATTCGCCATGAAAAAAGGATTGGACTATACGATTGACTCTTTCTTAGCCTGCTGCGCTTCTGATAAGCCGTATGAAGTAAAGCCTTCGGCCGAGTGGAGTGATGATAAATGGTACATGAACCAGGAGGACAGACGTTTTTATCGGAATCCGGGTCCGCTCGTCATTCAACCCGGTTATGCGGAAGGAACACTGATCGGAGGAAACCTATGCACCCTGAATCTTCTGCAAGGCACGGAATACTTTCCGGAGATGGAACAAGTGATTCTGTTTATAGAAGATGATCATATGTCTGACATTCATATGTTTGATCGGGATTTGCAGTCACTCATTCATCTTCCCGCTTTTTCAGCCGTGAAAGGAATTGTCATCGGACGGTTCCAGCATGCTTCAAATGTGTCTGAAGAGGCTCTCTGCGCCGTCATCCGTACAAAAAAAGAACTGTCGTCTATGCCCGTTATCGCAAACGCTGACTTCGGCCATACTTCTCCTCTGATGACTTTCCCGATCGGAGGAGCATGCAGAATAGAAGCCAGCTCAGAAGGCGGACGGATATGGATCGGCCGGCATTAACACAAAAAGACGGGAAAACAGCCCCGTCTTTTATTATTTCGGTGTCTTATGCCCCGACGTGCGCGGAGCGATCATGAACCGGCCGTCAGCCGCTGTCGTCACCCATACGGGCGCACCTTCATAAAAACAGCTGATTTCTTCATGACACGCGGCATGTGACAGTTCACGTTTATCATGCGTTCCGTCTTGGTTTGTTACGTTTAAAATAAGTACAAGCTCGTGTCTGCCATTCTTCATCACGCCAGTACGTCTCACCTTTTCAATAACGGCGGGCCTTCCCTTCCCTCTTTCAAGCGCCTGAAACAGCCTGACAGCCGGCATAGACAATCCGATGACCAGCACAACGGCACAAGCGGTGTACATCCCTGCTTGAAATACCGGTGATTCTGTGAAGGTATTCCATAAAAATATAAGTTCGGGCTCCATTCAATTCATCCCTTCAGATGCCGCTTTCAAACTCATTCTCTCTATATCCTATTCGGGGAACGCTTTTTCTTTTTCAGCATATAACGATTATGCACAGACAAAAAAGGGAAGAAAAAAAGAACACAAAGCATTTAGCCTTGTGTCCTTTACTCTCTATATGAAACTAGTCTAACACTTTAACATTTACTGTTCTGACGCCCCAGTTGTTAGCGTCACTTTTCTTTGCAACAAATACGTCAATTTTATTTCCTTTAATTGCGCCGCCTGTATCTGCTGCTGTTGCCACTCCGTAACCTTCAACATAAACCTTGGAGCCAAGCGGAATGACACTAGGGTCTACCGCGATGACTTTTGCATCAGGGTTTTTGTTTAAGTCAACACCGGTTGCCGTTACACCGGAAATGCCGCCGTCGTTAGCGGAGTAAGCAGTTGCAGTCATTGTCAGCTGCTTTTTAGGCTCTTGTTGGTTTGTATTTGATTGAACAGGCTGCTGTTTTGCTTCGACAGCCTTCACTTCTTGTTTAGGTTGTTGTTCTTGAACAGGTTCTTGTTTAGGCTGCTCTTTTTGGACAGCTTCTTGTTTCGGCTGTTCTGTCTCGGCAGCTGGTTTTTGTTCAGGTTGCGGCTGGCTGGCTTGAGCCGGCTGTGCAGCCTGCGCCTGACCTTTCACCTTTAATGTTGTGCCTGCGTAAATGATATCTGATTGCAAGTTATTCAAGCTTTTCAGATTACCGACTGATGTTCCGAATTGCTGAGCAATTTTCCAGAGGCTGTCGCCCTGCTTCACTGTGTACTGCCCAGATGTGGTTGTTTCTACTGAAGAAATAGTCAGTTTCTCTCCTTCAATGATTAAATCAGAAGATAACTGATTCCATTCTTTTAAGTCCTTTAGGTTCACTCCGTTTTTTTGCGAGATCCCCCAGAGCGTGTCACCCTTTTGCACCGTGATTTCTTTAGCAGAAGCGTGAGCTCCGAATGCAGTTGTTGAAATTGCTGCAACTGCGACAAAGGACATAATCGTCTTCTTCATAAGTAAATCCTCCCTTGTTAGCTTTTTATTGGCGGCTAACAGGTGATATCGTAACATATGAAAATGTCAGTTCAATAACAAAACGATTTGAATTAGATTACAGTTCCTTTACATGAAACATTTCTCTCACTTGGTAAGTCTTGCTGAAACCTTGATACAGCAAGGGTTTTCAAGCTTCTGATTTTTCCGGCGCGGCTGTAAAACACAATGTGCAAATTTCTAAAAAAAGTTTTTTTCACTCTGTTTCTCTTACATAATTTCGGATTTCTTCTAAAAAAAGCGCTCCGTATTTCAATCGTTTTTGTTCCCCTACCCCTTTTACAGAAAGAAGATCATGATCCGTTTTCGGAAGTTTCGCCGACATTTCTTTTAACGTCTGATCTGAGAACACGACAAATGGAGGCACGCCCTGTTCCGCTGCGATCTCTTTGCGGAGACGCCGGAGAATCTCAAATAATTCATCATTTTCGGTGACGGCGGCGGCCTGTAAGGCTTCTTTTCTCGCGACTGCGCTCTTTCCAAGCAGAACGTCCCTTCCTTTTTGGGTGACCATAAGCGTCGGAAAAGTCCCATCTGCCATTCTGATGTATTCATCTGAAATAAGGAATTCGATAAAATCACTGATTTCCGCTGCGGTTTGATGCTTCATAATGCCGTAAGTGGACAGGCTGCTGAAGCCGTTTTCCAGCACTTTTTTATTTTTTGACCCGCTAAGCACCTGCGCCACCATCGTTTTTCCGAAACGCTCATTCATTCTGATGATGCATGACAATACCATCTGCGCTTCTTTAGTGACGTCATGCGCGCTTCTTGTATCAGTGCAATTGCCGCATGCTCCGCAAGCTTCCGCCTCATTCTCGCCGAAATATTTCAGAATAAACCGCTGCAGGCAATCTTCGGTATGACAGTAATCCACCATCTGCCTCAGTTTTTTGAGATCCTGCTTTTGTTTTTCTTCTCCGGCAGCCGATTGATCTATCAAAAAACGCTGCACCATAATATCCTGCGCCGAAAACAAGAGCACGCACTCGCTATTGAGGCCGTCGCGCCCGGCCCGTCCGGCTTCCTGGTAATAGCTCTCCATATCTTTCGGAATCTGCGCGTGCAGAACGAATCTGATGTTGCTCTTATCGATTCCCATTCCGAAAGCGGACGTAGCAACCATCACTTGTATCTGATCGTTAAGAAACCGCTCCTGCTGATCTTTTCTGTCATCATCCGCCAATCCGCCGTGATAACGGCCGGCATTGATGCCGCTGCGTTTTAATTTCTCATATAAACGGTCCGTTTCTTTTCTTGTTGCTGTATAAATAATGCCGGCTTCGTGTTTATTTCTTTCGAGGTACTGCTCGATAAACCGGTCTTTGTTTTCGCCCTTTACGACTTTGAATGTTAAATTCTCTCTGGCAAAGCCGGTATACACAGTTTGTTCTTTATTGATGTGAAGCTGCTTGCAGATGTCATCATGAACCTCAGGCGTAGCCGTCGCCGTTAGCGCGATGATGACGGGCGGTTCTTTTAATTCATTAAAAAGAATTTCGATATTCCGGTAACTCGGCCTGAAATCATGCCCCCATTGCGATATACAGTGAGCTTCGTCAATGGCGACAAGAGGAACCGTAATATTCTGCAGGATGTGAATGAATTCAGGAGAAGTCAAACGCTCCGGCGTGATGTAAAAGAGCCGGTAAGCCCCTTCCTTCAAACCGTTCAGGCGCTCATGAATGTCACGGCTTGTCTGAGTGCTGTTAATATAAGCTGCCGCGATACCCGCTTCTTCAAGCGCGTCGACTTGGTCTTTCATTAAGGAAATAAGAGGGGAAATAACAATTGTGGTTCCTTCAAACAGCAGTGCGGGAATCTGATAGCAGATTGATTTTCCGCCCCCCGTCGGCATAATGCAGACCGTGTTTTTTCTCTCCTCTGCAACTGATTGTATCGCCTGTTTTTGCCCCGCGCGAAGGCTGTCGTAGCCAAAATAATGCGCCAGAAGGGATTCGGCTTGATCCAGCATATGTCGTAAAACCTCACTTTGTCTTTGATTCTTTTATTTTATCATACTGATAAAGTACGCTGCTCAAGGTCAAGTCAAAATAAAAAGCCATCTCCGCAAGGGAAATGGCTTTCGCTACGTATGCCGTACGCAAGTAAGAAAGTTTTAAACCACCACTCCTCAAAGTGGGTGTTTGCAGAAGCGTTCCTGTCGTCCTCTGCAATGGAGGCATGACATTCCGGCTTCGATATAAAACTCCCTATTACAGCTTAAAGGTTAAAACTTAATTAACAATACGAACAATGTAGCTTCTCTTATATCCTACACCATCAGTCGTATTTTGGCAAGGGGGTTAATTCTTTTACAGAAAACCTTTTTTCTGTGCAAAAAATGCTTTTTTCTCCATAAAAGTTGTTTTTTCGACAAAATATCAATATATCAATATAAGATTGCTGCGAAAGCTGTCACCAGTTTCTTCTATATATAATAGAAAAAACTCTCACACCCTATAGGGGTGCAAGAGTTTTCGGCAATTAGATTAGAATTTTGCAGCCAGATCTTTCGCTTCTTGCAGTCCTTTTTCAATGATCGCTTGAGCGTTATCAGGCGCAGCATTGTGGCCTTCAACGACAACAGTGTGAAGATCTTGAACTCCCCAGAAGCCGAGAACAGTTTTCATGAAGTTTAATGACATTTCAAGAGAAGCCATCGGTCCTTCAGAATATACTCCGCCGCGTGCGTTTAAGAGCGCTACTTTTTTATCTCCCATCAGACCTTTAGGGCCTTCAGGCGTGTATGTGAAAGTAACCCCTGCGCGAGACAGGTAATCAACATAAGTATGAAGCACAGCAGGCACTGTGAAGTTCCAAAGCGGGAATGCAAACACGACTTTGTCAGCTTTGACAAATTGGTTTAAGTAAATGTCAGCCGTTGACGCTTGTTTTTTCTCTTCGTCTGTCATTTCAATTCCTTTTGAAGCTTTGAATGTTCCGTTAATCATATCTCTTCCGAGGTAAGGAAGGTTTTCTTTATGAAGATCAAGTTCGATCACTTCATCATTCGGATTGTTTTCTTTATAAGCAGCCAGAAACGCTTCGTATAATTTTACGGATACGCCTTCTTCAGCCGTACGGTCACTTGATTTTACAAATAATACTTGAGACATTCTAAATTCCTCCCGGTAAACTTTTAATATTTACTTACAAATAGTATGTTACTTTCTTTTTTATATAAAGTCAATGATTTTATTTCGATTCTGAGATTTTTTATGGAATAAAAAAACAGGTACATATGAATGTACCTGCTGATATTATTGTGAATCCTGCTCGCGATCCAGGATTTCGTAAGTTTGTGAGCTTTTTTGATCAACGGTTTCTTTATTTGAGAGGTCTTTCACCTGCTCGTGAAATTCCCTTTCATATGAAGGGGCGTCTGTTTCCACATCCCCCTCTGCTTCCCGCTGCGCTTCAACGGTCATTCTGGCGTACGGAACGGCTTCAAGCCTTTCATAAGGGATTTCTTTTCCCGTTTTTTCGCATATCCCGTATGTTCCTTTATCCATCCGCTCAAGCGCGGCATTCACCTCATCTAAAAGATTCTGATCGACTTCATCCAAAGTCTGATTCGTAACCCTGTCCAAATAAATGCTTCCGTGATCAGCCAAGTGATTATCTACTCCGTTTGACAGTTCTCCCGTGTCTTCGCTCATTGAATGTTTTTCTTTTGATTCTCCTTGAAGACCGTCCTTTAAATCGATTAATTTATGATAAAGGCTGTCCCACTGTTCTTTTGATAATGACATATTCAGCATCTCCTTTTTCGTCTGTATTCCTGCTGCTCTCAGTTATTACATACCCTCGAAAAAGGCGGCTGAAACAATGGGTCTCAATGTGTTCTCCCCCTGATGTTGACACTCGGTGTCTGCTGTTTTGTCTGTCTTTTTTCTTTCACAGAATCATTATCCTGGTTGTCCCTAAATTCTTCAGCGCCGGCTTTTTTAAGCTGGTGCTCCGGCGTATGGTATGTGGCGCCGATATTCAGCACACCGCTCATCTCTGTTATACTCAGCTTTTCAAAGTCAATGTTGTATTCCACTTTGTCCACTTTGACGCTCTCGATATGGACATACGTTTTTTCCCCTTCAACCATTTGGGGTTCAGAATGACATTTATTCTGAAGCTCATCAAGCTGCTCTTCCACTTTCTGAAGCCTGTCTAATTCTTCTTCACATACTTTTTTGAAAAGCTCTTTCATTATTTTTTTCAAAGAAAATCACTTCTTTCCCCGTCACTCTTGGAAAGTTCTAGGCGTCCCTCATTGCGAATATATAAACATGGTATACAAAAAGGAGGTGAATGATGATGTTTTTTCCATCCGTTATT
The DNA here is from genome assembly GCF_001553895.1 of Bacillus sp. SDLI1. NCBI lineage: Bacteria > Bacillati > Bacillota > Bacilli > Caryophanales > Bacillaceae > Bacillus > Bacillus sp. SDLI1. The sequence goes on along the minus strand of NZ_CP013950.1, from coordinate 140,370 downwards.
AACTTTGAGCATATAAAAATGAACGGAATCAGCAGCGGAGCGACTTTTAACACCGGTTCTTCCGTTATACTGAGGCGCACTGCCGCTAATAAAAGAAATGAAGGATATGGTGAACAAAGCGGAGATTGCACTGTGGTCGCTATCCCCATCATGAGTATTGATGATTCAGATCTGATAGACGGCACCGCAAATAAGGTCAGCCTTCGATAATAATATGGTTTGCATCCCCCAAATGTTTAGCAATTGATATATATAAAATTCCGTCTTTGAATACCGCCTGCATCCCCTTCGTTCCCTGAGCGGAATGAGGAAGATCGAGTTTTTTTTCGAAATCGCCGTATTTTCCGGCCTTCTGTTTAAAATCCTGTTCATTGAAGTAGGATTTTCTCGTGCCTTTTACGACAATGTATTCTCCGTAGGACAAAAGCTGAACATCTTGTTTCCGATAGCCGGGCAGATACAGCAAAAATTGAAGTTCATCATGGGTTTCCACTATATCTATAAGAGGAAAAGCATCCTCATTTCTTCTCATTTGCCCATCTCCCTGTTGAAAGGGAAAATGAGAATGACCGTTTTGAAATGTTTTCAATTGCTCATCATCAAAAATGTTTTTCCAAAAATCACCGCCGGACATGTTTTGCGCCATTTCCATCCATTGCTTCATCTTGTCGAAATCCATTTTTTTATCGCCCTCCTGTCTAAGCATACGGTCATAACAGCCGGCATACACCTGTATTAAAGGAGGTTTGCCTGTGGTTCAACCAACTCCATATATCAATATTAATATTTTCATGTTGAAAATTAATTCCTTTGAAAATGCTTCAGCGGTGAATGTCGGACAGAATTTACTGGCGGAATGGCAGAATTCCGATAAAAAGAATCAAGGATACGGACAGAACTTCGGGGATGCAAGCGGCTTCATCGGCACGAACGGCAAAGTGGATGACAGAGATCAAATTGATTCTCCGTCTGCCTTCGAGTCAGCATGCGGCAAAATCCCCGCCGGGAAAGGAGACCCATTATGATGTTTTCGCCGGTTTTGGTAAATGTAGGAGGCTTTAAAGTGAATGCGGTCGACCGGGGCTCTTCCATTACGATCGGCCCGTATCAGCAAATCGATTATTTTTTATCAAATAAGATTAACTATGGATTCGGTGAAGAAAATGGTGATTTGGCGCCGATTTATATCCCCATCAGTTCTATTGCTGATCCGGATCTCATTGATTCGAACTCCGGAAAAACAAGCATTATCTAATAAAAAAGCCATCCGCCTGCATTCGGATGGCTTTTATGTCATATTTAGCTGCATAAGTATTTTGTTAAAATGGCTTGAACCTCGGTCAAGTCCGTTTCTTTTGCAAATTCCAATTCGAATGTTTTTCCCCTTGTCATTAATACGAGGCCCGTATCAGGATCAAACATCCCTGCTTCTTGAATGGCGAAGCTTTCAATTGTTTTATATGGAAGGAAGACGCGCACTTTCTTTTTGGAGAACATTTTATTATCAAAGAAAATCACTCGTTTATTTGTAAAGCATATTTGGTCAACCCGCAGTTTATAAATCGTTTCAATCCGTTCTCCCTCAACGAGCAAAGCCTCCAGCTTTTTTGTGTCGGTTGATCTGCTGACAGAAAAAATTCCCAATGAAGAACCCCACTTTCTGCTTCTATACTATATTTTATCAAATACTTAAAAAAATAAGTTCTTTATCCCTATATAAGAATACGACATAGACAGCATTTAAACCATTACGAACAGATTACATTTTCAGAACGTTCATCGGATAAGCCTTTTCGCGAAAGGTGCTCTGTTATGAAGTAATACGGTTTTGCAGAAGAAAAGGTTTCAAGAAAACCACATTTTTTTCGAAAAGTCAGTTTTTTCTTACCGCTGTAAAAAACCGCGGCCTCTGAATGCCGCGGTTTCAACAAAACATCAACGATCCGTATCTTCAATTGTTCCTTATTTGTCCGTGCCTTTTTCCGAACATGCTGAAGCAAAATAAATTCATTCAGCTTTAGACTTCTTCAAAATACTCTTTGTAGAAGCCGCCGACTTTATTTGTATTGTCCACGACAAAAATAAATTCTTCTGTTTCATTTTTGACTTCATACTCTTTGCCGGGCGTCAGTACGTTTTTGACAATGTATTTTTTCGCATCTGTATGTACGCATTTTACCTTTTTAACGCTTTCTTTTGTCTGCCAATTATTATGAATCATCTGTAAAACTCCTTTTCTTCATCGATAAGCTTATTGTAGCCGTTTTTTCTTGTGAATTGCAATAACGGTTATCAATTGATTTTACCTGGGTCTGTATTATAGAATGACTGTATGCGCTTACTTTGCGCGGACATCAAGATGCTCAAAACAGACCATAAAAAAATTCGGGAGGTTTGTTACGAATGAGTTCTTTAACGATGCAGATCACAAAAAGGCTGGAAACATTTTTGCAAGGCACGAAGAAGCTTTATATTGACGGAAAATTTGTTCCGAGCGCTTCAGGATCAACCTTTGTCACACCGAATCCGGCAACCGGAGAAACTTTGATGACGCTTTACGAGGCACAGGCAGAAGACATTGACAGTGCAGTGAAAGCGGCACGCAAAGCCTTTGATCACGGCGAATGGCGCACTATGCCGGCCGCTTCCAGAAGCAGGCTGATGTATAAGCTTGCCGATTTAATGGAAGAGCACAAAACTGAACTCGCGCAGCTTGAAACACTTGATAACGGAAAACCGATTAATGAAACGACGAATGGAGATATTCCGCTGGCAATTGAGCATATGCGTTATTATGCCGGGTGGTCCACAAAGATAACCGGACAAACGATTCCGGTCGCCGGCTCATATTTTAATTACACCCGCCATGAGCCTGTCGGCGTCGTGGGGCAAATCATCCCTTGGAACTTCCCGCTCCTTATGGCGATGTGGAAAATGGGCGCCGCCCTTGCCACAGGATGTACAATCGTTTTGAAACCGGCGGAGCAGACACCGCTGACCGCCCTCTATTTAGCTGAATTAATTGATCAGGCGGGCTTCCCTGACGGCGTTATCAATATTGTTCCCGGGTTCGGCGAGACGGCCGGGGAAGCGCTGACCAACCATGACGATATCGATAAACTTGCTTTTACCGGTTCTACAGAAATCGGCAAAAAGATTATGGAGAAAGCCGCGAAAAGTATCAAGCGCGTAACGCTGGAGCTTGGCGGTAAGTCACCTAACATCATTTTGCCTGACGCCAACTTGAAAAAAGCCATTCCCGGCGCTTTAAACGGGGTCATGTTTAATCAGGGGCAGGTATGCTGTGCCGGCTCCCGTGTCTTCATTCACAAAGATAAATATGATGAGGTCGTAAGCGAAATGGTTTCATATGCGAAATCGCTTCGGCAGGGAGCCGGTCTTCACCAAGATACGCAAATCGGTCCGCTCGTCAGTAAGGAACAGCATGAACGCGTGCTTTCTTATATTGAAAAAGGAAAAGCAGAAGGCGCCAAAGCTGTTACAGGCGGAAGCTGTCCGTTTGAAGAAGGGTATTTTGTCTCCCCGACAATATTTGCGGACGTGGATGACAGCATGGCCATCGCAAAAGAAGAAATTTTCGGCCCGGTTTTAGCCGCTATTCCGTATGATACAGTAGATGAAGTCATTGAGCGTGCGAACCGCTCGGAATACGGCCTTGCAGCCGGACTTTGGACTGAGAATGTAAAAAACGCCCATTACATTGCTGACCGTCTCCAGGCCGGCACCATCTGGGTCAACTGCTACAATGTATTCGACGCGGCCTCTCCTTTCGGCGGCTATAAGCAATCCGGCCTCGGACGGGAAATGGGCTCTTACGCACTGGATAATTATACAGAAGTGAAAAGCGTCTGGATCAGTCTGGAAGATTAATAAAACGAGAAACTGCTGCCTGCCAGCAGTTTCTTTTTTGTGTCATGCCGCCTTTTGCATATGAATATATATGCTTCTGAAGGAGTTGAGCGAGTGTGAGCACAATTCGTGAAAAAGTCAGAAGCCGTCAAAAGAAAACCATCTCCCTATTAAGAGAAAAGCAAAATGCTGACGGCTCATGGTCATTTTGTTTTGAAGGCCCGATTTTGACAAACGCCTTTCTGATCCTCCTTCTCACTTCTCTCGGAGACAATGATAAAGAACTGATCGCTGAGCTTGCAAAAGGCATCCGCGCAAAGCAGCGTCCGGACGGAACATTTGCCAATTATCCCGATGAACGGAAGGGAAATGTGACCGCCACTGTACAGGGCTATGTCGGCTTGCTGGCTTCCGGCTTATATAACCGTTCTGAGGCGCATATGATTCAGGCCGAACGTTTTATCATCTCTAACGGCGGCTTGCGGAACGTTCATTTCATGACAAAGTGGATGCTTGCGGCAAACGGCCTTTATCCGTGGCCCGCACTGCACCTGCCATTATCTTTCTTAGTGATTCCCCCCTCTTTTCCGCTGCATTTTTATCAGTTCAGTACATACGCGCGGATCCATTTTGTGCCGATGGCTGTGACGCTTAATAAAAGATTTTCACTGAAAAATCCCAACGTCCCGCCTCTCGCGCACTTAGATCGGCATATGACCAAAAATCCGTTTACATGGCTTCGTTCCGATCAGGAAGAGGACAGAGATCTCTCTTCTCTATTTGCGCATTGGAAACGGCTTTTGCAGATTCCCGCCGCTTTTTATCAGCTTGGTCTCCGTACGGCCAAAACGTATATGCTTGACCGGATTGAAGAAGACGGCACATTGTACAGCTATGCGAGCGCCACTATTTTTATGGTGTACAGCCTGCTCGCTCTTGGTGTATCACGCCACTCCCCCGTTATCAGAAAAGCGCTTGCCGGCACGAAAGCCTTACTCACGTCTTGCGGCAATATACCGTATCTGGAAAATTCAACATCGACCGTTTGGGATACGGCGCTTCTCAACTATGCGCTCATGAAAAGCGGCATTTCAGATAACGATCAGATGATAACCAGCGCCGCCCGCTTTCTGCGTGAACGGCAGCAGACGAAAGTGGCGGATTGGGCCGTCCACAACCCGCATGCAGAACCGGGAGGATGGGGTTTTTCAAACATCAATACGAATAATCCTGATTGTGATGACACAGCGGCAGTGCTCAAAGCCATCCCGCGAAAACTTTATCCCGGCTCATGGGAACGCGGACTGAGCTGGCTTTTGTCCATGCAAAACAGTGACGGGGGCTTCTCTGCTTTTGAGAAAAATGTCAATCATCCGCTGATCCGCCTGCTCCCGCTTGAATCGGCTGAGGAAGCTGCCATTGATCCTTCAACAAGCGACTTAACCGGACGGGTGCTTCACTGTTTAGGGGAAGCGGGGCTTTCTTCTGATCACCCCCAGATTGAAAAAGCCGTTCAATGGCTGTTCCGCCATCAAGAAGAGGACGGTTCATGGTACGGCAGATGGGGTGTGTGTTATATTTACGGAACATGGGCTGCGCTGACGGGCATGAAAGCTTGCGGTGTCAGCCAAAACCACCCGGCCGTAAAAAAAGCGATCCGCTGGCTGAAGTCTATTCAAAATGAGGACGGAAGCTGGGGAGAATCCTGTAAAAGCGCAGAAATCAAAACGTATGTGCCCCTTTCTTATGGAACGGTTATACAGACGGCCTGGGCTGCGGAAGCTTTGCTGCAATACGAAAAACCGCATCACCAGGCCATCACAAAAGGCATATCTTTTCTTATTGAAAACCGGCATTACGAGGGAGCTCCTTTCAGCTATCCGACTGGAATCGGCCTTCCGAAACAATTTTACATCAAGTATCACAGCTACCCGTATGTATTTTCTTTGCTTGCGCTCAGCACTTTTATGAAAGTGAGTGAAAAGGAGGAAGAAAAATGAAACGGCACGCTTATCAAACCGAGATGCTGAATTGGTGTGAAACCTTGAAGGAACAAGTCATTCAGCAAGGCCGGTTCGATCGCTTCGCGGCACAAATCGACCGGATTTTTCACACTCTTCAGGATGATGGATTAACGGAGGCGGAATGGTACGAACAGGCATCAGGACTTTACCGGGACATTACCCAATCGGAAGAGCCGGATGAGCGCAGAGCTTTTGTGCCGATCGGCAAGCATGTACTGCCTAAACTGCCTTACAGTTATTCCGCACTGGAACCGTATATTTCAAGGGAAATCATGAAACTTCACCATACAAAACACCATCAGACCTATGTTGACGGCCTGAATCATGCTGAACTGGAGCTGAAAAAAGCGCGGCAGATGAAACAGTACGACTTAGTGGCGCATTGGGAGCGGCAATTGGCGTTTCACGGCGCCGGCCATTATTTGCACAGTATTTTCTGGTTTTCCATGAACCCAAACGGAAAAAGACGGCCGACGGGGGCGCTCTTTCAAATGATTGATGTGTCATTCGGAAGCTACTCCGCTTTTAAAGAGCAATTTTCTCAAGCGGCGAAAAAAGTCGAAGGAGTCGGCTGGGCTATCCTAGTCTGGGCGCCGCGCGCCGGGCGGCTGGAGATTTTGGCCGCTGAGAAGCATCAGCTCTACAGCCAGTGGGACGTCATTCCTTTGCTCCCTTTAGATGTGTGGGAACACGCCTATTATTTACAATATAAAAACGACCGAGCGGCTTACGTGGATCAATGGTGGAATGTCGTTGACTGGCGGGAGGCGGAGAAACGGTTCGAGCAAGCGCACCGCGTAATGTGGCCGCTTTATTAAAAAAGCCCCCGTTTTGAACGGGGGCTTGCTTCTTTTCATTTAAAAAATACCGAGCACGTGCAGAAAAACGATAATAATGGCTACAGGAGACACATAACGGATTAACAGGAGCCAGACTGCAAACCATTTCCGTTTAATCCCTGAACCGCTTTTCAGTTCATCAAACAGCGCCTGTTTCGGAATTTTCAGCGGGACGAATACGGCAATTAAAAGCGCGCCCAGCGGCATTAAGACATTGCTGACGAGAAAGTCTGCGGCGTCAAAAATACTGCGGTGAAAAATTGAAACATCACTCAATATTCCGTACGACAGCGCAGAAGGCACGCCGACAATAAAGATGGCAAGTCCCCCAATCCATGCATACCGCTTTCGTTTTGCCGAATCGCCTTTTGACAAAACGGCAACCAAAATCTCAAGCATTGAAAAAGCCGATGTCAGCGTCGCAAATAAAAACAGCAGCAAAAAGGCGAGTAAAAACACGATGCCGAACGGCATATGGTTAAAGACGGTCGGCAGCACGTTAAACAAAAGCTGCGGGCCCTGATCCGGCTTTAGGCCGAATGAAAACACCGCCGGAAAAATCGCCACGCCCGCCATCACGGCAACAAGGACATTTAATACCGTCACTGATACAGCGGATTGAACAATATTTTCTTCTTTTTCTAAATACGCACTGTATGTAACCATTACGGATACTCCGACGCTTAACGAGAAAAATGACTGTCCCATCGCATATAAAATGGTATTGGCGTCCATCGCGCCGAAATCGGGCATGAAGAAGAATTTTAATCCCTTCGCTGCATCATGAAGCGTGACGGAGCGGATCATTAGAAGAATAAAGAGAATAAACAGAGCCGGCATCAGCACCTGGCTTACTTTTTCGATACCGCTGCTTACCCCCTTTGCAACAACTAAAATCGTCAGCACGATAAACAGCAGCTGGCCGAAAACCGCTGCATAAGGGTTTGAAATGGTATCGATAAATAACGTATCAAATCCGGATGTGAGCGATAAACCGCCTGTAAAGCCCTTTATAATGTAGATTAATATCCATCCCCCCACTACGCTGTAGAAGGATAATAGAATAAAACACGTAATGATTCCGAGATATCCGATCCAATGCCACTTTTTCCCCGGCGCAAGCGCCTTATAAGATTCAACGGCGTTTTTTTGCGTTTTTCTGCCGATAATAAATTCAGCAAGCAGAAGCGGCAGTCCGATTAAAACAGTAAATAAAATAAAAACGAGCAGAAAAGCGCCGCCTCCGCTGGTTCCCGCTACGTAAGGGAACTTCCATATTGCGCCGAGCCCTATTGCAGAGCCGGCCGTAGCTAAAATAAATCCCAGCTTAGATGACCATTGATTAGCTTCTTTCACTTCAGCACTCCCAATTCATTTCAGTATAAAAATCAATTGTAAGAATATATGTCTGAATAGTCAAGAAGATATTAGTTGACATAATATAATTATAAAAAACTTATATTTAATATTGAATTATTCAGAATATTATTTATAATGGAATACAGAAAAGTCAGTCAGATTTTCTGACTTGATTGATTGGATGAAAAAGGAGCTGTGTTTATGGAATGGATGAAAAAAATAAGCGGGTTTGCGGGACAAACTTTCGGCTTATGGGTGATCGTCTTTGCTGGTTTAGGATTTGCCTATCCTGATTTGTTTTCTTGGATCAGTTCTTATATGACGGTTTTTCTAGGTATTATTATGTTTGGAATGGGGCTTACTCTTCAAACAGACGATTTTAAGGAATTAATCAGAAAACCTTGGCATGTCATCATCGGAGTCGTTGCTCAGTTTACGATTATGCCGCTTACGGCTTTCTGTTTATCAGCCGGGCTCCGCCTCCCCGCAGAAATTGCAGCGGGCGTCATTCTGGTCGGATGCTGTCCGGGCGGCACCGCCTCAAATGTCATGACCTTTTTGGCAAAAGGCAATACGGCGCTTTCAGTTGCGGTCACTACAATCTCAACATTGCTTGCTCCTATTGTAACGCCGGCACTTATTATGCTGTTTGCAAAAGAATGGCTCCCTGTTTCTTTCGGCTCACTTTTTGTTTCCATTATTCAAGCCGTGCTTTTACCGATCATCCTCGGTGTGATTGTGAAGCTGCTCTTCAAAAAACAAGTCGGCCAAGCCGTTCACGCGCTTCCTCTCGTGTCGGTAATCGGCATCGTAGCGATTGTTTCCTCTGTTGTAAGCGTAAATCGTGAACATCTGCTTCAATCAGGACTGCTGATTGTGACAGTCGTCATCTTACATAACGGAATCGGATATTTGTTAGGATTCCTGACTGCAAAGCTGTTCAAAATGGATTATGCTTCGCAAAAAGCGATTGCGATCGAAGTCGGGATGCAAAACTCCGGACTGGGCGCGGCGCTTGCGACAGCACACTTCTCCCCTCTGTCAGCCGTACCTAGTGCGATTTTCAGCATATGGCACAATTTGTCAGGATCTGCTCTTGCCACCTATTGGTCTAAGAAAAAAGGAAAAAACAGCGCAGAAGAGGATGAAACGGCAAAGATTCCGCTTTCATAACTGAACAAGGATAGGGCGGCTGCCGCTCTATCCTTGTTTTTTCTGCAGATCACGAAACAGGCGCAAAAGCGCTTTTTTTACATTCCCCTGAAATAAACCTCCATGATAACAAATCAATTGGCGGATATCGTAATCGAGCAGCCGCTCTACGGAACGGACCGCATCTCCCATATGTAACGTATAGCCGGGATGAGCAAGATTCAGCTTTCCGTCTTCAATAACGACCGCATCGCCTGTGATCATTATTTTTTCGGCAGGCAGATAAAGGCTGATATGGCCGGGTGTATGACCCGGCGTGGCCACAATGCGAATGCCTCCGCACCAAGGCAGCAGCTCGCCGTCAGTAACTGTCCGGTGAACCGGAGCCGATTCGGCTGATTGAAGCGAGCGGATGAACTGTTTTGCATGAGTTTTTGCTTCCTCTGGCAATGAACAAAACGTTGATTCAGCCTGCTCAAGCCGTAAAGATTTTTTTGAGCCGTCAATATACGGCGCTTCATGTTCGTGTGCTGTCACGCTGATATCCGGATACAATCGGAGCAATGCAGCGAGTGAGCCGATATGGTCTATGTCGTGATGCGTTACAATGATTTTCGTCAATGAATGAAGCGGCATACCGCGCCGGGCAGCAGCATGTTGAAGATGGTTTGTAAAACCGGGATATCCGCAGTCTATTAAAATCGTGTCATGTTCGTCTTGCAGAAGAACCGGCGTGATAGAATGCCATTCTCCATTATGTTCAAATTCAATCTCAAGCGGATAACAGTTTTTCATCTGCATTTCTCCCCTTCCTCAATAAAAAAAGTACACCGCTTGTAAAAGCAGTGTACTTTTCATCTGACACAAATTACCCTTCCAGCAACAGCTGTTCCGGATCTTCAAGCAGATTTTTAATGGTGACAAGGAATCCGACCGCTTCTTTACCATCTACAATTCTGTGATCATATGATAAAGCGATGTACATCATCGGACGGTTTTCAGAGCGCTCGGCATCAATCGCTACAGGGCGCAGCTGAATTTTATGCATACCTAAGATCCCAACCTGAGGGCTGTTTAGGATTGGTGTTGACATAAGCGAGCCGAATGTACCTCCGTTTGTGATCGTGAAGGAGCCTCCTTGCAGCTCACCTAATGTTAATTTATTGTTTCGCGCTTTCTTCGCGAGTTCGCCGATTTCTCTTTCTATGCCGGCGAATGTCAGACGATCAGCGTCACGCACGACTGGGACGACAAGCCCTTCTTCAGCCGCAACAGCGATACCGATATCATAAAACTTTTTCACGATCAGCTCATCGCCTTGAATTTCAGCGTTAAGGAGCGGATATTTTTTCAATGCTGCCACGACGGCTTTTGTGAAGAACGACATGAAACCGAGTTTTACTTCATTTTGCTCAAGAAATTGGTCTTTACGGCGTTTTCTTAAATTCATAACGGCCGTCATATCCACTTCATTAAACGTCGTCAGCATCGCAGAAGTCTGCTGCACTTCAACCAATCGTTTCGCGATCGTTTGTCGGCGGCGGGACATTTTTTGCACTTCGACAGGTTTGTCAAAGCTTTGCTGTGTTTTTTGAGCCTGCTGTTTCGGCTGTGCCGCAGGTTTTGGAGCCGGCTTTTCATAAGCTTCCACATCATGTTTGCGTACGCGGCCGAGCGGGTCCCCCGTCGGAATTTGTGAAAGGTCAATTCCTTTTTCCCTTGCCAGCTTGCGTGCAGCCGGAGACGCAACCGTTTTTGATTTTGTTTCTGATTGTGCTTCCTGGCTGACTTCTTGAGCAGCCGGTTCAGCTTTTGCTTCCTCTTTCGTTTGTTCATTGGCTGGAGCACTTTCTGAAGGGGCAGGTGCAGAACTTTCGCCAGCGCCTTCTGTAATGGTGCCGATAATTTCTCCTACTTGGACGGTATCACCCGAATCTTTCAATACCTCTTTTAGAACACCCGATTCTTCTGCTGTCAATTCAACATTTACTTTGTCCGTCTCCAGTTCAAGCAAATACTCACCCTGTTCTACATAGTCACCGGGCTGCTTTAACCATTGGGCTATAGTTCCTTCTGAGATTGATTCTGCTAATTCAGGTACCTTAATTTCCGCCATTTTACATTTCCCCCTTAGTTTTTGCGAGTCAAGCTATCAGATACAATGCGTTCCTGTTCTTTTTTGTGGACTGTCGGATCTCCTTCTGCGGGACTGGATCGTCTTCTTCGGCCGATGTATTGAACATTTACTCCTTTCGGCGCGATTTCCGTCAGATACGGGCTGATATAACTCCAAGCCCCCATGTTCTGCGGCTCTTCCTGAACCCAAACGATCTCTTGCAGGTTCGGCAGTTTGGCGAAAAGTTCTTTCGCGTCTTTTGCCGGGAACGGATACAGCTGTTCGATTCTGGCAATATGAAGCCAATCTTTATCGCCTTCCATTTTGTTAAAGTGATCGCTGATGTCAATTGACACTTTTCCGCTTGATAACACGACGCGAGTCACTTTTTCGTAAGCGTGGGAAAGACCGGATTGCTCATAGACCGGCTTGAATCTGCTTTCGCTCAGTTCCTGCACTTCAGATACCGTATTCGGATTGCGCAGCAGGCTCTTCGGCGTCATGATCACAAGCGGACGGATTTCCTCACGAAGCAGCATTTTCGCTTGTCTTCTTAAAATATGGAAATATTGAGCCGCACTTGTCAGGTTGGCCACCGTCCAGTTGTTTTCTGCCGCCAGCTGCAGGAACCGCTCGACGCGGGCGCTGGAGTGTTCAGGCCCCTGTCCTTCGTAACCGTGAGGGAGAAGCATGACTAATCCTGATTTTTGTCCCCATTTTGCCCGTCCTGCAGAGATGAATTGATCAAAATAGACTTGAGCCGCATTGGCAAAGTCCCCGTACTGCGCCTCCCACATCACAAGCGTTTCAGGCGAATACACGTTGTACCCATATTCAAAACCGAGAACCGACCCTTCAGAAAGCGGGCTGTTATGCACCGTAAATGAAGAAGCACAGTCGTCTAAATGATGGAGCGCAACAAATTCTTCTCCTGTTTCGCTGTCATGCAGCACAAGGTTTCGCTGAGCGAACGTTCCGCGCTCTGAATCCTGTCCGGTCAGCCGGATCGGCGTGCCGTCTTTCAAAATGGAAGCAAACGCAAGCGATTCAGCCAATGACCATTCCACTTTACGATCATCATCAAACGCTTTGGCTCGTCTTTCCAAAATTCTTTTCAGCTTGCCGAACACGTTAAAGGATTCCGGCCAGTTGATGAGTTCGCCGTTCAGCTTGCGGAGAACGTCAAAATCAATGGCTGTGTCAACGTCAGGAAAACCGTTGGACACCGGTTCCGGCAATTCGATTTCCCGTACGGCGTCTTCTTTTTTGGCGGGCACCTTTTTATAGGCGTCTTCGATTCGTTTTGTCACTGCCGTTTCAATGTTTTGCGCTTTTTCCTCGCTGATCAGGCCTTCACTTACGAGTTTTTCCGCAAAGATCCGCTTGACAGTCGGGTGTTTTCTGACGGCGTCATACAGCATCGGCTGTGTCGTGGACGGCTCATCCATTTCATTGTGGCCGTACCGTCTGTAACCGATTAAATCGATTAAGAAATCTTTATTGAAACGCTTCCGGTATTCGACCGCAAACTTAACGGCTGACAGGCATGCTTCAGGATCATCCGCGTTGACGTGAACGATCGGTATTTCATAGCCCTTCGCCAAATCACTGGCATATTTTGTAGAACGGGATTCATCGCTTTCAGTTGTAAAGCCGATCATATTATTGGCGATGATATGAATGGCCCCCCCGACCTGATAGCCTTTCAGAGAGCTTAAGTTCAGCGTCTCAGCGACAATTCCTTCTCCCGGGAACGCTGCGTCACCGTGAATTAAAATGGCGAGCGATTTTGTTTCGTCTTGAACCGGGTACCCCTTTTGCGTTCTTGTTTCCTGTGCCGCCCGCGTGCTTCCTTCAATAATCGGATTGATGAATTCCAGGTGGCTCGGGTTATTCGCGAGCGTAATCCGCGCGCTTTTGGTTTCAGCATCCTGAAGCTGTCTGTCTGCACCGAGGTGGTATTTTACATCTCCCGTCCAGCCGTAGCTGATTCCGGTCGAGCCTTCAGACGGTACAAGATCTTTATTCGGCGCGTGCTGGAATTCTGAGAAAATAATTTCATATGGTTTTCCGAGCACATGCGCGAGGACATTTAAACGGCCTCTGTGCGCCATTCCGATATTGACATTGGTTGTGCCTGCTTTCACAGACTGGGCGATAATGTCGTCAAGAACCGGCACAAGCGCGTCTAATCCCTCAATTGAGAAACGTTTCTGACCGACGAATGTCCGGTGTAAAAATTGTTCAAATCCTTCTACTTCCGTCAGTCTTTCTAAAACGGCTGACAGTTTTTCCGGTGAATTTTTCCGGAACAGTTCTCCGGATTCGACCATTTTTGTAATCCATGCGCGCTCTTCGAAATCATGCACATGGTCAAATTCAAAGGAGATGGTTCTTTTATACGTATTGCGTAAATGCTGGATGGCTTCTAAGCCGTTCGTTATATTGGCAGGTGCGTCTTTACAGATGACAGACGCGGGTATTGCTTTCAGTTCTTCTTCTGTAAGCCCGTACTCGGATAACGGAAAGAGCTCGCTCTTTATTTGATCCTTTCTGAGCGGATTGACGGAAGCGTTCAGATGGCCATAGGTTCGAATATCTTCTGCAAGTTTAACTGCTGCTGCGATCTTTTGAATCAGATCTGCGGTGACGCGTCCCTGTTCCTTTGTTCCCGATGCCTCTTTTATCTGGCTTGGCGGAGCGCCGAGTTCGTCAAACATGTCTTTCAGATCCGGATCAATGCTGTCTGGATCTTCAGCATATTGGTCGTACAGCTCCAGTGCGTAGCCGAGGTTCGGTCCGTAAAAATCTTCCCAATTCATTCTTTGTTTCATATTATTTTGAAACATTTGAATATTACCCCCAACCTAGATAATCAAGTGATCATTTCACTATCTTGAAATAACTTTTGAACGCTGTGCCCAAAATTATGTAATAAAAACGCTTCCAAGGATATTTTACCACTGATTGTGTTTGGATTCTACCTTGATTGTTCACAAAATAGTAAAAAAAACAGATCCATAACGAAAAAATTAAATCATTTTAAAATAAAAAGCGAAAAAGCATAGGAAAAAGCTTATCCTATGCTTTTATGAAGCAGTTTTTTCAAGAGCGGATACAGCACATCGGGGAGCTGATCGACGTCCGGAACAAAAATACTGTACTTTCCGTACATATCCTGAATGGTTTTCATCTGGGATTCTTCTATCGCGGTATTGGACAGAAAAACATTTATGACTTCTATCCCTCTTTTTCTCGCTTCGATGACAGCCTCGCTCGTATCGACGATGCCGTTTTGTTCGTAGCCGAACGCTGCGGGCTCCCCATCTGAAAACACGATTAAAAACTTTTGTGCCTCACTCCGCCTCATCAGCTGTTTTGTCATTTGTCTGATGGCATATCCGTCTCTGTTATCTTCTTCCGGCGCAAGCTGCATGATCAAAGGACCCGCCGCCTGCAGCAGCGACTCTTCAAACGGAATCACCGTATTGAAGAAGTTCGGCTGGCTCGTTTCGGTCGCTTCGTTTGTATCCTCCCAAAAACCGACGATCTGGTGCGGAACGGACACTGATTTCAATGCTTCATGAAAAAGGACGATCCCTCTCTTTGTTTCATCCATTTTGTCGAACATGCTGGCCGAACAATCGACAAGCAATGTAAACACAGCGTCAATTTCTGAAGACGGGTCCTGCTTTTTATAGAAAAGGCGCGGATTCTGTTCTGTAAAGTAGCGGAGCAGCTTGCGATTCAGCCTGCCTGCATGAAGATCGGTCCGCGGGAGCGTTTTTTTGTGTTCAAGTGTTTTTTGTATCATCTGCTTCAGGCGCTTTTGATATGATTCTATCGTTTTCGCCTGCTCTTTATAGGACTGTTCATCTTCCAGAGACGCTTTGTGCGGTGTTTGGTAAACCGGGAAGGCAAATTTGTTTTCTTTTCCGTCAGCCAGTCCCGCTCCCTCGTGTTCATCCTGCCTGGATTCAAGCGCTTCCAGCTGGGAATAATCCTCTCTTTTTGTCTGGCGTGCTGAGCCTTGAACGGAGGCGAGCGCCTGATCACCGTCATCGCCTTCTCTGGCGGCGTCATTCCCAAGGTCTGATTTCGCGCCGTGTTCAATATCAAATTGAAGGAAACTTTTTGACGGCGCTTCAGTTTCCCGGTGCCACGTATTCATTTTCTCTTCATGGATATCTTCATCTCCGTCGGAAGACTCAGGAAGCGTGATATCGTCGCTTAATGACGGCGCTCTTTTGATGCTTTCGAATAAAGGCTCTTCAGCTGCTTTCTCGTAATCAAGTTCCGGCAGAAAGAAGTAGGTGTTCAGCATATCTTTCTCCAGCACTTCATCAAGGCCTTCCATGAGATCTTCTGTTATTTTTGCGATCTGCTGCGTAGATTCGGCCTCATACACCCGGATGAGCTGGCGTTCAATATACGGTATCATCATATCAATATCTTCCTGCATGGAGGGAATGCCTTCAAGCGGAGACTCAGCCGTCAGTTTGACAAACATCGCGCAATACAAAGCGTCGGTGAAAATACTCCGTTCTAAGTTCAATGTCAGCTGTGTTGTGAAGTATTTCCTGTACATTTCTCTCCGCTTCTGAAATACACGTTTCGTTCCCGGCCGCTCTTTTTTGATCAGCTCTTCAATTCTGATATCTTCAAGCAGCATGAACAGCTGCTTTGCAAAGCTTTGGCGTTTGAAGTGCCGGCGGACATCATTTAAAAACCCGGCAAATCCACGGAATGAGCTGCTGCGTGTTCCGACAGCGCGCAAATACACATCGCTTTTCAAGCCGGCTTCCATATCCCCGGCTGATCTGTCTTTCCAAAAGTGGCTCATGTAAATTTTCTTTTCAAAGGGATTGTAGTAAGACTGCACGCCGTATTCCACTTCCACTTCACTGCTCCTGGTCAGTGTTTTGGCCAGATCAGTCAGCATCATGAACAAAAATGAATCGATCGTGCTGTCGTTAAATTTGATAAACTTCATTGTATATCCCTCATTCGAACAGCGTTTCTGCAATATTTCTGACAGCGGCTTTCTCCCTGTCATCATCAAGCTTTTCCACGATGCCTCTTTCAATCGCCCGTTTCGGCGGAATATACGCAGCCAAGTCGCACGTATCAATGAGAGCCCTGATTGACGCCGCTTCCTCTGACACTTGTCCGTTATGCGCTTGTGCGATTAAATCAGAAGACAATGTCATGAAACGCTCAATTAATTTCTCATCTTTTAAGACAGACTGAGAGGTCAGAACCTGCTTCAGAAGGCTTCCTTTAATATACGGAACATCAATAATGACAAAGCGGTTTTTAAGGGCTTCGTTCAGCGGCACGGTGCCGACGTAGCCTTCATTAATGGCTGCGATGACACCGAATCCTTCGCTCGCCTTAATCACTTCTCCTGTAAACGGGTTTGTCATCATTTTTCTGTAATCAAGCACGCCGTTTAAAATCGGAAGGGTTTCAGGCTTTGCCATATTGATTTCGTCAATGTATAGAAAATGCCCCTCGTTCATTGCCTTTGTTACCGGTCCGGGAACGAATTCAATTGTCGCCTGCCCGTGTTCATTTTCAATCGTTTTATAACCGACAAGCGCTTCTGCATCAAGGTCTACAGAGCAGTTGACGCTGTGCATCGGTTTATGAAAATAGTTCGAAAGCGTTTCCGCCAATTTTGTTTTCCCTGAACCCGTAGGTCCTTTTAATAAGATATTTTTTCCCATTGTCAAAGCGATGATCGCATCAAATATAATTGCTTTATCTTCGGCCTCATAGCCCGATGATCCGATTAACTCCTGAAATTCTTGGGAAACGGGATGATTCTGATAAGCTTGCAGTTTGTTTTGTATATCTTGGGGCAGTGATAAGTGCTGTAATTCTGAAGTCATAGGTGATGTTTCCTTTCCATTCATATTCCATAACCGAGTATACTAAAAAAGCCCTTGTATACTCAATACAAAAGGGCTCATTCCCTGCGGGCGCTTTTTGTCAGAGGAGCGCAGGCGATTCTGGCTCCGGAATTTCCGCTCGGGTTTGTTAAATAATCATCCGTATGTTCATGAATGACAAACGCGCTCCCGTCCCGGTCAAGCAGGCTGAGTCTGCTTCCTTCTTTTAAAGAAGTCTGCGGCGCGTTCATAATGACATCCACTTTACCGTCAGCCCCCACTTCAAGATTGGGGAGATCCCCGGCGTGATGCCCCATCGGATTGTTGAAGCCGTGCTCTTTGTTCAAAGGGTTGAACGGGCCGCCGGCTGATTCGAAATCAGGTGTCTGGCATACCCCTTTTTCATAAATATGAAACCCGAGAGAAGCGCCCGGCGGCAGATGTCCTGCTGATATATGGATGTCTGACCCTTCCTCATCAGAATCTTTCACTTCAATATATCCGATGTTTTTACCTTTTTGATTGATGAGTCCGGCATGCTCGCGGTATGCTGACGCTTCCAGTGCGCGGCTTTCTTCATGTTTTTTGGGAGGAACTGGAGCGGTCCTGCCTCCGCAGCCGCCAAGCGTGATTGCTGCGAGCATGAGAAAAAGCAAGAGACGGTTCATGCTTTCTCCCCCTTATTTTTACCCATCAGTCTTGTCAAAACATAAATATGGTAAACAAAAAAAGCCCCGAAAGGCTTTTTAAAAATAACTGCGCGCTCCTAAATAAGCTTTTTTCCAATATGGATTGCTTAAGTTTGAAATTTCAACCCCGGAGGAACTTGCGTGAATGAAATCTCCTCCGCCCAAATATATTCCCATATGAGAAGGACCTGATTTATATGTCGTAAAGAAGACGAAGTCGCCTGCTGACGGCTGGCTGATTTGTTTCATTGTATTCCAGTATCCGGCGGTGCTCAGACGTGAAACAGAGCTTACCTTATTTAAAAGGTAATAGATATAGCCGCTGCAATCGAATCCCGCAGGCGTATTGCCTCCCCATCGGTAAGGCACGCCGACATATTTTTTTGCTTCGCCTATCATTCTGTCAATCTTTGACCCTGTTACCGGGGGTTCAGGAGTATGAGGTTTGTTTGGCTTTTCCGGGTTGTTTTCCGGCTGACGCACAGGGTCTTCTGTTTTTTCCGTCCCGTTTATCACGAGAACTTGTCCGATTTGCAGCACATCAGTTGTCAGTTTATTTTTTTCTCTGATGAGCTGGGCGGTGATGCCGAACCGATTGGCAATTTTCCAGAGGGAATCGCCTGCTTTTACTTTGTATGTGGACGGCTTCTCAGAAGGGTTTGGATGAGATGGCGGTGTTGTGCCGCTGTTTCCGTTATGTGGAGAGCCTTTGGTTTTTAACACTTGGTTCGGATACAGCAAGTCTGACGTTAATTGATTCAGCTTTTTCAGTTCAGCGATGGTGATGCCGATTTGATTGGCGATTTTCCAAAGCGAATCACCCGGTTTTACAGTGTAAGTCCCTGATGCGGCTTTATCAGGTTTTGTCTCTTTGCCGCCTCTGTCCGTGCCGGGGGCAGACCCTTTAATTTTCAGTTTTTGGCCCGGATAGATGACATCTGAGCTCAAACGGTTCAGGTTTCTCAGCTCCGAAACACTCATGCGGTATTTTTTTGCGATCACCCATAAGGAATCTCCGTATGTAACCGTGTAAGCGCCCGTGCTTCGTTTTTCCTTTTGATTTGTTTTATGTGTGCTGCTGCCGTCAGGAATGTTCAGCCGCTGTCCGGGGTAAAGGATCGTTGATTTCAATTTGTTTTCCGCCTGGAGGGCTGAAATGCTTGTATGATATTGTCGGGAAAGCTTCCAAAGAGAATCGCCGTTTTTTACTTGAATGGTTTTTGCTTCAGCGGGATGCACGGCGAAGGTTGAAGTCATTACTGCAGATACAGCCAGACCGGCTGCGATTTTTTTCTTCATATAACGAAAAACCTCCTATTTATCATTACTGAAAGGGGCATTCCTTTTCTTCAAACGCCGCCTGTTATACAGGATTCATGCAGAAGTCGACATCATTTCCGTTTCATTTACACCTTAAATCATCACTAATGCCACACATTTTACATAAATAGAGACCAATTCACAAAAGACTTTGGAATCATTTTCATAACATGGCTTTTTTCCGCGACATTCCACCTTTCTTGTCTGTTTTTCATACAATTCTCTTTGCGGCAGGAAAAATCCTCCCCGAAAAACAAGCAAAAAAAGCCCGCTTCCTTTAAAGGAAGCAGGTAATGAGCGATTACAGCACCCGGGTCACGGCAGTTTTCACGTCTTCTAATATCAATTCCGCTGCACGCTGTGCTCCGCCGGCCGCTTTCAAGGATTCTCCGATTTCATCAGCTTTTTTCTGGTATTCAGGATTTTCATTCAATTCTTTTATTGCTTCAGTAAGCAATTCCACTGTCACATTTTCTTTTTTAAACATCTTGCCCGCTCCCGTGTTTTCCACTTGGCTTCCGACGGCGAACTGATCTGCGCCCATCGGAATGACGATCATCGGGGTTTTGTAATAAAGCCCTTCGCTCGTACTGTTCATTCCGCCGTGCGTGATAAATAAGTCCGCTCTCTTTAAAATCTCAAGCTGCGGAACATAAGGCTTTACAATGACATTCTCCGGAATTTCATCCAGTTCATCCGGATCAAGATGTTTGCCGATTGACATGATGGCTTTCCCGTTAAAGCTTCTGGCTGCTTTTAAGCATTTATTAAACAATTCCTTCTGGTTGTTAAAAATCGTTCCCATTGAAATAAACAGGACGTTTTCCCCTTCAAGCTGTTCAAACGGGAAATCATGGGACGCCGCCCTGTCGGTTATGGACGGACCGACAAAGAGATAGGAATCTCCGAACTCTTCTTCTTTCGGCTGAAACGCTCTTGAAGTAAACACGATGGTTTTTCTGCCGTCATTTGAGAAAATATCATACGGCGTTTTAATGTCTGCACTGAATTCTTCATTGAGCTGGCTGACCGCTTCAGTATAAGCCGGATAATGGGATGATTCCTCTGATACAAGGTTTGTATTTGAGAAGACTTCTTTAATAAATGCTTCATTCATTGCAAATGTCGTACAAAGTGAATATGCCGGCAGTTTCAGCATGTTTCTCACAAGCCTGCCTGCCAGAAAATGATGATCGTACATGATGTAGTCGTAGGATTCATCTTTTACATCCTCAAGAATGCGGAGTGCGGCTTTTTTAGAGGTCTCAATCATTAATAGTAAAAACTCTGTAGCGTCCCGATGTTCATCACCCGTTGCGTTTTTTCCGAATTCATCTTTTCGGAAATCTTCGTATTCACGGAATTCCGCTCCGCTTGACGCGATTTTATTCTCATATTCCTTCACGCCGTAATATACGACATGTTCGCCCTTCGCCTTTAATTCCTTTACAACGCCTAAAGACGGATTGATATGGCCTTCTCCCGGAAAGCCGATCATCAATACATTTGCCATCTTCCCACTCCCTGTTCTTTTAAATTTTATGTATATTTAAACAATAACATCGATACAGAAAAAGGTAAAGATGTTCACCTTATTAATATTAAATGGGTACAATATTCCCATTTTCTTATTATTTCGTATGAAGCGCCCGCGGCGAAACAAGCGGATACAGCCCGCCGTCTTTAGCAAAGGACATTTTCCCCGTTTCTTCTGAAACAACGAGCACGAGCGCATCAGTCACGGCCGAAAGACCCATCGCGGCTCTGTGGCGCGTCCCGTATTTGACGCCGACATTTTTTGTTGTGAGCGGAAGCACATTGGCGGCCGATACAACCCGGTTTTCTCTGACCAATACGGCTCCGTCGTGAAGCGGATTGCCGGGGTAAAAAATACTCTCAATTAAAGCTGAACTGATTTCAGCATGAAGACTTGTCCCTTTTTGTATCATTCCGTCCAGCGGATCTGCCCGTTCAATCACAATCAGCGCTCCGTGCTTCTCTTCTGCCAGATGCTGCACGGCTCTCGCCAGCTCTGTATAAGAAGGCGTAAAATGTTCGATATATGTCTGCAGGTAAAATGACGAAGCGACAGCCTGCATTTCCTGAAACGTATGTCCAAGTTCATCTAGTTCGCAAAGCAGGCATTGATCTTTTTCATCCAATGTCCGCAGTATCATTGCGGCATCCTCCGTAATTTGTTTCAGATACGTTTGAACGGCAGCGGTAAACGCACTTTCCGTCATTTGAGTGTGGCGCATGTCACATCAGCTCCTTTTCCTTATTTTCTGCATCGCGCGCATGGATATGCGCCGCAATGCGCACGATAATCAAGAAAGGAGGCGGGATTTGTATGGAACTCACAAGGCTGTTGCAGTATATCTGCACCTTTTTAGGTGTCATTTCACTTTCATTCATTTACGCAAAAATGTTTAAAAAGCCGAAGCCGGATAAAAAAGAGTAGGCCGGGTTTCATTGCTTTTTATACATAAAATGTTATAATTTCTCTCGTTAAAATAAAGAAACGGGGAACCTAACTTGAGAGAAACGAACACGATCGGCCAAAAGGTCAGACAGCTGTTACATATCTTCATTCCGATTTTGATTACACAGGCCGGTCTTTCTTTGATTACCTTTTTGGACACGGTGATGTCAGGGAAAGTGAGCGCCGCGGATTTAGCCGGCGTTGCAATCGGTTCAAGCCTGTGGACACCGGTTTATACGGGACTGGCAGGAATTTTGATGGCCGTTACGCCCGTTGTGTCGCAGCTGTTAGGAGCAGGCAGACAAAAGGAAGCGCCGTTTTCCGTCATTCAGGCCGTTTACGTAGCGGCCATTCTCAGTGCGGCGGTCATCCTTATCGGCTTTTTCACTGTTGATGTGATTTTGGGTCATTTGGGCCTGGAGCCTCGTGTCCGGACGATCGCCAAACACTTTTTAGGGTTTTTATCCCTTGGCATTTTTCCTTTGTTTGTGTACGCCGTTTTGCGCTCGTTTATTGATGCACTGGGCAAAACGAGAGTCACTATGCTTATTACGCTCTGCTCACTGCCCATCAATTTTGTCTTGAATTATGTGTTTATTTTCGGGAAATTCAACATGCCGGCATTGGGCGGAGTCGGTGCGGGGCTTGCTTCCGCCCTGACTTACTGGTGTATTTGCGTTATCAGCTTTTTTATCGTCTCAAGATTTGAGCCGTTTGCCGGGTACTCTGTATTTCGGAAACTGTACCGGTTTTCTCCGTCTGAATGCAGAAAGCTTTTGAAAATCGGTTTGCCTATCGGTTTTGCCGTATTTTTTGAAACGAGCATTTTTGCGGCTGTCACACTGCTTATGAGCCATTTCCAAACGGTGACGATTGCAGCCCACCAAGCGGCAATGAATTTCGCTTCCCTCTTGTATATGCTGCCGCTCAGCGTATCCATGGCGCTGACCATATTAGTCGGCTTTGAAGCAGGGGCAAAGCGCTACAGGGATGCCCGGTCATACAGCTATATCGGCATTGTGATGGCCCTTTGTTTTTCTTTATGCACGGCTGCTTTCATTTTGCTGTTCAGACCGCAAATCGCCGGAATGTATACATCAGAACCGGACGTGCTTATGTTGACGCAGCACTTTTTAATCTATGCTTTGTTTTTCCAGCTTTCTGATGCCGTGGCAGCTCCGATACAAGGCGCTCTGAGAGGATATAAGGATGTCAATTATACACTCGGTGCGGCTTTTGTTTCGTATTGGATCATCGGGCTTCCTCTCGGTTACGCAGTCGGCACTTATACGAGCCTCGGGGCATACGGCTACTGGATCGGTTTAATTGCGGGACTCGCCGCAGGAGCTGTCGGATTATTCTTCAGACTGCTCAAGCTGCAAAAGCGTGATGTGAAAAAAATGATGATTTCATAGAGGAGGAACAGAAATGCCAACACATAAACTGCTGTACGATTATTTAACCGAACGGGCGGAAGAAATCAGTCAGACATGGTTTGATACCCTTCATGATACGGATCCTGATTCTGTTTATGCTTCTTCTGACCCGGCGGTAATCATGAATCTGAAAAAACAAAATCTGACGTTTAATTATCAAATCAATCGGATTTTTTCTGAGAAGAAGGAAGTTTATACAGCGGCATTGGAGAAGTGGGCGTTCGAAGCCGCACAGGATAAAGAACATTTAAAAACTCCTATCCATTACATCATTCGCGAGTTTATCAGAGTTCGTGATTTGTATGTCGGCCATGTAAAGCAGTTTACCAAACTGCATTCAGACACCGTCACAGAAGAAGATGCTGAAGATATATTCCATACGCTGATTAAATCATTTGATGTGGTCATTCATATTTTCATAGAAGAGATGTATAAAAACACACACATTCAGCTTGAAGCGCAAAAGGAGTTGATCACCGAGCTGAGTTCGCCTGTCATAGTGCTTTTTGACAATGTCGGACTGCTGCCGCTGATCGGGGATATTGACACGGCAAGAGCCAAAATGATCTTAGAAAATACGCTGCACCAATGTTCAGAGAAACGGATCACGCAGCTGTACATCGATTTATCAGGCGTGGCCATGATTGATACGATGGTTGCCCAACAGCTTTTCACTTTAATTGAATCACTCGGAATGCTCGGCGTGAAAGCGACATTATCCGGAATCCGGCCTGAAATTGCCCAAACCGCGGTGCAGCTCGGCCTGAGTTTTTCAAATTTGTCAATACGGTCTTCGCTTGCGGAAGCGATCGCTTCCGATCTGACATAAAAAAGGATAAGGCTGAAACGCCTTATCCCTTTTTTTATCAGTCTTTCCACGGATATGTCCAATACACTTCTTCTTCAAACCAGGTTTGGAGAACCGGCTCGTTATTTTTTATTTTTTCTTCCAGCTCTCTCAGCATACCTTCTGTTTGAGTGCGATGCGCTTTTAAGGCATTCATTTTAATATCGGCGACCTCTTTAATATCAAGAATGACATCAGGCTTGCCGACGGCTTCCTCCCTGTTGCGGGTGATTGCCATGCAAAGCGTGCGCGGGCGGTCCTCTTTTTTCTTTCTGTAAAGCGCTCTGATGACCGCTTCGCCGCATGCATCATGATCCGGATGGACGCCGTGTCCCGGATAGAATGTGACAATCAGACTCGGTTTTACATCGTCGATAATCTCTTCCATCATATCCGCGAGCCACTCGTCATCTTCAAATTCAAGTGTTTTATCACGAAGCCCGAGCATTCTCAGGTCAGTGATGTCCATTGCTTTACATGCGTCAATCAGCTCTTGCTTTCTTAACAGCGGCAGTGTTTCACGGTTTGCGAAAAAGGGATCCCCCATGTTTCTGCCCATTTCTCCAAGCGTTGCGCATGCATACGTAACGGGAATATCTTTTTGTCTGTGTAAAGCAATCAGCCCTGCCACTCCGTATGATTCATCATCAGGGTGAGGCAGGATGACGAGTACGTGTTCTTTCATGATTTTCACCCTTTTCTTTAAACTGTAAACGGCTTTTCGCTGATTTGAAGCGAAATCGCCAATTTTCCGCCCGGCAGATGCCCTGCCATTAACAGACGGTCTTCGTCATCTACTGTATATTCAGTCAGGCCTTCTGCATAAATCCAGCCCTCTTCAGTTTTCAAACCGACGCGGTACGGGCCGTTCCCTTTGATTTTCGCCTGATGGTACGTCACTTTTGCATTGCGTATATAGGCTACAACCGTCATATTTTTCTCATTCAGATGTGCTGAATAAGAACCGGTCGTTGTTTCCAAATGGATATATACAGGACGATCGGCAAATCGTTCTAAAGAAGTTTGCACATCTTCTTTTATGATCGCTTTCATAGCTGCTCCCCTCTTTCTTCTTTTAAAAATTGCAATCGCTTCGTATGTAGTTCAACCAATTCATATTTCTCAATCGGCTGCAGCCGGGAATCTACAATTCGCTGCACCGCCAGAGCAAACTTTTCCTCGGGCGTCTTTCGGAGCCTCGGATGTGTTCTTTGATCAAGCAGTTCCAGATCAATTGCCTTCTCCGCTTCTTCAAGGGTTGAAGCCGGGAGTGTGCGATTGTTCCACAGCGCCTGATAGGCTTTTGCGATGTCTTTATCAGTGCCCATTGTACAGCTCCTTTACATACTCGTAATGATTATACATAATTTAAGCTATCACTGGAAAGCGAAAGGCTTAGCGGCTTTTTAACGGCCGTTTCCATTTTATCTGTGAAAAGGTAAATAAGAGCAATGCTGCCCATATACAAATGAAGGTAAACGCTTTTTGCCCGGAAAACGGCTCATGATATACAAATACGCCGAGCATAAGGGTAATGGTAGGCGATATATATTGCAAAATGCCGACTTGATACAGCGGCAGTCGCTTTGCCCCCTCTGCAAACAGCAACAGCGGCAGGGCTGTAAATACGCCTGCGAAAAAAAGGAGCGCCCATGTTTCTGCACCCAAGGACCCGTAAGCGCTCCCGTCAGCGTTCCAAAGTCAGTCCGATTGTGCTGGACATGCGGGTTCTTTTTTTGCATAGGCCGTACAGGCCGAAACTGAACGCAAGCAGCAACGCGATATAAGGAACTGCGCCATACTGAAACGCCGATATGATCACGGCCGCTCCGGCAATCGAAACGGCTGCTGTTTGCAGTCTGTTCAGCTTTTCTTTTAAAAATAGGATGCCCAAAAGAACGGAAACGAGCGGATTAATATAGTAACCGAGACTTGCTTCAAGCAAAAAGCCGTGGTTAACTGCCCATATGTACACAAACCAATTAATGGATATTAAAACAGAAGCGAAAAAAAGCGCCAGCAGGCCCCCTTCAGATTTTAAAAGACACAGTTCACGCCATCCGGTTTTCCACTTTTTAAGCACAGTTAAAAGCACACACATGAAAACAAACGACCATAAAATCCTGTGAGCTAAAATGTCCAATGCGGGTATATGTTCAAGCAGCTTCCAATAGACCGGAAACAGCCCCCACATGGCAAATGAACAAGCGGTATAAATGATTCCTTTTCTTGCGGTATTCCCTTGCACGGCCTTCCCCTTCCTTTCTGTAAACAGATTATATTATATCACGGGAAGGTTATGGCGGGCATATACTATGTTGTCCGTTAAGAAAGGGTGAGATGCCGTGTTTGATTGGAACAGATATTTTCCCTTCCAAAATCAGTTCTCTAAAGAAACGTTTAAAAATGCAGATCCGAAAGATGTCGAGACATATGTCAACCGAGTAATGGAAAGCGTATTCGGCGCCGGTTATGCCGGGCAGTTCCCTTTTCGCGACCCGATGTCCCAAAAGGCCGAGCCGGTCGAAGCAGAACCGCCCAAGCCGGAAATTGACCTGTTTGAAACATCCGATCATGTTTTTGCAAAAATTCCCGCTGAGCAGGATGAACTCGACCGGATCAGGATTAAGCATACGTCACACAGCCTCGTGGTAGAGAACAGCAGTCTGGCGGAAGGAAAAAAAGAAATTGTTCTTCCGAGCCTCGTCAAACGGAAAGGAACAAAAGCAGTCTATAAAGACGGGATGATTGAAGTCATGTTTTCAAAACTGGAAGACTACAATTTATCGGAAGTGGAGATTTTAAGATAAAAAAACGGCCCGCGTGATGCAGGCCGTTTTTTCTTTAATAAAATGGCGGGTAACCGCCGACTCCCGGCCCGAAACCGCCATATGGGCCTCCGTATCCGTAACCGGCGAAACCGTACGGATACCGGGGTCTCGTAAAACCTGTGGCAATCACGCCTCCGAGAAGACCGCCTAAAAAACCGCCGAATAAAGGAGCGCCGAACAGAAAAGGACTTCTCACCGGAAATCCGGCAGGTCCGAAATTCCCGCGATACAACGCATGACGAGGGTACATGTTTTTCCTCCTTTATGTCTGACTATTCTTAAAGGCATTCATAAAGCGCGGAAATTGATTGGGCGATAGTAAAAGTGATGGATGTTGGTTAGTGAGTTGTAATGCGGATTTAAAAGATTAGATAAAAATCCTGTTTGCAATAGCGAATATCATAAAACATTTGATATTTGCTCCTGCTGCGGGTTTGAGTTCGGCTGCAGTGAGGACTATGATGTAAGATTAGGGTTTATGGTTTTGACAAAGATTGACCATTTCATTAAGAAAAGGCTGCCTTGGGCAGCCTTTGTTATTCATGACATGATTCGTCTTTGACAGGCCCCCCGGGCTCGCAAAAACTGTCTGCCCATTTTTGCATTTCCTGAAAAACGGCTTGCAGGGCCATGCCTTTATCAGTCAGCTTATAAATGACTTTGACAGGCGTTTCAGGCAGCACCTGGCGCTCGACGATTTCATTTTGTTCCAGCTCTTTGAGCCGCTCCGCAAGCATTTTTTGGCTGATCGTCGGTATGGTTTCGGTCATATCTTTAAAACGTTTCGGCCCGTCCATCAGTACATGGATAATGAGGCCGTTCCAGCGCTTTCCCAAAAGAGAAAAAGCGGATTCCATTTTAGGACACATTGTATATCCCACGTGAGTTCATCCCTTCATCTATGAATTGACAAGTTTGCTGTAATCCATTAAAATTAGTTCCCGAGTTACATTTAGTAAGCTTCTAACTTTTCTATTATAATAACACGTTTATCCGAAGGAGGAAACAAGATGACATCCGTATTAGACGTTTTGAAAGAACGCGCATCCGTTAAAGAATACGATAAAGATGCGGTCATTACTAAAGAGGAATTAACAGAACTTCTGGACATTACGACGCAAGCCCCTTCCGCCTGGAACCTTCAGCATTGGCATTTCCAAGTATTCCACAGTGATGAAGCAAAAGCTGCCCTTCTTCCGGTTGCCTTTAATCAAAAACAGATTATTGAATCTTCAGCTGTCATTGCCGTATTAGGCGACTTAAAAGCAAACGAAAATGGTGAAGACGTTTATGCTGAACTGACTGAGCAAGGCAATATTACAGAAGAGATCAAACAGACGCTGTTAAGCCAGATTAACGGTGCATACCAAAATGAACAGTTTGCCCGTGATTCAGCATTTTTAAACGCTTCTTTAGCGGCGATGCAGCTGATGATTGCTGCAAAAGCTAAAGGCTATGACACTTGCGCGATCGGCGGATTTAATAAAGAGCAATTCGTGAAGGAATTCGACGTGAGCGAACGTTTCGTTCCCGTCATGCTGATTTCAATCGGTAAAGCCGTTAAGCCTGCGCACAAAAGCAATCGGATCCCTGTATCACAAGTGTCAACTTGGCTGTAAGATGAAAGAAACCCTTAGTCCGCTTAAGCAGACTAAGGGTTTTTTTTATAGGAATCGCTCACTGTACCAGGTTCGTGCCTGCTCGGCTTCCTGCTGTGTGAGCTGATGGCCGCCCTCCTGCCAAACAAGAGAAACAGATGCATCAGCATCAGTCAGATACTGATAAAGCTCCTCCGATTCTTCTTTTGTACAAAGCGGATCCCGCTTCCCTGCACCGATAAAAACAGGAAGCCCTGCCATATCTGGGAGCTTCACTCCGCGAATCGGCACCATCGGATGATGAAGAACCGCCCCTTTCAGTACGTCTTTATAATGAAACAAAAGACTTGCCGCAATGTTGGCGCCGTTTGAATAGCCGGCAGCAATCACGTTTTCTCTGCTGAATCCGTACATTTGCGCCGCTTCATCAATAAAATTCTTTAATTCTTCCGTCCGTTCAATTAAATCTTTCTCGTCAAATACGCCTTCTTTCAGCCGCTTAAAAAAACGGGGCATGCCGTTTTCAAGCACTGATCCTCTGACCCCGAGCAAACTTGCTTTCGGATCGATAAAACGTCCGAGCGACAGAAGATCGTGTTCATTCCCCCCCGTTCCGTGCAATAGCAGCAGAACATTTTCTGACGTTCCCTGTTCAAATACATGTTTCATCATCATTCTCCTTTCTCCATTTTGGGAAGAATAGCGGTAATTTGACCGCGGTGCTCTTCCAGCCATTCCGGAAGTTTCAGCTCTGTACCGAGATTTTCAAAGGATTCATCCGTCATAAATCCCGGTTCATCGGTTGCCATTTCAAATAAAATGCCGCCGCTTTCTCTGAAATAGATTGATGTAAAGTAAGATCTGTCAAGAAAGTCAGATGAAGCAAGATGAGAATCAGCAAGAATATTCTTCCATTCCGCCTGCTCATTCTTAGTAGTGCGGAATGCGACATGATGAACTGTCCCGTAACCGCCGACACCTGCTTCTTTCGGCGCAAGGTCAACATCAATGATATGTCCGATCCGTGCCTCCGATTGCAGTCTGACAATCTGATTTTCTTCCCCTGTCTTTGAATAGCCGAAGCGTTCCATTAGAAATTGAATGGTTGCTTCAGGACGGTACGAGTACAAAAGAACACCTCTCATGCCTGTAATCGCTTCTTTTTCAGTAATGCCCGAAGGAGTCCATTCACTCTGTCCGCTTCTTTCATCTTCCATTATGGCAAGCGGCAGGTCTTCTGTATCATCAAAGAGAAGCACTTGTTCAGAAAGCATAGTCTGCTCTTTTACAGGTATGCCGTTTTCTTCAAGCCGGCGCTGCCAAAACGCGAGTGCCCCTTTCGGCACAGAGAAATAAATTCTTCCGGCCTGCCCTTTTCCCACGGTTCCCGGGCGGCTGCCCTGAAAAGGGAAAAATGTTATAATCGTGCCGGGTTCTCCGTTTTGGTTGCCGAAATAAAAATGATATGTGGCCGGGTCATCAAAATTAACGGTTTTTTTAACGAGCCGCAAGCCCAATACTTCAGTATAAAACCGCAGATTTTCAGCAGGATCTTTCGCAAATGCGGTAACATGGTGCAATCCTTGAGTAATCATTGTATTCACTCCTAAATATCTTGATTTCGAGATATTAACTATTCTAATTTACTATGAATGAAGTTGCAACTAAAGTGTTTCGGTTAAAAAAGTAATAGAATTCTTTTTTTTCTGAAAAATATCTTGTGATCTTATCTGACAACTGCTATGATAAGGAGCATTATCAGGTTTCAGGAGGAAAGTAAATGGTCAGAAAAGCACTAATTTTCGTTCTTATTTTAATCCCTTTCAGCCAGCTGGCCCTTTTGTCAGTCGCTAATCGGGTTCATCCAATCATCATCGGGCTGCCGTTTTTTCATTTCTGGCTGCTTTTATGGATCGCAGTCACTCCATTATGTTCGTTTCTTATTTATAGACTGCAGAAGAAACAAGGAGGACTGGACTGATGCCCGCAAATATAACAGCATTGATCATTACAGCCGTCATCGTTTTAACCGTTGTCTGCATCGGCTTTATAGCCGGGAGAGACAAATCATCACGCACTTCTGTTGAAGAATGGTCTGTCGGTGGCAGACGGTTCGGCGGGCTGCTCGTCTGGTTTTTAGTCGGCGCGGACCTCTATACGGCTTATACGTTTTTAGGCTTGACAAGCACCGCCTACACAGGGGGAAGCGTAGCTTTTTTTGCAATTCCGTATTCTGTTTTGGCGTATTTTATTGCTTATTTCTTTCTGCCGAAGCTGTGGAAAGTGGCAAAAATCCATAAATTAACGACGCTTGCCGATTATGCCCGTGAGCGTTTTGACAGTAAGCTTTTGGCCAGTCTTGTCGCCATTGTCGGCGTTCTTATGCTCATTCCTTATATCTGTCTCCAGCTGAGCGGCATTCAGGATACGCTTCAGGTGGCCGGAACGGGTGTCATTAATGTTAATATGGTCGTTATCATCTCCTTTATTCTTGTAGCGCTGTATACCTTTTTCAGCGGAATTAAAGGGCCGACGTTTACGGCAATTATTAAAGACATTCTGGTATGGGTGATTATGCTGTTTATGGTCGTGTCGCTCCCGCTGATCCATTTTCACGGGTGGACACCGATGATTCACACCTTGGCGGAAAAAGCGCCGCAAATGCTGACGATCCCAGACTCGGGGCCGAAAGGAATTCCTTGGTTTATCACCGCTTCCATCGTATCTGCCTTGGCGCTCTTTATGTGGGCGCATGCGGCAACTGGTGTATTCACGGCAAAAAGCGCGGAGGCCGTCCGCAAAAACAGCATGTTTCTTCCGCTTTATAATATTGTTTTGATTCTTGTTATTTTTCTCGGCTTTATCGCATTTCTTGTCCTGCCGGAAGATACTAACCCGCGGCTCGCTTTATTGAAGCTGATTCAAACGTCATACGGCGGGGTCGCCCAAGGCTTTGCTTATTCCACGATCGCTCTTGCGTCTTTGATTCCCTGCTCTATTATGGCGATCGGAGCATCAAACTTATTTGCGAATAACTTATATCGGGATTTGATTCACCCGAATGTGTCACCAAACAAGCTGACGATGATCACCCGTTCAATGGTATTTGTCGTCATCGGTCTCGCGCTTTTATTCGGCATGCTGTTCCCGACTGCGCTCGTTACGCTTCAGCTTCTCGGCGTTTCCGGCATGGTGCAGATCTTTCCGGCGATCGCCGTCAGTCTGTTTTGGAAGAATCAAACGAAAGAAGCGACAATTATCGGCCTTCTCGTCGGTCTTATCGTGACATTCACGGTAAATATCACCCAATCCGCCCACGGTATATATGAAGGCTTTTGGGGTTTGACCGCTAACATGGCAGCCGTTATTATCCTTAACCCGTTTTTTGTAAAAAAAGCAGCCTCAAACGCCGTCAAAGACGGTTTATTCAAAAAAACGCCCTCTGATAAACTGAATCAAAAAGGCGCTTAACCAAAAGCCGGCACATCGATGTGCCGGCTTTTTTACTTTTTGTGCTGCCATTTGTAGGTGGCGACGGTTTTTGCCGGGATGACGGCTTCGAACTGCCGGTTCCCTGAAACAATGCGGAATTTTTGGTCGGCGGATGTCTGGTTGATGACGATTGTTACAATAGATTGATCAGGATTAAGGAACGAGACATTCGTGACGGTGTTTTTGGAGCCGTAATTACTTTCTATCCGTTTGGCTCCGCGCTCGACAAATTCTGAAAAATTGCCCGTCATATGATAGATCGGGATATTCCAATAGCGGTCGGGGTTTTTAGCATCCTGAATAAACAGCGTCGGATCCGGGGTGCCTATCCAATGGTGCGTCTTGATTTGACTGTCGAGCATCGTCACCCACGCATTGTAGCTGGACGTGCCATTGCGGAAATACTGCGCGATCCGGTCCGCCCCTGCCGTCCCCCAGACGGACCGCTCCGTTAAGTGAATGGATTTATCGGGGTACCTTCTTCCGATTTCCGACATAACGGAAAGGTCCCCGTCATAATCATGGAAAGCAATGCCATCTGCCGCCTGATTTCCTTTTTTATCATCTAAAATCGGCGGAATGTAGTTCCACGCCCCGATTGCATTATGATCATAAATCCAAATTTTCGTGTCAATTACGTGTTTTTTCAATTCCTTTTTCACGGCTATCGCCAGTTTACGCTGCTGAGACGGCGGCATGTACATGCTCGGATAGTCGATTTCCAGCAAAGGTTCATTTTGAAGGGTCATCGCATAAATGGGGATTCCCTGCTTTTCATATGCTTCAATAAATTTGCGGAAATAAACGGCCAGCTCACCGATATATTGATCTTTCAGCTTTCCCCTTTTGAGGTTTTCATTCGTTTTCATCCATGCCGGCGGGCTCCACGGTGAGGCAATGATTTTCAGCTTCGGATTGATCGCCAGCGCTTCCTTGATGGTTGATGTAATGTGTAAATCAATATCCTTTTGAATCGAGAAATTTTTGAGTTGTGGATCTTTTTGGCCCTCAGGCATATCGTCATATGTGTAAAATTCCTGTGCCGTAAAATCTGATGTCCCTATCGTTATGCGCATGACGTCCATGCCGACGCCTTCATTGGGATCAACCAGTTTTTTTAACACTTCTTTTCTTTTTCCGGGAGACATTTTCGATAAATTATGGATGGTCGATTCTTCCAAAGATGATCCTATGCCTAACACACTTTGATAACGGTGCGATGGATCAATATACACGGCAGCGGAGTCAGAAGGCTTCTTTTTTGTCAATGTCAGGGGTGTTTGTTCGTCTAAGGCATAATTCACTTCTTTTGGCCCGTCATACCACGTACGGGAAGCCGGATCTTTTTCCGAGCTGTACCACACCCTGACTTTATTTTTGTCCGGAGCCTTCCGATCAGCCGCATGGGCTTCGGTTTCCAAGCTGCTTGAAAATAGAAAGGAAAGAAAAAGAAAAGCAACCGTAATGGACAGACCTTTTTTAATAAACATGATCATCATTCCCTTCCCGGTTTATGAATGCGCTTTCGAATATACTGATAAACAGAAGGCTTCACACAGTTGTGAAGCCTTCTCTTTTAACATACACCTTTAGGATACAAATGAGCCGTTTGTTTCAATCACTTTTTTATACCATTCAAATGAATCTTTCTTGAATCGCTTCATTGACCCATTGCCTTCATTATCCCGATCAACATAAATCATACCGTAGCGTTTTTTCATTTCACCGGTTGTAAATGATACGATATCGATAATTCCCCATGGTGTATACCCCATTACATCCACACCATCATATGTGACCGCTTTTTCCAAAGCTTTTATATGTGACGCTAAATATTCTATTCTCGCTGTGTCATGGATTGAACCGTCCTCTTCTAACGTGTCAATAGCGCCGAATCCGTTTTCCACGATAAATAACGGTACCTGGTAGCGGTCGTATAAGCGGTTTAATGTGTACCGTAAACCGGTCGGATCAATTGCCCATCCCCAATCACTCGCTGTAATATAGGGATTTTCCACACCGTTTGGCAACCCTCCGTTTACGACATCCCCGGTATTATCGTTTATCACGTCACTTTTTACGGTAGTGGACATGTAATAACTGAATCCGAGATAATCCACCCTGCCGTTTTTCAAAATCTCTTCATCACCGTCTTCAAAGCGGATCCGGTAGCCCTCTCTTTCAAACTCTTTTAACGCATAGCTCGGATAATATCCGCGAACCTGCACATCCGGGAAGAAAAAGCGCTGCCTCATCGTTTCCTCAGCCAGCATCACATCTTCCGGATTGGATGAGTAAGGATAAATCGGGACATGTGATACCATCGCTCCGATCCTGAAATCGGGGTTGATCTCCTTTCCCTTTGAAACAGCCAATGCACTTGCCAGCAATTCGTGGTGGCCGGCTTGGTACATGACTTCTTTTGCGTTTTCGTTTTCTTTGACGGCGACACCTGAGTTCGTCCATAAAAAGATCGGATTATTCACATCCATCTTGTTGTTGATTTCGTTAAACGTCATCCAATACTTCACTTTATGTTTATAGCGTTCAAAACACACTTCAGCAAACTTTACAAAAAAGCCGATTGTTTTTCTGCTTCTGAAACCCCCGTATTCCCTCGCCAAATGCAGCGGCATCTCAAAATGAGACAACGTAATCACCGGTTCAATCCCATACTTCAGCAATTCATCAAACACCCGGTCGTAAAAAGCCAATCCTTCCTCGTTAGGCTCCGTTTCATCACCTTTAGGAAAAATTCTGCTCCAGCCGATAGAGGTTCTTAAACATTTCAGGCCCAGCTCGCTGAATAATGCGATGTCCTCTTTATAACGATGATAAAAATCGATGGCTTCATGATTCGGGTAAAATTCCCGCTCTTCAATTGTATCTGTTATTTTCCGGGGCACACCATGCGCGCCCGCCGTCATAACGTCCACTACACTCGGCCCTTTACCGCCTTTGTTCCAGCCCCCTTCAAATTGATGGGCGGCTAGAGCGCCTCCCCATAAAAAGTCTTTTGGCAATGTTCCCATCGTTCATGTCCTCCTTTTTTGACCGCCGCTTGTCAAACCGAATGAATCCGCTTTGCAAGATTGGAAGAATGCTTTGCATTTACATGAAAAGTCAGTTTTCTTATTATACATAAACATTATAATTGTACCGGTACAATTTATCAATGCATAAACAATCATATTTATTTCACAAAATGGCTTTTCAAAACGTTTATGCTATAATTCTGAAAGAAGCGGGACAATAAATGAATGAGGAATGTATATGTTAAAATACCAGCAAATTGCGATGGATATTGAAAAATACATAGAAGAGCATCAGCTTCAGCAAGGGGATAAACTGCCTGTGCTGCAAACCTTAATGACCCAGTTTAACGTGAGCAAAAGCACGATCACAAAGTCCTTGGATCTATTAGAAAAAAAGGGAATTGTGTTTCAAGTCAGAGGAAGCGGCATTTTTGTCAGGCGGAACAAAAGAAAAGGGTATATCAGCCTGCTTTCTAATCAGGGATTTAAAGAATCGCTTGAAGATTTTAATGTCACCTCCAAATTATTGGCGCTGGAAGTGAGAAAGCCCACACCTGAGGCTGCGCAAAATCTGAATATGCCGTCTGACGGCGAGGTGTATTATGTCAAACGTATCCGGTATATTGACGGGAAGACATTATGTATCGAGGAGTCATTTTACAACAAATCGATTATTCCGTATTTGAATAAAGAGATCGTATCAGAATCAATATTTGATTATATTATGGAAGGTCTCGGATTGAAGCGCGGTTTTTCGGATCTATATTTATATGCGGGGATGTTAAATGAAGAAGAAGCGGAGTACTTAGGACTGTTTACAGGAGCCCCTAAACTTTGCGTTGAAACGATTTTTCATTTAACCAACGGCCAGCCGTTCGACTTTTCAAAAGTCACCTATCACTATGAACAATCGCAGTTTTTCATACAGGCGAACAGCTACCTTTTTGAACAGGAAACGACGTAAGCAGGATTGCAAACAGAAAACACCCAATGCGTGACAGACGCACTGGGTGTTTTTTTACTTCTTCATGTTCTGATTTAATGTTTCAACGGCTTTTTTCATTTGTGTATCGTTGTCTGCAAGCTGTTTTTGCAGATCTGTCATCAATTTTGCCGTTGTGTCTCCTGTTAAAATGCCTGTTTCTTTCAGTTTCTCTTTTGCCTGAAATTGTTTGACGGCCTGTTCAAATGCTTTGTCATATGTGCCGTTTACATTCACGCTGTATCCCAGCGCTTTCAGCATTTTTTGCGCATTGGTGACGTCCGTTCCGGAATCCCCGTATTTGTACGTTTTTTTCGCATCTAAAAACGGCAGGTTCGCATAATCAGGCAGCTTAACCTGATATTGCGGTTTAATGCCTTTTTTATGAATCCACTCTCCGTCCGCTGTCAGCCATTTTGCGATTGTCAGTTTAACGGTTGAACCGTCGCTGTAATCTTTTGCTGTCTGAACGGTCCCTTTTCCGAACGTTTTCTCTCCGATCAGCGGAATCCCCGATGATTCATGCAGCGCAGCTGACATGATTTCCGCGGCGCTTGCGGTGCCGTCATTGACGAGGACGACTGTCGGTTTTGTCACTTTGCGCTCTTTCGTTGCTTTCATGACCTCTTTCGTGCCGTCTTTGTATTCGACCTGCATAATATTTTTCCCTTTATCGATAAACATGTTGCTCATTTTGATGGCTTCATCCATCAGGCCGCCCGGGTTGCCTCTTAAATCCAGAATGTATCCTTTTGCTCCTTGTTTTTCGAGTTTGTCAATGGCTGAATTCAGCTCTTTTGCCGTCGATTCGGAGAAAGATGTGATTTGGATTTCGCCGATGTCTCCTTTTTTCATTTCAGAGTACACCGTTTCAACCGGAATGGTGTCACGTTTGATCGACAGGTTCAGATCGCCGACACCCGCTCTGTGCAGCACAAGCTTGACGCTTGTCCCCTTTTTGCCGCGGATTAACGCGACGGCTTCGTTTACATTCAAGCCTTTGACGCTTTTGCTGTCAACCTTCAAGATCTGATCATTCGGTTTAATCCCCGCTTTTTCCGCAGGAGACCCTTTGATCGGTGATACGATCAGAATGCTGCCGTCCTTTTCTTCCACTTGTGCGCCGATACCTTCAAACGAAGCGGAAATTGTTTCTTCAAACGACTTTCCTTCCTGAGGGTCCATATAAGAAGAATACGGATCATCCAGGGAACTGATCATGCCTTTTATCGCTCCGTCTACTAATTTGCTGTCATCTGTTTTTTGATAGTAATCACTTTTAATCTGCTCATAGGCTTTATTGAATTTCTCAAATTTGCTGTTCGTCAAAGCAGCCGAGCCTTGTCCGAAAATGGTCGTATTGCCCGTAATAAACAGCGTAAGCGCCGAGGCTGCGACCGCAGTGATCAATATGATAAAAAACAGTTTAAATTGCCGCTTCAAGAAAACACCACCTTTTTATTCTTACATTATTATCATAGACGAACGCTCATTCGTCAACTTCAAACGTGAGGCGCCCTTCTTTCCCGTTTACCCAAACCTATGCTTTTCTCCCAACATATGCTGAGGAAGAAAGGAGGATTCGGACTTTGAGCAAATATTTAGAAATGCTGTCCTTATTCGGAGTCGGAGGGGCTCACCCCGGCGGACTCGCTTTTTCTAAAGCTGTTCTCGCAAAAGCGGCTCCTCCTCCTGGCGAGCCGATCCTTGACGCCGGCTGCGGAACTGGACAGACGGCCGCTTATCTCAGCCACCTGCTGTATCCCGTCACCTGTGTTGATAAGGATCCCCTTATGCTTGAAAAGGCAGCAAAGCGATTTGCCGCTGAAGGCTTAACCATTCAAAGCTATTTGGCTGAGCTTGAGCGGCTTCCGTTTGCTGAAAATCAGTTTTCTGCCGTTCTCTCTGAATCAGTTCTCACCTTTTCAAAGCTTGATTCATCGCTGTCTGAAATACTGCGGGTCCTTAAACCCGGGGGCATGCTGATCGGCATTGAGGCAGCTTTGAAGAAAGCCCTGCCGGAAAACGCTGTCACGCAGTTAAAAGACTTCTACGGTTTTACCGTATTGCAGGATGAAGCAGCATGGAAGCAGAGATTGCTTCAGCAAGGCTTTCAAAAAGCGGATTTCATTCCCGCTTTCTATGAAAACAATGCGCAGGAACCGACTACAGAAATGGATTTATCGCCCGTTATCCAGCCTGCTCACTACGATACGCTGACGGCTCATTACGATCTTATGCAGAAGTACGGTGAATATATGGGACACTGCGCTTTTATCGCTTACAAGTAAAACGGCGATTGTCCTCCTGTTTTCGTCCAACCTTTTTTGCGCACTCTATCATAAGCTGACATAGAAAGATAGGTTGGATAGGAGGAGAAAAGATGCAAAACTATTATCATCTTTGCCGGCAGCACCATGGAAAAGTAGCAAGAATTACAGAACGAAACGGCAGAGTCCACGTCGGTAGAATCGTACGGGTGACAAACACTAAAGTGTATATCGCCCCTGTCGGCGGCCGTCACAGAGGGTACGGATTCGGTTATTGGGGAGGAGGCTGGGGAGGCTGGGGAGCAGCCTACGGTATCGGCCTTGGTTTAATTACCGGATTTGCGCTTGGAGGTTTGCTCTTCTGGTAATAAAGAAAGCCCGCTAAATCTTTTTAAAAGCGGGCTTTTTCTTATTATACTTTCTTTACTTCATTAAAATATTCTTCAAGTGTTAACTGATGGTCATGGATGGCTTTTGCCGCTTTTTTGCCTACATAACGCAAATGCCATGGCTCATACTCATACTTTGTTACATTTTCTTTGCCTTTAGGATAGCGGATGATAAAGCCGTATTCATACGCATGGTCTTTCACCCATTTGCCGTCAGCCGTGTTTCCGAACGCTTCATTCAGCTCATATCCGTTGCTTTTGCTGGAAATATCCATGGCAAGCCCCGTCTGGTGTTCGCTTTGCCCGGGGTATGCGACGGCTTCTTTCGCTTTCTTTTCACCTTTCAGACTGACTTCATTATCGAAAATAACTTTTTGTCTGTCATAAGAGCGATATCCAGAAACGGCAACCAGGTCATAGCCTTCTTTTTTCCCCGCGTTGAACAATTCCGCCAAAGCATCGGCGGCAGGTTTGCGGATATATCGTTTCTCAATTTTCTCAGTGAAAGAAAATTCAACTTTCGGGATGACGAGATCCTTCGGTTTATAATCTCCCGGCAGCGTGTATGTCTTATTCACGAGCGCAAGTGTATTTGTCGGGTTTTGAATGGTTTCAAGCCCGTTCACTTCTTTAATGTCATTAAAATATTTGCTCTCTAATACAAAATCGCTGTCTTCTGTCTTCGTTGTTTTTTTGCTTGATGTGTCATCTGATTGTTTTGTTTGAGCCGTTGTTTTTGTGTCCTTATGGCTGTCGCCGCCTGAAATGCTGCAGCCGGTGCCCACGATTGCGGTTACGCTGAGAGCAGCAGCAAGCGAGAACCATTTAGTGGATTTCTTCATTTTACCCGTACCTTTCTTTTTTTGAATCAGAGCGTTGCATAAAGAAGAGGGCTGCTTTTATCAGCATGACCCTCATCTCAAGTTTACGATACAGTATGCAGCGCCAGTTTTATCATATCATGAAAAGTCGTTTGACGCTCTTCTGCCGTTGTCTCTTCTCCTGTTAACACGTGATCGCTTACAGTCAGGATAGACAGCGCTTTTTTGCCGTATTTTGCGGCAAGCGTATATAAAGCAGTCGTTTCCATTTCTACGCCGAGGACGCCGTATCTCGCAAGCTTTTCGATTTGCGAGTCTTCATTGTAAAACTGATCGGCGGTGAATACGCTTCCGACGGCTACAGGAAGGTTATTTTTTTGCGCTTCCTGGTACGCTTTATGAAGAAGGTCGAAATCTGCGCAAGGCGCATAATCTACACTTCCGAAAGCGACACGGTTCATCTGTGAATCGGTTGAAGACGTCATAGCCAAAATTACGTCTCGCACCTTCACGTCATTACGGATGGCTCCGCATGAACCGACTCTGATCAGGTTTTGAACATCATAGCTTTGAATCAGTTCATTCACATATATAGAGATAGACGGAACACCCATGCCGGTGCCTTGCACTGATATTTTTTTACCGTTATATGTACCCGTAAATCCGTACATTCCTCTGACTTCATTATAGCATTCCACATTTTCAAGGTAAGTTTCCGCAATAAATTTCGCTCTCAGCGGATCTCCCGGCAAAAGCACTGTATCCGCAATCTGACCTTTTTCTGCGTTTATATGTACACTCATTTCCATTTCCTCCTGCCTATTCAAACTCCCACCCATTGTACACTGAATAACGGTAAGAGACAATCATCAGCATTGATCAGAGCGATCTTGGGCAGAATATGCGGGATGACAGCCTAAGAAAAAGGAGTGAGCATAAATGGGCAAAAAACAGCGCAACCGGGTGACCGGCCAGAAAAAGAACAATCACGTACCCGTTTCAGACGTGATTGCGGCTGATGAAGCGCATGGAAAAGAGCATTCCGCCGCTAAACGGAAGCCTTAAAACAAAACGGAAGCCGGCTGAACATTCAGCCGGCTCCGTCTTACCTCGGCTGGACGAGCAAACGGTTGATTTTGCTCCATCCCGCAGGGTTAAGCCTGTAATAGGTCTTTCCTTTTCTTCCTTCGTCTATAAGTATGACATCTCCGGTCGCTATGAATCTGGCTTGATAGTCGTTTGGAACCGTATCAGGCACATTAAATACAGAAAATGCCCTTTCCAGTGCGTCTTGATGATTGTCAGCGGCCAGCTCTGTCCGATAGACGACCCTGTATCCCTTTTTCTCGCCGTAGCGGGGTGTTTGAAAAATCGTCACATCATAGGCACAAGTCTTTTTTTTAAACACGGGCAGCGATAACAGCATCAAGATCCCTCCCTCTTATTTCTTAATAGTATTAGCGTTTTTTCTCATTTTTCCTGTCTCTATTTTTGTCGAAACGGGTGATACTTTTCGTCAAAGAGCGCAAATAGAGAGACGAGGCAAAGTCCGAGACTGAATCCGGCAAGAACATCCGTCGGAAAATGCGCGCCTAAATAAATTCTGCTGAACCCGATCAGGATGACGAGAACTCCGGTAAAGACGGAGACGGCCCGCTTTCTTCTCGTGAAGAAAGGAACGTGCTTGATTAAAAAGTAGGCGATGACGGGATATATCACTGCCGAATTCATGGAGTGGCCGCTCGGAAAGCTGTATGAGGTTTCATGGACGAGCGGCTCAAAAGCGGGTCTGGCTCTTTCGATCAATTCTTTTATTTTTATGTTTATTATTCGTTCAATGAGGAAGAGAAGCGGCAAAAACACAACATCAGGCGTTTTTTTGTACATATACAGGGCTGCTCCCGTCAATAGAAGAAGCGGTAAAAGCACCGCGGTCGTGCCGAGCTCTGTTATCCATAACATCCATTCATTCAGCCAGGCAGCCCTGATCCTGACCGCCGCTTCTATCACCCTCTCGTCAAAAACCCGGACAGCATCGATCCGGATGGCTGCTGCGAGCAGAATAAACAATGCGAAAAGACCTGCTGGCTTGTACAACGTTTTCCCCCCCATTTTTCATTCT
Source organism: Bacillus sp. SDLI1 (assembly GCF_001553895.1). Classification (NCBI taxonomy): domain Bacteria; kingdom Bacillati; phylum Bacillota; class Bacilli; order Caryophanales; family Bacillaceae; genus Bacillus; species Bacillus sp. SDLI1. Next base: position 98,802 of record NZ_CP013950.1, on the reverse strand, counting down.
CCCGAGCCGATTGAAAAAACCGAAGCTTTTTTCACTTCGGTTCCGCAGTTTCAGTCTTCATCAAGCTCTTCGTCTATCATACATTTTTCTAATAAATAATCAAAGGTGATGTCGGCTATTTCAAAGATCTCCTCTTCACTCGGTATGTACCCGCGCATAGCAAGCTGACTGTAAAAAAAATCGGCTATCTCTTCTGTGTCAATCACAAGATCTATTTCTTTCATGCAAACACCGCCTCCTTTTTTATGTTTTATGAAAAAACCCTTCAAATTATACCCGAAAGTTCTAATCGCTTTGTCCGCTCATATACTTTTAAAAAAACAAGCCCCCGGAGGGAGAAAAGATGATGACGAAAATGATGGCTTTTTTGGACGGAGATGGATTTGATATCGTATTGGAAAAAGTGCTGAAAGGAATGTCGTTTGTCATCTTTGCCGGCTGTCTGCCCTGGTTTTTATATGTCACCGTCCGTTTTTTTGCCGGCTAGCTGAAATGCTCCCGCAGGCTTTCCAGCACAAAATTCATCATATCTTTATATTCTTCGTCACCGAACATATCATAAAGAATCTTATAATCGTTATAAATATCAAGGAGCTCATCTACAATCGATACCGCCAGCACATGCAGGGTATCAAGATCATCAGCATCGCCTTCAAACTGAAGAAGAGCGGACGCGGCGGTATCCTCGCCGATCTCATGAGATGCTTCCCCAACATAGTGGACAAACAGCAGCTGATGCACAAACTGATCCATTTCATATTTTCTCAGAACCAGCGTGAGATCCTCTTCCTCCGTTTCAAGCCACTCTCCGTCTTTCAGCCGAGTCAGCTCATAAATAATATCCTCCCAGCCATCCTCTAAATATCTCCATATTTCAGTTCTGTGGCCGATGATACGGAATAATTCTTTTCCGTAGTCCTTTACATATACGACGTCGCCGATCAGAAACTCATATTCAATATCCAATTTTTCCATATCGACGATTACGCCCTCATAATCTTTATAAAGCTGGATGGACGATTCAAAATAAAGCACTTCATTATGGTTGACTTCGTAAAGATAATGTTTATCAATTTGATGAACCTTCGTAATGGTGCCGACGGTTCCGTACATCACGACGACCACGATATCTCCCACTTGAAATTTCGGTTTATTTGGCTTCATGCTGTCTCCCCCTTGCCGCGGACTGTCATACGCTATCGTATGCCGGCCGTCATTATTTCGCATGGGCATGAAAACTACAGGAAATATCCATTTCTGCACCTGTTCAACATGTCAAAAAAACCGCACAATGTCATGTGCGGTTTTTCGTCAGGCGTGATGCACCTCGGTCTCATATTTTTCCCAAGCCTCATCAAATGTCGACATCGTTTCTAAATAATCGGCGCTCAGTTCTAAATACGAACTGAGCTCATGATAATCGCTTGACGTTTTCGGAAAGCCATGGTCTTCGTATGCCTGATTCGCAAATCGGCTGATTGCGTCCTGCGGCTTAGGATGCCTGTATTTCATTAAATAGTGGTAAAAGGATTTCATGGGTTTCCCCTCCTGATGACTGTCTTTTGTTGTACTATTATACATTTCAAAAGTGAAATTACAACAAAAGAAGACTAGGAGAAGTCAAAATAATTCCGTTTCAATATCCGTTCTGTCTGCATCAGCTCTTGATATGTGAGTGTTTCCGGTAATTTTTTGGCGTCGACTAAAAAAAGCTGATTTTCGATTTCGCCTATGACCGCTTCCTCCTGATACGTCATGCCGCAGGAAGAACAAGCGAACGCGGGTGTGTCTGTAATTTCTATGGCCCTCGTACCGTCAGGAAGCTCCCAGTATACAGCCGACTGACAAGCTGACGCCTTCTGATTGCCGCACCACTCGCATGGCTTCACGGCGATTCACCTCCGACTTCCGAGCCTTCTTTTTGCTCTTTTTTCTGCTGTGCTATAAATTTCTTTTCTTTTAATTCATCTCTCTTTTCCCTCCGGTCTTTCAGCGTTTCATGATCAGGGTTAGAAGTAAACGCTTTCCTCCTGCTGATTCTCGATACATTTTCCGGTGTGAAAGAGACCTCTTTATCCGCGAAAATAGCGCTTAGTCCGACCGGTTCGCGTTTGGCCATCGTTCCCGGAAAAACAGATTCAAAATAGTCGTCGGCTTGATTCGGGATATAGTTTTCCGGTTCGGGATAAGATGTAATCACCCCTTCAAAGTTTCTGATCACAACTTTCTCCGGACTTTGGGAGAGCAAATAGTTCGGCTGCAGGGCAATTTTTCCGCCTCCGCCCGGGGCATCGACGACAAAAGTCGGCACGGCAAAACCCGTCGTATGCCCCCTCAGCCCTTCAATGATTTCCAGACCTTTTGACACGGGCGCTCTGAAATGACCGATTCCCTCTGACAGATCACATTGATAAATATAGTACGGGCGGACGCGGATTTTCACTAAATCATGCATGAGCTTTTTCATAATCGGCACCGAATCGTTAATGCCCGCCAAAATAACGGCCTGGTTTCCGACCGGAACACCTGCGTTGACAAGCTTTTCACACGCCTCAACCGATTCTTCCGTCAGTTCGATGCTCGTATTAAAATGAGTGTTCAGCCAGACCGGATGATATTTTTTCAGAATCTGACAAAGGTTATCCGTTATCCGCTGCGGAAAAACGACAGGCGCTCTCGTTCCGATCCGGATAATTTCGAGGTGAGGAATGTCGCGAAGGTTTTTCAAAATATATTCGAGAATCTGATCGTTAATTAAAAGCCCGTCACCGCCGGAAATGAGACAGTCACGTATTTCAGGCGTTTCCCGAATATAAGCGATCGCCGCATCAAGCTGTTTTTTCGGCACGCCCATCCCGATCTGCCCGGAAAATCGTCTTCTGGTGCAGTACCGGCAGTACATCGAGCATTGGTTTGTCACGAGAAAGAGAACGCGGTCGGGATAGCGGTGCGTAAGGCCGGGCACCGGTGAATCTTCATCTTCAAACAGCGGATCTTCGAGGTCATATTTCGTTTTGTGCATTTCTTCTGACAGCGGCACGGACTGCATGCGGATCGGACATCTCGGGTTATCGGGATCCATTAAGGAAGCATAATAAGGCGTAATGTTCAGAGGAATCGTTTTTACAGACATTCTGACGCCTTCTTCTTCCTCCTCTGTCAAATGAATGACTTTTTTCAGGTCATCGACGGTTCTTACAGTATGAGTGAGCTGCCACAGCCAATCATTCCACTTTTCTTCCGGCACATCCTTCCATAATTCAATCTCCTTCCAATGACGCTTCGGCTGAAACCATTTATTTGTCAAACGAATTCCTCCTTATGAATGGCTGAAACGTAATGTCTTGCACCATATATTCATATTTTCGAGTCCTTCTGAAATCCGGCAGTTGTTCACAAGCCTGCCTCTGTAGCCGTATCCCGCATGATACAAAACGGCATTCATCCCGTAAGAAGCTGCACGGGCCAAGGAAAAAAGATGAATAATTCCCCGGCCCGAAAGTTCCTGCTCCAAGGCTTTAAACAGGTGTGCCGTTACGGAATTTCCTCTGTAATCTGACAGAACTGCGCAATCGGTCATTTCAGCGTGCCCCAATACGGGATTGAGATCCGCGCTTGCCGCGCCGATAAGACGTTCCTGATCGAAGGCGGCATAATAGATGGTGTTTTCTCTCATTGTTTTTTTTATATAAAGGGGGTTAAAGACAGGAGTAGGATAGGTGAGAAAAACATGTTTATATAAGTGCGATAAGCGGTCTGCATCATCTTCATCTGCTTTTCTGAATATGAGCTTGCTTTCTGTCTGCGTCAGTTTCCGCCGCTGTGTCTCATATAAACGGTCAACAGTCGAATCTTCCGATACATATGAATCTGACTGTCTCCGTTTCTCTGATAAATAACGCACCATCACAGCAGCCTTATGTCCATTGTAATATCCGTCTATGACCCCCTCCTGAATAAAGAGATGCTTGACAAGTTCCGGCTCATCGCTGCGCTTGGCAAAGAAAATCACCTTTTGGGCCCCTTCTTGCTTCGCTTCTGCCAAAACAGCCGGAATAAGCGCCTCGGGCTGCCCGTCATAACGAATGACCCTGAGCCGCTCGTTGAAACGGTCTGCATCAATCTCGGCCGATCCGCTTTCAGCCCTCAGTTCCTTTATCAGCTCTGCCACCTCCATCTGCCACCCCGCACCATTCCATCATAAAAAGAGAAATGATTTTGACGGCATCAATTAACGCCCGGACTTCAATATATTCATTTGCCTGGTGCGCCGCTTTGACTTCTCCCGGCCCGAAGACAATGACCGGCGTCTGCCCCGCATGATGCAAAAGCCCCCCGTCCGTTCCCCACGGAGACGCTTCACGTATCGGTTTTGCCCCTTTCATTTTCTCAAAAGAAGATTCCAAAGCGGAAATCAGCGGATGGTCATCCGGGAGATCGTTCGGAAGCCACTGAGCTCCAAACCATTCAACTTCCGCCGGATGGTGTTTAAACCACTCATCCCGGTACTCCAAATCTTTGAGCCAGCTTGCGAGCTCTTCTTTTACGGCTTCAGGTGTTTCATCCGGAGCTATCCCGCACCTGCCTTCTATCACGACACGGTCAGCTACCGAAGATGGCCACGTTCCGCCTTGGACGGTGCCGATATTAATGGGAACCGGAATCGGAACATCCCGGTAAAGCGGGTCCGTGATGCGGGCGTTGCGGACGTGTTCCAGCTCTTTAAGCGCTGTGATGACATGCAGGCTTTTTTCAATCGCGCTCACCCCTTCATAGCGGGTGCCGCCGTGTGCGGATAATCCTCTTACCGTAATGCGGAACCACATAGACCCTTGCTGCTTCACAAACAGCTTTAAATTAGTCGGTTCCGGAATAAGCGCCCCGTCAGCCTTATAGCCTCTCATAACCGTCGAAAGCGTTCCTGCGCCGCCGCACTCTTCATCTACGACACTTTGAAACAGAACATCTCCTTTTAACGTAACCCCGCAGGCTTCAAGTGCTTCTAATGCAAACAAGAGAGCTGTATTGCCGCCTTTCATATCTGTTGAACCGCGGCCGTAAATTTTGCCGTCCTTTTCAACAGCGGTAAACGGTTCATACATCCATGCCGCGGGATTTCCTTCCGGGACAACATCAATATGTCCGTTCAGTATCAGTGATCTCCCGCCGCCGGCTCCTTTCTTTATGGCGGTAATATTCGGGCTTTCATGAAAGTCTTTACGTTCCGATACAAAATAAGGATGCTCTTTCAATTGTTTGACATTCGGTTCCCACACATCAATATCCATGTCAAACTGTCTCAGTTTTTCTAAAACGACTGCCTGTGCGTTAAATTCATGTCCGAACGTGCTTTTTTCCCCGATCAGCCGTTTCAGCAGACTTACCGCTTTTGCCGCATTTTCTTCCGCCCACTCAGTTATTTTCTTTTCTAATTGATCCATGGACAGGCCCCCTTTTCAGAAAACATTCTCCCAATCTGATTTCGGCATCCGTCGTTTGGATGACATCGTCTATCGTCGAACCATTCAGCAGTTCCTCAAGAACAAAAGTCCCATCCTCTATGCTGATGACGGCTTTCTCTGTAATAATGAGGTCTGCACAGCCCGAGGCCGTAAGCGGCAATGAACAGCTTTCGACTAATTTCGGCCGGCCCTTCTGATCGGTGTGGCTCATGACGACAACCACTTTTTTCGCACCTTGGGCAAGCTCCATCGCCCCGCCCATTCCCGGCACTTTTTTCCCCGGGACGAGCCAGTTGGCGAGATCACCTGTCCGGCTGACCTGCAATGCGCCTAAAATGGTAATATCAATCAGCCCTTTTCTGATCATGGCAAAAGACAGCGCTGAATCAAAATATGAGGCTCCCTTTACCGTACTGACGGGAAATCCGGCGGCATTGCATAAGAGTTCATCCTCCGCTCCGGGCTCAGGACTTCCTCCTATCCCAAGAACGCCGTTTTCCGCCTGCAGCATCACCCCCATGCCGGCCGGCAGAAAGTTCGGCACTAAAGAAGGAATGCCGATCCCCAGGTTGACAATCATACCTGAGGTAATTTCACTGGCGGCCCGCCTTGCGATACTCTCTCTTTCCGCTATTCCCAAGCCCATTTCCATTTCACTCCTTCACTTTGCACGACACCCTCCACAAAAACGCCCGGTGTTACAATATGCTCGCTGTCAAGTTCGCCGGCCTGCACAATTTCCGCCGCCTCAGCAAAGGTTCTTTCGGCCGCAGCCGCCATCAGAGGGTTCATGTTGCGCGCCGTTTTGTCATACGTCAAATTCCCGAATTCATCAGCAGTATGTGCCGACACAAAAGCAAAATCAGCCGTCAGCGCTTTTTCAACTAAATAGGGTTTTCCGTCAATCGTTACAGTTTCTTTGTTCTCGCAAACGGTTGCGTTATCAATCCCGATATCCGTTAAAATACCGCCAAGCCCCGCTCCGCCTGCGCGAATCCGTTCGGCAAGCGTCCCTTGAGGCGAAAATTCCACCTCCAGCGTTCCGTCAGTCATTTGACTGCCCGCTACTGGGTTTGAGCCGATATGGGAAGCGATCAGCCGTTTCACCCGTTTATGAACGATAAGCGGGCCAATACCGATTTCCGGAAAGCCGGCATCATTACAGATGACAGTCAGCTCTTTAACGCCGCTTTCTAAAATCGCTTCGATTAATGACGGAGGAGACCCCACACCCCCGAAACCGCCGAACATGATGACAGATTCGTCCTTGACATCGGCAATTGCTTCATGAATATCGATTTTTTTATGAAAAATAGACATGTCAGTTCAATCCCTCTTCATCATTTTTTCTGCTGCTTCTTCTGCAGCTAGTGAAAATAGATCTGACAGTTCATCCAGCTCAGCATGGGAAGCCGTCAACGGCGGCGCGATGATGACGGCGTCTCCTTCGCCGCTGTCAATACCGGGCTTTGCAGGGTAAATCAGCAGCCCCCGTTTTTTTGCTTCTGTTATCATTTTTTCTGTAAACGCCTGTTTTTTCGGAAAAACTTCCTTTGTCGTTTTATCTTTGACGAACTCCACCCCGATCAGAAGGCCTTTTCCGCGGACATCCCCGATCACCCCGCTGCGCTCTTTGATTTGTTCTAATTTCCGCCTCAGTATTGCGCCTTTTTCCTCTGCCTGCTGAAGCAGCCCATGTTTCTTGACATAGCGAAGCACCTCAAGCGCCGCTCTTGCACAGTATGGATTGGCGCTGTACGTATGCCCGCTCATAATGGCCCCGGAGCCCCGCTTGATCGTTTCAATGATGTCATCAGAGGCAACGGCTGCCGCAATCGGAGCGTAACCGGCGCCTAACCCTTTTCCGAGCACCGCGATATCAGGCACGATTCCCCAATGCTCAGAAGCAAGCATCCGTCCTGTTCTTCCGAGCCCCGTCATGACTTCATCCGCGATAAACAAAATACGGTGCCTGCGGCAGACATCCTTAAGCGCTTCATAGTAGCCTGCCGGCGGAGTGATGGCAGCCCCGGCCGCTCCGACAATCGGTTCTGCGACAAAACCGGCGATAAATGAGGCGCCGATCCGTTTAACAGCCGTTTCCAGCTCCTCTGCCGCAGCTTTTACAAATTCCTCTCCCTGCAGCTCCGAACGGTACATATTCGGCGCTGAAACGGCAGGAAACCGTTCAAGCAGCTGGGTGAAACGGTATCTCCGTTCATAAAACCCCGATAATGAAAGCGCTCCCAAAGTAATTCCGTGGTAACTTCCCCATCTTGATAAAAAGACGGATTTTTGGTATTGGCCTTTTTCCTGCCAATATTGAACGGCCATTTTCATCGCTGTTTCAACTGCCTCTGAGCCGCTGTTTACAAAAAATGACCAATTCAGCCCGCCCGGCAGATGATCAGCCAGAAATAAAGCCAGCTCCTCTGCCGGCGCACTGGTGAATTGCGAGCGATACACAAACGAAACGGAGTCAAGCTGCTCTTTTAAAGCTTGTATAATATCCTCCGTCCCGTGGCCGATATTGCAAGTGACCGCACCCGATGCCCCGTCAAGATACTTGTTCCCCTCCAGATCATACACATATGATCCTTTTCCATGGCTGACTGTCGGATAGATCCCGTCAAGCTCCGGTTTGATTAAATAACTCCCCATATCTTTCCACCTCAAAAACCCATTTGCTTCATTGTATGAACAGATGAATAACAGCATTCTTATCCTTCAGAAAGTTTTTTTGCAGAAAATACCTTTCTGTAAAACAGGCTGCCGGAGATATCCCGACAGCCTGAAGAGCGTTCTCAGTTCTGCTATTTATCTGCTCAGCTCATCATCACAGCAATTTTGATCGGAATCGGCATAAGCAGAAGGCGAAAATTCCCGTCTTCTTTACTGTATGGGAACCAATATTTCACACAATTGATCATTCACCTTTTGTAAGGTATACCTTTCGATAATGGGCTGATCTCTTACGATTAGATTATTTTTTTCGATCTCTGAAAAAACAGTTTTCCAAAATCCACTGACTGCCTCTTTCGTATGATCAAGCAAGAAAACAGCGTACCTGCCCCCGGAAAATGTGCCGATCCGAGCTGGTTCAGGCACATGATCTTGATGAATAACAGCACAAACATCATAGCGGCATTTCTCTTTAGGCGTACGATTCGGATGATCTTGCGGAATTCCTAAAATGACAGAATGATCAAGCAGTCCATTCAATTGCGCCCAATTTTTAAAAGACTCCATAAGTTCTTTATTTTGCTTTCCGCCATACTCCCCGACGTTTCGGAAATAAGCAATTCTTGATTCAGGCAATTCTTCAATTGTTATTTTCACATTTTCGCCCCCTTCTTCAGAAAGGTAATATGTATTAAAATGTTTTTCAAGCTGACTTTGAACATAACAAAAAGCCTGCAGGAAGTGATGTTCTCTGCAGGCTGATTTTCATTATAGGATTTTTTCAGTCTAACAAATAAAAGCCGCACCGACGATGATTAATAAAATAAACAATACCACGATCAGCACGAATGTACTGGTTCCGCCTCCGCAGCCGCCGTATCCAAAGCCATAACCGCCGCATCCCCCATATCCGTATCCGTACATACGAATCACCCTTTCTTCTTACGATATACGGCATTGTATGCGGGCCAACTCCCAATTGTTTTATGCGAATGCCCATCTATGTAAGAAAATAATGAAAAATTGTATGCACACGCCGAAATCTTTTGAAGCCGAGTTTCTCATAAAAGCGGTTTACACCGTCCATCCCGGACGCCACAAGGTATACGGTTTCCATGCCGTTCAGCTTTGCCGCAGCCATCAGCTCGTTCATCAATATCGTTCCGTAGCCTTTCCGCTGAAATTGATCCAGAATGGCAACTTCTTCAATTTTGGCGGTTTTATCCGCTTTGTTGATGAAAAGCTCTCCGCAGCCGATCGGAATCGTTCTGGAGGCATCGCTGTAGCACACAACAAGCAAAACCGTCCCGTCCTTATACAAAGGATATTTCCGCTCAAGCTTTTGTTCGGCCGCCGCCTCGCCAATGTAAAGGGCATCATAAATGTTCATAATAGATGACCCGTCAGCAAGACTTTTGTCCGTTCCCCAAGCGGTGAGAGGATGTCCGGCCTGCCGGTCCCCATTTTCCAGCTTCCTTGCGAAAAACAGTTCGTCCTCCACTACGTATCCCTGCTTTACCAATGTTTGTTTCAGAAGAAGCGGAAATGTGTGCTCCGGTGCCGCTTTCACATGAATATAATTGGTTTGAAGCATGTTCGGAACAGACGCAAAAAACGGAAGCAGTCCGTCTAACGGAAATGTACGGTGCAGCTGAACAAAGTTATGTGAAAAAATCTGCGGCAGCAAAGGGTCTCTATACACACTGTAATGCTCGAACCTCTGCATGCCGGAAGTAAGCTCAATATATTGTTTCTCGGTTTTAGCAAATTGATCGGTCATAAAAGCTCTCCTTTTCCTTACACATCCAACTGCATCTCTCATCCTTTTGTTATATTGAGATTTCTTATAATTTCATCGTACATCGGATAGAACGGCTTTCCAATTGGTAATTGTTTAATTTGCTGAAAGGAAATGGGTAGCGCCTTCTGATTTGCAAAAAAGCGTTTCACTACATCCTGACTGATCGGATGGAGAACCCCTCTCAAATAAACATAAAATTCACGTTCAATGCGCAACAGCATTCTTCCGGGAAGATGCTGAACACAGCCCGATCTCTCCCATCTGATCGGCGGACCGTCCGGCAGCGCTTGGATTTCATCCCGTTCTAAAGCCAGGATGCCGGGGCGTTTAAATTGGTAAAAGCGAAAGGCGTTAAGATCAATCAGCCTTTTCGTCCCGTCTTCTACAAAATAGATATGACACTGATCCGTGACGAGCTGAAAATTCGGAATACCGGCAGTGTTCTCTTCCTCGTATTGAAATAAAAAAGGATCCGGAATGACGACGGCTCTTCCTTCATATAACGGTCGCCAGCGCTCATTGACAAGCTTTCTTTTATTCCGGTCAAGCTGATATACCTTCTGATCCGTCCCCTTTACAAAAGACCCGTCAACCAGCTCTGACGGAAGCGATTGATACGTGTTCTGGAATGAGTGGGGTGTTTTATAGGTCGTATCCAACACTTCTTTTATCGGCAGAAATGATGTAAATGTGTTGAGCCTGCTCCAAAAAACAGAGTCTCCGTGATTCCAATGCATGACATCTTCGTCCCAAAAACTGCCGTACTTCTCCTTCACACGCCGAAGCAATGACTTCCTGTGCATCACTGAACAGTGATCAACGAGAAAAGCAGCCTGGTCAAGCACGTCATCAGCAAAACGATAAAAGTGGAATTGCTCTGTTCCGCGCTCGTTTACATGCACCACCTTCTGACTGGAATAGACGGCATCAAATTCGGTGCATTGATTAAGCGTTTCCGCCATGCGGCTGAGTCTATCCGGATGATATACGGTGTCATCCGTCAGATAAGTGACGTATTCACCTTTAATCCGTGAAAGCGCATCATTAATCAAAACGGCATACCGGGTCGATTTCAGCCGTTCAGCCGGATTGATAAAACTGTTGTAATAGTATATGCGGTGATCTTTTATATACGTACTGATGGCCGCCGAGGTTTCTTCATTTGAATGATCATCCATTACAAACAGCTCCCAATTGCTGTAGGTCTGTTGCAACACACTTTCAATCGCCTGTTTCACGAGATCGGGTTTGTTGTAACTCGTTAAGATAATCGAGATCTTCTTTTCCATCCCATCACCCCTTCTGAACACATAAAAAACGGCTCCGAAAATGACAGAGCCTGATATCTGTTATTAAAAAGCACCCCAGCTGACGATGCTTGAAATCGCGACATTTGATCTCGTATTATTGAGAGGATTTTGAAAAACGGCCAAATCTGACAGCACTTCTTTGACAATCACGTTCTGCAATGTGCTGCCGTTAACCAGATTGACACGTGAAACAGGAACTCCAAGCTCTTTTGCCATCACAAGCTGACGCCGCAAATCTGATTGATCTCCGGACGGCTGCCGCGATACCAAAAGAAGAAGCAGCAGTAAAAGGTGAAATTCCTCATCAAAACCCCCGTGTTTTACAGTTTCGTCTGAATCCAAAATAATTCCTCTCCTTCTTTTTTTCATCTATACAACGTATGTCGCACGCTTGCAATCCGCATAGACAGATAAAGCCTGATTCTAAATTCAGCGATTTTATTAAATATGAAAAAAATACGGCAAAACGGCATTCGACTTATACCAATCACATCAATCAGGAATATGAATAAACGTGAGGTTGAAATCGTTAAAGGAGGTGTATGATCCCATGAGCGAGGATCGTTTAGAGCTCAAAAAGAAGCTATTGAAAACTCTTTTGAACCCTATATTTGACAACAGCGCTTTATCTAGCGGCACAGATGGAGGAGATAACGTGGAAAACAATATAAAAGATTTATTAGAATCTGCAATTGATGCAAAAGTGGATGAAGCAGCTGCGCAAGACAGTCTCAGCGCTCAATCTGTTTTAGGAAGCGGCATTTCATTAGCGGCGAGATGGATTTTTGCGAGAGTTCAGCCCGGCACTGTTATCAGCATTGTGATGGATTCAGGAGACATGATCGGTCCGGTACAATTTGTTTTCTTTGACGAAGTTCACGGAATTGTTTATGTTACGCAGGAAAATTCCGTTACACCGGCAGGCTCTGCTACAACATTGCTTGACGTTGACAAAGTCGAAAGTGTCACCTTCACTTCGTAACAGCAGATGAACGTTCTATATATCCGTTCAGGATATAAAGGCATTTACACGTATTTTGACCGCTGGATCGAGGAAGGTTTTTTACAGTCTTCCGTCCGCTTTTTTTCTGTTTCTGATCTTCAGGAAGATACAATCAGCAGCATACGGGAATTCAAACCTGACATCAGTCTGATGATGGCGGGCGACCGTATTCCGTCAGAATGGCTTCAATGGCTGAGAACAGAGCAGATTCCCGTCTATCTATGGCTGACGGAGGACCCTTTTTATTTTGATGTGAGCGCAAAAATCGCCCCGCTCGCCGATGCCGTTTTGACCATAGAACAAAACGCTCTTGATGCTTACCGGCAAATGGGCTTACAGCACGTATATTATGTCCCGATTCCCGTTAATCAGCGGATTTTTACGAAACAAGCGCCTGACGCTTCTCTTCACACCAATCTGCTTCTGGTCGGATATCCGTATCCGAATCGTGTTGAACTCGTGAAAGCAGCGGCGAAGCTTCCGTATACGCTTCGTATCATCGGGAAGGGATGGCGCAGACATCTGCCTAAAACAATCGCCAGACAGAAAAATGTGCTCATAATGGATGAATGGATTGAACCTGAACATGCCGCATTGTATTACAACAGCGCAGACGTGGTCTTAAACCCGCACCGTTCTTACCGGTTTGCGCTCAATCAGAATGGACGCGGCATCCAAAATATCAGTTTAAATACGAGAAGCTTTGACATTGCGGCCTGTCAGACATTTCAGCTGACAGATCTATCTCCCGCGCCCCCTTTTTCATCCTTTGTTTCTTACAGCGGGCTTGCGGATTTTGCGGATAAGATCCATTTTTATATGACAAACCCAACTGAACGTGAACGAATTGCGGCGCTTAATTATCAAGAGACAGTGCCGGCTTACACGTATGACCAGCTTCCGGCCGTGCTTACGGCTATTCGCTCCGATACTTTCTCATGAAACGCTCTTCACATGAAAAAGCAGCTTATCCAAGCTGCTTTTTGTATGTTTATTTTCCGCTTCTGTCGGTCAGTTTTCGCGGGTCAACCTGTTTATTGACCTGCGGGCGGAAGCCAATTTTATCAGCAATTCTTTCCCATGGCACTATTTTAAAATTTTGATTTGCCTTTTGGCCGTGATCTATATTTTCCCCATCCTGTGCGACAAAAAGACCGAACGGATATTTTGGCCCAAGCCCGAAGCCCAGCACATCAATTCCGTCCGTATCGCTTGTGCCGTCTGTTTCAGGCCCGTCTGTAATGCGAAAATCCGCCACATATTTGTTCTGTCCTTGTCTGTCATAAATGGCATAGCTGCTGTTTCCCTGACTTGATGCCAGCAGATAGCCTTTACCGTCAGCAGCGTAGTAAATCGTCAATCCTTCAATGTCAGGCGTTAAATGCCTGCCGTCGGCTCGGTCGATAACCGTTCCGTTACTGCCGCCGTCCGGTTCGGCGCTGAACTTCCAAATGGCTTCATCTTCTTCCGCGATATAAAGACTGCCGTATTCATCGTCTGCTGCCATCCCTTCCGTCTGAGAATTCATTTTAAATGCCCTTACCTTCTTGCCGGATATGTATCCATTTTTGTCCGCCTTTAATTCATATTGCTCAAATTCGCCCTCTTTCCCTGTCACCATCGCGTAATATTTTCCCGTTTTTTGACTGTGGTACAAGCTGAAACCGTATACTTCATCAATTGCTGATGCAATTGGATTTTTTGGATCTGTAATGCTTTGCAATGTGCCGTTCTTTCCGTCAATGGCGTAGATCTCAACTGTATTTTTCCCTTCAGACCGGTTGGACGCTGCCGCAATATCAACTTTTTTTCCGTTTAACTGAAAATCATAGCGGATATCAACATTGTTCAGTTTCCCGGTATTATAGGCATGAAGCATCTTACCATCAAGGCTGTAAACGACTAAGCCTGATTTTTTATTGGTCGTAATCAATTTGCTGTTCTGAGGAGTTTTGGAATCCAGCCAAATCGCAGGATCGTCCGCCGCATCACCGGCTGTATCAACAGGTTCCGTTTCCGCCGCCGCATTGACAGTAAAATGATAAGGATCAGACAGCTTATGCTTGGCCTGAGAAGAAACGGCACCGCATGTGAGCATCAGTCCGGCTGCCGCGGTTAACAAAAGTGTTTTTGAATGATTCATTTTACTTCCTCCTTTTTTTAAACCTGCACTTCAATTGTAAAATACATACAGAATCATCAGTGTTAAGTTTTTGTGAAAATTGTAAGAAAGTGAAAATTCATGGTGAGAGAAGAAAAAAAGACGGGAGCAGAATTATGAGTGAATATTTAGTACAATGATTTGTTAGTAATTCTTTTTCTATTAATCGGATCAAGCGAAATGAAAGCGCATCAGATTAATGATTTTCTCTAATTTTTGATTTATTGGTTGCTTTCATTAACTCGCTGAAATTGTTCAACATATGATGCATGGTAGAGAAACGAGAGTTGGAGGATAAGCCATGCCTAAACAGCAAGCAGTAGAGCTAAAACCATTTTTTCACGATAAAACTGTTCTCGTCACCGGCGGGACAGGGTCAATCGGAAGCCAAATTGTTAAACGCCTTTTGCTCTTAACGCCTAAAGAAGTCATTGTATTCAGCAAAGATGACAGCAAACAATATGTGATGAAACAAAAATACGCGGATGAACAAAGACTGTCATTTGTGCTCGGCGATGTACGTGACTACAGAAGAGTAAACCAAGTGATGAAAGGTGTTGATATTGTCTTTCACGCCGCTGCGCTGAAGCAGGTTCCGACTTGTGAGGATCATCCGTTTGAAGCCATTCAAACCAACCTTATCGGCGGACAAAATGTCGCAGAAGCCGCTTTGCTGCAAGAGGTGGCGCATGTGATTAATATCAGTACCGATAAAGCCGTTTATTAAGATACTGACTACAAACAAATCAAAAAAAGAAGCTTACTCTGCACTCCTTTCCAAAGCAGCCTCCAATAAATGCTGAGCAAATTGTTTATAAAATTCATCTAAGTCATTACTTGCTTCATCCTGATCTATATAGCGGATACCGTAATTATCTTTATGGACAACCTTTATTGTTTTCTTCTTTAATTCCTCATAACGTTGGTAAGGTTCCAAAGCTACACCCCCGCTTTCACAGGAGTATTATATGTATGTAATGGTTCGTCTCTTGACTGTTCTTTCTTTATCAAAGCCTCGCAAAGCTTGTTCAAATATTAGGTATGGTTTACTTTTTTCTTTTCACTCTTGGTTAACTCGCCTAAAAACCACTCACCGACGCTCATTGAATCCCATTAAGTACTACTGCCATATCGCTTTATATATCACCTTCGCTTAGCTATTATGTTCTAAGCAGGAGGTGATATTTTGTTTGTATCGCCAATGTTATTGCACATTCAATCAAAGAGCCATTCGAGGAGGATAGTTATATTACCGAATTTCAGTTATCAATATCCATAAAAATCCACAAAAAATAACGGGTGAAACATATTATACATGGCTAATATGTTTCATCCGTTTAATTCTTGTTCAACAAATTGACTGATTGCTGACTATAGAAAAATGTAAAAATTCCTTTTCACAAATTCATGTGTTTTTTTCCAACTTTGCTCAATGATCGATCGAATAGGGTAATAATTAGAATCAAACAAATGACTAAACTGAATATTGCTGCATAGTGGAGACCATTTGTAATAGCTTCGGATTTTAAAAACAATCCGTTGGCAGCAGAAGCAAGCATAGCTCCCATGTACATAAAGGTTCTTAACAAACCTGCTGAAGCACCGATTTGTTTGGAAGCAGCCTGAAAATAGACCGCATTTTGATTAGCCAAATTCAATATGCCTTGAGGTATTCCGAAAAGTATAGCAATGACAACAAGATAAACAAGACTGCTTGAATGATTTGTAAATAACAGCAGTGACATAGCAATAAACTGAACGATACTCCCTACAATCAATTTCATATGGATTGCAGGATTTTTTCCGGTTGTTTTAGAAATGATGATCGACGTTAAAAACATCGGCAATAACAACAGACCAGAATGTGAAGGGGACAGCCCCCTGCCTGTTTCTAACCATTGGGTATATCCATAAAGGAAACTGTATGATACGGTAGCTGAAAGCAAACCTCTGGTATACGTTAATAACAAGGGGGTATTCCCGCCTAATAATCGTAAATCCATAAAAGGATTTTTTATTATCAATTCGAAGCCAGTAAAAATGACACCGGCGATGATTGCAATTATTAATAAATATACATTATGCCAATTCGGACTCATTAAGAAAAGGAGAGCAGAAATTAGGGTGATTCCAAAGAAAATGATACCAACAAAATCAATGGAAGTATTTTCCTCCTCTTTGCTAAGGGAATCTCCTAAACCCCTTGGAAACCGGTAGTAACCTAAGAACACACATGCTAATGATAAAGGAATATTTACGATAAATATACTTTGCCAACCGCCAAATTCAATAAGCAGCCCCCCTAAGGTTGGTCCAACAACAGCAATCGTTTGGCTAGAGATCGCTAATAATGTAAGAATACTCGTTGAACTTTCCTCACCTGTTCGTTCTGCTTCACTACGGATAAGATACATAGAGGCAGGATAACCAGCGCAGGTTCCAAAACCAAGTAGAACTCTTGAGCAAACTAGCCACCAAATATTAGGGGCAAAGATTGCGATTAAACTAGAGATACCCACTAATGATGATGCAATTAAAAAAAGAAGTCTTGGACCAAAAATATCAATTAACTTTCCTACAACTGGCTGTCCAATTGCCGTAGCAAGATATAAAGCAGAAACAAGCCATGCTGTTTGAGAAGGTGGTACTCCAAACGCCTGACCAATTGGAATTAAAGCAACTGAAATGATCGAAGAGTTAATAGGATTGAGAATGGAGCCTAAAACCATTGGAGCAACCAGTTTTTGATTAAAATGATTTTTATTTGCAGCCTTCCTCTTGCTACTAAATATAGACAAATGTATTCCTTCCTTCATTTCATCTTGAAAGGTTTCGGGAACCATAAAAAACGGCTGTGTAAATCATAGAAAAACTGAAGGCAAATTAGTCGGGTCTATTTCACCATAACGGAAACAGACCCTCTTTGTTTACTTCAATGCAGCAATCCAGGATTGGACCGTTAACACATCGGCTTGACGTGGAAATACCTTTTCCATTAGAACTCGGTGAACCTCTGGATCTGGATCAAAACAAGCGTCATTTAACACTTTAATTTCAAAGTCTTTGTCCGCTGCTTCTCTTAAAGTGGATAAAACGACCCCACTTGTAGATATTCCACTGAGAACAAGTGACTCAATTTGTTGCGCCCGCAAGATCATTTCCAGATTACTTCCACTAAAAGCACTAACTCTATATTTCGTAATAACAGGTTCATTTGCTTCGGGTTGAACGGATTCATAAATTTGTGTTGCATGATCATTGACCGTCATAGCACCATACTTACTTATAGCTGAAAAAGCCTTGTTTTTCGTGCTGACCTCCGGATAACCCTCACTAAATCCGACCCTGACAAAAATAATTGGAATAGAATGTTTACGGGCGGCTTTTATTGCCTTTTGAAATGGCATTAAAGCTTGTTCTAGATTTTCTCCTAAATGTGGTACGATTCCATTTTGCAGATCCATTACTAATAGTGCAGTTTTACCAATTTGATTTAACATATGTTGTAATCTCCTTTTCAATAGGATACAATAAGTGGAGAGCTCTCCTTTTAATAATAAACGGAGAATTCTCCGTTTGTCAATTATATGATCATTTTTTGGAGTGATATTTGCATGGTTAATGATAAAAAAATATTACATAAGCATACTGAACGTCGTGACGCAGCTGAGAATCGCCAACGTATTTTAGATGCTGCTTTTAGATTATTTGAACAAAATGGTGTTGAGAAGGTTAGCATGAATCAGATCGCAACAGAAGCAAAAATCGGTCCCGGAACTCTTTATCGACGTTATAAAAATAAGGGAGAATTGTGCCTTGATTTAATTAGGGACAACGTAGTTCTACTATTTGAGGATATAGATGCGTATTTAGAGGAGCATAGAGAAGAGTCACCCCGGTTACGATTTAAAGGCGTACTAAGTTTGTTTATCCAATTCAGAGAAAATAAAGCTCAATTGCTTAAAGGTGTTGAAGATGCTGCTCCAAGCAAAAGCCGCAATCCCCTATCAAGAGGTCCGATTTATAGTGAATTACACCAAATATTCGTCAATCTTTTTGAAGAAATATACGAAACCGGATTCCCGAAAGTTAACAATGTATTTAGATCGGATACGTTACTTCAAGCTTTAAGGAGTGATTTTTATTTATTTCAAAGAGAAGTTCGCGGTTATTCTCCTGAAATTATTTTGGAGCAAATCTACTCAACGTTTATATCTGATTAAGTAGTAATTGTGTTCGCCTTAGTTTCGGTCATTTACTCCGCCTCTATATTTTTTATGTTTTTTTCAATGTAGCATATAATCCTTCGTAAGCCTCAATTTTAACAAAACAGCCCTTTTCGTAATGAAAAGGGCTAAAGATTAATCCTTCTTTTTGAAATAGTGACCCTGCTCTAGGTCCGAGATAAGTGTTGGGTGCACAGGCCGCCATCCCAAGAGTTTTTGGGCCAGTGTGCTTGACTTCGGTAAGTCAAGAGCGGCAATTAAGCCAAGAAAGCCAAAGTGTGCATCTGCCTCTTCATGTGAAATGCTGACTACAGGCAAGTTCAGGTGCTTACCGATGACGCTTGCTATGTCTCGGAATGCTATACCTTCATCTCCGACCCCTTGAAGCCGTGTTCCTGCTGGGGC
This sequence comes from Bacillus sp. SDLI1, assembly GCF_001553895.1. NCBI lineage: Bacteria > Bacillati > Bacillota > Bacilli > Caryophanales > Bacillaceae > Bacillus > Bacillus sp. SDLI1. Next base: position 79,752 of record NZ_CP013950.1, on the reverse strand, counting down.
GGATTCCAAGGCCAAACGGAATAGGCGTGCCGCATCAAGCCGATGTACGGCTGACCAACGGTTGGATCCATCGCCAATGTAAGCAGAGACACCCTTTTCACGGGAAATGTTGATCAGCCTCGGCACGAAGCCCTTATCGCCCATGCCGTGGACGGACGGCGGAAGCTCCACAATCGATGTCCGCACCCCACGCTCAGTCAGTGCGATCACCGCATTATCCGATGCCGTTCCGTTTGCATGAGCAGTGGTCACGAACGGTTTGTTGGAGTCTTCGAGCACCTCCCCAATCGCCTCAATTGCACGTAGATCCGTTGCGAGCGAACCAGAGAAGTCCGAGAAGTCGTTTTTAAACGCCAGGTGAATGACACCATCCGCAGATGCGGCTCCGGTGCGAAGACTGTCGAGGTTGTCAAGGGTTCCATGGTGCACCTCAGCTCCAGCTTCCTTCAGTGCCATGGCACCATTGTCAGAACGTGTAAGGCCGACAACTTTATGACCAGCATCGATGAGTTCTCGGACGACAGCAGACCCGATGTAACCTGTTGCTCCTGTCACAAAAATACGCATAAAAATGCCCTCCTTGAGTTGTACTATTTCTTGAAACAAGTTGATTCTATACTATAGAGTTAACTCTAAGGCAAATTAAATCGAGGAGAGATTTTTATGAAGATTCGAGAATTATCAGAAAAGACGGGTTTATCAGTCCACACCATTCGTTTTTATGAAAAGGAAGGTTTATTAGACAGTCGGCATATACGGAGAGAGGAAAATAACTATCGTAATTATACAGAAAAAGCGATTGAACGTCTGAATCTGGTAAAGAAGTTTCAAGGGGTGGGTTGTTCACTAACGGAAGTGAAGGAAATTTTGCAAGATCGTGATTCAAATACACGTACCAATCAACAAGTAATTGAATGGATTCGCCAAAAGATAATAGAAATCGAACGTAAGAAGGACGAAATGGAACAGATGCTTGGAACTCTTAACATGATGTTGGAATACAGAATCACAATGATGAATGACCCAGAAAAGGCCAATTCCTAGTTAAAGCTTCGACATTCTGACTAAGTTGTTCATTGGCTTGACTTGTACATGTATTTAAAATCGTTTTTCACATAAATTCGCAAGGCTTCAATGGAAATTTCAGTATTGAAAATTGATTTGCAAATTGGTATATAGTTTCAATCCAAGTAACGCAATAAAACTTGATATAACAAAAAATGCATGCCAAATTTGCATGCATTTTCATATGTTTTTTATTTTTGCAAAACTGAACTAAGTTATAAATACCCAGCTATATGTTAATTTAAAAATCAACACGATTCTTTAACAGAGCCAAATTCTTATAGATCTTTTCACGAATTGGACTTTTGATAATGACCGGCTTGATTAATGCTTGTGCGCTACGATCACCTTTGCGAATTTTATACGTGCAACAAATATACTTCCATTACGATAATCATCAATATTGAAATCGAAAATCTCGTCCTTTTCGGTTTTTTCCCAACCACCATTAACGAAATGGTATACTGTATCTTCCTCACCAATTTTCTGTGCAATATTATCTACAACCACCGTGTTAAGCGTGATCCTAGTCAGCGGCCGAATCTGCATTTCGTATCCACTGGGATTTCACCAGGTTCAATAATTGTGTCCTCGGCTGCGATGAGAACCAATCCTGTGTTCATAAGTAGGAATCTTTGCAATGTTAATGTTCATTTTGTCTCCTCTTAATAAATAGTTAAAATCACGATTTTAATTTAACTTTAATATGTATCATCTTGAGAAAATCACCTTTAATTGGTAAGCTGACACCAGATCATACTTATCCAAAGCAGGTGAAATCATGAACAAAATAATCGGAATGACTGGATTAATTATCTCCTTACTTGTGCACGAGTTTTCAGCAAGAGATTCATTGACTCAAAAGATCGCTATGGCTTGTCTATTTTTGTTCTTATTGGTTTATAATTTTGAACATACTAAGGAGTTCTCTAAAAAGTCTCTGGCTATTATAGGCGCTTCCTTTATTGTACTAATGCTTGGAATTTATCAATTGCTCTTTTTTACTGGTGATTACTTTGAAAGTCGCGGTTTAAATTTTGGATTTATCCTTTTACTTGAAATTGTTTTAGTTATTGGATTAGTGACTGCTGCGCTTAGTTTAATTAAGCATATGGCAGACCGCTTAAGGAAAACACCTGATGGTAAAGAGCATTGACTCTTTGCCTTTTTTTAGCTAACCATTTCTTTTTATGCCGTCTTCTATGTACATAATCAAACGCAATATCGTCTTTTGCAGACTCTCTTCTGTCAATGATGAATTGATTCAGAACGATTCTTAATTCCTCATCATTTATACCGCTGTGTTTTGCACTCCATCTTAATAAACTCTTCTTCATTTTTCACCAAAACTCGATCCATTACCTTTTTGCCACTTTACAAAAGATAAAGTCGCATTGCTCTCTTTGATAAGAGCTCTACATTTCTAATACAAGATTGAATATTGTTTGTTAATACACTTGGCCCCAACTTTTGTGTCTTAGAATTTGAAAGGCGTACTTGTACTTTAATATTTGTCATTTCAGCCGATATGGAATCACCCCTCCAGAAATCTGGAGTTTCTCTTCCTTTGGGGTTGGATATAGTTTAAATCGCCAACTGATTTCCCCTGTTTTGGCGGCAAATCCTTCATAACCGTCGTAGCTTCTATAAGAAGATGGTTGAGGAAGGTGGACAGCAAGAATACTCATATTCGTTCTTGCTGCACATGGCGAGTATAACTGCCACCCTGGGCGTTTTTTGTTTTGATTCACCGGTTCGAGTACTGTGTACTACAAGGCATTGGACTTGCTTTCATTTGAGTTGGAGAGGCAATAACAGCAGCCAGTAAGGGGATAACCAAGATAAATCGTTTCAATTAAATTCCCTCACATTTTTTTGTAATTTCCCCTTACTCCCGCCTTGAATATTCATCATTGTTACTGGAGCTACTGGCGCTGCCGGTAAAGATGGAAATCAGCATATGAATTAGCTGTTCAACAAGGATTCACTGGAACATTAGATAAGTGGCTTGCTCCTCTGAAAGAAACAGCAAACTGATCACATCCCTTCTCTATCGAGGAGGGTATTTTTTTCGTTTTTTCAAATTAGAAACTCCAAAAGCTCTACATCCTTTTACAATTTTTTCAATGACTATGTTATGATTATTTTCAAGGGATTTTTGAAATTTTCAGAAAGAGGGGTTTGGATGAGCAAGATCGCTTCTGAAGTTGTTGCTACTACACTGAATGATTGGTACATTGCTATAAAGAAACAAAAGGTAATTGAGTCAATAAAATATTACTCAGAGATAAAGAGTCTGTTCGATTACATGGAAGAGGATCAAGAAGTTCTTGCATATTACAGTTTACTAGAAGAAAGACACAAAATGTTGCTGCATTCTTCACGCGGAGAGCCATTACAAAAGCACACTTATTTCACTGAAGAGAATGAAAATTTCATAAAAAGAACGAATGATAAATTGGAATATAACTTTTATTTATTCGAAGCAATGTACGAGGCATACAACAAAAATTATGATCGAGCAATTAACTTATATGGATTAGCTGAGAAAAAGCTTGCAGAAATTCCGGATGAAATTGAAGCAGCTGAATTCTACTCCAAGGTCTCCTACTTATACACTCTTGTTAAACAAAGTATTGTGGCACAACACTATATCAAGAATGCAATTACAATATATAAGCGACACCCTGATTATAAATGCAAACTGGCAACTTCAACAATGATTGCGGCTGCAAACTATTCCGATATGAAACGGTTTGAGGAGTCAGAAGCATATTATTTAGAAGCAATAGAAATTGCACAAGAAACAAAGGATGAATATTTGGAAGCTCAGTTATATCACAACCTTAGTATCGTGTATTCTGATTGGGACAAACCTGATAAGTGTATTAAATCTCTTGAAAAAGCTATTGGAAATGAATCTTGGAAGAATTCAAATTATTATATAAATTCTTTATTCATGATGATTAAGGAACTATTTAAAATTGACGAAAAAATGAAAGCCATTAATTTTTACAATAAAGCACAGGAAAGACTCATATTAATGGAGAATAAAATATACGAAGCCAAAATTAGCATTCTATATAACCTTTATTGCGGTGAATTAAAAAACAACTTCAATAATTGCATCCGTTATATTGAGTTTTTAAAACAACAAAATGACCTTGAAAGTGTAGATGAATTGTCCTACATAGCTGCAAAAAGGTTTGAATCAATAGGTGCTTTTGAAGAAGCAACCAGCTTTTTCAATGAAAAAATTTGGGCTGAACAGAAAATGAATCAGGTGGAGGGAATCTTATGAAAAAAATTGTGCTTTGCGTATCTATTTTAACTGTAATTTTAAGTGGGGTAGCTTTAACGCAATTGAGTACAGATTCACCATCTAACATCCAGGTAGCTGAAAGGCCAGTCGGAGGTTAAAAAATTAATTAACTTAGCCCTACTCATATGAGTGGGCTTTTTATTTTATATAAAAGATAAGGAGCGTTATATGAAAAAGTCTTATGTTTTATATGGGATTTCAGGAGTTCTAATTGGTGCAATAGTTATATTGTTGATCAGTGCATTCTTTATAAATAAAGGTGAACACTCTGTAAGTACTTCTAAAATTAATCCCACCGAGGATAAAATCTTTTTTATCTATTCAAATCCACTCATCAAGAAAAGCGTACTCATATCCACATCACAAGGAGAAAAATTCAATAAACGATACTTTAAGGTACCGGATATACCATATATCCAGAAAAAAACCCCCTCTTCTGACGATATCGTCTTGTTAGCTGAACATGAACCATATTATTACACATTAAAAAACAACACCATTAAAGAACATAAATTATCCAATCCATTTGCTTTTTGGCATCAAGGAGAGGATATTTCTGTAAAAGCCTATAATGTCGACACCAATGGAAATGAACTGAAAATAAATGATAAAAAGTTCAATAAAAAATATAGCCTGACTTTGCCCTCCCTAGTAACCATGGGAGAAAGCGATGATAAGTATATTTACGTCATTCAAGGAATGTTTATGTACGTCATTGATAGAAAAACAGAAGAGATTATTAAAACGATTGGATTAGCTTCCTATGGAGATGTATTTGATCACTCTGAAAAATATGTTGTAGCTAGCTCAGAACATGAACTAACTGTAATCGAAAAAGGATCATGGAAATCAAAATTCATAAAATATCCTGATGATCTCGAACAAGCGGACACTGTGTATTACGACAAAAAAAGCAGTAAATTTTACGTTACATATATTAATAAATCCGGATACGCCTGCTTACTTGAGTACGATAAAGATTTTTCTTTTGAAAAATTCGATTTAAAATTTCCGTATATGAATGCAAAATTTAAAGATCAAAAACTTTATGTGATTTCACAAGAGGAAAACAAAAAAGGCATTGGTGGCTATATGGGGATTTTTGATATCCGTACTAAAAAGAAGCTTAATGAATTTGATTTGCCCGAAGAAGAAACAAAAGTGCAGGACTTTATGGTTTTAGATTAAACATAAAGAATAAGTTACAAAGCAAAAGCCCCTTATTCAGGAAGGGGCTTTAATTTTAAATTAGATAGATGTTTTATATGCGTTAATTGCTTGATTTCTCAAAAGCATATTATCTTTCGTAACCATTCCAAGATTGTATGCTTGTTTGATGATATCCAACACTTGATTATCAGTTTCAGTTACAGCTCGTCCCCCCGTTATTCTGGACTTCCAGTAATCAAACTGGTGATTTAACTCTGAACTGCTTTTAAGGTTTTTATTATCAACTACTTTGCCATTCTCCAGCGCTTCTTTGAATTCAGTAAAACCAATTGAACATTGCTGATTCGAACTAATTCCTGCACCTTCTGTCGCTAAACTGCAAAACGCTAAAAACTTCGGATCTTTCGTGATATTGTAAGAGTTATTTAGACCTTCCATAACATTCACCCTCTCTCGAATTTTACAACGTTGCTATAAATGATTTTCATGTTTTTCCCAAGACCTTCAACTTGAATCTCATTTGAAGGAAGTTCGTTCATTGGAATTTCAATGTATTTGACCCATCCTATCACAACTTTGTTTTGTCCAAGTATAGGGTCATATTTGTATATGTTCGCTTCACCTTTGTATAACAAATTTCTTCCGTCTTTGGCTTTAATGACGGTTGAATTTGTATAGCCCATAAAGCGAACTTTAATATGTAGCTTGTCACCTTTCAAAACATTTGTTGCATTTGGTTTGCTGCTTGTAATGGGTTCCCAAGCAAATTTGTTGCCGTCTGATGTGACGGAAAGAACCTGGAGACTGTAAAGCGGTGTTGCTTCAACTGCTTTTGCTTTCGATGTGTTAATGGAAACATCGTTGTAACAGCAAGAAGTGTAATTGTTACTAAACTAAGCACTTTTTTCAATTCCTTAACCTACTTGGTATTATTTCTCATGTTATTTATCGGTAATTCCAGCAAGATATTTAATTTGAATTAAAAAAAAGAACCTAATTCTGACATGGTTCTTTTCATTTAGGTAACTGTATGAGGTTTCAACGACATATAAACGGAAGTAGTGTATAATATTTCCTGTTCATTAAGTTTGCTCACTCAAGGGAGTCTTGCTCATCCCCTACGAAAGGGGGTGATGCTTATGTCAACATTTCAGGCATTAATGTTAATGCTTGCATTCGGGTCGTTTATAATCGCCCTGTTGACGTATATAAATAAAAAATAGACCTCCCTTGAGACTGGAATCCTGAAGGGATAGGTCTATTATGAACAACATAACGCGAGCAAGCCCTTTGATGGGCAGCTTTTTGTACAGAGCCGAGGTGTTGGTAGCACCCTGGTCTTTTTATTTTATGTATTTCTTATTAAAGAAATACACTGTAACCGATCAAATACCTTACAGTTCTGATTATAACACATTAAGTGAAACCATTGAAATAATTTACAATACTTTTGCTTAAGGAGCTTTTTTAAAAATAAGACCTAGTTGTCCTTGCCAAAGAGCAATTTTCCAAAATCATTGTCTAAAATCTCAACTTCCACATCACTCCCATGTTCATCAGATTCAATTGGTTCATCTACTAAACTTAGAATAAACTCTTCAAAAGAGTTGGCAATTAGGAAAAAGTCTTTATCAGGGTGACTTAATTCATGATCCCAGAACAAAACCCTCTCATTATCGATGTCCATGCATATTTCATTACCACCTGCTGAGCTTGCTATAGGAATAATATTCCTAGGAAAGCGATCAGAATAGGTATTGATCGCTTCTTGAAGACTGTTATGATCGTTAGCTAAACCATAGAAGTTCTCTAATAATTGTGTATCATCTTCCTTGTCCATCCAAGGATCTTTCTCTATAGGTTTATAGCAAACGTCATACTCAACTTCATCTGTTGTTTTTTTACTTTCTAAATAACAGCCTCCATATCTCTTCAAAAAGTCCTTATAATCTGAAGGTAATTGATTGCCTATGTTGATTTCAAGCTCTTTGAGTTGTTCATTTGTATTAATGCTAGGATCTGTGCCAGAATCAATCGTAAACTCTTTCAACTTTTGTTCGATCTTAGTGAAGCTCATTTTAATACTCCTTCATATGCTATGGAAAAATAAGTTATAGACCTTCTTTTTAGTTTTAATCGTCCCAGTCCTCATCATCGATCCAGTCGTCTTTCGCTTCTTCCAGTTCTTCTATTAAAAACTCAAGGAATGTACTACCAACTTGTTTACCATATCCCTCTTGGTTGTCCCAAAGAATGACAGGGCATTCACCATTTTTCATCTTGTTAGTGTCAAGACAATAAGAAAATTCATCTACATATTCGATCACTACAAGACCATCGGAAAGATTATAATATTTTTTATATTCATTGGTCTGCTCTACAACTTCAGCACCGTGAGAGTCATATCCGAGTATCATTGTTCCATATGCTCCCCCTGAACCATACTCAGTTAAAAACCATTTATAGCTGTCTGGAAGAGTTACATTGAGATCCTCTTCTATTTCTCTAATTTGGTCTCCAGTGACTCCCCCCGTGAGAATTGAATTTTCTTTATTTTCATCAAAGTAAGTTTTTATTTTCGAATAATCCATTAAACTTTCACCTCTTATTCTTGATTCTCAAATTGCTGAGCTCTCCATCTCCAATACCTTCTTCTGAAACTTTTATATTGTTTATCAAGCACAGGATCATTTCTAAAACTCTGTCCATTCCCTTTTAATCCATGCAAAACATCACTGTACTTATTATGCCAGCTTTCAGGTATCTCCAGCATAGTACCAGGCTCTTCTTGAATTAAGTGATGTAAATTTATTTGCGTGCCATCTTTAGCAAACGGAGCATTGCCATTTTTCATCAGTTGAAGATTCGTAAGGCCTTTACGATTTTTTTGATTAAGATCGATATCTTTCATTGTATATACTCTACGGCTTACATCTCTAGGCTCTCCTTTAACTTTTACCTTACCGTCTATTTCGTATGCTTCATATTTTTCTTTATTTAACCAAGGGACATCAACTTTCTGACCTGTAAATGGCTTTCTTGTTTCATCTAATTTCTTTACATTGGTCAAAATTTCATTTTTAAGGTTTTGGCTATCAACCACATTGTATGGCACGTCCCCTGCCATCGCAAGATTATATTTAGAGTTATACGGAAGCAAATCTGAAATCTTGATGTCCTTAATTTTCTTCCCTGCTTGACTAGCTTTATTTATTACCTTCCCCGCCGCATCAGCTTTGTTAACGGCTCCTGCGCCTTTGGTTCCGACGACGGCCACAGCCACTGAACCGACCGCATATGTCACCCATCTAGATCTGGAGTAAGCATCTCCGTTCACCATATCCTTTTGATACGATTCTTCTATTGCTGTTGCAATAGCATCGTATGTTTCAACTGGATGAAGCACTGCATTCCCCAGTGCTGACAGCGTTTCTCCCGGATCGGTTATGAAATCCCATAAACCGGTTACCGTGTCTTTCCCGACATCATATAAACCAACGCCGGCTCCTTTTAAAATATCCCAAGTCACTTCCCCTGCTTCTTCCATCTGTTTTGCTTGTTCAAGCTGAATGACATATTGTTGCTGGGACGGTTCAAGATTCTCGTACCCGATCTTCTTCGCAATCTCCAAGTATTCATCCGGATCAGTTACTCCATCAGCGAGCTTTTTCTTCAAATCCTTGATTTCCCGCTCTTTCGCTTCTTCCTTCTTCATTGTCAAATAAGCATCTGAGTGTCTTGTAATCTCGCTTTTTTTCTTATGTATGTCACTTTCTCTGTACGCCTTAGCGTTATAGTGAAGTGGTGTTGCGTTTTTCCCTTTTCCCGTGGCATTTTGGAGCTGTTGAAAATCTGCTTGAATGAAATGTTCATTTGCCTCGGTTTCTGCATATTCCTTCGTTAGATCATGATCGAGCTTTCCGAGCTTGTGTATGGTATTGTCCCGTTTCTTGTCTGCTGAATCCAGCTTTTGATCGACATCCTCTGTTGAGAAAACCTGTATAGGGACAATATCGCTTATCTCGTTAAGAATATCTCTCATTTCATTCCGCTGCTCTTGCATGATGGCTTTTGATTTATTCTTCGCATGAATCAACTCATGTTCTAAAAATGACTCTTCCACAAACGAATCGACTAATCCTGCATCAGCTACTTTTCCTGAGATACTGTTTAGAAACGCAATCTTCATATCGATCAGATCAAGCCAGCTGTCTGTGACACCAGCGTGATCTTGGAAGAATGCTTTGATGTTATCAGCACCTTTACCTGAAAACTCACTGTCATCTAAATCAGCCATTCCCTGAAAAGCTTTCCTGAGATTGATAAATTGGTCTCTAACCTGATCATATTCTTTTGCTCGTTTCTCCGCTGCTGAGATTAACGAGTCTGCTTCAAATACCTTCATTTTCGTCTCCTTTCCACTTAATCTTATCTGAATTTTCTATTCTGAAACATATTTATAATACTCTTGAGTTTTCGGGGTCACTTCCCAATATTTTGTTCCATTTGAAGACACCAACATGTCAAACCATACTTCAAAGTTAGAGTCTAAATATACCGCATCTTCAATATCATCAATTGAATCTAGATACATCATATATCCTAATCCCTTATTTGATTTGTTTGTGTCAACAACATACCTGCCATCATAGTGGTATCCAATTAGGACATAGCCCTTAGGGAAGTCTTGAACTTCATTAAATTCAATTATCCCTTCTGTGCTAAGAAGCTCAACACCATTAAACATTTCCATTCCATTGTAATTGAATAGAAACTCTTTATAATCATTAGGTAAAGTTACCCCAAGCTTTTTTTCTAAACTGCTAACTTCTAGTGGACTGGCTGGGTCTCTGAATTGAAAAGCAGCATCTTCCATGACATGCCCTCCATGTTGGAACATAGGAAAAGTTCCGTATTTAGAAACAGCTTCCTTTATCCCATGAAGAGTCATGCGAATTAACTTTCCTTCTTCCATTTCAATTTCCTCCTCTAAGGTTATACTACCAAATTTCACCACACAACTGTATTTGATTGTCCTAAAATGCCAAAATGAATTTTACAATCTTTGGTTTTATAATTATAATTAGGAAGGTTTGTCCGATATATAGAGACAGAACAGAACAAACAAATTTGGGGGAATTACAATGAAGAAATGGATGTTAGGTATTTGCGCATTATCTTTAAGCTTTTCTTTAGCCGCATGTGGATCTGACTCTGCTTCTACACATTCAGATAAAGCTAAGACAACGTAGCAAGAAGAAAAGAATGCAAAAGAGACAAAGACCGACACTCAATCAAACGACAAAAGTACTAATGACAAGAATGAAAAAGTCGAAAATGCTTCAAAGAAGGATTCGTCGGATAAAAAGGCATCTGACAAGAAGAAAAAGCTGGTCGATGTAACACTTAACAGAACAGTTGATGGGGATACGATTAAAGTTAACTATAAAGGCGAAGTCAAAACTGTTCGTTATTTACTTGTTGACACGCCTAAAACTAAGAACCCAAACTCTTGCGTACAACCATATGGTGAGGATGCTTCAACAAGAAACAAACAGCTGGTTAACAAGGGAAACTTCAACTGGAGTTTGGTAAAGGAGATCGTACAGACAAGTATGGCAGAATGCTGGCTTACGTTTATGTAGACGGTAAATCTGTTCAAGAAACACTGCTTAAAGAAGGATTAGCACGAGTAGCTTATGTATATGAGCCAAACACGAAGTATTTAGACACGTATAAGAAAGATGAGCAAGTTGCGAAAGATAAAGACTTGAAGATTTGGAGTAAGAATGGCTATGCAACTGATAAAGGATTTAATGGTTGCGTAACTAAACCGAAGAAATCAGTAAGTGTATCTAAGCCGGCTCAAAAGTCAGTTACAACACACCAATCAGAGACACATAAATCGAGCTCAAACAGTTCACATTCAAGTAGCTCAGCATCAAGCAACTCTTCTAATTCTACACAAGCCTCACCTTCTGCCGCAGGAACTGAACACTTTGCAAACTGCACAGAGCTGAGAAAGAAATATCCGCATGGAGTACCAAGCACTCACCCTGCTTATACATCTAAGATGGATCGGGATAATGACAACTTTGCATGTGAGAAGAATTAATTATTTTGAAGTCCTCTGAGACTTCTTTTTTATTTGGGTATATTCCCTGTCTAAACAAAAAACCACAGAGCATGTGAGGGAGCTCTGTGGTCTATAGTGGCTGATTAAACCCCTATGATACATCAATTAGGATTTTATCAAAACTTTTCTTTTAAAGATAACATCATCTCCGTCTCAAATAATGCCTGCAGCAGTTCATCTATATTAATTTTGTCCTGCTTGTGATTATGCTTTTCATAAATACGAATAATCTCTTCATATTCTGATCGATGCTCTCCTTTAAGAGAGCTAATTCCAAGCTCTTCACCATATCGGTTAATGAATAATTGCTTACTCATTTCTTTTGCTTTATCATTTTCATAATTACAAAATGCACCTGACAACTGGACGAGAAAAGTTTCATCTTCAGAATTTAGGTTATTTTCGTTACACCAGTCTACAAAACGATTTCCAGTCATGTTATCACCTTTAATTTTAAAATTTAAAGAACAAGATAATCTGCAGCAAGGATGATATATTCTACTGCCATGCCAATTGTTTCAGCAACTCCTGCCCCAACAGCACCTTTAATTGCTGGTGGGATTTGTTTTCTTGCCATAGCAGCAACCTCTTTAGGAGCTCCGGTTATATCTTCGAGAACTTTACAAATTTTGTTTGTATTTTTAATTATCTTATTTACCGTAGATTTTCCGAACATTGTGCCTAATATGTCTTTTGCCCAAGCATTATTTGCCAGTCCTCTAATAACCTTAATCGCTTCTTTAGCGGCAGCGCTTTTAGCTCCCATAGTACTCATTTGATCTTGCGAACTACCATTTTCGAGACCTTTTAATTCTTCGGCCGCATTTAAAATACCTTTTTCTTTAACTGACGGGACTGAGTATTCTTTAGCAAGTTTTTGAAGCTCGGTTGGATTATAAGTAAATTGCACGTCCTGTTTAGAAGTACTCGCTTTTTTCACTTCTGAGGCCGAAGCTCCAACAGTCGGGATGGCTATAACCGCTGCAAGCAACATAAAAAGAATTTTAGCAAATAGACTTTTCAATTTGAACTCTCCTTTATCCCTAATTTTATTGTTTAACACATTGAACACCCTACCATAAAACATTTATATTTTTTCCTGTTATTATTATATTCGTTTAAAAAAGGTAAGGCAGTCCTACGTTTGAAACCGTCCAGAAATCACTACGGTGAACAAATATTCATTCACAATTTAAGATATATTTACTACACAAAAAAGACTGTTCTCAAAAACAGGCTTAGATGTTTTTAGAATTAATGCATCCGTTAATATATTTAATTCTTATTCTGATTTTTAAACGCCAAGTGTTTGATTCCTTGATCCTTAAAAACTTGACGGATATAGGGAGGTGAATAATCGTATTTCCGGCCAATTTCTTTTAGACTCATTTTTTTGTTGAAATGCAAATCGTATAGCAGATCAAAGTCCTTTGCTCTCCTCCTCTTTGACAATTCAGAGTAAGAAAGCTTGTCCGCTTTTTTTGCCTCAAATAGATTCAGAATACTCCAGTCTGGGATATTAAGTTCCTTTGATATTTCCCCCACCGTTTTAAGTTCTTTGCTTATTCTATTTAGTGTTCAAGTTATAGTCTCTCATAAGCGCTGCCATATGAAGATTAAATAAAAACCCTGTTAATGACAGTCGGCGTTTAATTAAAAAATGAATACGATTAGAATGGATCTCAAAGAATACAGCCCTTACAATTTATTAGGTTATTTTCGTATTCAATGTCAGACAGAATATTGTACGAATACTTCTGTTTTTACAGTAAATACAATAAAGAGGAGGTGCTGATTTTTTGGAGTTAAAAAACATCGTTCATTCTTACAACATTACAAATATTTTGGGTTATCTTAGACGCTCTCGTCAGGATATGGAGCGAGAAAAAAGAACAGGCGAAGATACGCTAACTGAACAAAAAGAACTCATGAATAAAATACTGAAGTCGATTGAAATCCCCTATGAATTAAAAATGGAAATCGGGTCAGGAGAAAGCATTGAGGGCCGCCCTGTTTTTAAAGAATGTCTTAAAGACCTCGAGGAAGGCAAGTACCAGGCAATTGCTGTTAAAGAATTAACAAGACTCAGCCGCGGAAGCTACAGTGATGCGGGACAAATTGTTAACCTTCTTCAAAGCAAGCGATTGATTATCATTACACCTTATAAAGTTTATGACCCTCGAAATCCTGCAGACATGCGTCAGATTCGTTTTGAATTATTTATGGCCAGAGAAGAATTTGAAATGACCAGAGAGCGTATGACAGGGGCTAAATACACATATGCAGCACAAGGGAAGTGGATTTCCGGACTAGCGCCTTTTGGATACAGGTTAAACAAAAAAACATCCAAACTAGTCCCCGTTGAGGAAGAAGCAAAAGTCGTTCAATTCATCTTTAACATCTTTTTAAATGGGTTGAATGGAAAAGATTATAGTTATACAGCGATTGCTTCTCACTTAACAAAATTACAAATACCTACTCCATCAGGAAAAAAGCGCTGGAATCAATACACAATTAAAGCAATTCTGCAAAACGAAGCGTATATCGGAACTGTTAAATATAAGGTTAGAGAAAAAACAAAAGACGGTAAACGAACAATGAGACCTGAAAAGGAACAAATTGTAGTACCGGATGCACATGCCCCCATAATAGATCAAGAACAATTTCAACAATCACAAGAGAAAATTGCAAACAAAGTCCCCCTGCTGCCTAATAAAAATACATTGGAATTAAGTGAATTGGCAGGCGTATGCACTTGTTCCAAGTGCGGTGAACCATTATCTAAATATGAAACTAAGCGAACGCGAGAAAACAAAAACGGCACCAAAAGTGTGTATCACGTTAAATCACTTTCTTGCAAAAAGAATAAATGCACTTATGTGAGATATAACGATGTTGAAAATGCCATTTTGGATTACCTCTCTTCTTTAAACAACTTAGATAATAAGACTTTAACAAAACATATCATTTCAATGATTTCTAAATACGAAGACGGAAATAATAATGTGAAAACAAAGAAGCAAATATGTGAATATCTTTCACAAAAAGAACAAGAATTAAAAAACAAAGAGAATTTTATCTTCGAGAAATATGAAAGCGGCATTTACACTGATGAACTTTTTTTGAAAAGAAAAGCTGTTTTAGATGAAGAATTTGAAGAACTCCAAATTGCCAAGAATGAGGTCAATGGAACTCAGGAAGCGCAAATAGAAATAGACAGTAATACAGTCAGAAACAACATAAATAAGATAATTGATCAATATCACATTGAATCAAGCACAGAGAAAAAGAACGCGCTATTAAGAATGGTCTTTAAAGATGTTATCGTGAATATGACACAAAAAAGAAAAGGGCCAATTCCAGCTCAGTTTGAAATCACCCCTATCCTAAGGTTTAATTTTTCATTTTCGATCTCACCGTCACTGATAGTCCCTCAACATGCAGTAAATATCTTAAAAAACCGATAAAGCCGTTTCTCCGGTGAACACAATGGGAGCTACGAAGCTGTTGTCCGAGAAGCTGTTTCATCAGGCAAATCATCATGTTCAAAACCGCGGTACAGTGTTTTGTTCGGTCCGCTTCGGCAATGTCCTCGGTTCACGCGGTTCTGTTATTCCTATATTATTTGAACAGATGATGGATGGCGGCCCGCTCACCATTACAGATAAAAATATGACGAGGTTTTTTATGTCGATTGATGACGCAGCAATGCTTACCCTGCAATCTGCAGCGATTACAAAGGGCGGAGAAACGTTTATTTTTAAAATGGAGTCCCTGAGGCTTGAAGAACTGCTTCACGGGTTTGAGGAATATGCGACCCGGCACGGACTGCCTCGCCCCGCCGCTGTTGAAGTAGGAAAACGCCCCGGGGAGAAACTTCACGAAGAACTGACCTCTCCTCATGAAACGGAATCTTTATATGAATGGGGCAATCTTTACGCGGTATTGCCGGACCCCGCCAAACACCCTGAATTCCGGAAGGTCAATCTCCCCAGATATCAATCCGATCAAGCGCCGCTCATCACAACAGACACAGTCGTAAAGATTATTGAACGATTACATGAAGAAAAAAAAGCATAGAAAAAAGGCCTGTCTAAATCGGCAGGCCTCATTGCTGAGCTCTATTTCTCAAATAAATGCTGATAGGTTTCATAGCCTTCTTCCTTCAGCTTGTCCTTCGGAATAAAACGGAGTGCCGCAGAGTTAATGCAATAACGGAGACCGGTCGGCCCCGGGCCGTCATTAAATACGTGACCCAAGTGGGAATCCGCTGTTTTGCTTCTCACTTCCGTCCGGATCATCCCGTGGCTTGTATCCAGTTTTTCGTCAACCTCTTCTTCCTCAATCGGTTTGGTAAAACTCGGCCAGCCGCAATGAGAATCGAATTTATCCAGAGAAGTAAACAGGGGTTTTCCTGAGATGATATCAACATAAAGCCCCTCTTCTTTGTGATCCCAGAATTCATTTTGAAATGGCGGCTCTGTTCCGTTGTTTTGCGTGACTTCGTATTGCATGCGGTTTAATGATTTGATTTTTTCTTCTTTATTTAGAGCCATCCTATCTGTCCCTCCAATGTTCATCCAGAAATCCTTGACGTCCGGAGCCTACACGGTAGCGCCCGTAGTGATCAGGATTTTTCTTATAAAAATGCTGATGATAGCCTTCCGCTTCATAAAAAGGCTCAGCCTTTAAAATGTCTGTCACGATCGGCTTTTTAAAAATGCCGCTGTCTTCAAGCTGTTTTTTTGAGGCTTCAGCAATCTCTTTTTGTTCATCATTATGGTAATAAATCGCCGCCCGATATGAACTTCCGCGGTCCGCAAACTGGCCGCCTGCGTCAGTCGGGTCGATCTGCTGCCAAAACAGCTCAACAAGCTTTTCATACGGGAAAATGTCTGGTTGAAATGTGATTTGAACGGCTTCCCTGTGGCCGGTCGTTTCACTGCACACTTCTTCGTAAGTCGGATTCTCAGTATGGCCTCCTGTATAACCGGACACCACTCTTTCAATTCCGGGCTGTTCGTCAAACGGCTTCACCATGCACCAAAAACAGCCGCCTGCAAATGTGGCGATTTCTTTTTTTTCTGACATACGGGTGCCCTCCTTTGTTCATACGTGGTATTATTATATTATAGCATGTATAAACAGAATAAAAATAATTCTGCTTTCAGGGGAAGCTAAATGAATGCCGCGCTGACTACATATTGGAGGTTCATGTTTTGAAAGTAAGAACACAAATGATGTATGATATGGAAGCTTTGCTTCGAAAAGTGTTTAAACAAATCAGAAATGAAGTTAATGAAATTCTAGATAAAGAGCTGTCCAGGAACGAATTCACCATTTTGTGGATTCTCAGTGAACAAGGACCTAAAAAAGTAACGGAATTCGCTCCCATTCTTGAGGTCTCCGCAAGCCACATTACCGCAGTGACTGACGCTTTAGTAGAAAAGGAATGGATTACCCGCATCCGTTCTAAAGAGGACAGACGAATTATCAGAATCCATATTACGGAAGATGGGGAGAAAATTGTCGATCATTTCAACCAGAAAAAAACAGAATACTTTTTTAAACGGTTTGACTGCTACTCTGATGAAGAGCTTGCAACGTTAATCAAACTGTTCAGCAAGCTGGATAAAAAACGCTGAAACGTAAAAAACACAAATCCCAGAAAGGATCTGTGTTTTTTTTATGAAAACTTATTGCTTCGGATGATAATAGGAAAATTCAATTTCATCCGTGTCGAGATTGATTTTATCAGCCTTAACATACATACCGTTGTCTAATGGCATTTCCGACAGACGGACCTCAATGCTTTTATCACTTGGATGAACGTGCACAAATGACGGCAGTTCGTAAAAGCTGTCCATATAATTCAGCACAAAGCTGATCGGAAGGCTTAATTCACCTAATGAAAACTTCGTCACTTTCAGAACCACATCTCCGTTCTTTTGTACGGACGGTTCAAATGTGACAACCGCATTAATAGATGTTGAGAACGCCTTGATTTTACCGGCTACGTGCACGTCGTTATTGATGTCCACTTTGTAGTCAAGCTGATTCGATGCCTTCTCTTTTAAGTACGAATTCACAAACCTGGCAAGTGATTCTTTGGAGCTGGTAATGTGAAAGCCGTACTCGCTTTTTGTCTCATCTTGTATTTTCGCCTGTTCTCCCGGCATAACCATCAATGTCACGATTACCGCGGCGGCAATCACATTGAGTGCAAGAAGAATAAAAAACAGCGATTTCCATTTCTTCATCATTTCACCCTATTCTGCTGGTAACCCTTGTTTTTCAATAGTGCCGTACAATCGATCGGCGATAAGTGCATACCCTTTTGCATTCGGATGAAAATCATCATCCTTTGAAATCCGGCTGCTGCCGCTTTTTTGACTGAACAAGTCTTCAACATTCACCGCGGCGGCGTGAGGATCTTTTTTCAGCTCTTTTGCGGCGATCTGGTTCCAATCAGTCACAACCCCGTTAATCTCTTTTAACTCAGGCAGCATAAATGTGAACGGATTGTACATGCTGACATACACCAGCTCAGCGTTTTGATTGTATTTGCGTATTTTTGAAATGATCGCCTTGAACCGTTTTTCAAAAGGTTTCTCTTCTTTTTGGAACGGCTGAACCGTCAGCTGCATAACGTTCTGGCGGAGCACCTTCATTAAATCATTACCGCCGATGGTAAAAAAGATATAGTCGGCGCCCTTCAATGATTTCTGCACTTTTTTATCATCAAGCTTTTTAAGCAGGTCAGACGTCTTGTCGCCCTGCACCGCATAATTTTTAATATCTACCGTTTTCACATGTCCCTTTTTCTTAAGGGAATCCGCCACCTTGCCGACGTATCCTGAACCGTCAGAATCTCCTACTCCTTCAGTCAATGAATCTCCGACCGCAGCTATGACAATATGATCTTTCGTTTTCGGTTCTTCAGCATCAGAACCGGTGCGCTGGACAGAACAAGCTGATAAAAGCAAGGCCAGTCCGGCGATCAATGAGAACATTCGCAGCTTCAATCTGGTTGCTCCTTCCCCGTCTACTAGTGGAAAGTGTAACATGTTTTTTCAGATTTGAAAATGTCTAATCTGCCAGTTTACTTGAGCTTCTCAGCCGCTTTGACATCTGAGAGGATGTCATCATACGGAACTTTCTGCACGCCGTCATAATCTTTGAGCACCTTGCCGTCAGGTCCGACTAAATAAAAAGAAGTTTTATGTATGACCTGATCTTCCCCCTTCGGCTTGTTGACGATTGCTTTAAAACTGTTCAGCGCAAAATCTTCAATGTCCTTTTGGCTGTAACCGGTCAGAAAATCCCAGTTGCGAAGTGAGAGCGGATATTTGGAAGCAAATGCTTTCAGCTGTTTAGGCGTATCATTTTCAGGATCTACACTGAACGACACAATCCGCACATCCGGGTTCTCAGCCTTCAGTCTTTTTTGCAGTTCAGTCATATGGGCTGTCATCGGCGGACAGACAGAATTACAATTTGTAAACATAAAATCCGCAATCCAGACATGCCCCTTCAGGCTTTTCAGTGACACTGTTTTTCCGTCTTGGTTCTGATATGAAAACGGCTCAATCTGATAGTTCAGCGGGTCTTTTATCGTCTTCCCCCCGCAGGCGCACAAGAGCAGCAAACAGATGACGGCAGCGAAGCTTTTCATTTTTTTCATTTCCATTCCCCCCATGGATAAAACGCTTACAGCATTCATCATAAAAAAATCCCCGCACCCTCCCTTATCAAAAGGAGGGCGCTAAGGAATGCGCGCCGTCATGCGTTATGTTTCAATATCTCTTGGTTGAAAACGGCCTCGTAATCTTTCCACTTCATACGGCGCTTAACATATTGTCGGAATGAATACACTGTTCTCACACTTCGTGAAGCAAAAACTTCTCTCAAATAAAGCTCAAGGTGCCGATGAATTTGAAAAAAATAATGTTCACCTTTCGTGACAACCGGTATTTCTGTCACTTTCACCTGAATCCCGTCCTGTCGTTTGAACTCTAGGCTTTTGAGTAACAAGATATCAATCCTTCTTTTTCGATTGTTTTCTTTTTATTATATACAATCTGAGAAAGCGTGTCTGTCATTTTGCGCGGCCGTTTTAAAAAAAGTCAGATTAACAGGTGGAACAGGTCCTGATCTTTATTCACTTCTACGTAATGGAATCCTTTTTGGTCCATCCGGGCAATGAGCGCGCCGTAATCTTCCCGATGTTTCAGTTCAATGCCGACCAATGCAGGTCCGCTGCTTTTGTTATTTTTTTTCGTATATTCAAACCGGGTGATGTCATCATCAGGTCCGAGCACTTCATCAAGGTATTCGCGAAGCGCTCCCGCCCTTTGCGGGAAATTAACGATAAAATAGTGCTGCAGCCCCTCATAAATCATGGAGCGTTCCTTCATCTCCTGCATTCTGCCGATGTCGTTATTCCCTCCGCTGACCACACAGATGACGTTTTTTCCTTTAATCTCTTCCTTGTACAGATCAAGTGCCGACACGGACAATGCGCCCGCCGGCTCAGCTACGATGGCGCATTGATTGTATAATTCGAGAATCGTGCTGCACACTTTTCCTTCCGGGACAAGAAGAATGTCATCAACTACGGTTTCAAGCGTCTGAAAAGTTTCCGCGCCGATTTTTTTTACAGCCGCCCCGTCAACAAATTTATCGATTTTCTCAAGTTCAATGACTTGTCCGGCTTTTTTCGATTCAAAATATGTAGCTGCGCCCTTCGGCTCCACCGCTATGATTTTTGTTTCCGGCGAAATGTTTTTCATGTACGTGCCCAGACCGGAAAGGAGTCCTCCTCCCCCTACACTCGCAAAGAGGAAATGCGGCTCAACGTCAATGTCATTTAAAATTTCAATGGCAGCCGTTCCCTGCCCCGCCATGACGTCCGGATCGTCAAACGGATGAATAAACGTGCGGTTTTCCTTTTCACAGCATTCCGCAGAACTCTTATATGCATCATCGAAAGTGTCACCCGTCAATATGATTTCAACAAATTCTTTTCCGAACAGCTCCACTTGAGATACCTTTTGTCTCGGTGTGGTTGACGGCATAAAAATCTTGCCGTGAATGCCGAGATGTTTGCATGAGAACGCAACCCCCTGCGCGTGGTTTCCCGCACTGGCGCAGACAATTCCGTTTTCAGTCTGCTCTTTTGAGAGCTGTCTCATTTTATTATAAGCCCCTCTGAGCTTAAATGATCTGACCACCTGAAGGTCTTCTCTTTTCAAATAGATATTGCAGTCATATCTCTCAGAAAGTCTGTCATTCCTCTGCAAAGGCGTATGTATCACAACGTCCTTTACGTTTTGGTGCGCTTTTAAAATGTCTTTTACCTGGATGAGAGAGTCTTCTTTAAGTAACGGTTTCATTTACAGAGTCCTTTCTTATTTAAATCCCTATTTAATATGCCATTATAACATGAATATTCAAATAATAAGATAATTATTTGAATTTCGTAAATAAAATTAAATAAACCGATTCATAAGAAAAAGATATTTTCAAAGGTGAAAACATGTTATACTTAAACCAATTAGAACCAAAAGGAGCCAATTCATGACTGTAATTGAACAATCTGATCCCTTTCATCAGCTAGCCGGCGAACATAAATCCTTTTTAGAAACGAAACGATTGGCCGCCAAATTCGCCTTATCGGATCTGCCTGTCTTCATCACGGGTGAAGTCGGAACCGGAAAAAAACAAATGGCCGCAGCGATCCACCATAAATCCCGCAGAAACAGCGAACTATTTATTACCGTTCACTGCAGCCAAAGCGAAGAGCGGCTCAATCATGAACTGTTCTGTGCTGAAGGTGCATTAAATAGGGCCCGCCGCGGAACATTATTCTTATATGAAATCGGAGACATGCCGCTGTCGGTACAGGCCCGCCTTCTTTCGGAGCTTGATGCCGGGCTTTCCGCCCGCATCATTGCAAGCAGCACGGCGGATCTTGCCGATACGGAAAACACGTTCAGCAAAGATTTATTTTACAGGCTTCACGTGTTATGCCTTCAGCTCCCTGCTCTATCTGAACGAAAAGGCGATATACCGCTCCTTCTTCAGCATATGCTGGCAGCCTCTGGGCAGCAATTGCATCTCGATCCGTCCGTTTATCCGCTGTTTGAGCGGCACACCTTTAACGGCAACATCAGAGAGCTTCAAAACGCGGCGCATTATATGGCTGCGGCAGCCTCCGGCGGTACGATTTATCCCGAGGATGTCCCGCCGTATATCAAAAACAGCCAGAAAGCGAAAACCGCCAAGAAAAAAGAAAAGCGCCTGACATTGATGGAGAAAGAAGAATTTTTGTTTATTTTGGAATCAATCAAAGGCTTAAATGCCAAAGGCGAACCCGCCAGCAGACGGAGCATATCCGAATTAAGTGAGAACGGCACAATGACATTGACGCCTCAGCAGGTCAGAAACAGGCTTGATTACTTAGAAAAGATGAACTATGTCACAAAAGGCCGGGGACGCGCAGGAACAAAAATCACAATAGAAGGATTAGGCTTTTTGCAGTCACTGCAAAAACAAATCCTTTAAAAGGAGGACATTTGATTGTTCACGATTAAAGAAGAAATCGCAAATGCCATCACACACGGAATCGGTGTATTGCTGTCGATTCCGGCGCTGATTTTTCTCATTATCTTCGCGGTGAAATACGGATCGCCGACAGACATCGCCAGCTTCTCGATTTTCGGCGCCTCAATGCTGCTTCTGTATCTCAGCTCGACTCTCCTGCACAGCATTCAGCATAAAAAAACGAAAGACATTCTTGAGATTGTGGATCACTCCGCGATTTACGTCTTAATAGCGGGGACATATACGCCATTTTTATTAGGGCCGCTTAAAGGCGCACTCGGCCTGACTCTTTTAATTATCGTTTGGTCGCTTGCCCTCGGAGGCATCGTGTTTAAAATCTTTTTCGTGAAGCGGTTTATCATTTTTTCAACGCTTGTCTATTTAATGATGGGCTGGCTGATTATCGTCGCCATTAAACCGCTGTACGCTTCGCTGTCAGGCCCGGGATTCGGCCTTCTTCTTCTCGGCGGCTTATTATATTCCGCCGGCACCGTTTTTTATATTTGGAGAAAGATCCCGTTTCATCACGCCATTTGGCACAGCTTTGTTTTAGGAGGCAGCGCCTCAATGTTTTTCTGTATTTTATTTTATTGTGTCAAAGTTCCCTTTATCTGAAATAAAAAAGCACAGCCTCTCGTAAAGAGACTGTGCTTTTTTTATGCACGGAGCCGTTTTTGAACGGCCGGATAATAAGCGGGCTTGACATGCAATTCAATGTCAGCCGGTTTCAGCCGTTTCAATAATCTGCCCCGAAGCAGCCGGTCTGTTCCCGTTGTGCTGACCGGAACAATCGGAAGGTCAAAACGCAGGGCCAGTTCCTCCGGATTGATTTTGCCGTCTTCAGAAAGAATCAGGCTTTGTCCTTTTTGCAGGCGGACTTCCGCCTCCTGACGCACGTCCCGGCTGTCTCCGTCACAAATGACGCCCATCAGTCTCAGCCAATTCCCGAGAAACGGCATCCGGAAAGCTTTCTTGCCGGCGATAAAACCAGCCGGATCTTCAAGATGTCCCGCAAGCAGCACAAGATCACCCACACCTAATCTGGGGTGCACATACAATACAGGTCCGTCCGGTATCGGCCGATCATGATGAATGCTGATTACCGATCCCGACACGTCAATGCAGCCCCTCATAAACGCTTTCGGCTGTTCGTACACCCGTTTCATCTGTTTTTGAAAAGAAAGCCGCGGGTCAAGCTCTTTTAGATTGATATATTCCTGAATATTTTTCATGAACATAAATACAACGTACATGACAAGGCAGCCGTAACGAATCAATTCTTGCCCCCCTGCTCGATCTCAATTCTTTTTCTCGTATACAAGGTACTCATAATCGTAAGGATTTTTTTCATCTTTTACTCCCTGTCTGCGGGATGTCAATTCCCATTCAGCTTCATTAAACTCCGGAAAAAAACGGTCACCTTCAAAGACATGATGAATTTTAGTCATGTAGAGTCTGTCCGCATATGGAAAGAGCGCACTGTACAGCTGGGCGCCGCCGATTACAAAGCATTCTTCATTCCCGGGGGTCAGTTTGAGCACTTCCTCAGCCGAGGAAGCGACAGTACAGCCTTGAAATAAGGATTCGTCCCGTGAAGTTACAACGATGTTACGCCGATTCGGAAGCGGACGTCCGATTGATTCAAACGTTTTCCGCCCCATCACAATGGTGTGTCCAGTCGTCACTTTTTTGAAATATGCGAGATCATCCGGAAGGTGCCAAGGCAGATCGTTATCTTTTCCGATCAGCCGGTTTTCATCCATCGCAAAAATAAACGAAATCATACGCTGACAGCTCCTTTTATATGCGGATGCGGGTTATAATCCTCAATGATAAAGTCTTCAAACGTAAAATCAAAAATAGAATCAACGTTGCGCGCAAACCGCAGTTTCGGCAGCGGGCGGACATCTCTTGTCAGCTGCAAATTCACCTGTTCCACATGGTTTTGATAAATGTGGACGTCTCCGAACGTATGAACAAACTCACCCGGTTCAAGACCCGTCACATGCGCGATCATCATTGTTAAAAGCGCATAAGACGCGATATTAAACGGCACGCCGAGAAAAACATCCGCCGACCGCTGGTAAAGCTGGCACGACAGTTTTCCGTCAGCGACATAAAACTGAAACAGGCAGTGGCAAGGAGGAAGCGCCATATGATCAATTTCGCCGACATTCCACGCGCTGACGATTAACCGCCGGGAATTCGGATTGGTCTTGATGTCATGAACCAGCCGGGAGATTTGATCAATCGTCTCGCCGTCCGCTCCGCGCCATGAGCGCCATTGAGAGCCGTAAACCGGTCCGAGCTCTCCGTTTTCATCGGCCCATTCGTTCCAGATGCGTACTCCGTTTTCCTGAAGGTAGCGGACATTCGTGTCTCCTTTTAAAAACCAAAGCAGCTCGTGCGCGATTGATTTAAAATGGAGCTTTTTCGTCGTAAGCATCGGGAAACCTTCCTGAAGGTTAAAACGCATTTGGTAGCCGAACGTGCTGATCGTCCCCGTTCCCGTACGGTCTCCTTTTCTTTCTCCGTTTTCTAACACATGACGGCACAAATCTTTATATTGTTTCATCTTTTTTCATCCTTTTAACGTAGTCTTTTAGTAGTGTAACACAATAAAAAATCATTTCTGCAAAATTTCTCAGAAATGATTTTTTTATTTCTTCACGTTATTACACGCTCATCCAGTCAGGCGGCGTATTCCGGTCCCAATAAATGCTGCCGAGCTCATGGTGTGATTGGAATCCGTCTTCAGCGGTATGGTAATGAAAATTAAACCAGTAGCCGTCTTGCGGAGGATGATCCCGGCGGACGTGGAATCTTAAAAGATCTTCACCCGTCAGCCTGTTATACACATGAAAAATTTTTTCGGTTTTTCCGGCTGACGGCTTGCTGGAAATGACCACATCCTGATACGCTTCATCATCTTGAAACTTGGCTAAATGCCCTGTGATCACATCTTCGATTTTCGGCAGAATTTCACTTCTGTAATCATCTTCAATGACCGGAGAGATTTTGCTGCCGAATTTTAGAAGTGATTGATTTTCAGCATCACCAAGAAGCTGCTGCTGATACGATTGAAACTGTAACTCAGGCTCCCGCCCTGCCTTCTCTTCCCCCGGCAGGGAGTGTTCATCATAAAAAGCGGTGTAATCATTCTGCTCAAGACTGCTCGACTGTCCTGAAGGCTTGTCTGTCATCAAAGCAGCCGGAGGAGACACGAGCCCGAACGTTACAATGGTAAACAGAACCACAAGGGTCTTTTTCATCCACAATTTCATGATAGATAGTTCCCCTCTGTTTTATTGTCCTCTTGTCCCTATATTCTAGCATAGATCAAAGCGCGGCGTCATGTCCGGAAGCGCCTGATCATACAATATGGGAAATTGGTAACTGTGACCGAGCGGCTAAACCGCTTACAATAAGAAAGAGAAAAAGGAGGGGATGAGATGATTAACGCTTTATTTGCGACTGTATCACTTCTCACGCTGCTTTATTTTATCGTGATGGAAATCACTGATTAACGAAAGAGAAGCTCATGATATCATGAGCTTACATGAATGACACCGAAGTGGAAAAGCGCCGTTTTTCTTTTCAGCACCTTGAAGCCGTATCGTTCAAACCGCGGGCTTTTCCAATGGTCTTTAAGCACTACGCATTTTTTCGCCGCCCGAACGGCTTGCGTGATGCACTCTTCGTTAAAACCTTCTTCTGCCAGCGCACGGAGCGGCGCAATGCCGTCTGACGTTTCAACAGGTTCGTGAAACATCGGGTCAAAATAGATGACATCTACCGATGAATCAGGAAGCTCCCGCAAATAATCGGCGCAGTCGGCATGCTTGACTTGAATGCGTTTCATGGCGGCTTGCAGCGGTTCAATACCGGTTTCCCACGTTTGAAGGCCTGTTTTAACAAGCAATGAGACAAGCTCATTTTTCTCCAGGCCGATTACTTGTCCGCTTTTTCCGACAGCCATGCTTGCCAAAATCGCATCGGATGCCAGGCCGAGCGTGCAATCTAAAAAGGAGTCCCCTTCGCGTAAACCGGCTGCTTTTAACATCGGCTCGGCTTCCCCTTTCAATAACCGCTTTGCCCGGAACATCGCTGTATTCGGGTGAAAAAAGAACTTTTCCCCTTGCTTCGTGTAAAGTTCGAACCGTTCCTTTCCAATGACCAAAAGATCGTTTGCCGCTCGTTCCAGCATTTTTTCAATGGGCTGTTTATTGCGGCTGCAATAGGTGTCACCCAGCCTGTCACTGAGAGACTGTGCTGTGTGTATCGTATATTCGCTAGGTCTGTAACTGGTTGTGATCATTTATTTCTCCAAAAAGAAAATGCCCGGAATTCGGGCATTTCAGCAGTGTGCATCGAAGGCATTCGTCAGATTTTTCATAATTTCCTCCATGTCATGCCCTTCGATTTCGTGGCGGGGAATAAAGTGAACGACCTCTTTCCCTTTTAACAGCGCCATTGATGGCGAGGAAGGTTCCTGCCCCGTAAAATATTCACGCATTTTTGCAGTCGCATCTTTATCTTGACCGGCAAATACGGTAACCGTATGATCAGGCGCTTTTTCATGCTGTAAAACAGCCTGAGTCGCAGCCGGACGGGCAAGACCCGCGGCACAGCCGCACACGGAGTTGACAACGACCAATGTCGTGCCCTCAGCTTGTTCCATAAAGCTTTCCACTTCTTCCGCCGTCGTTAATTCCTGAAAACCCGCGCCCGTCAGCTCGCGGCGCATCGGCACGACCAGCTGGCGCATATATTCTTCATAAGCCATTGACATAAAAACAGCCCCCTCTAAAATCCTGATATGATGTCAAGGATACTATAGAGGGAGCTGGAATTCAATTGTTCAGGCCACTGATTTAAATTTTCATGATTCCGCCCGTATTGGCGCTTGTCACGAGTTTGGAATACCGTGCAAGATATCCTGTTTTGACTTTCGGCTCAAAGCCTTTCCAATTCGCCTTACGTTTTTCCCATTCTTCTTCAGGCACTTGCACATCCAAAATCCGTTTTTCTATGTCAACGATGACATGGTCTCCGTTTTCGACGAATGCGAGCGGGCCGCCCTCAGCCGCTTCAGGGGATACGTGGCCGATTGAAAGGCCGCGGGACGCCCCTGAAAAACGTCCGTCTGTAATAAGCGCCACTTTCGGGCCAAGCCCCATTCCGACAATCTGAGAAGTCGGAGCGAGCATCTCCGGCATGCCAGGACCTCCTTTTGGACCTTCATAACGGATAATGACAACGTCTCCTTCTTTTACTTTGCGGTTTATAATGCCTTCAAGCGCGGCATCCTGTGAATCAAAGACGACAGCGGGGCCTTCGTGTCTTGTAATCCCGTCCTGTACGCCGCCTGTTTTGATAATGGCGCCGTCCGGAGCCAGATTCCCAAACAGCACGGCCAAACCGCCTTTTTCGGTAAACGGATTGTCAAGCGGATGAATCACGTCATAATCCTTTACTTCATGACCTGCTATTGTTTCTCCGAGTGTCCGGCCTGTCACAGTCAGCGCGTCAAGATGAAGCGCGCCTTCTTTTTTCGCCAATTCATTAAGGGCCGCAGAGACTCCGCCCGCTTCATGCAGATCTTCAATGAAGACATCCGAGGCCGGCGCCAATTTTGATAAGTGAGGTACTCGTTCAGCCACTTCGTTAATGCGTTCTAATGAGTACTCGACTCCCGCTTCATTGGCAAGCGCAAGCGTATGAAGCACTGTGTTGGTTGAGCCGCCGAGAGCCATATCTAACGCAAACGCGTTGTCAATCGCTTTTTCTGTGACGATATCACGCGGCTTAATGTCCTTTTTAATGGTTTCCATCAATTGGGCCGCTGATTTTCTCACAAACTCTCTTCTTTCCGGAGAAGCCGCAAGAATTGTTCCGTTGCCCGGAAGCGCCAGACCGAGCGCTTCAGACAGACAGTTCATCGAGTTTGCCGTAAACATGCCTGAACAAGATCCGCACGTCGGACAGCCGAACTGTTCCAGCTCCTGCAGTTCGCCTTCACCGATTTTCCCGGCTTGATAGGCGCCGACGCCTTCAAATACTGAAGAAAGCGAGATCTTGCGGCCGTCGTTTGTGCGGCCGGCTGCCATCGGCCCGCCGCTGACAAAAATGGTCGGGATATTAATCCGCATAGCTGCCATCAGCATTCCCGGCGTAATTTTGTCACAGTTCGGAATGCAGACCATTCCGTCAAACCAGTGCGCCGAGACGACCGTTTCAACTGAATCGGCAATGATTTCACGGCTCGGCAGCGAATATCTCATTCCGATATGCCCCATTGCGATTCCGTCATCTACTCCGATTGTGTTAAATTCAAAAGGGACTCCGCCCGCTTCCCTGATTGCTTCTTTTACGATTTTTCCAAATTCCTGCAGATGAACATGTCCGGGAACGATATCGATGTATGAATTGCAGACCGCGATAAACGGCTTGCCGAAGTCTTCTTCTTTTACGCCGGCAGCGCGAAGCAGGCTGCGGTGCGGCGCTCTGTCAATTCCCTGTGTGATCATGTTGCTGCGTAATTCTGCCATGGTGATCCCCCTACTGTTTTTAGACTGTGCGATATTTTTAAAATTTTCAGTTTATTTAAGGGCGCATTCTGTATATATCTCCAGTTACAGCGTTTCCGCCCTGTCCGCTTTCGTATTCTTTTTGTATATCGATAAAAACCCTCCAACAATTAATATTGTACTTACTATATAGAGTTTTGAATCATTTTTCAACAATATTCTAAATAATTTTTATAAAAAGTGAATTCAAATAAAAAAGGTGCATGGCGCACCTTTTTATTACTGCTGTTCTTTTTTTCTGCTTTCAGTCATTTGTTTCCAGACTGAACCTTTCGCCTCTTCTCCGTGCTCAATCCGTTCAATCGCCATTTTGACCTGCAGGCTGACTTCGAATTCCGGATCGTCTTCCGCCGCTTTTAATGCTTCCAGCGCTGTTTCATCGCCGACTTCATATAAAAACATGGCCGCGCGCCAGCGCACGAGCTTGCTTGAGTCACTGAGCGATTTTATCATTGCCGGAATCGCGCTCGCATCGCCGATATCTGACAGGCAGTCACCCGCCGTCCTTCTGACCGTCACCGTTTTGTCTTCAAGCGCTTTGTATAAAAGCGGAAGCACAGACGGCTTTTCGATCATTCCTAAATAGACGACGGCTTGTCTTCTGATCGAGGTCTTCGGATCATGAAGCGCTTTTTCCAATACAGGTAAATCGTCTTCATCCGGGTCCATTTGCTCAAGATGGGCATAGCGCTGTTTCCAGTCTTCATCATCGAGCATGTCCGGAGTCACTTTATAAGCTTTCCGCTGCACTGCCGGCTTGGCCTCACCCTTTTGCTGTGCAGCCGCTTCGGTCAGGCGTTTGAGCCGCTCATCACTGTAAGCAGCCTGAAGCTCTTCTGTGACATCGTGTCCGATTTCGGTAAAATCCCCGAAGCGGACGCCTTGTTCTTTCCAGGAGCGCTCAAATACGACATTTGAGGCTTCCGAACGCAGCTTTAATATGGCTTCTTGAAAACGTTCCGGAAGGCCGAACCGTTCTTCACGTTCGCCGTCCGTCAATTTGACCTGCATCGGGATTCCGCTGAACATTTGGACGAAAACCTTCACTTCTCCGAATGATTCCTGTTCAGAACGGCTCTCAGTTTGCTCCGTTTGTTCCATTCCGAAGGCTGATCGGACTTGCGGCAGAATTTCCTTCCAGTCAAAACGGGCGTTTCTCTCCACAGCCAAAAAATCAGCAACATGATAAACGCCTTTTACTCCCTCAATCTTTAAAATATCACGTACGACGGCCGGAGCATCTTCTGCCTGATCCGGCTTGTAATTGTTGCTTTTGCCTGCCGGAAGCTCTTCGGTCAAGATCACTTTCATCGTGTTCGGACTCGGCGTCGGTTCTATTGATTTAATCTTCATTTTGGTCCTCCTATGCACAATCTGACACTTATTCTAACACAGCCTGCACAAGCGTTCTATTGCCCCGCTTAGCTTTTTGTCATGCTGGCGGCAAACTGCAATAGAAATTGATGCCGCTCCCCTGCCAATCCGGCCCCTGTTTTTGTATTCATTAAGCCGAGCCGATACCCGCAGCGCCGATCGCATCAAGCATGTCTGCATCCTGAAACAACTTTTCCTTCCAATGAAAGCGGCTGTTTTTTCAGCGGTTCCCTGTGCAAAAATGACATCCCTGTGATCATATCCGCGATCTCCCGAACGGAGTCATGCGCGATGTTGAAAGAGCAGCCAGCCGTTCTGTCACTCCGCCCGCCGTCAGCCTTTCTTCGAGCTTATCATCAATTAGATCATGAACCAACGCGGCCGCCTCGGTGCGCCTTCTTCTTTTGCAATACAAACAGAAAGTGTTGCGATCCGGGAAATATGAAGCCTGTCATGGCCCGTTCTTTCATTGATAAGCGGTTCTTTTTCGTTCACCGTGTCACCTCTTATAGAGCCAAAAGCCTCTGTACTGTATCTTCAAGCTCCTTCGGGTTGACGTTTGGAGAAAAACGCCCGGTGACCTCGCCGTTTCGGTCCACAATAAACTTAGTGAAATTCCATTTGACCGCCTTTGTGCCGAGCATCCCCTTCGCCTTCTCCGTCAAATATGTGAAAAGAGGATGAGCGTCTGCTCCATTGACATCCACTTTCGCAAACATCGGGAATGTGACGCCGTAATTTTTCACACAGAATTCCTGAATTTCCGCCTCGTTTCCGGGCTCTTGGTTCATAAATTGATTGCAGGGAAATCCTAATATTTCAAGCCCTTCCTCCCGGTATGTATCATAGAGCTCCTGAAGCTGCTTGAGCTGGGACGTGAACCCGCATTTGCTCGCTGTATTCACAATGATCAACACCTTGCCCCTGTAAGCCGATAGCGTCATGTCTTCGCCGGTTATGGTCCGTACGTTTATGTCGTAGATTGTCATCTGCGCCCCTCCTTCTTTCATTCTTCATTTATTTTAACTGTTTTACAATGCAAAACAAACGGAAACCGCTTTTCCCTTCCATTTACCGGTAAACATTTTTTTCGAGGAACCAAACGGCTCTTTGCCCGTCATAATAAAGAGCCGCCCCGAATTTATGCCCATTTGCCGCTTTCATCCTGTCTTTATGTGTTAATTGCGGCTTATTACGCCGGGATGGATTGAAAAATGGCTTAAAAATTTCTATAATGAAGAAAATTAACGGGGAATAACGGAGGTGGCATGTTGCCTATTAATATACCAAATCACCTGCCCGCTAAGCAGGTGCTTGAAAGTGAACACATCTTTGTAATGGATGAAAGCCGGGCTTTTTCTCAGGATATCCGGCCGCAGAAGATCGTGATTTTAAATCTGATGCCGAAAAAAATCCAAACGGAAACCCAGCTCCTCAGGCTGCTTGGGAATTCGCCTTTACAAGTTCACTTTACATTCCTAATTCCGAGCACACATACTCCAAAAAATACAGCAAGGCAGCATTTGGATGAATTTTATACGGAATTTTCCAGCATCCGCCACAAACGGTTTGACGGAATGATTATTACCGGCGCTCCGATTGAGCACCTGCCGTTTGAAGATGTTTCTTACTGGGAAGAATTAAAGGAAATTATGGAGTGGAGCAAAACGAACGTCACTTCAACGCTCCATATCTGCTGGGGGGCTCAAGCCGGTTTATACTACCATTACGGCATTGAAAAAACGGAGCTGCCGAAAAAAATCTTCGGCGTGTTTGAGCATACCGTTCTTAAAAAACACGAGAGATTGGTAAGAGGCTTTGACGAGCTATACTATGTGCCCCACTCACGGCATACAGATATTAATACGGAGCAGCTGAAATCTGCTTCAGATTTGGATGTGCTGAGCGTTTCAGAGGAAGCCGGTGTCTGTTTAATCGTTTCAAAAGACGAAAAGCAGATTTTCTTAACGGGTCACCCGGAATACGATACTGATACGCTTCTTCAGGAGTATGAGAGGGATATAGAAAGAAAGCTTTCAAACGTAGAAGCTCCTAAGCACTATTTTGCACCCGGCGGGAAAGAACCTGTAAACCGCTGGAAGGCTCATGCGACGTTATTGTTTATGAATTGGCTGAATTATTATGTATATCAGGAAACCCCGTATGAATGGGATTAATTTTTGTTTTGAGTGATACGGTGACAAAAATATGATAAAATACTCTTGATTCAGTATGGGTATAACAGAACTTTAAAATACTGGAACATATCAATTAAATTTAGTTTAAATATGTTGCCGCGCTTATTATAAAATGATGTACTTGTGTTATGTTTATCTATAGACAATAACTCCTTACGATGCATGAAGCTTGCTTGTTGTTGATTACATTGAGGTGAATTTACTTGAATACCAATAAAAAAGTATTAATTTTGACTGCAAATTACGGAAACGGACATGTTCAAGTGGCCAAAACGCTCTACGAACAATGTCTGCGTCTCGGCTTAAAAGTGACGGTTTCCAATTTGTATCAAGAGTCAAATCCGATTGTTTCAGAGGTTACTCAATACCTTTATTTAAAAAGCTTCTCAATCGGGAAACAGTTTTATCGTTTGTTTTATTACGGAGTTGACAAAATCTATAATAAACGCAAATTCAATATTTATTTTAAAATGGGAAATAAACGTCTGGGCCAGCTCGTGGAAGAGCATAAGCCAGACATTATAATCAATACATTTCCGATGATTGTCGTACCGGAATACAGACGGAGAACCGGAAAAGTGATCCCGACGTTCAACGTTATGACCGATTTCTGCCTTCACAAAATCTGGGTTCATGAAAATGTGGATAAATACTATGTCGCCACGGATTACGTGAAGGAAAAACTGATTGAAATCGGCACTCATCCGAACAACGTAAAGATCACAGGCATTCCCATCAGGCCTCAATTCGAGGAAACGATGCCGAAAGAACCGATTTATAAAAAATACAATCTTTCTCCCGACAAAAAAGTGCTTCTTATTATGGCGGGAGCGCATGGTGTGCTGAAAAACGTAAAAGAACTGTGCGAAAACCTCGTTCATGACGATCAGGTCCAAGTTGTAGTGGTATGCGGCAAAAACGGCTCGCTGAAAGAATCACTCAGCAGCTTGGAAAGCGGCAATACCGACCGCCTGAAAGTGCTCGGCTATGTAGAAAGAATCGACGAGCTGTTCCGGATTACGGACTGCATGATTACAAAACCGGGCGGCATCACGCTGACGGAAGCGACAGCGATCGGCGTACCGGTTATTTTGTACAAACCCGTGCCAGGACAGGAAAAGGAAAATGCCATTTTCTTTGAAGACTGCGGTGCGGCTGTCGTGGTCAACCGCCACGAAGAAATTTTAGAGTCTGTCACCTCCCTTCTTGCGGATGAGGAAAAGCTGAACCGGATGAAGGACAATATTAAAAGCCTTCACCTCCCCAACTCTTCTGAAGTCATTTTGCAGGACATTATAAAAGAATCTGAACTGATGGCCGGGAAGGCAGATATGGCAATGTCATAACAAAAAGCACACGAATGATTCGTGTGCTTTTTGTTCGGATAAGTGTTGCCGCTGGAAAAATAAAGATAAAAAATAGGGATCGGCCGCTTGACGCCCGCTCCCATTTGGTGTATAGTTGAACCATCATTTAACAACGTTTACATACGTACGGTTGGATGATGACAAAATTTTTTTTAGCACGAAGGTGCTACAGTACTAGGAGGAATTAAGCAATATGCAAAACGGTAAAGTAAAATGGTTCAATAACGAAAAAGGATTCGGCTTCATCGAAGTTGAAGGCGGAGACGATGTATTTGTTCACTTCACTGCTATCGAAGGAGAAGGATACAAATCATTAGAAGAAGGACAAGAAGTTTCTTTTGAAATTGTCGAAGGTAATCGTGGACCTCAAGCTTCTAATGTTGTAAAACTCTAAACTCAATACATGTTGATCAGATGACAAATAGAGGAGAGGCGCATGCCTCTCCTATTTGATTGCCGTCTGAATCTCGATTGCTACAATATTCTGCTTGCACCGCTGCTCGATTTCTTCAATTTGTTTCTCCATTGACGGCATTCCTTTTTTCGCCATTTCCGCTAAACTTCCCAAATCACCGTATATTTCTTTAAATGTCTGCTGAAGGATTGTTTTTAAATCTTTATCATTCACGGCTGGTTTTTCCCTTCTCTCCCAAGATACCCTGAATAATAGTAAATAAGCCCTAATTATCAGGTTCAATAGTTATATCGGCTTATTTTCTATATTTTTTTCTATTTTCCATACATATTTCTAAAAAAAATCTCCAAACTATTTGCGGAGGTGTTTTTTATGGACTCTGAATTTTTTCCAAACGGACTGACGGATAAACGCCAGCTTGAATTAGCGGTGGAAACGGCCCAGAAAACAACAGGCGCGGCTACTCGGGGTCAAAATTCAACTTTGGTTGAATCTGCTTACCAGGCGATTCAGGATGCGAGAACGATGTCACAATCCAGTGAACTGCAGGCACTCGATCAAGATTTCCTGCAAAAGCAGCGAATGCTTCTGGACGATTGCCAGCACCAGCTCGATGAATTCAAAAAATAAAACCGCAAAAGCTGCGGTTTTATTTTTTATTGATTTGTCAGCACCTTGCCGTAGGCTTTCAGTTTCTCCCCCACTGTGCATTGATTAATGCAGAAAGAATGGGCGTGCGTTTTTCCGAACTCCTTGCGGAAATGCTTTTTAACAAAGCAGTCTTTGCAATATTCATCCTGAAGCTCTGTCAATTCTTTATAAATACTTTTTTTATCCAATATCAGTCATCTCCGTTACCTTCTAGTATAATGCGGCTTTCAATCTGCCGGTTATCCGAAAGAATTTTTCTGGCAAGGTCATCCGCTTCTTGATTTTCCTTTCGGTTTACGGCTTCATATGTCGGGGTCAGCTTTAAGGATTCGAGCAGCGCTTCAATTTTATCGAGCCAGTCGTTTTGCGTATCATCATAGCACGGCCAGCTGCCGTCAAGCTGATGCAAAACGACGAGGGAATCCCCTTTTATCGTGATTGAATTTCTGCTTGCGCCAAGTTCCTGCACTTCCTTAAGCGCTTCGTACAACGCGGCATATTCCGCCTCATTGTTCGTCTGAAGCGTTAAGCTTTTGTTTTTTCGTATGCGGTGGCGCTTGCCGCCGAGAGAATAATACACGACAATTCCGAGTCCGGCTAAGCCGCTTTTTTTGTCAAAGCCGCCGTCGAAATACACCGTAATGTCGTCAGGTTCGTGCGCAAGCTCTTCCGTAAGTTTTTCCAGCTCTTTTAGCGTCCAGCTTGCGCCTTTTTCATCCTCAAAATAAATGTCTTTTATATATGGAAAGCGGCTGACTTCTCTTGCAAGCATGCGCGCTTTCGGAACGGTCATCCAATCTTCAGAAAAAAACGCGACTGGGCCTGTTCCTTTTGCTTCTATTTCGATATACGGCTTAAGATTCATTGAAATCACCTTACCATTCATTAGTTGACGGGCGTGTGCTATAATCAAACCATTCTCAAATTGAAAGGAAGTCAGCAGGTTTTGTTTAATGATGTGTTATGGATTTTATTTGCGATCATTCATTTTATCATTGTTCTTTTGTTTTATAAAGGATTTGGCAAAACGGGCCTATTTGTATGGATCGGTTTCGCCACGGTGTGCGCCAACTTGCAGGTCGTCAAAACAGTTGAGCTGTTCGGTCTTACGGCGACACTCGGAAATATCATGTACGGCACCGTTTTCTTCGCAACGGATGTGCTGAACGAAAAATACGGTCCCCGGGAAGCGCGCAAAGCCGTCTGGCTCGGCTTTTCCACTTTGCTCGCTTTGACATGCGCCATGCAGGGGGCTCTTTTATATAAACCGGATGCGTCAGATATCGCGCAGCCTGCCCTTGAGACGATTTTCGGTTTTCTGCCGCGTGTTGCGCTCGGAAGCCTCTTGGCTTTTATTTTCAGCCAAACGATAGATGTTTATGTATATTCCGCCATTCGGCGAATCTTTCCTTCTGATCGGCTTCTCTGGCTCAGAAACAGCGGAAGCACGGCGCTCAGCCAGCTGCTGGATACATTTATTTTCACTGCCGTGGCCTTTATCGGTGTTTATTCTGCGGGAGTGTGGTTCAGCATTTTTATTTCAACTTATCTGATTAAATTTGCGGTATCACTCATTTCTGTCCCATACGCATATGCGGCAAAACGAATGACACCGAACGGAGAGTGACGGATGATGCCCGCTGAAATTTATGTAGACGGCGCAAGCGCCGGAAACCCGGGTCCGTCCGGTATCGGTATTTTTATTAAGCATGAGGGGAAATCAGAATCTTTCTCAATTCCGATCGGCGACCATTCAAATCAGGAAGCTGAATTTCTCGCTTTAATTGAAGGAATGAAGCTGTGTGCCGCCCGCGGATATGATTCCGTGTCATTCCGGACGGATTCAGATATCGTGGAGCGGGCCGCTGAACTTGAAGCGGTTAAAAACAAGGCTTTCCAGCCGTTTGTGGATGAAATTGTCCGATTAAAGGCCGGGTTTCCATTGTTTTTTATTAAGTGGATTCCCGGCAGACAGAACCAAACAGCCGATCAGCTCGCAAAAAAAGCGGTTCGGCTGAATAAATAACCGGAATGAAATTGCGTCATACTGTTCATCCTACAAATGAGGTGAACAGCTATGAGAAAAGAAAATAAAGGCCGGCTGACCGGAGGCGTGAATCCTCAGGGAAATATGGAGGGAAATGCGCACAAAGACCCGAAATCAGCCCTTGAAAACAATGCAAAAAAAAGCAATACAAAACGCTAGAGGGATCAGCTGATCTCTCTGGCGTTCAGTTTTTCGAGCATCCTTTCAATTCCTTTTATTTGATGGCGTCTGAGCATTAAGGATGCTTCTTCCATCTTCAATGAAAAAATCGCTTCTTCAAGCGTACAGACTAACGGCACTTCGCAATGTATTTCAGCAAGCTGCCTTGACAGCTCCAATTCTTTTAAGCTTTGCTGAATTTTCGTTTGCTGGCCCTTCGGCAGTAAAGCGAGACTTTCTAATAACCGTTCTATGTTTTCGTATTCACGGATCAGCTTGTACGCCGTTTTTTCTCCGATTCCTTTAACGCCGGGATAGTTGTCGCTTGTATCTCCCATCAGCGCCTTTATGTCAATCAGCGCTTTTGGAGGAACTCCCGTTTCTTCTCTGAATATCTCATCTGTATATACCTTATAATTGCCGATGCCCTTTTGCAGCAGGGCCACCTGAACTTGTTCATTCAGCAATTGAAGCAGATCCTTATCGCCCGTTACGATCGTAATTTCCGCTTCCCCGGAAAATAAGGCAGAGAGCGTACCGATACAGTCATCCGCTTCATAGCCTTTTATACCGATGTTTAAAAACCCAAGCTCACGCGCCGCTTCTTTCGCTAAATCAAATTGCGGAATGAGCTCAAGAGGCGGTTCGCTCCGGTTGGCCTTATAATCCTGAAACAAGTCATTGCGGTACGTTTTGCTTCCCATATCCCAGCAGCAGACGACATGTGTGGGCTGAAAAGTATCAACCGCCGTAATGAGATGCTTTAAAAATCCGTTGACTCCGTTTGTCGGAATTCCGTTTTCATTTATCATAAAATTGCGATGCACGGCCGTGGCGAAAAACGAACGGAATAAAAGCGCCATGCCGTCAACGAGCAGTAATTTGTTATTCATATATCGAAAACTCCTTTTTTATTCAATGCTCCTATTTTACCATAGGAAAGCCGTAAAAAAACAGCATCCTCCCGTTTGGAAGATGCTGCCGTCACGTTACTCGCCGTGTCTTTTATTGCTTGCCATCAGCTTTTCAGCTTCACGGCCGGCATAGGAATCAAATGTCTGTCCGAAGCCGTTTTTCTTTTTGGCATTGTTATTCTGCTGTGCATTTCTGTTTCCCAGTTTTGTTCTGCCCATTGTCATATCCCCCCTTAGAGAAGATACGGATAGTATGCGCAGCAAGCGCTGACGCCACACACGGCAGGTTCAACCATTACTGTCTGCTGACGAATTCTTTCACCATTTCTTCACTTACGAATCGCCTTTGCGGCACTATTCCCTTTTCAGCCAGCTGGTTCATTTTTGCGGTGATGCCGTTGATGGCATCTGTCGTGAACGGTTCATTCCGTCTGCATTTTACAATGGCTTCTTCAATCGCCTGTTCACGCTGATAATCAAGCTGCACAAATGTTTTGACGTGCTGATGCTGTTTTGCGGAATGTGCTGAAATTGCTTTATGGACTTCTGACATAAAAGGTTTCATCTCGCTTTTTTCATTTTAGTCTACCACGACTGTTATCTACCCGCCAACCGGATTTTTAAATTTTCAGCATTTCATCTTTCTTTTTCCATGCTTTTCCGGCTTCGTAAAGGCGTTCAATTTCTCCGGCACCAGTATTTTCCTCAAGCCCCCGTATATAAGTGTCACGCTGCTCGCGGATCTGGGACAGGCTTTGAACCGCCATTTTTTCCTGAAGCCGGCGCACCTGCTCAGTATAGCGCGCTGAAAGGCTTTCTTTCTCCTGCTCAAGCCATCTTTCTGTCACTTTTTGCAGGCTGAGCCTGAGCCCCTCCACAAATGACGCTTTTCCGTTCTGTTCAAAAAACTGTTTCGGCGATTTCACTTCTTTTACGTGATGTGTGAATGCTGAGACATCAATGACCGGCGCGACCTCTTTCAGCTGAACGGCAAATTCGT
The DNA here is from genome assembly GCF_001553895.1 of Bacillus sp. SDLI1. Taxonomy (NCBI): domain Bacteria; kingdom Bacillati; phylum Bacillota; class Bacilli; order Caryophanales; family Bacillaceae; genus Bacillus; species Bacillus sp. SDLI1. The sequence continues at coordinate 40,739 of NZ_CP013950.1, read as the reverse complement.
TTTCAGCGCTGACATAAATGGAAAAATCCCCGTCTTCCATGAGCTTCTTCCGGCAGTTCTCCATCCACTCCTCAGTCATATGGCGCTCAATAAACCCGGTCATCCGGATATCGAGCGTCTTCAGCTCTTGAATGTATTCAAAACGGAATTCCTTCAGCGCCTCCTTCAGCGCCGCTGATAGATTTCGTTTCCAATCGCCATTTTGAAGGCCCGGATGGAAGGCGGTTTTCAGCATATCATTCGCATAAAACGACAGACGATGTTTAATGTGATAGAGCTGTTCTTCCGTATCTTTCATCACTTTTCGAATGATGACCTCAGACGTACGGCGCTTTGAAACATCAGCGAGTGCTTTTTCATAAGAAGATTCCAAACGCTGTTTCTTTTTTTCTTTTTCTTCTGCCGACTGGTGAAGAGATTCATGAAGCTGTTCCACCATATCGCACAATTTGTCCGCCTCTGTTTGCAGCTGCGCGCAGCTGGCCCTCATTACATCTTCCTCAATAAAGTGTGCAAGTCCGGTTCTTACATCAGAGAACCCGTTATAGAAAGCTTTATTTTTCCCCGCAAGCTCTTCTTTACTTGAAACATGATATAATTTCGGCTGTTTAATTCCTTCTTTTGAGAGTTCAGAACGGACATAGTCTTTGACAGTTTCCAGCTCGCTTTCCGTTTTGGCAAGATCGGCAGCGTTAATGACAAAAAACATTTTATCCATGCCGAATGATTCTTTGACGAGGCCGAGTTTCTTCAGAAAAGACCTGTCTCCTTTTGAAAAAGAATGCTGATAGTACGTCATATAAAAGAACGCGTCAGCATCTTTTATATATTGAAAGGCAAGCTCTGTATGGCGCTTGTTTATACTGCTTGCTCCCGGCGTATCAACAATGGTAATGCCTTTTTGCGTGAGAGGCGAATCATAATACACGGTGACTTCCTTCACGCAGCAGGCCGTTTTTTCTTCAGCTGCGTACGGTTTTACATCTTCAATCGGAACCGTCAGTGTCAGCCTCTGACGGATCTGTTCTTCGTACGTATTAAACGCCTGAAGCATCGTTTGAATCACCGGCGTAAGATCATCAGGCACTTTTCCCTTTTTAATGGCATAATTCCATCTCTCGTTCAGTGACCGCCCTTTTATGTCAGCATCTTTCAGCTCCGTCAGCTGAAGCATTTCAGCGTCCAGCTCCTCTTCCGTTTTAAAAACAATTTCCGCAGATTTATGCGGTTTGCCGTCTTGCGGTTTCGTTATTTTGTTGATCGTGGCCGTTGTCGGCGTCGGTGATGAAGGAAGCACGTATTCCCCGATCAGCGCATTGGCGAACGATGATTTCCCCGAGCTGAAACCTCCGAATAACGCCAATGTAAATTGACGGTTTTCAAGCCGCTCAATCCTGCTTCGAAAGGCTTCTGCCTGTTTTCCTAATAGGCTTGATGAGTCAAGAATCCCCGCCAGTTCATAGAACCGATCCACTTGCTCTTTTATAGAAAGTTCCTTCACCGCAATTTTCTCGGGCTGGTTTACTTCATGCAGTACAGTCTCTATTGGTTTCTTTTTTTGGACAGGCGCTTTCGCAAGGCGTTTTTTTTGCGTATACCAGTCGCTGCTTTCCGTATCATAGGCGGATTCTTCTTCCCACAAAGCGCGGACGCGGGCAGCTTTTTCTTCGGCATTGCGCTCTTTTTCTGCCGATTGCGCAAGTTCATCTCTTATTGCTCTTTCTTTCTCAAGCCGTTTTTTCAGGCTCTCTATAAGCGGTCCGTTTTTTGCCTGCACAAAAGCGGTCAGTTCCTCAATGAGCTCTGCTGTCTGCCTTTTCGCTTCTCTTCGGATCATGTCGGCGAGATCTTTCGAATAGGTTAATACGTATTCAGCTGAAAAGGCCGCTCCCTGCTTTAGGGCCTGTGCGGTGATATCATCAGAAAGCGTTGTGCGGTACGCCTGTATTTTCTTGATCAGTTTATCAGATTCCGCTTCATAACGCTTGGCCGCTTTCGTAAATGTGTCGATAATATGCCAATCCGCTTCCCCTTCCGTTCTTTTTTTAATATCAGCAAAAAATTCAGCCTGCCTTCTCTCTTTTTCCGCTGCCGTTTTCGCTTTTGAAAAGAAAAATCCTGTTTTGAACGAGGGCTGCTGCGATTCAATATAAGCAGATGCAAGCTCCCTCATCTCAAACGGTGTCAGATTAGCGTTTTGCAAGATGTTCTGCACGTCTTTTCTGATGTCTTTCTCTGCTGTTTCAGCCTGTTGAACGGCATTTTCAAGTTCAGCTTCGACAGAACGGACGAGTGTTTCCTGTTTCTCAAACCGCTCCTCGCTGCCGCTCTTAGCATCTTTTACGAGCATGTCTGTATGCTCCTTGACCAAGTGTTCGACTTTTTTCTCCGTTAAGAGCCATAGATTCGTTTTTGCCTGCCGTTTCAACTGCTGCAGATGTTTTTTCAGCTTTTCAATGCCGTTTAACGGATGATCAGGCTCGGTGACAGATGTAAAGAAAAGCGATTCCTTCGGTATTCCAAGGCCTTCGAGCATCTCTTCCACCTGCTTGCGATACTCTTCAAACTTTGTTTCGGTTTCATCATGCCTGTCAATTTGGTTGACGATCAAAAACAGATTCGGAACACGGTCCTTGACGGAGCTGAGAAACAGCATATTTTCTTCTGAATGAACATGATTATAATGAACGACGTAAAATAAAGCATCAGCCTGGTGAAGAATTGATGCGGCTGATAAAAAATGCGCTTCGTCGGTTGAATCAATCCCCGGTGTGTCAATGTAGGCCGCATGGGGCTCTGACTCCTCAAAGCCGGCATAGACTTCCACCGTCTCAATCTGCTCACCGTCTTTACAAAATTGCTGCACTTGTTCTTTATCGTAACTTCCTTCTATTTCTGCATAAGCCCCGTCAGTCGTATGAAGCACGACTTTATCCGCACCGTGCCGGATGACAACGAGGTTGGCGCTTGTGGGAATCGGACTTGTCGGCAGTATGTCCTCACCGAGCAATGTGTTTAATAAAGAGGATTTTCCTGCCGAATAATGCCCGGTAAATGCGATATAAACCTCTTCATCAGCCGCTTTTTTCATAATGGCCGCAAGCTGATCGGCCCGTTTTTCATCATGGTGATCCAAAAATTGTGCGTATAAAGCTCCCGTTCTGCTGAATATCTCCCTGTTACGGCGTTCTTCTTCTGTCATGTGTCTTTACCCCTTTGTGTCTGTCGCATCAAATGACGTTTTCGTTTTTAGAAAGCTCTGAAAAAACCTCTCCCCCATTTTACACAAGAATGGCTTACTTTTCTTCAGGAAACGCAAAAAAGCCGCCGATATCGGCAGCTGATAAAGAAAAAACACCCGCGGCCGGAAAAACCGCAGATGTTTAAGAGGACATTGATTTATTCGAAACTTTTTTCAAAACAAAACCAATTAAAACACTGTATGTACAAACGGCTGCTAGTAAAAATAACATGGTCATTTTCCGCACCACCTTGAATGAGAATCATTTTCATATTTACATCTTATCACGAGTGAGAATGATTTTCAATCCTATTTTGCGGTGTTTTCTTCTAAAGCCTTCTCTTCGGCGCGAATTCTTACAGTGAGCATGCATGCATTCAAGATTGAAAAGAGAAACAATGTCCAGTACGCTCCGTATAACAGCGGCAGCAAGATAAATTCTAAAATGACGACCGCATAGTTCGGGTGCTTCATCCACCTGTACGGCCCTTTTTTGACAAGCTCCGCATCCGGCACGACAAGAATTTTCGTATTCCAATATTGCCCTAATGATAAAAGCGCCCAATACCTGATCCCCTGCACAAAGAAAATGATACATATAATAGCGGCCCACCTTGGAGAAGGCGCTTTATGGAATGCCGCCACCTCGGCTGTAAGAGAGACAAAAAAGAGCACGTGCATCAGGACGAGAAAGGGATAATGCCCTTCTCCGTATTCGACGGCGCCTTGCTTTTTCACTTTCCGCTCATTGCGCCGGGCTACGATCATCTCCGCAATCCGCTGGACCGCAAGCAGCATGATAAACAGCCAAAACATTAAGATGCCCCCTTTTCCCAGCTGAACAGCAAAAGCTCAGACGAAAATCCCGGCCCGAGAGCGCCGATCAGCCCTTTTTCGTTTTCTTTCTGCATCCCGTGCAGCAGCTGCTCTTTTATGACATGAAAAATAGTTGCGGAAGACATATTCCCGTGTTTTTGCAGCACCTTCTGAGATGCAGCAAGCTGTCCGGTGTCCATTGAAAGACTCGTTAAATAGGCGTCAATGACCTTTTTCCCGCCGGGATGGGCAAGAAAGGTTTTAATGTCGTGAGACAGGATTCCCTGTTCTTGTAAAAATACATTAACATTGTCTTTCAGCCAATGCGAAACAAGGGTAGGAATGTCTCTTGAAAAAATGACTTGAAACCCGCTGTCGGTGAATTCCCAGCCCATCACATCTTCCGCATCGGGCATCATCACCGATTGAGTGGCGAATATCCGCGGAACGAGCGGCTGTTTGACGTCTTTTCGGTTCGCCTTCTCCCCTCCGATCAGCACGGCGGCAATTCCGTCCGCAAACAGGGAGGTTCCGATTAAGTTGCTTTTTGACTTGTCCTCAGGCTGAAATGTTAAGCTGCAAAGCTCAGCCGCGATGACAAGCACGTAAGCTTCGGGATAGGCGCGGCAATATTCGTACGCCCTGGACAGGCCGGCCGCTCCGCCTGCGCATCCTAGTCCCCAGATCGGAATCCGTTTTGTTTTTGGAGAAAACGGAAGCTGATTCATCACTTTCGCTTCAATGCTCGGTGTCGAAAGCCCGGTGCTGGAAATAAAAAAGATCGCATCCACTTTTTCATATGGAATCGGGTTTGTTAAACATCGGGGGTTTGTCAAACAATCAACCGCCGCATCCACACTGTGCTTAACGGTTTCTTCCGTATACAGCCGGTTTTTTTCTGAAAAATCCCGTGCCGTTTTATACCATTCAATCGGCCGGACAAACTGTCTTGATTCAATTTCGCCGTTTTGAAAAGCTTTTAACAGCCGATCAATATCCTTAAATGAATTGGCAAACATCCCTCTCGCAAAATCCGCCGCCGTTTCTTGCGAGACATGATATTCCGGAATGCTGGTTCCGACCGATAACACATATGCCATGCCCATCACCTCTTCACATAAAGGTTTCCGCTTTTTTCCTGAATGTATGCATAAGTTTGAATCGAGGATTTCACTGACATGCCATTTTAATTTAAAATTGGCCCTTTTGAATGATAAGCCGTTCGACTATACTTGACCCATTCATGAAAAAAGGTTGTGATTGGGAATGCTGACACCTGTCATTCTTAAAGGGGCACTCGTTCAGTTAGAGCCGCTGGCGATTGATCACTCTCAGGCACTTTGCGAAGCAGCTTCAGAAAATAGGACGACTTATGCTTACACCCATGTTCCTGACGGCATCGAAGAAACAAAGCGTTATATTGAGCGTGCGCTTTCCGATTATGAAAAAGGAATTGCATTGCCTTTTGCAGTACGGAGCCTTGAAACCGACCGAATCGTCGGAAGCACGAGGTTTATGGATGTGGAGGTGTTTACGCGGCCGGCGGAGGCAGTTCCGGAAGTGTGTGAGATCGGCAGCACATGGTATGCCTCTTCCGTACAGCGGACCGGTGTCAATACGGAGTGTAAACTTTTGATGCTGACCCATGCGTTTGACGTGTGGCAGGCTGTCAGGGTGACGCTGAAAACCGACGTTCGCAATCAGCGCTCACGGACTGCGATTTTGAGGATCGGTGCCCAATTTGAAGGAATCCGCCGCGCGCATGTTCGGGCTGTCGACGGCGGCCTCAGAGATACCGCCTACTACTCCATCCTCCGGGAGGAATGGCCTTATATCCGGCAAAACCTTTCTGACCGGCTCGGAGCATATAACTGAAAAACCTGCCGATATACGGCAGGTTTTTTACATGTTCGGATCATAGACATATAAATTGAGATCGATCCGTCCGTCTGACGTGACCTCTACCCCCTCAGCCTCAAGGGACAGCTTCTGTACAGAAAACAGCTCTTCATCTTTCAATCCGATTTCCCCCTTCGCATTGATGACCCTGTGCCAAGGGAGACTATGCTTTTTACTCATGGAGTGAAGAATCCTCACAACCTGCCTCGCTCCCCGCGGACTTCCCGCAAGATTGGCAATTTGCCCATACGTCATCACTTTTCCTTCAGGTATCTGTTTAATAATGGCTAACGCCCGCTCCGTAAATGTCATGCAACTCCTCATTTCGACTAAAAATGATTTCCCTAGTATCATACAACAGTTCTGACGTCATATGATGATGCCTTACTCTGGAGACTTAAAATAAGATGGTACGAGTTAACGAAACTCCAAGGGGAAAATACTTTCTTATGTTCACAAAAAGTTAACATAAGTTTATATGGACAAATTTTACATACAGTTATATAATACAGTTGTATCAAATAAAAAAGGGAGTGTTTTAAATGAAATTTAAAAAAGTTTTAACCGGTTCAGCTCTATCACTTGCTTTACTTGTTTCTGCTGCGCCTGCTTTTGCAGCAAGCCCGACTGCAGATGGCGGGAGTCATAAAACTGCAGCTCCTCAGGCTGTGTTAAAAACGATATATATCAAAGCTAATACGCGTGGAGAACTTCTTAATGTAACAGTATTTGCCGGAGTTAAATACTATTTAAAAGATGCCAAGCAGAACAGTGATGGCACATGGACTGGTGAATACCAAGGCTGGTTTTAAGATTATCTAAGGGATAAGAGATGTTTCTCTCATCCCTTTTTTCATAGTTGTTTTCCCTACTAACCTCTTAAAAACCATGATCAACGAAGAGCGTTGTGGGCGTATTTCAAGCTCTGTCTCAGCAGCAGACCGTTGTTCCTCATTGCATTTTAGTAGGATGTCTTAGTATGCATCCTTTTTTGTTCCCAACCATGCTGCTTTTCCTATGACTTAATTGTGTTAATTGACATCTCGTATTTCTTGGCAAGGTTCTGCTATTTTATGCCTTACGCACTCCTTATACTCCTTGGTGTGCTTTTCAGCCATCAATATTCACCGCCGCCTCTTGTATTGGAGATTCCGAAATGAATTCACCCTCGCAGAATAGTTTCTCCAGTTAGGAAAACACCTAAAATGAATAAAATTAAATGTAAGGGTAATAATTCTTCGTGAGCAAGTACCCCATAAAACCTCTTACTTGCTCTTTTATTTTTGATAAAACACAATCCAGGGTGATAACATGAAATTTGCTTGGGAAGAATTAATTATAATTGCATTCGGAATGATTTTACTGAGAATTTCAGGGAGAAAATCCATTGCACAAATGACCATCGCACAGACAATGGTGATGATTTCAATCGGTACGATTATCGTTCATCCCATTTTAGAAACTAGTTTATTAAAAACATTAATCGCTGCGTCTATCCTTTTTAGTGCTTTGATTTTGATGGAATGGATTCAAGTAAAAGTAAACTGGATTGAATTTTTTTAACCGGAAAATCTAAATTCGTTATAGAAGACGGCCAACTTAATATAAAAAACTTAAAGAAGTTGAGACTGACAGCAGATCAACTTGAAATGCGTTTAAGGCTTCTTGGCATTTCAAATATAAACACAATTAAATATGCCACTTTAGAAGCTAATGGACAATTAGGCTACGAATTAAAAGATGACTGTAAGCCTTTAACCATCAAAGATCTTAAAAATGTGATCGATCCAAAATTCCTTAACAAAGAGCCTCAACCAGAAAAAGATGATCAAGCCAATATATTCGAGGAAATCAAAAGACACCAGACTCAGCACAAGCCAACAAAGCTTGAATGATTCGCTGATTAGTAAAACCTTTGGTTATTCAAAACCGAAGCCGAATCAGACCGTTAACCGCCGATCATTTTTTACCGAAACCGGTTACAAGAAACAAAAAAAGCATCTGAAGCAGATGCCTTTTTTCAATCGATATTGCGACGATGAAAAGAGTCGGTAATCCCTGTATTTTCCGACGAGGTCCTTGTATGCGCCTGAATATGCTTTTCAGCCGCATATCCCTACCGCCGGCCTTAGCCATAATGTTAATCAGTTTGTTTTTATAAAATCATTGATTAATTGATCAGTCGTTAATATTGTGGCAAATTCATCATGCAATGTAGCCAGAGATATATTGTGAATAGCTGCCGCATCATAATATGTACCATTTTGGTCTCTCATACCGAAGGCTGCTGTTGCATCTGAAATGAGGTATGTATCAAATCCTAGGTTACCGCTCATTCTTGTGGTTGTTGAAACACAGTGAGGCGTAGTCAAACCCGTTATTACGACAGTTGTTATACCATTTGATGTTAAGAACTCTTCCAGATTAGTACCAATAAAGCTGCTGTTTACTTTCTTCGTTATGATGACTTCTTCATCCATAGGCTTAACGATTTCCTTTATCGCAACTCCCTCACTTTTCGGATAAAATAAAGAACCGGGTTTATCAGAAATGTGTTGGATGTATATGACTGTCCATCCTTTTTCTCTCCATAATTTCAGTATTTTGCTGATATTTTCTTCTGCCTTTACGTTATTTCGTTCTCCCCATTTTTTATCATCAAAAGCTTTTTGTACATCCACAATGATTAAAGCTTTTTTCGTCTCTTCCAAAAGATAACCCCCCACATTGAAAATTCGTATTTATTATAACATTTTAAATAAAGATTTTACTTTTGTATAATGACTTGAAAAATAAACATCAAATAAGCAACCGCCGATTGTTTTATCTGAGATTACTCCGAACTCGGTTTTACAGAGAATTCCCCATTTTGTTTGTATACCGATTTCCTGATTAAAAAATGTTTGATTGCATCACATTCTTAAGATTGTACATTGCCAATATCTCAGAATTGTATCAATGAAAAATACTTTTATTCCAGAAAAAAGCAGTATTTAAAGAGTTGCTTGAAAACTAAATTGATTTGGCAGTAGACAAAACTAAAAATGCAACTAATTCAACAGCTGACTCTTACTCCTCTTATGCTAGTGAAATAGATCGTGCAGATAAATATGGTGTTATAAAAATTATTAGAAAAGGGACTCTCCACGTTACTTTATATAAAGCTATAGATCATTACTTAGAGTAGTAAATGTAAAATAACCTTTACAGGCATTTCCGACATTAATCTTTTCCCGATTCACCTGTTCCTATTAATCTCATAAAAATTCCTTCTCATAGACCATACGCGACTATAATTCGCATGGACAGATTCAATAATTAAAATAAGTTCACAAAACATTGACAAAAATTCCCTTGAATATTTTTACATTATATGTAATAATACAGTTGTACTTAAAAAATAAAAGGAGTGTTTAAAATGAAATTGAAAAAAGTTTTAACTGGTTCTGCCTTATCTCTTGCTTTATTAGTTTCTGCTGCTCCTGCTTTTGCTATGACTCCTTCAAACTCTGTAAAAGAAAAAAGTAGTGATTCAATCTCAATTCAGGCAACAAAGGTTGTGGCTAGCTCTTCAAATAATTTTGCTTCTGTTATTTATGAAAACGGTGTTAAATGGACATTTTCATATTCTTATAACAGCGGCGGAGTGTGGTATGGAGTTTACACAAGCTAGAATTAAGGGGCCTTTTTGGCCCCTTTCATTAGGTGATTTTGAATACTGTAATCATGCTTTATACCTCCTGTTCAATACCTAAAATCCCCCATGGCTGCGGCCGCAATGAGGTCACAGGCATAAACGCGGATTTCTAAATCAAGCATCGTGTATCGCATTCTGGCAATAGTATTCGAGTTTGATCGCCCCCTTAATTCTCCTTAAACCATTTATATTTGGTCATATGTTTACTTACATACAGTTTCGGATAGTTTTCAGCGAAGTAAGGCGGAACCCGTATCGCTCAATTTGTTTCTATTTCAAACAATAAAAATAATAAAATGAAAGAGGATGCCTCACAGTTCAGCAAACTTTCGGAAGCATCCTCGATCTCGGGATTTCATAAAGAAATGTTATTAAAATGTTATTTTTTCAAGAAAAACGGGTGACTAACCCTCTTGAACCCTTGTCACATCAAGGGTTTTTTTCGTTTTAGGAATCATATTATAAACAATATTCAAAAGGACGGCGGTAAAGCTGCCGGCGACGATTCCGTTTGTGGTCAAAAGATTTAAGTAAGACGGCAGGTGTTTAAACATATCGGGAACGACGGTTACGCCGAGTCCCAATCCGACGGAACACGCGACGATCAGAAGATTTTCCTGCTTTTTGAAGTCAATTTGGCTGAGCATTTTAATGCCGTAGGAAATGACCATACCGAACATGGCCACCATCGCTCCGCCCAGTACCGAAGATGGGATGATGGTCGTGAAAGCTGCGATTTTCGGAAAAAGACCGAAAAGCATTAAAAGTGCGCCCGTAACACCGATGACCGCGTTTTTCTTAATTCCCGTCAGCTGCACGAGGCCGACGTTTTGGGAATAGGCCGTGTACGGAAATGCGTTGAAAATGCCGCTGATGAATACCGCAAGGCCTTCAGCGCGGTAGCCTTTTGCTAAATCACGTTCTGACAGGCTCCGGTTTGTCAGATCACCTAAAGCGAAATAGACGCCGGTTGATTCCACAAGGCTGACAATGGCAACGATGGACATCGTAATAATCGGTGCCGCATGAAATGTCGGCGTCCCAAAGTAAAACGGTTTAATCATTTGAATTGCGTCAGCGTTCGCCACATTGTCAAATTGCACTTTGCCCATAAAATAAGCGATGGCCGTCCCGATGACAATGCCGATTAAAATCGAAATGGATTTCATAAATCCTTTTGTAAACCGATAAAGCAGCACGATGATGACAAGCACCGTAAATCCGAGGGCAAGGTTAGCCGGATCACCGAAATCCTTGCTGCCTTCCCCGCCGGCAATATGATTCATTGCAACCGGCATCAAGGTCATCCCGATAATCGTGACAAGCATTATAGTTTAAGTACAACAATAAAAAGAGCCGATTTAATGGCTCTTTTCTTTTGCTAATAAATTAGACATTACTTCATTCACTTTTAGATTGACTTTCTTAATTGCTTCAGCCGATGGTTGATTCATGCTTTCAATCGTTATATGATATTTTTCTATTTCAAACGATTGCTTTGAAGATGATTTAATGAATTCACTCATACAACGCTCACACTCTGCTGTTCTTTTTTAATCAAATCATCGCAAAGCTTGTTCAAGTAATATGTATAGTTAACTTTTTTCTTCATACAGCGTACTTCTGTCCCGATCTCTTCGCATATGGCAATCGGAATGCTGGCTTTGTTTACTTTATTCTTATATGTATGTTCCAATTGATTTTCAGCTATGTTCTTATATGTAAGGAAATCATTAATATGTACGAAATAAACTTTGTTTTCTGGCTCTCTAAACTGAAACAGGAAGCCAGGGATTATGTTTGGATATTGTGTTGCTTCTTTTAAGTGTTTGATCTGTTGTGCCTTAATAATTTCTTCTCGAAAGGCTATAGACTTGTCTTTTGTTGATTTAAGTTCAAAAGGAAATAAGTATCCTTTAAAGTGCAGGAAGCAATCATATTTGTTTTTTGATACTGCAGCTCCCCTTTTTAAAAACATTGGATTAACATCTTTAATTCTATAGAAGAACAGCTTTTGATCTGCAGCTGATTTTTCTATATTTGCTTCAAAAACCTTACCTTGGTTTGTACCTCCCAATCAATCACTCTCCTAAAATATTGAAACCGAAATTGAAATTAAAATAAACCTTTGCTACACTGTTTTATGTCAATTAATATTGAAAGAAGTGTACGAAATGAAGCAATGGACACCCCTACGCCCACGTTTAAATGAATTAATGTTTGAATATGACCTCACAGTTGATGACCTTTTCAAACGCACAGGATACCCGAGACAACGTATCCACGATTATGTAAGTGGAGCCAAAGCAAATATGAACTTAGCTACGGGTATGACTTTTGCTGATGCCATTGGTTGCTCAATTGAAGAGCTGTACGAATGGAACCATAAAGAAAGAAGAAAAGTTAAATCTTAATCCCTTTCCGAGCCCACCTGATTTCCTGCATTAATTCTTCATTATTATCTGAAAGGTTAATCAGGTTACGGTGGGCTCTTTGTAAATCTTTTTCTTCAATGGCTTCCTTTGCTGTTTTCATTTGCCTCTCCATCTTATTACACAGTGCTTGAATTGAATGATAAGCCTCGTTAATTGTTCCCACCTCTTTCCTCCATCATTACTTTTCAAACTTCATTTGACTTTAAATTAAGGAATTATTATGGTATCTATATTATGCGATTATGTATGTCATTTCTTGATTAAGTATTTGCCTTTACCTGTTAATGGGCAACAAGTATATCAGGATCATTCGCTCTATGTGGGAATTCTAAATGATCATCAAAGTAATGTACTGTGGTATGCGGACTATGAAAATTCCTATTATAGTTACTAGTTCTCATTTTTATTGTGCTACGGTCATACATCTCTTCCCACTTCAAATAGGCGACTTTATTGTTTACAGTGTCAACTAAAGCAAGAACATCAAAACTATTTTCCGAATACACATTGTTAGATCTGCGAATATCAAATACCAACTTATCATTCAGAACCTTATTAGAAGCTTTTACTTGAATTTTAAAGGTTGCCCCATTTTTTATAGCAACAATATCAATTAAGCTTCCATTGTTCATTGGCGCAAAAAGCTCAAACCCCTTTTTAGTTAAGTCATATAAAACTAGAAACTCTCCACAATCCCCAGTTTTTCTTTTTTCATCTTTTAATAGACCCATACATTGCCTCCGCTTATTTTATTTTCACTCTAAATAAAAGACCGATTTTATTCAGTTTTTGAGTTAGATTGTAATTTAAAATTCAATAATCCAAATAACAACACGAAGACAAAGCTTACCGACAATTGAGCAATAGAATATCCTTTCGCTATATAATAGCCAATCAAAATCCCTTCAATGACACCTAAAAGATAACTCAAACCTTTAGCTAATTTGTTCAATAAATCGCCTCCTTCATAATTTTATATTTTCACTTCACTTTAATTGACTTAAAAGACAGGTGCACTCGTATCCAATAAAGTGCATCGCTTGCTTCATGAAAATCACCTTTAAAGAAATTCTTCACTACACTTTTTAATAAGAAAAAAATATGTCTCCAGTCGTCATGCTTAAAACTCATAATCCTTTTTATCATTGAAATAATCCTCCCCATATCACTCCTGCCGCAATGGCAACAATAAAAACTGAAATAAATTTTATTACACCAATATACACTGCAAATTTAATATCCCCGTGGGAATCCATTCTTGCCAACAACACAAGCCCGAATGCAACGAACAAAATCCAAGCTGTTACAATCATCTACTTAGAACCCCTTTCGACTGTATATCCACCGGCAATGTCATTTAAGATCGTACTACTTGAAGAAAGCTTGTTGCTCTCACTATCTTTATTTTTAGTGTAATTAATGAAATCATCGAACTGGATCAAATACACCCCGTAAGCTGTGTTATTCAATTTATCAATTGTTTCGTCACTTGGTTTCAAAAACCAGCTATCAGTACCTTGTCCATATACTTCAAAAATTTGAACAATTTCGTCCTTATGCTCAAAGTAAGCCAGCTTATTTTCAAGTTCACATTCCTCATCAACTGGATTTCCTACATGATTTGTCGCATATTCCATCATTGAAGTAAGCATGTAGCCTAATTCAACGTCAGAGAAGCTTAGCTGTGGTTTAGGTGTTCCATAATAAATATCTGCTTCATTTAGTGATCCTCTTTGGTTCACTTCTTTAATGATCTCTTCGATAGCTGTGTAGCCTTCATGAATGATGAATTCCCTACGTTCCTCATCTCTTCGTTTATAATTTTCTAATATATCATTAACATTAAATTCTGTTTTCGCCATTAAAACTCTCCTTTGATTATCTGTTTGCAAATATTAGTATATTCCTGAATGCTATTAATGGTCGTGATGATGCAACCCCTTACCTCTTCTGGTTCTTTAAAATCCATCTCACATTTAAGACAGTATTCATCAATCTCAATCATTGCAAGAAATTGATCATTGCTTGGTAAATTTTCAAAATCAATTTCTTTAACCTTGGGATACCTTTTCCCTTAATCCATTCAATAAAGGAATAATCAACATTGTTTTTTGCTGCTGCGATTTTTAAAAACTCATGAATATCAGAAGAGTTCTTAATATTGAAATAAATGTGGAGACTTTCCTTCATGAGATCAAATAATCGCAATAGAGCTTTATCAATGCTACTGTCTGGTTTAGTCTTGAAGTCTATATCAAACCAGGACATTACGCTCTCCATTCAATCCCTCCTTGTACAAATCGATCATTCAGTTTCCCCATTTCTCTTTTTAACTGATAATCTAAGTGTCTTTGTGTCGTATCCTCGCTGTTTCAAATCCTGTATAAAATTATTAAATGCCTCTGTCTTTAGAAAATCATGCAGCTCCCAACCGTCTTGCTTTCTCGGGTAATAAATCCTCCAATCGTTATCCTTTTTAGACCAACAAGCTCCTAAAGTGGTTACGTAATTAAATCCCCTGCTCAATTTTCTTTCTCCTTTCTAAATGAAATCAACATTTTATCAATCCTCTTCGACTTCTCCATCTAATTCTTGTTTTAATTTGTAAGCAGATTCAGCAATCCCTTGAAACTCCTTTTCAAGAAGATTTGCTCTCTTGGCTCTTTCAATAAGCCATTCATATGACACCCTATCTAATTCAACCATTGTTTCAGATGCGTAAAATGCCTTTTCTTCAATTGTCATGGCTATCAACCCTTCCTGTATAAAATTAGAATTTTATGTTCTCTATCTTAGTCAGTTTTAAATAACCTTCCTTGGATTAAATAGACCCAGTCTAAATGAATATGCCCAACGACTTCTTCCTTTTCATTGACTAACTGAGTACCGTTTGATTTTTCAATTGTCAGTTTTGCCGTCTCTGCATCTAATTTGGAATAGTATGAATAAGCATTAGGTTCTTCATCATGATCTTTATACACGACTGTCCACACATCATCTGATTTTTTCTTCACGGTTTCACCTCAAATTTCAAATGTTTTCAGCTCAAACGTTTTATACGTATCAACTTGATTACCTGGTATCTCATTTACTCTTGGGTACATATCATAGTCATACGGATATCCAATACAGTTCATGTGAAAGCTCGTTCCTTCTATATAAAACTCAGCTTGTAAATGATCGTGTCCACAAATCCAATGTTCGGCATTAATGAATGGCAAATCGACCATATAGCAGCTGTTAGGCTCAAATGGTGAATATGGATTGTGAACAGGAGGGACATGTGAGACAAATACATCAATGTGAGAGTTTTCAAGAGTGTCATACCAGTCCATTGACTCTTTCCACATTGCTCTTACCCCATCTTCTTTGCTGTATCCATTAAGGCTGATATAGTTTGAATCATTAGAGACTCCTTTGAAGAAATCCCATCCGTCATTTCCTTTTGGAAGATACCACATGACATCTCCAGTAAAGACTTTACCTTTGTATGTATCCGTTGACTTTATCAATGGAGTGACATTCTTGATATCTACAGCCTTTTGAATTAAATCATTTAACCTTCCCAATGAATCTGAGTATTTTCGTTGCTGATTTTTGCTGAGTAAATAAAGATCATGATTACCATACGTGAAATATACCCTTTCATATTGCTTCGCTACTTCATCCAGTACCCATAGTGTCTGTTGATTCCACTCAGTAAAGTCACCGGCAATGATTAATACCTCTCCATGTCCATTCGATATTAACCTTCTAACAATTTCCCTTGTTCGCCTTTCCCATTTGATTTGGTTATTGTTCCAAGGTATCCAGTGATTAATATGAAGATCTGAAACATAATCGATTTTCATTTTATCCCCCATTTCTTTATGATTAAGTGGGTTTTAATTCATCCTCCACGACCGATAGTCATTTAAATCACCTCTTTTTCAAATTAAAATGAATAATCTTAGAAAACCTCTCCATAATATGATCGAACAAGCTTGTTTACATATTACTTTAGGAGATGATCATATGGCTCAACAAAACAGATCAAGATCAAACAATAATAATGAGTTAGTTGTACCGCAAGCTGCTTCAGCAATTGAACAAATGAAATATGAGATTGCTTCTGAATTTGGTGTTCAATTGGGCGCTGAGACAACAAGTAGAGCAAACGGATCAGTAGGTGGAGAGATTACAAAGCGTTTGGTTCGCTTAGCTCAACAAAGTATGAATGGGCAATTTCATTAATTTATGAGGGGAGCAATTCCCTCTCTTTTTATGCTCCTTTCCTAAACCCGTACACCTAGATCATCAAAACTGCTAAATTCTTCTCTCAACCATTTGTAAATTTTTTCTCTGACCTCTGTGTCATTCCATCCCCATTCTTCTGCTAACAAATGAATATCTCTCGGCAGGTGTTTATGTATTTGAACCGCAGATGTTGGGTCTGGTTTTTTGCCATAGTAATCATAATAACAATCGAAAATCTGGCCATACGCATCTTCGTCTATCCACAAATAATGACAAACGGCACATCCTGAAATCCCCTTTGGACAAGGTATTTCAATCCTATACCTGCCATTGATTTTCTCCATAGCTCACTGCTCCTTCCTATAAAATACAGATTTCATATTAAATTAGTTATGATAATTAATATCTTTTCTATCCATTGCTTTTCGGATTGCTCGTTCGTGTTTCGATCTCCTTCTTTTGTTGTTTCCTTTAACTTTTGGTGTTTGAAATATTCCATCGCAAGTCCAATCATATCCGCTATACTTTTTAAACACCGCCGTCTTCAGGAGTCTATGATACGTCACTCACCTCCCACCTCTTCACGTGAGTCGTTGATGATTTTTGCATAATGCGATGGGTACTGTATAATCCTTCCCGGCAAATGCACATTAAGACTTCCTGCTTTTAAAGAAATAACGGGCTTTTTCTCTATTTCTCCGCTATCTAATGTAACTTCTATAACATCGCCCACACGAACCTCAGTCGGCTGCGGAGCGTTCAAGTATTCGTCTGGCACCGCTAACCCTAACGCACGTCTTAGTGCAATCGCCTTTCCGATGTGAACGTTGAAGCAGTCGGACGGTGTGGCTTTTGCTCGACCAACATGGCGTGGTGTCTTATCGTTAAGCCGTCTAACCAGAGCCGTCACTTTTCGTTCTTTTGAATCCACTATAAATTCAACGTAATAAACCTTTACTTGGTAAGTCTCGTTCCCTTTCGATGAGTCAATGCCCGTATGATAGAATCCGTGCTCCCTTAGACACTCAACATCCGCCTTCGCATGCTCAACGATTTCATCACGGCGGGCTTGGGCGCTTTTCTCCGGCTTCCATAAACGTTCCTCTAGTGTTGTACAGACCGGAGTCGTTACCGTATTTACATCACCAGATATAATAACAACATCTTGATTCGTTTTTGCATAGTGAACAACGAATCTATAAGAATACGCGCCGCCAATAACAATATCTCCAAAACGAGATTTATAACCGAAATATTTATCGTCCTTCTTTTCAAATACCGTATTCGCATTATTGATAACCGTTTGATTTACGTTTTTCATTTCTTAACTCCTCACTCTAAGTTAAATTAATTTGATTCTCAATTTCCTCAATAAATCTCTCTAAAGCTTCTTCATCAACCATAACTCGTCCATCTTGGACTTTGATGATTTCTTTCATTCGGTCATCCATATTTCTAAATTCTTCTGCTTGCTGCACAGTAAACATTGCTCTGTATTTCTTTATGTATAAAAGAAAATCCTTAAGTACTCCAATCTCCCCAATTTTGTGGAGATTAAAATCTTCATGTTCCACTTCCAGCCGAAGTAAAGCTACTTCCTTTTCTAAAACGTCAATTTCAAGCCGTTCTTTCTTTGACAACAATTCTTGCTCTTTTTGTTGCAATTAATCACCTCCTTATAAGGATTAAATATTTAGCAATGTGAATATTGTTTTTTAAACTGATTCATACTTTAAATGCTTGTTTTTCTTTTTGCTAATCCTATACTCTGCAATTTTTAGTGATTCAAGAGTCCATCCGTTATTGTTTAAACTTCCGAAAAGTGTGTTCATTAATTGGAGCTCTTGTTTTAAGTTTCTTCGCTTTCTCAATATCTTTTGACCTTTTAACGAAAGGTGATATCCCTCTGAAGCATTAAATTTGTCCTCTTCTAGCTTGTGATAAAATTCATTGAGCTCTTTATCAACTTTGCCTAGCTCTTTATAAAGGTTATCAATTTCATTTTGAAGTCGTTGTTTAGTCTCCTCAATTGCAACAAGAGGTTTGGAAATGGAAACAAGATAATCTGTTGCAGTTTTCATATCGTCACTCCTATTTATTATTTTATTTTTACTCTAAAAGTATGTAAAAAAAGACAAGCTTTTAACTTGTCTTTATCTTATCATTTAACTTACCAGAAGTCTATAACTATTTTATTTTTATCCTCAAATTATTTTGAGTACGTCACAAATGAATAATTAAATGTGGTATTGTTGTCTGCTTTCCTGTGATCCTTTTCAATTACTCTCCAATCATCATTTAACCTTGGAAAATATGAATCTGCCTTTGCTGCGTATGAGTCGACAATCGTTAAATAAACCTTATCAGCGTGTGGTAAGAATGCCTCGTATATAGCGCCTCCTCCAATGACCATTACCTCTTCATCTTTATCCAATTGTCCTTGTATAAGCTTTAATACATCAGCAACTGAATGATAAACAAAGGAAGAGTGATCAGGCTTGAAATCCTTGTCTCTGGTTAATATGATATTCCTTCGGTTCTGAAGTGGTTTTCCTGTAATGTTTACGATTGAATCGTATGTGAGTCTCCCCTGAATACACAACTTTCCTGTAGTAAGTCCTTTAAAACGTTTCATATCGTCAGGAATATGATAAAGCAGATTATTCTTATGCCCAATGGCCATTGATTTGTCGCAGCAAGCAATAAGAGATAGCATTATACTGCTACCTCAAAATAAAGCTTGTCTCCATGCTTATAATTAATCAACTTGAAATCGTCAATTGTGAAATCATAAAAGTCCTTTACATCTGGATTAATCCATAGTTCAGGTGCTTCAAACTGCTCTCTGCCCATTTGAATTTTCAAATTGTCTATATGACGAGTGTATACGTGACAGTCTCCAATATTGAAGACATATTCACCTAGCTCATAGCCAGTAACTTGAGCAACCATACGCTGCAATACATTATATTGGAACACATTAAAAGGATTTCCTAAGGCCATGTCATTGCTCCGTGCTCTTACCTCTAAATGAAGCTTACCTTGTTTTACGTACCATTGCGTCTCATACACACAAGGTGTTAAGGCCATTGAGTCTAATTCATCAGGATTCCAAAGCATTGTAATATTTCTGCGTGATGATGGATTATTTTTCAACTGATGGAGAAGATAATCAACCTGGTCAACTTTCTCACCGTTTAACTCCCTGTTCTTTTTACTTAGCTGATATCCATATGCTTTGCCGATTGTACCATCTTCTTGTTTCCATTGATCCCAGATATGGACGCCCATCTTGTTTAATTCGTTAACATTGTTTGATTTAAGCTGCCAGATCCAAAGTAATTCCTTGATTGCTGTTTTCCAGGCGACTTTTTTAGTCGTTAAAATCGGTACTTCGGAATTATCAAAACGCATTTGCTTACTGATTACACTTAATGTATGTGCTGGTGTTCCATCAGTATCCCATTTAGTTCTGACATCGAATTCTTCGTCTGATGCCCCATTATTAATTATGTCATTTATGATTGTATTGTACTGCTTATCAAACTGAGTCATAATTCTATTCTCCTTTATCTAAACCAACTGATAATAAAGTTAATCACGAAGACAATATTACCGCAAACAAAAAGCATGTACACGAACTTGTCTTGTTTATTGTTTGAGTCACCGTCCAAAACATCAAGAATTTTAAACATTGTTAAACCGGTATAAATTAAAGCAAAAGCTGTCCAAGCTAACATTAGCAAGTTGCCATGCGTAATCAGTCCAATGGTTGCCAAGGGGATAATGAACGAAATCCCCTTGAACAATGTAATGCCATACACTAAGTTCTTATTTTTCTTCAGTTCTTTATACGGTGAATTAGAAAGCATAAGTGTAACTTTAGCGTATACGTTCTGTTCTCCTCGTGTAATATGTCTAATTTCATTAATGTTCAGTGCAAATAAGTATGCAGCAAGTAATAATGTAAAGTATGTAATCCTAATACATCTCCTTATTTTATTTTCATTCTATAAATAATTACACTTAATCAAACAACTCTCCAGCTCTTTTCATGTCTTTGATGTCTTCACTTACACTTTCTTTGATTGCGTGAGGTAGCTGGTCAATTCCTCGTTGTATTCTTTTCTGACCTGTATTTCTTATTTGTAATGTTAGTTCTTTAAAGACCTCCATTGCTTCGTCGGATATAAAATAAAACTGCTCCTGAATCTTAGCTAATAAGCTTATATATTCTTCTTCATCTTCATTGAAAAGTTTGAGACCCTGTTGAAGGTCGTTTATTCCTTTTAGATGAGCTTTTATTTTCTCTATGTGTTTATCCATGATGGCTAATCCTTTCAACAATTTCTAAAACTTCAGCGAACTTATCTGTTAACTGTCTTCCCAGGTCTGTTGTTTGTTCCTGATCCAGTTTGTTCATTTTTTCTTTGCCATTAAGAACATCTCTCTTTTCCTCTAAAATTCCAATTTCAATTTTAATCAGTTCTCTATAAGCTTCGCTTTCTTTGGGAAGCAATCCAGAGACAACTTTTACAGCCTGTAGTTCTTTGTTTAATTTATAATAACGATAAGTATTCTCCATATTTTTACCCCTTTTTGTTTTAATTTGATTCTAATAAACTCAAAAAATTAACTGCTGCAACTCTATACCTTTGGTCTTCTTCATAAGCTGCAACTTGTTTCATATGCTCCAAAAACACATCTTCAAGCCCATGTTTTTGAATAAATCCTAAACACAGACCATTCCTGAAGAGCATGTCGTCATATTTTGCTTGCAAATCTTTATAACTGTTATTGTTTATGATCTTTTTCCTCCTTATTGTTTTAGATAAAAGTCTTCTTTTATAGAGATGTACATTCCATCAACATCCCTGTTACAACGCCTTATTTCAAAACATTTTCATGAAACAACCGCTTTGTTGGGCATAATTGTTAAGTTTTTTGAGTATTTTAAGTTGTACCCTGGCTAAGACCCTCCGCTGGACAAACATCATGATCTAAGCCAGGGCTTGTATTACTTAGTTCCAGTCGATCCGTGCCCACCGCGATCATTGTTACCTAGATGATCTACCTCAATCAATTCAACTGCAGGCATCTTCTTCATAATTCTGAACTGACAGATACGATCCCCTTTTTTAATTTCTGTATCTCGTAAAGCATATGCAGGAAAGAACCAAAAATCATTGTCTCCCTTGTAAGACTCATCAATAACACCCATTGAGTTTGTTTCAATGATGCCAAAGTTTTTAAATGTACTTGAACGAGGAACGACATGAGCTTCATATCCTTCTGGTAGCTCCATTGCAACTCCTAACGGGATAAGTTTAAACTCATTATTTTTGATTTCTACATCTTCGGCAGCCCGGAGATCAATCCAATCACCCTGTTCAATTTTACTGATTCTCGTTTGTGTTTCGTCTAGGTATTTGATTTTGATTTGCAAATGCGGTTTTGAGTTTAAATCAAATAAATTGTGCTCCGGCTCATTAAAGAAATTGCTGTCTTTATCTTTTGAGAATTTCCCAATTAAACCATGATATTGACTACCAAGATTAGAGCTAGTAACTTTCTGACCACGTTGGCCACACTTCCTACAAATCCAATTTATAGTGGTGCAAGATCCTCCAGCAATTCCAGATGAAGCATATACCTTATCATGATTTTTACAGATTTTCATTTAATCTCTCCTTGTCTCTATATAATATCGTTTACTTTTCAAGATCAACTTTGTATTCCTGAGTTACAGTATGCTTCGGTAAAAAGAAATCATATGATTTTTCCTTAAATGGCTGGTTTTCACCGAACATAATCCTTACAAATTTATTCGTATATTTATAGCTATACTTTTTCACATATGGAGTTTTATAGTCTCCTTCTTTTACTCTAGAAGCTTCTGCTTTAACTTTATGTACTGACTTAAACCCTTCCTTTTCACTTACGAAATAGAAATATTGTGTATCGTCAATGATTCCTGAACCAAGTACAAATTTGCCGCTGACATTTGAGGAGTCTTTGATTGAATATACATTTACCTCTTCTTCTAATACTGCGTGGTTATCAAAGGGACAAAGCCACCCAATCACTCCAACACAAAAAAGTGTAACAATAGCTGCCACGATCCCACAGAAAAAAGAATAAATCAATTCCCCGTATGTATTTATCAAAACAACTATTGTTGTTATAACAAACACAATTCCAGCAAATATTAATAATCCCATTATTGACCCCCTAAATCGTTTACCAAGGCGTCTAATTCATCAGGTTTAAATCCAATACTCCGCTTCACTTCTTCTCCTTGCTCATTAAGCAAGATAGTCACCGGTACACCCATTACTTCAAAATGCGCTGCCACTTCTGGCTTCTGTGTTACATCAACTGTCTCATATTCGACTCCTGCATCTTTTAAGTAATTGGACACCATCTTGCAGGGGATACAATTTGGTTGTTCTAATTTAATCAGTCTCATGAAATAACTCCTTTTTTATCGAAAATGAAATCAGAATCCTTTAATGGTTCAACAGTTGCTTTTTTGTATCCATTTCCTTTAGTTGAAAAGAAGTCATGGGATTTAGTCTTTGTGCTCAATCCATTAATAACAATTGGGTTAACGTCTTCTTCCTCGAACAGATGATCAAAGCCCAAGTTGTTTAATGCTTTATTTGCGTTGTATCTGATGAATTTCTTTACATCTGGAGCTAAACCAACCTGATCATAAACATCTTCTGTATACTCCAATTCATTTTCATATAGCTCTTGTAGCAAGCTTAAAGCCCATTCATACATTTCTTTTTGCTTCTGAGGCGTTTGGTTCTTATATATCTCCTGTGCTAATAAACCGACGTAAACGCCGTGTATCGCCTCGTCACGGATAATCAAATTTACAATTTCCCCGCTCTGCATGAGCTTCCCTTGTCCATAAAAGTAAAGTGGATAATAAAACCCTGAATAGAAAAGGAAACTCTCCAGAAACACAGATGCAACCATAGCTTTGAATAAGGAAATATCATCGTTTTTCTCAACTGCTTTATAAATTGAAACAATTGTTCTTGCTTTCTTTTGAAGAAACCTATTGTTTTTCACCCATTCGAAGACTTCATTGATCTTCTCAGTTGGAGCCAAAGTTAGAAAGATGTTGCTGTAAGATTTCGCATGAACAGCATTTTCCATCATGGCCATAAAGTTTAATACTGCTTTTCTTTGATGCCCTACGACGTGCTCGGCCACAATCGGCATGCCCGTGTTCCCCTGCTCTGTATCCAATAATGTGAGCCCAGCTAAAACTTTCATATAAGTGTCTTGTTCCTTTGTTCCAAGATACTTCCAAGTGAGGAGATCGCCGTTTAATGCGATCTCTTCGGGAAGCCAGAACTGCTTTACGTTTTGGTTGTAAAACATTTGGGTAAAATCATCTTCATGCTTTGACCAGTTTGCTGCGTCATAAATTTTTGTCAAATTTTTGTCCTCCTCATTCCCCAAAAGGAAAATGATTTTTTATGTAGAATACTAACAAAGTCTTATCAAAATTATGGAAAAAGGGAGAGAAGTAGTGTGTTTAAAAAAATTGCTGTTGGTTCTTTAGTTCTCACTTCATTAGTAGGTATAGGATTTAATGAAAATACCAGTACCGTTAAGGCTGCCGAAAAGCCGGCAATAAAACCTGTTGAACCAGTAATGAGTGTCTTACAAAAAAAGATCGACAGGTCTTTTACTATCACAGGTGACGATAGTATACATTTTGATTACTGGGGAAGTGAAGACAGAATAATTCAAGTTTACTTAAAAAACACAGGCTCTCGGACGTTTAATTACAATATTATTAGCCCAACAGGCTCTACTATTTCTAGTGGTGCATCTCTTTCTCCAGGTCAACAAATGACACTTCCATTCAGTGCTCAATATGATGGTACTTACCGGATTCGTATTTTTAATACCATTGGTGCTACTGTTCAAGGTTGGGTGAGTGTAGCTTATTATTAATTCTATACAACACAGGACAAACATCCCTCTTGGGTTGTATCTTTAGTTCTGGCATAATATAAAGTTTTAATTCCACGGTGATGTGCGTAGAGATCTATTCTATTTAGGTCTCTCGTCGTCATCGTATCCTTCAAGAAAAGTGTAAATGAAATCCCTTGATCGACGTGCTGCTGTATAGTTGCAATAAGATCAACAACTTTAAACATGTCCATGTCGTATGCTTCCTTATAGAAGAACCAATTCTGAGCCGATAAACCTGGCATAGGATAATATGTCTTACTGTTTCCGTATGTACGTTCCTCAATTCTCTCCATAATAGGCATTACACCGGCTGTAGATGATTGGACATATGAGATGCTTCCTGTAGGTGCAACAGCTTGCCTATACGAATGATACAACCCATATTTCATAACATCCTCTTTAAGCTTCATCCAATCTTCAATATTAGGAATATGTTGATCTCCAAATAGGTTCTTAACCTTCTCATATTTAGGGCTATAATCATTTGTTACGTACTTATCAAAATACTCACCTGTTTTGTAGGTCGATCCATCAAACTTGTAGTATGCCTCCCCTGTTTCTTTAGCAATTTCCATTGAACACTGCAAGGAGTAAAAGTTAACCATCATAAAGTATGTATTTGCAAAATCCTTAGCTTCTTCACTTTCATAAGCGATTTTATTTTGAGCCAAAAAACCATGGAGATTCATCTGTCCTAGACCAATTGATCGCATTAGTGTATTTGCTCTCGCAACAGCTGGGGCATTTACAATGTTTGTTTTCCTTGTGACAGTTGTCAGTGAGTCAATTGCTATTCTGACAGTTGAAGCAATTGATTGGTTACTCATTACGTTTACAATGTTCATGGATCCAAGATTACATGAAATATCTAATCCAATTTCATCTTCCTGATCGTAATCTGTATAAACTGACACTTGTGATGCTTGGAGGACTTCAGAACACAAATTAGAAAACTTCACTTTTGAAATATGTTCATTTGGATGCACTTTATTTACATTGTCAGCAAACATGATATAAGGATAGCCAGATTCGCTTCTTAGAATGGCCAATTGCTCCAACAGCTTTCGAGCATTCCCTTTTGCTTTTCTAACCCTCGGGTTTTCAACAAGCTCATCATACATTTTATTGATGTCCATCTCATCAAGATACTGCCCATATTCTTTGTAAACTGAATGAGAATAGAACATGTAAAAGTCCTTATCTTCTCTTGCCAATTCAATGAATTTATCAGGAACAACTACACCAATGGATAGTGTTTTAACTCGGACATCTTCATCTGCTGAGATTTTTTTGACATCTAAGAAATCGATAATATCTGGGTGAAAAACACTGAGATAAGCCGCTCCAGACCCTTGCCTTTGCAGACCATTCAGACGTGTTCGCTAAGCACGCCCCGCCATACGGCTGCTTCATGTTACCATGAAGGTTAGACTATATCTTCACCCTCTAAGGGTGCCTCCTGTTTCGACTGCCAATAGCTTGCAGCCTACGCCTTTCGGCTAGTCGTTGCACGTTCAAGACGTTTGATCTAAGTGTTTCCACTTTTGCCGCAAACAGATTTTTTTAATGATTGTTTTACTCGCATATGTATGTATTTCAGAGAGTTCTTTAATGGACTTACCACTTTTAAAATCATTTAAAATTGACAGTGCTTGAAGTTCAGTGATTTTAGCCTTTGGGCTTTTTTCTCCAATCAAAAGCAGTCCATGTTTTAAAGCATGCTGAGCATTTCCTTTTGGTGTAACCCACTCTAAATTTGAGAGCTTTGGATTCGCTTTGTTTCCATCAATATGATTTACATAAGGTAAATTTTCGGGATTAGGTATAAAGTTGAGCGCAACCAATCTATGCACACGTCTACCGACTTGCTTGCCTTCCTTATATAAGATCACTTTTGCATACCCTTGACCATCAATCTTAGTCTTTAAAACAGTCTTCTTTTTCAAATTAACCACTCTACTATGATTTGTAATTCCGTACCCAGGAAAATCAGCAATTGGAGTAACTACCTCTCCCTTCAATAAAACAAAGGGAATTTGTGTTTTCCTTAGCCCCATCTTTATTACACGGTGATTAATTGCTTCTCTAGACACGCCCAATTTTTCTCCTATTTCTTTTGCAGTCATTGAACTATAATTTTCGCGAATAAAATCGTCATCAATATCTAACTTGTTATGCGGTCGTCTTGCTTCGCTCATGATTGTCCCCCTTTATATTGGCTTGTGATTGACCCAAACCATCTGAGGAGTTCCCATGAATTAAAGAGGTTTTCGATCGCCATTACTGACGAAAGGGGCCAAATCAACCCATTTGGTCTGCATATCTAAAAGCATTGTCCAATAGCTTCATAACACCTACGACACCTTTAGTTGCATTCTCTACGTCTTTAATCGCTTCACCCTTGGCTCGTAATTT
The DNA here is from genome assembly GCF_001553895.1 of Bacillus sp. SDLI1. NCBI lineage: Bacteria > Bacillati > Bacillota > Bacilli > Caryophanales > Bacillaceae > Bacillus > Bacillus sp. SDLI1. The sequence goes on along the minus strand of NZ_CP013950.1, from coordinate 13,999 downwards.
GTTTAGATTAAGCGCTACGCCACCACCCACTTTAGACAATTGCATTGAAATATCAATCGCCCGTGAAATATCATTCAAACTGTCTCCCACTTCAAGTAGGAAGCAGCTCACCATTTCTCCTCTTCGCTTACGACCTGCATTAAGGAAAGTAGGCGTTGCCGGCTGATACTCTTGTTTCATCATAGTGTGTACTTCCTCAACAGCCTTCTCGTAATCACCGTCAGCGCAGTACAAAGCTACAATTGAGACACGATCTTCGTACCTTTCCAGGATCTTTGTTTTGTCGTTAGTCTTCAATGCATAGTCATTGTAGAACTTAAAGGCACTCATGAAAGAAGGGAACCTGAATTTGTAACTGTAAGCAATCTTATAAATCGATTTAATCTGCTCAAATGTATATTGATCCAAGAATTCTTCTTCGTAATAATCATTTTTAATCAGATAATCCAGTTTCTCTTTTAAGTCATGGAAAAAGACTGTATTTTGATTAATGTAATCAACAAAGTAACTGTGTACGGCCTCCTTATCCTTGCCAAATTGAAACTTCCCGTCTTTCTGAATCATGATTTCGTTATTGAGCTTGATCCACTTTGGTATTGTGTTTGTCAATAAGTTGTACCTCCCGATTAATCTTCTGCAAGTCTTGTTTTGTTCCACTTAGTTCAAACTTTGATAACAATGGTACGTGGAACTTAGCTGAAAGCTTATCTCCAGCTAAACCATAGTTATCACCCCAAACCCTGTTACCACTCACAGCAACTCCTTTTATTTTATTTTTATTCTTAATAATAAAATTCAAAGTCCTTTCAGGTACTTCCCCAAAGCCTATCGTATATGTAATATGTATGAATTCTTCTTCAACAATTAAGTCATCTGTAATTTCAATGATGTCGAAGTTTAACTCCCTTTGCAGTGCTTGAGCAAATCTTTTCACGTTACCTGTCTTGCTTTCATATGTAATAATCAATATTCTTTATATTCCCCGTTAACTAAGCTGTTCGTTGTTGTTTCTGCTTCATTTTCAGCATGATGGAATGCTTCAGATATTTCTAAATTGATCTCAGCCATCTCAGCATAGCCTTTGGCCATTTGAGCTTCATATTCTGATAGCTCTGTCATCGGTACTGGAATGTAGTTATCCTTCTGCTCTTGCGTGATAACCATTTGATCCCCTTCTAGATTGGTCGCAATCAGTTCTCCTTTTAAAGCAGTGTATGAACCACCATTTTTCATATGTACTTGCGTATTTTCTTTTGCTTCATCCAAGGTTACAAAGTGACTGCGCTTAACGTATAACTGTTTAGCAGCTCCCATTCCACAACTCCCTTTTCTTTATTTTTTGTTTTTATCTTTGTCATGTCTTACGTCTAACTTATCCATATCATTGAGAATATGGTCAATAACAACATCATTGAACTTACCATAGACCTTATAACCAATTAATTTGCTTCTAAGATCTCTCCACTTTCTTGCTGCACTCATTTTATTTCCCCTTCCTATGAAACTGTGATTTTATAGAGTTATTCTCTTACAGTAAATGTCCATCCATTACAACTATACCTTCTTCTCTGCCTTTTAAATGGTTTGTAATCTCATCTTTAAAGAAGAATCCTTGTTCAAATCCAGTTCTATGAATGTAGGCTTTTACTGCATGTTCTAATGAAACTTCCTGCATTTCTTTGCTAAGATTCTCTTCGTCATCTGCAACTCCTTCAATATAAGTTTTTATTGCATCTTCCTTTGTATTTGCCTTGATTAATGCGTAATATGGATCACTTACCTCAAAGAATTTCATCATATTTCGTCAACTCCTAATCTATTTTTGTGAATCTCTTAATCTTTTTGCCATCAATAATCACTTTTCCAAAGAATATTTCTTTAGGTCTTGCCCAAAGAACACCGTCTTGGTCTTCATATGTAACCAGCTTTTCTTCTGTTTCAGTGTGAATGACCTCTCCAATAACCTTGTAAATGCCACCTTTATAGTGTTTATAATGACATCCGATAAAATCAAATGTGTCTATGTAGCTTTCCTCCTTAAACTTCCTCTAAATGCAACACAAGAACATTTTTATATGGATCTAATTGAATTTCATTACTTGTTTCTTCACCATCAATCCTGAATTTAATTAGCGTATCTCCATTAAAATCAAGTTGGTCTTGCAACGCTTTAATTACATCACTAACTTTAGGATTAATTAATTTCCCATTGATCTCATCATAAGCCATTACGTCTTCCCCCCTTATCCCTTTAAAATCATCCTTTTAATGTAATGAATAAATTCCAGGTTCGCCGATGTCGCCCCCTAATGAATTAAGTGCTTTAAATTCTAATTTAACTGCCAAGTCTCCATCTGTATTAAATTTAATTTTATCTACGTTCACCTTGACCACTTTTATTTCTCCCTCATAGCTTGTCAATTTCATTTTCAATGGGTCTGTATGTGTTCCGTCTAAACCAAACACTTTAAAAGCTAATGAATCCTTACCAGTGTTTATTATGATTTTGTCCTCATCCTCAACAGCTTCAATGTTCTGGCAGTGAAGGACAATTTTCGTTTCCTTCGGTAAATAATTATTAAATTTTTCTTTATAAACAGAGACTTCTTTTAAAATCATATCTGACTCTCCTTTTGCAAAATTGGTTTAAAATAAAACTTTTAACCGATTAAACAAGAACTCCGTTCCAGTCATTAAATTCTTCAATATCCTCGTTCTTTTCCTTCTGTCGCAATTCATCTGCTTCTACTTTTCCAATAATTTTTTTAACTTGTTCAATTAGACTCCATTTTCTTAAACCTGTGTATATGATTAACCCCGGAACTTCAGTGCCTGCAGCTAATGGATTTTTCGTAATAAAATCCTTAACCTCCCATTCTAAAATGTGCCATCGTAAAACTTCCCCTTCTTTAACGGATAATTTAATTTCATATGTACCTCTAGCCGTTGTAATCTTCTTTGTTAATTCCATAACATCACCCTCCATGTATTTAAGTTCATGTGAATTTCTCCTCGTTAGATAAACAGTGTGCTCACATACAGAACGATCAACGCAAAAGCTGAATACAGTAAAGACTTTCCTGCTTTCTTGAAGATGTTTTCGTTTTTGTCTTGGTCTGACTGTTTTACACCTTTGACAAATATATTGAGTAACACACCGATAACAAATGCATGAGGTAAAGTGACATGAACATTTTGAATATTGTATGTATCAATAAGCAATGGATTTAGCACAAGATTCAATCCGTAATAAACAACTAGTGACATAGTCAATGCTTCAACAAAAATGAGTAACCCAACTACAATTAGAGAACCTGATCCGATAAAGAAACCGTTCCAAATATCTTTTGCATCCTTATTCAATAAATATCTCTCCTTTAATCTTTTTGAGCTAGCCTCTTCCACCAGGAAGTTTTACGTTTTTCTTCTTGCTGTTTAAAGCGTTCATAATCTTGTTTAAGTTGCTGATTAAATTTCTCTATTTTTTCTTGTTTTTGAATTGCTTTTTCAAGGCTCTCTTTATCTTCAATCGTTTTAATTACCTTGTCAGTTTGGTATATCCATTCATTCCTTATATTCCGCTGCCTGTCTGTTACGACTACATATTCATTAAACCCAGGGATATAAACTTTACCTCCGACTTCAATTGGGTCTAAGTCGATAACCCCTTCAAAAAATGACTGATATTCACATTGCTGCTCAATTGGAACAAGAGCATCACACAGGCCTAACCTCCAACTTTTCTTAACTATCTTCCCTTCAAATGTTGCTTTATGTCGCCCCACTTATTCACCTCCTTAAATGTAACTTCCTAATGTGTAATCTGAGATAATTCCCTCTTCAATTAAGTAGGACATAATTTCTTGGACTTTATCATGTATGATATGTGTAAATTCAAGTTTTTCTCTTGTATAAGCATTCATGTAGTACTGATAATCATATGGCTGCAAACATCTTTCATTTAAAATATCAATTTCACCTTTGAGACTGTTTTTATGTATTGTTAAATTAAAAGTAATGTTAGGCTGAATTGATTTTATGAAGTACCACTTTGATTTCAAGTGATCTGTAAAACCGATGTCCCTCATTTGTTTCTCTTCAAGTATGTGAAACCTCATTTTTCTCCCTCATTGATGATTTTCTTTAAGGCTTTTAAAAGCATGTTTAGTGATTTCTTGTCACCCATTTCATCCCGATTGACCTCAATAAAGCGAACTGCTGAAGTTAATTTATCCTGCATTTCAGTTGCTCCTTTCACGTTAAAAATTGAATTTTAACCTAATCTCTCCAAGATAATTTTAAGATAATCTTTGAAGTCGATAGCTAAAGCTTCCTCACCGTTTACACGTTTCTCATCTCTTACACCAAAAAACCATCTATCACCTACCCACTGGCTTGCAGTTATATTATTTCTCCCGAACACATCATGGCCTTTGAAAGGATTTGCCTCTTCTATTTTCTCTAACATAGACCTTATGTCTGTGAAATACTTAGAACGTTTTTTAAATGCATAGAAGCCAGATTTTGTGGGGTTTTTCACCACTTCATCTTTAAAGAGGTCATATGCTTCTGTTCCTGCACGAACCCCGAAATACTCAGAATGATAAAACGAAAAACCATCCTTGATTCCGTATGTTGCTTCGAATTCATCAAAGAATTTGTTAATATCTTCTCTTCGTTTCTTCTCAGTTTTATACCAATCGCTTTCTTGCTTAATCTCGTATATTGGTGCATCTAATGTTTCCATGCTCTATGCTCCTTTTTTGTTTATCACCTAAAGACATTATTTGTTTTGATTTGTCGTATACTGCGCTTGCCCGGGAAATTATGAATATTTACGTTGATTATAATTTCCCTCTAACTCTTCATATGTAGCCCTAAATGGAGATGCAACTTCTTTCTCACCAACTTGTAAATACTTAAATCCAGTTACATATCCTTTCTTATAAACCTTCTCAACATAAACTGTTTCGTTGGCATCCAGCTTGTTATCCCAGTAACCGTTTAATCTTGATCTAGTCATTTACAGCTCCTCTTTGTATTCGTATGCCTCTTGAACTGCATTAAAGTCTTCTTTATCTAAAACATCCTTTGCTACTTGGCACCAATATCCTAAATCACTAACCGCTTCAACTAATTCATTAATTGCTTGATCCTGAGTAATTGGTTTTGAATCCAATATCCAGTCTCCATTCACAGTTCTTTCTAACGTATGAGCACCTTTTTTATGTAAACAAACTTTTAATTTATCCATTTAGCATCTCCCCACTCTCGATAAAAGGAATATTTTATTTTCATTCTTAAAATAACTGCAAGTAATACAATGTCTTTTCTAATTTCATGTCTTTGCAATTCTCAATGCATTCTTTCTTGATTGCTTCTCCGCATTCTTTATGTACCGGGAATTCCTTGTATTCTTTGTTGTCAGTTATTCTTATGTAATAAACAATCTCGCCAATGTGATCCTTGCATTTAACACACTCCAATGCATCACCTCAATTCTTATATTTCTAATATACTCGCATTCTCCCAAACAATCAATAACTATTTTATTTTTATTCTTAAAAAGTTTCTTTTAACTTTCTTAGCTGTACTGTTGCAGCCAAAATATCCGAATCACACCTTTTCCATATATGGTTATCCTCTGGCCTTAAATTGTTCTCTAAATAAACCCAAAGCTTATCTAATATCTCCTCAATCTCATCAACGTCATTATTAATAATATCCTTGGCAATATCCCTAATTACTCCGATACCTCCTCTACGAGAATATGATTATAGGTTTCCCATTGTTATTCTTTATGTAAGGTGAATGTTTTCTTTGAAGGTAATTAGCCCCTCTTCCTTCACCAATACTAACGTTATAAACAGTGTTTACCTTATGTACGTCTAATGCCTTTCGTTTTGCCTCTTCTACAGATGTTGCTTCAATTACCAAAGACGCGTTTTCGCCTTTGTGATCTTTACATCTAACATAGTACCTTTTCAATAAACATCCCTTTATCCTTTCTTTTTATCCTGTTGTATTAATCCTCTTTTAGGTAAGACTTGAAAAACTCATCTAGGTTTGCAGCAATCGCTCCAGCAACTTCTGCATAATATGTTTGCCTCTTCTCTTCGGATCTTAAAAGTTCAACTGCAGACTTAGCAATCGCTTTTATTTTCTCCTCGTCTAATTTTCCACTTCTTACTTCATCTTTAATTTTTTCGGCTTCCTCTTTTAAGCTTTCTGGATAGTTCACTGTAGACTTCACCTCTTATATTTTATTTTTACTCTTTAAAAGACAAATTTTATACAGTTTGGAATACTTGCTGCTCATGCTCCTTAATCCATTCTAATGAACGTCCATAATATTGATCAGGATTGTCTTTATTCCATTCAAAACAAATGTAATTCCTATTTGTGTTTATACAGGCAATCGCTGCCGTTCCAGCTCCACTGCAATTATCTAAAACAGTGTCGCCTTCATTTGAATATGTTTTAATAATTTTTTCGTAAAGCTCTACGGGTTTTTGAGTTGGGTGAAACTTTCTGGGATCATCGTTATTCATTACAGGTATTCTCCAAACACTTGTTGGGTATCTGTCAGTTTGTCCGCCACCTGATATTCCTGATTTTGTTTCTCCGTAGTTTGTTCCATCACTCGTGTGCTTTGTATACGTATTTGCAGACTTATGCCCAGTTGTTTTCTGTGGATTATAAGTCGGTAATTTTTTATAAAAAACTAAGATTTCCTCATGTGATCTCAATGGCATTTTTTTAGCATTCAAAAAACCAGTGCTTTTATTTTTCTCCCATATTATATCGTATCTGTACATCTTAGGGTTGCTCGCAATAAGCAATGAAGAAAAAGGTTTTACAGCTGTTAAAACAATTGCGCCATTGTCTTTAATAACCCTTTTGTATTGTTTCCATAGCTCATCCAAAGGCAAAATTTCATCCCACTTATTTTGATTTGTTACACCATATGGTAGATCGCATATAATCAAATCAATTGTTTTATCTGGAACACGATTCATTCCTTTATTGTGTTCATTACTTAAACAATTTTCATTGAAAAGCTTGTTCAACTCCAATAATCCAACTCCTTTTTCTCTTTAAATTGATCTTTTATTTAGATCACCAACCGTAAAATAATATCGTCTCTTTCTCAAAATCTATGGTTTTTAATAACCTGACCAGCTCAAAAATGCTGTATTCGTATTTCCAAGAAGATGTAAGCCATGAATCATTAATATCCGTATTTAACGCCCATCCTCTTGTCCACTCAGATAAGTTGTTCTTGATATGTTGCTCTTGTTTTACTGAAGCAGTTCCATTTTTATCATCAATAAGTAAGTTCTCGTACATTGAAATGACTTTGTTTTTATAAATTTCAATAGCTTCTATAAGCCCTTCTTTACCAACAATATATGGAACATAATCCGATAGTTCATTCATAACTTCTTCTTTTTCAAAGAGGGGGTGCCCCTTTGAATAAATACGGTCGGCTGTATCATCCCAATACAACTTCCCAAACTCCCAAATTTCTTCTTTAGGCAGATTACCGATATAGAAATAACCCTCTTCTCCTGTTAACTCGAACTTTTTGGACAATTCATCGTAGTTCATTGACTTTATTTCGTTTACAAGTTCCTTGCTTATTTTATACATATAATGTCTGTAACCCATTACGGTCTCCCCTTTCTCTATAAAAGAGATATTTTAATTAGTCATTGATTCTTTTTCTAATATCTTGTAGAGATTGGTCTCTCACTAGCTTACCGTCGATAAATACGTCCTCCATTTGATCTTGATTTTTAAATTCAGAGTTATAAACTTGGATAGTTAACCCGTCAATGAGAGTAAGTTCATCGTTTTCACTGATAACAGCAACTCGACCCCGCTGACTTCGTTTTGTCCCGTCATCAGTCTTTGGATTCTTAAATAACATTCTTTCTTCCCCGTCAACGATGGCATGAGTAGCCTTTACGGCAAAACCAAATGTATCTCTAGTGTTGTATTGGTACGTATAGCTGCCAATTCCAAACACAACATTTGTACTTGCAAAGCCCTTGGCTTCCAACCCCTCCACAATTCGCTCACAACGATCTAACGTAATTGAGTCTCCGTATATTGCTCCTATGTGCGAATCTAAGAGTTTGTAACCCTTCCTGGTCACAGTCCCTCCAAATATATCCCATAGACATTCGATTAATCCCTTACGTTCAAGTTCTGTTTCTCCATTAGGATCACCAATCAAAATTAAAACGGGGTCTCCACTATCAGGGCGAATTACAACTTTCCCCTCTCGACTCATTACCTCTTTTTTAAGTTTAGGGAGATATTCTCCAATTACTTTCCAAAAATCCCAGGTGTCAGATACCACACTAAAGAATCCGCTTGGATATACGCTGGTCATAAGATGTTTGAATAAATCAAACTCATTTTTATCTCCATAGGAGCACATGACTGAATGCTCAGTTGCACTTATTGACGAGCCCACTAGCTCTTTCTCTACATCTGCATCATAATATTCTTCTAAATATGTAATGGCAGGAATAGTGTCTGTGCCATTAAAGCTTAGTAAATGACCTGCTCCACTTGTTTGCGCGGATTCTAAAGACGACATTCCGCGCATTGAAAAATCATGTCCCTGAAATCTTACAGCTTCCGTATCTCCCACTGTTTTCAACGCATACTTGTCTAATATTTTTTTATACTGATATGCAATAGTTGCAGAAGTCATAGGCTGCCAAGTCTCTGTTGAGAGGATTGTCTCCAAATAATTTGTTAGCCAAAAGAACCTTTTATCTGTGTTTTCAATTGTTAAAAGTGGAACTCTCATGGGTACACGAGAACCTTCTTTAAGTGCTCTAATCTTAATTGGCAAGTAGCCTAAATCATGTAGTTCTTCAATATGATTTGTATCAGGATTTTCTTTCCCAAGTGCATTTTTAACAATTCTCATATACTCATTTACAATTTCCTGTTTAGGCCTTCTGAAGAAATGGTAATTAAAATACTCAATTAGATATTTTTTCACAAACCCCTGAACACCAAAAACAATAATTTTATTAGCTCTCGGAAAATATTTATTACTACGTGGAGTTAGAGTTGAATACACGCTTTCTGTTTTCTCAGGGTATTGTTCACGATGGCTCAATTTATAAAAGTCAGCTAATAATGTTGCAGGTGTTTTTTTCATCGAATCGATCCTCTCTATCGTGTTATTAGGTTTGGTTTTTATTTGTTCAAATATTGTATACTTTTAGCTTTGACTCATATTTTTTATTTTCCCAATTGTTTTGTTCGGTTAAAATGCTATCTGTAGTGAAGACAGTGTCAATGTGATTAAATAGTTCACCTTTGAAGATTGTGTTCTCTGCATGAGCTACTAATAAGAACACATTAGAAAAACCATGTTCACGTAATTTTTTTGAGCTATGGACAAAAGTACCGCCTCTGGATGAAAGGTCATCTACAATTATTACTTGGCGTCCATTCGCTCCCCTGATGTCTCCAACAAGCTCCAGCCCTTTTATTTCACCTGTTTCAAAATCTCTATGCTTGTGTCCTACAAGGACGTTTTTAGCTTTCATCCTACTGTATCTTTTACTTGCACCTGCATCTGGAAACATCAAATAATCTTTGTTCTCATCAAACCTCACAATTCTTTTAACTAAATTAATCAAATTAAAATTAATAAAATTTGGTTGCACTCTGTTTAAAAGTGCAGTCGTTACATCAGAATGTGGTTCGTATACTTCGATCTCTGAAAATCCTAATTCATTAATAAACTGGGCAACGTATTTCAGAGTAAATGGTGAACCGTTCTCACTCCTATCCATTCTGCTGTACGGCATATATGAAATACTCAAACTGGTAGTTTTAATTTTTAGTTGGTCTAAGTATCTTTTAACAAACATCAGTTTTATCAAGTCAGTATTATTTTCAAATTTAAAACCTACATTAGTAGCTGAATCCGAATTCGCCAGTACATCAATGCTTTTGTGATTTAAGTTTAATTCTCCATTTGGGAACTCTGTAAATTCAACTTTCTTTCCATTCACTGCAATCATCTTCATTAATCCCCTTTCGTTTTATAGCCGTTTGTCTTGAGTTATCCAATCAAATGAATAATGCCTTCACCAATTTCTTCACTATCCCATTGTTCTGTATCCCACGAATATGTATGTAATCCTACATCGCTCATTACTTCTCGGTATAACTCTAAGACCGGTTCAATATCACGATCATTTATGTATTCATCACCACGTTCCCGTAAACGCTGCTTAATAACCTTGGCATCAGCATATAAGTAAATCACCTTGGCTTTATCTCTAATCTTCTTCTCGATTGTTCTTTGCTGCTCTTCCGTTAAGATTGAGTAATCCTTGAACTTCTTCGCATAAACCAAATTTGAATATATGTATCTATCAATAATTACATTGTCCTCATCGGCCAGCTTGTTAAAGTGTTCAAAAAGCTTCTCATTACCGCTCTTGGCCAATTCAAAGCTGGATCCCTTTAGCACCGGATAGCCGAGTTCTTTGCTTAGCTTATCTGCTACTGTTGATTTGTAGCAGCAGTCAGTGCCTTCTAAAATTATCATCGTCATTTATCTTCCACCCTTCTTACATTGCTAAAGCCAATCACTCTATATGAGCCATCTGGATACTCAACTTCCAATTGCTCATATCCTTTATCAACTTGTGCAACAACACCAATCTCTCCTGTGAAACCTGCAATCACCTTCTCTCCCTTTTTAAACATACAATTAACCTCCTTTAGCTGGATTTAATTCATGCTCCTTGAAGAATGTAATATCACCTGTTTCATCACTGACTGCGTAATCATATGTAGCAGAGTGAAGCAACTCAATAATTTTCCCTTCCCGTCCCACATGATGAGGACAAGCGTTCTTTGCATTCTCATTTATGATGACTTTTAACCCTTCTGGATAAGACCAAAACTTCGGTAATTAACCGCCTCCTAACTAATAATCGAGATTGTCCCATTTTGCTTGCCAAAATTAATTGCGTCACGCTCGGTTGCTACGAGCAAGTCCACTTTATTTCCAACAATTGCGCCTCCAGTATCAATTGCAATTGCCTTAAAAGTTTTCCCACCAATGCTTACTTCAACAATTGAATTCAAAGGAATAATACTTGGATCAGTTGCTATAACACGATACCCTTTGTAATAGATTGATTGAGTGACATCAACACCTGTTCTGGTTGTCCCTGTACATCCTTCTTGGCAGTGTGCAATATAAGCACTTAGCTTAACTTGGATGGTTTTCTTTGTTGCCGGCAGTTTATTTTCTTTCTTATTTATTTTATTTTCACTCTTAAAAACTGTATGCTTTGCCGTCTCACCTCCTCTCATGTGCCTTTTCTTACTTTGCTTAGGTTTAATGAGTTTTGCTGAGATAATCTTCTCTGTATGCCTTTTTAATTGTTGTTCTTTGTTCGTTTGAGCTTTTTTAAATAGCCGTAAGACAATATTCTCACTTGATGGGATCCTAATCTGTCTAGGCTTCTTATAAAATGATTCTTTTATTGAGTCTTCATTTCCCTCTGTTTTATGTAAATGCTGCTCATAACTTATATAAGAAAAAGTGGTTAAGGGTATTAAAATCATCATACCATAAACGGACTTGAAAATGTGTGATTTTATTTTATTTTTATTCATAAAATTTTTATTGATAATCCTGCCTCCTATGCCTTACTATGCCTCAGCTCTTTTAGTTGTTAAACTAATATTGCCTTCACTATCAACATGATCAATTCTACAGACCGTGTGACTATAGATACTGTTCCTATATACTTTAGGAATAAAGTTATTGCCTCTTCTGAATCCAGTGAACATGAGCAAAGTTCCTCTGGTATACCAAGACTTCTCAACAACCTCTTTCTTGCCCCAGGCGACAGGTCGAGAAATCTGTTTATTATAATGTCCAAAGCTACCTGCCCACTGTTTAACTGTTACCACCCCTGTAGGTGTAAGGAGTGTGATTGTATGTTTGTTTTTATCCCTATCTAGTACAGTTCCTACAATCCGAGTTGTCTCATATTCATAGAGAGTTCTTCCTCTCCATTGATATGGTTTCCCTTTAACCGGCTCTTCTGGTAGCTCATAAAAATCAACAATGTCATATTTAGCAAAGTTAACACCAGAAAGCTCATGATCGGTATAATAATAGCTCAATGAATCCATTTCCCATTTGCCATATGTACCGCTAGCATATTTAATCCACTCATTATTGAGTAGTCTTCGATTTAAAAGATTTAGAGCCTCATCAGTTCCCAACCATTTTTTTAATGCAGTCATCTTTTTGTCATATTCTTTTTTAAATGCATTCTCTGAGATTATAAGATGTTCATTGTGAAAATCCACCACACAATTTTCATCAAAGTTTTGATTAAAGAACTCAGACGCTGCATCATCTAATAAATAAAGCTTATCTTTAGGCGATTCGATTGTCTTAAAGACTTTCTTTGAAATATATTCTTTAAATTTAAAGCACCTAACTTCTAAAGCAAATTGTTCAGGAATCAAATCGTTTTCTAACATCATACCTATATTTGCCATGGTTAATTTCTTTTTAGGTTCGGCAATTATTGTGATGTACTTTTTCATGATTTCTTTTCGGTCATCAAAGGTATCAAAGCAGCCTCCCTTAATCAATTGAATTACTTGGCCTTTTTTGATTTTTCCTGTATAGAATAATTTATCAAGGAATTCTTCAAAGGATTCGTATGGCCTATTTGAAATTATTCGGTGAACTATTTCATCTCCAATTCCATTCATGCCTTTCATTCCAAAGATAATTGAGTTATTTTGAATATCTGCTTTAAAACCAAAACCAGCTTTATTAACATCCGGTAAATCAACCTTTATACCTCGATGGCGTATGCTTCCTATAGCCGAAGCAACTTTCCCATAGTCGCTTTTCTGAGTCTTCTTATTTCCATCTTTGTCTTCTGTTTCTTCGTCATTTTCAACACCTCCACTGTTAACTGTCAAACAGGCTGTATTCCAGTATAAAGGGTTATATCGATAGTTTAAGTTCAATTCCTGTAACGCAATAATGGAATACGCTAAAGTATGAAGTAGACTGAAACTGTAGCCAAACTGTCTTTTAAATTGAACATTCCATACATAATTCAAAAGAGCGTCTGACGCACCAACTTCCTTCCCTTTCTTGAAGAATAAGTTCTGAACTTCTTTTAATACATCTTCTTTTTTCTTTGCTATGGATTTTCTTAAATAATTTGACTCCTTAATATCGAAACCAGCTATATCTTTATCCATTACCATTTGCATGACAACTTCTTGAGTATCAGCAACTCCATAAATGTCTTTTAAATATCGTTCAACCACCTTTATCCCAGCATTGCTTAGTCCATAATTGCGCATTTCTTCATACCATAGTGACATATTGTTCTTATACTTTACATATGTGTCAACAGGTTGCTCTTCGCCATCAGACATTAAACGCATTAAAGAGTTTGTAACTGCCGCCTCAAGCAGGCTTTTGGGTTTAACTTTAATCACAGATTGGTGGCCGACCTCGGTCGAAAACTGGAACAAATCCATTACCTCTCCATTACCAGCCATTTCCCACAGCCTTGGATCTTCATATTCAATTACGTCTGGATGAATGTATTTCTTGTATGTTTCCTTTAAATTTCCTTGCCATTCAATTTCTTTGTTTTCGATTAATTGGTCTAAAGTTACTCGAATCTTATCTAAAGCCTCAATGGTCAGAAGATCAAACTTTACTGAGCCCATGGCTTCACTATCACCCATATTAAACTGTGTAATAAAAGCTCCTTTAGGAGTTTTCATCATTGCATTCGACTTTGTATATTCATTGTTAAAGATAATAACTCCAGCTGCGTGAGAAGACCGTTTATTAGTTAATCCTTCAATTTTCAGAGCTGTTTCTTTAAGATTGGGGTATTGTTCAACCTCTCTAATAAACTCTTTCATTGGTTTTCTGTTAGTTTCT